>NZ_JBBLYK010000001.1:1052500-2420408 GCF_037805125.1 Roseobacter sp. HKCC-CH-9208 | reverse complement strand
GGGCTCGGATTATGAATGGGCGCATCATGTCAGCCGTGCGCGCGCCCTTGGGTTTGAAGATCACCGCATCGCGCGTCTCGCAGGCCCAATTCACGAGATCACAGGTCAAGATCAAACCATCGTCCGCGCAGTCGATGCCCTGATGACCACGCGCGCGATCCCCCCCCAGATGCAGGGGCCGCTTGAGGCCGAAATTGGCAAAGAGGGCATTTTTGATTTGATTGCCACAGTGGGCTTTTATAGCACGCTTGGTTTTATCCTTAACTCCTTTCCCCCACCGCTGGATGAGGCGGTCGCGCGCGAGCTGCGCGAAACGCCGTTTGAGGGCGCTTAGGCGCAGTTGACCTCGCCCCCTGCTGCCTTAGCTAGGTTTGCAAAGCACATCCAAGCGAGGCAAAAACATGCAGGCCACACGGGCAGGGGCAGAGGCGCGTCTGATCGAATTCACCCCCAAAATGGGCAAGGCCTATGCCAATGGGCGCAATTACGATCTGGGACATGGTGCACATAAATCTGTGTCGCGCCTGTCGCCTTATATCCGCCGCCGCCTGATCCGCGAAGCAGAGGTTATCAAAACCGCGCTTGGCACACATGGCGCGGTTTCCTCTGAAAAATTCATTCAAGAGGTGATTTGGCGCAGCTATTTTAAGGGCTGGCTTGAGATGCGCCCCGCCATATGGCGCAGTTACGTGTCAGGTCTTGAGGCCGATATGGCCGTGCTCGACCAAGATCGCCCTTTGTCCCGCGCCTATACCCGCGCCATCGAAGGGCGCACGGGGCTAGACTGCTTTGACCATTGGGCGCGCGAATTGGTTGAAACGGGCTATCTGCACAATCACGCGCGGATGTGGCTTGCCTCGATCTGGATATTCACGCTGCGATTGCCATGGCGGCTTGGCGCGGATTTCTTTTATCGTCATCTCTTAGATGGGGATGCAGCGTCTAACACCTTGGGCTGGCGATGGGTTGCGGGCCTACATACGCGGGGCAAATTTTATGCGGCCGAGGCGTGGAATATCGCAAAATTCACGCAAAATCGATTTACCCCGCGCGATGTAGATTTGGCCGTGGTGACAGAAGGGCTTGAAGCGACCGAGCCTGATGGCCTGCCCCCGACCCTGCCACTGCGCAACCCCGTTGCGCCACAGACGGGGGCGAAAACCCTTTTGCTGATCACTGATGAAGACTGCGGGATCACAGGCGCCGATATTGCGGGCTTTGATGTTGGTGCCGTGGTGGGGTTGACCCAATCGCATTTGCGCCATGCAAGCCCAGATGTCGCCGCCTTCGAGGCGGAGGCCATTCGCGATTGTGCAAATCGGCTTGGCCTGACCGCTGAAATGGTCGAGGCGCGCGATCCAAAACTCTTGGCGCAAATGGCCACGCGGCTTGGGGCCGTGCAAATCGCCACCCCCTATATCCCGCAAGGGCCGTTATTCGATTGGATCACCGAAGCGCGCAGGCCCCTTGAGGCTGCAAATATCACCTTCGCCGAATGGTGCGACCCATGGGATCAAAGGATATGGCCCCATGCCACGGCGGGTTTCTTCAAGGTAAAACAGAAAATCCCCCAGCTGATTGCCGCATTGGATTGAGAGATAAATTCTTAACTGGCATCGCCCGTGGCGGTGAGGCAACATGCGCGAAATTGTAAGCTGGCGGGAGGATAACATGACAGCGCAAGGGCAGGATGATAATCAAATTTGGGTCAGTGCCGAGGCGATCACAACCTTTAGCCGCGCTATATTGTGCGCTGCGGGCGCAGATGAGGCCACAGCCACAACCACTACAGATGCCATGATGCATGCCAGCCTGCATGGCGTAGACAGCCACGGCTTCCGCCTTTTGCCGCATTATCAGGCGGTGATGCGCGGCGGGCGCGTCAACCCGCGCCCCAATCTCAAATTCATCAAAACCCGTGCAGGCACAGGCATGTTGGATGCGGATGATGCGCATGGCGCACGCGCGCTTTATGCCGCGGCGGATCATGCCGCCGATTTGGCCCGTGAGGCGGGCATTGGCGCGGTTGGGGTGATGAACAGCTCGCATTACGGCGCTGCGGGGGCTTATACCATGGCCTTGGCCAAGCGCGGGATGGGTGGCATGGTCTTTGGCAATTCAGACAGTCTTGTGCGCCTGCATGACGGGGCCGAACGGTTTCACGGCACCAATCCGATCTCCATCGCCTTTCCCACCGCAGGCAACCCTTGGCTTTTGGATATGGCGACCAGTTCCGTGCCCTATAACCGCGTGCAACTTTATGCTTCCCTTGGCGTGACCTTGCCCGAAGATGTCGCATCTGACGCCGCAGGTGTTAACACAACCGACCCTAATAAAGTTGAAATGTTGGCCCCGCTCGGGGGCGAATTCGGGTTTAAGGGGGCCGCATTGGGGGGCGTTGCAGAAATCTTTTCAGCGGTTTTCACGGGCATGAAAATCTCGCCCGATCTCGATGCCATGGTGGGCGGTGACATAACCCGTCCGCGGGGCGTGGGGGGATTTGTGATTGCCATTGACCCTGAGGCCTTTTTGACAGGCCCGATATTCATTGCGGGCATGGAGCATTACCTGACCAAGCTGCGCAACAGCACGCCCCGCACAGGCGCGCGCGTCATGGCGCCTGGGGATCGCGAATGGGATGTGGCAGCCTTACGCGCTCAAAAGGGCATCCCCCTTGACCCTGTTACCCAAGCAAGCTTTGCCGAACTGACCAAGACAACAGGATTGTCGCTGTGACGGGGCGCTTTGATATCGCGGTGGTTGGTCGTGGCCTGATGGGCACAGCCGCCGCGCGGTATCTGGCGCAAATGGGTCATCGCATGGCCCTAATCGGCCCCTCCGAGCCGCAAAACCGTGCAACCCATGATGGCCCCTTTGGCAGCCACCATGACGCAGGCAGGATCACGCGCGGCCTTGCGGAAAAGGCTGATTGGTCCCGCCTCGCCTTGCGCTCAATGGCGCGATACCGTGAACTTGAGGCGGTATTAGGGCAAGAGTTCTACACCCCATGCGGGGTGATGATGGCAGGGCCAATCGCAGGGCCCGCTGCGGATTTTACGCACGCCTTTCTGCAGGCTGCTGAGGCCTTGGCCATTCCTCATGAGCGGCTTGATGATGCAGGCCTTGCGGCGCGCTTTCCCTTTATGCGGTTTCCCGTAGGAACAGCCGCCGCATGGGAGGCCGCAGGCGGTTGGATCAACCCCCGCTTGTTGCGCGCCGCAGAGGAGCGCGCGATGGAACAGGCGGGGGGCGTGGTGATTGACGCCGCCGCCGTGGCGCAGAATCAGGGCACAGTCACCCTTACAACGGGCGATACAGTGGATGCGGGGCATGTCGTCATCGCCACGGGGGGCTATGCGCGCACCGACAGGCTTTTGCCCGCCCGCCCCGATATGAACGTGATGGCACGCACCGTGCTTTTGGCCGAAATCGCGCCCAATGATGTGGCGCGCTTGGCCGAGATGCCCACGCTGATTTCCATGCCCGAAGATGGGCGCATGGATGAAGACCTGTATCTGCTGCCACCGATCCAATATCCCGATGGGAAATATTATCTGAAAATCGGGGGCGAACCTGCCTCACCAAGCCTGACCACTCAGGCCGAGATGACCGCATGGTTCCGCTCTGAGGGCAGCGCAGAGGCCGCCGCGCGCTTGCAAGGCTATTTGACGGCAATTTTACCTGATCTGCCAGTGCAATCCTATCACACTGATACCTGCGTCATCAGTTTCACCGCCACAGGATACCCCTATATCGAGCGGCTTGATGATCACCTGACCATCCTGACAGGTGGCAATGGGGCCGCCGCGAAAAGCTGTGATGAAATCGGTCGCCTAGGGGCTTTGGCGGCCACAGGCCAACCCCTCGCCCCTGAGGGGTATGACACCGATTTCAAAGCCAAATTTATCTGATTGTAATGAAAGAAAGGTTGCCGCGTTATGAGCCTATCTATCACCCTAAACTGGCAGCGCCAAGAGGCCACGCTGACCCCGCAGAAATACAGCAACGCCCATGAGATCACCTATACTGATGACACCAAGGTCATGGGGGATGCCGCGCCCGATTGGGGCGGGAATCCCGCCTATACCAATCCAGAACAGGCCTTAGCGGCTGCGATGTCGAGTTGCCATATGATGACCTTTCTGGCCCTTGCCGCAAAGGCAGGTTGGCCTGTGGCAAGCTATACCGACCATGCCGCGGCCTATTTGGGCAAAAGCCCCAAAGGCCGCATGGCCGTGACCCGTATTGATCTGCACCCCAAAGTGACCTTTGATACCGGCTTTTCGGTGGATCAGGAAACGGTTGACGAGATGCAGCACCGCGCCCATCGTTATTGCTTTGTTGCGAATTCCATCGCCGACTATGTTGAGGTGACGATCAGCTAAGCCCCTAATCTGGGAGAGGATGCCATGACCATAGCCAGCCAAACCAATATCCTAGACAGCGCGCTTGATGCGCGGGGGATTTTACGTCTGACCCTGAATGACGAAAAACGCCGCAATGCGCTGTCTGAGGCGATGCTGAACCGCCTTCTTGAGGCGATCCATGCGGCAGGCGATGATCCTGAGGTGCGGGTGGTCATTCTTGCCTCTCGTGGCCCCGCTTTTTGTGCGGGCCATGATCTCAAGGAATTGACCGCGGCCCGCGCTGAGGGCGATGGGGGGCGCGCCTATTTTACCAAGATCATGGCGCTTTGCGCATCCGTGATGCAGGCAATTGTGGCCTGCCCCACGCCCGTGATTGCCGAGGTGCGGGGCGTGGCCACGGCGGCGGGGTGCCAATTGGTTGCGACCTGTGATTTGGCGGTGGCCGAAGACGGCGCGCGCTTTGGCACACCAGGGGTGCATATTGGGCTATTTTGCTCGACCCCCATGGTCGCTTTGTCGCGCAATGTCAGCCATAAACACGCGATGGAGATGCTGTTGACGGGCGATATGGTCGCGGCCCCGCGTGCGGTGGAAATGGGATTGGTGAATAAGGCTGTCCCAGAGGCGGAACTCAGCGCCACAATCGAAGAGATGGCCGCCAAAATCGCCGCAAAATCCACAATGACCCTCGCCACTGGAAAATCGGCCTTCTATCGCCAAGCCGAAATGGGTCTGGCCGAGGCCTATAATTATGCCGCGCAGGTTATGGTGGACAATATGCTGACCCATGATGCCGAAGAAGGGATCGGGGCCTTTATCGAGAAACGTCATCCACAATGGCAGGACAAATGAGCCAGATTTATCACGATGACCCAAGCCTTGCGCGGCGCGCGGCCAATCATCAACCCCTCAGCCCGCTGAGTTTTCTTGAGCGCGCTGCAGGCACTTATCCTGATCATGTGGCCATCATTCATGGCCCCTTGCGCCGCGGTTACCGCGATTTCTATGCGCGCGCACGGCAATTAGCGTCTCGCCTGACACAAGACGGGGTGCGCAAAGGCGATAATGTCTCGGTGATCCTTGCCAATACACCCGCCATGTTAGAGTGCCATTACGGCGTGCCAATGTGCGGCGCTGTTTTGCATTCTATTAACACGCGGCTTGATGCGGCCATCATCGCCTTTCAGATCGACCATGCCGAAAGCAAAATCCTGATCGTGGATGCGGAATTCATGCCACTGGCCCAAGAGGCGCTGCAACTGGCGAAATCCAAGCCGCACTTGGTGCAATATGACGACCCCGAATATGACGGCCCGCGCAGCGATGTGATGGCCGAAGATTACGAGGCCTATCTGGCCAAAGGTGATCCTGACTATCACTGGGCCCTGCCCGATGATGAATGGGATGCGATTGCGCTTAATTACACCTCTGGCACCACGGGCGATCCCAAAGGTGTGGTTTATCACCATCGTGGGGCTTATTTGCTGGCACAGGGCAACGCGCTGATCACTTCGATGCAGAAACACGCGGTCTATCTGTGGACCTTGCCGATGTTTCACTGCAACGGCTGGTGTTTCCCTTGGACAATTTCCGCCATTATCGGCACCCATGTCTGCCTGCGCCAAGTGCGCAGCTCGCCGATTTGGCGCGCCCTGACCGAGGATGGCGTAACCCATCTATGCGGCGCGCCAATTGTGATGTCGGTGATCTTGGATGCGCCCGAGCGAGAGCAACTGCCATCACAGGTGAATTTCTTTACCGCCGCAGCCCCGCCACCAGAGCGGGTCTTGGCCGATATGCAACAGGCAGGGTTTGATGTGACCCATCTTTATGGCCTGACCGAAACCTATGGCCCCGCCGTGGTCAATGAATGGCATCAGGAATGGTCAGATTTGCCCCTGCCCGAACAAGCGCGGCTTAAATCGCGTCAGGGCGTGAAATACACGCCGCTGGAACAGCTGGATGTGCTTGATCCCGATACGTTGCAGCCTGTCCCGCGCGATGGGGAAACTTTGGGCGAGGTCATGTTCCGCGGCAATGTCGTGATGAAGGGATATTTCCGCAACCCAAACGCCACCGAAAAAACCTTTGCGGGCGGCTGGTTCCATTCGGGCGATTTGGCGGTGATCCACCCAGATGGGTATATTCAGCTGAAAGACCGCTCAAAGGATATCATCATCTCAGGAGGCGAGAATATTTCCTCAATCGAGGTCGAGGAAGTGCTTTATGCACACCCTGCCGTGGCTGTCGTGGCCGTGGTGGCCCAGCCAGACGAGAAATGGGGCGAGACGCCTTGCGCCTTTATCGAGTTGAAATCAGGGGAAAGCGCCAGCGCAGAGGATCTGCGCGAATGGTGCCGCGACCGCCTCGCCCATTACAAATGCCCGCGTGATTTTATTTTCACGGAGATCCCGCGCACAAGCACGGGTAAAATCCAAAAATTCCAATTGCGCGACATGGCAAAGGCAGGGGCAAGCTAACAGGCTTACCCCCTGCGATCCCCCGCACGCCGCATGCGCAAAAGCTCCATAAGCTTCAGATCGCGCGCGCGATGCGCCTCGGGCAGGCTGTCTTGCGGGTGCAGGGCATCCAAATAGGACGTCAGTCCCTGGTCTAAGGCGGATGACCAATCGCTTATCTTTGTATCGCCCTCAAACATGCTCTGATACATGCCCGCAAAGCGCGTGACATAATCCGACACGCCCCCTGGTGCATTCAGGTGGATCGTTTCAAACGGCCCCATAAACGACCATCGCATCCCCAAACCATCGCAAATGGCGCGGTCAATATCCTCGGGCGCGGCCACGCCGTTTTGCAGCAGCTTAAACGCCTCAATCAGCAACGCACCTTGCAATCGGTTAACCACGAACCCGTCAATCTCGCGCTTTAATGTAATTGGAATTTGCCCTGTCTGTGCAATCAAATCGCGCACTTTTTCGGTGACCTCAGCTGCGGTAAAAGGGGCAGGCACAATCTCAACGGCGGGCACCAGATGGGGGGGATTGATCGGATGCACGACCAAGCAGCGCCCGCGCCCCGCGACATCAGCCGCATAGGACGAGGCAGGAATGCCCGAGGTTGAACTGCCAATCGGCACATCAGGTGGCAGAATTGCATCCATCTCCGCAGTCAGGGCCGCCTTTACATCGCGTTTTTCTGGGCCACTTTCTTGGACATATATCACACCCTCAAGCGCCGCGGCCAAGCTCGCAGCCACGCTGATCTGACTGCGATACTCTCGTGCGGCAATCAGGCCGTGATCGGCTAAATCCTGCAACCGCGCCAAAACCTTTGGCGCCGCGCCATCGGCAACACCCGCGATAGGATCATAAAGCACAACATCATGGCCAGCTGCCACAAACACAGCCCCCCATGCCTGACCAATCAGCCCGGCCCCCACAATCGCAATCTTGACCATATCTCCCGCCCTCCAAAATCATATCTGTCGATATGCTATAGGATCGGCGGGGCGGCATTCCAGATGAAAAAGAAAACTGGCGCACCCGAGAGCAGGTTCGATGCCTATCCTAAGCGCCATCAAGAAACTGAATCCAGCTATTTCAATAGGTTAGCGCATCCTCAAGAAAGTTCAAGTGTCGAAACCTTACCTGCAACCTTGCCGGAGGTATTCCAGGTCCAAGGACCAAGGATCGAGCTCCAGGGGGTTACTTGGCCCAACCGATTTGCACGGGGCGCAGGGGGTGGCCCCGGGGAGCCCTCTATATGCGGGCCGTGCGCCTCGGACCTCGGGCTTCGGTCATAGGTTGGTGGATTTCGTTGGGTGGAATTTTGATGAGGGAATGCGACTGGGTATTTAGCAGGTTCTATCCTATTGGCTTTAAGAGAATTGGACGTAAGAGCAGGACTTTATTTGTTGTGTGCTACCCAACAAGTTGTGGGCTGCTTGTGGCAAAGTCTCGAAGCCACTCAAAGGCAAGCAATTGAAATCTTTCAATATCATCAGAAATTGACTGAAAAATCTTCTAAAATCTTGATTTGATTGGGTATCATCTGGTACTATTGACTGGTCGGAGGGGCGATCACCGACTGCAACTTCGTCACGTGGCGCAGTTGGCCTAAGCGCACAAGCCAAACCCCAAGAATATGTGTGCATCCACTGTTTGGTCTCTAATGAGATCGACCAAGGAGGGTGCACCTATGCATTTTTCTAAACGAACATACGTCACACGCGGTGAACTCGCTGCGGAGCTTCGCGTAACCAAAGCAACTATCCGTCAATGGGAGGCGCTCAGAGGTTTTCCCCAACCACTTCCCGGTTCTGGACGGGTACCACTATACAAGACAGCTGATGTCGCCGCTTGGCTCGAAGGCGCTAAGGAGGATCAGGCATGAGCATTACGCATAACCACTCGCTCGCGCTTTATCTGGCGACCGCACACGGCTTCCCTGTTTTTCCAGCCCGCGAAAAGCCTCACACCTTCACTGACCGGACCGGAAAAATGCGGACGCTTCAGGCAAAATCTCCCTACACTCCGCATGGTTTGAAGGAAGCCACCACGGATGCGGGGCAAATAAACGATTGGTGGAATAAATATCCAAATGCTCTTGTAGCAGTTCTATGCGGCGAACAATCGGGGCTGTTAGTCATCGACATAGATTGTGGTGGAGATAAGTGTGGAGAAGCGTCCTTTGCAGCAACCGGACTAACGATCCCAAAAACAGCACAGACACGGACGATGTCTGGCGGAAGGCATATCTTTTTTAAATATCCGAAAGGATTGAACATCAGGAACTCTGCCTCGACCTGCTTTGGAAAGGATGTCGATGTCCGGGCCGAAGGCGGCTACGTTATTTTTGCGGGTTCTGTTTTGCCTGACGGGCGCTGTTACGAACCTGTTGAGGGACTGAGCATTGAAGAAGTCGAGGTCGCGCCACTGCCGGACCAGTACCTCACACGGCTTTTGGCGCCGCCTAAAAAGACTCAACTTAATATAGCCACGGGTACGCAGGAGGGCGCTAGGAACCACACCCTGTTTCACCATTCAGTACGCGCCACCCATGGGGGGCTATCGGACGATGAGGTTCGGGCAGCGGCGTTTGCGCTCAACAAAACGTTTAACCCGCCGCTTGACGCAGAAGAGGTCGAGAGCACAGTGGGTAGTGCTGTTGGGTACCGTAAGAATAGCCGCCTGCCCTTTACCGACTTAGGAAACGCGGAACGTTTTCGGCAAGGATGGCGCGGAGGCGTCTATTACGCCAGAGAACATCGCACGTGGTATTATTTTGATGGCCAGCGTTGGGTGCCTGATGATGCAGCAGCCGCACGAATGGCGCATGAGACCGTACGGAGCATCGGCAAGGAAGCCGTTGAGGGCGATCCCGACGACCTACAACATGCCATACGTTGGCAAAAAAACTCAGAGGCAAATGCGCGTATCAAAGCTATGCTTGATATTGCGTCGCAGCTTGAAGGTCTCAGCATTAGCCAAGAAGCCTTCGATACTCAGCCCCATTTGGTGAACTTCCAGAATGGGACAATGGACCTAAAGACGGGCAAGTTCTACGAAGCCCGTGCCAACGACAAGATTACCAGGCTGGCAGGTTGCGCGTGGGACCCAGAGGCTAAAGCGCCACGCTTCGTCCAGTTTATATCAGAGGTTGTCGGCGAGGATAAAAATGACGCCCATTATTTGAAGAAACTGACGGGATATATCTTATCCGGGGAACGAAAGGAGCAGCGCCTGCAGATCCTGATTGGCGATGGGGGAGATGGCAAATCCACGTTAATTGAGACACTCAAGAGCCTGTTGGGAGACTACCAAACAACACTGGCTGCGACTTCAATCTCTGCGCAAAACACCGCCGCCATCCCTAACGATATTGCAAAGTTGGCGGGCAAGCGGCTAGCAACAATATCGGAGTTGCCGCAAAAGTTACATGTAAACACACAGTTGGTCAAAGCACTATCGGGCGGCGACACGATGACGGCTCGCTTCCTGCATAAAGAGTTCTTTGATTTCCAGCCTACCGCTCAACTCCTTGTGGCCACGAATTTTTATCCGTTTGCTGATCCAGAAGACAAAGCATACTTTCGTCGCCTGGCAATGCTCAGATTTCCAAATAGCTTTGCGGATGAGAACCCTGACAAGGAACTCAAGAGGAAACTAGCTTCAGAACTGCCGGGGATCGCTGTATGGGCGGTGGAGGGATACCGTGCTTATCTGGAGGAAGGATTGGAGCTTACTCCGTCAATGCGGTACGAACTCGATAAGTATCGCCGTTTTACCGATCCGCTAACCGGCTTTTTTGAAAATTGCCTGGAGGTCACACATCGCGACAGCCATTTTGTTCCAACAGATGATCTAGTCGACGCCGCTGCGAAGTATTGCCGAGCGGAGGATCGTCCCCATCCCGCAAAGTCTGATGTGCTTCGCTATATGGAGCGACGCGGACTAGAGCGTGTCCAACGCCGTGTCGGGAACAACAAGTTGCGGGGCTTTATTGGTTTGCGGGTTGTCAGTTATCAAGAGCGAGACGTGCCGTTCTGAACCCCGTCACAGGTGTCACAGCGATTTAGGGTTTTTTTAGGATTAGAGCCAGAAATAAAAAAACCAAAAACTGCTGTGACAGCTGTTCCAGTCGATGCTCACATGCCGAAATGATGGCGCCAAGTGTTGACCAAGAGGCCGCCAGAAATCAGTTGTTCTTCGATCTCCGCAAGCTCAGCACGGATTTGTCGTCCAACCTCGGCATTGCGCTTCGCTGCGGCCCGCTTCTCTTTCGTTAACCGCCCATGAGTGGTTTGTGCTGCTGCGATCCGCGCACGTCCTTCCTCGGTCCGCGGTCCTGTGCTAGCACCTCCATGGTTTCGGCACCGAGCGCGGCCTTTCAAGGCCGCTTTTTTGCATGGGTGCCCTGCGCGTGTTTTCGCGCCACAACGTTTACCCTGCCAAAATTGGCCGAAGCGCCAAGCTTTCCCGACCGTATTACCTTTTGCAAACATGCAAAACACCCCTTTCATGGAGTGTTACACTATAACATAATTCTGCTGAAGCAAGAAGCGCCCGGAACTAAGTCTCGAGGCCAAAAATAATTGTCAACTAACTCTGAAAGACTGGCCGTGCGGCAACAGCTAATCTGAATGCTCAATGCGAATAATTATGAGATTACTCTCGCGTTTAAGGAGATACTGCAACAATGGTGGAGAGGTTTTGGGTATGAGGATTATGTGAAAAATCAGTGTGACAGCACCGATTAAGGACTGGCAAAATCGTCTCCGTTAGGATGGACCTGATGGTAGTAATCTGTCATTTGCAGCTCGCTTGCTGCTCCGTGATCAACTATGACGGTGACCTTGGGATGCATTTGCAGGGCGGACGCCGGACAGGCGGCGCTGACGGGCCCCTCGACCATCGCGGCTACGGCAGCGGCTTTGGCCCTACCAGTCGCCAAAAGTAGACAAGTGCGCGCCTCCAGTATGGTCGCGATACCCATTGTAATTGCATAGCGTGGGACAAGATTCTGCGAATTAAAAAACTGTTGGTTGGAGTCGCGTGTGGCCTCAGTCAGGGTCTTGACCCGTGTGCGCGAACCAAGACTGGATGTCGGTTCGTTGAAACCGATATGCCCATTCGCACCTATCCCCAAAAGCTGCAAGTCGATCCCACCCGCGTTAGCAATGCAAGCCTCATAGCGTTGCGCCTCAACACAAGGGTCAGAGGCATCGCCGCGCGGCAGATGGGTGGCTTCAGCGCGGATGTCGGTATGCTTGAATAGGGCGTCGAGCATGGTCTGGTGGTAAGAACCAGGATGGTCGGGTGGAAGGCCCACGTACTCATCAAGGTTGAAGGTGCTGATCCCCGCCAAAGATAACTCGCCCGCATGATTCCGACGCACGAGTTCGTTATAGAGCGGCATCATCGTGCCCCCAGTTGCCAAACCTAAAACCGCATTTGGAAGCGTTCGGATTTGCGCCGACACTATATCAGCTGCCCGCAAAGTCACAGCCTGCGCATCTTCCAAAATAAGGATCTTCATTTACCTTCCTCGTCCAGTCGCGCCAACAGCGCGCCGAAAAGTGGGGCATTTGCCCCCAATCGCGCTGCCTGCACAGGCACCCGAAACAGCGGTGGCTCCGCATCAAGGAAGCGGCGCACTCGATCGATGTAGCCATCCGAAAGGCCTATGCTGCCACCGATTGCTACCCCCTGCAGCCCAAGAATCGCGGTCAAATCGGCGATCAGAGTGCCAACCGCCTGCGCACTGTTCTCAACGATCGCCTCCGCCCAAGCCTCCCCCCGCAACGCCGCTGCGCAAATGGCGCGGGCATCGATACCCCTGTCGGACGCGACCAGAGCCATGGCCTGCCCGCCCGCGATACTTTCAACTGTGTTCTTCCTACCGCTGCCGCAAGCATTGCTCGTGGCTCCTTGGGCAGTGGCAAAGCCAACGTGCCCTGCAAGACCGCTGGGGCTGGTCAAAAGCCGTCCCATCAGTACCAAGCCCCCCCCAATTCCGGTCGACACGGTGAGGAAGGCAAAGTTCGTAATGCCCTTACCCGCACCAAAACGCGCTTCGGCCAGGGCAGCGGCAGCAGCATCGTTTAAACAGTTCACGGGTCCAAGCTCAGCCGCGATCAAGTCTGCAAGCGGCACGCTGGAGATTGCACTGAGCGTTCTTGCATTGACCGCATGCCAGTGCCCTTGAGCATCAATGCGCCCGGCGACCGCCACGCCCAAGGGCTCCCCTTTAAGGTATCCGATTTTTCGCGCTATACGAGCCATGGCGTCTACCTGCGCATGGGGTCCATCCGATCCAATGGTTTGGGTAATCTCTCGTGCCACGACCTCTCCCGCAACAATCCGCGCGGCAATGACCTTAGTGCCACCCAGATCAATCGCGAAGCCTTCCAAATCATTTAGCTTCATGCACATCCCTTATACCTGAGCCTTGGCTACAGCGGCATGAAACCATCCTGTGACGATCTCAAGCCGTGTTAGCGCGGTCCCTATTGTGACTGCATCCGCTCCGGCATGCATCGCCGCAGCAGCGTCCTCAGGCGAAATCAGCCGCCCCTCGGCCATCACGAAGCCACCGATGCCCCGAAATCCTGACACAAGGTCGAGGTCCGGGCCATCGTGGTGGCCCAAGGTATCGGCAGTGTAGCCGGACAGGGTAGTGCCGATGATAGCAAAGCCCATATCTCTCGCTATTCGCCCTTCTTCAATAGTAGCGCAATCTGCCATGCCAAGCACTGCCTCCGCTTTAATCGCGGCCCATAGGGCGGTAAGCGGCTCTGGACGCATGCGGCGTGTGGCATCTACTGCAACCACATCGGCCCCGGCGGCCGCCAGATCGTGCACATCGCTTACGAAGGGGGTGATCCGCACCGG
Source organism: Roseobacter sp. HKCC-CH-9208 (assembly GCF_037805125.1). Taxonomy (NCBI): domain Bacteria; kingdom Pseudomonadati; phylum Pseudomonadota; class Alphaproteobacteria; order Rhodobacterales; family Roseobacteraceae; genus Roseobacter; species Roseobacter sp. HKCC-CH-9208. The sequence goes on along the minus strand of NZ_JBBLYK010000001.1, from coordinate 2,406,688 downwards.
GCTGTCAGACAAATCGCGCTTTATCAAAGCGATGATAGGGGCATTTATGACTGCGCGCGTCGCCCGCAAATTAGCCAAGCCCTCGACCCTGACACCGCGCGCGCCACCAGCGATGGCCGCTGCCGCCATTGCGGCCACAATCTCGGGCCGATCCATAGGGCCACCTGTCACCGGTTGGCACGACACCACTAGGCCGCCATGCAATGTAGCCAAAACATCTCTCATCGCATTAAGCTCGGAAGTCCTATAGCGAGCACCGGAAACACACAAACAAGGATCAACACTAAGATAGGCGGGATCAACCAAGGCAGTATCGCCCAAGCGAGGCGCTGGTAAGGAATATTGCCAACTTGGCTGACCACAAAAAGCGCCATACCCATCGGTGGCGTAGTGATCGAAATCATCAGGTTCAAGATCACGATGATCCCAAAATGCACAGGGTCGATGCCGAAACCCGCCGCAATTGGCACAAGGATCGGAACGATCACTAGCAAGATCACCAAGGCCTCAATAAAACAGCCCAGGACAAATATCATCGCGTTAACCGCAATCAGGAAGGTCAAGGGACTGTCAGCAACAGCAAGGAACATCTCCGCGACTTGCTGCGGCGCTTGTTCGCGTGCGAAGATGAAGCTGAAAAGAGACACCCCCGCTATTATGGTCGCAATCGAGGCCGAAGTGACAGCAGTTTCATAGGCAGCGTCCCAAAGCCGCGCCCAGGTCAATTCGCGGTAAAAGACGAGATCAATAAAGATCGCATAAAGGACGGTGACGGCTGCTGCCTCGGTTGGCGAGAAGTACCCTGAGAAAATACCGCCAATAATAACCAAGGGCGTCAGAAGCGCGGGCAGTGACCGCCAGAACAACAACCGGATTTCGCTCGATGACCGGCGCGGGTCACGTGGAAAGTCGCGTCTGAGCGCCACTACGTAGATCATGATCATCAAAGCAATGGCGCACAGTACACCGGGGATGACTCCACCCAAGAACAACTGCCCAATCGAGACATTGGCGATCACTCCGTAAAGGACCATGGTAATGGAAGGCGGCACCAAGGGTCCAATCAAGGACGAGGCTGCGGTAATAGCACCAGAGAGTTCATCATCGTATCCCGCCTCGCGCATTGCTTCGATCTCCATCTTTCCGAGACCACCTGCATCGGCTAGCGCCGATCCGGACATCCCCGAAAAAAACAACGAAGCCAAAACGTTTACATGGCCCAAGCCTCCCCTAACATGTCCGACTAAGGCCCGCGCAAAACCAAATAAGTGGTGAGTTATGCCGGCGCTGTTCAAGATCGCAGCAGCAAGAATGAAGAGTGGTACCGCCAAAAGCGGGAAACTGTCGAGCCCATCTACCATCCGCTGAACAGCAAGAAACATACCCCGTTCGACGTACCAGAAATAACCCAATGACACGAAGATCATGGCAATCCCGATAGGGATGCCAATTAAGACCATAAGAAGCCAAAGACCACCGATGATGATGAGGGTCATAGCGGTTCGACTCCGTCTATCTCACTGCTTTTGCCAACCCAGATGCGCCGTACAATCCTGTACATGACTAAGGCTGCTGCGATCATCGCAGAGGCGTAGAGAGCCGCAGTAGGCAAGGGAAGAGTGACTGAACTTGCGCCAAGGGTGCGCGATACTGTTTGCCAACCCACCCAACACAACTGCCCCATCACACCCAGATACACCAGATCAACGATGGTAAAAACGAACTTTCGGAGCTGTGCAGGCAAAGCTGCGCCAAGAAATCCCATCCGCAAATGGCGGTTTTGGCGCTCAACCTCGGCGATGCCGATAAAGGCCATCCAAACCCAGACCCAACGCGCCGCTTCCTCGGTCCAGACAGGGCCGCGCAAAAGTGGGGTTCGGCCGAGGATTTGAATTGCGATGATGGTGATTAGCGCCAAAAACAGGATTGTAGCGATGCTGCCCTCGAAGCTGTACTTTCGCATTTTTGCCATGGCGCCAATCCTTTAGAAGGGGCGACCGTGCGCCCTAACGCACGGTCTCTAGGTATTCAGTCGCGGCCACGGACACGAGCGATGGCGCCCGCTCCGAACTCAGCCTCGAGTTGATCGTAGTAGGGGCGCATGGCAGCGCGGAATGGGGTCAAGTCGGGACGGGTCACGCTCAACCCGCGCCCTTCAAATGTAGCAAGCAACTCAGCCTCTGCAGTGTTAGTGCGAGTATTATTCTCGACACCGCCTGCCTCGACAGCAGCCATCACCCAACCCTGCTCCTCGGCGCTCAGGCTATTCCAAAGGTCGTTCGACATCATCATCGCAATGGAAGCAATGAAATGGTTAGTGATGGCAACGTGGCTTTGCACCTCGTAGAACTTCATCGCCTCGATCGTTGGCAGCGGGTTTTCCTGTGCATCCACCTGATTTGTTTGAAGCGCCAGATAAACCTCAGCAAAGGCAACCGGCGCTGGGGTGGCACCTACGTTTTCAGCATAAGCGATCAGGAAGGGCACATTGGGTGTCCGCATCCGCAAACCCTCCATATCAGCCATGCTTTCGATCGGACGGTTCGATGTGGTCTGGCGCGTACCATAATACCACAGGTCTAGCATTTTTATGTCCTGCTCCTCAAAGCGCCCAGCCATCTCTTGACCCCATGGGCCGGCAACAATTTCCTGCAAATGGGCAAAATCATCAGCGACATAGGGCGCTCCGATTAGGTTCAACTCAGGAATGACATAGCTCATGTCTGGATAGCCGGTGGTCACCATGTCAAGCTCGCCCGCCTGCACCTGTGCAACCATGGCACGGAAATCGCCAAGTTGCGAGGAAGGGAAGATCGAAATGGTCATCTCGCCACCCGAAACTTCAGCCAGCGTCGACGCCATTACTTGCGCCCCCGCATAAAGGTTCGATACCTCGTTATCCTGCATACCCAGCGTTAATTCGCGCTCGGCAAAGGCTGGCATCGCCATCGCAATAGCGAGACCGCCTGCGATCACTGTTGTCCTATAATGTTTCATGTCGTTTTCCTCCTGTTGGATCCTTGCGCAAGGCATTCTCTGCGCTTACACGTTGTCAGTGGTCACGCCACCACTTTCGAGCGCCGCAGCTTTAAGACGACGGCGTAGTGACCGCGCGAGATGTGCCTCGATCACGTCAGTTGCCGCAGCGACATCGCCATCTAGGATAGCGCCGTAAATCGCGCGGTGTTCTTGGTAAGAGATTTTGTCATTGCCCAGTGGGTCAGCCACTGAGGGGCGCTCAGCGAATAAGCGGCTAACGAACATATCGTGCAAGCTCAGCAAGATTGGGTTCCCCACTACTGACACCAACGCCCTATGAAAAGAGATGTCAGTCGCCGCGAATTGCGGAGTGCCAATGGTTTCTGAGTTTCTTTCCAAGGCTTCTCTCAGCTTCGCGAGCTGAACAGTATCTGCCCTCATAGTTGCTGCGCGCGCCGCACCTGTTTCGATGAACTGCCGCATCTGTTCTAGATGCGCCCCCGCCTCAATATCACCTAGAACTTCGCGGATGTCATCGGCAGCGGTGAGCAAGATTCTCTCAAGCGAGGGGCTTGTAGCGCGCGGACGGTGGCCCGGTTGCGCGTCAAGATAACCGCGTAACTGCATCTGCGAAAGTGCTGCACGCACGGTCGGACGCGAGGCCTCGAAACGGTCGCTCAATTCGCGCTCAGTGGGAATAGGGTCTCCTTTAACTTGGCGGCCAAGCTTTATGTCGGCAATCAATGCCTCGGCGATCGCATCGCTACTAACACGTGAAGTGCCAATGGCCTCAGTTCCTCGCACGGTCGCATTCCCTCATTTGGCTTCATCAAGATGTATTTCTGGTAAATTTAAAATGATTAATTGTCAATTAAATTACATACTATGGACAATTTGAACAAACCAAATTAGATTTTTGGATTATAATCATTTTGATAATTAGGCTGTCCAAATGTCCAAACCTCTATCCGGAATGTACGCCGCGTTGATGTCAGCTTTTGACGATCATGGGGAGTTTAGCCCCGAACGCCAATCAGCATTAAACGCCTTTGTCCTGCGTCAAGGGCTAACTGGGCTTTATGTCGGTGGTAGCAGCGCCGAATCGGGGCTGTTAGAAACCGACGCACTTCTGTCCCAGCAAGAGGTTGTCGCCCGTGACGCTGTAGGCTCTGGAGCGACGCTAATCGCGCATGTGGGGGCGCCTTCGCTTGCGGCTTCCCTGACGCTTGCGCGGAATGCTGCACGCTTGGGTTATAATGGGCTTTCGGCCCTACCGCCGCATTCCTATCCGTTCAGTGACGGTGAGATTTTTAGCTATTATAAGAGCCTTGCCGCCGCGACTGATCTGCCGCTCATCGTCTATGAGGTGCCTATCCGTACCGGGCGCCCCTTGCCATTGCCGCTTTTGATTGAGATCCTCGATTTGCCCAATGTTGCGGGGATAAAGTATACGTCCACCGATCTGTTCAAACTAACGATGCTTAAGACAAAACGTCCCGACAGCACCTACTTCTTCGGTTTCGACGAAATCTACCTTGCCGCTGGAGCCTTGGGAGTCGATGGCGGCATTGGCACAACCTACAATATCCTCGGTCGACTGTACGCCGCCCTGAACGCCGCCGTTTTGGCTGGCGATCTTGAAACCGCGCGACGTTTGCAGGCGGTATCCGCTGAATTTGTAATGGGTCTTTTAGAGGTGGGCGTGCTGCCAGGAATGAAGGCGTCCCTGCGGGCCTGTGGGGTCGAGTGCGGCGCTGCACGCGCTCCGCTTGCCTCCCAGATTGCTGATGCAGATGCTAAGATGAATGCACTTGTGGCACGGGCGTCAATCCGTGACTGGTTGGGTTAACAAAACAAACTGTATTGCTCGACGGGAGCATGCCGTCGTGTTCAACCATTTTGTGACATCCGTTCCCTTTTACCTCCCCCTCCGCCAGTAAAGCCAATAACGGATCGCAATGCCCAACTGAATGCAAACTAGAATAAGTAAGCGCCAATGAAACGTTCCACTATCAACACCATCATGGCGGAAGCCGATGAACTCATTAGGAAGTACGGATTTACGCTGCCACCTTTTGCGTATTGGTCACCCGAAACTTTCACTGATCAAAAAAGGCTTGCGCAAAATGTAATCAATGCACGCTGCGGTTGGGACATCACAGATTATGGCGCGGGTAACTTCGACGAAATGGGTTTGTTTCTGTTCACGCTCAGGAATGGCCGGCTTGAGGATCTGCAGCGCGGAGGCGGTATGTGCTATGCTGAAAAGCTACTGATCTCTCGGCAGGATCAGCTTTCCCCTATGCATACTCATATCATTAAAGCCGAGGACATCATTAACCGCGGCGGCGCTGATCTGATTGTTGAACTCTTTGGCTCGGACGATCACGGAAACTTTGCAGAAGACAAGGGCGGCACCGTATTTTGTGATGGCATTAGAGTCGATTACGCTGCGGGACAAAAGCTCAAATTGGCACCCGGTGAAAGTGTTACGCTTATGCCAGGTGACTGGCACGCTTTCTGGGGCGAAGGTGGCGATGTATTGATCGGAGAGGTCTCAACCGTCAATGACGACGAAACCGATAATATCTTCCGAGAACCGATTGGACGATTTGCAACCATCGACGAAGATGTGGCACCAACCCATTTATTGGTAAGCGACTATGCAAAATGGCTGCGCTGAATGATGGGCTGCTGTCGTCCATCAGCTATGCAATGGCATATCTTTGATTTTGTTTGTCGCAAGTGTTGATATTAACAAAGGTGGCGATATTGCAACTTGTATTCAACCGTTTTCCTGACGACATAGCTTGATTGTTTAAGTTGCTCGCCTTCTGCCACTTACATGCTTGATTATTGTTGAGGTGAGGAAAACTGAAACAGAAGCTATGGCTGATTATGGTAGTTGAACTGTCAAAACCGTCCTCCAATAAATCCACCAACCTATGACCGAAGCCCGAGGTCCGAGGCGCACGGCCCGCATATAGAGGGCTCCCCGGGGCCACCCCCTGCGCCCCGTGCAAATCGGTTGGGCCAAGTAACCCCCTGGAGCTCGATCCTTGGTCCTTGGACCTGGAATACCTCCGGCAAGGTTGCAGGTAAGGTTTCGACACTTGAACTTTCTTGAGGATGCGCTAACCTATTGAAATAGCTGGATTCAGTTTCTTGATGGCGCTTAGGATAGGCATCGAACCTGCTCTCGGGTGCGCCATTTCCCAGTTTCAAGGTCCAAGGACCGAGTACCAAGTGACTGTTTCCACGGATCTTGGTTCTTGAACCTACTTTCTATTATAAGCCTAGGTATTTTGGTTAGTCACGATAGTTCAGCTATTACGTCTACCCCAAGCTGTTTAACTAAGTGAAGGGTATCCAACATGCACCAATTTTCAATAATCTTACCATTTGAGCATCGCCACCAATCACAGTCTCGCATAAAAACACGGTTGCCTGTTGGCTCAATGCCAAGGAATGGGTTTACATGAACCCCTGTAATCATTTTCCATCCATGGAGGAAAGCGTAATCACCATCTCCAGCCTTGCAATCGGCACCAACACCTGAAATGCCATCCTCTTTGCCGTCACCCCAACCAGAGAACGTCTTCTCAAAAGGGCGTTGAAATTTATCAAAAGCCTCAACGGTCGCATAAGTTCCGAGACCACCGGGACCATACCAAACCATATTATTATCCCAATATGGCTTCCACTCAGCGTTCTCAGTTGCCAATCGCTTTAACATTCCCTCAACCAAATCTGCGCTTGCACGAGAGGTTTTGGGGTTGCTTTCGTTGATAAGAACACCGTCATGTGTTGCTGGCCCAGGGACAACACCTTCATACCCCTGACTTAGGGCCAAAGGCCATTTCCCGATTGCAATAATCAATTCCGCAAGACCAAGATAAACATACGTTTCTACAATGTTGCCTTCCTCCATTTTGTGAAATTCACCAAAACGCAGGAAAGCCATCTTGTTGCTTGGGGGAATGCCAAAAAGTGGATTTTCAAAATGGCCGTAAAAATATCCTGTTGAAGTCACCCACTCAGTGCCAAGATACTCACCGCCAATAACGATATAGTTTTGACGGCTAAATCCACCAAATGCTTGAGATATGGGCCAGATGACATCGGTAAAATACCCCGTGCCATCTTGAGCTTCGTTGACGGGGTGACTGGCGTTTATCTTTGCCGTTTTACTGAAGATTTTTTTTGTCTGCGTTTCAATATCTTGAATGCTTAAACCGTCAAAATATTGAAGATAATTTGCATATATTGTTTTGTTTTGAAAACTCGTTGGGGTAGCAATCCCCATTGGTGGTCGGTTCATTCTCGAGTTCATTAGTGCGCACCAAATATGTTTCTATGGAAATCACCACCAACACTAAATTGCCAAGTTTTGGCTGACAACATTTCTTCAGCGCACAATCTTCTCCATCCACTTCGCCTTTACGCTGAGGTCATAGCCTTTTCCATAGCGTTGGCCTATGCCTTCAGTTGTCCAGCCGCCTATGGCATCAACTATGTCGGAGGGGCATTCAACCGCTCTGAGACGATCTCTGAGGCTGTGACGGAAGGAGTGGATCACACATCCCTCTGGTAGCCTTGGCTTAAGCCACTTGTTGAGGGCTGCACTGGCAGAGTTGGCGTTGCACTTCTCCGTATTGCAGTATTTAGGGAAGGCAAACTCTGTCCCCTGAGCCTTGATCTGCTCTGCTGCCCAAAGGGATGCTCCAACTAACGGTATCTCTCTGGTGCTTGAGGAAGTCTTAAGCCTTCGCCATGGATGCTCTTTAAGGTTGATATGAGGGATATCCGTATCCAGAACAATATCTGAAGAGAGTAGGCCACAGGCTTCAGAAAGCCTCATGCCCGTATCACTGATTAGAGCTATTAACCATCTCGGTTCATCATTAAGGCTTCTGCATTCATTCTGGATCTGTCTGATGACATCAACGGGAACAGGCAGTCTCTCTTTCCTTTTATTATCTTCAGGAATGAAAGTTCCGTTGAACACATTGGTTATAGCAAGCCCATGCTCTTTAATGGCTAAGTTCATTATGGCTCTGACAGATGAGAAGACGCGTTTAACTGAGGAGGAAGACATCCCTCGATCAAAGAGGAAGTCCCTAAACCGCCCTGCGTCTGCTGGTTCAAGACTAGTGATATTATCATGGCCAATGCACTCGACCAGATAACGAATGCTTCTCTCTGAGATTTCAAAGAACAGTTTAGTCTTACCTGTCCCTTTGAGCCGTTGATATAAGCCTAAAGCGTCATACATACTCATCTCAGTGTAATTAGGGTTGCTAGCTTTATCAGAAACAACACTAATCCCCATCTCACGGGAATAGATCATCTCCATCCTAATGCTATCCCAGTATCGTTCCAGTCGATCGGAGAGTGCCGCTGCAGACTTAGCCGCCTTTGCTTCAGACTTTGTTCGAAGCGAGACTTCAATCTTTTTCTTATTAAACCGATGACGGAGATCCGAAGGCACCGCCCTCGAGAAGTAAAACGTATCGTTTCTTTTATAAAAGTATACCGGAGACCTTACCCACACCATAGAACACCAAACTCCTGTTCTCAAACATTAATCGTTTGGAAACAGTCACTTGGTACTCGGTCCTTGGACCTTGAAACTGGGAAATGGCGCACCCGAGAGGATTCGAACCTCTGGCCTCTGCCTTCGGAGGGCAGCGCTCTATCCAGCTGAGCTACGGGTGCCTGAGCCCGCTTTTAGCGGCGCGGGCGCGGTTTCGCAATCATCAATCCATATGACCTTAGGCGAAAAGATTGTGGCACAGTTCCAAGGCTTCGACCAAGGCATCTACTTCGGCACGGGTGTTATACATTGCAAAGGACGCGCGGCAGGTGGCCGTCACCCCCATATGGTCCATCAAAGGCTGGGCACAATGATGGCCTGCGCGCACGGCCACACCTTTTTTATCGAGCACAGTGGAAATATCGTGGGCATGCGCAGCCCCATCTATGGTGAAGGAAAAGATCGCGCCTTTATGCGCAGAATTGCCCTGAACATTCAGCCAATTCAGCCCCGCAAGGCGGGTGCGCGCATATTGGGTCAGATCGGCCTCATGGGCGGCAATCGCCTCCATACCCACGGCGCTCATGTAATCAAGGGCAACGCCAAGACCGATTTGCTGAACAATGCCCGGTGTCCCTGCCTCGAATTTCATAGGGGGGTCATTCCATGTGATCTCATCACGATGCACTTCGCGGATCATGTCCCCCCCGCCCAAGAAGGGCTGCATCTCAGCCATGCGCGCCGATTTGATATAGATCGCACCTGATCCTGACGGGCCATAGAGTTTGTGCCCTGTGATTGCATAAAAATCCGCGCCAAGCGCATCAAGGTTCAGTGGCATATGCACAGCCGCCTGCGACCCATCCACCAACACGGGGATATCGCGGGCATGGGCGGCATCAATCACAGTTTTGACGTCAAATACAGTGCCAAGCACATTAGACATATGCGACATCGCAATCAGCCGCGTGCGCGGGGTGATCGCGTCAATCATCGCTTGCGGATCCAAATCCCCGCTCACATCTGTCTCGACCCAGACCAATTTCACGCCAAGACGTTCCCGCAGAAAATGCCACGGCACGATATTGGCGTGATGTTCGGCAATGGTCAGGATGATCTCATCCCCCGCTTGCAGGCGCGGCGCGGCCCAACCATAGGAAACAAGATTGATCCCTTCGGTGGCCCCCGAGGTGAAGACAATCTCGCGCTCGTCCCCCACGCCTAGGAAGCGCGCAATCTTGCCGCGCACCCCCTCATAGGCCTCGGTCGCGACCATAGAGAGATGATGCAGCCCACGATGCACATTGGCATATTCCGCCTCATAGGCATGGGTCATCGCATCGATCACCGCGCACGGCTTTTGCGCACTCGCCCCATTGTCGAGATAGACCAGTGGCTTTCCGTTCACCTCACGGGAGAGGATCGGGAAATCAGCGCGGATTTTATCAACATCAAACATGGAAACCCTTTACGGCATCATTGGGACAAGGCCGAAACTTGTCACGACTAGCGAAAGAAGAAAGACAAAGGCGATGAAAAACATGATAATCGCCCAAAAGGTTTTCCAAACGGACGAAAACCCATGCAAAACAGTGACAAACTGCGCCATGAGCCAAAAGAATAGTGGGATAGAGGCAAGACTGACAATATCGGCAAGAACCGACAAACCGATGGCAATGGCCGCGATTTGAAAGGCCTGCACGACCAGAAACACGGCCTGCAACCAGGCCATCAATGCAAGCGCGCCGTCAAAATCGCCCTTGCCCCCAAAGCGCGCGCCAATCACCGCGATGCCAAGGGACACCAAAACAAGGAAAACCGCCTGAACAATCCCCATCACGACAGGCATCGGCACGCCTGCGCCCGCCTCCGGCATCGGCACCATCAACAACACCGCACTTGCCAACAGGGTTGATAGGGTAATGACCAAGGCCAAGCCCAACCACAAAACATTGCGCGGCAGATTAAGGGCCAGAACCGCCTGCGCCGCCTCTTGCGGGGCACGGATCGTGTCGCGCGTGTGACGCCACAGACCCGATAGGGTGAGAATCTCTGATAGGTTCACGCGCCTAAACCCCTTCTGTTACGGCCTCTGGTGCGCGTTCTGCCTCAATCAGGCACGCGAGCCAAATCACCAAAAAGCCAAGCAATGTCACCAAACCCGTGGCATCGGATGCAGGCCCCTGTCCGATGAACCCTGCCACAAGCCCGTTCAACAAAAATAGCGGTGCCGTCACCAAAAGCGACCAAAACAGCGCCAGCCGTGCAGAATAAAACGTGCCGCGCCCGCGAAACAATTTCGCCAACAGATGCGAAATCCCTGCAAAAACATAGAGCATCAAGGGCATCACCATCATCATTGCGAAAAATGTGATGGCAAGGCGCGCCTGCAGTGGCACCGATGGATCCAAAAACGCCTCACGGCTGAGTTTGGGCCATTGCCCCACAAACATCAGAAAACACGCGATCATGACAAAGGCAATCGCCCGATCCTCGCGGCGGCCATGGTTCAGCATAGACCGCAGCACCTGTCGCGGGCGACGCCAAGAGGCGACAATATCGCGGCTGACTGACATTGCAGACCCTACCCTTTAGCCGCGCCGCCGTGCCAACCACAGCTCCAGCTGGGCCAGTATATCTGACCGCAGCGTCTCATCTTCGATCTCGTCAATCGCCTCGGCCAGAAAGGCCAGAACCAAAAGATCGGTGGCTGTTGAGTGATCCACCCCGCGCGAGCGCAGATAGAACAACGCCTCTTCATCAATCGCGCCAGTGGTCGAGCCGTGGCTGCATTTCACATCATCGGCGTAAATCTCAAGCTCGGGCTTAGCCAAGAACGTGCTGTCATCATCCAAAAGCAGGGCTTGGCTGATTTGATAGCCATCGGTCTTTTGCGCACCGGGCGTCACAAGGATTTTCCCCTGAAACACGCCAGAGGCCCCGTTGCGCAACACCTTTTTGAACACCTGACGGCTTTCGCAATCCTCACCCCGATGGGTCACAAAGACCGTGTCGTCATGATAGAACTCGGCCCGCTTGCCATCGCCAAGTGCCGCACCCGCCACATGGGCAACTGCATTATCCCCAACGATATCAATCACATGCTCGTTGCGGGTCAGAACGCCGTTGCAGGTGAGGGTAAAGCTTTTGTAATGCGCCGCCTCGGCCACGCGCACAAAGCTATGGGTCACGGCGCGGCGGGCGTGATCGCGCCCCTGTGCGCGGATGTGATGAAAGCGTGCGGTCGGAGCCAGATCAACCTCAGTACATTTATTGAACCGCGCCGCGGCAGGGCCCTGTTCAAGCAAGGTCATCTCTGCGCCTTCCTCAACGCGGATCACATGGTGCAGCACGGCATCGGAGGTTTCAGACTGATGCAGATAGATGAGGCTGACGGGCTTGGACAGCCGCCCTGTTGCACGGATCACAATGCCATCCGTGGCAAAGGCCGTGTTCAGCGCGGCCAAGGGGCGTGCAACGGGGTCTTGGCCATGGGTTTCGAGATGACCATAAAGCTCCATCGCCCAGTGGATGTCGGTTTTCAAAACATCCGTCAGGCGCGAGATTTCCAGCCCCTCAAGGTTGAGATCATCTGATTGAGCCGCATCAAAAACACCATCCACAAAGACAATCTTGAGGCGGTCAATGTCCTCAAAGACGCGGCGATCTTGGCCCGGATCAAACAGCGCCGCTGCCGGCGCATCGGCCACGGTCAACTCGGCGGGGTTTGTGTATTTCCAATATTCATCCCGCGCGGTCGGCAAACCCATGGCGCGCAGCCGTGTGAGGGCTGCGTGGCGCGCCTCATTGGCCCAATTGGCCCCGTGCGGCAACTCAAGCGCCGCAATCCGCGCCTCGGTCAAATCAATGCGTGCCTGCGCCAAAGCCATTACGCAACCTCCGCCAACAGATCCGCGTAGCCGTTTTTCTCTACTTCCAAGGCCAATTCTGGCCCGCCCGTTTTGATGATACGGCCATCCGACATGATATGCACAACATCAGGTTTGATATGGTCAAGCAAGCGTTGATAGTGAGTGATCACAAGGAACCCGCGCCCCGCATCCCGCAGCGCGTTTACGCCATCGGAGACCAGTTTCATCGCATCCACATCAAGGCCACTATCGGTTTCGTCCAAGATGCACATCTTGGGCTCTAGCATTGCCATTTGCAGGATTTCATTGCGCTTCTTCTCACCGCCCGAGAAGCCCACATTGACGGGACGCTTGAGCATTTCTGCGTCAATCTTGAGGGTCTTGGCCTTTTCGCGCACCAGTTTCAGAAACTCTGCCGCGCTCACCTCATCCTCGCCGCGCAGTTTACGCTGCGCATTCAGTGCTGTGCGCAGGAAGGTCATATTGCCAACACCGGGGATCTCAACGGGATATTGGAATGCCAAGAACAGGCCTGCGGCGGCGCGCTCTTCGGGTTCCATCTCAAGGATGTCTTCGCCCAGCAAAGTGGCAGAACCATCCGTGACGCTATACCCATCGCGCCCCGACAGCACATAGGACAAGGTCGATTTGCCCGAGCCATTTGGCCCCATGATCGCATGAACCTTGCCCGCCTCTACGGTCAGATCGACACCTTTGAGGATTTGCTTTCCTTCTTCCTCAAGTTCGACATGTAAGTTCCTGATCTCAAGCATTATCTTCTCCTTCAAGGGCGCGGGCCCTTTCCCTTATTCCACTGTGACAGCCGTGCCTGAGGCACTGACCATCAGCATATTGTTGATAACTTCGTAATCCAGATCGACACCGACCACTGCATTTGCGCCCTGCTCGCGCGCGCGATCTTGCATTTCCGCCAGCGCGGTTTCGCGCGCACGGGCCATCTCGCCCTCATAGGCCCCTGAGCGCCCGCCGATAATATCGGTGATGCTTGCGAAAATATCGCGAAACACATTTGCGCCCAAAATCGCCTCACCCACCACGATACCGCGATAGTCCGTGATTTTTTGACCTTCGATAGATTGTGTTGTTGTAACGATCATCCGCCTCACCCCATAATGCCGCGCAGCACGGCCATTGCAACCCAAGCCGCCATGCCCACCAGAACCGAGGTCAAAAAGACCGATCCGCGCACCAATCCACCGCGCTTGCCTTGGCGAGCCCGCACGGACAGGCCGATCAGCGCCCCAAGAAAGGTGCCAACACCGATGCCCGCGGTTTGATGCAACAGCTCTGGCAACATGGGCTTATTTCCGCATGATCATTTTTGCCGACACATGGCTGATAATGGTAGCCGCCACGGCGGCGAAGGCCGCCAGACCTGGCCCACCTGGATGCCAGATGGAATAGGTCAAGGCCATCATCACAACCACACCAATGGCAACCAACAGCGCATAACGCGGGCGTGGTTCCCCTGCTGAGAGCCAATATTTCCAGTTCATCAGCCGACACTCCCCTCAAGACTGATTGCAACCAATTGCTGCGCTTCCATGGCAAATTCCATCGGCAGCGCCTGTAACACCTCGCGGCAGAAGCCGTTGACCACCAAGGCCACCGCTTCTTCCTCATCCATCCCGCGGGAGCGGCAATAGAACAGCTGATCATCATCCACTTTCGAAGTGGTGGCCTCATGCTCAACCCGCGAGGAGTTATTCTTGACCTCAATATAAGGCACAGTATGCGCACCGCATTTATCGCCAATCAGCAAACTGTCGCATTGGGTGTAATTGCGGCTGTTTTTTGCCTTTGGATGCATCGAGACCTGACCGCGATAAGTATTTTGCGCGCGCCCTGCGCTGATACCTTTGGAGACAATCCGCGATTTGGTGTTCTTGCCCAAATGGATCATCTTGGTGCCTGTATCGGCCTGCTGCGCATTATTGGCGATAGCGATGGAGTAGAATTCCCCCTGACTGTCATCACCGCGCAGGATGCAGGACGGGTATTTCCACGTAATGGCCGACCCTGTTTCCACTTGGGTCCACATCACTTTAGAGCGATCCCCACGACAATCGGCGCGTTTGGTCACGAAATTGTAGATCCCACCCTTGCCGTTTTCATCGCCCGGATACCAGTTTTGCACTGTGGAATATTTGATCTCAGCATCATCATGGGCGACCAATTCAACAACTGCGGCGTGCAATTGGTGGGTGTCGCGCATTGGCGCGGTGCAGCCCTCAAGGTAGGACACATAGGCGTCTTTATCCGCAATGATCAATGTGCGCTCAAATTGGCCCGTGTTTTCCGCATTGATGCGGAAATAGGTGGACAATTCCATAGGGCAGCGCACGCCTGGCGGCACATAAACGAAGGAGCCATCCGAAAACACGGCAGAGTTCAAAGTGGCAAAGAAATTATCCGAAATAGGCACAACCGAGCCGAGATATTTCTTCACCAAATCTGGGTACTTTTGAATCGCCTCGGAGATGGAGCAGAAGATGACCCCTGCCTTTTCCAATTCATCCTTGAATGTCGTGCCGACCGAGACACTGTCAAACACCGCATCAACCGCCACTTTGCGCGGTGCGGCCTCGGCATCTGCGCCCTCAACCCCTGCGAGCAACATTTGCTCCTTCAGGGGAATACCCAGTTTCTCATAAGTCGCCAAAAGCTTTGGGTCGACCTCGTCCAAACTTTTGGGCTTTTCGGTCATGCTTTTGGGTTTGGCGTAGTAATGTTGATCTTGGTAATCAATCGCCGTGTAATTCAGCATGGCCCAATCAGGTTCAGCCATCTGCTTCCAGCGTTTGAACGCCTGCAGACGCCAATCAAGCATCCATTTGGGCTCGTTATTCTTTTCCGAGATGAGGCGCACAATGTCCTCGTTCAGGCCCTTTGGGGCGAACTCCATCTCAATATCGGTTTCCCAACCGTATTTATACGCGCCACCCATTGCCTTGACGGTTTCAACGGTTTCGCGATCGACACCTTCGCGGATATCGCTGTCGAGTGCGGTCATGGGATCAACTCCTGTTTCTTCCTGATGGGTGCGTATAGACCACCCACCCCCTCGTGCATCTATTCGATCGCAAGGGGTGCGGCGCGGCGGCCCTGCCGCATCTTATAATGATGCGGCCCCCTAGCGGTTTAACCCTGACCGCGCCTTGCGCCTGTCATAGGCATCGGCCCAAGCCTCCGCGAAGGCCATTACATCGGCCTCCTGCGTTTGTGGCCCAAGAGAGACACGGATCGCGCATCCTGCCATCTCTGGCGTCAGCCCCATCGCCTGCAAAACGGCGCTGGATTTGACCTTGCCACTGGAACACGCAGAGCCTGCGGAAATCGCAAATCCTGCCAGATCCATTGCCATCACTTGGCTTTCCCCTTTCCACCCCTCCGTGACCATCAGGCTGGTATTTGGTAGCCGCGCGACATCTTTCCCGACAAAAATAGTATCTTTGGCGCGATGTTCCAGTGTCTTTTCTAGAATATTTCTAAGTTTTTCCAGCTTTTTCGACAGGCCATTTTCAATATCTTGTATGGCGGCCTGCGCAGCACCACCAAATCCTGCAATGCCAATTAAATTCTCGGTTCCAGAACGGCGCCCCATTTCTTGACCGCCGCCACGAATTTGCACCGCCACATCAAGGCCACGCCGCAAGATCAGCGCGCCGATTCCCTTTGGCCCGCCAATTTTATGCGCCGAGATAAACGCCATATCGACCCCCGACCAATCAAAGGCAAGCGGCAGCTTGCCAAAGCCTTGCGTCCAATCAGATACGGCCAAACCTTCGGGCAGGGATTGGATGATCCCCGTTTCGGAATTCGCAAGTTGCAGGGTCGCGTCTGCGGGATCTGTTACATGTACCTGACCTTGCGCATCGACCTCTAACTCCTCACGGATCCACGCGCGCACAGCGTCATGTTCAATCGCGGCTCCTTTAAGATTGCGCCTAGATAGGGCCAATGCGGCGGCCTCGGTCGCGCCAGACACAAACACGATATCGGCGGCCTCTGCGCCGATGGCACTGGCAATTTGACTGCGCGCACGTTCCATCAACGCCTTGGCCGCACGCCCCTCTTGATGAACTGAGGACGGGTTACCCACCACATCCATTGCAGCGATCATCGCCGCGCGCGCCTCGGGCCGAAGCGGCATTGTGGCGTTGTGATCCAGATAAACGCGCGCCATCAGGCCCCATCCACCACTGTAAACAGGGTCGGAACCGCAGGGCATGGCGTTAGATCATTGCGGATCACATCCGAAAGCCGTGTTTGATGCAGATAGACATAGACATGGGCGCTGAGGCTTTCCCAAAGACGATTGGTCATGCTTTGCGCGCGACTGCCCGACATGCCGCCAGAGGCGCCCGCCCCTTTATGCAGCGCTGAAACCGTTTCCTCGACCGCCGAGAAAATATCGACCACGCGAATTTCTGCGGGCGCTTTGGCCAGCTTATACCCCCCGCCAGGCCCGCGCACAGACACCACCAAACCCTCGCGGCGCAATTTTACAAACAGCTGCTCAAGATAGGGCAAAGAAATATCCTGCCGCTTGGCAATATCCGCGAGAGAGGTCAACGCGCCCTCCTCTTGCAAGGCAAGATCGGCCATAGCCACCATCGCATATCGGCCTTTTGTACTGAGCTTCATCTTGCCCCCCGAATTGTGCCATTTTGGCAGCCCTGTTTCGCAGAAACTTTGCCGCGCGCCCTTATTCAGACCAAGCCCGTGATTGACCTTTTGATCCGTCACGCTTAACTGCAATGCGTGGTGCAAACCGCAGGCACACGCGCGCCCCGCGTTTAGGGGCAAAACCGCAGCATCGCGGTGATACAGGTTCTAGGTAGGGCGATAGCGCAGGTCAAGCATGACGCGCATTCGCCAGAAAGCGACAAGGGGAACGACATGCCCGAGGTGATATTCCAAGGCCCAGAAGGGCGGCTTGAAGGCCGTTATCATCCACAAAAGGCAAAGGATGCCCCGATTGCCATCGTCCTGCATCCGCATCCGCAATTTGGCGGCACGATGAACAACCGTGTGGTCTATAATCTGCATTACGCCTTCTACAACATGGGCTTCACCGTTCTGCGCTTTAACTTCCGCGGTGTCGGACGCAGTCAGGGCGAATATGACCAAGGTCAGGGCGAATTGTCTGATGCGGCATCGGCCTTGGATTATCTGCAAACGATGAACCCCAACTCGAAACATTGTTGGGTTGCGGGGTTTTCTTTTGGCGCATGGATTGGGATGCAGCTGCTGATGCGGCGCCCTGAGATCACGGGCTTTATCTCGGTCGCACCGCCAGCGAATATGTATGATTTCAGCTTCCTTGCACCCTGCCCCGCGTCAGGTTTGATCGTGAACGGCACCGCCGACCGCGTGGCCAAACCCCAAGACACCCGTATTTTGGTCGATAAGCTGCACGAGCAGAAAGGCATCACCATCACCCACGAGGAGATGGAGGGGGCGGGTCACTTCTTTGAAGATGAAGAGACGCAGATGAACCCCATGATCGACATGGTTAAGGCCTATGTGAAGCGGCGCCTGACGGAAAACACGCGGTAATCCACGATGAGCACCCGTCTTGCCGAAGAAATCGCAGATGCCTTGACCCAAGAGGCCCTGCGTGTCGCGAAAGAAACGGGGCCAAGCAGAATCTGGCACGTTATTTGACAGCGCAAAATTGGGATACACGCTTGCCGCTCATCGCCAATTACGGCGGCGCGCATCTCAATGTGTCGATCAAATCGGTTGATGCTGATAAAGGCATTGTCAGCTTCTATGCCCCTGTGCAGGAGGGCGTGGTCTATCGCCCCGCCGCAACCCTTCCCGATGACTATGCCCAAGCCTTTGCCACATCGCTCAGCGATAAGGTCACGGGCGCTGATTACCGTTGTAATTGCATTTTGAACTATCTCTACGGCGAGATGGAGGGCAAATCAGTGTCAAGATTCACAGGCCCAATTACCTTTGGGGAAATTGCCTATATGCTGCTGAACCAAACCCTTGTTCGGCTTGAACTGCAAAAGGCCGCGTAACGGCTTTTTCAAGGCGGGCGGCTGTTACAGAAGCCCGTCTTCCATCACCCCATCGCGGCACATCTGCGCATAGAGCAAGCCCTCGCGCAGGCCACGATCTGCTACAGATAACCGATCCGTTGGCCATGCGCGCAACAGCGCCTGCAAAATCGCAGAGCCCGACATAATCAGACTGTGCCGATCCCGCCCGATCCGCGGGTCATTGCGCCGCCCCTCTGGCCCCAAGGCGAGATAGGTTTGGATCACAGTGTCAATCTGATCCGATGTCATTCGCAGACCATCGACCTTGTTGCGGTCATAGCGCTTGAGGCCCAAATGACTGGCCGCAACGGTTGTGACAGTGCCAGAAGTGCCGATGATCTGGAACCCTTCGCGCGCTTGATCTGCCGCATCGACATAGGGTGAGAATTTGGCAAGCTGTTCTTCGAAATACCATGACATCAGCGCAAACCGCGCCCCGTCATCTTCGACATCGTGATAAAGGTCTTTCAGCGTTGCCACGCCCAAAGGCACAGAAATCCAATCCACGACTTTCGCGCGGGGAAAAATGGTTTCCTCATGCCCAAACCCTTGATGCAGGCGCATGATCGCGCGGGCGCGTTCCGAGGACGCAACCCGAGACAGGTCGATCCAAACCAATTCGGTTGATCCCCCCCCGATATCGACCACCAAAAGCTGTTCGGTTTTCGCTGACACCAATGGCGCGCAGGAGATCACCGCCAGTTGCGCCTCTTCTTCGGGCTTGATGATCTCCATCTGCAAGCCCGTTTCGCGCTTCACAAGGTTGAGGAACTCGCCCCGATTGGTGGCACGGCGGCAGGCCTCGGTGGCTACGATACGCATACGGCGCACTTGGTGTTGGGCCAGTTTGCGCTGACAGATTTTCAGCGCCCCAATCGCCCGCGCCATTGAGGCGCGCGACAAGCGCCCCGAGGCCTCTAGCCCCTGCCCCAGTTGCACCGATTTCGAGAAACTATCAACGATATGCAGATGCGTGCCTTTCGGCTGTGCAATCAACATTCGGCAGGAATTCGTGCCCAAATCAAGGGCGGCGTAAAGATCGGCCGGGTCTGCTTTTTCGATCTGTGCCGGGGCGGCAGGTTTGGGTTTGCTATAGAATCTGCGCTGCCCCTGCCCCATATTCGGATCAAGGCCGCTTGGATCAGAAATATGCGCCACAGGCGCAGGGTTTACCCCGCCCTCTTTTGCGTCTTTCGGTCGGTTTGGGCTGCGCCGTTTGCGGGCCATTTCTGCCCCTCCTTCGTGGGCATGGTAGCGCCCCCATGAAAAAGCGACAACTGCTTTCGCGTGGCATTCGGGGGCAGTTGGACGCTTTGGCACATGATCATCATGAAAATTTTGGGATGTTCGGCCACTCGCAATGTGCGTGTGCGCGGGCTATGTGCCTCATACAAGGTCGGTTGCGCCGATTTTAGTGTCGAAATTAGTCCCATTGCGCGGGAGTTGCGCCCATATGGTGCGCCTTACGAGAAAGGAATCGCATCCAATGCCATCTGTGACCATCGTTTACTGGCGCGACATCCCTGCCCAAGTGATTGTGGGCAAAGGCCGCGCTGCAGCCAAATTGCCCCTGCCCGAACGGTTCGAGCAGGCAATTGACCGCTGCGCGATGAAGGTTGGGGCAAAAGATGACGAAGCCTATCTCGCCGAGTGGCGCCGCGTGGTAGAGGCCGAGGTCGAAGGTGACCCATCCGACATCGCGCGCGTCTATGCAGATCGTTTGGATGCCGACTATGACACCGACCGCCTCAAGCGTTTGATCGCGGGCGATGGGGTTGAGGCAGCCTGATGAGCCTTGAGCGCGTGAGGGATCAGATTATGGCCTTGTTAAACTTTAAAAAACCAAGCGCGCCAGTCGCGCCCCATTCCCCTCAGGTTGAGGCCTTTCTTCAAGGCTATTCGATTGAGGTGATGCCGCGCACCGCCGAAAAGGTGGAAGATTTCCGCGCCCTTTTGCCCAAGGGCACCCGCGTCTATATCGCCCATATTGATGGCACCGAGATTGATGACATGGTCGCAACCGCAGCGCGCCTTGCCCGTGACGGGTTCGAGGTGATGCCGCATTTCCCCGCCCGCTCGATCAAAGACAAGGCCACGCTTGGCGATTGGATCGCGCGCTATCAAGGCGAGGCGGGTGTCACCTCTGGCCTCATCTTGGCGGGCGGCATCCCACAGGCGCATGGTGAATTTGAAAGCTCGATGCAGCTGTTGGAAACGGGGCTGTTTGATCAGGCAGGGTTCAAACGCTTGCATGTGGCAGGCCACCCCGAAGGCAACCGCGACATCGACCCAGATGGCAGCGATGCCAATGTGATGAAGGCTTTGCGTTGGAAACAGGCCTTTAGCGCGCGCACAGATGCAAAAATGGCCCTTGCCACGCAGTTCTGCTTTGAAGCCAAGCCCGTGATTGCATGGGTGAATGCCTTGCAGGCCGCGGGGATTGAGCTGCCCGTCCATATCGGTATCGCAGGCCCCGCCAAGCTGCAAACCTTGATCAAATTCGCCATTGCCTGCGGCGTTGGCCCATCTCTGTCGGTTTTGCAAAAACGCGCGAAGGATGTCTCGAAACTTCTTTTGCCCTTTGAGCCTGACGAGATCATTACAGAACTCGCCGCGCATAAGGCCGCAAATTCTGATTTCGGAATTGAATCCGTCCATTTCTTCCCGCTTGGCGGGATCAAGACAAATGCCCAATGGGCCATCGACCATGGCGGCGCATCCACGCGTCCAGCCGTTGAAGGAGTATAAGCCAGCATGACCCGCACCATCATTGAATCCCAAACCAAAACCACCGTGATCGGTTTTGACGAACCGTTTTGCGTGATTGGCGAACGGATCAACCCCACAGGGCGCAAAATCTTGAACGAGGAGCTAGAACGCGGTGACTTCTCACGCGTGCAAGCGGATGCCATTGCACAGGTGGCGGCGGGTGCGACCGTGTTGGACATCAACTCTGGCGCTGTGTTCTCGAACAAAATGGCCGAAGACCCCCGCTATGCCGACAATAACTTTGTTGAGCCTACCTTGATGAAGGCCTTGGTCGAATGCGTGCAGGAAGTGACCGATTGCCCCTTGTGCATCGACAGCTCGGTTCCGGGTGCGTTGGAAAATGGTCTGGCTGCTGCCAAGGGTCGCCCGCTTTTGAACTCGGTCACAGGCGAAGAAGAACGCCTTGAGATGGTTTTGCCCTTGGTCAAGAAATACAATGTGCCCGTTGTTGCGATTTCAAACGATGACACAGGCATTTCCGAAGACCCCGAAGTGCGCTTTGCCGTTGCCAAGAAGATTGTAGAACGCGCGGCTGATTATGGCATTCCCGCCCATGATATCGTGGTTGACCCATTGGTCATGCCCATTGGCGCAATGGCCACAGCGGGCCATCAGGTCTTTACCCTTGTGCGCCGCTTGCGCGAGGAATTGGGCGTGAACACCACCTGCGGCGCATCCAATATCAGCTTTGGCTTGCCCAACCGCCACGGCGTGAATAATGCGTTTTTGCCCATGGCCTATGCAGCGGGCATGACCAGTGCGATCATGAACCCAGTCGCCCTGCCCGTTGGCCCCAAGGCGATTGCCGAAAAGAAAGCCGCGATTGAAGCTGCAGGAATTATCCTGCCCGCAGATCTGGACGATGAAACCTTCGTCAAATTGTTTGGCATGGGCTCGACCAAGCCGCGCGCGGGCAAGGAGATGGAGGCGATCCGCGCTGCCAACCTGCTGCTTAACCAAGATGACGGCGGGGCTGCTTGGATCAATTTCAACAAAGATCCAGATGCCGCCGTGCAAGGGGGCCGCGCCAACCGCCGCGCAGGGGGTCGCCGCCGCGGCTAAGGCACCATTTTTTGAAAATCGCGGGCCAGAGCATATTTAACCTTATGCTCTGGCTTTTCCGCCAATAAAAGCAATGAAAGACCAAAACAGGATCCTTCCCGATGGGCAGCGCAAGCACAGATAACAAAGACCCTTTGGTGATTTTTACCCCTTCTGGCAAACGCGGTCGCTTTGCCAAAGGCACGCCCGTGCTGCAGGCGGCGCGCGCGCTTGGGGTGGATTTGGATAGTGTCTGTGGCGGGCGCGGCATCTGTTCAAAATGCCAGATCACCCCCAGTTTTGGTGAATTTGCCAAACATGGCGTCACAGTGCGCGACGATGCCCTTTCCGAATGGAACGAGGTTGAAGCCCGCTATGACCGCGTGAAAGGTCTGATTTCAGGCCGCCGTTTGGGCTGTCAGGCCAAGGTATTGGGCGATGTTGTGATTGATGTGCCTGAAACTAGTCAGGTGCACCGTCAGGTCGTGCGAAAAGAGGCCTCAACCAAGCCTATTACCATGGACCCTGCCACGCGGATTGTCATGGTCGAGGTGACCGAGCCTGATATGCATGAACCCTCGGGCGATTTTGAACGTTTGAAAGATGCCCTCGCACAACAATGGGATGTGCATCAGGTCAGCGCCACCCTGCCCGTTTTGGCTAAGCTGCAAACCGTTTTGCGCAAAGGCAAATGGCAAATTTCAGTTGCCCTCTTTCAACCCGATGAGGGCGGCGTGGCGCAAATTCTTGAGATTTGGCCAAATCTTCATGAGGGCGGAATTTACGGCCTTGCGATTGATCTTGGCTCGACCACAATCGCGGCGCATCTGTGCGATTTGATCACGGGCGCGGTGATGGGCTCTGCGGGGATCATGAACCCACAAATCCGTTTTGGTGAGGATCTGATGAGCCGCGTCTCCTATGCCATGATGCGAGAAGGCGGTGCCACTGAGATGACCCGCACGGTGCGCGAGGCCATTAACACATTAGCGGGGCAAATTGCCGAGGATGCGGGCATTGACCCCAAGCTGATCTTGGAAACCGTATTCGTCTGCAACCCTGTGATGCACCATTTGCTCTTGGGGATTGATCCTGTGGAATTGGGCCAAGCGCCCTTTGCGCTGGCAACCTCGGATGCCTTGCGTCTCAGTGCGCCTGACTTGGGGCTGTCTACATTGAACCCACAAGCGCAGATTTACCTGCTGCCCTGTATCGCGGGCCATGTGGGGGCCGATGCCGCCGCCGTGGCCCTATCTGAGGCCCCAGAACAATCTGAGGATTTGGTGCTGATCGTGGATGTCGGAACCAATGCTGAAATCCTGCTTGGGAATAAGACCAAGGTTCTCGCCTGCTCCTCGCCCACGGGGCCTGCCTTTGAGGGGGCGCAAATCTCGTCAGGGCAACGGGCCGCGCCTGGTGCGATTGAGCATATCGAAATCGACCCCGCCACCAAAGAACCGCGGTTCCGCGTCATTAGCTGTGATCTGTGGTCTGACGAGGCAGGGTTTGCCGAGGCCACTGCGCAGACAGGCATCACGGGCATTTGCGGCTCTGGCATAATCGAGGCTGTGGCGGAAATGCGCGCCGCGGGCCTGTTGGACGGGTCAGGTCTGATTGGCAGTGCCGAGCAGACAGGAACCCCGCGGTCTATCCCCACAGGGCGCACCCATGAATATCTGATCTTTGACGGCACCGCCACGGGCGGGCCACGCATCACGGTCACGCAAGGCGATATTCGCGCCATTCAATTGGCGAAATCCGCGCTTTATGCAGGCGCGCGTTTGTTGATGGATCAGATGGATGTAGACGCGGTCGACCGCGTGGTTTTGGCGGGGGCCTTCGGCGCACATATCAGCCCAAAACACGCTATGATTTTGGGAATGATCCCCGATGCCCCGCTTGAGAAAGTCACAAGCGCAGGCAATGCCGCAGGCCATGGCGCGCGCATTGCGCTGTGCAACCGTGCAGCGCGCAAGCGCATTGAGGGGGGCGTGCGCGCCATCCAAAAAGTTGAAACCGCGATTGAGCCAAGGTTTCAGGAACATTTCGTGGCCGCAAACGCGATCCCGCATAAAACCGCCTCCATGCCCAATCTGGCCACTGTGGTCAGCCTGCCCGATGTGAATTTTGGCGCCTCTGGCGGTGGGGGCAATGATGACGGGCGGCGGCGCAGACGGCGGGGCTGACCGAAAAAAGGCAGAGGTTGACGAAACCCCTGCCTTATCGTATCGACTGGCGCATCAAGGCCATGCGCGGGTATGGTGAAATGGTATCACACGAGCTTCCCAAGCTCTTGGCGCGGGTTCGATTCCCGCTACCCGCTCCAGCCTTATGTCTTTCCCTAAAACACGACCTCTGCCCCAAGACCCTGCTCGCGGGCACGGCTGAGGGCAGTTTGGGCTACGGCCAAATCCTGAAGCCCGACACCCGTGCCATCGAAAATTGTGATCTGATCGGGCGAGACACGGCCCTTGGCCGCCCCTGTGACCACCGCCCCCAAGGGGGTGATATCCTGGCGCCCAATCAAGCCTTGCGCCACGGCGTGTTGCGCCTCGCCGATGGTGACAGATTGTGCCACCTCATCGGTAAAGACCGCAGCGCGCGCAAAGAGTGCAGGATCAATCTCCTGCTTGCCGATTGTATCGGTTCCCATCGCAGAGATGTGGCAGCCCGCACTAACATGATCCGCAAGCAGGCTTGCGGCATTGGATGAGGTGATGGTGATGATCACATCGGCCTCCTGCATCGCGGCCAGATCAACGGGGGTAAACTCAACCCCCGCTTCGGCACAGACCTCCGCCAAGCGGGAAAGGCGGTCAGGATTGCGGTTCCATCCCAAAACGCCGGTGAATTTGCGCACCCGCAAGGCCGCGCGCAATTGAAACGCCGACTGATGCCCCGCGCCCACCATGCCCAAGACTTGGGCATCGGGACGCGCCAATTCATCAATCGACAGGGCCGATGCGGCGGCTGTGCGTAAGGCCGTCAACAGGTTCCCCCCCACCATCGCGGTGGGGCGGCCTGTTTCAGGATCAAATAACAGCACGCAGGATTGATGATTGATCAAACCGCGCGCGGCATTTCCGGGGAAGTACCCGCCCGATTTCACCCCCATCACCGCGCCTGCGCGATCAAAGCCCGACTTGAACCCGTATTGACGCCCCTCGCCCAAGGCCTCGCGGATCACGGGGAAATTATAGGCATCCCCATCGGCCATCGCGGCGAAACACCCGCGCATCGCATCAAACGCATCTTCGGCACTGACAAGATCGGCAATCAAACGTTCTGGAATGATATACATCGTCCCGCCGCCTCAATAGGCCTTGCCGCGGGCCGAGATGGGCCAAACCACCTCAACCTGGCCGCCCCGCACGCCGACATACCAATCATGGACATTGCAGGTGGGGTCACAGTGGCCCGGCACAAGACGCAGCTTTTCATTGATGGCCAAAACACCTTTAGGGTCGGCCACCACGCCATGTTCATCGCTGCATTTGACATATTCGACATCATCGCGCCCATAAATCACGGGCAGGCCACTATCGACTGATTGCGCCTTGAGCCCTGCATCGACAATCGCCTTATCGGCCTTGGCATGGCTCATCACCGAGGTCAAGATGAACAGGGCATTTTCCCATTCGCCGCGGTCAATGCGGTTGCCGCTTGCATCTAGAATGCGGCCATAATCCGCATCCATAAAGGCGTAAGAGCCACATTGAAGCTCGTTATAGACGCCTGATGTGCTTTCGAAATAATAGCTGCCTGTGCCGCCACCGCCCACGATATCGCAGGTGATCCCTTCTGCGGCCAATGTATCAACCGCGTCCTTGACCATGGCCACGGCAACCGCAATTTTAGCTTTACGGTCTTCATAGTGATCAAGATGCTGCATTGCGCCCTGATAGGCCTGAATGCCCGCAAATTTCAGCCCCTCGGCCGCATCAATGGCGCGGGCCAAGGCCACAACCTCGGGGGTGGTGGTGACGCCACAGCGCCCTGCCCCGCAGTCAATCTCAACCAGACATTCGATGACCGTGCCATGACGCGTGGCAGCCGCAGAAAGATCGGCGATGTTGCTCAGATCATCGACACAGCAAATCGCACGCGCGCCCAAAAGCGGGATACGGGCCAAGCGATCAATTTTTTGCGGGTCGCGCACCTGATTGCTGACCAAGACATCCCGAATACCGCCGCGGGCAAAGACCTCGGCCTCGCTCACCTTTTGGCAACAGACACCACAGGCTCCGCCAAGGCTTTCTTGCAATTTGGCCACATCGATCGATTTATGCATCTTGCCATGCACGCGGTGACGCATGCCATGGGCGGCAGCATAATCGCCCATTTTCTTGATGTTGCGCTCAAGCGCATCGAGATCAAGGATCAAGCACGGGGTCTGGATATCCGCCTCCGCCATGCCAGGCAGCGCGGGAATGTCATAGCCAACTTCCAGATTTTCAAAACTTGTATGGGTGTTCATGCTCTTAGCCTTTCATCCATGGCAAACGGTCTAAATCGACATTGCCGCCTGTAATAATCACGCCAGTGCGCTTGCCCTCAAAGAGATGTTTGTTCTTCAAAATCACCGCCAAGGGCACAGCACAGCTTGGCTCGATCACAATTTTCATGCGCGCCCAAGTCAGTTTCATCGCATCCACGATTTCATCTTCGCTTGCGGTCAGAATATCGGTGACATGGGATTTCACAAAATGCCAAGTCATGTCTTTCAGCGGCACTTTCAATCCATCCGCGATGGTCTGGGGCGCGTCATCCGCGATGATATGGCCTGCCCGAAAACTGCGCGCGGCATCATCCGCTTGGTCTGGTTCGGCGGCATATATTTTGATTTCAGGGGCGATATTTGACAGCGTCAAACAGGTGCCAGAGATCATACCACCCCCGCCAATTGGGGCCACCACAGCGTCAAGATTGGGCACATCTTCGATCAGTTCGCGCGAACAGGTGGCTTGGCCTGCAATCACGCGCGGATCATTATAGGGATGCACAAAATTGCCGCCTGTTTTGGCCTGCACCTTGGCAAAGACCGCCTCGCGCGAGGTTGTCGAAGGTTCGCATTCCGTGATGATCCCGCCATAGCCCCGCACCGCATCTTTTTTGGCCTTCGGCGCGCTATGCGGCATCACCACATGGCACGGGATGCCCCGCCGCCCTGCAGCGTAGGACAAAGACAAGGCGTGATTGCCGCTCGAATGGGTGCAAACGCCGCGCGCGGCCTCTGCATCGGACAGGCCAAACACCGCATTACACGCACCGCGCACCTTGAAGGCGCCTGCCTTCTGAAAGTTCTCACATTTAAAGAACATCTCACCCCCGACCAACTCGTTCAAGAAGCGCGAGGTCAGAATGGGCGTGCGGTGGATATGGGGCGTGATCCGTGCGTAGGCATCAAGGCTGTCTTGATAACTTGGCACGGAAATTGGGCTAAGGTCGTTCATATTTTTACCCTTTCATTCAGCGGCTTGGCGAAGGGCGCTCTGATCCGCGCGGAAATAATCCTGCGCAGCGGCAACCCCCGAGCCAAGTGGAATGTCCCATCCCAGATCGGCCATGCACATTTCGGCAGTGGCCAGACCAGAAAGAACCATAACATCGGACAGCATCCCCAAATGGCCGATGCGAAACACCTTGCCTGCGACATCGCCCAGACCCACACCAAAGGCCACGCCGTATTTGGTAGCGGCAAGCTGCGCGAGTTCGGTGCCGCATTTCCCCGCAGGCACCACCACCGCCGTTACTGTGTCAGAGGCCGAGGCAGGATCGGTTGCACAAATCTGCAAACCCCATGCCGCAACAGCGCGGCGCACCCCTTCGGCCAGTCGATGATGGCGCGCATAAACAGCCTCTAACCCCTCACCCTCAAGAAGTGCGATAGAGTGAGACAGGCCCGCGATCAGACCAACAGAAGGGGTGTAGGGGTATCCCCCCGCCGCGTAGGATTTCAGCATATCGCGGAAATCAAAGAAGCAACGCCGCAAGGTGGCACTATCCATTGCCGCCAAGGCCTTGGGGCTGACGCCCAAAATCGCAAGACCTGCAGGCAGCATGAAGCCTTTCTGGCTACCTGCCACCGCAATATCGACCCCCCATGCGTCAAACTCAAACGGCATAGACGCAATGGACGACACGCCATCGACAAACAGCATCGCATCGTGACCTGCGGCATCAAGGGCCGCGCGTATCCCCGCAATATCGGAGCGCACCCCTGTCGCGGTTTCGTTATGGGTGGCAAGAACGACTTTGATCTTGCCCTGAACATCCGCACGCAATGCCGCCTCAATCTGCGCAATCGGGGCCGCCTGCCCCCATGGCACATCAATGATCTGGACTTTTAGACCGTGGCGTTGGCACATATCAATCCAGCGATGGCTGAACATGCCAAACCGCGCGGCAAGGACAGTGTCACCCGCACTCAATGTATTGGTGATGGCCGCCTCCCACCCGCCTGTGCCTGTCGAGGGCAGCAAGATCACTTCGCCCTCGGTCATCTTTAACACGCGGCGCACCCCCGCCACGGCAGGCTTGAACATCGCGCCAAAGGCGGGACTGCGGTGGTCAAGCGTGGGGATATCACAGGCTTTGCGAACGCTATCTGGGATATTGGTTGGCCCAGGAATGAAAACTGGATTTTGAAACGACATTTCGTGCGGCCCTCCCTTCAAAGGTTGGATGCAGATTAGCAGGGGGGCTTTACAGCTCGCAATTTTTTCGAAATAATTTTTTAATAGGTGAAAAAATACTTTTTCATCATAAAATTCAAAGCGTTGCAGTTTTTCAATTCTTTCTTTTCAGATGAAAGGGCCGCAAATATGACATTAACCACGCGTCAACGGGGCCGTCCGAAGGCCTTTCATGACAAGACCGAACAAAACACGGTGCAGGCCCTAGATCGCGCGCTGGCGGTGATGGAGGTGGTGGCACAAAAACCTGGTTTGCGGCTTTCTGAACTGGCCGAGGAAACAGGTCAGGCCACCGCAACGCTCTATCGTGCGCTGACCACATTGCAGACGCGCGGGATGGTCGAATGCGATGAGATGCAGCAGGTCTGGCATATCGGCGCAGGCGCCTTTCAAATCGGGTCTGCTTTTTTGCGCCGCACCAATGTTGTGGAACGATCCCGCGCAGGCATGACGCGGCTGATGCGCGAAACGGGCGAGACTGCAAATTTGGGTGTCGAAATGCAGTATGAGGTTTTATTCCTGACCCAAGTCGAAACCCACGAGGCGATCCGCGCCTTTTTTCCACCCGGAACCCGCGCGCCAATGCATGTCTCTGGAATTGGCAAGGCGCTATTGGCATGGCTTCCGCCCGCCCATGTGCAGTCAATCATCCTCAAACGGGGCTTGTCGGCCTTTACCCCGCATAGCCTAACAGTTGAGGCAGCCTTGCGCGCCGATCTTGATCAGGCCCGCGCGCGCGGATTTGCAATTGATGACCAAGAGCGCGCCGAGGGAATGCGTTGCATTGCAGCCCCGATCTTCAATGTGCATGGCGAACCTGTGGCGGGCATCTCAATCTCTGGCCCCGCATTTCGACTGTCCCTGACCCGTTCAATGGATTTTGGCGGCATGGTGCGCGAAGCGGCCGATCAGGTCACCGCCGCCATTGGGGGGCGCTGCCCCTAAAGCGCCCTAGCGCGCGGCTTGCACCCATGCCACGATGGCGTGGCGCGCCTCCTCATCCATTGCAAAGGCATTTGGGGGCGGCATCGCATGGGAAACGCCCGCCTGTGTATAAATCTGGCGGGCATGACGGGCCACATCCGCCTCGGTTTCGAGATAGACATTTTTCGGCGCCCAACGGATACCATCCCATGCGGGTTGGCGGGCATGGCACATCGAGCAATTGCCGATCACGGCATAATAGGCTTCTTCAAACCCGTCTGCCGCGACCATCTCGGCCTCATAGGGCGTCAAGTCGCGGCTTGCGGCGGCCTCGTAGGTTTCCGCCATGCGCGGGATTGATAGCCAAGCGATGACAATCATCAGCAAGACCGTAACCGCCCATGTCCAATGCGGCCCCTTGCCTGTGGCGTGCATCGTATTGAAATAATGGCGAATGGTCACACCCGTCAGGAAGATCAAGCTTGCAATGATCCACGAATATTCGGTCGCAAAGGCGAGCGGATAATGATTGGACAGCATCAGAAAAATAACTGGCAGCGTGAGGTAATTGTTATGGGTCGAGCGCAGCTTGGCGATCTTGCCATATTTCGCATCAGGCGTGCGCCCCGCCTTGAGATCTGCCACCACAATACGTTGGTTTGGCATGATCTGGAAAAACACATTCCCCGTCATAATGGTCGCGGTAAAGGCCCCCAAATGCAGCAGCGCCGCCCGCCCCGTAAAGACCTGATGATACCCCCAAGACATCACCACAAGGATTACAAACAGGATCAACATCAAAGTCGTGGGGTTCTCACCCAAAGGCGATTTGCACAATTGGTCATACAGAACCCACCCCAAGGCCAGCGAGCCGCCCGAGATCAAAATCCCCTGCCACAGCGCCAGATTGGCCTTTGTCGGGTCAAGCAAGAACAACTCGCCCCCGACCCAATAGACAATCATCAACAAAGCTGCACCTGAGACCCAAGTCATATAGCTTTGCCATTTGTGCCAGATCAGATGCTCAGGCATGTTTTCAGGGGCGACCAGATATTTCTGAATGTGGTAAAAGCCGCCGCCATGCACCTGCCATTCTTCGCCATAGGCCCCTTTGGGCATATTCGGCACAGGCCGCAGCCCCAAATCCAAGGCAATGAAAAACAAGGATGCGCCAATCCACGCCATTGCCGTGATGACATGCAGCCACCTGACGGAAAACGCGATCCAATCCCAAATGATGGCCAGATCATACATACCGGCATCTCCCTGTTGTTACTTGTATTTCCTGCATACTAGGCGGCTGAGGTTTATTCTGCTATTACGAGCAAACGCCAAGCAGTATCAAAAAAAGCAAAACAGTGTCCTATATTGATAATATCCGAACCTTTGTCCGTGTCTACGAGCTTGGGTCGATGTCGGCGGCAGGGCGCGATTTGCGCATCTCACCTGCCGTGACATCTTCGCGGATTTCACAACTTGAGGAACATTTGGGCGTGCGTCTGTTTCAGCGCACAACCCGCAACCTCACCCCCACCGAGCAGGGCCAAGCCTTTTATCGCGGGGCAACGCGGATTTTGGAGTCGGTCGAGGACGCCGAAGCGCAGATCGTCAACATCACAGAGAACCTCAAAGGCAGTCTCTATGTGGCCGCACCTTTGGGGGTGGGTCGGCGTTTGATCGCGCCCCATGTGCCAGATTTCATTGCGCAATACCCTGAAATTCACGTGCGTCTGCGCCTGTCAGATCGCAAGATTGATCTGACCACCGAAGGGCTTGATCTGGCGTTCTTCCTTGGGGAACCTGAAGATAGCAATCTGCGCATCCGCAAGATTGCGGATGTCGCGCGGGTGCTGTGTGCAGCGCCTGCCTATATCGCCGCGCGGGGCATGCCCAAATCAGGGGCTGATCTCGTGACCGAGCGGCATGAATGCCTCAACCTGCGATTTCCAGGGGCCAAGGAATTTCAATGGCGGTTGCAAACCAAAGCAGGGTTTGAGCGGTTCCGCGTGGCAGGGCGTTACGAATCCGATGATGGCGATGTCCTGACAGACTGGGCTTTGGCGGGGCATGGGGTTGTGATGAAACCCATCTTTGAGGTGGCCGAGCATCTGAGCTCAGGCGCGCTTGTGCCCGTGGCAACAGAAACCCCACCCTCCCCTATTCAAATGGCCTGTCTGTTCACCCATCGGCGCAGACAAGACCCCAAAACGCGGCTTTTCATGGAATTCATGATTGACCGCGTGGGGGATGTGATCCGCAGCAGCGCGCGCGATTAACTGCCGCGATAGGTGGAATAGCCAAAAGGCGACAGCAAAAGCGGCACGTGGTAATGGGTGTCTTCTGACATGCCAAAGCGGATCGGGATCATATCCAAGAAACGGGGGCTTTCTTTTGGCACGCCTTGCGCGTCAAGATAGGCGCCTGCGTGAAAGCAGAGCTCATAAACCCCGCGCGCAAATTCCGCGCTTGGCAAAATCTGCGCATCGGTGCGCCCGTCTGCGTTGGTTTCAACAGTTTTGATCAACTCCGCCCCAGCATCGCTGATGCGATAAAGATCAATTGTCATGCCTGCCGCAGGGCGGCCTGTTGCCGTATCCAAAACATGGGTGGTCAAATATCCCGCCATAGCGCGCGTCCTTTTGCCTGTAAATGAACCCTAGAAAATCTCAAAACTTGCGCCCATGATAGGCGAGATTATGCGCCTGATACAGTGCAGAGCGATCAAAAGAGTGCTTATAGATTTTTTTTAAAATCATTTGTGATTATCTGCATTATGCCATAGAAAAACAAACGAGGCTGATATGACACGCTACCCCCGAGATTTACGCGGCCACGGGCCAGACGCGCCCCATGCCGCTTGGCCAAATGGCGCGAAAATCGCTGTGCAGATTGTGCTGAATTACGAGGAAGGTGGCGAGAACAATATGCTGCACGGCGATGCCGCATCCGAGGCCTTTTTATCCGAGATCACAGGCGCGCAACCATGGGTTGGGATGCGTCATTGGAATATGGAGTCGATCTACGAATATGGCGCGCGTGCAGGGTTTTGGCGGCTTTATTCCATGATGTCCGACCTGCCCGTGACAGTTTATGGTGTGGCCACAGCCCTTGCCCGCAGCCCCGAACAGGTGGCGGCAATGAAACAGGCGAATTGGGAAATTGCCAGCCATGGCCTGAAATGGGTGGAACACAAAGATATGCCCCCCGGAGAGGAGCGCGCGCAAATCCGCGAGGCCATCCGCCTGCATACCGAGGTTACCGGAACACCGCCACGCGGGTGGT
The DNA here is from genome assembly GCF_037805125.1 of Roseobacter sp. HKCC-CH-9208. Taxonomy (NCBI): domain Bacteria; kingdom Pseudomonadati; phylum Pseudomonadota; class Alphaproteobacteria; order Rhodobacterales; family Roseobacteraceae; genus Roseobacter; species Roseobacter sp. HKCC-CH-9208. Next base: position 2,373,513 of record NZ_JBBLYK010000001.1, on the reverse strand, counting down.
ATACGGGGCGCTGTTCCATGAACACTGTGGATCTTGCCGCGCAAGAGGGGGATCTGGCCTATATCGCAGACAGCTATGCCGATGACCTGCCCTATTGGGTCAAGGCGGGCGGCAAGGATCAGTTGATCGTGCCCTATACGATGGATTGCAACGATATGCGCTTTGCCATCCAAGCAGGTTTCACCGAAGGCGCGCAATTCGAGCGCAGCTTGATCGACACCTTTGATCAGCTTTATGCCGAAGGGGTGGCAGGCGCGCCCAAGATGATGTCGATCGGCCTGCATTGCCGCCTTGCGGGGCGCCCTGCCCGTGCGCGGGCGCTGAAACGCGCGCTTGCGCATTTCAAGGCGCATGAGGGCGTTTGGTTCGCCACCCGCGCGGAGATTGCCGATCATTGGGCCGCGACCCACCCCGTGACCGCGCGCATGACCCCCTCACAAATGACACGGGAGGAATTTGTCACCGAATTTGGCGGGATGTTTGAGCATAGCCCGTGGATTGCTGAACGCGCCTTTGAGATGGAACTTGGTGCCGCACATGATTGCGCGGCGGGGGTTCATTCGGTTCTCGCCCGCGCCTTTCGCAGCGCCAGCGCGGCAGAACGGCTTGGGGTATTGCAAGCCCACCCTGATCTGGCGGGGAAACTGGCCGCGGCAAAGCGTCTGACGGCAGACTCCACCGCAGAGCAGGCCTCAGTCGGGCTTGATAGCCTGACAGATGCAGAACGCGCGGAATTCACCGCCTTGAATGACCGCTATACTGAAGCCTTCGGATTTCCCTTTATCATCGCTGTGCGCGACAACACCAAGGCCAGTATCTTGGAGGCATTCAAGCGCCGAGTGACGCAATCGCGCGATGTGGAATTCACCGAAGCCTGCCGTCAGGTCGAGCGTATCGCAGAATTGCGTCTGATAGATCGGTTCGCACAATGAAAATCATTATCGAACCCATGACCGCCGATGCCTTTGCCCCGTTTGGCGATCTGCTTGAGGCGAAGGGCACGCCAGATAAGATCATCAATCAAGGCCTATGTGGCCGTTTCCACGACCGCGCGCGGATGGATTTTTCGGATGGGCGTGCGGGGATCAGTATCTTTCACGCAGAAAAGCGCGATTTGCCCTTAAAGCTTGATCTGGTAGAGCGGCACCCTGACGGATCTCAGGCCTTTGTTCCGATGAGCCACCAGCCGTTTTTGGTGGTCGTGGCCGAAGATCAAAACGGGACACCGCAGAACATCCGCGCCTTCCTGACCGAGGCGGGGCAAGCGATCAATATTCATCGCGGCGTCTGGCACGGGGTGCTGACGCCGCTTTATGACCCTGGTCTTTTCGCAGTCATCGACCGCATCGGCGAAGGCCCCAATTTAGAAGAATATTGGCTGCCTTATGAGGTGATTATCGCCACCTCATAAGGGCATGTGGCGGTTCACATCTTTGTAGAGCAAATAGCGGAACTTGCCCGGCCCTCCTGCATAGCAGGCTTGCGGGCAAAAGGCGCGCAGCCACATATAATCGCCCGCCTCAACCTCGACCCAATCCGTGTTGAGGCGATAGACGGCCTTGCCCTCTAGCACATAGAGACCATGCTCCATCACATGGGTTTCCAGAAACGGGATCACCGCGCCAGGCTCAAATGTCACGATGGTCACATGCATATCATGGCGCAGGTCAGCCGGGTCAACAAAGCGCGTGGTGGCCCATTTCCCTTCTGTGCCCGCCATTGGCGTGGGCGCGATATCGCGCTCGTTCAAGATCAAAACATCAGGGTGATCAAGACCTTCAACCTCTTGATAGGCCTTCCTGATCCAATGAAACCGCAAAGGCGACTGCCCACGATTATATAATTCCCATGCGTGGGCAGGCGGCAGATAGGCGTAACCGCCCTCCTCCAACAGATGGGTTTGACCATCCACTGTCAGGCTTGCTTGGCCCTCCACCACAAACAGAACCGCCTCGGCCGCCTCATCGGTTTCAGGGCGCGCGCTGCCACCTTCGGGCGCGACTTCCATGATGTAATGCGAAAAGGTTTCAGCAAAGCCCGACAGGGGCCGCGCAATCACCCAAAGGCGGGTTTTCTCCCAAAAGGGCAGGAAACTGGTGGTAATATCGCGCATCGTGCCGCGTGGGATCACGGCATAGGCCTCGGTAAAGACCGCGCGATCTGTCAAAAGCTGTTCCTGCGGGGGATGGCCGCCTGTGGGGGCGAAATATTTGGGGCTCATAAAGGCAACTCACATTGAAAACTGAGGCTATGATAGGCGCTTGTTGCGGCACTGTCGCACCCAAAAAGCACGAAGGCAGTTTTCGGGTTTCTTTGATAATCACAGCACTCTATTAGGCAATTTTTGTAGACTGCACCTTAGGCAAGCCGCCCATCTCAAGGATCAGATCACCGATCTTCTCCACGCCCTGCTCATTGCGCAATTGCGCCATCACGAAGGGCCGCCCTGCGCGTGCGCGGGTGGCGTCAGCCTCCATCACCTCAAGCCGCGCCCCGACATAAGGCGCGAGATCAGTTTTGTTGATCACCAAGATATCCGAGCGTGTCAGTGCAGGCCCGCCTTTGCGCGGAATATCCTCGCCCGATGCCGTATCAATCACATAAATCGTCAAATCCGCCAATTCAGGGCTGAAGGTCGCCGATAGGTTATCGCCGCCGCTTTCGATCAACACGATTTCAAGGTCAGGGTGGCGCGCCATGACGAAGGCCTGTTAAAGATTAGGCAGTTCCAGAAATTTTGCCTAGAAAAAAAGCAAACCGCGAAGCTGATAGATGAAGAATTTGTAAAATTCCCTTAAATTTTTATCCAATTGCCAAGCGAACCCCAAGCCCCTAGCGTGGCAGTCGCGTGAGAGCCGAAAAAGAAAATAGCCCAAATGAACCAAGATAATTTTGTGATCCCTGCCCCCCCGCACCCAATGATTCCCGTGGAGGGGGGCGGCGTATTTCCTGTTCGCCGCGTGTATTGCATCGGGCGCAATTATGCCGCCCATGCGATTGAAATGGGTCATGATCCCGACCGCGAGCCGCCGTTCTTCTTTCAGAAAAATCCAGATAGTTTGGATGCGTCAGGCGAGATGCCCTACCCTGTTGGCACGTCTGACTTGCATCATGAGATCGAAATGATGGTGGCGCTGAACTCAGGCGGGCGCGATATCGCACTTGAAGACGCGCTGTCCCATGTGTGGGGCTATGGCGTGGCGCTTGATATGACACGGCGCGATTTGCAGGGCGAGGCCAAGAAATTAGGCCGCCCTTGGGAGATCGGTAAATCCTTTGAGCACTCCGCCCCGATAAGCCCGCTTTTGCCAGTGGCCCAAGTGGGCCATCCCAGCACAGGAGAGATCACGCTGCTTGTGAATGGGGCGCTGCGCCAAGAGGGGGATTTGGCGCAAATGATTTGGAAAACGCCCGAAATCATTCGCTATCTGTCGCAATATTTTGAATTGGCGGCAGGGGATGTGATCCTGACGGGCACGCCTGCGGGGGTTGGCCCCGTGGCGCGCGGCGATGTGATGGAAGGAAAGGTTGCAGGTCTGGGCACATTGCGCGTCCATGTGACCTGAACCTGCAAGCAGGGGAGAAGAGAAAATGAGCGTTATCACACTGGGCCTCATCATGGGCATCTGTGGCACTGTTGCGATGGATATCTGGGCGGTGATCCTGACACGGATTGCGGGCATCCCTGCACCCAATTGGGGCAATGTGGGCCGTTGGGTTGCCCATTTGGGGCGCGGGACAGTGTATCACGCTGATATCAATACCAGCACTCCCGTGGCCCGCGAACGCCTGATTGGTTGGATTTTCCACTATGCGGTCGGTGCGGTCTATGGCGCGCTGTTTTTGGGGATCATGGGCCAAGCGTGGTTAAGCGCGCCCAATTTCCTGCCGCTTTGGATTTTCGCGATCCTGACCATCGGGGCGGGATGGTTTTTGTTGCACCCGGGCCTCGGGCTTGGATGGGCGCTTGCCAAAACCGCCGCCCCATGGAAGGGGCGGGTTTTGGGCCTTATGGCCCACACGGTCTTTGGCCTTGGAATGTGGGTGGGCGCGGTGGCGCTTGGTTAACGATGCGCGTGGATATAGCGCAACAGGCTTGCGGTAGAGGGGTCTAACCCCACTGCCCCCGCTTCGCCCTCAACGGCGGGTTGCAGGGCCAGAGCCAGTTCTTTGCCCAATTCCACCCCCCATTGGTCATAGGAATTGATCCCCAAGATCACCCCTTCCACAAAAACCCTATGCTCATAAAGGGCGATGATCTGCCCCAAAGTGAACGGGGTCAGGCAGGGATAGATCAGCGTGGTTGACGGTCGATTGCCCGTGAAAACGCGGTGCCGCGCTTGGCGTTCCAATTCCGCACCAGAGAAGCCTTTTGCAGCCATCATGCCGCGCGCCACCTCAAGGCTACGGCCCTGCATCAAGGCCTGAGATTGCGCCAAGCAATTCGACAAGAGCAGGGTATGGTGATGCGCCAAATCAGGCTCATGCCCTGCGGCGGCCACCATAAATTCGCACGGAACGACACGCGTGCCCTGATGCATCAGCTGATAAAACGCGTGTTGCCCATTTGTGCCCGGCTCCCCCCAAACAATCGGGCCTGAATGATAGGGCAAATCCTGCCCATCCATAGACACGCCCTTGCCATTCGATTCCATTTCCAATTGCTGCAAATAGGCGGGCAGACGCGACAGGCGTTGGTCATAGGGCAACACCGCGCGGGTCGCATAACCGCAGACCTGATTGTGCCACAGCCCGACCAAGGCCAACAATACGGGCATATTCTCGGGAAGATCAGCCTCGCGGAAATGGGCATCCATGGCCGCCGCACCCGCGAGGAATTCCTCAAACTGTTTTGGCCCAATGGCCAGCATCACCCCCAGGCCAATTGGCCCCCAGAGGGAATAGCGCCCGCCGACCCAATCCTCGAACCCAAACACGCGGGACGGATCAATACCATAGGCCGCTGTTTTATCCGTGGCAGAGGACAGGGCCACGAATTGCGCGGCAGGCTCGCTCACCGCCTGCGCCATCCAATCGCGCGCCGTTTGCGCATTGGTCATGGTTTCAATCGTGGTAAAGGTTTTCGAGGCAACAATTAACAAAGTTGTTTTTGGATCAAGCCCTTGCAGCGTGTCGTTGATGTTTGCCCCATCCACGTTTGACACATAATGCACGCGCGGCCCATCGTGATAAGGTGCCAGCGCAAGCGTGGCCATCGCAGGGCCCAGATCAGACCCGCCAATCCCGATATTGATCACATCCGTGATCTTGCCGCCCTGCCCCTTATAGCGGCCTGCACGCAGATCATCGGCGAACTGTGCCATACGGGCGCGGGTTTCTCGCACGGCAGGCAGAACATCCACCCCATCCACCATGATCGGGCCAGAGGGCGCACGCAAAGCCGTATGCAGCACCGCGCGACCTTCGGTTTCATTGATCTTTTCGCCCGCGAACATCGCCGTGCGTTTTTCTTCGACATTGGACTTGCGCGCCAATTCCACCAAGAGTGACAGCACCTCATCGGTGATATATGTCTTAGAAAAATCGAACATCATATCGCCCGTCTTGGCCGAAAACCGCGCAGCGCGGGCAGGATCATTGTCAAAAAGCTGCGACATAGGGGTGCTGCGCAGGTGATCCCACGCGGTGGAAAGCTCTGTCCAGATGGTCATGATTTACTCAGCCCAATGAATGGTGGCGGTCCTTAAAACAGTGGCAATTGGTGCTTGATCTTCAGGCAAGTCTGCGGCCCGCTCAAGTGCTGCGCGCTTTTCTGGCCCTGTGATCAAGATATGGCAATGCAGCGCGGCTTTCAGCACGGGGGCGGTCAAGGTGATCCGCGGCTCGCCCGCATTTGCGGCCCGCATCGCCATCAGGGGCGGCGCATCTGCGCTGAGGGCTGCGTTGAGATTATCCCCATCGGGAAAGAGGCTTGCGGTATGCATATCTGCGCCCATCCCCAACAGCAAAACCGTGATCGGCAAATGCGGCAACAGCCCGTCTGTCAGATCGGGGATGCCCTCCTCTGGCGTATCGGCGCCGTTAAATAAGGGAATTAACTTTGCCACAGATGCCTTTGATTGTAATAGCGTTTCTTTCAAAAGCCTCGTGTTGGAGCGCGGGCTTTCCTCACCAAGCCAGCGTTCATCATTGAGAAACACTGCAATATCACGCCAAGCCAAATCCACTTCGGCCAAGGTTTTGAACACAGGGCCCGGTGTCGTGCCGCCTGGAACACAGAGCGAGGCATGCCCCGCCATGCGCAAGGCCTGCCCTAATTCCGAGGCGATACGATCCGCCAAGGACATCATCAATAGATCGCGGTCGGGATAGGTGATCAACTCCATGCGATCAGCCCACCTCACGCCAACGGCGCCCATCGCGATGCAACAACATCAGCGCATCTTCTGGCCCTGTGCTAAAGGCCTGATAGGGCACGGGGCGTTCATTGCGCGATTGCCACCCTTGGATGATTGGATCCGTCCAACGCCAAGCTGCCTCAACCTCATCGCCGCGCATGAACAGCGTTTGATTGCCACGGATCACATCCATGATCAGTCGCTCATAGGCATCGGGTGCATCGGCCGCATCCGCCCCAAGCGCCTCGGCAAAGGTCATATCAAGCGGCACATCGACCAAACGCATCCCCCCTGGGCCTGGCTCTTTGATCGTGACGCTGAGATCAATGCCCTCATCAGGTTGCAGGCGAATAGACAAAACATTGGGCTTCGTCCCTGCATCCTCATCAAAAATGGAATGGGGCGGCTCTTTGAAATGGATCACAATCTCGGACATCCGCGCGCGCATCCGTTTGCCTGTGCGCAAATAGAATGGCGTGCCATTCCAACGCCAATTGGCGATATGCACCTTCATGGCCACAAAACTTTCTGTGCGGCTTTTGGGGTCTTCGACATCGTCCAAATAAGACGCGGTCTTATCGCCTGCTTTATACTGGCCGCGCACAATATCCTCGGGGCGCACAGGATCGAGTGCGCGGATCACCTTAAGCTTTTCATCGCGCACCGCATCAGGGTCAAAATGATTGGGCGGCTCCATCGCGGTCAAACACAGAAGCTGCATCAAATGGTTTTGCACCATATCACGCATCGCGCCTGATTTATCGTAATAGGCCCCCCGCCCGCCAACACCGACCTCTTCGGCCACAGTGATTTGCACATGGTCGACATATTGGGCGTTCCACAGCGGCTCGAACAGAATATTCGCAAAGCGGATCGCCATCAGGTTTTGCACCGTTTCTTTACCCAAATAATGGTCGATGCGGTAAATCTGGCCTTCGTCAAAATGCTCGGCCAGTGTTGCGTTCAAGGCCTTGGCGGTGGCCAGATCATGACCAAATGGCTTTTCCACCACAATCCGCGCGTCAGAGCGCGCAACTTTATGGGTGTGCAGACGTTCGGCCAGATCGCCAAACAAGGCGGGCGCGACCGAGAAATAAAAGGCCTGCACGACACCATCACGCATTGTGCCCGCGAGATCGGCCCATCCATCCGTGCCGCGCGCATCAATGGCGACATAGCTCAAACGCTGTAAAAACGCGGCAAGGCTGGTTTCATCGCGTCTAGCTTCGGGGGTAAATTCGGCAATAGCCGCGCGGACAAAATCACGAAAGGCAGCATCATCTTGGGATGTGCGCGCCGCGCCGATGATCCGCGCCTCAGGCGGCATTTGCCCGTCATGAAAGCGCCGATAAAGTCCAGGCAGGATTTTGCGCCGCGCCAGATCCCCTGTCGCCCCCAAAATTACCAGATCAAAATCTTCAACTGGAATGACGCGCGAAACCATTTTCTCTCCTTTGCCCTGCATCTGACCCAGATTCTTTGGGAAATTCACAGGTTATTGCCGCCTTTGGCCGCGATTTACGTTAGCGCTAACGAAAGCTGAGGCGGGCTTAGCCAATCTCAAACCTAAAGTCTAGCAGAGCCTGACGATTTGGCAAAGCGGCGGGGCAGATTTTCGCGCGCTGTGGCGCGGCGTAAAATGAAAAAGGCTCAAGCGGCCTCCCCTCCGCTTGAGCCTCAACGCGACGTGAAACTCCCTTTCGGGGCTCGCGCGTATTCAACGTGCCTGCGACATTTTATCATTTGCAACGATCCGTCAAGAGTTTTGTCACAATCATGTCATCTGGCTTTGGCTTGACCTTTTCCGCCCTGTCGGGCATCGCCTCTGGCATTGGGGCGATATTAGGATAGTTGCGATGCTGCGCGGGCTCTATAATTGGACAATGGGTTTGGCGGGTCATCGCCACGCCCTCTGGGCCTTGGCGATTGTGTCCTTTGCGGAAAGTTCAATCTTTCCCATTCCCCCTGATATTTTGATGATCCCAATGATCCTTGCGCGGCCCAATCGGGCTTTTTTAATTGCCTCTGTCTGCTTAATCGCCTCGGTTCTGGGCGGTATCGCAGGCTATGCGATTGGGGCGCTGTTCTATGACCAAATTGGCGCGCCGATTTTGGCAGCCCTTGGCAAGGCCGATGCAATGGCCGAGTTTAACACGCGCTTCAATGATCTTGGCTTTTGGCCCGTGTTGATCGCAGGGCTAACCCCCTTCCCCTATAAGGTCATCACTATCATGTCAGGGTGGACAGGCCTGCCATTGGGGACATTCATTGTCACCTCGATCATCGCGCGGGGGATTCGATTCTTTGTCATCGCGGCATTGCTGCGCCAATTCGGTGCCCCTTTACGCGATTTCATCGAGCGCCGTCTGGGGCTGATGTTTACATTGTTCATCGTCATCTTGCTTGGCGGGTTTTATGCTGTGAGGTTCATGGGATGATGCGGGATCTGGATTTGCCAAAATTATCGGCCCTCGCGGGTCTTGGGTCTGCCGCGACATTGGCGGGCGCTTTTGGGTTTCAGTATCTTGGCGGGCTTGCGCCCTGCGCCATGTGCCTGTGGCAACGATGGCCCCATGCGGGCGCTGCACTGGGTGCGCTGTTCATCGTAATCATTGCCGCCATTGCCCCCAAATTGGCGCGCGGTTTGACCCTGATCGGGGCGGGCGCGATGCTGGTGAATGCAGGGATCGCGCTGTATCACACAGGGGTTGAGCGCGGGTGGTGGCAAGGCCCCACCTCCTGCACGGGGGGCGCAGAAGATATTCTGTCGCTTTCGGCGAATGAGCTGCTGTCAACAGACACCGCGCCTGCGATTGTTATGTGTGACGAGGTGGCATGGGCCTTTGCGGGCCTGTCGATGGCTTCATGGAATGGCCTGATTTGCTTGGCCCTATTCCTAATCTGGGCCAAGGCCGCAGCGGCCAAACTGTAGCCCCACGCCTGTCCCGCGGGCTAGGGATAGGAAATCTCCTCAACGACATTGCGCCATGACCCGTCAGAAATCAGCCGCCGATGTGCAAAACGCACAGAATGCAACGGCGCCTCAATCTCGCGCTTCCAGAAATCAATAAACCCGAAAATGCGCGGATAATCTGGTGCGAGATCGTAATCCTGCCAGATGAACACGTTGATAACATTACGAAAATCAGGCATCCGATAGTAAAATTCCGCCGTGGTCAGCCCATACCCCTCAAGCATCAGCCCCGTTGCGGTTTCATCACTGTTGCGAGACCCCCAAGTCATCTGCACCTTCCCTTGCTTGGTTCATGGTGCCTGATGATTGCAAATGCAAATTAAAAGTCAACAAAAACAATGTATTAGCAGCATCTTCCTGCGGCTGATAACAGGCGGCAGGCGTTAAGCGCCCAATTCACCTGACAGGAGCATTGCGCCCTATATCGCGGGGGTCTATAGTGTTGAATAACAAAATATAGCTGTGCCAAGAGGTGCAGCATGTCATCGCAGAACAAGATCGAAAAGACAGCAGGCCCGCACAGTGACAGATACGCCCGAAACCCCCGAGAATGACCCCGCCACGCCCCCCGCGCGGCACCCGCATTCTGGCCCTTCGATTGATATCGCCGATGAGATGAAAACATCCTTCATCGATTATGCGATGTCGGTGATCATCAGCCGCGCGATCCCCGATTTGCGCGATGGCCTCAAACCCGTGCATCGCCGCATTTTGTTTGCGATGCATGAAACGGGCAATACGCATGAAAAGGCCTATCGGAAATCTGCGCGCCCCGTGGGCGATGTGATGGGCCAATACCACCCGCATGGCGACAGCGCGATCTATGACGCGCTTGTGCGGATGGCGCAGCCCTTTTCGATGTCGTTGCCCCTGCTCGATGGTCAGGGGAATTTCGGCTCTATGGATGGCGATAACCCCGCCGCCATGCGCTATACCGAAGTGCGCATGGACAAACCCGCCGCCTATCTTTTGGCCGATATCGACAAGGACACGGTCAATTTCCAAGACAATTATGATGGCAAGCAAAAGGAACCCACCGTTCTGCCTGCGCGCTTTCCCAATATGTTGGTCAATGGTGCGGGCGGCATTGCGGTTGGCATGGCCACCAATATCCCACCCCATAATTTGGGCGAGGTGATTGATGCCTGTCAGGCCTTGATCCAAGATCCCGACCTCAGTTCAGAACAGTTGATCGAGTTTATCCCTGCCCCCGATTTCCCTACAGGCGGGATCATCTTGGGCCGCTCTGGCGCAAGGCGGGCCTATACCGAGGGACGCGGCAGCGTGGTCATTCGCGCGCGCACCCATGTTGAGGAAATTCGCAAAGATCGCTTTGCCATCATTATTGATGAGATCCCCTATCAGGTAAACAAGGCCTCGATGATCGAACGCATTGCAGAATTGGTCCGCGAGAAAAAGGTCGAAGGCATCTCAGGCGTGGCGGACGAATCTGATCGCAACGGCGTGCGCGTTGTGATCGAGTTGAAACGCGATGCCACCCCTGATGTGGTGCTGAACCAATTGTTCCGCTTTAGCCAGATGCAGACCTCCTTTGGCTGCAATATGTTGGCGCTGAATGGCGGGCGGCCCGAGCAGTTGGATTTGCGAGGCTTTTTGACCGCCTTTATCGCGTTCCGCGAGGAGGTCGTGGCACGCCGCACCGCGTTTGAGTTGAACAAAGCACGCGAACGCAGTCACATTCTGTGTGGTTTGGCGGTTGCCGTCTCCAATGTCGATGAGGTTGTGGCCACGATCCGCGCCTCCGCAGATGCGGCAACGGCGCGCGAAGCTTTGATGACACGGCGCTGGCCTGCGGCGGATATTGCCGCCTATATTCGTCTGATTGACGACCCGACCCATACGATAAACGAGGACGGCACCTATAACCTCTCCGAGGCGCAGGCGCGCGCGATTTTGGAACTACGCCTGCAACGCCTGACCCAGATTGGCGTCAAGGAAGTGACGGATGAGTTGGAGGAACTCGCAGGTAAGATCAAAGAATATCTTGCCATCCTCGCCAGCCGTGATCGGATCATGGCGATCATCTCGGAAGAATTGGCCGAGGTGAAAACGGCCTTTGCCGTGCCGCGCCGCACCGAGATTGTCGATTGGTCTGGCGACATGGATGACGAAGACCTGATCGAACGCGAAGACATGGTCGTGACCGTCACCGCAGGTGGCTATATCAAGCGCACGGCCTTGGCTGAATTCCGCGCACAAAAACGCGGCGGCAAAGGGCTATCGGGCGGCAGCCTCAAGGAAGACGATGTCGTAACATCGCTCTTTGTGGCCAATACCCACACCCAGCTTTTGTTCTTCACCACCGATGGGATGGTCTACAAGCTCAAGACATGGCGTTTGCCGCTTGGCAGCCGCACATCAAAAGGCAAGGCCATTGTGAATATCCTGCCCATTCCTGTGGGGGTTACGATTGCGGCGATCATGCCCGTTGACCGCCCCGAGGAAGATTGGGGCGATCTGCAAATCATCTTTGCCACATCCGCAGGCGATGTGCGCCGCAACCAATTGTCGGATTTCACCAATGTGAAATCAAACGGCAAGATTGCCATGAAATTGCCCGAAGATGGGTCAGTCAGCCTTGTGAATGCGCGCATCTGCACCGAGGAAGACGATGTGATGTTGGTCACCGAAGGGGGGCGCGCGATCCGCTTCTCTTGCACCGATGTCCGCGTCTTTAAGGGCCGCGACAGCACAGGCGTGCGCGGTATCCGTTTGGGTGATGGGGAATCTGTGGTTTCCATGGCCGTGATCCGCCATTTCACCGCTGACCCTGCTGAGCGCGCCGCCTATCTCAAACAGCGCCGCGCCTTGGCGGGTGCGCCCGAGGATGAGGTCGAAACGGACGAGGATGAGGGCGTGGTGGCCGAAGGCACCCTTAGCCCTGAACGCTTTGCCGAAATGCGCGCCTCAGAGGATTTGATCCTGACCATCACAGAAAGCGGGTCCGGAAAATTATCTTCAAGCCATGATTACCCTGTAAGGGGCCGTGGCGGCATGGGGGTTATGGCTATCGACAAGGCCATGCGCGGCGGGCCATTGGTTGCGGCCTTCCCGGTTGAGATGACCGACCAGATCATGCTCGCCTCATCAACGGGCCAATCTATTCGCGTGCCTGTTGAGGGCATCTCATTCCGCTCACGCTCGGCAGGTGGGGTGAAGGTGTTTAACACCAAGGCAGGCGAAACCGTTGTGTCAGTCGCGCGCATCGTTGAAGGTGATGACGAGGACACCGCCACGGCGGATGCGGATGCGGCCGAGGCGAGCGCAGACACCTAAATCTCAGGCCCGCTCAAACCCAAGGGTTACGGCCCTTAAGATTTTAGATAAATTGCGGCCATTAACCATCTGATATAATTCATATATATTTTTTCTTCACCATGCGCCATTTGCAAAAGAACCTTTGTTGAAAGCGCGTTCGGATGGCTGCACCAATCTCGCAATTTTGCCTTTGCCTCGGCCTGGCCTCTTTGGCTGCGGATATGGCGCGCGCCGATAATTTGGGCCTGCGTGCCGCAACGCTTGGCCTTAACAGCACGGGTGCTGACCAAAATGGGGCGCATCTCAATCTTGATTACACGATCACCGCGCATAACAGGTTTGAGCTGAATTTTGATCTGGCCGATACCGAAATCGGCACAATTGGCGGCGTTCGGGCAGGCCTATACCTCATCCCTGCCGCTGATCGGCGCTATGGTGTTTTTGCCTATTTGGCCGACCTCAACAATGAAAGCAGCCGCTGGGGTGGGCTTGGCATTCAAGGGCGCCGTCAAATTGCAGGGATTGGATTGGGGGCTTTTGGCGGGTTTGGCGTGCGCAACAGCGCCATGGCAACACGCCCCCTTGGGGATGCCGATGTGCTTTTTGCAGATGGTGAGATCCGTCCTGATCTAGGCCCCTCATAGCAGGGCTTTGCGCAAATCGGACTTGCCGAATTTGACTAATTGCGCCTGTCCACAACGCAGATCACTGGCGAAATTGGTGTGCAATGGCTGGATCACAGCGGTGCAGTTGCGGTGACGGCAAGCTATGGTTTTGAAGACTTCTCCAACCCCGCCTTACGCGACAGAGGCCAGTTCCGTCTTGGGGTCGAGATCGCCTTGGGAAAACGCTCTGTTTACACGCCCCTGCCCTTTGCAGACCCATTCCTGCCTGTGGTGGCTCGTGGGCTGTAACGCCCCCCCCCAAAAACCCGTTTCACCCTGCCCCGCTTTTGATCTAAGAAGCGCTCATGTCAGATAACGCACTTCATATCATTGGCGGCGGCATGGCGGGCTCTGAGGCCGCTTGGCAGGCCGCAGAGCTTGGTCAACAGGTCGTCATCCATGAGATGCGCCCAAAGATTGGAACATTTGCCCATCAAACTGGGCATTTGGCGGAAATGGTATGTTCCAATTCCTTCCGCTCGGATGATCACGAACAAAACGCGGTCGGCCTTTTGCATTGGGAAATGCGCGCGGCGGGTGGCCTCATTATGGAAATGGCCTATCACCACCGCCTCCCCGCAGGGGGCGCATTGGCGGTGGATCGCGATGCTTTCGCCGAGGCGGTCACAGCGCGTCTGCGCGCGCATCCCAATATTACGATTGAGGACGGGGAAATCAGCGCTCTGCCCGAAACAGGCCATTGGATCATCGCGACAGGCCCGTTGACATCAGGCGCGCTGGCACAGGCCATTGCCCAAGAGGCAGGTCAAGACAGCCTTGCCTTTTTCGATGCCATTGCCCCCATCGTTTATGCCGAAAGTATCGACATGTCGCGGGCGTGGATGCAGTCGCGCTACGACAAGGGCGAAACCGAAGAAGAGCAGCGCGCTTATCTCAACTGCCCCATGACGCGCGAGCATTATGAGGCCTTTATCGATGCCCTGCTGGCTGCCGAAAAAACCGAATTTCACGAAGGCGAAACGGCGGGCTATTTCGATGGATGCCTGCCGATTGAGGTTATGGCAGAACGGGGCCGCGAAACCCTGCGCCACGGGCCGATGAAACCTGTGGGCTTAACCAATCCGCATCAGCCCGATGTGAAACCTTGGGCCGTGGTGCAGCTGCGCCGCGACAATAAACTGGGCACGCTTTACAATATCGTGGGCTTTCAAACCAAAATGAAATACGGCGCACAGACCGAAGTGTTGCGTATGATCCCCGGTTTGGAGGAGGCACGATTTGCACGTCTTGGCGGCATTCATCGCAACACCTTCATCAATTCCCCCACGCTTCTCGATGCGCAAATGCGGTTGAAATCTATGCCGCATATCCGCTTTGCGGGCCAAATCACGGGGGTTGAGGGCTATGTTGAATCGGCCGCAATGGGGCTGCTTGCGGGGCGCTACGCGGTGGCAGAATTGCGCGGCCTCACCCCGCCCGATTTGCCCAATACCACTGCGATGGGGGCCTTGATCCATCACATCACAGGCGGGGCGGAGGCGAAAACCTTTCAGCCAATGAACGTGAATTTCGGTCTTTTTCCCCCGGTCGAAGGCTTAAAATCGGGGCGGCGCGGACGCAACGACCGCTATAAGGCCTATACGGATCGCGCCAAGACCGATTGGCGCGCATGGCTTGATGCCTTCCCTGCCTAAGGGCTGTGTCACCCGATTTGCCCCGTCCCCCACGGGGCCATTGCATTTGGGCCATGCCTATAGTGCATGTCTGGCCCATGACATGGCTCGAAAGGCGCAGGGGCAATTTCTGCTCAGGATTGAGGATATCGACCAATCCCGCGCCCGCCCGCAATGGGAGGCGCAAATTTATGATGATCTGACATGGTTGGGGCTGTCTTGGCCCCTGCCCGTGATGCGGCAATCCGAGCAGATGGCCCGATATCGCGCCGCTTTGGATCAATTGGCGCAACAGGGCCTGATTTATCGCTGCACCTGCCGCAGGCGGGATATAGAGGCGGCCAGTGCCGCCCCGCAGGAAGGGGCCCCCACATTCGGGCCAGATGGGCGCATCTATCCTGGCACCTGTCGCGACCAGACTGTAACCAGTGCCGCCGAGGCCAAAGGGGCCGCCTTACGCCTTGATCTGGCGCGCGCGTTTGAGCGCCTTGCGCAAATGCGTTTCACAGAAACAGGGCCACGCCTTCAGGGGCCTCATGAGATCACGCGCGATAGCGCGCTGGCCCATATCGGCGACCCTGTATTGGCGCGGCCAGACATGGGCAGCTCTTACCATCTCAGCGTGGTGGTTGATGACGCGGCACAAGGCGTAACCCATGTCATTCGCGGCGAAGATTTATTTGAGGCAACCGCAATCCATGTGATTTTGCAAAATCTGTTGGCCTACCCTGTGCCGCAATATCATCATCACGCTTTGATCCGTGATGAGCAGGGCAAACGTCTGGCCAAGCGCGATGATGCGCGCGCCATTGCCCTTTATCGGGATGCAGGAAAAACCCCTGCTGATATTCGTAGAATGGTCGGGCTTTAGCCCTCGGGTTGCATCAATTCGACCTCGCCCCCCTCGCGGATCGCTGTGTAAAAGCAGCTCCGGCGATTGGTGTGGCAGGCAGGCCCCGTTTGCCGAACCACGAGCAAAAGACAATCGCGGTCACAATCCACACGCAGATCAACCAAATCCTGCACATGGCCCGAGCTTTCACCCTTGACCCAAAAGGCCGCGCGCGAGCGGCTCCAATAGGTGACTTTGCCTGTTTCTAGGGTTTTTTCGAGGGAGGCGCGGTTCAGCCATGCCATCATCAGCACATCGCCCGTCTCGGCGCATTGCGCAATCGCAGGGATGAGACCCGCCTCATTATAGCGTAAACTATCTGGGTCAAATTCCACAGCACCCGTCATTTCCACATCTCGCCCTTTCCAAATGGTCATATTCACACTAGCTCTTGGGGGGAGATCATGGAAGGGGCCGAGACGCGCATGGCTGAGATGAGCGACACAAAATCCGATTTGGTGCAGCTATATTCGCAGCGAATTCTGGCATTGGCGGCGGATATTCCGCATCACGGGCGGCTTGAGGCGCCTCAGGCCAGTGTAAAGCGGCGCGCCCCGCTCTGCGGGTCAACCGTCACAGTGGATTTGGATGTCGCCGAGGGGCGGATCAGCCGCTTTGCCCAAGATGTAAAGGCCTGCGCGCTCGGTCAGGCCTCCGCGGCATTGATGGGTGCCCATATTCTGGGCCGCAGCCGCGCCGAAATTGCCGCCGCCCGAGACGCGCTTGCCGCCATGCTCAAAGGTGAGGGGAACGGGCCAGAGGCCCCATTTGAGGGTTATGAGGTGCTGACCCCCGCCCGCGATTATCGCAATCGTCACGCCTCTATCATGCTGTCACTCGAAGCGACCCTTGAGGCGATAGAGCGCGCCGAAGAGCCCTAAAAAAACCGCCCCTGCAGGGCAATGCAAAGGGGCGGTCATAGTGATGCGGTGTATCGTTTCAACCGTGCGATTGGGGGATCGCGCGGCCTATCGGCATTGGGGACAGATCCGAGGCAAGGATCATGATGCCAAGGGGGCGCATACCGCCGAAACCTGAACCGCAGGCAGAAAACTTAGAAAAATTGCGGCAGATGCAGCAGCCCCATCGCCAAAACAACAAGGGACATCGCCCCGCACAGATCGGCCAAAAGCGTGGTGGATGAACGCGTGATAATCGTTTTTACATCTGACAACATGGGTCATCTCCCGTTAATGTTGCCTGATTGTTCTCATACCCTGACGCGAGTTGTCAAGAACTTTTTAAGAACATTTGTGAACAAAGCGGGTCAGCCCGCCGAAATCAGGCGAATAGCCTTATCTTGCTCGAGCAACCATAAGAGGGTGCGTGCGGCCTGACCGCGCGGCCCCTCTAGCGATGGATCAAGCGCCAAAAGCGCGCGCGCATCGCTTTGCGCCATCGCCATCAAGCCGCCATGTTGTTCCAGATCGGCCACGCGAAACCGCGGCAGACCAGATTGCGCCGTGCCAATCACATCGCCTGCGCCGCGAATGGCCAAATCTTCTTCTGCGATGACAAAGCCATCATCCGTATCGCGCAGGACATGCAAACGGCGCTTGGCCGTTTCTGTCAGGCCATTGCGATAAAGCAGCACACAAGTCGATGCACGGCTGCCGCGCCCCACCCGCCCCCGCAATTGATGGAGCTGCGCCATGCCAAAAAGATCAGCCTGTTCAATCACCATAATGCTGGCATTTGGCACATCCACCCCCACCTCAACCACCGTGGTGGCCACCAGAACCTTGGTGCGGTTTTCATTGAATTCGGTCATGGTCGCATCTTTTTCAGGGCTGCTCATTTGCCCATGGACAAGGCCCACCACCCCCTCGCCCATTCGTGCGCGCAAGGATTTAAAGCGTTCTTCAGCGGCGGTGGCCTCGTAAACTTCGGATTCCTCAACCAATGGGCAAATCCAATAGGCTTGCTGGCCCTCTGCCACCGCCTTTTGCAGATGTGCCACCACCTCATCCATCCGCGCCTCGGACACCAAGGCCGTGGTGATCTTTTGACGATTGGCGGGTTTTTCATCCAAGATCGACAGATCCATATCGCCATATTGCGCAAGGCTCAGCGTGCGGGGAATGGGCGTGGCCGTCATCACCAACATATCCGCCAAAGCGCCCTTTTCCCCCAATCGCAGGCGTTCGCGCACGCCAAAGCGGTGCTGCTCGTCCACAATCGCCAAACGCAGATCGGCAAATTCAACATCCTCTTGAAACACGGCATGAGTGCCGACCAAGATCGCGATATTGCCGCGCGCAAGGGCGGCCAGTTTTGCGGCCCGCTCGCGCCCCTTATCCGCCCCAGTGAGAACCTCAAGCACGACACCGGCCGCTTCGGCCAAGGGGCGCAGATTGGCGGCGTGCTGTTGCGCAAGGATCGAGGTAGGTGCCATCATCACCCCCTGCCCACCCGCCTCGACCGCAGCCAAAAGCGCCATCAAGGCAACAAGGGTTTTGCCCGCCCCAACATCGCCCTGCAACAGGCGGCTCATCCGTTCAGGCGCGGCCATATCGGCCACGATTTCCGCAATCGCGCGGGTCTGTGCGCCCGTGGGGCTGTAGGGCAAGCTTTGCAGAACCTTGGCCCGCAGCGCACCATCACCATGGCTGATCCGCCCTTTGCGCCGCTTGGCCCGCGCCCGCGCAAGGGCAAGGGTCAATTGATGAGCAAACAATTCGTCATAGGCCAGACGCAGCCGCGGCTTGGCATTGGGGGCGGCCTCACTGGGCGATTGCACATGGTGCTGTGCCCGCATCGCAGTGGCCCAATCGGGCCACCCCTCGCGCGCCTTGAGGGCGGGATCAATCCATTCGGGCAGGTCAGGCACGGCTTGCAAGGCATCGGCAATCGCGCGCGCCATGATCTTTTGCGTCAACCCTTGCCCAAGCGGATAAATCGCCTCGAATTTAGGTAGGGTTTCCGCCTCTTCAACAGGCAGGATGTGATCGGGATGCACGATTTGCGCAATCCCATCGAAAAGCTCTACCTTGCCCGAGATCAGACGCCGCGCGCCTATGGGCAAGAGCTTTTCCAGATAGGGCGCGCGCGCGTGAAAAAATACCAGATCAAAGGCGGTTTGACTGTCGGTGACCGTGATCCGATAGGGCCCACGCCCGCGGGACGGGGGCGGGCGGTGACGGATCACCTCAACCTCTAACGTGGCAATGCGCGGTGGGGTGATTTCGGCAAGGCGCGTTACGGGGCGGCGATCCACCACCCCCACGGGCAAGGTATAAATCAGATCTTTCGGGGTTTCGATATGAAGATGCCCTAAGGCCTGCTCAGCTTTGGGGCCGATACCAGATAGGCCCTCAAGGCGCGAGAAGAGCCCGAACAAAACCTCTGGTCGGCCCTGCGCGGCCATGGGTTAAAGATCCCCAATGAGGGCCAACCACGCATCTTCGTCAATGGTTTCAATGCCCAATTCTGCGGCCTTTTTGGCCTTTGATCCTGCCCCAGGCCCTGCAACCAAAAGGTCGGTTTTGGCAGAAACCGAACCTGCGACCTTGGCCCCCAAACTTTCAGCACGCGATTTGGCCTCTGCGCGGGTCATCTTTTCGAGACTGCCCGTGAATACCACTGTCTTGCCCATCACGGGGCTGCCCGACACATCACGAATAGCGGGCGATTGGATCTCAAGATGGGCCACAAGCCGTCCGATTGACGCATATTCACGCGGCTGCGCCCATGCCTCGCAGAGCGCTGTGGCAACCGTATCCCCGATGCCATCAATCCCCGTGATTTCGGCCCATGCGGGACTGTTCTCAAGCAATTTTTTGCGCGATTTGGCGTCAGGCGCCTTTGCGGCAGGCTCAAGGCGGGCGGCATGAATGGCCGCATCCAAGGCGGCCCAACTGCGGAAATGTTCGGCCAAATCCTTGGCCGCCACTTCGCCCACATGGCGGATGCCCAAGGCAAAGATCAGACGGCCAAGGGGGATTTGACGTTTCTCTGCAATCGCCGCGAAAAGATTTTGCGCAGATTTATCCCCCCACCCCTCGCGGTTTTTCAGCTGCTGGATACCGCTGCCATAGCGTGCTTCAAGCGTGAAAATATCGGCAGGCTCGGTGATCCATCCGTCTTTGTTGAATTGTTCGACTTGCTTTGCCCCTAAACCCTCGATGTCAAAGGCCGCGCGCGAGACGAAATGCTTGAGGCGCTCGACCGCTTGGGCAGGGCAGATCAGCCCACCCGTGCAGCGGCGCACGGAATCGCCCTCCTCACGATGCGCCTCTGATCCGCATTCAGGGCATGTGGTGGGAAAGATATAGGGCTGCGCATCCGCGGGGCGTTGGGTGACATCCACATCTGCGATTTTGGGGATCACATCACCCGCGCGATAGACCTGAACCAAATCACCCACGCGAATATCGCGCCCAGCGCGGATCGCCTCGCCTGTGTTGTTGCGGCCTGCGATGTAGTCCTCATTATGCAGCGTTGCATTCGAGACAACCACACCGCCCACTGTCACGGGGGCAAGCCGCGCTACGGGCGACAACGCGCCTGTGCGCCCCACTTGGATGTCAATCGCCTCGATCCGCGTCCATGCCAGTTCAGCGGGGAATTTATGCGCAATGGCCCAACGCGGGGTGGTGGCGCGCAACCCCAAGCGGCGTTGCAAGGCCAGATCATCGAGTTTGTAGACCACCCCATCAATATCATAGCCCAGACCCGCGCGATCATGGGCAATTGCCTGATAATGGGCGATAATCGCCTCAAGGCTCTCGCAGCGAATGGTCAAGGGATTGGTCTGAAATCCAAAATCACGCAATTTCGCAATCAGTCCAAATTGCGTGTCTGCAAGCGGAGCGGAGACAACGCCAAGCGCATAGGCAAAAAACCGCAGCGGGCGGGCGCGGGTGATCTCAGCATCCAATTGGCGCAGCGATCCTGCGGCCGCATTGCGTGGATTGGCAAAGGTTTTGCCCCCTGCCTGCTCGGCGCGCGCGTTGAGCGCGGCGAAATCTGCGTGGCTCATGTAAACTTCACCGCGCACTTCGAGAATATCGGGACAATCGCGGTGGTGGATGGCCTGAGGAATATCGGCAATCGTGCGGGCGTTGGCGGTGACGTTTTCGCCCGTCTCCCCATCGCCGCGCGTGGCGGCATGCACCAAAACGCCGTTTTCATAGCGCAAAGACAGGGACAGCCCATCGATTTTTGGCTCAGCGGTAAAGACCAAGGGCGTGGTATCAGACAGGCCCAAATAGCGCTGAATGCCCGTGATAAATTCTGCGACATCGGCCTCGTCAAAGGCATTGGCCAAGGACATCATGCGTTCGGCATGGGTGATTTTACCAAAGCCCTCGGCAGGGCTGGCGCCGATTTGCGCGCTTGGACTATCGCCGCGGATCAGATCGGGAAACCGCGCCTCAAGATCCGCGTTTTCGAGTTTCAAGCGGTCATATTCCGCATCGCTGAGGGTGGGCGCGTCTTCTTGGAAATAATCCTTATTGGCGCGCGCCAAAATATCGGCCAATTCGGCCAAACGCTGTGCCGCCTGATCGCGCTCTAAGAGGGATACCCCTGCGCCCGTGTTTTGATCTTCTTCTGACATAGACCGCCTCGCCTGACTGCTGCCCTATAGATATGGGCAGCAGCGGCAGAGGTCTAGCGCAGATCAAGCCGTGCCAGCCAAAGCGGCCTTTGGATGCGAGTTACGCAGCACGTAACCACGCCCCCAAACCGTTTCAATATGGTTCTGACCGCCCGAAGCCTCGGACAGTTTTTTGCGCAATTTACAGATGAAAACGTCAATGATCTTCAATTCTGGCTCATCCATGCCGCCGTAAAGATGATTGAGGAACATCTCTTTGGTTAATGTCGTGCCTTTGCGCAGCGATAGCCGCTCAAGCATTTAGTATTCTTTGCCCGTCAAATGCACCGTGCGCCCCGCCACCTCGACCCTTTTGGCATCAAGGTTGACGCAAATCTCACCGGTTTTGATCACCGATTGTGCATGCCCCTGTGAGCGGCGGATAATGGCATGGATGCGCGCCACCAGTTCCTCACGATGGAAGGGTTTGGTGAGGTAATCATCAGCGCCAAACCCGAATCCTTTGAGTTTGGTATCGGTGTCATCTGCGCCTGTCAGGATCAGGATCGGCGTATCAACCCGCGCCATACGCAATTGGCGCAGCACCTCTAGGCCCGTCATATCAGGCAGGTTCAGATCCAAAAGGATCAGATCGTAATCATATAACTTGGCCAGATCGATGCCTTCCTCACCCAAATCGGTGCAGTAGACATTCAGATTGGCGTGCCGCAGCATCATTTCGATGCTTTTCGCGGTGGTTGGATCATCTTCAACCAAGAGAAGCCGCATCTTCTAACCTCCTAATACTCGCTTAAAGAGGACAATCGCGTCAAAAGGTTAATTTCGCTTTAATTCAATATTTGTATAAATTACATATATTATTTATTTTGACTGCGGCCAACTCAATCTTTGCTCGCCTGATGGCGCGCGCGGCAGACCCAGCGGCGGGTGATTTTGCACCCTGCTCGCGTGGATAGTTTTGCACCCCTGTGGCCTTGAGCGTCGCCTCACCATAGCGGCTGGCCTTGGCAAGCCAAGTGTCCAATTCCTCCGCCGAAAGATCCCAACTTGTGAGTGCCTCATCCCGTGAAATAAGGCCTGTGGCAATCGCCCACAACACGCAGGCCTTTCGGCTTGCAACCCAGCGGGTGGTATCTGCGGGGGGGCAAATTTGCACGGGTCATCTGCTGACCATTAGGCAGCGTGACGCTGACACGGCCTTTGGGTTTGCGGATATACATAACCTTGTCCTTATTCACGAACGCAGGCCTAACGCCACCCCCCAAGCTTTAAGGCAAGGTAAGCGTCCAAGCCTTCAGCCCCTTGTGAATAGATAAGATTTTCCTATATTCCGCCCTATCATCTGGAGATCGATATGCCCCTTGACCGCCCCAATGCGCCGCTCAACTCGCTTGGCTTTGCCAAACCCCCGCAGGAGACGCGGGTTGTTGTGGCTATGTCTGGGGGGGTGGATAGCTCGGTTGTGGCGGCCCAATTAGCCGAAGAAGGCTATGATGTGGTGGGCGTCACCCTGCAACTTTATGATCACGGTGCGGCTTTGGCAAAAAAAGGGGCCTGCTGTGCAGGGCGCGATATTCACGATGCGCGCCGTGTGGCCGAAAATATGGGCTTTCCTCATTATGTCCTTGATTACGAGAATATCTTTAAGGATGCGGTGATTGACGAATTCGCCGATGCCTATCTCGCAGGGGCAACGCCTGTGCCCTGCATCCGCTGCAACGAGCGCGTGAAATTCAAAGATCTGCTTGCCACCGCCCAAGAACTCGAGGCCGATTGCATGGCCACGGGGCATTATATTCAGCGCAAAATGGGGGCTGAGAAAGCAGAGCTTCATTGCGCCGCAGATGCAACGCGCGATCAGTCCTATTTCTTGTTTTCGACCACGCAAGCGCAATTGGATTTCCTGCGCTTTCCGCTTGGTCATCTGTCGTCTAAGGAAGAAACCCGCAAACTGGCCCATAAATACGGGCTGCCGGTGGCTGATAAGCCAGACAGCCAAGATATCTGCTTTGTGCCAAATGGCGACTATGCCAGTGTGATTGAAAAATTGCGCCCCGGCGCAGCGGATCCGGGCGATATCGTGGATATGGAAGGCCGTGTTTTGGGCCAACATAATGGCGTGATCCATTACACAATCGGCCAACGCCGCGGCCTTGGTATTGGGGGGCTGGCTGACCCGTTATATGTGGTCAAACTTGATCCAGAGGCGCGTCATGTCGTGGTCGGCCCCAAGGAGGCCTTGGCGACCCGCCATATCCCTGTGCGCGAAATCAACTGGTTGGGTGATACGCCCTTTGACAGCGAAAAAACCCGCGAGATTGCGGTCAAAATCCGCTCAACCCGCCCGCCACGCGCGGCCCTGATCCATCCGACATCCCCGACAACCGCGATGGTGGAATTGCTGACCGCCGAGGAAGGTGTCAGCCCTGGTCAAGCCTGTGTCTTTTATGATGAGAACAGCAGCCGAATCTTTGGCGGTGGATGGATCCACAAAGGGTAAACAGCCCGCGCATTTTTCATGGATCTAGGGAAGAAGTGGCGCGGTTGACGGGGCTCGAACCCGCGACCCCCGGCGTGACAGGCCGGTACTCTAACCAACTGAGCTACAACCGCGCAGACGAACAGGAGCTTTGGGGCGCGATGGTGGTGGCGCGGTTGACGGGGCTCGAACCCGCGACCCCCGGCGTGACAGGCCGGTACTCTAACCAACTGAGCTACAACCGCTCACCATCGGCCACAGGCAAGCCTGTAGCGTGCAGGGTGTCTATGCTGCGCGCCCTGCCCCGTCAAGGCCTCCTTTGGCGCGATTGACGCAAAAAATGCGCAAAAGCAAATTTGCGTTTGACCGCATATGCGCAGGGAAAGTTCAGACCTTACCTTGGCTGCGCTTTTGCCTCGCTCAATAACGCGTAGGCCCGCAGTAAAATCCAGCCCAATCCCGTCCATCCCACCACGATGTTCAGAATGAAGACACCAATGGTACGCTTATGGCCACGGAGGATCGCAACGAGGGTTGGAAAGAAGAACGCTGCGATAATCACAATCGCATAGGTCGCCAGAAACCCGTCCAAACTTGGATCACCTGTCATTCATCTGCCTCTCGCTCATCCCAGATTATCCTGCACCCGTTCCACTGCAATGTCGATATTCACTTTATGCCAAAAACATTAGACAAATTTAGATTCTGAGCTACTTTCATTCTGATAAAAAAAAGAAATTAGGGACAAACAGATGCGAAAAATCTTGCTTTCAGCGGCGCTTGTCACGGGGTCATTCTTCACCGCATCAGCGCACGCGTGTCCAAATTGGAACTTACAAGCCGCCGAGCAATATAGCGGCAGCGGAAGCTATTTTTATACGCCACGCCATTATAACATTGTCGCTGGTGGTGATTATTCGCTCTCAAAATGCAGCCATATCCGACCGGCCACAGATGTCGGCCCCGGATTTTTTCCAGATCGACCAGATTTTAGATTCAACGTCTCTGGCATGGCGGCTTACGAGCTGCATATTCGCGTGGTCAGCGAATGTGACGCGGCGCTTCTGATCAATACCGCATCGGCAACGTGGTATTATGATGATGACGATAACGGAAATCTTGACCCCCGTATCACCCTAACCAACCCGCAAGACGGGCCGATTGATATTTGGGTTGGCACCTACGATGGGGCCTATTGCAACGCCCGTTTAGAAATCGAAACTTTCTGATCAAATTTTGCCGCACAGTGATGGTTGCGCGGCCAATTCAAACGACGATGAGGATGAGTGCCCAATGTCACGTAAATCAATTCTTGCCGCTCTTGCCCTGTGCGGCCTGGCCAATTTTGCCCGCGCCGATGAAGTGGCTTTTACCGTGGATGGACGCAGCTTTAGCAGCAATTATGCCTGCACCACGGCCTCTGAGCGCGCCGTGAACCAAGTCGCCTCTTGGGTCGATTTTGCGGGCGGTGATGGCGAGGAATATGTATGGTATCAAATCAACGGCAATATTTTTGTGACCATGAAATGTTACGACAATCAGCTGTATTTCATTCATGTGCATCGAGTTGGAGATACCGGTGACGCGGCGGCCAATATCCGCGACCGCATCACCGACCGGCTCTATACCGCGAAATAATCGCGCGAGCCCTTAGGATCAGTCAAGCTGAAGTCTGGGAGGAAGCGCGTGGTGGGTGATGAGAGACTCGAACTCCCGACATCTTCGGTGTAAACGAAGCGCTCTACCAACTGAGCTAATCACCCTCGCCAACGCGTGAAGGCGTATTAGCCGCATGATGCAGGGATATGCAAGCCCGATCTGCAAAGAATTTTGTCCCAAAGGCGCAAAGTTTTTTCAAAACCCAATCTTCACCTCACCCCCATTGGCGGTAATCACATAAACCCCGCCCTGCGCATGGCCCAAACGTGCCGTTTGGTCAGGGTCTAGCCCGCGCAAAAGGCCGCGCAAGGTTTGGATCACAACGCCGTGGCTAACCAATAGGCTCGGCCCCTTCAAATCAGCTACAAGATCCTGCAAACGCGCCTCGAGGGCCGCGCGCGTTTCGCCCCCTTGGGTCAAGAGAGAATGACGATAGACCTGCGCCTCGGTGTCAAAGCGCACAGACCAATTCGCCTGCACCTCGGCCCGCGTAAGCCCCTGCCATTGCCCCATATTCACCTCACGCAGACGCGCGTCTTGCACTAGGGTCGGCAAATCGGGATAGGCCCGCGCGATCAACCGTGCGCTGCGTGCCGCGCGCCTAAGCGGGCTGGTTCGGAAATCGGTCACCGCGTCATAGCCTTGGCGGGTGATCATTTCCTGCAACAAACGACCTTGCGCCTGCGCCTGCGCAACCCCATTGGGGGTAAGCGCGGAGTCGAGCCAACCTTGAAACCGATGCGCGTTGTTCCATTCGGTTTCCCCATGGCGCAGCAAATATATCGGAAAATTTCGCCGCATCACAAAGATCACCTCGCCCGTGGGTCACAGACCTGCCCCGCCTCAACAATAGGCCAGATGGTGGGTGATGAGGGATTTGAACCCCCGACATCTTCGATGTGAACGAAGCGCTCTACCACTGAGCTAATCACCCGTTCTGCGCGGGGTTCTTCTATTCAGCCGCGCGCCACTGCGCAAGGGTTTAGTCTTGGTCGGTTTCCTCGGCGCTTGCACCGCGTTTATCAGCCTCGATCAGCTTTATCCGCGCCACCATCGGGCGCCCATCCTGACCATCCTTATCTTTGCGCAACATGACCTTGCCAAATGGCGGCAGGATCAGGTCGCGCCCTTGATCTAGGGCTTCGGCCATCTCGACCAGAACCGCATCCATGACTTCGCGCGCATCTGTGCGTTTGACACCCACGTGCATCGCAACCGCCTCAAGCAGGGTGCGGCGCTTCAGCGCCTCAATCTTCGCCTTGGGTTTGCTCTCAAATTTGGGGGCGGTCACGGCCTTGAGCGCGGGCTTGTCAGACGGTTTTGCTGTTGCTTTTACGGCCGCCTTTGATTTGGGTGCGATCACCGCCGCGACCGAGGCCACCGCAGGTTTTGGTTTAGATGCCGCCTTATCCGTAGTGGATTTTGGTGATCTTGTTGCCATGTGTGCCCCCATTTGGCCAATCCTATCAAAGCCACATGGTATCAGGACATATTATATATGAAAAATATATGTTTTGATTTTGCAGCACCCGAAAAAGAAACCCCCGCCACGAATATGACGGGGGCGTTTCGCGGAATGTGCCACATTAATGGGTTGTGGCACTGCTGTCTTTTGCGGCCTCAAGCGCACGCTGTGCGGCGGCGGCCTCTGCCTCCTCATCCCAATCAATCGGTTCGGGTTGACGGGTCAAGGCCTTTGCGAGAACCTCGCTGACATGGGATACGGGGATAATTTCCAATCCCTCTTTCACATTGTCAGGGATTTCGGGCAGGTCTTTTTCATTTTCCTGCGGGATCAGCACTGTTTTGATCCCACCCCGCAACGCGGCCAACAACTTCTCCTTGAGGCCACCGATGGCCAAGACATTGCCGCGCAGCGTCACCTCGCCCGTCATAGCAATATCACGGCGCACGGGCGTTTGGGTCAGAACCGAAACGATAGACGTCACCATCGCAATCCCTGCACTGGGGCCATCTTTCGGGGTCGCCCCTTCTGGAACGTGGACATGTATATCCCACCCGTCCAGTTTCGGGGGCTGCACTCCAATTTTGGGCGCGATAGAACGCACATAGGAACTGGCCGCATCGATGGATTCCTTCATCACATCGCCAAGCTTACCCGTGGTTTTCATGCGCCCCTTGCCCGGCAGGCGCAGCGCCTCAATCGACAACAGATCACCGCCCACACTTGTCCAAGCCAGCCCTGTGACAACGCCAATTTGATCGTCCGATTCCGCCAGACCAAAGCGATAGCGGCGCACGCCAAGCATCTCTTCAAGGCGCTCACGGGTGACTGTGACAGATTTCTCGCCGCCCTTGAGGATTGCGGTCAGGGCCTTGCGGGCCAGTTTCGCGACCTCGCGCTCTAGGTTTCGCACACCCGCCTCACGGGTGTAATAGCGGATCACATCGGTCAGCGCCTCGGGCTCGACCGCGAATTCCCGCGCCTTGAGATTGTGGTTTTTCACTTGCTTAGGCAGCAGATGCCGTGTCGCAATTTCTAGCTTTTCATCTTCGGTGTAGCCCGAAAGCGAAATGATCTCCATGCGATCCAACAGCGGCGCAGGCATATTATAGCTGTTCGCCGTGGTCAGGAACATCACGTTCGAGAGATCATATTCAACTTCCAAATAGTGATCCACAAATGTGGCGTTCTGTTCGGGGTCGAGAACCTCCAACATCGCACTGGCAGGATCCCCACGGAAATCTTGACCCATCTTGTCGATCTCATCGAGCAAGATCAGCGGATTGGTGGTTTTCGCCTTTTTCATCGCCTGAATGATCTTGCCAGGCATCGACCCGATATAGGTGCGGCGATGGCCCCGAATTTCAGACTCGTCCCGCACACCGCCCAGACTGATGCGAATAAACTCGCGCCCCGTGGCCTTCGCCACCGATTTCCCAAGCGAGGTCTTCCCAACACCCGGAGGGCCCACAAGACAAAGGATAGGCCCCTTCACCTTGGCCGAACGCGCCTGCACCGCAAGATATTCGACAATGCGCTCTTTGACCTTTTCAAGCCCGTAATGATCCGCATCCAAAACCTCTTCGGCGCGGGTGAGGTTCTTTTTCACACGGCTTTTCACGCCCCAAGGCAGTGAGACGATCCAATCAAGATAATTGCGCACCACAGTCGCCTCGGCGGACATGGGCGACATATTTTTCAGCTTCTTCAGCTCTGCATCGGCCTTGTCGCGCGCCTCTTTTGACAGTTTGGTTGCGGCGATTTTTTCTTCTAGCTCGGCCACCTCATTGGCGCCGTCTTCGCCATCCCCCAACTCGCGCTGAATGGCCTTCATCTGTTCGTTCAGATAATATTCGCGCTGCGTGCGCTCCATCTGCGACTTCACGCGGGTTTTAATCTTTTTCTCAACCTGCAGCACGGACATTTCACCCTGCATCAGGCCATAGACCTTTTCAAGGCGCTCGGAGACGTCAATCGTTTCAAGCAAATCTTGCTTTTGCGCGACATCAACGCCGAGATGCCCTGCGACCAGATCGGCCAGTTTTTGCGGCGCTTGGGTTTCGGAAACCGAGGTCAGCGCATCTTCGGGGATGTTTTTCTTGATCTTCGCATAGCGCTCGAACTCGTCTGCGACCGACCGCAACAAGGCCGTTGTTGCCGCCTCATCGCCCAATTTTTCTTCAAGCGGCGCGGCCTCCGCCTCGAAAAACTCGTCCGTTTTGGTGAATTTCTTAATTTTGACGCGGGATTTTCCTTCGACCAATACTTTGACTGTGCCATCGGGCAATTTCAGCAATTGCAGAACCGAGGCCAAGACACCCACCGAATAAATTCCTTCTGGTTCAGGGTCATCAATGGCCGGATCAATTTGACTGGACAGCAGGATCTGGCGATCATCCTGCATCACCTCTTCCAGCGCGCGCACCGATTTTTCGCGCCCCACAAAGAGCGGCACAATCATATGGGGAAACACGACAATGTCGCGCAGCGGCAGAACTGGATAGGTTTCGTGAATTTCTGGCATTATGCCTTCCTTTTCTTCGTGGCAAGAGAGCGCGCGATCCCATCTTTGGCAATCATTTGGCTCTCTCCTCATGGAGCAGCTACATTTGGGCAGCCTTGAGACGCATTTCAAGCGGGGAAGTTAATATATGGTTTACGCATCAGGGCCGCGCCTTCAATCTGCGTGCCATATTGCGCCCCTGCCAATCTTGACGCGTCTTGCGGCTGCATTTCATGCAATGCTGCACTAGGGCGCGGGCAGTGACAAGCCGAAAATCAGGGTTAGATCGGCTCGATATCGCCCTCAGCACGAGCGGCGTGGAAGCCCGCCTCAAACTGGGCGAATTGCCCCGCCTCGATGGCCCCACGCATCCCTTCCATAAGTTCTTGGTAGTAATGCAAATTATGCCATGTCAGCAGCATCGAAGAAATAATCTCGCCCGCGCGGAACACATGATGCAGATAGCCGCGCGAATAATTGCGACAGGCGGGACAGGTGCAATTTTCATCCAAGGGGCGCGGATCATCTTGGTGGCGGGCATTTTTGATATTCACCTGCCCCCGCCGCGTCCATGCTTGCCCCGTGCGCCCCGAGCGCGAAGGCAGCACGCAATCCATCATATCAATCCCACGCGCCACAGCCCCCACAATATCATCGGGCTTGCCCACCCCCATCAGATAACGGGGGCGATCTTGGGGCAAGAAATCAGGGGAGTAATTGAGGCAATCAAACATGGCCGCCTGCCCCTCGCCAACGGCGAGACCACCGACCGCATAGCCGTCAAAGCCAATATCACGAAGCGCCTCAGCGCTTGCCTGTCGCAAATCGCGCTCTAGCCCGCCCTGCATGATCCCAAAAAGCGCATGGCCCGGCCTCTCGCCAAACGCCGCTTTCGAGCGCGCAGCCCATCGCATGGACAACTCCATCGAGGCTGCAATGCGATCTCGATCCGCAGGCAAAGCGGGGCATTCATCGAAACACATGACAATATCCGACCCCAGCAGCGCCTGAATTTCCATACTGCGCTCGGGCGTCAGCATATGTTTTGACCCATCCACATGCGAGCGGAACGCAACCCCTTCCTCCGTCAGCTTGCGCAGATCTGACAGGCTCATCACTTGAAACCCGCCGCTATCGGTCAGGATCGGCTTCTGCCAATTCATGAATTTGTGCAGACCCCCGAAACGCGCAACCCGTTCAGCGGTCGGGCGCAGCATAAGGTGATAGGTGTTGCCCAAAAGAATATCCGCACCTGTGGCCGCAACACTTTCGGGCATCATTGCCTTGACCGTTGCAGCCGTGCCTACAGGCATGAAGGCGGGCGTGCGAATTTGCCCCCGTGGGGTAGAAATCACGCCACGGCGCGCCTTGCCATCTTGGTGTAATAATTCAAATGCAAACTCTTTGGGCACGGGATAAAGCCTCGCTCAGATTGGGCCTCTGTTCATAGGCGATTCTGCGCCAATGCCAAGGCCCGAGAATGATTTCACCAGATGGGGTATCGCATGGATCAAGTCTTGAAACTTGGTTGGGAAGAATGGGTTGGCTTGCCGCAATTGGGGCTGCCTGCACTGAAGGCTAAGGTGGATACAGGCGCGCGCACCTCGGCGCTGTACGCCTTTGATATCGAACTCTTTGGCCCTGCCACTAAGCCGAAAGTGCGGTTTTTGATCAATCCAATTCCTGCCCGCCCCGATTTGGCGATTGCCTGTTCTGCAACCATCCATGACCGCCGCGATGTGACCAGTTCCAATGGTGATACAGAGGCACGCTATGTGATCCTCAGCCCGCTCGAAATCGGCCCGTTGCGGCAAGAAATTGAAATCACGCTGACGGATCGCGCCAATATGAGCTATAGGATGCTTCTGGGGCGGCAGGCAATTGGGACAAATTGGATCATCACCCCCTCAGAAAGTTTCTGTCAACCGCAACGCAGTTACGAAGTTTATCACACCGCTGCGGTCAAAGAGACCGCGCCCAAACGCGCGCAGCGCATTGCCGTTCTGAGCCGCGAACAAAACTATACCACACAAAAATTGCAGGCCGAGGGCGAGGCGCGCGGCCATGTCGTTGAAGTGATCAACACAACCCGTTGTTACATGGCGCTCAATGCCATGACGCCTGCGGTTTATTGTGACGGGCAAGAATTGCCAAAATATGATGCGGTTATCCCCCGCATCGGCCCCTCAATTACAGCCTATGGTGCGGCGATTTTGCGGCAATTTGAAACGCTTGGCGTCTATTGCCTGAATGGCAGCGCCGCCATCACCGCAAGCCGCGACAAGCTGCACGCCCACCAAATTCTGTCGCGCCACCGCATTGGCATGCCCCAAACGGCCTTTGCCGCAAGCCCAAAGGACACCAACAACCTCATCACATTGGTGGGCAATGCCCCGTTGGTGGTGAAATTGTTGGAATTGAGCCAAGGCAAGGGCGTGGTGTTGGCTGAAACCAAGAAGGCCGCGCAATCAGTGATTGATGCCTTTCGCGGCCTATCTGCGAATTTCCTTGTACAAAATTTTGTCAAAGAGGCCGCAGGCGAGGATATTCGCTGCCTTGTGATTGATGGCAAAGTGGTGGCTGCGATGAAACGAGTGGGGGCGGCGGATGATTTCCGCTCAAAATTACATCGTGGCGGCACGGCGGTCAGCGTGCGCATCACCCGCGAGGAACGCGAAACCGCCATTCGATCTGCGCGCGCCTTTGGCCTTGGGATTGCGGGTGTCGATATGCTGCGTGGCGCTGACGGGCCTAAAGTGCTTGAGGTCAACTCTTCGCCTGGCTTTGAGGGCATAGAGGAGGTCACGGGCAAAAACATCGCCGCCCATCTTTACAGCGCCATCGAAAAACACGTGCGCCCCGCCCCGATCAAACGCCGCCCGCCGCGGTGATGAGCGTGACTTACCCTTGCCCTTGGCCCACCCTTTCCTTATATGTTTAGTCAGGAATTCGTCCCGCAAAGGATATGGCCCAAGATGACCAGCACTCCCGATCCGATGCCGCAAGAAACGCTTGAAGGGGCGCCTTTGATTGCGCCCTCTAGCACGGACCACCCGCTTTACGACACGGTGGTCGAAGCCTGCCGCACTGTTTATGACCCTGAAATTCCAGTGAATATTTATGATCTGGGCTTGGTTTACACAATCAATATCGATGCTGAGAATGCGGTCGAGGTGATCATGACCCTAACCGCACCGGGCTGTCCAGTTGCGGGCGAGATGCCCGGATGGGTGGCAGACGCAATTGAGCCTCTCGAAGGGATCAAGCAGGTCGATGTCAAGCTGACATGGGAACCCCCATGGGGTATGGATATGATGAGCGATGAAGCCCGTCTTGAGTTAGGGTTCATGTGAGATGTTCAGCATTTCAGGAAAAGCGGCTGTAACCCTTACCCCCGCTGCGATTGGGCAGATCAAGAAACTGATGACGCGAGACGGGCATCAGGGGCTGCGCATCGGGGTGAAAAAGGGCGGCTGCGCAGGCATGGAATATACGATGGATTATGCCGCGGAGATCGACCCCCATGACGAGGTGGTCGAGGTCGAAGGCGCGCGCGTGATGATTGCGCCCATGGCGCAAATGTTCCTCTTTGGCACAGAGATCGATTATCAAACCTCACTTCTTGAGGCAGGGTTCAAATTCAACAACCCCAATGTGGCCGATGCCTGTGGTTGTGGTGAATCGATCAAGTTCAAGGATGTCTCAGAACTCAACGCAGAACGCGAAGGCTGACGCACCGCATCGCTTGCCAAGCGCTATTTCTGCCCCCTATAGTGAACCCGCTAAACTTGGGACGGGCACAAGGGGTTGATCCGTGCAATCAGAAGAATTTGAGGCGCTTTCGAAAAAAATCGACAGCCTAATTTCGCTTAATGCGCAAATTGCGGCGCAGAAATCCTTGCAGCGCTGATGGCCCCTTAGGCGGTTTTCATATGCAGATAGGTTTCAGCATAGCGGCGGCTGAGGTGGTCGCCTGCACGGATCAGCTGATCTGATCTTGCGGGTGCGACATTGGCATCATAATTAGGGTTAAAAAACAGCGGGATAGAAATGCGCTCCTCCGCACCGCCTGTAACGCGGTGCAATGTGGCCTTCACCCCGCCCTCGCTCCACATCTCAAGCATTTCGCCAAAATTGATGACAAACACACCCGGCTCAACCGCGACAGGCAGCCATGACCCATCCCGCATCTCTACTTCAAGGCCCGCCTGCCCATCCGTGGCCAAAAGGGTGAGGCAGCCATAATCCGTATGGGCCGCGATGCCGAAATCCTTTTCACCCGCCCAATCTGGGCGGGGTGGATAGAAATTTGCCCGCAACAGCGCCATGGGGCGGTCGAATTTATCTGCAAAATAATCCCCGTCCTTGCCAATTGCCCGCGCAATCGCCGCAAGCAGGGCCAAGGACACAGCGCGCGCTTGCGCAAAATACTGCTCGACTGTGTCTTGGAAACCTTGAGGGGCTTCGGGCCAAAGATTTGGCGCATAGACAGGCAAATGCGCCATTGGGTCGCCATCGGGCACTGGCAGGCCACAGTCGAACACTTGTTTATAATCAGGGTTTGACTTCGGATCGACCTGTTCGGATTTGGACGCACCCCACCCGCGATTGGCCCCTGTTCGCGCCATATCCACGGCCGCTTTGGCCGCGTCATCCATTTTGAAAAAACGGCGATAGAGCGCGATTAACTCTTGAACAGCCTCGCCCGAAATCGGCGTGTTCTCAAGCGTCAAAAACCCAACGTCACGCGCGCCATAGGCGATAGTCTCAAGGGTCTCGGCATCACCTGCGATCATTTTCTGAAAATCAATTCGCGGTATTGTCACGATTCTCACCCCATATTGGCTTGACCCTTGGCTGCATCCTTGCCACCCATAAAACCAAAGATAAAGAGGAGAGTGCGATGCGCAGAAAACTTGCCGCAGGAAATTGGAAAATGAACGGGCTTTCGGAGAATATGGCCGAAGTGCAAAGCCTGATTGCGGCATTCCCTGCCCCGCAGCCAGTCGATATTTTGATCTGTCCGCCCGCGACCTTGCTCGGGGCGCTTGGCGCACAGTGCCGCGGCAGCGCCATCGCGCTTGGGGGGCAATATTGCCATACCGCAACGGCAGGGGCGCATACGGGCGATATTTCCGCGCCCATGTTTAAGGATGCAGGGGCAGATTATGTGATTGTGGGCCATTCCGAGCGGCGCGCTGATTACGGCGAAACCAGCGCCCAAGTGCGCGCGCAGGCAGAAGCGGCGCTGGCGGCGGGGCTGACCCCCATTATCTGCTTAGGTGAAAGCGAGGCAGAACGGCGCGCGGGCCAGGCCCGTGCGGTTGTTGAAGCACAGCTTGACGCCTCCCTCCCCGATGAAGGCGCGTTTGTGATAGCCTATGAACCGATTTGGGCGATTGGCACAGGGCTTGTTCCTGAACTGGTTGATATTGCCGAAATCCATGATGCCATGCGCGCTAATCTGGCTGCCCGCTACGGCGCGGATGCCGCAAAAAGCGTGCCGCTGCTCTATGGCGGGTCAGTCAAGCCAACCAATGCCGCCGAGATTTTCGCATTGGAAAATGTCGATGGCGCTTTGGTGGGGGGGGCCTCTCTGAAGGCGCAGGATTTTGGCCCCATCATCACGGCCTTGGCCGCATCAGACGGGGCCTGAACGCGCTTAATTGACCGCCACAAAGCGCTGGATCACCAGACGCACCATGCCTGCGCTGTTATCATATTGCCGCAAGCCCACCAAATAGCTCCCCCCGCCAAGAGGCTGCGCGATTTGGCTGTCATATCCAGACCCGCTATCGTCATTATAGGCAAGCTCACGGCCCACTGGATCGTAAAGGGCCAGAATTGGGTCAGAATTGCCCATGCCAACCGCATCAATCAGCAAAAGCCCATCCTCTGGCATAGACACGAGGAACCATTGCGCCTTGCCTGATACGCTGACATCGCGCACGAACTGCCCCGAAATTGCGCCCAAATCCGTGATAGGATAGCTGCCACCGATAGGGGGGCTGGCCTCTAGCGCCTCATACATCTGCTGCATGGCACGCATTGGGTCGTAATCGCGCAAGGTCACTGTCACAGGCGCGTTTTGATCTGACAAGGCGCGCATCGCGATACAATAGCTGCCTGCAGGCAGCGGGTCAGCCATGTCAATCTGGCTATCAAGACCCATATGGTCGTCATTTTCCGCCAAGAGCCGCCCATCTGGCCCATAGAGATAGATATAGGGATCAGCCGCACTGTTTTCGGCTTGAATGGTCACCGCCGTTGGGGCCGAAAGGCCAAAGCGATAATAGGGCGTGCTTGCCACGCTGCCTGTTTGGCTGATACCTGCGCTCAGCTCAGCTTGGCTCAAGGCCCCCGCCCCCAAAACCGTGGCGGGCGTATCCGCCGTGCAGGGCGTAACCCCTGCATAGCTGCCTGTTCCTGCATCCAAACCCATCGTCAGCGCAGGATCGCGATCACTGCGGCCAATACGCAGGTCAACCGCGCCAGCGGTGCCACTAAAATCGCGCACCGCAACGCAATAGCGCCCCGCCGCCAAGTTGATCTCACCGCGCGCAGCAAGGTTTCCGCCGCTATCGTCATCATTCAAGATCAAACGGCCCGTTTCGTCATAAAGGTCTAAAACGGGATCAACCCCACCCTGCCCCACCGCCTCAACGCGCAGATTTGCAGATTGCGATAATGTGAACAGCCCGACCACCTGGTTGCCCGCAGACAGGCCAAGACCCGTCAGATCAAAGGCCGTGCTTGATTGGCTGAGGTCAGAGGCGGCCTCGGTGCCATTGGCCCAAAGACCCATGGCCCCCATTCCCCCACAAAAATCCTGCGCAAAGGCAGGGCTGCTTGCCGCAAACAGCCCCAGTGACAGGGCGAAAGACATACGTGCCGACATTGGTTAACCCCTATTTATGCTTCATCCGTCACGCCAAGCCTAGACGCAATCAGCGCCGAACGGGGAAAAATTTGCGTGAGGGGGCAAATCTATTGCGCAGCCGTAACGCGGGCCGCGGGCAGCATCGGGGCCAAATAACGTCCCGTATGCGATGCGGCAACGCCCGCGACATCCTCGGGCGCACCTGTCGCCACGACCTGCCCCCCGCCATCACCGCCTTCGGGGCCAATGTCGATCAGCCAATCGGCGGTTTTGATCACATCAAGATTATGCTCAATCACTACAACTGAGTTGCCCTGATCAACCAATTCATGCAGCACTTCCAACAATTTGCGCACATCTTCGAAATGCAGGCCCGTGGTGGGTTCATCCAGAATATAGAGGGTGCGGCCCGTGGCGCGTTTGCTCAATTCCTTGGACAGTTTCACACGCTGCGCCTCGCCACCCGACAAGGTGGTCGCTTGCTGGCCCACCTTGATATAGCCGAGCCCCACGCGCATCAGCGCGTCCATCTTCTCGCGAATGGATGGCACCGCTTTGAAAAACTCCTGCGCGTCTTCGACAGTCATGTCCAATACATCGGCAATGCTTTTACCTTTGAACGTCACCTCAAGGGTTTCGCGGTTATAGCGCTTTCCTTTGCAGGTTTCACATTCCACATAAACATCGGGCAAGAAATGCATCTCGATCTTGATGACCCCATCGCCTTGGCAGGCCTCGCAGCGACCGCCTTTGACGTTAAAGCTGAACCTCCCAGGCTTGTAGCCGCGCGCCTTGGCCTCGGGCAGGCCTGCAAACCAATCACGGATTGGGGTAAAGGCGCCTGTATAGGTCGCAGGGTTCGAGCGGGGCGTGCGCCCAATTGGGCGTTGGTCAATATCGATCACCTTATCGAGATGCTCTAGCCCTTTGATCGTCTCGCAAGGCGCAGGTGTCTGGCGCGCCCCATTCAGCCGCGCTGAGGCTGTTTTGAACAGGGTTTCAATCGTCAGGGTGGATTTGCCCCCCCCCGAAACACCCGTGACGCAGACAAATTTCCCGAGCGGGAAATCCACTGTCACCCCCTGCAGGTTGTTGCCTGTCGCATTGACCACGGTAACGGACTTGCCGCCCTTTTTGCCCTTGCGACGCTCTTGGGGCACAGCAATCTCGCGGCTGCCCGACAGATATTGCCCCGTGATTGAGGCGGGGTTTTCCATGATCTCACGCGGCGTGCCAGAGGCCACAACTTGGCCGCCATGCACCCCTGCACCTGGGCCAATATCCAGAACGTAATCCGCCTCGCGAATGGCTTCCTCGTCATGCTCAACAACGATGACGGTATTGCCCTGATCGCGCAGATTTTTTAGCGTATCCAGAAGGCGGGAATTGTCGCGCTGATGCAAACCAATTGAGGGTTCATCAAGAACATAAAGCACCCCCGTGAGGCCAGAGCCGATCTGGCTGGCCAAACGGATGCGTTGGCTTTCACCACCTGACAAGGTGCCTGCATTGCGTGACAGCGTCAGGTAATCCAACCCCACATTGTTCAAAAACCCGAGGCGTTCGCGGATCTCTTTCAGGATCGCGCGGGCGATTTCATTTTTTTGCGCACTCAAGGCCGCTGGCACAGTGTCGATCCAATCATAGGCCTGACGGATGGACATTTGCACCACCTCGCCCACATGAAGGCCCCCGATTTTCACCGCTAATGCCTCAGCCCGCAGGCGGTGTCCCCCACAAGCACCACAGGGGCGATTGTTCTGATAGCGTTCAAATTCTTCGCGGATCCACGCGCTATCGGTTTCGCGATACCGGCGTTCCATATTGGGGATCACCCCCTCAAACATACGAGAAACCTGATAAACCCGCCCGCCCTCGTCATACCGAAAGGCGATTTCTTCCTCGCCAGAGCCACGCAAGAACACATCTTGCACCGCCTGAGGCAGGTCTTTCCATTGCGCCTTAGGATCAAAGCCGTAGTGACGGGCAATTGCCTCGATAGTTTGCAGGAAATAGGGTGATTTCCCCTTGCGCCATGGCGCAATGGCCCCATCGGCTAGGCTAAGCGTGACATCAGGCACCATCAGCCGTTCATCAAAAAATAGCTCATGCCCCAACCCATCACAAGACGGGCACGCCCCAAAGGGCGCGTTGAAAGAGAACAAGCGCGGCTCAATTTCGGGAATGGTAAAGCCTGAGACAGGACAGGCGAAATTCTCGGAAAACGTAATCCGCTCGGGATCGCCGTCCTTTGGTGCAGTCTCCAGAATGGCAATCCCATCGGCCAGATCAAGCGCCGTGCGCAAACTATCGGCCAGACGCGTTTCACTGCCCGCACGCACCACAATGCGATCCACCACAACGTCAATATCGTGGCGAAATTTCTTGTCCAAGCTTGGCGGGGTTTCTAATTCGTAAAACGCCCCATCTACCTTGACCCTTTGAAACCCCTGCTTGCGCAGCTCCAGCATTTCTTTGCGATATTCGCCTTTGCGGTCGCGCACAATCGGGGCCAACAGATAGGCGCGGGTTCCCTCCTCCATGCCCATAATGCGGTCGACCATGTCCTGAACCTGCTGCGCCTCAATGGGCAGACCTGTTGCGGGGCTATAGGGCGTGCCCACGCGCGCAAACAACAAGCGCATATAATCGTAAATTTCGGTCACGGTTCCCACGGTCGAGCGCGGGTTTTTCGAGGTGGTTTTCTGCTCAATGGAAATCGCGGGCGACAGCCCCGAGATATGATCCATGTCGGGCTTTTGCATCATGTCAAGGAATTGCCGCGCATAGGCGCTGAGGCTTTCAACATAGCGGCGCTGCCCTTCGGCATAGATCGTGTCAAAGGCCAATGACGATTTTCCTGATCCCGATAGGCCCGTGATCACGGTCAGTTGGTCGCGGGGAATATCGACATCGATATTCTTCAAATTATGCTCGCGTGCGCCGCGCACTTCGATTTTCTTTAATTCCACCATCTGACCGCCCGATCCTATATTGATGCACCACAAGCTAGGGCGATCCTGTGCCTGCGCCAGTGCCACAAAGCAAGGGGCAGGATGGCGAGAACAAAACCAAAACGCGCAAACCTGTCAAGCATGGCGCTCGAACAGAAAAAAGGGCAAGGTTGCCCCTGCCCCAATAACCCAGACACCTAAGACGCAGGCCCTCTAGATATGGATCGCCCGCCCATAGGCATCAAGAACCGCCTCATGCATCATCTCTGACAAGGTTGGATGCGGGAAAACGGTCTCCATCAGGTCTTCTTCAGTGGTTTCCAGCTTGCGCCCCACCACATAACCTTGGATCAGTTCGGTCACTTCCGCGCCCACCATATGCGCGCCCAAAAGCTCGCCCGTTTTGGCATCAAACACGGTTTTGATCAGCCCTTCAGGCTCGCCCAAGGCGATGGCCTTGCCATTGCCAATAAAGGGGAAGCGGCCCACTTTTACGGCATAGCCTGCGGCTTTTGCCTTTTCTTCGGTCAAACCGACCGAGGCGATTTGCGGGTGGCAATAGGTGCAGCCTGCAATGCTTTCAGGTTTCACCGCGTGAACCTTGCGCCCTGCAATCATCTCGGCGACCATCACGCCTTCATGGCTGGCCTTATGTGCAAGCCACGGCGCGCCTGCAACATCGCCAATCGCGTAAAGCCCGTCCACGCCCGTGCGGCAATATTCATCCGTCACAACATGGGTGCGGTCTATTTTGACCCCAAGCCCCTCTAGGCCCAAGCCCTCAACATTGCCGACAATACCAACGGCAGAAATGACTGTGTCGAATTCTTGCGTCTCAACCTTGCCGCCCATTTCGATATGCGCTGTGACCTTATCAGCCGCGCGATCCAGTTTCTTGACCACGGCCTTTTGCAGAATTTTCATCCCCTGCTTTTCAAAGGCCTTTTTGGCAAAGGCGGAAATCTCGGCATCTTCCACGGGCAGGATGCGATCCATCACCTCAACAACTGTCGTCTCAGCGCCCAGCGTGTTGTAGAAACTTGCAAATTCAATCCCAATCGCGCCAGACCCAATGACAAGCAATTTCTTAGGCATATGCGGCGGGGTCAGTGCCGATTTATAGGCCCATACGCGCTTGCCATCCGCCTCTAGGCCCGGCAGTTCGCGGGCACGGGCGCCTGTGGCCAGAATGATATGTTTGGCGGTCAGGGTTTTCACGCCATCCTCCGCCTTCACCTCTACCTTGCCTTTCGCGGGAATTGTGGCCGCGCCCATCACGACTGTGACCTTGTTCTTCTTCATCAAATGGCCCACGCCCGAATTCAGTTGTTTGGCCACATTGCGCGAGCGTTTCACGACCGCATCCAAATCATAGGAAATCCCATCCGCAGACAGACCGAATTCCTTAGCGCGGTGCATCAAGTGGAAAACTTCGGACGAGCGCAGCATGGCCTTGGTTGGGATACAGCCCCAATTGAGACAAATCCCGCCCATATGTTCCCGCTCGACAATCGCAACTTTCAGCCCCAATTGGCTGGCGCGGATCGCGGCCACATAGCCCCCAGGGCCTGCACCGATGACGATTACATCGAAATCTTGGTTGGACATGGCAGTTCTCCTGCAATTCGGGCCACGCAGGGGTGGCGAGATTCGGAATTGTTCAACGTTAAACTATCTCTAAACCATCTCTGATCGCGCTGCAATCTATCTAAGATTCCTGCAGGCTGCGCAGCACAGAACCATAACCGCCCGCGCCTAGAAACGCCTGTTCTTCTGCGGTCATATCCCGCCCCAAATCCGCGTTTCGATAGGGAAAACGGCCAAATCGGCGGATAATTTCAGCATGGGCGCGGGCATGGATCACATTGCCCTGCCCCGTCTGCGGCATCCGCGTTTCGATCATCTCAATCGCGCGGGTTTGATCTGCCAAATCCTCGGAATGCATGAAGGGCAGGTAGAAAAACTGACGTTCAGGCTCTGGGATGCTCAGATCATGGGCCATCTCTAGCGCGTCCTTGGCCAATCCCAAAACCTTTGCATCGGTGGCAAAGGCCCGCGGGTCGGCGCGAAACATATTGCGCGGGAATTGATCCAACAGGATCATCAGCGCCAAGGCAGTCGGCGCGGCATTGATCCAATGATCCATCGCGCCTGCTGCCGCCCCCTGCCATGCCGTGCCAAAACGGGCGCGAATTTCAGCGTCAAAATCATCGTCGCGGCGATACCACGCCTCAGGCCCTGCCCCGATCCAGAACTCTGTGATCTCTTGCGCCAGTGGTTCTGCCATCCGATCTTCTCCCTTTAGACCATTGCCAAAGAGAGACTGCCACGATCACGCAGCAGGAGGAAGCGTTCCTTGCGCGTCATCGCCATCATCGGAGGCCGCATCCGCGAAAACCTCTTGCGCCAAGCCCACCACAACGGGCGAGGCTGAGGGCAAAACAGGCGCATAGCTGCCCGTATCTTCCACTGTGGGTGCAGGGCGCACCGTCATACGATAGGCCGCATAAAGCGCCAAAACCGTGACCAAGCCGCCGATGAAATAGAAATACCCCAAGGGGCCAATGGCCTGCATCATGCCGCCCACGACAATCGGGCCGAAAATCGCCCCGACCCCGTTCACAAACAACAGACGCCCCCCTGCTGCGGGCATTTGTTCAACCTCAAGAAAGTCGTTCACATAGGCAATCAACAACGCATAAAGCGGGTTGGCCATGCCGCCTATGAAGAAGGCCGAAATCACCAAGATCGAAAAGATGCCAGAACTGAGCGCGCCCAACAGGCCCGCTGCGCCACAAATGGCCGCCAAGATCATGATCAACAGACGGCGATCCATCCGATCAGAAACCCATCCGATGGGGAATTGCAGAACCAAGCCGCCCACATAAAAGGCCGATACAAAAATGGACAATTGCGCAATTGGCAGCCCTGCCTGCGTGGCGAAAACGGCCGCCATGCCGAACATGGCCGAATAGACACCGCCCATAAGGAATGTGCCAATCACACCCAGTGGCGAGATTTTCAAGACCTCCATCAGGCTCATCGGCTTGGCGGTTTCAAATGCCGGCGTTGGGGTGACCGACAGCAAAATCGGCGCGAAACTTAGCGAAACCAGAACCGACAGCACCACAAAGAGGAAATAGTCGGACGGATCCCCAAGGTTCAGCAGCATTTGCGCGGCAACAATGCCGACCATCTGCACCACCAGATAGACTGATAAGGTTTGACCACGGGTTTCATTGGTTGCGGCATTGTTCAGCCAAGATTCCGCCGTGACATAGACGGCTGCAAAACAGGCCCCAATAATCAGGCGCAACACTGTCCATGCAATAGGATCTGTCAGCACAGGATAGAGGATCAGCACCGCCGATATGACCGAGCCTAGCGCAGCAAAGGTGCGGATATGTCCCACGCGGCGGATCATTTCTGACCCCATACGCGAACCGATAAGAAACCCCGCAAAATAGGCAGACATCACCACGGACATCTCAAAGGTTGAAAAACCCTCAATTTCGCCGCGGACACCCAAAAGCGTGCCCTGAAGGCCATTCCCGACCATCAGGAGCATGATACCCAAAAGCAAGGCCCATGAATTTCGCAACACCAATAACATGCGCGATCCTTACGCTGCGCGGCACCAAACTAATGCCGCGTTCACGCCCTATCCTGTCACGTCTGCGACCCGATTAATAGCGAAGCATCCCCATAAGAGAAAAAACGATAGTTCTGCGTG
Source organism: Roseobacter sp. HKCC-CH-9208 (assembly GCF_037805125.1). Taxonomy (NCBI): domain Bacteria; kingdom Pseudomonadati; phylum Pseudomonadota; class Alphaproteobacteria; order Rhodobacterales; family Roseobacteraceae; genus Roseobacter; species Roseobacter sp. HKCC-CH-9208. The sequence continues at coordinate 2,330,477 of NZ_JBBLYK010000001.1, read as the reverse complement.
ATTGCATGGTCATAGATCGTCCGAATGTGATCTGCCCCCATCAGGGCCGACACCAACATCATCAGGGTCGATTTGGGCAAGTGGAAATTGGTCATCAACCCATCGGTGATTTTAAAGCGATACCCGGGGTATATGAAAATATCGGTATCCCCCTCAAAGGGGCGCATCTCGCCAGTTTCGCTTACCGCAGTTTCAATCAAACGCAATGCTGTTGTGCCCACGGGGATAATCCGCCCGCCTGCGGCGCGGGTGGCGTTGATTTCATCCGCCGCGCTTTGCGAAACCTCGCCCCATTCGGCATGCATTTTATGGGTGGTGACATCTTCCATCGTCACGGGCAGAAACGTGCCTGCACCAACGTGCAAGGTGACAAAGCTGAACCTCACCCCACGGGCGCGCAAATCTGCCATCAGCCCCTCGTCAAAATGCAGGCTTGCGGTTGGGGCGGCCACCGCCCCTTGGCGCTTGGCCCAAATGGTTTGGTAATCTTCCCGATCTTGGGCATCGGAGGGGCGCTTGGCCTCAATATAGGGCGGCAGGGGCATCGCGCCTGCGGCGTTCAACGCCGCATCAAAATCATCCCCCCCAAGGTTGAAGCGCAGACGCAGCCCCCCTTCAAGGCTTGCCACCTCAGCGTGAAAATCGGGGGTGAACTCCACCACCTCCCCCAAGGCCAGTTTCCGCATCGGCTTGGCAAGGGCCGACCATGTGCCATCGGCCTGTGGCTCGAGAAGGGTCACCTCAATCTTTGCGCTCACGCGGCCTTGTGCGCTGTCGCGCCACCTTTGGCCACGCAGACGGGCGGGAATGACGCGGGTGTCGTTCAGGATCAACCGATCCCCCTTGCGCAAGAATTGCGGCAGATCGCGCACAATCGCATCGGTGATCTGCCCGCCTTGCGCATATAACAGCCGCGCCGAAGAGCGCGGCTTTGCCGGACGGGTCGCAATAAGGGTTTCGGGAAGGTGAAAATCGAAATCATCAAGACGCATCGTAAACCTGACAGAAACGGGCCATCGCAAAGAAACGGGCGGATTATTGGGAATTTGTGTCAAGCTGCGGGCGCATCAAGTCGCGCAGAATGCCTGGCACAAGTATGGAGAGCGGATTGACCCGCACCTGCGGCGTATCGGGCGGGCCGTTCAGAGTAAAATTAAATCCAAACAACCCTTCATCGCGCCTTGCAAACAGCCGCCCGACAACGCCGTTGAGCGCATAAATCGGCGTCAGCACACCGCGAAAGTCCAAGTTCCGCGCAGATGTATTATAGACCCCATCCATGCTGATCCCCAAAGACGGGCCAATAGCGGCGCCTTGATGCACAGTGATCTTTGACGGATCGAGCGTGAAGCGCGCATTTACCTCGCCCATATTAATCCCGTCCCCCGACAGTTGTTCAATCAATCCAATCACGGAGACGGCGTTGAGCAATTCGGCCATAACGGGCGCATCGCGCAGCCTGGGGTTGGTGATTTGCAACTGGCCCTCATAGCTGCGCGCGCCAGTCGCGCCCTGCAATTGCAAGGTCAGCGCGCCACCATAGAGGTTGCGCATGATGCCCGCGCTGCGCATGGCGGCCCCGCCATCATCAGCCTGAAGGCGAATATCAATGCCCCCGCCCTCAAGCGGGGCAATCGCGCCCTCTATCGGAACGGCGCCGTTAAGATTGCCGCGAAACGCCCCTGCCAACCCGCCACCGCCAGAACTGAGATCCGCGCGCAGATCGCTGAGGGCAATTGTGGCGCCAATGCGCAGCTCGTCCAAATTGACAGACAGGGGGGCGCGTGCCGTTTGCGCCTGTGCGCCGCCCTGCGGCAGGCCCCGCAAATCCAACCGCCCCGAAGCAATCCTAAGTGCAGGTGCCAGACCCTCGCCACGCGGCGTCAGCGTGCCTGTCACATCTAGCCAGTCATCAATGGTAAAGCCTTCTATGCGCAACAGCTCAAGACGGCCTTCGGGGCCGAGGTCCCCCGAACCCTGTGCAGATAGGCCCGCCCCTGATAGGCGGAATGCGCGTAGGCTTGGGTCAGGCCCAAGGATCAGGGTGACGTCTAAATCCCCCGCTGCCTCTGCGGGTTTCGTCCACCCCAACGCGGTAAGGGACAGCCCAACGCCCTCAAGCGGTGATGTGAGACGCAATTCTGGGGCCGCACCGCGCCCTGCAAGATCAAGCCGCAAATCCAGTGCTGCATCGCCCTGCACCATGCCATCAGGCAAAATGACACCAAAGGCCGCAAGGGTTTCAGGGCTCAATCGCGCCTGCCCTTCGACATAAGATTGCGGGGCATCACGGTTAAGATCAGGCCGAACCCAACGGCCTGTGAGGGGCTGACCTGACATTGTGGCAGCGCCAGAAATCATCACACCTGCCTCGGAGGTAATCGCCAAATCAAGCGCCTCTGCACGCAGATCGCGATTGGGAACCAGTGTGTCTGAGCGCACATCTATCAGACGGCCCGTGATATCGAGGCTCATCTCACCAATGGGTTGGCGTTGCACCAAATTCAGACCGATCTGACCCGACAACTCTGCCTGACCTGTGGCGAATGTGGCAGGGTCAAGGCGCCCGCCTTCGGGAAATAGGTTTAGGGGCGGCCCTGCAAATAGGGTCAAAAGATCAGGGATTTCTCCAGACACATCCAAATCAAGGGTGGCAGCAGGGCCGCGCATTGCCACATTGGGCACAGTGAACCTGCCTTGATGCATCACGATATCTTGGCCCGTTGGCGCGCGCATCCGACCATCTTGCGCCACAATGGTCAGCCGCGCCCCCTCTAGACGCAGTTGGCCCTGCAGATCCCGCAAAGGCGGCATATCGCGAATGGGGCTAAGCGCGAGCGCGCTAAAATCAAACCCCAAGGCCGCCTGCGCACGGGCATCTTGCGGGGCCTTGCGTAGGGTCAGCATGAGGTTCTGCGCCTGCCCTTCGTGCAGATTGCGATCAATCCAGTCACGCGTTTTAGAGACAAACTCATTTGGCCAATAAATCAGGGCATCGCGCAGCACCATTTGCGCAATACTCCCATCAATTGCCAGTTCCGTGCCATCAGAGCGCGCCACCCCATAGCCTGAAAGGGTCAGCTCAAACGCATCCGTGCGGATCAAAACACGATCAAGATCGAGGCGCGGCTCCTCCCCCAAACTGATCCGAAACTCAGACCGCCCTTGCGAAAACAGCAAGGGTGCCTCGAACATCGCATTGGGGTTCACCAATAGATCATTTAGATCAAGCGTGGCGTCAATTTGCATGCCATCGGGCGAAATCAGCGCATCACCCGTCGCGGTAAAATCTAGGTCGCGCGCATCAACCAACAGCTCATCCAGCGCCGCGCGCCCTGTGGCGGCCTCATACCGAAATCGCGCTGAGATCTCACTAAAGCTTAGGGGGCGCTCTGCGCCCTCAAGGGCCAATTCCCCTGGCCCCAAATCAAGGCGGGCTTCAAGATCACCAACGCCTTCGGCATCGCGCAATTTCGTGCTGAGACTGCCCGACAATGGCGCAGAGATCAGATCAAGCCACCGGAAGGCAGGCGATGCAACAGAAAGGTTATTTGCAGGTATCCCTTGGAATTGGAGGCGTAATTCGGTCTCACGCGCGGCATCGGTGCGGGTCGCCACAAAGGAAAGACGCCCCGCCTGATCTGCCGCCCCCTCCGCGTGGGCCTCTAGACCTGCGGTAACCGCCAAAACCAAATCTTGGCCCTGACGGGCCAGACGCATTTGCCCGTTTTCAATAGATAAGGCCCGTCCTGTGGTGGCATCGCGCAGAGAAATCGTAATCTCGAGGCCAATGGCCTCTTGAAAATTGGCAAAACGCGGATCGGCAAACATTCTGTCAAAGGCGGCCATGGTTTGGGCCAAATCAGCGCGCACGGCGTCTTGATTGGCTGTGAAAGCCAAATCGATACCACCAGTTGCGTCCCGTTCAAGCAAGAGACTGGCACCGCGCATTTCGGCGCGGATGGGGGATATTTGCCCCATCAGCAAGGCGCCTGCATCGAAGGCAAAGCCAAGCTGCGGAAACGCCGCACGCAGGCCAGTTTCGTCGCGCACCGTGACATCGGTGATGACCAAAAGGGCTTGGCGCCCCGTCTCATCAAGGGCAATGGACATATCTGCAATGCTTAACTCATCGCGCACCATACCCGCCTGCATTTGCGCAATAATACGCGCCTGCCATGCGGTAGGCAGCGAAACGGGGCCCTGAGACAGTCGCAGGTAAAACCCACCAAGCACCGCTGAAATGGTCACAAACAGGCCCAAGACCACAGCCAAGACCCACCGCCCTCTGCGCGATTTGGCAGGCTGTGGTTTAGGTTTGGACTCGGCGTTTTCTTTGGAGGTCACGGGAAGCGGTCAATCTATAATCTGTCTGGTCACGAGGTTGGTCACGGGGCTGTTTACGGGTCGGGCGCGGAACAAAGAGAGGGGCGATTTCGGATGCCGCCCTTTATCTTTGCTGTAAATCCCCTAGCTTGCAATCACACATAACAAAACCCTGCAACTGGCCCCGCGCAAATATTCGCCGCACTGGATCACGATGTGGCGAGTTTCCGCGCAAAAGAATGAATAAAGGATGAAGCCCATGCTTGAGATCGGCAGCCCCGCCCCAGATTTCACCCTTCCCCGCGATGGCGGTGGCGAAGTGACGCTATCTGCTCAAAAGCCCAAGAAAGTGGTTCTCTATTTCTATCCCAAAGATGACACATCAGGCTGCACCAAAGAGGCGCAGGGCTTCACCGAAGCGGCAGACGCCTTTGCTGCGGCAGGCACCGTGGTGATTGGTGTCTCCAAAGATAGCGTGGCCAAACACGATAAATTCATCGCCAAATATGATCTTGGGGTGGTCCTTGCCTCGGATGAAACCAGCGATGTCTGCGAACGCTATGGCGCATGGGTGGAGAAATCCATGTATGGCAAGAAGTACATGGGCATCGAACGCTGCACCTATCTTATTGATAGCGATGGGAAAATTTTCCAGATTTGGCGCAAGGTGAAGGTGCCAGGCCATATTGATGCGGTGCTGGACGCGGTGAAATCCTTGGGCTAATTCACCGCCCCATGAGTGATTTACAAATACCCGAGACATTGGCCGAAATGGCGGTGGCGGTTTTGACCACCGCCAATGCAAAGGAGAAATGCGCACTTTCGCGCATTTGTGCCAAGAAATGGTTTGCGGCGCGGGCAGCAGGCACGCCCTTGCCCCTTGGCCGCGCCACACCGCCCGATCAACCCGCGCGCCCTGCACAACCCGCATTGCTTGATCCGCGCGAGGTGCCAAAACGCAAACCTGGCACAGCCGAGGGTCGGATCGCTATTTTGCACGCGGTGGCGCATATCGAACTTAATGCGGTGGATTTACATTGGGACATTATCCCCCGCTTTGCCGAGACGCCCATGCCCATCGGGTTTTACGATGATTGGGTCAAATCGGCCGATGAAGAATCCAAGCATTTCAACCTATTGTCAGATTGCCTTGAACAAATGAGCAGTCATTATGGCGCGCTTGCCGCACATGCGGGGATGTGGCGCGCCGCCGAAGATACGGCCACTGATTTGATGGGCCGCTTGGCGGTGGTGCCGATGGTTCTCGAGGCACGCGGCCTTGATGTCACGCCCTCCATGATCGAGATTTTCAAACGCCCGCAAAATGACCCTGCCGCCAGTGCAGCGGTCGATGCGCTAAACGTGATCTATGCCGAAGAGGTGCATCACGTGGCCTATGGTAGCAAATGGTTTCATTTCCTCTGTGGCCGCGAAAACCTTGATCCAAAGGATGCGTTTCACGAACTGGTGCAACGCTATTTCCACGGCGCATTGAAGCCACCCTTTAACGAAGAAAAGCGCGCCGAAGCGGGCCTTCCACCCGATTTTTACTGGCCTCTCTCTGAACGCTAGGCCATCTATCGGCGAAAACTCGCCCAAATTGCGGGGATGACCTCAATTTCCCGTCTAAATGGCGCAAAAAATATTGAGCCGCACCGCTCAATGTCCTATCCAATCCTCGCGCCCCCCAATTTGGTCTGGGGACGCTGTGATGGGGTGATGACGAGAGGCGCAGAGCAAAGCGCCCGAACGACAAAACAGGGGACTTGGCATTGAAATCGCGATTGATTGAGCGCGCAAACCACGCATTGGATCGGCATTTGCCTGAAAAACGGCTGTTTCTGAAATCCGATACAAGCACGCGCTTTGTGCGCCTGAGGCCCCTGACGCAGGCCGCAATCATTGCCACGACAGGGCTTCTGGTCACATGGACGGCGATTGTTTCAGCGGTGTTTTTCATCGATGCCATCAATGCAGGGTCTAATCGCGATCAGGTCGCGCGCGCCTCGCAGGCCTATCAAGATCGCCTCAATGCAATGTCCAGCGAACGCGACAGCCGCGCCCTTGAGGCACAAGCCGCCCATGAACGATTTGGCGTTGCGATGGCCCAAGTCTCTGCCATGCAATCGCAGCTTCTGGCATCAGAAGAACGCCGCCGCGAATTGGAAACCGCGGTCAACGTGATCCAAAGCACCTTGCGCCGCACCATCAGTGAACGCGATGACGCGCTTGAAGAGGTGGCACAATTGACCGCCGAGATGACCGATGAGAATGGCAGCCTGCAATCCGCCGCAAGCCGTCAACGAGATCTAGAGCAGGTTTTGGCGCTATTGACCGAGGCGCTGCAAGAAACAGCCGAAGGGCGCGATACAACCTATGATCTGATCGCCGAGGCGCGCGCGCAGATTCAAGACTTGGAATTCCAAGCTGCCCTCTCCGCCGAGCGCAATGAACGCATCTTTACTCAAATCGAAGACGCGGTCGCGATGTCGCTTGAGCCACTTGATGCGATGTTCCGTGCGGCAGGCCTGCCCACTGACAGCATTCTTGAGACGGTGCGCCGTGGCTATTCAGGCCAAGGCGGGCCTTTGACGCCAATTACCTTTTCCACCTCCAACGGCCAACCCGACCCTGTTTCGCTGCGCGCCAATGAGGTGTTGGAAGATCTCGATGCGGTGAACCTCTATCGTATTGCCGCAGAAAGCCTGCCCTTCAGCTATCCTGTGCAGGGCGCTGCGCGGCGCACCTCGGGCTATGGCTATCGCAATGATCCGATCCAAGGGGGGCGGCGGATGCATGAGGGCCAAGACTTTGCGGGCCCCGTTGGAACCCCGATTGTTGCCGCCGCAGATGGCACTGTGGTTTTCGCGGGCCGACGCGGCGCCTATGGCAGTATGATAGAAATTCGCCACGCTATGGGATATACAACACGCTACGCACATTTATCGCGTATTCGCGTGACACGGGGCGAAAGAGTGTCGCGCGGCGACAGAATTGGTGATATGGGAAATACTGGACGCTCGACCGGGTCCCATTTGCATTACGAAGTGCGCCAGAATGGCAACCCAACCAACCCGATGACCTTTATCACGGCAGGACGAAATGTTTTCTAAATCAAAAATCAACGAACCAGGACCAAAAGAAACAACAACGCCAAGCGCGGCCCCTGCCGCGTCAGCGCCAAGCGCGCCTTCGGCACCGGCGGCCCCCAGCACATCTGCTGCCCCCGCCAAGCCAAAGCCGCCTGCGTCTTTGCTGAGCTCGGATTTGGTGATTACGGGCAATCTGAAAACCTCGGGTGACATTCAAATCGAAGGCACCGTCAAGGGTGACATCCGCGCACATTCACTGACTGTTGGTGAAAGCGCACGCATTGATGGCGAGGTTCTTGCCGATGATGTGGTCGTGAACGGCTATGTCAAAGGCCGCGTTCGTGGCTTGAAAGTGCGCCTCACCTCAAGCGCGCGAGTTGAGGGCGACATCATTCATAAGACCATCGCGATTGAATCAGGTGCGCATTTTGAAGGCACGGTTCAGCGTCAAGAAGACCCGCTGTCTAGCGGTGCAAAATCGGCCCCTGCCCCAGCCGCAAAACCTGTCGCAGCCGCCGCAGAGCCAGAAAAGAAATAAGCGCAGGCGCGATTTATTTACAATGCACCCCCGCCCGCATCCGCGCGCGGGGGTTTTTCTTTGTCATCATATCGCCTCATGCACAAAGGCGCGGCGATAAATATGCCATGAGGCATGACCCAAAGCGGGCAAGACCAAAACAACCCCAACAGTGCAGGCAGCATCGCCAAAAAGGTCAGGCTTGCGATCAGCGCCCCCCAGATCAGCATCACATTCGGGTTGGCTTTGACCACCGCAATGCTTTTGAGCATGGCGGTGACAAAATCCACTTCTTTATCCAACAAAAGGGGCAGCGAAATCACCGTGAGGCAAAATAACACCAACGCAAAAACCGCACCAAAGCCTGAGCCCACCAACGGCATAATCAACCCTTCGGGCTGAAGCAGATAGGCATAGCTTGAGGTCACATTCATCAGCGCAGATGGCCCCATAAACAGGGCGAACAACATATGCGCAAAGAAAGACCAAAATAGAAAATACACGATGATCACCCATGCCATAGACGGCAATTGGCGCAATCTTTGCCGCCAGATCACGCTGAAGATATCATTGCGGCGAAAGTCCCGATCCCCAGCCTCAAGACGGCGGGAAACCTCATAAAGGCCAACCGCCAAGAAAGGCCCTATGAGGGGAAAGCCAACCGTAATCGGAATAGCCAACCACCCCATATCCAGGATCGAAAGGCTGCCATAGATCAACCAGCCCCCCCACCACATAGATATGGGCAAAGAACAGGCCCATCATCGGCTTTTGGCGAAAATCGCACCACCCTGCGCCAAATGCCGCCCAAATATCGCCCAATCCCATCTTGGCCAATGGCGGCAGGGGCGATGGCCACTCGAGCTGCACGCGGTCGTTCATATTGCGCCCTCCCTTCTTCCGTCAGGAATAGGTTAAGCCCCCGATCCACGCGCCGCCAAGGGAAATTTGGCAGACCGCGCTATCCGCCTAGCGCATCAATCGCGGCAAAATTACTGGCGCTGCGGCCATTGGGGTCAAAACTTTGTGGCAAATAGGCCTCGGCAATGGATTTCGCCAATTCTGCGCCAATCACCCGCGCGCCCATCGTGATGATCTGCGCATTATTCGACAGCGCGGCACGCTCAGCTGAATAGGTGTCATGGGTCTGTGCGGCGCGAATACCGCGCACCTTGTTTCCGGACATCGCCACGCCAATCCCCGTGCCGCAGACTATTTTCAAGCGGTCGTAAGAAAATTGCAATTTGCAGAATTCGTCTCACAAGGTTATCGAAGCGCCAAGCAACCCATTCGTATCAGGCCTCGCCTGCCCCGCGCGAATAAACATCAAGGAGAGCTATCTATGAAATTCTTTGTCGATACTGCCGTGGTCGATGAAATCCGTGAATTGCACGATTATGGTCTGTTGGACGGGGTCACCACGAACCCCTCACTGATCGCAAAATCAGGCCGCGATTTCAAAGAGGTCATCGCTGAAATTTGCGCGTTGGTCGATGGGCCCGTATCCGCCGAAGTCGCCGCAACCGATTTTGCGGGCATGGTGGCCGAGGGCGAGCATTTGGCAAAAATCGCCGATAATGTCGTGATCAAGCTGCCTTTGACCTTGGATGGCCTAAAGGCCTGCCGCCATTTCACCAATAAAGGCATAAAGACCAATGTGACCTTGTGCTTCTCGGCCAATCAGGCGCTTTTGGCGGCCAAGGCGGGTGCAACCTATATCAGCCCCTTCATCGGGCGCTTGGATGACCTCAACCTCGATGGCATGGAATTGATAGCAGAAATCCGCGAGATTTACGACAATTATGGATTTGAGACTGAAATTCTGGCGGCGTCAATTCGGACGGCAAACCATGTGAAAGATGCCGCGATGGTTGGTGCAGATGTGGCGACCATTCCACCCGCAGTGATCAAGGGTCTTGCCAAGCACGTCTTGACCGATAAGGGCCTTGAGCAATTCACCAAAGATTGGGCCGCAACGGGCCAAACCATTCTTTAAGGCAAGTTCATACCGATTTTGAAAAGCGGCGGGACCATAGGCCCGCCGCTTTTTTCATACCCGCAGATCAGATGCGCCTGTATCGATATGGGGTGCCCAGGAAGCCACGCTATCGGCAATATCGGCCACCACGGCCCGATCATCTGGTTCACGCTCTCTAAAGCTCAGCTCAAGGTATTAAAGAAATCTTAAGAACTTTGACGGAAACCGAGGCCATTGTTGCAATTGCAACGGGTATATTGTGGCGTGGGTTATAACGCTTCGCGCAGAATTTCGGTCAAATCAGACGCGGTCAAATCGACTGGATTCGCCTTCATCGAAGACGCGCTTGCCGCCGCTTGTGCAATCTGGTCGATCTTGTCGGCAGGCAGACCCGCTTGCCCCAATCGCGGCAGGTTTTGCCCCTCGATAAATCGCGCCAAGGCCTCAAAGGCCATCTCCGCGCTGACGCCAAAGGCATCGCCCATCCAAGCGCGCAGATCAGAAAAGCGTCCACGCAATGCAGGGCTTTCGGCGCGGGCCTCATTGGCCAAAAGAACAGGCACCAATAAACGGGCGCAAATCAGGCCATGTTGCGCCAGATAGCCGCCTGCAGGCCCCGCCAAGCCATGCACCGCCCCCAAACCCGCATTGGCCAAGGCAAGACCGCCAATCACCGATGCCAAGGCCATATCATCGCGCGCCATCGGATCATCGCCGCCCCGATCAAAGGCATCAGATAGGCGGCGCAGCCCCGACACGGCCCGCGGAATGGCATTCCTGCACAGCGCATCGGTGAACGGGTTGGCGCGGGTGCACAGATAAGGCTCGATCACTTGGGTCAGGGCATCAAGCCCGCTCATCATGGTTTGCGCGCGCCCCATCCCGTCACATAAACGTGGGTCAATAATGGCCAAATCTGGCAGCATCCGCGCATCACGCAAAGATACTTTGCGCTGGTGTTCGGGCACAGAAATCACCGCGTTTTTGGTGACCTCGGCCCCTGTGCCCGCTGTGGTGGGAATGGCCACAAAAGGCAAAGGCGCGGCATCAAGCGCGCGCCCCTCACCGACAACCTCAAGATAACGAAGGGCGGAATGCGGTGCAGGGATCAAGGCGGCGATGGCCTTGCCTGCATCAATGACGGCCCCCCCACCAATCGCCACAACGCAGGCAACCCCTGCCCCGCGCGCGCGCATCACCGCGCCCTCGATGGTTTTCAAATCGGGTTCAGCCGCAATCGCGATCTGCAGCACGGGCGCAAGAGCATCAACCAAAGCACGCGTTCCTGTGTGACGCAGACCAGAGCCGCCCGTGATCACCATCACGGGCACCCCCAAAGTCATAATCTGCGGCGCAAGCCCCGCCCCGACCTTTCCGCGACCAAATTGAATTTGACCTGCGGTGAGAAACTCAAAGCTCAGGGCCTGCGCCATCAGGGTCAAACCTCGATACTTGCGACCATGCGCAAGGCTTGCGCTGCTTCTGCGCCTTTCTTGACGAAATGATCATGATAGAAATCGTGATGCACCGCATGCTCGTGGAAATGATGCGGGGTCAGCGATACGGAATAGGTGGGAATGCCTGTGTCCAACTGTGCTTGCATCAGACCATCAACCACAGCAGCAGCCACAAAATCATGGCGGTAAATGCCCCCATCCACCACCAATGCGGCGCAGACAATCGCATCAACCTTACCAGACGCGCCCAGTTTCTTTGCCAAGAGCGGCATTTCAAACGCGCCGGGCACATCATAGGTCATCAGGTTATACGCCTGACCTGATGCTTTCATATCCGCTTCAAAGCCAACCAAGGCTTGGTTGACAATGTCGCTGTGCCAATTTGCTTTGATAAAAGCGATATTCAGTGTTTTCGTCATTTGGGTCATCCTTTCTAAAGACCAAGGTGCCCAAGGCGATCGTGAACACGCGCCCGCGCCTGAACAAGGGACACGCCCCCGCGCAACCGCGAAACACGGCTCATTCTCTTTCATCCGGACTATAACCGTCGGCTTTGGAATTTCACCAAATCTGCTGACCCTTGGTCGTGAAACCAAGGCGCTCGCGGGCTGTCACCGCCGGTGGGGAATTTCACCCCGCCCCGAGAATGTCAGTAGAAGTAATCAACCAAAGGCTGCAGTGCAAGACGCGAATGCGCCGCATCGCTGCACGCTTGCGTCTCAGGCGTCAATCTTCGGCCTGTGCATCGGCACGGCTTTTGCCAGAGACATCCAGCGCCAAAACCGAGGCCATCAGCCCATCAATTTCGCCATCCAAAACACCTTGGGTGTCAGAGGTCTCAAACCCTGTGCGCAGGTCTTTAACCATTTGATAGGGCTGCAAAACATAAGAGCGGATTTGATTGCCCCAACCCGCCTCACCTTTGGCTTCATGGGCTGCGTTGATCTCGGCATTGCGGCGATCAAGTTCCATCTGATAGAGGCGCGATTTAAGCGCTTTCATCGCGATATCGCGGTTTTGGTGCTGAGATTTTTCCGAACTCGTGACCACGATCCCCGTGGGAATATGGGTGATGCGCACGGCCGAGTCGGTGGTGTTGACATGCTGCCCCCCCGCCCCTGACGAGCGATAGGTGTCAATGCGGATCTCATTTGGGGCCACTTCGATTTCGATATTGTCATCAACCACAGGATAGACCCAAACCGAAGAAAAGGACGTATGCCGCCGCGCGGAACTGTCATAAGGCGAGATGCGCACCAAACGATGCACGCCCGATTCCGATTTCAACCAGCCATAGGCATTATGCCCAGAGATTTTGTAAACGGCGGATTTGATCCCCGCTTCTTCCCCGTAAGAGACAGATTGAAGATCAACCTCATATCCCTGTTTTTCGGCCCAACGCACATACATGCGCGCCAACATCGAGGCCCAATCACAGCTTTCCGTGCCGCCTGCGCCCGCATTGATCTCAAGGAAGCTGTCATTGGCGTCCGCCTCGCCGTTCAATAGGGCCTCAAGCTCTTTTGCGGCGGCGGTCTCGACCAAGGCAGACAGGGCGGCTTCCGCCTCTGTCACAATTGCGCTGTCACCTTCTTCCTCGCCCAATTCGATGAGGCCAATATTATCGCCCAGACCCGATTTGATCGCGTCATAGGTGCCGATTTTATCAAGCAGCACCTGACGATCGCGCATCAGCTTTTGCGCCTTTTCGGGATCGTTCCACAGGTCTGGATCCTCGACACGGGCGTTGAACTCCTCCAAGCGGTGCTTGGCGGTGGTCAAATCCATTCGCTGCCCGAGCAAATCAAGAGAACGGCGAATTTTGTCGATATTGGATTGGGTTTCGGCCCGCATCGGATACCTGCTCCAATTGCATCAAGAAATCATCTGGTCGCGGTGATCTAGACCAGCGGCGGCGTGGCTGCAATCCCCGATGGGGTTTAATAGAGCCCGCCTGAGCTGATCGTGCCAAAGCCCGTATCGGTGGGAACCCGCACTGTTTCGCCAGACGAGGTGCGCACATCTGCGCCCTCTTCCTGCAATGCGCCATCAACCTCACCCGGCCCAAAGACGGGCAAATCCGAGGCCATAGCAAACCCACCATCCACAATGGCCGAACGCGCACCAACAGGGGGCACTTCTGCGGCGCGGAAATATTCATAAACCACGTTTTCGCCGCTTTCCCCATCGGCCAGACGTTCGCCAGAGAAGCGATCAATTGGCACGAACACACCGCCCTCGGGCACGCGGAACGGGCCGCCGCCATATTCGGCCACAGCCTCTTGCATAAATTCTTGGAACACGGGCGCACAAGTCCCACCGCCCGAGGCGCGGCCAAGCGACCGCGGTTGGTCATAGCCGATATAGCAGCCCGCCACGATATTGGAGGTAAAGCCAACAAACCAAACATCGCGGGCGTCATTGGTTGTGCCCGTCTTCCCCGCGGCAGGCACGGGCAGGTTCACCGCGCGCGCCGCCGTTCCGCGCTCGACAACCCCCTCAAGCATCGAGGTGAGTTGAAAGGCGGTAATTGGATCCATAACACGGGCTCGGTTGGATACGATCCGCGGCCCCAAGCCTGCGGGCAATGTGTCGCTCAAACAATCTTCGCAAATACGCTGATCATGGCGATACACAGTTTGGCCAAACCGATCTTGGACGCGGTCAACAAGGGTAGGCTCCACCCGCTCACCGCCATTTGCAAACATCGCATAGGCCGCGACCACTTTGTAAAGCGTGCTTTCTTGCGCCCCCAAGGAATTGGCCAAAAATGGCTGCATCTCATCGTAAACGCCAAAGCGTTCAGCATAGCGCGCAACGGTCTCAATCCCCACATCTTGGGCCAAGCGGATGGTCATCAAGTTACGCGATTGTTCAATCCCTGTGCGAATGGGCGCAGGGCCATAAAACCGATCCGAGGCATTGGTTGGACGCCAAAGACCCTCGGGCGTTTCCACCTGAATGGGCGCATCGATCACGATGGTGTTGGGGCTATAGCCACTGTCCAACGCCGCTGCGTAAACAAATGGCTTAAAGCTTGAGCCGGGCTGCCGCGTGGCTTGGGTGGCGCGGTTAAAAACCGAATACTGATAGGAAAAGCCGCCTTGCATCGCCAAAACGCGGCCCGTGTTCACATCCATCGCCATGAAGGCCCCTTGCACCTCGGGGATTTGGCGCAAGGAATAATGCCGTGGCCCTGTGTCATCCTCAACAGGCAGAACATGGATCACATCCCCGCGCGCAAGCAGGTCATCGGCAGAATTGGCCGCGCTGCCTGTTGTGCCATCTTCACGCAAAGGGCGCGCCCACGTGACATCCTCCGCCAAGATGCGGCCCGTTTCGCCATCCTCAAAGGCAATCAGCGCATCACCGCCCTCAAACCCCGTCACCGCCGCAACGCGCCACTGATCCACATCGCGCGGGATGTCCGTAGCCGAGAGCGCATCGGCCAAACTGGCCGCATCATCAAGGGCTGCCACATCAAGTTGCGCCAAGGCCCCCCGCCAAACCCCACGCCCGCGATCATAGGTTTCAAGCGCGCGGCGCAACGCGCGCTGTGCCACGATTTGAAGATTTTCATCCATCGTTGCGCGCACAGCATACCCGCCTGTGAAGAATTCTTCTTCACCAAACTGGGTCGACAATTGGCGGCGAATTTCATCCGTAAAATAGCCCCGTGGCGGCAGGCTAGAGCGGAAAGGCGCAATATCCCCGCGCTGCACCGTCTCAAGCTCTGAGGCTTGGCTCTCTTCCATCACCTCGCGGGTGATATAGCCATTCTCGAACATCTCGCGCAGGACGTAATTGCGCCGCTCAACCGCATCATCGTAATCACGCACAGGATGCAAACGCGCAGGCCGTTGCGGCAGAGCAGCCAAATAGGCGGCTTGCGCAGGGGTCAAATCGGACAGTGCCGTGTTAAAATAGGTCTGCGCAGCGGCGGCAACACCATAGGAATTTTGACCAAGGAAAATTTCGTTCAGATACAGCTCAAGGATACGTTCCTTGCTCATGGATCGCTCAATGCGCGCGGCCAAAATAATTTCCTGCACCTTGCGCTCAATCGTGCGGCTGCCATCAAGGAGGAAATTCTTCATCACCTGCTGCGTGATGGTGGAGGCGCCACGCACATCCTGCCCGCGCGAGCGCACCGCATCCACAAGGGCCGATGCAATCGCGCGCGGGTCGTAGCCCGCATGCTGATGAAAATTGCGATCCTCGGCACTGATAAAGGCATGAGCCACCAGATCAGGGATTTCTTCGGCTGGCACGAAAACACGGCGCTCTTGCGCGAATTCGTCAATGATACGGCCTTCGCGCGAATAGATACGGCTGATCGTGGCAGGGGTATATTGCGACAGCGTTTCGTAATTGGGCAAATCGCGCGCAAAAACCCAAATCACGCCGCCAACAATAATGGCACCAAACACAACAGCCATGATCGCCGAGGCAAAGAGCCCGCCGAAAATACCCATCACAAAACGGATGATCTGGCCCATGCGTGTCACTTCCCCAAAAAGCCTTACCCCAAGCGCGTGTCCGCTTATATGGCGCAGGCGCGCGCGCGTCAAAAGCTTAAACCTTCACTTCATGGTGAGATCACACATGATTATCGCCGCATCAGGCTGCGGCGCAGATTGTCTTCGGCCAACCATGCCTCGATGGCCCGCGCAATCCCGCCTTGCGCCCGCGCCCGCCAAACAGGGTCAAGGATATTTTCCAAATCCCCACCTTCGGACATAAAACCGATTTCCAAGAGGACAGAGGGGTAATCAGTCGCGCGCAGCACTGTAAAATTTTCCTCAAAACGCGGGCGGCTGTGCAATTCAACCCCTGCCCCCTCAAGGCCCGTCACCAAGGCATCGGCCAAGGCATCACTGCGCGGATCGGTTTCAAGACGCGCCAAATCCATGAGAAAATCTGCGACAACATCATCGGATTGGCCCAAATCCACGCCCGCCAATAGATCGGCGCGGTCATGCTGCGCGGCAAGCGCCGTTGAGGCCGCATCAGAGCCTGTCTCAGACAAAGTATAAACAGTCGCCCCAGACGCCATGCCATCGCCTTCAGCCAAGGCATCGGCATGAATTGAAATGAAAAGATCAGCCCCCGCCATACGCGCGCGCGACATCCGATCAGGCAGGGGGATAAATTCATCCCGCTGGCGCGTCATGAACACATCCACGAGTCCACCACGCAACAGCATCTCGCGCAACTCTAACGCGAAGAGCAAAACCAAATCCGCTTCGCTAAATCCATCGCGTTCTGCGCCTGGATCAATCCCGCCATGGCCTGGATCAAGGGCAATCAAGGGCCTTGTGCGCAGTGGCGGCGCGGGTTCTGCAATCACCGCTTCGGGCGGCTCATCTGCGCTTGCTGGGGTGAGATGGGTTGCGAATTCTTGCGCCGTTGCGGGCGCAGCCGCAAGGTAAGGCGCACCAAGTCAGGATGCTCTGTATCCATCACCGCGCCCTAAACCACCATGGGCGCGGTCAAATTCAGGCTCAACCGCCCCCAACCTGCGCGCGGCGCAGGGCCAAGCGCGACCACCTGCGCGCGATCCGCTCGATCAAACCCATTGGGCAGATTTTGCGCCTCTACCCCTGCCAGATCGACAATCAGCCGCATCGGATTGTCGCGCACACGCAGCCCATAGGCGGTGGCACGATTAAGGCGAAGCTGCACCTCAATCCCTTGGCCTCGATCCGTGACATAGCTTTCGCCTAGATCAAGGCGCACAGATGTTTCGGCCCAAACCATGGGGCCAATCCACAAAAACAGCATCGCAAAAATACTGCGAAACACGACCTGCAACATGGGGTTGTCTTTCTGCTCTTATCCACGCCATGAATATACAAAATTTAGATTTAGATTTAAAATCTATTTTGCATGCGCAGCCATAAAGGCCGTGATACGCGCAACCCCTTCTTCGATATCGGCCGTGCTGCGGGCATAGGAGAACCGCAAGGCGCGCGTGCCCTCTTCGGGATCAAAATCAAGGCCTGGGGTGACAGCAACCCCTGCCTCCTCCAACATCGCGCGCGCCATATCCTGCGCGGGCCAATCAAAGGCGCTGATATCGGCATAGACATAGAACGCACCATCTGCAGGCGCGAGGCGCTCAAATCCCGCCGCGCGTAGCCCTTGCAACAAGATCACGCGGTTTTTGGCATAGATCGCGAGGTTTTCATCCAGTTCCGCACGCCCTTCAGGCGACAAGGCCCCTAGGGCTGCGATTTGTGCCGCATGTGGCGCGCAAATGAACATATTTTGCGCCAAACGCTCGACCACGCGCAGGTGGTCTTCAGGCACGACCATCCACCCCAATCGCCATCCTGTCATCGAGAAATATTTAGAAAAGGAGTTGATGATATAGGCCTGATCGGTCACCTCAAGCGCGCTGACGGCGCGTGCCTCGTAATGCAGCCCGTGATAGATTTCGTCACTGATCAAGGCCACATCCCGCGCGGCGCAAGCAGCAGCCAGTTCCGCAAGTGCGGGCTTTTGGATCATCGTGCCTGTCGGGTTTGCAGGGCTTGCCAAGATCAGACCTGCGAGATCTTCGGTGATCTGGTCGGGGCGCGGCTGAAAGCCACTGCTGGCATCGGTGCGCAATCCCGCAACGTCCAAACTCATTGCCTTTAGGATTTGCCGATAAGACGGATAACAGGGAAGCCCCATACCAACCTTTTGACCCGCATCAAAAAGCGCGGAAAATGCCAATAAAAACCCGCCCGATGCCCCCGCTGTGATCACCACGCGCGCAGGATCAAGGTCGATATCATACCATTCGCCATAAAGTGCGGCGATCCCCGCGCGCAGATCAGGACGCCCGAGCGCCACAGTATAGCCTAGCGTGTCTTCTTCCATTGCGCGCGCAAGCCTCTCGCGCGCGGCGCGTGGCGCGCCTGTGCCGGGTTGGCCGACCTCCATATGGATGATGTGGCGCCCCTCCTCCTCAAGACGGCGGGCGGCCTCCATGACGTCCATCACAATAAAGGGATCAACCTGACCACGGCTTGAATAACGCATTGCTTCCTCACTAGACTGGATGCATCGGTTTGAAACAGCCCTGCCCGAAAAGGTCAATCACAGATGCGATCCTTTCTTTTTGCCGTGATCTTGGGCCTGTGCCTTGGCCTTGCGCCCAAAGGGGCCGTGGCGCAATCCATGATCCGCGACGCCGAGATTGAGGCAGGTTTGCGAAATCTGTTGATGCCCATTCTCGAAGCGGCGGGATTGGGGCAATCTATCCGCGTGATTTTACTCAATGATCCGCAGATGAACGCCTTTGTGCGCGATGCCCGCACGATTTTTATCACTTCGGGGCTGATGATGGCATTGGACGAGCCTGCCGAATTGCAGGCTGTTTTGGCCCATGAGGCCGCACATATTGCCAACGGACATTTGGCCCGCCGCCCGGAGAATGCCGACACGATGAGCGGTGCATCGCGGCTGGGTTTGGTGGCAGGTCTGCTGGCCGCAGGCGTCACGGGGGATGCGGGTGCAGGCGCGGGCGTTGCGGCAGGTATGGCCTCAAGCGCGCAGCGCGTCTTTTTCTCACATACCCGCGCCGAAGAGGCGAGCGCGGATGCCGCCGCCCTTAGATATCTCGAGCGCGCAGGCGTTTACCCCACTGCAATGGCGCGCGTCCTAGATCGCTTTGCAGGGCAAGAGTTACTCTCAACCGACCGCCAAGACCCCTATGTCCGCACCCACCCGCTGACCCGTGATCGTCTGCGATTGGTCGCAAATTTTGACGGCGGCACAGCCCCACCCCCTGACAGCGAGGCGCAATATTGGTTTGATCGCAGCAAGGGGAAATTAGCAGCCTTTCTGAACCCACCCTCTTGGACATTTGCGCAGGTGGGAAATGACCCCTCAGAGATCGCAACAATGCGCCGCGCTGTGGCCTATCACCGCAATTCCGAAGGCGATGCCGCCTTGCGTGAGTTAGAGCGGTTGATCCTAAACTACCCCGCAGATCCCTATTACCAAGAGCTATATGCACAGGTTCTATTTGAGAACCGCCGGTATGACGCGGCGATTGTGGCCTATGAACGGACCATCCAGATGTCTCCTGATGCAGGTCTGATTTTAGCGGGATATGGTCGTGCCCTTCTTGCGCCCGACAGCCCCGCGCGCAATGCCGAGGCCTTGGCGGTGCTAGAGGCCGCCTTTGCCCGCGAACGGCGCAACGCGCGGCTTATGCGGGATTTGGCTATGGCCTATGCGCGCGATGGCCAAAATGGTATGGCCGCATGGGCCACCGCAGAACGCGCGGCCTTGGAGGGGGATTTTGAAACCGCCGCCCTTCATGCCCGCCGCGCCACAGGCCTCTTGCCCCAAGGATCAAGCGGGTGGCTTCGGGCGCAAGATGTGTTACGTCTGGCTGAAACGAAAAACGACTGACAGGATGCGCGATGACCCCTTCCCCGAAAAGCCTGATCTTGGCGCTTGGCCTCACGATCAGCGCCCTCAATCCCGCTGCAGCATTTGACATTGATGCCATGAGCGAGACAGAACGCGCAGCGTTTCGCGCGGAAATCCGCGCCTATCTGCTAGATAATCCCGAAGTGCTGATGGAAGCCCTCGACATTCTAGACGAGCGCCAAGCTGCGGCCGAGGCGCAGGCTGAATCCCAGATTATCGCGGCCAATTCTGACGCGATTTTCGCCTCCCCCTATGATTATGTTGGCGGCAACCCCGAGGGTGATGTGACCCTGGTCGAGTTTCTTGATTACCGCTGTGGCTATTGTAAACGTGCCTTCCCCGATATCGAAGCCATGCTTGAGGAAGATGGGAACATCCGCTTTATCGTCAAAGAGTTTCCGATTTTGGGCGATGCCTCGCTCTTGGCCTCACGCTATGCGATTGCGGCCAAAATCGCGTTGGGGGATGAAGCCTATCGCGCGCTTCATGATGCGATGATGGTGATGCGGGCCGAGGTCAGCGAAGCGTCATTGCAGGCCACCGCCGAAGGGCTGGGTCTTGATCATGCGGCCATCGTGGCCGAAATCAACAATCCGCAAATCGATGCAACAATCAGCCTCAATTACGAATTGGCCCGTGCGCTGAATATTTCAGGCACGCCCACCTTTGTGCTGGAAACGGGGCTCTTGCGCGGGGCCTTGCCGCGCGACCAGATTGAGTCAGCCATTGCAACTGAGCGCAGCGTAAACTGAACAAACGCTTAGAATGAAAATGAAAACGGGCAGGGTTTCCCCTGCCCGTTTTATTTTAATCGGGTCGGTTAGCCGCGTGACCACCACCCGCGCTTCTTTGGCCCATCAGGCGCAGGTTCTGCGGCCTGTGGCGCAGCCACCGCCTCGACAGTCGCGTCTGGCGCAGATGGCGCCTCAGCCACAGGTTCGGCCTTTTTCGCAGGGGTTTTACGGCTGCGCGTGGCCCGCTTGGGTTTCGGTGCCTCTTCCGCAGGCTCTGGGGCCTGTTCGACCTCAGCCACCGATTCTGCTGCGACAGCGGCCTCTTCAGCGGCTTTTTCGGCCTTGGTTTTGCGACCACGGCGCTTTGGTTTTGGGGCCTCTTCCGCCGCCGCCTCCGCCGCTCCTTCCGCCGCCGCTTCTGCAGGTGCTTCTGCGGCGGGATCAGATGGTTCTGGCTCGGCTACCGTCTCGGCCGATGCGTCAGATTTGCTAGACCTGCGACTGCGGCGGCGCTTTGGCTTTTCCTCAGCCTCGGGGGTGGCGTCTGCCTCCGCTGCGGGCGAGGCATCAGCCTCAGACGCGCCTGCACCCTGTGCTGCGTCTGGGGCCTCAGTGGCCTTCTCGGTTGTGCGGGCCTCGTCCCCCTCGCCCCGATTGCGGCGGCGACCACGGCCACCACGGCGGCGGCGGCGGCGTTTCTTGCCCTCGCCCTCTTCGCCTTGTTCCTCGGGGCGGTCTGCCTCAGGCGCCTCGGTGATATCAATCTCATCCGCAGCCTCGGCTTCAGCGGCTTCGATTTCCTCCATCAGCCCTGCATCCATCGAAACAACAGGGCTTGCAGGGGCAATACGGCGGGTGGCTGTTTTGAATTTTTCAATCCGATAATCGGGCGTGATCATCGCAGGATCGGCCTCGACACGGATCGAAACCCCATAGCGCGCCTCGAGATCCGCGAGATATTCACGCTTTTGGTTCATGATGAAATTCACGATGCCCACGGGCGCAGTCAACAACAACTCACGCGAGCGGCGGCGGGTGCTTTCCTCTTCCAACTGGCGCAGGATCGATAGGCCCTGACTGTCATCAGAACGCACAAGCCCCGTGCCGTGGCAGAGGTGACAGGGCTGTGTCGTGGCCTCCAACATCCCAGGGCGCAGACGTTGGCGCGACATTTCCAACAAGCCAAAGCCTGAGATACGCCCAACCTGAATGCGCGCGCGGTCGGTTTTGAGGCGATCTTTCAGCCGCTTTTCCACGGCCAGATTGTTGCGCCGATCATCCATATCGATGAAGTCGATCACAATCAGACCCGCCAAATCGCGCAGGCGCACTTGACGGGCCACCTCTTCGGCAGCCTCAAGATTGGTCTTAAGCGCAGTTTCCTCAATCGAGCCTTCCTTGGTCGCGCGCCCTGAGTTCACATCAACCGCAACCAAGGCTTCAGTGATGCCGATGACGATATAGCCGCCCGATTTGAGCTGCACGACAGGGTTGAACATATCGGCCAAGTAACCCTCGACCTGATAGCGCGCGAAAAGCGGCAGACTATCCGCGTAATGTTTCACGTTCTTGGCATGGGACGGCATGATCATTTTCATGAAATCCTTGGCTTGGCGATAGCCCGCCTCGCCTTCGACCAGCACCTCGTCAATATCGCGATTATAGAGATCGCGGATCGAACGGTGGATCAGGTTGCCTTCCTCGTAAATTGGTGCAGGCGCAATCGAGCGCAGGGTCAATTCGCGCACCTGTTCCCATTGGCGCTGCAAATATTCGTAATCGCGCTTGATCTCGGCCTTGGTGCGTTGGCTGCCCGCGGTGCGGATGATCAGACCCGCGCCCTGCGGCACCTCCATCGATTGCGCGATTTCCTTCAGCTTTTTGCGATCCGAAATATTGGTGATCTTGCGGCTAATCCCGCCACCGCGCGCGGTATTGGGCATCAAAACGCAATAGCGTCCTGCAATGCTGAGATAGGTGGTCAGGGCAGCACCTTTATTGCCGCGCTCCTCTTTGACGACCTGCACCAGAATGATCTGGCGCACTTTGATCACTTCTTGGATTTTATATTTGCGCGCGCGCGGCTTTCGCGCAGGACGAATATCTTCGTGATCATCATCATCCGCGATGGTTTCGGCCTCGGCGGGGGCGGTGGCGTCCTCGTCAGATGCGCCATCTTCGATATCGGCCTCAACCTCAATATCGGCATCGCTTTCAGGGGCGGCCGTGTCAGTCAAGGTCGCATCAAGGGCCTCATCTGCCTCGACCTCAGAGTCAGATTCAGCATCCGCGTCTAGATCAATCACATCCATGCCCGAGGGCGTGCTGACCTCGCCTGTGGCAATCGCATCCCCTGCGGCGGCCTCTGCACGGGTGTCCGAGGATTTGCGGCGGCGCGAGCGGCGGCGTTTTGGGGCGGATTTCTCCTCCTCATCGGCTTCGGCCTCGGCGGCCAATTCCCGCTCCTCGGCCAAAAGCGCCTCACGATCCGCCTTGGGGATTTGGTAATAATCGGGATGAATTTCCGAGAAGGCCAAGAAACCATGACGATTGCCGCCATAATCAACAAAGGCCGCCTGTAACGAGGGCTCAACCCGCGTCACCTTTGCCAAATAGATGTTTCCTGCCAGTTGTCGCTTATTCAGCGACTCGAAATCGAATTCCTCGACCTTGTTTCCATCTGCCACAACAACGCGGGTTTCCTCCGCGTGGGTGGCATCGATAAGCATTTTCTTTGCCATAGGTTCCTTGCACATCCCCGCGCTGCGCGCACCCCAAAGGGTCGCGTGAGAAGGGGATATTGTCCTGAAAGGGCGATGACGCAGGCAGCAGGATGGGCTGGCGCGGCATGGGCCGCCCCGTCACTCACTTGGCTGATCTGCACGCGTTTCATCGCGATTTATCTCCGAAGCTGCGCGTGCACTCGCCCGCGCCTCTCCCATTATGTCCCGCTTGCGCGGGGGGTTAGATGGGCCTGAGGGCAGCACAAGAGCGGCGGTCAGGCTTTGGCATCCTGCCCTCTCTCCCGCGCGGGTTTTCGGACGCGCTTCAAGAAGGGGGCAGATAAACTTTGCAGACGTCTGGCTGGCTCAAACCGCCAGATCACCCCTTTCACCATAGAGGCAGAGCGGGGAAGAGGGCAATGGGTTTTTTGGGGTGTGGGGGTGACAGCCTCGAACGCCTAGAGCCGAATCGCGGCCCCCTGACACACATTAAACGAAATGATGTCTACGCGCGCTAGTCTTTAAGCCGCCGCTTAAGTTCCGCAACTACGGATTTTGGAAACTTGATGTTGTCTAACAACCAACCGATACGTTCTTCCGCAGGTTTCCCAATTATCATTTGTGATTTCAACGCCTGAAATAATAAAAAAGGGAGGAATTAGTGAACGAGAGCATCGGGATCAGGTTAGCGGTCGGTTTCCGCGATAAATCTTCGGGGCCGCGAGAGAACGCGAAATTCCAAGAATGGAAGAGATCTGTGATATCGTCACCGCCAACATTCAAGGTGGCCTTTGGTGGTATTATTGGTCTTACCTGATAGTCAGGCTTTTCCAAAATCACATCGCAGTAAGTTCTGTCTTTGTATTCCTCAAGTTCATTCTCAGGCCAGTCACGCCCAACAATCCAGTCAAGACCTATTGTGCACCTTCGCAACTCGACAACAAGCTGATCCAGCTTGAAAAGATCATCCATTTGTTCCCGATGTGATACAAGGCTATATCTGCTATCTGGTTGTCGTTGTGTTTCTACATCATGAATGAAGTCGCCTACAGTTTGTGGCCTCCAAAAATCATCGTGCAACAATGCAGGCATAACGAAACTGGTGACTGCCAGTTCTCCCAAAATACTGGAATGTTCCTCCCAAAGCGCGAATATCTCATGTCCTCTAGATTTCTTGACACTGACCCCGTTCAACAAAAGTCCAGCTTTGAGATACTTTTCAATGGCTTGGAGCGATTGCCACCAGAATTCACCTGCGAATCCATAAATTCGAATAAAGCGCGCCAAAAAGTAATTTTGGTCAGCAGGCAAAACAAAAAAATCGTGAGTGGCGACACTTTTGAAGTGATTAAGGCTTGTATCAAAAATGATTACCTAACCCCAACGGTTGCCCCCCTCACAAATAATCCGACCTGCTCAACCCATATTTCGCCATTTTCTCGTTCAGCGTACGCCGTGGCAGGCTGAGTTCCTCCATCACGGCGGCGATGGAGCCGCGGTGGCGGCGCATGGTGTTGTCGATCAGCATCCGCTCGAACGCCTCGACATATTCTTTAAGGGGTTTGCCCTCGCCCATATCCTGCGGCACCACCTCGGTCGTGTCGTTCATCAATAGCGCCGTGATCGAGGCCGCGCCACGGCGGGCTTGCAGCGTGGCGCGTTCAGCCAAGTTCAGCAATTGACGCAGGTTTCCAGGCCATGGGGCCTGCAACATCTGCGCGGCCTCTTGGGCATTGGGGTGGATCGGGTCGGTGCCGTATTCTTCAGCATAATTTTCGGCGAATTGCGCGAACAGTGTCAGCACATCCTCGCCCCGCTGCCGCAAGGGGGGCAGCGCGATGCGCATCGCAGCCAAGCGGAAAAACAGATCGGGCCTGAGCGCCGCCTCGCAGCCCGCGGCCCCTTCGGCCCCGTTACAAATGGCAATGATCCGCAGATCGCGGCCCGCACTTTGCGCCTCGTCCAAGGCCGAGAGCAGCCGCGCCTGCAGCGCATCGCTGAGGGTTTCGACATCCTCAAGCACCAATGTGCCGCCGCGCGCGGCGTCTAGGGCGGGGCGGGCCAGATCGTTTTCTTCTGCGCCAAAGATCAGGCTGCGCAATTGCGCCTCGTCCTGCGCGCCACAGGTGACGGTGGCAAAGGGTTTGCCCGCACGGGGGCCGACCGCGTGCAGGGCATGGGCGACAAGGGTTTTGCCCGTTCCCGTCTCGCCCGTGATCAGGACATGACCATCGGCTTGGCCAAGGTCGAGAATATCTTCGCGCAGCCGCTCCATCGCGGGGCTTGTGCCCACCAAGCGGCGCATGATCCCTGTGCCATCGCTGAGTTCCCGTCTGAGCGAACGATTGTCGAGGGTCAAACGCCGCGCTTGGATCGCGCGTTTGGCAAGGCTGCTCATCTTTTCGGGATCGAAGGGTTTTTCGAGAAAATCAAAAGCGCCGATGCGCATCGCCTCGACCGCCATTGGCACATCGCCATGCCCTGTGATCATGATCACAGGCAGGCTGTGATCGATAGAATTCAGCCGTTTAAGAAAGGCCATCCCATCCATGCCGGGCATACGAATGTCACTGATAACAATGCCCGCGAAATCGGATGTGATCTCTTTGAGTGCCTCTTCCGCGCCGCCATAGGTTTCGGTTTCAAACCCAGAAAGGGCCAACCATTGGCTGATCGATTGGCGCATATCCTGTTCGTCATCGACAATCACAACTTTCATTCCAACCCGATCCTTTCGCCGCCTATTCTGCGGCACCCTTTATCTGATGACGCGGCAGCCTGATTTCAAATACCGCGCCGCCTGTCTCGCTGTTGCGCGCGCGCAAGCGGCCGCCAAAATCGGTGACAATGCCCGAAGAAATCGCAAGGCCAAGCCCCACCCCTTCACCAGGCTTCTTGGTGGTGTAAAACGGCTCGAAGAGTTGATCTAAATCTTCGATCCCTGCCCCGCTGTCACGCACCGAGAGAACCGCCTCATCCCCCTCGGCCAAAAGGATTTCAATGCGCCGCGTCTCTTGGCCTTTCATCGCATCAAGGGCGTTGCGCAACAGATTGATGATCACCTGTTCTAGCCGCACGATATCGCCCAAGATCATCACGGGCTGGTTGGGGATGATTTGTGCGATTTCCACCTTCATCTGCCGCATTTGCGGCTCCATCATGGTCATCGCGCCTGTGATCGCATCGCGCAGATCAACGGGGGTAAAACTGTCGCCGCCTTTGCGGGCATAGGATTTGAGCTGCCGCGTGATCGCCCCCATACGCTCAATCAGATCGTCAATGCGCTGAAAGGAGGACATCGCCTCATCAGGGCGGCGGCGCTGCAACAGCAATTTCGCCCCTGCCAGATAGGTTTTCATAGCCGCAAGCGGTTGGTTCAACTCATGGCTGACAGCAGCGGACATTTCCCCCAAGGCGGCCAATTTCTGGCTCTGCGCAAGCGACAATTCGGCCTGCTCCAAATCGCGCTGCGCTTTTTCGCGCTCGGCAATCTCGCGGCTGAGGCGATCATTGAGGCGGCGCAATTCCGCACTTTCGCGTTGAAACACGGCCGTTTGCAACCGCGCGCGGCGCGACAACAGGTAAAACGCGCCCGCAAGCACAAGGGCAAAGCCCATAGTCAAAAGGGCCAATACCCCGTTCACCCGCTCACGCACCGAGGCATAGGCGGTGTAGGACACGATTTCCCACCCGCGAAAGGGCATATCTTGGGTAAGGCGCAGCGTATCATCGCCGAACACATAACCCTCCTCGCCAAAGGCCCAATCTCCC
Source organism: Roseobacter sp. HKCC-CH-9208 (assembly GCF_037805125.1). Lineage (NCBI taxonomy): Bacteria > Pseudomonadati > Pseudomonadota > Alphaproteobacteria > Rhodobacterales > Roseobacteraceae > Roseobacter > Roseobacter sp. HKCC-CH-9208. Next base: position 2,303,446 of record NZ_JBBLYK010000001.1, on the reverse strand, counting down.
GCATTCTCAATGGCACGGCGAATGGCCGATGGGGCATCTTGGCGGGCCAAGGCATCCGCCTCAATCAAGCCACGCCAACGGGGTTCGGTTGCCAAAATGATCTCGCCTGACCCTTGGGTGATGAATACAGCCTCGGATGCCCCGCGCCATTGTTCGACCACAAGGGCCAAGTTCACCTCGACCATGATCACGCCTAAAAGCTGATTATTATCAGTGATATGGCGCGAAAAGGTAAAGTCATACCGCCCTGTGGCGGGTTCGTTTGAGGTAAACACCGTATCTGCGCTGCGCACCGCTTGCACAAAAAAGGGCTCGCTTGCGCGCAATTCCCCAAGCCGCGCGCGGTCAGTCGCAGCAACAACGCGGCCCGAGCGGTTCAGCAGAACAAAAGAGGCCGCCCCGATTTCATCCAAATAAGAAATCAGGCGTTGTGAGGTGGCAGTAAATTCCCCCTCGCGCAACGCGGTGATGAGGACAGGGTCGCGCGATAACAACAGCGGCACGACAGAGCTGCGCTGTAGCTCTGACATGATCGTGCCAGAATAAAGCGCCAATCGGATTTCTGCGCGGTTGCGGGTGCTTTCGGTTAGGCGCTCGGTCAGAAACAGGTTCACCGCCCAGATCGTAACGACAAAGCCCACCAAGAACAGCGCCAAGAACAAGCGCAATACCCATACGCCACTCAAGCGTGGTAAGGCACGCAAGCGGCGGGGCTCAAGAGTGGGGCGTGTGTTTAGGCTCATGGTGCAAACCTACGCGCGCCCTGCAGGCCAGACAAGAAGATTAGATCACGCTTGCGCGATGTCTTGCCGATGGCAGAGCCGCGCTAGGCTGCAACCAAGGCCTGTGCCAAACCTGCAAAAACGCCGGCACCATCCGTGCCGCCATGCAACGGCTCACAGGCGCGCTCAGGATGCGGCATCATCCCCAAAACGCGGCGGTTTTCTGACAGGATGCCTGCAATATCCTCGACCGCGCCATTGGGGTTTTCGACATAGCGAAATGCCACCCGCCCCTCGCCGTTCAAGCGCGCAAGCGTCTCTGCATCGGCTTGATAATTTCCCTCATGATGCGCGATTGGCACCTCAATCACAGCGCCCTGTTCATAGGCGGTGGTGAAGGCACTTTGCGTGTTTTCAATGCGCAATCCAACCGTTTTGCAAATATAGCGGGTCGACATATTCTGCAGCAGCGCACCGGGCAGCAATTTGGTTTCCGTCAAGATTTGGAACCCGTTGCAAACCCCAAACACATACCCGCCCCGATCCGCATGGGATTTTAACGCGCCAGAAATGGGCGATTGCGCGGCAATCGCGCCGCAACGCAAATAATCGCCATAAGAAAACCCGCCCGGAACACCAACCAAATCCACCCCGTCAGGCAGTTTGGTGTCCTTGTGCCAGACCATATCCACGGAAAAGTCCGCGTGTTCAAAGGCGCGCTTCAGATCGCGGTCACAATTCGATCCGGGAAACACAAGAACGGCGGCTTTCATCTTTGGGGGTTCCTTTCGTCAGGACGTAAAATCAGTGATGACCGCCACACCGGGCGGTGTTGGGCCATTGAATGCGGCAAGCTCGGCCCCTGTTTGCGAAAGCGGGATTTCCCGCGCAATCAGGGGGGACATATCCACGCGCCCCGCCTCGATCAAACCCAACAGGCTTGGATACCGCCAAGAGGGCATGCCGCGCGTTCCGTAAAGGGCCAGATTGCGCATATAGACCGTGTTCATATCAATCTGCATCTGGGCCGTATGCCCAACGGGCATGCCCACCTGCACATGACGCCCCAAGGGACGCAGACATCCAATAGAGCCTGCAACCGTGGCCTCGATCCCGAGGGCCTCGATGCTGACATGCGCACCGCCCTTGGTGATTTCGATGATCTTGGCCGCGACATCGCCATCACGGGCGTTCACGCCTGCGTCAATGCCCAAAGACAGGGCATGGTCGATCTTTTCCTGCACGACATCAACGACAACCACAAAAGCCCCAAGCGCCTTGGCCAAAATTGCGGCAGAAAGGCCAATGCCGCCCGTGCCATGCACAGCGACCCATTCCCCCGCCTGCACGGCCGCGCGCCCCGTCAGCGCGTGCCATGATGTGGTCACACGACACCCGAGCCCCGCCGCAACAGTCGGTGACAGAGTTTCGGGCAAGCGCGCAAGGTTATGATCAAAGGGAACGGCGACATATTCGGCAAAGGCGCCCGGCTCAGTAAAGCCCGGCAAGCGTTGATTGGGGCATGTGTGACCCGCGCCCGATTGACAGGTCGGGCAAGAGCCGCAGGAGAGAATAAACGGGGCAACCAAACGATCCCCCTTTTTATAGGTGGCGCGCGGGCCTGCTTCGATCACTTCGCCGCAATATTCATGTCCGCCGATTTGACCAGGTTTGATGCGCGGATGCTCGCCCACCCAACCATGCCAGTCAGAGCGACAAACGCCACAAGCCAGAACTTTGAGGATCACTCCGTCTTCGGGGCATTCAGGGTCTGACACAGTTTCAATAGACAGGTCTTTGTTATATTCACGCAGGATGGCAGCACGCATCGACAGACCCCTTTAGCTGATCGCGATTTGGTAGCTTTCGATCACAGTATTGGCCAAAAGCTTTTCGCACATCTCGCGGATTTGGTCTTCCCTTGTGCCATCAGCCAGATCAAGCTCGATCACTTTACCCTGACGCACACCCGAAACACCCTCAAAGCCCAAAGCGCCCAGCGCGTGGCGCACCGCCTCTCCTTGTGGATCAAGAACCCCCTGCTTCAACATCACGGTCACGGTTGCGCGCATTACTTTCGCCTTTCTGTCTACGTTCAATCTGCGAAGCGGGGCTTCGCTTAATTCACCAATGTCGGGCCTGACATCGTGCCCTGATCCGGCAAAACGCCAAGGCGCTTGGCCACCTCGGTATAGGCATCTGCCAAATCACCCAAATCACGGCGGAAGACGTCTTTGTCCAACTTCTGGCCCGTTTTCATATCCCAAAGGCGGCAGCTATCGGGGCTGATTTCATCGGCCACAATCAGGCGCATATAATCGCCCTCCCAAATGCGGCCAATTTCAATTTTGAAATCCACCAATTTGATGCCGACACCCATCATCAGGCCAGACAGGAAATCATTCACCCGCAAGCCTAGCGCGACCATATCGTCCAAATCTTGCTGACTGGCCCAGCCAAAGGCAATGACATGTTCTTCAGCCACCAAAGGATCACCCAGCGCATCATCCTTGTAGTAAAATTCAACAATCGGGCGCGGCAGGGCTGTGCCCTCCTCAATCCCCAATCGCTTGGAAATCGAACCCGCGGCGACATTGCGGATCACCACCTCAAGCGGGATGATCTCAACGCTGCGGATTAACTGCTCGCGCATATTCAGGCGGCGAATGAAATGGGTTGGAACGCCAATTGCATTCAGACCCGACATGAAAAATTCGGAGAGGCGGTTGTTCAACACGCCTTTGCCGTCAATCGTGGCGCGCTTTTCCGCATTAAAGGCGGTCGCGTCATCCTTGAAATATTGCACCAATGTGCCTGGCTCGGGGCCTTCATATAGGATTTTCGCCTTGCCTTCGTAGATTTTTTTACGCCGTGCCATGATGTCTCCAATCCCTGATCTGCGGGAGGCAGGTGGTGGTCTGAGATCGGGGGGGGTGCAACGCTGCATCTGGCCCAGACCAATGCTGCGCCCCGCTCTCTCTTGCTCGCGCAATAGACCAAAGCGCGCTGTGTCGCAAGTTGGATTGCCAATCACTGCTTGCGGCCAAAACCCTGCTAAGGCTATCACAGGGATAAACCGCAAGCTCACCGCCCAAGGAGACAGATTAATGAGCACATTTGACGACCGTGAACACGCGTTCGAAGCAAAATTCGCGCATGACGAAGAAATGAAATTCAAGCTTGAAGCGCGCCGCAATAAACTGGTGGGCTTATGGGCCGCCGAAATCTTGGGCAAAACGGGCGATGCGGCCGAGGCCTACGCCAAAGAGGTGATCCGCGCTGATTTCGAGGAAGCAGGCCACGAGGATGTCATCGGCAAACTTAAGGCAGATTTGGGCGATAAAGTTTCGGAAGATGAGCTGCGCGCAAAATTTGACGCGCTCTTGATCGACGCAAAGACCCAATTGGTGAACGAGAATTAATCACCACCCCCGCCTAAATTCTGCGCACCCCGTGCATCTGTTGCGCGGGGTGTTTCTTTTTTGACCTCGCAGATTTTTCATAAAGATCATGTGGATTTTCGGGCTTGCATCATTGCCCCAGAGGGGCCATGTCGCAGCTGATGTGACACAAGGAATTTTATTATGTCGAACCGTTTGCAAACCCTTTTGGAAACCCGCGATTGGCTGATGGCCGATGGCGCAACGGGCACGACCCTCTTTAACATGGGGCTGCAATCGGGCGATGCGCCAGAATTGTGGAACGAAGATCACCCTGATCGCATTGCCGAACTCTATCGCGGGGCCGTCAATGCGGGTTCCGATATCTTCTTGACCAATTCGTTTGGTGGCACGCGTGCACGGCTGAAATTGCATGATGCCCAAGATCGTGCCTTTGACCTAAACCGAATTGCCGCAGAAATTGGCCGCGAAGTTGCTGATGCCTCTGGCCGCGAGGTGGTCGTTGCAGGGTCCATGGGGCCAACTGGTGAGATCATGGTGCCAATGGGGCCTTTGACCCACGAGGCCGCCGTGGAGATGTTCCATGAGCAGGCCGAAGGGCTAAAAGCAGGCGGTGCGGATGTATGTTGGGTTGAAACAATCTCAGCCCCCGAAGAATACGCCGCCGCGGCCGAAGGCTGCAAACTTGCGGGTATGCCATGGTGCGGCACCATGAGCTTTGACACGGCAGGGCGCACGATGATGGGTGTCACCTCCGCCGCGATGTCGGATTTGGTCGAAAAACTGGATCACAAACCCTTGGCCTATGGCGCAAATTGCGGTGTTGGGGCCTCGGATTTGATGCGCACGGTTCTGGGCTTTCGCGCCTCGGGCAACGAGCGTCCGGTGATTGCCAAGGGCAATGCAGGCATCCCCAAATATGTTGATGGCCATATCCATTACGATGGCACCCCTGAGTTGATGGCCCGTTACGCGGTTCTGGCCCGCGATGCCGGGGCCAAGATCATCGGGGGCTGTTGCGGCACCCAACCTGTCCATCTTGCGGCGATGCGCAAGGCGCTAGAAGAGACCCCGCGCGGCGCGGTTCCAAGCCTTGAACAAATCGCCGAAGAATTGGGCGGCTTTTCCTCAGGATCAGATGGCACGGATGGCAATGGCCCGCAGCGCCGCGAGCGCACAGGCCGCCGCCGCAGCTAATTTGGTATGCAATCGCATGGGCAAAGGTCGCCTGCGGCGGTCGTGATGTCGTAAATTTGCGCGTCTGGTGGCGCGAAGAGCTTAGGTAATCGTTCAAACGCTATCGGCTGAGTGCCGCTTCAGGAGACGCTTGAGATGTCTGACGAAAATGATGAAATCATCCTCTCAGAACTGGACGATGACGAACTTGTCCAACAAATGTTCGATGACCTCTACGATGGTCTGAAAGAAGAAATCGAAGAGGCGGTTAACATTCTGCTAGAGCGTGGATGGGCCCCCTACGACATCCTGACCAAGGCCTTGGTGGGTGGCATGACCATTGTGGGTCACGATTTCCGTGATGGCATCTTGTTCGTGCCTGAAGTTTTGATGGCCGCAAACGCGATGAAAGGTGGCATGGCCATCCTTAAGCCGCTTTTGGCGGAAACAGGCGCACCCCGTATCGGCAAAATGGTGATTGGCACGGTAAAGGGCGATATCCATGATATCGGCAAAAACCTTGTCACCATGATGATGGAAGGCGCAGGTTTTGAAGTGGTTGATCTTGGCATCAACAACGCGGTCGAAGCCTATCTTGAAGCCTTGGAAAAAGAGACCCCCGACATTCTGGGGATGTCCGCACTTTTGACAACGACCATGCCGTATATGAAGGTCGTGATCGACACGATGAAAGAGCAAGGCATCCGCGATGATTACATCGTGTTGGTCGGTGGCGCGCCCTTGAACGAAGAATTTGGCCGCGCGATTGGCGCAGACGCCTATTGCCGTGACGCGGCCGTGGCCGTGGAAACCGCCAAGGAGTTCGTTCTGCGCAAACACAACCAAATGGCCGCGCATTAAGCGAGTATGACAAAACCCAGCCCCCATCTGCCAGATGACGATACGTTACGCGATAGCGGCGTTTCAGCATCTGGCAGGGGGCAGGTTTTGCTTTTGGCCTGCGGGGCCTTGGCGCATGAGGTTTTGGCGATCAAAGCAGCCAATGGGTTTGACCATCTTGACCTGCAATGCCTGCCTGCCATTTTGCACAATCGCCCCGAATTGATCCCTGACGCGGTTGAAGCGGCGGTCACGCGGGCGCGTGGGAATTACGACAGTATCTACGTGCTTTATGCCGATTGCGGCACAGGCGGGGCTTTGGCCGCGCGCTGCGCCGCGCTTGGTGTTGAAATGCTCGAAGGCCCGCATTGCTATAGCTTTTTCGAGGGCAATGTTCGCTTTGAAGAATTGGGCGAGGTCACAGCCTTTTACCTGACGGATTTCCTTACCCGTCAGTTTGACGCTTTTGTCACCCGCCCTCTTGGCCTCGATAAACACCCCGAATTGCGGGATATGTATTTCGGCAATTACGAAAAACTGGTTTATCAAGCGCAGACAGATGACGCCGTCTTAACCGAAAAAGCCAAGGCCTGTGCCGATTTTCTGGGCCTTGCCTTTGAACGCCGCTTTACGGGCTATGGTGATCTTGAAACGGCCCTGAAAAAATGGGGGGATTAACCCCGCGCTTCTGCCGCCAATAGGTGAATGCGTTCGACCATGGCCCGCAACCCGTTTGAGCGCTGCGCAGAGAGGTGGTCATTCAACCCCAACCGCGCCAATTCTGCCCGTGGATCAACCGCCAGAACTTCGGCAATGCTCAGGCCCGCATAAAGCGCGTGCAAGACCGCAATCAAGCCGCGCACAATCATCGCGTCACTTTCGCCTTGAAAGTCAAACCGCGCCTCTGGCCCCTGCCCTTCGATCCGCGGCATGATCCAGACCTGCGAGGCGCAACCATCCACCTTGGTGGCGGGAACGCGCATCGCTTCGGGCAAGGGCTCCATCGCTTTGCCCAATTCGATCACATGGCGATAGCGGTCTTCCCAATCATCCAGAAATTCGAATGTGTCTGCGATTTCCTCAAAGCGTTCGCTGGCCATTCTGCCCTCATCCTTTTGTCACCTCCCCCTGACCTAAAGCGCAGCCCCCCATTCGTCCAGAGGCGCTTTTCAAAACCGCCTTGATAGGGTAGCACTCAAAGGGTGATGCTTTGCCAAGAGGGGCCAATATGCTGCGCACTGCCATTTTTGCTGCGATGATCTTGGGGCTTGCGGGCTGTTCCACGCGGCTGAACCCCTTCAACTGGTTCGGAAATGACCGCCAAGAGCAGCGGATCGAGGTTGTGCTGGTCGAGGAATTTGTCGATCCACGCCCGCTTGTCGCAGATATCATCTCGCTTGAGGCGGATCAGGTTGACGGCGGCGCCATCATCCGCGCCGTAGGACGCGCAGAGCGTCAAGGCTATTGGGAGGCCGAACTGGTCGAGATTTCCAATGAGGATGGGCTCATGCTGTTCGAATTCCGCGTGGTTCCCCCGCGGGATGACACGGCAGAAGGTGCGCCGCGCACACGCGAAATTCTGGTCGGCACGTTCCGCAGCGCGAATGAACTGCGCGGTGTCACGCGGATCAGCGTGCAAGGGGCCAATAACCGCCGCACGGTATCGCGTTAAAGTTCGAACAAAACCACTTTGCTGCCTTTGACCCCAAGGCCCACATCGCCTTGAACAAGGCGCAATGCATCTTCGCCAAAGACCTTACCGCGCCAACCTTTGCGCCACACGCCATCCAAATGGCCAGAAGCGATATTGTCCAAATCCGCGCTGGACGCGATCAGCTTTTGTGCAACGCCCGCCTCATCGGCTTTGGCCTTGAGCAAGACACGCAGCAAATCCGCCAAGGCAGGGTTGAGGTCACTGCGATCTGGCCCATTTGGCAATTTGGGGAATTTTTCGGGCGGCGTCTCTATGCCGCGATTGACCGCTGCAATAATACCATCGGCAATATCGCCCCGCCGCGCCTCGCGCAGCAATAGGCGCGATTTCGACAAATCTGCCAAAGAGCGCGGCTTGGTCGAGGCCAATTCCATCAAGGCATCATCTTTGAAGACGCGCGAGCGCGGGATGTTACGTTCCTGGGCATAGGCCTCGCGGAAGGTGGCCAATTCGCGCACAACCGCCAAAAGCCTACCCGAGCTTGAGCGCATTTTGATCCGCATCCACGCGTGATCTGGATTTACGATATAGCTGTCCGCATTGGTCAGCTGCGCCAATTCTTCCTCCATCCATGCGCTGCGCCCAGATCGGGCCAGTTGCGCGGACAGATATTCATAAATCTGGCGAAGATGCGTAACATCGGCCAAAGCATAGGTTTTTTGCGCATCCGATAGAGGACGCCGCGACCAATCGGTAAAGCGTGAGGATTTATCAAGCGCGGCCTTGGCAATTTTGCGCACCAAAGTTTCATATCCCACTTGATCGCCAAATCCGCAGACCATTGCGGCCACTTGCGTATCAAAGAGTGGCGCAGGCACGAGCCCGCCCTCGACATGAAAGATCTCGAGATCCTGCCGCGCGGCATGAAACACCTTGACCACATCACGATTGCGGAACAGCTCATAGAGCGGCTCAAGCGACATGCCTTCGGCCAGTGGGTCAACCAAAACCGCACCACTGTCATCCGTGCCCGGCATCGCCAATTGAATAAGACACAGCTGCGCGTAATAGGTGCGCTCGCGCAGGAATTCGGTGTCAACGGTCACATAAGGGTGCTGTGCGGCGGCCTCGCAAAATTCGGCCAATTCGGATGTGGTTGTCAGCGTCTTCGGCAAGGGCGTTACTTCTTCAATTTTTCCGCGATACACGGGTTTACGAAAAGGCGCAGGAAAAGGAAAGCCCCCCTCTCGATCACGGCGCAGCATCCTCAAAGATCAGCGGGCTGCGATCCCCCGCAGCAAAGCGGCGCAACACGGCAGGGTAAAGGCGATGCTCCTGCACCAAAACCCGTGCGGCCAATGTTTCGGGCGTATCCCCCGCCATCACAGGGACGCGTGCCTGCCCCAAGATCGGGCCATCATCCAAATCTGCAGTCACCTCATGCACTGTGCAGCCTGCAATGTCATCCCCCGCCTCAATCGCGCGGGCATGGGTATGCAGGCCACGATATTTGGGCAATAGCGAAGGATGAATATTCAGCATCCGCCCCTGATAGCGGGCCACAAATTCAGCGGTCAAAACCCGCATAAAACCTGCAAGCGCGATGATATCAGGCTGATATTGGCCAAGCTCCTTGGCCATTTCCGCCTCAAAGGCCGCGCGATCTGCGCCAAAGGGTTTGTGATCGACCACGGCCGTTGGCACGCCTGCGGCCTCTGCCTTAGCCAGACCGCCCGCATCAGGGATATTCGACAAAACCACACAGGCCCGCGCGGGGTGATCCCCCGTCATTGACTTGAGCAGTTCCACCATATTGGAACCGCCCCCTGAAATCAGGATGGCGACCCGTTTCACGAAAGCGCGCCGTCATAGGTCACGCCCGCGCCCGCCTCAACCACGCCAAGCCGTGTCACGGTTTCACCCGCAGCCACCAAAAGCCGCGCAATCGTATCGGCCTCAGCCGCATCGACAACCACGCACATCCCAATCCCAGCGTTAAAGGTCTTGAGCATCTCGCGCGTCTCAATCCCGCCTGTTTCGGCCAACCACTGGAACACGGGTGGCAGGCCCCAAGCGCCCAAATCAATCCGCGCGCCAAGCCCCTCTGGCAGGACACGAGGCAGGTTCTCGGTCAAACCACCGCCCGTGATGTGGGCCAACCCATGCACCCCGCCTGCGCGGATCGCCTCAAGAATAGGTTTCACATAAAGCCGTGTTGGGGCCAAAAGCGCGGCGCCAAGGCTTGTCTCGGGGGCGAAGGGCGCGGGGTCTGACCATGCCAAACCCGACACATCAACAATGCGGCGCACCAAAGAATAGCCGTTTGAATGCACTCCATCGGAGGCCAAGCCAAGGATCACATCGCCCGCGGTGACATTGGCAGGCAGGCTTGCGCCACGCTCCATCGCGCCAACGGCAAAGCCCGCAAGGTCGAAATCGCCTGCGTCATACATACCAGGCATTTCGGCGGTTTCCCCCCCAACCAAAGCACAGCCCGATTGCGCACAGCCCTCGGCAATCCCTTCGATGATCCGCGTAGCCTGATCCACCGCCAATTTGCCCGTGGCAAAATAGTCAAGGAAGAACAAAGGCTCCGCCCCTTGGCAGACCAGATCATTCACGCACATCGCCACCAGATCAATGCCGATGGTGTCCACCGCGCCCGTATCAATCGCGATGCGCAGCTTGGTGCCAACCCCATCGGTGGCGGCAACCAATATCGGGTCATGATATCCTGCGGCTTTGAGATCAAACAAAGCCCCAAAACCGCCCAGTCCCGACATCGTCCCCACCCGCGCGGTTGCGGCAGCGGCAGGTTTAATCCGATCAACAAGCGCATTGCCCGCATCAATATCAACACCCGCTTGGGCATAGGTGAGACTGTTTTTGGGCGCTTGCGCATCTGCGGGCATCGGTCGGGCCTTTCATCAGGGGGCGTGATTTTCCGCCCTGATACCGATCTTCGCCGCCTTCGTCCATAAGCGAGTGATCCAATACTTGACCCCCTCGCATTGGCGCAGTAACCCAAGCCCTACGGGGGCCTGTAGCTCAATTGGTTAGAGCAGAGCGCTCATAACGCTTTGGTTGCGGGTTCAAGTCCTGCCGGGCCTACCATCCTCCCCCATTACGGCTATCGCGGCAGAATGATATCTGCCTTTAATCCGCCCAGATCGGCGCTTTGCCCTAAAGTCAGCCGCCCGCCATGCCGCCGTGCGATATCTTGCGCAATCGCCAAACCCAATCCAACGCCCGAGCCGCGATTTTGGTTTCGCGCCACATCCAACCGCACGAAGGGGCGCATCGCCTCCTCGCGCTGATCTGCGGGGATTCCTGGCCCGTCATCTTCCACAGAAATGCGCCATTGGCGCGGCGTAAGCGACAAGGTCACACGCGCCTCGCTGCCATATCGCTGCGCGTTTGAAATCAAATTGCCAAGCGCACGGCGCAGCGCCGCAGGTCGGAATGTGGCCGTATAATCCTGAAGCATCCCACTGTTCGAAGAATGGGCAAAGTTGATCTGCGCCCCTGACCGCGTGGCATCCGAGACAATCTCGCGCAGGAATTTATCAATATCCAATTCCGCCAAATCATCCAACGCATCGCCACGGGCGAAATCAAGAAACGCCTCGAGCAGGGTTTCCATCTCCTCGACATCACGGCGCAGGGCCGTCACATCTTCGCTTTCCTCCACGACACTCAGGCCCAATTTCATCCGCGTCAGCGGGGTGCGCAAATCATGGCTGACACCAGACAACATCATGGTGCGCTGTTCGATCTGGTTTTCAATACGATTGCGCATATCGAGGAAGGCGCGGCCCGCACTGCGCACCTCCAATGCCCCTGCGGGGCTGTAATCCACGATGCGGCCTTTGCCGAAATCCTCAGCCGCTCGCGCCAAGCGGCGAATAGGGCGCAATTGGTTGCGCAGAAAGAGAAACGCCACAGTGGTCATCAAAATGCCCGTAAACACCATCAAGACCAACAATTGATGCGGGTTGGAGGCCGATACACGCCGCCGTGCAATCTCGGCATCCACGCGCGTGCCATCGGCAAGACTAAGTCCGATCATCACTTTGCGCTCATCGGTGATCAGATCAATCCATGTCACCTCAGGCACCGCACGGCGCAAAACCTCAATCACACTGCGCCCCGAGAGGTCATAAAAGGCGCGCGCTTCCAGTCCCTCGCCCTCAAATGGTTTGGCCCCACCTTCAAAAAGGCTGATCTCAAGCGGGGCGGCCACACTGCGCCCTGCCCAAATCCCGCCGCGCTCAATCTCTTGGAAGATAAAGCGCAGCTCAACCGCCAACCCCTCCATCATCTGACGCGTCACCCCGTCAAAATGGCGCTGCAAAAACGCCGCAGAGACAACAAGTTGGATCGTCAAAATCGGCACAAGCATGATCAGCGCAGCCCGCCCATAAAGGCCGCGTGGCAGCATTTTCTTGATCAATCGCGTCAACATAGGCCATCTATAGCCGCGGCCCGCGCAAAGCGCCAAAGGAAAAACACGCCCGATGATGACCGAGCATGGCTCACTTTTGCGCAGCATCTGCGCCCCAAACCCTTCGCTCATGACGGCAGAGGGCACATTGACCTATATGCTGGGGGAAAGCTCTATCGCTGTGATTGACCCCGGGCCCGCATCAGATCAGCATCTGGCCGCGATCCTCGCGGCCGTGCCGCAGGGCGGACGGATCACCCATATTTTTGTCACCCATGCGCATTTGGATCACAGCGCCCTCGCCCGCCCTTTGGCCGCGGCAACACAGGCGCCCATTTTGGCGGCAGGACCATGGGATATGGGGCGCAGCACGCTGCCTGATCTAGGCGGTGGCGAGGGGGTGGATCACGGCTTCATCCCCGATATCGCCCTGCCCGATGGAGCCGTGATCGAGACAGAAGACTGGCGCATCACCGCCCATCACAGCCCCGGCCATATGGGCAATCATATGAATGTCGCATGGCAAGATGTCGAATTTTGCGGCGATATCGTAATGGATTGGTCAAGCACCTTGATCTCCCCGCCTGATGGTCATTTGGGGGCCTATTTGACCTCGCTCGCCGCAATCGAGGCGCGCGGGCCAAAACGGCTTTTGCCCGCCCATGGGGCCGCGATTGCGACCCCCCGCGCGCGCTGTGCCGAGTTGCGCGCCCATCGCGCGATGCGACATGGCCAGATTCTTTCTGCCCTCACAGCAACCCCGCGCAGCCTCAGCAGCCTACGCGCCGAAATCTACCCCGATCTTCAGCCCGTGCTGCACCCGATGGCTGAGCGCAATATTTTGGCACATCTCATTGGATTGATTGAAGAAAACCAAGCAAAACCAGATAGCTCCCTCGGCGTCACGGCAGGTTTTTCGAGAATTTGATCCAAAGAATGATTTTTTCGCCCCAAAGCACTGGACGCGCAAAAATCGTCTTGCTATACGGCCCAACGTGTTCCGGCGTAGCTCAGCGGTAGAGCAGTTGACTGTTAATCAATTGGTCGTAGGTTCGATCCCTACCGCCGGAGCCAATTTTCTCTGAAATTTCAATTGGCAGAGACGTTGCAGGGCCGCGCTCTAAAGGCGTGGCCTAGGTTATGCGCGCATGACCAATTCTTTTTGATTGCGAATGTGGCGTTCGACCAAGCGGCGGCCCCGAACGCGGCGCTTGAGCATGAACGGGCCGGGGAGTTGTCCGCTCCCTTCGAGACCGACGTCGATCGGCAGGCCTTCCGGGCGGAGATCGCACGGGTGCTGGATGACCGCCAACCCAACCGCCTCGCATCTGGGAATACGGGTGCGCTCGACAAGGTCCTCGAGGACCGGCTGGACAGGTTCTATGTCGCCAAGGTCTATCTGCAGTCCGATTCCGCCACGGCCAATACCGAGGCCCTGCGCAGGTCGTCGATGATCTGGCCGACACCGAATACAAACGGCACCGCGCAACGGACGTGGACGGCGAGACTGAGCGGGGCTAGGTCCATCGAGCGCCACGATGGGCAAGGCACGGATCGCATAAAAAAATCATATTAAATTTTCATGTCATTTTGTAAAAATGGAAGTTTTTGCGCCAAAATCGGCGGATATTCGCGCGTTTTGCCACGTTTCTCGGCACGAAACGAATAAGATAGACCACGCCACATGGCCGCCCCTGAGGATATTACAATGCCAAAACCCGATCCCAATGATCTGCAATCCTTGCGCAATATCGGCCCTGCCATGGCACAAAGCCTGCGCAAGTCTGGGATCAAAAGCGCCTCAGATTTGCGCGAACTGGGGGCAGATCAGGCCTATATCGCGCCGTTACGCTCAGGGGTATCGCCCCGTTTCATCATGTATTACGTTCTGCATATGGCACTTCAAGGTCGCGCTTGGAACGATTGCAAAGGGGCTGAAAAAGTCAAACTGCGCGCAAGTTTTGATCAGATTTACAATGACCACCACGATCCAGACCGCAACGAATTTGAACGCCAAATGGATATTCTTGGCTTGCGCGCAAAATAAAAGCCGCACAGTTCATTAACTGTGCGGCCCTCATTCAAGGACTATGGTGATCGGCTTAGCCGACCAATTCTAGGCCTGCAAAGAAATAGGCGATCTCTTCCGCAGCCGTTTCAGGGGCGTCTGACCCGTGAACCGAGTTTTCACCTTTCGACAGCGCGAAATCTTTGCGGATTGTGCCCTCTGCCGCTTCGGCAGGATCGGTGGCGCCCATGACGTCGCGATATTTCGCAATCGCGTTTTCGCCTTCCAGAACCTGCACAACAACAGGCTCAGACGCCATGAATTCGCACAGCTCGCCGTAGAAAGGGCGCTCTTTATGCACGGCGTAGAACACCCCTGCCTGCGCAGGGGTCAGGTGAATGCGCTTTTGCGCGATGATGCGCAGGCCCGCTGCTTCGATCTTTGCGTTGATTGCACCCGTCAAGTTACGCTTGGTTGCATCGGGTTTAATGATGGAAAATGTGCGTTGCATGGCCATTGGTCTCTCCATGGGAAGGTGAATTTGGCGCGGCCATAACATGAGGGATCAGAATAGGGAAGCCACGATTGACAGCACGCGCCAAGCCGTGCATGAGCCGCGCATGTTGCGCATATCTGATCTCTCTTTTTCTATGGCGGGTCGTCCCCTGTTTGACGGGGCCAGCGCGACCATCCCCACGGGGCATAAGGTGGGCATTGTCGGGCGCAATGGCGCGGGCAAGACCACGCTGTTTCGCCTGATCAAGGGGGAATTATCGCTTGATGATGGGGTGATTGAGATCCCCGCCCGCGCGCGCATTGGGGGCGTCAGCCAAGAAGTGCCTGGCAGCGCGGTGTCGCTGCTCGACACTGTCTTGGCCGCCGATACAGAGCGCGCCGCCCTCATGGCCGAGGCGGAAACCGCTGCGGGCGAACGCATGGCCGAGGTGCAAACACGGCTTGCCGATATTGATGCTTGGTCAGCCGAGGCGCGCGCCGCCACGATCCTGCGGGGTTTGGGCTTTACCGATGCGGAAACCGCCCGCCCCTGTTCCGATTTTTCGGGCGGGTGGCGAATGCGCGTGGCCTTGGCCGCCGTTCTGTTCTCGCAACCTGATTTCCTACTCTTGGACGAACCCACCAACTATCTCGATCTTGAGGGAGCGCTCTGGCTTGAGGCCTATCTGGCCAAATATCCCCACACTGTCCTTGTCATCAGCCATGATCGCGGACTGCTCAATCGCGCGGTGGGGCATATCTTGCATTTAAGCAATCAAAAATTGACCCTTTATGCGGGCGGCTATGATGATTTCATCAAAACCCGCACGGCGCAGCGGGCGCTACAATTTGCAGAAGCCAAAAAACAAGAGGCGCGGCGCGCGCATTTGCAAAGTTTCGTGGATCGCTTCCGCGCCAAAGCCTCGAAGGCAAAGCAAGCACAGGCGCGGCTTAAGATGCTCGAACGGATAGAACCCATCCGCGCGCTCGAAGACGCGGCCCGCACCGTCTTCACCTTCCCCGAACCTGAAACGCTCTCGCCGCCTATTTTACGACTGGACGGGGCAAGTGTTGGCTATGAGGGGCGCGCGGTTCTGTCAAAGCTGGATTTGCGCATTGATCAAGATGACCGCATCGCTCTGCTTGGCCGCAACGGCGAGGGCAAATCGACCCTGTCCAAATTGATTGCGGGAAAATTGGCGGCAATGGCAGGCAGCGTCACGGCCTCCTCCAAGTTACGGGTCGGGTATTTCGCGCAGCATCAGGTTGACGAATTGCATTTGGACGAAACCCCGCTTGATCACCTGCGCCGCGCGCGCCCCGAGGAGGCGCCGACACGCCACCGCGCACGACTTGCGGGGTTTGGTCTGGCGGCGGCGCAGGCCGAAACCAAAGTTGGCCAATTATCGGGCGGGCAAAAGGCGCGATTGTCCTTATTGCTCGCGACTTTGGACGCGCCGCATATGCTGATCTTGGATGAGCCGACCAACCATCTGGATATCGAAAGCCGCGAGGCCTTGGTCGAGGCACTTTCGGCCTATTCGGGGGCGGTGATCTTGGTCAGCCATGATATGCACCTTTTGGGGCTAGTGGCCGATCGGTTGTGGCTGGTCGCAAATGGGCAGGTTGCCCCCTATGAGGGCGATTTGGACAGTTATCGCGCCACCCTCTTGGGGGCGCGGCCAGAAAAACCCAGCAAAGACAAGCCCGCCCCAACCGCACCCCGCCCAAGCCATGACGAGATCAAAGAGATCCGCGCCGAATTGCGCCGTGCTGAAGCGCGGGTCGAAAAGATTATGGAGATGCATGAGAAACTCTCGGCAAAACTGGCCGACCCTGCGCTCTATGAGGCCGCCAAAGCATCTGAATTGGCGCAATGGCAGGCGAAGTTCACCGAAATCGAAGAGGGTTTGGCGCGCGCCGAAGCGCTTTGGGTCGCAGCACAGGCGCGGCTTGACGCAGCGTTGCAAGAATAGCCCCCTCCCCCCGATTTCATTTGACCTTTGCCCCCTCAAAGGTCAGGGATAGGGTATGGAATTTGCAACCCTCATCCCCGTTTTTGTGGCGCTTTTTGTCATTATTGATCCCATCGGTTTGGCGCCGCTCTTTGTCGCGCTGACCCGCGGTATGGGCGTGGCGGAAAGGTGGAAGATTGCACTGCCGGCGACCCTGATCGCCTTTACCTTGTTGACGCTTTTTGGCGTGGCGGGTGAGGCCGTTTTGAACTTCCTTGGTATTTCCATGCCTGCCTTTCGCATCGCGGGCGGGATTTTATTGTCTTTGACCGCGCTTGATATGCTGTTTGAGCGGCGCAGCGCCCGCCGACAGGGACAGGCGGATCAACCCCATAAAGACGACCCAAGCGTCTTTCCACTCGCCACTCCCCTAATCGCAGGGCCTGGTGCCTTGCGCGTCAGCGCCTAAAGCAACCGTCCCGTTGCTTTGGAATAGGCGGAAACATAGACAAAAAGGGGCAGATCAATCTTGGCATGGATCGCCCCCACGCGCTGCACCGAGGCAAAATAATCCGCATCAAAACGCCCAGAAAACAGGTTGATCCAATGCGCCTTTTGCGCTATGAGCGCATGATCAACCGAAGCCTCTATTTTGAAATATTTGGCCAAATCAGCATCGTTCAAGGCATGGGCGTAAAATTCCGACAGAACGGCATCAATCTCGGGCACAATAAGCGTGCCCACATTGGCCAAAAGGTTTAGGTCGCCCCCGACCAAATTGAATTCGGGCAGATGTTGATCAAATTCATAGGCAACCATAGGCCAGACCCTCTCCTCAACGACTGATGGGCGCACAATCATGGCCCAAGGTGACGAGGGTTCTAAAGGATGGAGTCCTAATAATTCGTCAAAGAAATTCGGTTTTTAATAGAAAAATCAATATTTTGTCGAAGGTTGTGGATGTTCACGTTCCATTTTCCACGCCCCTGAGGCCTGCGACCAATATTGAAGACGCAGGCCCGCCTCGGCAAAACTGCGCCAATGGTTGCGCGCATGGGTGACGGCTGCCTCATCTTGGCCGTCAAAAACCAAAACAGCGCGGGTCAGGCCTGCGCAGTCCTCAGGTGTGATCGTGGCCCCGCCAATCGCCACCAGATAATCGGGGCGATTGGCGCGCAGATCGCCTGTGCCAATTAAAATGGGTTGAAGCTCGGCATCCGCCCCGCCCTCAACCCCGTGGGGCAGAAAACGCTCGGGCGGATGCGCGGCCCATAAAAGGTCATCCATCCGCGCCACGCTTTGCGCATCGGGCGCGCGCAAGGCCACGCGCCACCCTTGCGCCAAAGCGCGCTCAATCAGCATGGGCAGAACCTGCTCAAGCCGCGAGCGGGTCAGATGGTAGAACCACAGTTCGGACATCAGCCTTCGTCAAACATCTCTTGGATCAACCGATCCAGTGCCAAAACGCCCCAACCTGTTGCCCCCGCAGGGGCGTATTTGCTGTCCTTAGCAATCGAAGCAACGCCTGCAATATCAAGGTGAATCCAAGGCATGTCTTTCTTGACAAAACGCTGCAAGAATTTGGCCGCTGTGATCGAGCCCGCAGGCCGCCCGCCTGTGTTTTTAATATCGGCAATGCGGCTTTTGATCAGGTCATCATAGCTGTCATCCAGTGGCATCGGCCATGCGCCTTCATCTTCGGCCTTCGCGGCCTTTAGGAAGGCTGCGCAAAGCGCATCATCATTTGCAAAAACGCCTGCATTGTCATGGCCCAGACCAATGATAATTGCGCCCGTCAGCGTGGCCAAATTTATCATCGCCCGTGGGGCAAAGCGTTCTTGCGCATACCACAGCACATCCGCAAGAACGAGGCGCCCTTCGGCATCGGTATTGATGACCTCGATTGTGTCCCCTTTCATCGAGACCACAACATCACCTGGACGCTGCGCGCGACCATCGGGCATATTTTCAACCAAGCCAACCAGACCAACCACGTTGGCGCGCGCCTTGCGTAAGGCCAGACCTTTCATCACCCCCGCAACTACACCTGCGCCGCCCATATCCATGGTCATATCTTCCATGCCTGCGGCGGGTTTTAGGCTGATGCCGCCTGTATCAAACACAACCCCCTTGCCCACGAGGGCAAAAGGCTGCGCATCACCTGCGCCCATCCATTCCATCACCACAACCTTGGACGGGCTTTCCGAGCCTTGCCCGACCCCCAAAAGGGCGCGCATTCCCAATTTTTCGAGCGCGGGTTCATCAAGAACCTCGACATTGACGCCGAGCGCGGCCAAATCACTGAGTTGTTCGGCAAAACTGGTGGTCGTCAGAACATTGGCAGGGGCGTTGACCAGATCACGGGTGAAAAACACCCCTTCCACCACCGCCAAAAGCGGCGCGGCCTTTGTGGCAATCTCATCAGGTTTGCTGCAATAGAGCGTGACGCTGCCATAGCTTTCGGGGGTTTTGGATTTGTGATCGCCAAATTCATAGCCCCGCAAGACCACCCCAAGCGCCAAATCCGCGCTACGTGCGAAATTACCCGCACATATATGCAACTCTGATTTGCCCGCCGCGACCCGCAATTTAGCGCCCGCGCGGCGTGCCGCTTGCGCGGTGACGCGGCGCTCCGTTTTGAGGAGCAACACGGCCTCTGCCGCCATGCCCGCAGGATAGGCCAAGACCATGACATCGCCCGCGCTTAATCCCTCCCATGCAGGGCTGCCAAGCGCCCTATCCACTGCGCCTTTGCTCAGGCGGTTCAAACGCCGCCCCGCTGCATCCAAACCACCCTCTGGCGTGGCCAAACAGGCAATCTTTCCCGAAAGCCCCTTAAGCGCATCTAGATCAATTTCGCAAAACTGTGTCGCGGATGGACGGGTCATGAAGATCCTCACATTGGTTGAAAGCGTCATTTAACGGCAACACTAGGGCGCAAACTGCGGCTTGACCAGATGGGCGATTGCATGAACCCGCGCCCTTCGCGCGCAAGCCTTGCATTAAGCCCCAAAAACCCCCAAAACCAAACGAACTTGTGGGTAATCAGGCCCGCTTGCGCCCCAAGGATATGGGCTCAATTTACAAAGGCTGCGAATTTGACACGATATGATCGTTATATCTTGCTCATGTGCCTCAGTTTCTTTGGCTTCTTCGCGCTTGTTTTGGTGTCCGTCTATTGGATCAACCAAGGGGTTGATTTGTTCGATCAATTGATCTCGGACGGCCAAACCATTTTGGCCTTTCTCGAACTGACCACATTGGCGCTTCCGCCGATTATCATGATTGTGCTGCCTGTGGCGGGGCTTGTGGCGACCCTTTATGTATTCAACCGCCTGATCACCGATAGTGAATTGGTGATTTTGCAGACCGCCGGCATCTCGCCGCTGCGCCTGTTACGGCCCGTTTTCTATTTCGGGGCGATTATCGCGTTTTTGGTTGCGGGCCTTAGCAATGGCTTGGCCCCGCAGGCCCAAGCACAATTTCGCGAAAGATCAAACATCTTGGGCAATGATCTTGTCGCTCAGTTGCTGCGCGCGGGCGTGTTCCAATCCCCGATCTCGGGCATCACAATTTATATCAGCGATATTTCACCTGAGGGTGAGTTGCAGGGGCTGTTTATCCATGATCGGCGCAGTGAAACCCGCGAAGCGACCTATCGCGCGGATCGCGGGTATCTTTTGCGCGATGCTGAAAATGCGCGGCTGATCTTGGTATCAGGGCGCAGGATCACCTTGGATCGGGTCATAAACCGCCTGAGTACTCTCAGCTTTGAGCGATTGAACTATGATATCACACAGGCACAAAGCCCGACTGCATCAGGCAGCGGAGAAGATGACGAAGTTCTGCCCGAAAGCGAGCGCGTGATGTCCACGCCTGCGCTCATTGCGGCGGATCAAGATCTTGCGAACCGCGCGGGCATTGCCCTTGATCGTATAAAATGGGAACTGCATTATCGTTTCGCGCAGGCCATGTTCGCGTTTTTTGTGCCTTTGATTGCGGCCAGTTGCCTGATGCTGCGCAATTTTTCGCGGCTTGGGTTATGGGCGCAGATCCTGCTGGCCGTAGGGTTGGCTATCCCGTTGCAAATGAGTACAAACCTTCTAAGCGCTCAGGTGATCAATGCGCCGCATTTGGCACCATTGGCCTATGTGCAGCCACTGCTCTGCGCCGTGGTGTTCGGGGCGGTGCTGTTGGCCGTATATAAAACTGCGCATTGGCGCCCGATGCGGCAGCCTGATCTGGTTGAGGGCGGCGCATGATCCTGCAACTTTACCTCGCGCAGCGTTATTTCAAAAATTTCCTCACCGTGTTGGCGATCTTTGCGATGATCCACATGGTGGTGGATCTGACAGAACAGATGCGAAAAATCGCGCTCAACGGCGGGGATTTGGGCGATGCGCTCACGCTTGCGCTGCTCAACATGCCGTCAGCGCTTTACTCCCTCTTTCCGCTGGTTGTCATGCTGGCGACCTTGGTCTTTTTCCTGTCACTGGCACGCAGTTCGGAGTTAGTGGTGGTGCGGGCATCGGGGCGCTCGGCTTTGCGGGCCACGATGGCCCCAATTGGCGTGGCCGCCCTCATCGGGATCATAGGTCTTTTGGTGATCAACCCAATCGTGGCCGACACCCAAATCGCGCATGAGCGTAAGTTGGCGCAGGTGCGCGGCACCCAGGAACGCACCTTGGCCATCACGCAAGAGGGGCTTTGGCTGCGCCAAGGCACGCGCGATCAGCAAACCGTCATCAACGCGCTGCGCGCCAATAGCGATGGAACGCAGTTATTTGACGTCACCTTCTATAATTTCGATACATTTGGCCGAATTGAACAGCGCATTGACGCCGATGAAGCGCGTCTTGGACTGCAATCATGGGATCTAACCCGCGCCAAGATTTGGGACTTGACCCAAACCAACCCCGAGGCCAGTGCAGAAAGCTTTGAAAGCTATGCCGTTCCCTCAACGCTGACGCGGGAACAAATTCTCGATTCCTTCGGGGATCCGAGCAATATCTCGATTTACGCCCTTCCCGATTTCATTACGCAGTTGCAGGATGCGGGATTTGCGGGACTGTCGCATCGGGTCTGGTTCCAGATGCAGTTGGCAAACCCCTTGATGCTGATGAGCATGGTCTTGATCGGTGCAAGCCTTACGATGCGTCACACCCGTTTTGGCCGCACGGGGCCTTTGGTGCTCGCCGCGATTTTGTTGGGTTTTGGCCTCTATTTTCTGCGCAGCTTTGCCCAAGTTTTGGGTGAGAATGGTCAGCTTTCCGCCTTTATCGTTGCATGGACACCGCCCCTTGCGGGATCGCTTTTGGCGCTTGGGGTGATTTTGCATATGGAAGATGGCTAAGACAGTGATGGATCGGCCCAATACATGCGGGGGGCATGAATTTCCCCTCGCTTCGCTTGCCCGCCTCTTGTAGGCTTGGCACAAATATAAAACGGGCGCCCTGACGCCGCCCCTCGCAAGAGTGACCGAAGAAGGACAAGATGAGTTCACATCACGTATCTTCCCCAATCTTGGGTAAATTCTTGGGCGCGCGCGCCGCGCGCAACCTTTGTTTTGGTGTGAGCATGGGATGCGCCTTGGCGCTTGCCCCTGCACAAATGCGCGCGCAATCGCTCGATTTCACGCCTGTGATTGCGGTCAATGATACGGTGATCACCCAATATGAGGTGGATCAACGCGCCACGTTTTTGGGCATCTTGAATGCACCAGGTGACCTACAGGCCCGCGCGCGCGAGGTTTTGGTTGAGGAACGCCTGCAAATGGCCGCCGCCCAAGCAGCGGGGCTCACAATCACCCAAGATCAGTTGATGATCGGAATTGACGAATTTGCCGCCCGCGCAAATTTGGACGGCCAAGGTTTGATTGATGCACTTGAGAACGAGGGGGTCGCCTATGAGACCCTGCGCGATTTTATCAATGCAGGCCTTTTATGGCGCGAGATCTTGCGCAGTCGGTTTGGGGCACGCGCCCAAGTCTCTGAGGCCGAGATTGACCGCGCACTTGCGCTTGGCTCCAACGGGGGCGGGGCGCAAATTCGTTTGGCGGAATTGATCCTGCCGATTGAAGGCAACGATATCGACACGCTGCGCGCGGAATTGCTGGCGATTGCCGAAGATGTGGACGGAAACCTAACGGCTTTTGCCGATGTCGCCCGCGCCCGTTCAGCCGCCCCTACCGCGGTTGACGGCGGCGCGTTGGATTGGCGGCCCCTATCATCCCTGCCCCAAGGCCTGAGTGCCATGTTGATCACCTTGGATGTTGGTGACGTCACCGAACCCGTCCCTTTGGGGCCTGGGATTGGGATTTTTCAAATGCTGGGCTTTGAAGAGGTAGGATATCAATTCCCAACGCCGAGCAGTTATGATTACGCAACCATTCTGCTTTCAGGGCCAGATGCCGCTGCGCGCGCCGCTGAGATCGCCGCGCAAAATGACCGCTGCGATGATCTTTATGGCACCCTAGAAGGTCAGTTTGAACGGATCAGCGCCCCGCGCGCCGAAGTGCCCGCAGATATTGCGGCAGAACTTGCTAAGCTTGACCCGAATGAAAGCTCGACCGCCCTGCGCCGCAACAATGGCGCCGATCTTCTGATGGTTTGGCTGTGCAATCGCACAGTCGAGCTTGAAGATGGCGCGCGCGAGGAAATTCGCCAAGCCTTGTTCTCGCAGCGCCTTGAGACTTATGCCTCTGGCTATCTTGAGGAATTGCGCGCGGACGCCATCATCCGTGATTTGGACTGATCCCATGGGTGCGGGCACGACCGGCCCCATTGCGCTCAGCTGTGGGGAACCTGCGGGGATTGGCCCCGAGATTGCCGCAAAAGCGTGGCATGAATTGCAGGGCGCGGTTCCTTTTTTTGTCATTGGAGATGCGGATCATTTCAACGGGCATGGCGCACCTATCGTCAAAATATCTCAGGCAAGTGCCGCCTTTGCCGCCTATGGCGATGGTTTGCCAGTTCTGCACCGCGACTTTGGCCCCGCCCGTGCGGCAGGCCACCCCCAAGCCGCCCATGCGCAAGGCGTTATTGACGCAATCGCGGAGGCCGTAGAGCTTGCCCAATCGGGTGCAGCGCGGGCAATTTGCACCTTGCCCATCCACAAACACGCGCTGCAACAGGGCGCGGGTTTTGCCTATCCTGGCCATACGGAATATCTCGCGGCCTTGGCGGGTGGGGTAAAGGTGGTGATGATGTTGGCCTGCGGAGAATTACGCGTTGTGCCTGCCACCATCCACATCCCCCTCAGCGCGGTTCCTGCGGCCTTTACTCCCGATCTGTTGCGCGATGTGATCCGCGTGACCTCTGACGCAATGCAGCGCGATTTCGGCCTGCAGACCCCGCGTTTTGCCGTGGCGGGCCTCAACCCCCATGCGGGCGAAAATGGCGCCATGGGGCGCGAGGAAATCGCGTGGATGATCCCCTGTCTGGAGGGGTTGCGCGGCGAAGGTTATCAGATCGCGGGGCCGCTCTCCGCAGATACAATGTTTCACCCTGCGGCGCGCGCGCGGTATGATGTGGCCATCTGCGCCTATCATGATCAGGCGCTGATCCCAATCAAGACGCTTGATTTCTCAGGCGGGGTGAATGTGACGCTTGGCCTGCCCTTTATCCGCACCTCGCCCGATCATGGCACGGCCTTTGATATTGCGGGCACGGGCCGCGCAGATGCCACAAGCTTGGTCGCGGCGTTGCGCATGGCGGATCAAATGGCACAGGCGCGCGCGGCATGATTGATACCCTCCCCCCCCTGCGCGAGGTGATCGCAACCCATGATCTGCGCGCCAAGAAATCCTTGGGGCAGAATTTCCTGCTTGAT
Source organism: Roseobacter sp. HKCC-CH-9208 (assembly GCF_037805125.1). Taxonomy (NCBI): domain Bacteria; kingdom Pseudomonadati; phylum Pseudomonadota; class Alphaproteobacteria; order Rhodobacterales; family Roseobacteraceae; genus Roseobacter; species Roseobacter sp. HKCC-CH-9208. The sequence goes on along the minus strand of NZ_JBBLYK010000001.1, from coordinate 2,278,921 downwards.
CTGAACCTGACCGCAAAAATCGCCCGCATTGCAGGGGATTTAAGCGCCTGTGATGTTCTGGAAATCGGCCCCGGCCCTGGTGGTTTGACCCGTGGCCTTTTGGCCGAAGGGGCGCGGCGCGTTGTGGCTATTGAAAAAGACGCGCGTTGCCTGCCCGCTTTGGCAGAAATCGCCGCCGGCTATCCCGACCGCCTGAGCGTTCTAAATGACGATGCTTTGGCCGTGGATTGGGCGGCGCATCTGAACCCGCCGATCCGTATCATCGCCAATCTGCCCTATAATGTGGGCACCGAATTGCTCATCCGTTGGCTGATCCCGCCTGTCTGGCCACCACAATGGTCAAGCCTGACCTTGATGTTCCAACGCGAAGTGGCCGAACGTATTGTGGCGCGCGAGGGCAGCAAGGCCTATGGCCGCTTGGCCGTCTTGGCGCAATGGCGCTGTGAGGCGCGGATTGCGCTGAACCTGCCACCTGAGGCCTTCACCCCACCCCCAAAGGTCAGCTCTGCGGTGGTGCATTTAACAGCACTTGAGGCACCGAAATTTCCCGCAGATCAAAAGGTGCTGGAGCGCGTGGTTGCCAAAGCCTTTAATCAACGCCGCAAGATGCTGCGCGCCGCGCTGAAGGGGCTTTGCCCAGATATTGAGGATCGCATCTTGGCCGCAGGGCTGCGCCCGACTGACCGCGCAGAAACAGTCAGCCTTGAGGGGTTTTGCGCCCTCGCCCGCGCTGTCGCGGCCGATTAAGGCAAGAAAAACCCCCGCACCAAGGATGGCACGGGGGCAATGTCATGCAACAAGGTCACGCGCGATTATTCGCCTTGCGCCTCGCTTGGGGCTGCAACCATTGGGGCGGCATCGCTGCCTGCCTCGTCAGATTTGCGCGGGCGGTGGGGGCCACGCGGCGCGCGTTTCGCGCGAGGTTTGCTTTCGGGCGTGTCGACCAAGGTGCTGGCACCCTCCCCATCGCCATCGGCGGCAATCGCCAAACCATCCGTCTCACTGGGCATGACCTCTTGGCCTGCATCCTGCGAAGTCTCGGCCTCGTCCTCGTTCGAATACCCACGGCGATCATGGCCATTCTGGCCGCCATTATGGCTTTGCTGCTCTTCGCGGCGCGCGTCCATCTCGCGCTGCGCCTCGCTTAGGAGGCGGGAATAATGCTCGGAGTGCTGCAAGAAATTTTCAGCGGCCACACGGTCATTGCTCAACTGGGCATCACGGGCCAATTGCTGATATTTGTCGATGATCTGCTGCGGCGTACCGCGCACCTTGCCCTCTGGGCCAGAGCTGTCAAACACCCGATTGATGATATTGCCAACAGAGCGGTTGCGATTGCCCTTTGACCGCGAGCGGTTCTTTGATGATCTCATTGTTCTTATATAGTCCAGTGTTGAAGCCATCCACGGCAGGGTGTCAGGCGGCCTAATGCCAAGTCCGTGCCAATATCCACGATCAGCCTGTGCAATCTGTGCCTTTGTCCAGAATATCGTGGCTGTTATTTCGGGGGAATGTCTTTATAATTCCTCTCCCGTACTCTCCGCTTGCCATGGCTGAGGGGCGCTTACAAGCGGAAATTTGCAAAAACGGCAAAATTATCGGCTTTTTCGCCTAGGAAAGCATCGCTTGCGCCACCACAACACGCGGCTTGCCTGCCAAATCATGGATGACGCGCACAGACCGAAACCCTGCTTGAGCAAAAATTTGCGGCACGGTTTCGCCTTGATCATAGCCGATTTCGACCATTACCGCCCCATCGCGCACAAGATAGGCGCCTGCCTGCACAGCGATCACGCGATATGCGCTCAGCCCATCATGACCATCGGTCAGCGCCGCAGCGCGCTCATGCAAGCGCAGCTCTTCGGGTAGACCTGCATAAGTTGCCTGATCAATATAGGGCGGATTGGATAGGATCAGATCAAACATCGCGGGCTCAGGCAGCGCCACAAACCATGGGCCCGTGAAGAACTGCAACCGCCCCGCCACGCCATGGGTCTTTGCATTTTGTCGCGCTCGGGCCAAGGCACCCTCATCCAAATCGGTTGCAACCCCTTGCGCCTCTGGCCGCGCGGCAAGCAGGCTGATTGCAATCACCCCCGTGCCTGTGCCCAGATCAAGAAAGCGCGTAAAGCCATGCGAGAGTGCGGCCTCTACCAAGGTTTCCGTGTCAGGCCGCGGGGCCAAATCCCCCGCCCCAACCACGAAATCCAATCCCATGAATGCAGATTTCCCAATGATATGGGCCACAGATTGTCCAGCAAGGCGGGCCTCCACCACTGCCTCAAAATCAGTGATGTGATTTTGGGCGGCCAGATCATTGAGACAGGCTGACAACCCCGCCCCTGACAGGCCTGCGGCATGCGCCAATAAAAGGCGTGTATCGCGCTCAGCCTCATCTTGAGGCAAGCGCAAAGACAAACGCGCGCGCGCGGCGGCGTAAAGATCCCGATAGCGCGCGCTCACCCGTCCATCTCAGCCAATAGGGCGGCTTGATCATGGGCGGTCAGCGCGTCAATGATCTCGTCCAAATCACCCGACAAGACCTGATCCAACTTATACAAGGTCAGATTGATCCGATGATCTGTCATGCGCCCTTGGGGGAAATTATAGGTGCGGATACGCTCGGAACGATCGCCCGTTCCCACCTGACTTTTGCGCGAAGCGGCGCGGGCATCATCCGCCTTTTGCCGTTCCAGATCATAAAGCCGCGCGCGCAAGACCTGCATTGCGATCTCGCGGTTGCGGTGTTGTGACTTCTCCGATGAGGTGACGATGATCCCCGTGGGCAAATGGGTGATGCGCACGGCGCTGTCTGTGGTGTTCACATGCTGACCACCCGCGCCTGAGGCGCGCATTGTATCAATACGAATATCGGTGGCTGGGATATTAATATCGACATCTTCGGCCTCGGGCAGAACAGCCACAGTCGCGGCGGATGTATGGATACGTCCGCCTGATTCCGTTTCTGGCACCCGCTGCACGCGATGAACGCCAGACTCGTATTTCATCCGCGCGAATACCCCCTCGCCCGCGATCCGCGCGGTTACATCGCGCACCCCGCCAAGCTCGGAGAGCTGCTGCTCGATCAATTCAAGTTGCCATCCCCGCGCCTCGGCGTAGCGTTGATACATCCGCAGCAAATCGCCTGCAAAAAGGGCCGCCTCATCGCCGCCCGTTCCCGGGCGAATTTCAAGAATGGCAGGGCGCGCATCGGCCGCATCTTTGGGCAAAAGCGCAATGCGCAATGCATATTCAACCTCTGGCAGCGCGATTTTCAGCCGTGCCAATTCTTCTTCGGCCAAGGCGCGCATCTCAGGATCGGCCAACATCGCCTCGGCCCCCTGAAGATCAGATTTGATCTGCTGATATTCGTCAATCTGCGTGACCACAGGTTTCAGCTGCGCATATTCGCGGCTGATTGCGGCAATCGCATTGGCGGCGGGGCCTGCGTTTAATTGCGCCTCGAGATACTCGAAGCGCTCGACAATTTGGCGAAGGGGTTCTGCTGGCAACATAGGCAGGGTTTGGCGAAGCGGCGCGGGCGCGTCAAGCCTGATTGATCAGCGCGCTTCCTGCAACGCAGCGACCCAATCGGCCACGCGCGCTGCATTCACCCCCAAATCGCTATAACCAAAACGCGACCGCGAGAAGATCTGAACCCGCGCGCCCCCCTCATCAGTAGGATCAAGCGTTAGGCTGAGCGCGTCAGGAAAGCCCATCAAACGGCTGCGATAGACATAGGTGACAAAACCATCCTCTGGTTGGCCTGCTAACAGAACGGCGCCATCGCTGGCGGCCTTCAGTGCCACATCGGCCGCCACATCCGCCAGATTGCGCGGCACTACCAAGGCCTCATCCCCCACCAGTAGCGCAAAATTCGGGGTTGATGGCGGCACGGCCAAAGCAGGGCGCATATGATAGCGCGCGGCATCCATTGGCATCACACGAAAGGCCACCGCCGCAAAAATCACGATACCAAAAAGCGTTGCAACGGCCATGAACAATTTGAACAGCATCTTTTACCCCCAACGATTTATCTTTACGCGAAGCCCATTTCATGCGACATGGGCCGCGCTAGTTATCTGATATCGCTCTTCTGTCCCTCTTTAAAGGCAACAGTGCAGCCTATCTCGCATGACGATTGCCAAGCTGCCACATGGTGTGGGCAGCATAATGACAGGAGACACGGAAATGGCCAATGGCACCGTGAAATGGTTCAACGCAACCAAAGGTTTCGGCTTCATCGCACCTGATGAAGGCGGCAAAGACGTATTCGTTCACATCTCTGGTGTTGAGCGTTCTGGCCTCAAAGGCCTCAACGACAACCAGAAAGTGACTTACGAGCTGGAAAAAGGCCGTGATGGCCGCGAAAGCGCCGTAAATATCACGCTGGTCTAAGGCATAAGCCTGATCCAGTTTGGATTGGAAAAGGTGGGCTTTGGCCCGCCTTTTTCTTTTTGGTCACGCGATTTTGGGCATAAGCCCGCCTGTCATGGCCTCGGACGCGCCCGTTTCTGCCGCCTCGCGCACCACATTGGCCAATTTGCGCAACTGATTGGAAAGCGGGCTTGTGCGCCGCCAAATAACCCCGATTTTGCGCGCAGGCGCAGGGGTGCGAAACCGCGCCAAGGCCACGCTCGCGGAGCGCGTCTCAACAGGCACAGCCATTTCAGGGATAAGCGTCACGCCAATCCCCGCCCCCACCATCTGCACAAGCGTTGACAGTGATGAGCCATCCATCACCTCGCGCGGGGTATTTGCGCCAAGCGTGCAAAAAGACAGGGCTTGGTCGCGGAAGCAATGCCCCTCCTCCAACAAAAGGAGTTTCATTTCGCGCAGGGAATTGGCATCGGGCACAGGCTTGCCCGAATCTTCGGGCGGGCGCACAAGAATGAAATCTTCTTGAAACACCTCCACCTCCTCAAAGCTGGGCTCAGATATGGGCAGGGCCACAATCGCCGCGTCCAACCGCCCTTCGGACAATTCCGATATCAAGCGCGGGGTGATCGTTTCACGCAATGCCAAATTTGCCTGCGGGTAATACTGCCCCATCAAGCCCACCACACGGGGCAAAAGATATGGCGCAATGGTGGGGATCACACCAAGACGCAGGCGGCCCAAATCATCACCGCGCGCCGCACGCGCGCTATCGCCCAAATCGTCAACCTCGGCCAATATCCGCTGCGCGCGCGCCAAGAATCCAACCCCAAACGGGGTGGGTCGCACATGGCGGGCCGCGCGCTCGAACAGGGCCAGACCCAAACCATCCTCTAAGGCTTGAATTTGCATGGACAAAGCGGGCTGCGAGATCGCGGATGCGGCGGCCGCATTTCCAAAATGACCATGCTCGGCCACCGCGACCGCATATCGTAACTGTTTCAAGGTGATATTAGCCATAACAAAAACTGATTGCCTACATCAGAAAATCAAAATTAAACTAATCGCTCACTGATGCTAAAACAAGCCTAAGCGCCGTTTGCATGCGAATCCGTGCAACGGCCCTCTGATCACCGAGAACCGCACCCCGATGATGGGGCCTGCATGAGACAACCCAAAAGGAGACTGCCCTCATGGATGGAAATAACATTGGCAAATGCCCCGTGATGCATGGCGCGCAAACCGCGCTTGGCACAACTGTTACCGATTGGTGGCCAAATGCGTTGAACCTCGACATTTTGCACCAACATGATCGCAAGACCGATCCGATGGGCGAGGCTTTTGATTACCGCAAGCAATTGGAAAAGCTCGATATCGATGCGCTGAAGAAAGACATGCACGCGCTGATGACCGACAGCCAAGATTGGTGGCCTGCAGATTGGGGCCATTATGGTGGCTTGATGATCCGCATGGCCTGGCACGCGGCGGGCAGCTATCGCACCGCTGACGGTCGCGGCGGCGGCGGCACTGGCAACCAGCGTTTCGCGCCTTTGAACTCTTGGCCCGACAACACCAACCTCGACAAAGCCCGCCGCCTGCTGTGGCCAATCAAGAAAAAATACGGAAATTCAGTATCTTGGGCGGATTTATTTATCCTCGCAGGCAACATTGCTTATGAATCCATGGGCCTCAAAACCTTTGGCTATTCCTTTGGCCGCGCCGATATTTGGCATCCTGAAAAGGACATCTATTGGGGCGCAGAAAAAGATTGGCTGGGGTCTGAGCGTTATGCCGAAGATCGCGGGTCTGAGACATTGGAAAACCCGCTTGCGGCGGTTCAAATGGGCCTCATCTATGTGAACCCAGAAGGTGTGAATGGTCAGCCCGATCCGCTGCGCACCGCGCATGATGTGCGCGTGACCTTTGCCCGTATGGCTATGAATGACGAAGAAACCGTGGCCCTGACCGCAGGCGGCCACACAGTGGGTAAGGCGCATGGTAATGGTGATGCGGCCAATTTGGGTGCTGACCCTGAAGGTGCCGATGTGCATGAGCAGGGCCTTGGCTGGAACAACCACACCACCCGTGGCGTAGGCCGCGACACTGTCACCTCGGGCATCGAAGGTGCTTGGACCACCCACCCCACCAAATGGGATAACGGCTATTTCCATTTGCTGCTGAACTATGACTGGGAATTGAAGAAATCCCCCGCAGGGGCATGGCAATGGGAACCTGTAAACATCAAGGAAGAAGACAAGCCCGTTGATGTCGAAGACCCATCTATCCGCTACAACCCGATCATGACGGATGCGGATATGGCAATGAAGATGGATCCCGAATATCGCAAGATTTCGGAAAAGTTCTATGCCGATCCTGAATATTTCTCGGAAACCTTCGCCCGCGCATGGTTCAAGCTGACCCACCGCGATATGGGGCCAAAGGCGCGTTATTTCGGGCCAGATGTGCCTGCCGAAGATTTGATCTGGCAAGACCCGATCCCTGCGGGCTCCACGACTTATGATGTGGATGCGGTCAAGGCGAAAATCGCGGCAAAGGGCCTGTCCATCTCCGAGATGGTCGCGACCGCATGGGACAGCGCGCGCACCTTCCGTGGGTCTGATATGCGCGGCGGTGCCAATGGCTCGCGCATTCGTCTGGCCCCACAAAAGGATTGGGAAGGCAACGAGCCTGCCCGCCTGCAAAAGGTGCTGACCGCATTGGAACCCATCGCCACGGAAACGGGCGCAAGCCTTGCGGATGTTATCGTTCTAGCGGGTAATGTCGGTGTCGAACAGGCGGCCAAAGCCGCAGGTGTCGAAATCACCCTGCCCTTCACGCCAGGCCGTGGTGACGCCAACCAAGAGCAAACCGATATCGACAGCTTCGAAGTGCTAGAGCCCGTCCATGACGCGTTCCGCAACTGGTTGAAAGCGGATTACACCGTGCAACCAGAGGAGCTGATGTTGGATCGTGCGCAGCTTTTGGGTCTGACAGCGCCCCAAATGACCGCATTGATTGGCGGTATGCGTGTGCTTGGCACCAACCATGGCGGCAGCGCGCATGGGGTGTTTACGGATCGTGTTGGCACATTGTCGACCGATTTCTTCGCGGCGCTGACCGACATGGCCTATAAGTGGGAACCTGCAGGGTCGAACCTCTACAACATCGTGTCTCGCAAAACAGGCGAAACAAAATGGACAGCCACCCGTGTGGATTTGGTTTTTGGCTCAAACTCAATCCTGCGCGCTTATGCCGAACTTTACGCACAAGACGATAATGCCGCGAAATTCGTGCATGATTTCGCCGCTGCGTGGACAAAGGTGATGAATGCAGACCGCTTTGACGCGGCCGCATAAAGCAGGCGGGTAAGAAAAGACAGGCGCGCGCCCCAAAAGGGCGCGCGTTTTTTATCTTTTACGGACCAGACCTGCCTGCTAGCCCTAGGCGCATGCAAACGGCACTTATACTGATCATTGCTTTGGCTGTTGCGGGTCTGTTGATCTGGCCACCCTTGGCAAAATCGACCCTCCGGCGCGCTATGGTTGGCGCTTGGCACAGATATGCTCGATGGGCAGGGTGTGATCCTATCCCCCGCGACAGAAACGGGCCCCGCAGCCCTGTTTTTGGGGTTTGGGCTGATTGTGACCGTGCAAGGTTTCGAAACGGTGCGGTATATGGGGGCAGAGTATGCCCCCGCGTTACGGATCCGCGCCATGCATATGGCGCTGCTTATCGCCACGCTGATCTATATGGCCTATCTTCTGCCCCTCAGCCTAATCTTTACGCCCGCCCCGCAAGCTGTCATTGAAACAGCCATTATCGACATGATGGGCCGTTTGGCACCAATCCTTGCTCCGCTTTTGATGATTGCGGCTTTGAGTGCCCAGTTCAGCGCCGCCTTGGCCGATACGGGCGGATCAGGCGGGCTGCTGGCAGAATTGACCCGCGACCGCATCGGTGCGCGCCACGGCTATGTCATTTTGGGCGCAGTTGCGCTGATCCTTACATGGGTTGGCGATGTGTTTTCCATCATCGGCTATGCCTCCTGCGCCTTTGCCTTTTATTACGCGCTGCAAGCCGCGATTGCGGCGGCAGGCGCGGGCAATTGGCCAAAGCGCCTGTTCTTTTTTGCGATGGCCCTCCTGGGTGGGGCGATCACCCTATTCGGCACTTCGGGCGAATAGGGGCTCAGCCATTAAGCGCCCCACGCGCAAGGCGGGCCTAATCCCCGCCAATTGGCACATATGCCATGCCATCACTTGGTTGGACGACAGGGCAACGGCACCTGTCTCGGCCTCGATGGCATCAATGACATCTAAGGTGCGCAAATTCGTGCAGGATAAAAATACCGCTTCGGCCCCACCCCGTTGCAGCAGCGCCGTTGCCGCGCGGGTGACAGACGGGCCATCGATGAGCGCAACTGCATGTTCGCGCGCCTCGTTAAAGGTTCCGAACACGGGGCATTTTACCCCTTGTGCCGCGACTGCGGCGCGCAGGCGGCTTGAGACCTCGGGCACATAGGGCGACAAAAACGCCAAGCGCGTGATCCCCATATGACGGCAGGCCGCCACGAGCGCCGAAAGCGGGTCGGTCACATGGGTTGCGGGGCATCCTTTGCGCAGCAATTCAGCCACCCGCCCCGCCCCGATCACCGATGTCGCCGAGGTGCAACCATATCCCAATACATCAAAATCCAAAGCGGGCGGCATAAGGGCGGCGGCATCGCTTAGATGCCCCTCCATCGCAGCAAGACTGTCTGAACTGACGGTTTCAGCACTGGGGACACGGCTGATATACAGGGCCACTTCCTCTTGAGGCAAGATACGGCGCAGATCGTGTTCTAGCGTTTCATCGGATTGCAACACAACCATGCCCAACACGGCACGCCGCCCCAAAATAGGTGCAATAGTGTAGTCAAACACATCTTCCATGGCCAAGGGCCCCATGCGTGATCGCGATTACCATCTATGCTGCGGGGGTTTTGTGATAAATCATGCACGCCCTGCGACCTCTAATGGCCTATTTGCGCCGCTTTTGCCCCTTAGGCCAAGTCACCTATGCAATAAGAAAGACCAAGATAGAATTTTCTTATCAAGTGAAATCATCCATACGCAACTCTATGAATATGATAGCGTTTTCAACACTGCCAAGGGGCATGAGATCTGCAACCTATCTTATAGAAGCGTATTTATGCTGCATTGCTGCTACCCTTGGTGGTACCCGATTAGCCCGTTAAAATCGCATAAACAAAGCGCAAACAGACCAACGCAAGGAAGAGGCCAAAGGCCAATTCCAAATGCCGCCGCGACAGGCTATGTGCCAATTTCACACCCAAATTAGCAGTCAGAAAGGTGGTTGGCACAAACAGGATCATCCCCAAGAAAGAGACATATCCGATGGCATCCATCGGTAAACCCTCTTGGCCGAGGCCCGCGATCATATAGCCAATCGCGCCGGGGACCGAGATCAAAACCCCAATCCCTGCCGATGTGGCCACCGCCTGATGAATGGGGCGGCCATGCAATGTCATGATCATATTCGAAATCTGACCCCCACCGATCCCCATCAGGGCCGACAAAAGGCCAATCAAACCACCATAGGAATAAAGCCCGGCCCCCGTGGGCAAATCAGCGCCCAAATCCCATTTCTTTGCACCAGAGATCATCTTGATCGCATTGGCCCCCGCCACCACGACAAAAACGATCTGAAAGATGAATGGCGGTGCAAAACGGGCCAAACCCGCGCCGATCAGCACACCTGCCAGAATGGGCAGCGCCCATGATTTCAACAGCGCCTCGTCTACCGCTCCGCGTGCCCGGTGGCCCATATAAGAGCGGATTGAGGTAGGAATGATAATGGCGAGTGAGGTGCCAACCGCCAACGGCATCCGCACCTCATCTGAGAGGCCCAAGAAGCCAAACACCTCATAAAGCACAGGCACAATCATCGCGCCCCCACCTACGCCGAATAGCCCCGCGAGCACGCCCGTCACTGCACCCGCTGCAAGCAGCATTACCGCCACGATGGCGAATTCCGCCGTCATGAAATCCATTTATTCACTCCAGAAAATGCGCAGCCCCCGTCACGGAATGTGCACGGCACGAGCGTCACTTTGGAGCCCATATACGAAAGCACCGTGGCGCTGCCAAGCGTAGAAAAGCATCTAAAGGGTGCCGTCAATCACGTAGGCCAGAATTTTCGCAACCTGTGCGGGCGTCTCAGTAACGGCAAAGGCCGCCCCATCAACCTCTTTTAGCGCGTGTTGATGATCTGCTCCATGCACCACAATCAGCGACTTGCCCAAGGCCGCAGCATATCCCGCGTCAAAGGCGGCGTTCCATTGTTTGTATTTTTCACCAAAGCGCACAACCACGATATCGGCATCTGCAATCGCCTTACGGGTGCGAATGGCGTTTATCTTTGCGCCTTTGTGATCGTGCCAGAATTTCTGATCCTCAGCTCCCAAAATGGCCACGCCGCAATCATCACTAGCGGCGTGATCGGTCACAGGCGCGGTAAAGCGAACAGACAGACCCGCTTCGGCACAGGCGGCGATGATCTCCTCGCGCCATGTCGTGTGAATCTCGCCCGAAAGGTAAACTGTTAAATCCATGGGTTCTCTTCCTGTCTCGTGGCGCGCTAGGCTGCCAATCCTGTGATCTTATCCCAAAGGGCCTGAGGCACATTCACCGATGTCTCCCGCACCCGCCCTTGGCCTGGAACACGCGCGCCCTCTTCTTCGGCCACAGCCTCCAACAGTCGCGTGATCCGCGCGCCAAACTGATCGCTAAATGTGCTCGCATCCATCGCAAAATAGAATTGCCCCAATCTATGCGGCGGCCCATCTGGCAATTTCAGCCCCCCGACATCCAACGAATTGACCGAGCCCGTCATCGCAGCGGCCAAGACCTCGGCCATAATGCCAAACCCCCACCCCTTATAGCCGCCCGCACTCAACAATGCGCCTTGCAAGGCCGCTTCGGGATCGGTTGTTGGGCGGCCTTCGGCATCTACGGCCCAACCCAATGGGATCTTCTCGCCTGCATATTTCGCCATGGTGATTTTCCCCAAAGCCACGGCCGAGGTTGAGAAATCAAAATGCACCGACAGCCCCCCTTGCCCATCAGGCACGGACATGGCGATGGGGTTGGTGCCGATGACGCGCCGCTTGCCATTTGGCGCCGCCACAACGGGCGAGGCGTTGGTAAAGCCGATGCACAGCTTGCCCGCTTGCGCGATTTGTTCGGTAAAATAACCAAGCGAGGTGCAGGTATGGCTTTGCGCCACGGCCAGCATGGCCACGCCTGTTTCATCCACCAGATCGCAGAATTGATCTTTGGCCGCGGCAAAGGCGGGTTGGGCAAAACCAAGCCGCGCATCCGACAAGATCGCAGCCGCCTTTGGACGGCTAACAACAGGCATGACCTGCCCATCAACACGCCCAGAGGACAATTGCACACAATAGCTTTCGACATATTGCAGGCCGCAAATCACATTGCCATGCGCCTCGGAATGGGCAGTGGCGCGGGCCACCTCCCCCGCCTGCCATGCGCCCGCCCCATGGGCCATGAGCGCGGCTTTGGTCACGGTTTCAATCTCGCTGATCGCCACTTGCGCCATGGCCGCCCTCCCTATGGTCGTTTTGTCAAAGGCTAAGGGCTTGGCGCAGGGGGTGCAAGCAAGTCCCAAAATGACTGCGCCACAGGGCTAAGATGGGCGGCGCAGTTCCTTATTTTACACAGCTCACGGCGGCTATGCGGATCATTAGGGGCAAAGAAGCGCAAGGCGGGATCGGCTTCGGCCATCGCGGTTTGGGGCAAAATCGTGATCCCGATACCCGCCCGCACAAATGCCAAAAGTGCCGTGGTATTGCGCGCCTCAATGCGGCAATCTTGCAATCCTTCGGTCACGCTGGGGTGATCCACCAGATCGCAAAGCGGGTTGGCAATCAGCGGCTCGTGGATCAAATCTTGCCATTGGACGCCGCGCCCCTTGGTTTTCTGCGCAAATCGCCCGTCATGGCGCGCGACAATCCCCAAAGGGTCGCTCAAAAGGAGCTCCGCCTCAACGGATGGCGCAGCATTGGCACGCGGGGATTGCGAGATTATCCCAATATCCACCTCGCCCATTGCCACTTGTGCAATCACACTGGCGGTGTCGCTGTCGCGAATATCAAGGCGCACATCAGGACGGGCCTGCGAAAAGGCCAAAACCGCGCGCGGCAAAAGCGTGATGGTCGCAGAAGGCACCGCCATGACCCGCACAGTTCCCGCCAAAGATCGCGCATGGCGCGCTATGGCATCGAGACTGCGGGTATAGGAATTGGCGGCGCGCCGCGCCTCCTCCAACACCAAACGTCCCAAAGGGGTGAGGCGATTTTTGCGATCCGTTTCAAAGAGGGGCGCGCCCACTTGGGCCTCAAGCTGTGACAGAGCCATCGACAGGGCCGATGGCGTGCGCCCCAATTTCTGGGCCGCAAGCGCCAAGGCCCCCTCTTCGGCCACGGCCAAAAACACGCGCAACATCTCTAACTTGATCATAGTTCAGAATTCTTGAAATTTATTTCAATAATTTGAGATTGCCTGAAGTATATCCCCCTGTCTAGGCTGAACGCGCGGTAACAAGGGACAAGTTTATGCAGGGTCAGAATTTCATCGATGGCATGTGGCGCGATGGCGTAGCGCAGATTGCGAATATCAACCCATCTGACACCAGCGATGTGATTGGCCATTTCGCCCAAGCCAGTCATGAAGATTTGACCGAAAGCTTGGCCGCGGCGCGGCGTGCACAGGCCGAATGGTGGGCCATGGGCATTGAGGCACGGCACAATGTGTTGATGGCAATCGGCACAGAGATGATGGCACGGGCCGATGAACTGGGCGAGATAATTTCCCGCGAGGAGGGAAAACCGCGCGCTGAAGGTCGCGGTGAGGCCTATCGCGCAGGCCAATTCTTTACCTATTTCGCAGCAGAGGCGCTGCGCAATCAAGGCGACCATGCCGAAAGTGTGCGCGGCGGCATTGAGGTGGATGTGCGCCGCGAACCTGTAGGCGTTGTGGCGATCATCAGCCCCTGGAACTTTCCAATTGCAACGCCCGCGTGGAAAATCGCACCTGCATTGGCCTTTGGCAATGCCGTGATCTGGAAGCCTGCCAACCTGACCCCTGCAAGCGCCGTGATGCTGACCGAGATCATCGCCCGCCAAAACATTCCCAAAGGCCTGTTCAACTTGGTTATGGGCGCAGGGGGCACGATTGGACAGGCTTTGGTGGAAAGTACCGCGGTGGATGCCATAAGCTTTACAGGCTCGGTTCCCGTGGGCCGTGCCATTGCCACATCAGCCATTCCCAATATGACCAAGCTGCAAATGGAAATGGGATCAAAGAACCCTATGCTCGTGATGGAGGATTGCGACCTTGATCTGGCTGTGGCCCATAGTGTGAATGCGGCTTTCGGGGGCACGGGTCAAAAATGCACCGCCGCCTCGCGTTTGATTGTGCACGAGAAAATCCACGATGCTTTTGTCGAAAAATTGGTCGCGGCCACAAATAAGCTCGTGGTTGGCCCCGCCCTAGACAGCGCCACGCAAATCGGCCCTGTGGTGAGCGAAGCCCAGCTTAACAGCAATCTTGATTATATCGCCCTAGGCCAATCCGAAGGGGCCGAGCTTTTATGTGGCGGAACCCGCGCTGATGCGGAAACCACAGGCTATTTCATGCGCCCTGCGGTCTTTGCCAAGACCCGCAATGATATGCGGATCAACCGCGAAGAAATGTTTGCCCCCATCACATCGGCGATTAAGGTGGGCAGCTATGCCGAAGGGCTAGACGTTGCCAATGACAGCGAATTTGGTCTCACCGCAGGGATCATGACCAAAAGCCTTGCCCGCGCCGCCCATTTCCGCGCGCACATGCGGGCGGGCTGCGTGATGGTGAACCTTCCCACCGCAGGCACAGATTACCATGTGCCTTTCGGGGGACGGGGGGCATCCTCCTACGGGCCACGCGAACAAGGCCGCTATGCCGCAGAGTTTTACACGACAGTCAAAACCTCGTACCTTGGGGTCACGGGGGATTTGGAATGAGTGAAACAGGTGCGATGCATCCCGTGCAAAACCCGCTGATTGACGGGCTGCAATATGCCAAGTGGTCGGAAAAAGTCTTTCGCCAGATGCGCGAAGGCGGGGTGGATGCGGTGCATGTCACCATCACCTATCACGAGAATTTCCGTGAAACGGTTCTCAATATCGAAAAATGGAACCGCTGGTTCGAAACCTATCCAGACCTGATTTTTCAAGGCTTTGATGCAAGCGATATTGCCCGCGCGCGGGCCTCAAGACGCACGGCAATTTTCTTTGGCTCGCAAAATCCCTCCTGCATCGAAGATGACATTGGGTTGGTCGAGGTGCTGCATCGCTTAGGTCTGCGGTTCATGCAATTGACCTATAACAACCAATCCCTGCTTGCCACGGGCTGCTATGAGGCCGAGGATACAGGCCTCACTCGCATGGGGCGCGAGGTGGTGGCCGAGATGAACCGCGTGGGTCTGGTCATCGACATGAGCCATTCGGGCGAGCGCTCGACTTTTGAGGCGATGGAACACTCCACTCGCCCGATTGCAATCACCCATGCAAATCTGGCCAGTTGGCACCCTGCCTTGCGCAATAAATCCGATGATCTCTTGCGCGCGCTTGGCCAGTCGGGGGGGATGCTTGGTTTTTCGATCTATCCCCATCACCTGAAGGGCGGGTCTGCCTGTAGCTTGCAAAGTTTCTGCGACATGGTTGCGCGGGCCGCCGATTTGATGGGCGTCTCACAGATCGGCATTGGAACGGATCTATGCCAAGATCAACCCGACAGCGTGGTCGAATGGATGCGGGTCGGGCGTTGGACGAAAAATATCGACTATGGCGAAGGCAGTGCCGCGCAGGCGGGGTTCCCGCCAATGCCTGATTTCTTTGCCGACAATCGCGATTTTGGCCGTTTGGCCGCAGGCCTGCGCGCAGCGGGGTTTGACTCGGGCAATGTCGCAGCAATCATGGGTGGAAATTGGCAGCGCTTTTTCGGCGAAAGTTTCACACCCGCTGTGCAGGCTGTCCCCAATACAAAGGCCGCGCAATGATGGATCGGGCGGCGCCCCATATTATGGGCCTTGCGCCGATTGCGCTGCGGGCGCCTGATACGGTCATGCGCCTCGCGCGGATGGGATCAGCCCACCCCACGCGGCTGTCATTTCTGCGCATCTTGCTGCGCCGCATTGAAACCGAAGGGTGGCGGTTTGAGCGGCATATCTTTGATCTTGACGAAAACGGTGTTGGGTATGCCGTCTATTGCCTTCACGGGCCTAAACGCAGTTATAGCCTTGTGGCCTTTGCCCATGATCTGCCCGCAGATCAACGCTCGGATCGGGTGATTGCGACTGCGTGGGATGCCACCTTTACCCTCTTTGATGGTATCCCCACCGCAGATGATATCACGCGGCTAAGCGCCAATGTGCCCCTGCAAGAGGCAGGGCGCATCAGCCCGAGGGAATTATCCCTCAGCCGCGCCAATCGGTCGGTCAGGTTGTTTGATCATGTTGTGGCCCGCTTGGCCACGGGCCAACAGCCAGAACGCGATGCGCTTGATGAGGTGGGCTATTTAATGCGCACAACCGCCGTTTATGGCTCGTCCAAATTCGGGGCGGCGGAAAATGCCGATATTGCCACGCGGCCAGAATTATGCGCGCCGTTCCAAGCCGAGATGATGTCGGTTTGGCTGACCCGCAGCTTTACCATCGACCTTGTAAATCATCTGGCCCGCGCCAAAGGCGGGGCAGAGGCCACAACGCTTGCGCCCGCATTGGCCCTCAGTCTTGGGGTGGGAAATTCTACAGGTCTTGGCATGGCCCCGTTCTTGGTGCGTCACCCTGCCCTTTTGGACGCTTGGGTGCGGGTGCGCGAAACAGCGCTTGCACGGGTGCGCGGCCAAAGACGGATGTCAGAGGCCGATTTGCGCTCGCTGATCGCGGGCTGCGAGGCCGCGCGCGACACGGGCGCGACATGGCGTTCAAATCACCCTGTGCAACTTGCCAAATTGGCAGATCTGCGGGGGGATTTAGAAAAGCTCCATCATCATCTAACCACAGGCCGCGGACATTGTGTGAAAGACCTGCCATGGAATGCGATATGGCATTGGGGGGAAGCGCATCTTAGCCTTGAGGGGCAAGAAATGCTCTTGTCGATCCTGCTTGAACCCTGCGGCGCGGTGATTGACGATTTGGAAATGTCGCTGCGCGCAGACGAGCCACCCGCCCCCCCGATTGAGGGGCAAGCGCGGCTTGGCGATCTGCGCCGCGCGATTGAGGGCCGTTACGACTGGGCCTTGTCCTATGACTTCTCAACCCAAGAAGCACGAGCGCGGTTCTGGTATGTCTCGGAAGAAAAGCTTGAACCCCGCCTCGGCGCGCGCTTCGAGGAAGAGGGCGCAACCCGTGAAGCCCCGCTTGGCATCGCCGATTTGATCCGTAAGGCCTATGACGCGATGGCCGCCTACCCTGATGCCACGCCCGCCTATGCGTTTCTTTTGGCCCATCCCGAACACCGCCAAATTCTGCGCCGCCTACAATGGTTGGCGGGGCGCGATTATGGCGAGATTCGCGAAAACCTCATCGGCGCTGACATCCTGCCCATTGACATGATGCGCTATAAGCTGGCCTTTTTTGGGGCCAATCACTTTGATCCGCGCTCGGATAAATGGCTGCGCATCAGCCTCTTTGCGGGGCAAGTTTTCCCTGAACATATCTGCGCACCCGCGCATGGGGGAGCAGATGCAGCTTAGCGCGGGGGAATGGGCCAGCTTGGGCATTAAGGCCGCGCGCGGCGCGGGCTATTCTTGGGGCTTGGCCGAGGAATTCGGCGCAAGTTTGGCGACTTTAGCGCAATGGGGCATCAACGGCGCAGGCCCTGCACTTGCGTTATGTGCCGCGCAGGCGGTTTTGGGTCTGCCACAGATGACCGAGATTAACGGAGGCGTTTGGGGGCAAGCTGGCGCACCGCTTTGCCCTGTCACAACGGGCGCGCTGATTTGTGATCTCGGGACGAGCCCCCAAGGCCTTTTTGGGCCACACCCCTTGACGCTTGCCACTGTGGCCGAGCCGCTGATGCTGCTGCCATTTTTGGACGGGCTAGCGGCCCGCGAAGGCCGTGCAGTGCAAATTTCGACACCAAAAGCGGCACTTGTTTTTGGAGGCCTTTTCCCATTGGACGCCAACGAAATCACCCAATTTGCAGATCACGCGCGCGACGCGACCCTAACCCTCTGTGCCAAGCCAAGCCGTTATGGCGCATCTGTACCGCGCGCGCCATATCTCCAAACGATAACTCCCGAGACCTACGCAGATTTGGATCGCTTTGCGCTGGAGACAACGGTGCCCGCAACTGCGCAATCACGCGAGACGGGGGCAGGCGCAGGCCTGAGCGATAATGACTAAACATAACGAACCCGAAGAGCCCTCCGCTAAAACAGTATGGCGCGACCTTTGGGCTCTCGGCAAAAAATACAGTTTGCACGCAAGGTTCAGCCTCACATCGTTGACCTTCGTGCCGAGACCGGCATGCAATTTCATGCCAGAACTCGACTTAGGCGCAGATTTTGTACCGAAGTCGAAAACTAAAACCGCCAATGTCGCTATCGCACGCGAAGTGTCGGTTGAAGAACCTGAAAACTTACAAGTTCGTTGTGAACTTACAACATCATCTGGGAGATACGTTAAAATGAAGAAATTTGCTTACACGTCAGTGGCTGCGCTTATGTTGTCCACAAGTGGTGCCTATGCTTGCGGTCAAGTCAGCGTTGGCGCAATGGGTTGGGCTTCAGGTGAGGCCCTTGCAGCGCTTACCGGGTTTGTTCTTGAGCAAGGTTATGGCTGCGAAGTTACTATCGTTCCAACTGACACAGTACCTGCGGTTACATCGCTAGCTGAAAATGGTCAGCCGGATATTGTTCCCGAGGTTTGGGTAAACTCAGCCACTGTGTATGCTGGTCTTGAAGCTGAAGGTAAAGTCATCACAGCCTCGAACACATTCTCAAACGGTGGAGAAGAAGGTTGGTGGATTTCCACCGCTGCTGTCGAAGCTAATCCTGAACTTGCCACAATCGAAGGTGTCTTGGCCAATGCCGAATTGGTTGGTGGGCGCTTTAACAATTGCCCCGTTGGTTGGGGCTGCCGCATTGTAAACGATGCGTTAAAAGTTGTATTTGATCTTGAAGGAAACGGGATCGAAGTGTTTGATCACGGCTCTGGCGCAAACCTTGCTGCATCAATCGCAGCAGCAGACGAAGCTGGCGAACCGTGGTTCGGCTATTACTGGGGTCCAACTGCGATCTTGGGGAAATATGATCTGACCAAGGTTGACCTTGGCCCAATTGACGGCCCACAGCATGCGATTAATCAAAACGCAGATGCAGACCCTGCAACTTGGGGGCCGTCAGATTTCCCTGCGGCTACTGTTGTTAACGCTGTCACTGCAGATTTGGCCGAACGCGAGCCAGACGTTGCTGATTTTATGCGCAATATGGAAATGCCCAATAATATTGTCAGTTCGATGCTAGCATGGGCCGAAGAAAACGGCGCATCTGCTGATGAAGCTGCGGCCTGGGTTTTAACCAACCACAGCGACATGATCCTTGGCTGGATGTCAGAGGATGCAGCTACGCGCGTTTCAGCGCTTCTGCAATAATCCAAAACCAATGACAAAGGTCAGCGCCGCAGGGCGCTGACCTCTCTCATTTTTGCAAGGAGGGTAACTTATGGCGTATGATTGGATATTCAGCGCGCTTGGCATGACAGACGCCTGCAAAACCGATAGCGGGCCACTTTTGTCATTGTCATCTTTGCGCAACGAAGCGCCAAACCCATGGGATTTACCCTTTCCTTCGCTTGATACACTTAACGAGGCCTGTGCCGCCTTTCCAAAAACACGGGACTTCACCGCCGCATTAGAAGATGGTTTCCTCTACATACGCCCCGCCCTGCGCACTATTCTTGATCCGCTGACCCAGCCCCTGTCATGGGCGCTAGATGGCGCTTTAACGCTGTTTGTGGAAATGCCGTGGTGGATTTTGGTGCCGCTTTTAATCTTGGTGGCCAAGCTTTTGTCGAATTCCTACAAGGTCGCGGGCATCGTGGCGACGTCTTTCTTGTTTTTACTCTTCGTCGATTACTATGAATTCGCCATCCAAACCCTGTCGATCATATTTGTTTGTACGGTGTTGTGCGTGGCCTTCGGGGTGCCGCTTGGAATTGCCATGTCGCGCTCAGACAGGTTCCAAAACGCAATAATCCCGATTTTGGATATGCTGCAAACCTTGCCGACCTTTGTATATCTGATCCCCCTCATTTTCTTGTTCAATATCACCGAACCCAAGCTCTATGGTCTTGCGATTATCCTCTATGCGATTGTGCCTGTGGTTCGCCTGACCAATTTGGGCATTCGCCTTGTGGATCGCGATGTAATGGAGGCGGTCACAGCCTTTGGTTTAACGGATCGCCAGAAACTCTATCGCGTGCAAATCCCGCTTGCCCTGCCCAATATCATGGCGGGTGTGAACCAAACGATCATGATGAGCCTTGCGATGGTGGTGATTGCCTCGCTCGTGTCAGCCCCGGGTCTGGGAACATTGGTTCTCGATGGCATCAACAACCTGCGCCTTGGTGTTGGCTTTTTGGCGGGTTTTGGCATCGTGTTGATCGCGATTATGCTTGATCGCGTCTCCAAGGCCGCCTTGGCACGTATCGACAAGTCGAACAAATCATAAGCACCGCAGAAGGGACTAAGAAACCATGGCTTTGGGTGACGTGAAAATCTCGGTGCAAAACCTATTCAAAATCTACGGCCACAATCCACGCGCCGTGCAGGACAAGGTTTATGATGGCATCGACAAATCCGCCTTAATGCAGGAAACGGGGCATGTTCTGGCGTTGAATAATATCAACGTGGACATGCGCGAGGGGCAAATTACCGTGGTGATGGGCCTGTCTGGCTCTGGCAAATCCACGCTGATCCGCCACCTCAACCGATTGATCGAACCGACCTCAGGGCAGATCTTTCTCGATGGCACAGATATTCTGGCCATGGATGAGGAGGCGCTGCGCGATTTGCGGCGGCGGTCTATGTCGATGGTGTTCCAGAAATTTGCGCTTTTGCCCCACCGCACCGTCTTGGCCAATACAATCCTTGCGCCCGAGGCGCGCGGCGAGAATATCAAACAAGCCGAGAATGAGGCGCGCAAGTGGTTGGCCCGTGTGGGTCTTGAAGGGATGGAAGACAGCTATCCAAGCCAGCTTTCAGGCGGGATGCAGCAGCGCGTGGGTCTGGCCCGCGCTTTAACCTCAAACGCCGATGTGATGCTGATGGACGAGGCATTTTCCGCGCTTGACCCGCTGATCCGCACCTCGATGCAAGATTTGCTGTTGGAATTGCAACGTGACCTGCACAAGACCATCATCTTCATCACTCATGATTTGGACGAGGCGTTGAAACTGGCCGATCACTTGGTAGTTTTGAAAGACGGCTATATCGTGCAGCAGGGTGACCCGCAGGAGATATTGCTGCGCCCCGCTGCACGCTACATTGAGGAATTCATCCAAGACATCAACCGCGCGCGCGTTTTGAAGGTGAAATCCATCATGAGCCCCGCCGAGACAAAGCGCGGCTGCGGTGATGTCGTGCGGGGCGATGATACGCTAGAGGCGGTCATCAACGCCCATAAGGGCCGCATTGATGGCACCTTTGCCGTCTCTGACCCGAACGATGCCACCAAAATCATCGGCAAGGTGAAGATGGAAGATATCTATCGGGCTTTGGTGCGCCCACAGATGCAACATGATTAAGTAAATTAATTCATAGCGGGGCGGCTTTGCGCTGCCTCGATAATCTATGTAAATCTATTGCGCGGCGCGCGCTGTTTGCGCCAATTTACACTCCGCCCAAAGATCAGACAGGGCCTTGACCAAATGATTCATCGCATCTGCGTCGTGAACAGGGCTTGGGGTGATGCGCAGGCGCTCTGTGCCTTTGGGGACTGTGGGATAGTTGATCGGCTGGATATAGATGCCATGCTCATCCAAGAGCCTGTCTGAGATATAGCGGCATTTCACCGGATCACCAACCATGACGGGAATGATATGACTGTCATTGGCAAGATGAGGAATTCCCGCTGCATCCAGGCGCACGCGCAAGTCTGATACCCGCTCCTGATGAGCCGCGCGTTCTGTCTGGCTTTTTTTAAGGTGGCGCACAGCAGCGCAGGCCCCAGCCGCAACCGCGGGCGGCAAAGCGGTGGTAAAGATAAAGCCACTGGCAAAACTGCGGATGAAATCAACCAATGCGGCACTGGCCGCAATATACCCCCCCATCACGCCGTAAGCCTTGCCAAGCGTGCCCTCAATCACAGTCAGACGATCCATTAACCCCAACGCTTCGGCAATCCCGCCGCCGCGTGGCCCGTAAAGACCGACGGCATGCACCTCATCGAGATAGGTCATCGCGCCATAGCGATCTGCCAAATCACAAATCGCGGCGATGGGGGCAATATCGCCATCCATCGAATAAACCGATTCAAAGGCTATTAATTTGGGCTGCTCTGGCGGCAGGGCCGCCAGTTTCGCCTCGAGATCCGCCAAATCATTATGCGCCCAAATGATCTTTTGCGCGCGCGAATGACGGATGCCTTCAATCATCGAGGCATGATTGCCTGCATCTGACAGAACAACACAATCAGGGATTTGCGCGGCCAATGTTCCAAGGGCCGCCCAATTTGACACATAGCCTGAGGTAAATAACAGCGCGGCCTCTTTGCAGTGCAGATCTGCCAATTCCGCCTCAAGCGCGACATGGGCGTGGGTTGTGCCCGAGATATTGCGCGTGCCGCCCGCACCCGCGCCCGTGCGCTGAAGCGCGTCTTGCATCGCGGCAATCACATCAGGGTGTTGACCCATACCTAGGTAATCATTTGAACACCACACCGTGATGTCCCGCGTGCCGCCCTTGTGGTAGTTTTGGGCATGGGGAAAAGCGCCCCGCTTGCGTTCAATATCCGCGAAATAGCGGTAATTGCCTTCGGTGCGCAGCCTGTCGATTTTAGTCGCAAAAAATTTATCGTAATCATAGCCGCTCATTGGTCGCGCGCCTCTAGGATGATCGCGTCCAACAATGCCTCGACCTCTTGCATAGGCCCATCGGGATAGGTGCGGTGACCAATTTGCACGACACCATCCTTTGAAGTAACAAAGATATTATAGGGGCAATGCGCGATATTCGCAGGATCCGCCTCCATCACGCGGCGCGACACAGCTGCGGAGCAAAATAAGAAAATATCTGCCTTATCAAAAATCACCACATCGCTGCCGATATCAGCGGCGGTACGGTTCAGCATATCGCCCGTATATGAGCGATAATCAATGACCAAGCCGCGCCCGATAATGGTGTTCTCCACCGCAAAGGTAGCATCTTCGAAATTGCCGTAATAATCGAAAAACACCGCCTCTTGCGCGCAGGCCTCTTGTGCAGCCAGAGCTGCAACAAGGCCAGTCATAAGACCAACAAAGAGACGGGGGGCAGTGCAGCACGACATAAGCCGTAGTCCTTTAACAAATGGCAGGCAGGGGCGCTCTACGCCCCTGCCCTTCTGATGGTGTTATGTCAGGCAGTGCCAAACATATCTTCAGTAATCGCGTCATACCAACCAAGGCTTTCCCGATAGGTAGCCTCGCGGGTGGCAGCGTCCTCATCCACTTGGCTAACGAACCCGTCAATTTTTGCGATTTTTTCATCGGTCGCTTCGTAGGTTGCACCAACTTTGATACCATCATTTGTATCAATCAGAGACCAGCAGGTATTCGCAAAACGTGCGGGGAACGCTCGGCCGCCTGCAAGATCAGCAACAATAGAATTGGCGCAAACTTTTGCCTGGCTGTTTGCAGAAAAACCTGACTTCGGCATATCACCTTGTGCAGCGGCATCGCCCAGAACATGAACATTTTCATCAATTCTAGATGCTAGATTATATGCTGAGACAGGCGCCCAGTTACCATCAGTAACACCCGCTATTTCCGCGATCCGGCCCGCACGCATCGCAGGTATCACGTTGCAAACGTCAACTTGTTCCACTTGGCCATCAATTGAAACAGTCATCGCGCTTGGATCGACGGACACGTTTGCTCCCCCAAAATCAGGGCCAATCCTTTCGATCATTCCATTATAATGGCGTTGCCAACCGTCTTCGAACAAACCCTGTTTTGAAAACTTGTCTTTTGGGTCGACGATCAAGATCTTAGCTGTTGGATTTGTTTCCTTCAGCATATGAGCGACCATTGACACTCGCTCGTATGGCCCTGGAGGGCAGCGGTATGGGTTGGGCGGCGCTACCATTGCAAATACGCCGCCTTCGCGCATGTTGGCCAGTTGAGCCTTCAATAGCTCGGTTTGGCTGCCCGCTTTGTAGGCATGAGGCATAGCGTTTTGAGACGCTAAGGACCAACCTGGGACACTGTCTTCAATGAAATCGATGCCAGGGCTCAACACCAAACGGTCGTAACTAAGCGATGCACCACCGGCAAGTGTTACCGTTTTCGCCTGTCGATCTACATCTACTGCCCAATCATGCACGACATTGATTCCATAATCGGCAGCCAAAGTGCCGTAACTGTGGCCTAGGCTATCAATTTCTCTGAACCCACCTAAGTACAAATTCGAGAAAAAGCAGGTGTAGTAACTGCGAGTTGGCTCAACCAATGTCACGTTAATAGCGCCCTGGCTGCCATTCGCAATGTAGCGAGCAGCTGTGGCACCACCTGCGCCACCACCAATCACAACAACGTTGGGTGCAGCTTGCGCTCGAGCGAGCATCGGCGTAGCCAAGGTAGCAGAAACCGCAGCTGCGCTACCTAGAAACTGTCTTCTATCAAGTGGCATTCCAAATTCCTCCCTTTTGGTCACCGGTTTAGTTGAACATTACTATTCAACGGTCGTAAAGTATGCTGCCAGAGCAGCGATCTCTTCATCTCCCAACCTATTGGCAATCATGGTCATTACTTGATGCTCACGCTGACCAATTTTGTAGCTCATTAGCGAATGTACGAATGTTGAGGGCGCAAGGCCAACAATTGACGGAATATCGCCGCCCGATTGCGCCGCATGACAGGCGGTGCATTCTGATGACAGATACTCACCATAGGCATAATCGCCCTCAATCGCCAAAATCGCTGCGATTTCTGGGGGCACATCCTCTGTGCTTGTTGGAGTGGCCGTACTGTCATAATTACCCGCCTCCGCTACGATATAGGCTACCAAATCTGCACGGCTGTCGGGGTCGCTGATCCCGCGAAACACCATACGAGTGCCACGATAGTACCCTTGAGGATCTTCAAGAAAGCGGTTGAGGCGGTCTTCTGTCCAAAGCTCGCCCTCATTGCCCGCCTCGGTCAGCGTATCAGAATAGCGGTAATCCGAAAGCCCCCCAACGGGGCGACCCATCAAACCATCCAGATGCGGGCCCACGCGATTGATTGCACCATCCCCAATCATGTGACATGCGGCGCAGGGGCGAAACGCCGCCTGCCCCGCAGCCGGGTCACCCTCGGGCATTGCGGGGGAGGATTGCATTGCCCAAGACATCAAAGCAAAGGCAAAGAGCCCTTGTTTCGCCATCGCCTACTCCCCACCTTCGGTGCGCAGATAAGCGATAATGGCCTCGGCATCTGCCGCATCCCGCAATCCACGGAAGGCCATGCGGTTATTTGGAAGATATCCGCGCGGATCCATCAGATAGGCAGTCAGTGCCTCATCATCCCACACCAGACCATCGGCGCGGGCCTGTTCAAAGGCAGGGGAATAGCGGAACCCTTCGGCATGGGCCGCGGTTGCCATATAGATGCCGTTAAGCTGCGGCCCCGCACCATTGCGCGCCCCCTCGCCCACTTGGTGGCAAGAGCGACAGGCGCGGAAGGCTTCCTCACCTGCGGCAATCAATTCTGGGCTTGGGCCTGTATCTGCGGGCGCGGCCTCTTCGGCGGCGGCGGCAACCTCAACCACCTCAACGGCGGCGGCATCGCCCTCGGTTTCTGGGGTTACATCCAAAACCGCCGCGCGTGCCGTGATCTCGACACTCTCGGCGCAGTTTTCCATACAGACCGCTTCGCTGAACATGGGCAATTCCACCTCGGCGCGGTCATCCATGAAGAAATTCTCTTCATTGGGCAAACGCACCTCGAGGAAATTGTCATTCGACAATTCGAAATCGTCATCCACGAGATCGTTGGAATACATGATATAGGCCACAATCGCGTAGACCTCATCATTGCTGAGGCTCTGAGCATTACCATAGGGCATCGCGCGGTGGACATAATCCCACACAGTCGACAGATAAGGCCAATATGACCCGACTGTCTTGTTGGGGTCTTCGCCTTGCAAAGTGCCAAAACCACCTGCAATCACGGGCCAACGGCCACGGGCCTCGCCAAAGTCACCATGGCAAGCCGAGCAATTATCAATCCATAATTCTTCGCCCGTGAACACATCACCCGACCCAACGGGCAGGCCCAGACCATCGGGGCGCACATCAATATCCCATGCCGCGATTTCTTCGGGCAAAGCGGTGCGACCCAAACCATAGCCGCCATCCCTAGAGGGGGCCGCATTCTCAGCAAGCGCAAAGGTTGCGCCCCCCATCAACAGGGCTGCGGAAAGACTGATTACCTTATTCATCTTATCCAACCTCCACATTTTCCGCATTGCCGTTTTCATCCACCGCCCAAGTCTGGATCCCGTTATTGTGGTAGATGGAGTTCTCGCCGCGCACATGGCGCAGCATTTCCTTGGTGGGCTGCACATAGCCCGTGCTGTCATGGGCCCGGCTTTGCAACAGCAAGGGCCGCCCATCCCAATCAAATTCGAAATAGAAGCGATGCATGGACTTGTCTAAGGATGGCCCTGACATGCGCGCTTGGTGCCAATTAATGCCACCATCCAGCGTCACATCAACACGCGGAATTGTGCCGCGACCCGACCAAGCTACCCCCGTCAAAACAGTTGGGCCAGTCCCATGGGTGATGGGGGCCTGGGGGCTTGGGTTGGTGATGACAGATTTTGCATCCATCTCCCATGTAAAGCGCCGCGCCTGACCATTTTCGAGAAGGTCAGTATATTTCGAGGTTTCCTCGCGGTGATGCCATGGTTGATCGCCCACTTCGATGCGGCGCAACCATTTCACCCACATATTCCCTTCCCAACCCGGCACGACAAGACGCAGCGGATAGCCCTGTTCAGGGCGCAGTGCCTCGCCGTTCATCTTGAAGGCGACAAGACAATCATCAAGCGCCTTTTCCATAGGGATGGAACGGGTCATGCCCGAGGCATCCGCCCCTTCTGGCAGGATCCATGTGCCATTTGTTTTCACCCCTGCCTCTTCAAGCAGCAGGCGCAAGGGCACGCCTGTATAGACCACGTTATGGATCATCCCATGGGTGAATTGGCACCCGTTCAACTGCGCGCCACGCCATTCCATCCCTGAATTGGCCGCGCATTCGAGGAAATAAACGCGGTTCTCACGCGGGAAGCGCATGATGTCCTGCATGGTAAAGACAAGCGGATTATCCACCAAACCGTTGATCATCAGGCGATGATCTTCGGGGGCGATTTCGGCCACCCCGCCGTGATGGCGCTCAAAGCACAGGCCATTGGGGGTGATGATCCCATCAAGCTCATGCAGCGGCGTGAAATTGACCGATGACACGCTATCGGCGGTCAGCCATGGCACATTGCGGCGCACCACATGGGCCTCATGCGGGGATGGCATACCATAGGGCGCGGCATCCACGCCGGGCCCGAGATACTGTGTCCAAGGCTGCATTTCCGTGATCAATGGATCGGGGGCCGCCTGCGCGTAAACCTTGCCTGCAGCAAGAGCGCCACCTGTAACTGCGGCCCCTTTCAGGAATTGCCGCCGCGAAGGGGTGAAACCATCGTCTTTAGCCATGTCAGCTCCTTCAATAATCAATGCGGGCGAGGCTTAGCCCGCAACAACATCCACGCTGGTGTTGGGGTTAACTGTGACGGTGCCTTGCGCACGGATATGGTCTTCGACCACATCCCAAATCGCAGGCCCTTCGGTTCCTTCATTCACGCTGGCCCAACCCGCCACGACATAGGAGGCAGCAGGGTCGATGCGTTCGCCTGTTTCGAGCAGGGTCATCTCGGAAATACGGCTGCCCGCTGGCGCGTTGACATCAATCCGATATCCCATACCGCCCACGCGAACCATATCGCCGCCCTGTTGGTAATAGGGGTCGGGGTTAAAAATGTTATCGGCCACATCTTCCATCACGACTTTTAGGAATTCGCCGGTCATCTCAGTGCGATAGGCCTGCGGATAGCTCATGGCGGTCGCGTTATAGATATCTTCGCGCTTGATCTCTTGACCCGGCAGCACGCTTGGCCCCCAACGGAAACCGGGGGATAGGGCGATCTGTGCGTCCCGTTGACTGATCAGGGCGTTACAGATCACATCATCCCATGTGCCGTTAAAGTTACCGCGGCGATACAATAGCGACCCCGCGGTGCCGATCACCTCGCCCATCTCGGCCTCAAAGGGCGCGCGGGTCTGCGCAATCAAGGCCGCCATGTCAGGATCAGGCGCAATCACATCTGAGAAAATCGGGATCAACCGATGTGTCAGGCCTTGCAGCGCGCCATCGCGCACGTCCAAATCAACACGGCTGACGAATTTGCCATGACTGCCCGAGGCGATGAGGAATGTATTGCCCACCTGAACCGCGTCAGGCAGCGCATCATGGGTGTGACCTGTCAGGATCACATCAATTCCAGGTATATCGCGGGCGAATTGGCGGTCTGTGTCAAAGCCATTGTGCGACAGTAGAACGACCACCTCAGCACCAAGGCCGCGCACCTCCTCGACCACTTCGGCGATGCGTTCACGGCGCAGCCCGAAACTATATTCAGGGAACATCCAACCTGGATTGGCGATTGGCATATAAGGGAAGGCTTGCCCAATCACCGCAACCATGGTGCCGCCGCGCTCGAACAATTTGTAATCGTCAAAAATGGGTTCATCCCATTCAGCGTCAAAAATATTCGCGCCCAAGAAGGCAGGTTGCAGCGAATTTTCGACAATCTCATGCACGCGGTCAGAGCCCAGCGTGAATTCCCAATGCGAGGTCATGGCATCCACGCCAAGCGCGTTGAAAAGATCCACCATATCTTGGCCATTGGTGCGCAAAGCGGGCAAAGACCCCTGCCATGTATCGCCCCCGTCCAAGACAATCGCATCAGGCCGTTCGGCGCGAATGGCGTTGACCACAGTCGCGATGCGGTCAAGCCCGCCCATGCGGCCATAACCTTGGGCAAGGGCCGCGAAGTCACTATAGGTCAGCGCATAATCCAGATGACTGCCCTGAGAGATGCCATAGGCCGCGCGAAAATCCGCGCCCGTCAAATGCGGAACCTGCCCCAAGGCAGAGCCTACGCCCAAGTTGAACTCGGGCTCGCGGAAATAAATCGGTTGGGTTTGCGCATGAATGTCAGTGATATGCACCAAGGTGACATTCCCTGCCCCGCCTGTGCCAATCAGATCTTCCTGTGTCAGAGCTTGTTGCGCGGCAAGTTTGGCCCAATTGCCAAAGCCCGATGCGCCATAAAGCGCAGTCGTGGCCAAAGCAGCTTGAAGGAAATGACGGCGTGCGATCATGTTCTATCACTCACATTCTAAAAATTGCATATATTTAGATACAAAATGCCCGCCTCAGGATCCCTGAGGCGGGCAAACAGTAAATCAGTTTCGAACCGACGGCCCCTCGACCGTCAGACCATTGCCACGCGATGCAACGTAAAGTTCCAGCGCAACAAATTCATCACTGCCGATCGCATAGGTTTCTGCGCGTGTATCACGTACACACCCACGGAAACGGTTTTGGACACCATTAAGTCTCGCATTCTTCAAACGATACGTCGGAAAACCATTAATCTGGCCCTGACTTAGGTGATCGGCACGAATACGATTTCCATAATTTTCTTCATGGCAATTAGCACAACTTAATTCCAGCTGCCCAAACCGTGTATAGTATATTTCACGTCCTAACTCCCAAGTTTCATGGGCAGGGCCGTCGATTGCCACGTCGACTATTTGACCGCGTCCAACGGATGCAATGAACGCAGTGATATCAAGCATATCACCAGAATTAATGCCCCAAGGCTCTTCCATACCCATTTGTTCAGTTTGGCATTCCCGGACTTGCATTTCCACTGTTTGGACTGCACCGTGTTCTGCATCCCATTTAGGATATGTGGCACGAACATTCGTCAAATCGGACGATTGATGACATGAAGCACAGCTTTGCCCATCAGCACCCATAGCCGTGTTGAAAAGCTGTTCGCCGTTTTCAACAAACAACATCCCAGGGTTGTCAAAATCATCCGCTTGCATAGCTTGGGTTTCATCAGCACGGAATACCCAGCCGGAGTAAATGGTGGAAACTGCTCCCTCCAAATGAGCAGGCGCTGCGGTTCGCACCACCATTTCGATTTCACCATTCACTACGAGATCTGCATCTTCGTCAGCATGCAAAACGCTCGATGATGCTGCCACCCCTAATGCAACGGCGATAGTCGCGATTTTGGACTTAGTGTTCATTCGTTGCTTCCTCCCTCGTGCTGACAATAATCAGCTTACTGAAATCTCAGAACTCTCTTCATAAACCGATCCATCGTCGTCATACCAAGTGAAGTTAAAGGTTCCAGACTCAGTAACCTTTGCTTCAAATTGGAGGTAAGGATTTGTGGATATCGATGGTTCCAAAGTAATATCGACGACCACTTCATCATTTAGGGTGCATACAAATCGATTGATGATTGAGCGTGGTATCACTTCACCATCGCCATTTCGACGCATACCGCTTTCCATCGGATGGCTAATAAGCGTGCGTACAGATACTACCTCGCCTACCGAGGCCTCACGAGGTGCACGAACACGTGCAGTTACATTCTCTGCCATTTTAATCTCCGTTTCTCAGCCGCCGCAGCCGCCGATTGTAACCTTTACGTTAGACACAGCCTTCGCGAAGGTCCCATCAGACATCTTAGCGATGGCTATGACGTCTTGCTCACCCGCAAGACGAATACGGGTTGTGGCAGCTTGCGAGCCTGCGGCCGGGCCAAACTTAAAAGTCGCTACGTTCGGGTTTGGATTTCCATCGGCAAATATTACGATCTCCTCAGCGCCAGGTGCGCTCACTTCGATTTGAACCGTATTACCGTTCTCTGCGATCTCAGGCGCTATGAGCGTGAGGCCAGTATCTGATGTAGCTGCACCGCCAGTGTAAGCGGAAATAGCTTCACCAGCTCCTTCTGCTAATGACAAATTAGGCAACACTGTCAAAGCGGCAGCGGAGGTAACAGTTGTACCAACAAACTTTCTGCGCGTAAGTGACATGAATTTATCTCCCATAAACGCTCAATTTAGTATTCAGTGAGGGTCAAAAGATAGGCCACCACATCTTCGATATCTTGCGCTGCCAATAGAGGATCAAGAGCCCCTTCCGCAGCCTTTCCTGTGTAAGCATCTCCTGGCCTTATGTAGCCATCAATTTTATAGAAGCTTGGCATCACTGACTCAGGAAACATAGCCTTGGCGTTGACTACGATCCCTCGCAACCCGGCCTCATCCCAGCGTGCGCCAACACCATCCAGAGATGGGCCAACTTCACCGTGGAATGGATATTCTTGCAACGCAGTTACCTGATGGCATGCAATACAGTTCCCAAGTCCACGAGTGGTCATAACCTCTTGGCCGCGAGCAGGGTCCCCCGCAATTCCGGTCAATGACTGGGCAATTTCTCCGTATTCATTGGCCACAACGGCCGAGGGTGACACAACCTCAGCTTGTGTTGCACCTGCGGACACTCCTAAGAGAGCCGCCAAAATTATATGGCGTGTAAACATTTTTCCTCCCTAGGGCGATTCATGCGCCTCTGTATACAACGGTAAACAAGTGCACCCTTAGATTGCAAGAACATATTTACTTTTTTGAATAGGTTGTAATGCAAGTCACTGAAATTACTTGCACTTAATACTGCTGCAAAACCAAAGATTTCCTATTGCGGCAGCTGATCACGCAGCATGCGGGCATGATAAGCCTGAAAGCCCTCCTCGCTCTCATAGCCCTTTTCCAATACCCAATTGAGCATATTGAAGGTCGTCCACCGGCCAAATGCGCCCGGGATCATCGCAACCGCGGCATCAGGCGCAGTGGCACCTTCTGGCACATCCTCGGGGAAAAACAAGATTGTGGGCGTAAACATCACCCGCCACCGCCGCACCATATCGCCCTCCCACAACGTGGTGCCGTCAAAATCAACCATCTCGGTGCTGCCATACATATTGACACGCACCACAAAGAAATCATCGGTGAGCATCTGTTCAATTTCGGGGATCACATAGACCTCTTCGTGCATCTGCGTGCAGTAGATGCAGCCGCGCTGTTCGATCATCACGACCAGACGCTTGCCCATCGCATTGGCCTCGTCCAAATCCTCGCGCAGATCACGGAACGTATCCATAATCCAATCGGCGCGGTGCAGCCCATCGCCATCCAATTCCACCGCCACAGCCGACAGTGGTAGCAGCGCAAGACCTGCGGCAACGATCATAGTTCTTAGGTTCATATCGCATCCTCCCCTTTTGCCGCCTTAACCCAATTGGCGGAAAATCTCGAAATTCTCGATCAGCCATTGGCCAATGTAATTGAGGGCATTGGTCGCAATCAGCACACCAAAGATGATCAAAAGCGCGCCCATGATTTTTTCGACCAGCCCCAAATGACGGCGGAACCGCCCCATCATGCGCATAAACGGCCCCACAAATCCTGCCGCCAAAACAAAGGGCAAGGTCATGCCTTGACCATAGGCCAACAGCAATGTGGCCCCTTGACTGGCCGTGTCAGTTCCAGCAGCGGTGAACAAAATCGCAGCCAAAACAGGGCCCACACAAGGCGTCCACCCAAAGGCAAAGGCAAGACCGATCACATAAGCCCCGCCATATGACATATTGCTGACCGATCCCGCCTCTGCACGAAACTGGCGATACAAGATGCCAATTCGGATCACGCCGAGGAAATGTAGACCCATTGCAATAATCAGCGCGGCTGCAATCCAACGCAGAATATCAAACCAATCGCGCAGCAATTGTCCAAACACCGAGGCCGAAGCCCCCAGCCCAACAAAGACCGTCACGATGCCCGCGGCAAAGAACATCGCCGCAAGAACCGCACGCAAACGGATTTCACGCGTGATGCCACCGCCCTCGGCAACCTGATTTAGGCTTACACCAGCAAGGTAACTAAGGTAGAATGGCACCATCGGCAAAATGCATGGCGATAGAAACGACAACAGTCCCGCAACAAAGGCACCGCCCAGAGTTACATCGAACATGACGCCTCCTATCGTTTCATATTCAAATATTCATATTGCGTTTACAAATTTGGGCAAGTCAATCTTTGCACGTACAACAATGCTGTTTTTTGCGTTTGGGTTGTGCGCGACCACAGTGGCCTCGGCACAAAATTTGGAATTGCTGATGATTGAAGATGAGGGATGTGTGTATTGCGCGCTCTGGCATGCCGAGATCGGCCCGGAATTTCCGATTACCCCAGAGGGGCAAACAGCCCCTTTGCGTCAAGCGGATATTGATGATGCCCTGCCAGATAGCGTAACACTTGCGCAGCGAGCGGTTTACACACCCACGTTTGTTCTGCTCAAAGATGGTGCGGAAACAGGCCGTATCGAAGGCTATCCAGGCGAAGAATTCTTTTGGTTTTTGCTCGGCCAGTTGATTGATGCTGCAGGTTAAGCTAAACCCTGGCTCAAATTGAGATGCCCCACCCGATCTCGGCAGGATGGACCATGCTTAACGAAGACAGGCCAACAATATTGCCTGACATCACTGCCCCGATGGACAAAGTTCATTGGGAAAAACTGCGCTGCGAGGCACAGGCTGCAAGCGATTTCCTCAAGGCAATCAGTCATGAGGGCCGCTTGATGATCTTGTGCGCATTAACGCGCGGTGAAAAATCTGTGACCGAGATTGAAACGCTCTTATCGCAACGTCAGGCGGCTGTGTCTCAACAGCTTGCGCGCCTGCGTCTTGAGGGGTTGGTGACCGCACGGCGCGATGGAAAGCAAATATATTATCGTTTGACAGATGACCGCGCAGCGCGGATCATCGAACTGGTTTACGAGTTGTTCTGCGCCAAAGGGTAAGATCGGGCAAATCGGTCACCCCTGTTCCGGCGGAAGGGAGGGGACGTGCTCGAAGTATTGGGTGAGCCATTGGCCATTGTGCTGATCGGCCTTACAGGTGGTTTGATCTTGGGCCTTGCCGCGCGTTTGGCGGGATTTTGCACCTTAGGCATGATCGAAGATGTCCATTATGGTGAGAACACAGGCCGCGTTTACCTGTGGCTTGCGGCACTTGGCATCGCCATTTTCCTCAACCACGCGTTGCATCATTTGGGCTATCTTGATTTGGGCCGCGTGGTTTACCTGCAAAGCAGCTATACAATAGCGGGCGCCATTATCGGCGGACTGATTTTTGGCTATGGCATGGCGCAGGCGGGCAATTGCGGCTTTACGGCCTTGGCCCGCTTTGGTGGTGGCGATTTGCGCGCGATGGTCATTGCTTTGGTCATGGGCGTTGCTGCCCTGATCGCCCTATCGGGCATTCTGGCCCCGCTGCGGATCTTGTTGTTTGACGCTACCCCTGCGCATGGCACCCCAACAAGCCTTGCCTTTCTTGTAGGCGATTTGGTGGCCCCTTCGGTTTTAGGAATGGCTCTTGGATTAACTGTGTTTTTAATCGCTATTGTCAAAACCCCAAAGGCGCGGCTCTTGCGCAACACATTCTGGGGCATGACGGTTGGGGTCGCGGTGACATGGGGCTTTTTCGGTACCTATTGGGTGGGGCAAAACGGCTGGCAGGCTTGGCCTGTTGTCTCACAAACCTTTGCTGCATCTATCGGTGAGACCATCCATTATGCAATGTTCTCCTCAGGGATCGCCGCGAAATTTGGAATTGGCTCCGTCATCGGCGTGATCTCGGGCGGTTTTTTAGGCAGCTTGATCAAAGGGGGCTTTCGGTGGGAGGCCTGCGAAGACCCGCGTGAATTGAAGCGCCAATTGTTTGGGGCAGTTTTAATGGGCTTTGGCGCCGTATTGGCCGCTGGATGCAGCATCGGTCAGGGGCTATCAGCCATGTCCAGCCTCTCTATCACCGCCCCCCTTGTCGCGGCAGCAATCTGGCTTGGGGCATGGGTCGGCCTGCGCCAATTGATCCTTGGCTTCGAGGCCGAGTCGTAAATATTAGACTTTTCGAATATGTTTTGCTTGGCTATCCTTCTCCCGAAATTTGGGAGGAATGACCATGCAAATCACCAGACGCAATTTGATCTTATCAAGTGCTGCAGCCACCCTGTCAGGCCTTGCCCTGCCGCGCAAACTATGGGCGCAGACCACGCTAAATATGGGTGATTTTGAGGTGATGACCCTCTCAGATGGCAGCCTCACCTTGCCAGCAGATTTCATCTTTGGCCCAATGGATGACGCGGCCCTTGCCCCCATTTTGGCCGAGGCTGGCGTAGATCGAAACGCGCCGCTGACGCCGCCCTGCAATGTCACGCTTCTGCGAAAGGGCGATGCAACAATCCTGATCGACACAGGCGCAGGTTTTGCTTTTCAAGACAGCGCGGGGCAATTGCTTGATGCACTCAACGCGGCGGGCATTGCGGCAGATGACATCACCCATGTTCTCTTTACCCATGGCCACCCTGACCATCTTTGGGGTGTGCTAGATGATTTTGACGAGGCGACATTCTTCAATGCCGAGCACATCATGGGCGAGATTGAATATGACTATTGGATGGACCCAAACACCGTCAATTCAATTGGCGAGGCCCGCGCGGCCTTTGCCGCAGGGGCCTCGCGCCGGCTTGACAGTTTGGGCGACCAGATCACGCGGATCAGTGATGGCGCCGAAATCGTTTCTGGCCTCCGCGCGAAATTAACGCCCGGCCATAGCCCGGGCCATATGGCCTTTGAAATTGCGTCAGGTTCACAACAATTGATGATCATTGGTGATGTCGTGACCAATGACCACGTTGGCTTTGCACGGCCCGAGTGGACATCGGGATCAGATCAGGATGAGGCCTTGGGGGCAGAAACCCGTGCCGCGCTGATGGATCAATGCGCCGCTGACGAGATCACCATCATCGGCTATCACCTGCCCAATGGCGGGATCGGCCGCGCCACCCGCGCCAATCAGGGGTATCGGTTCGAGGGGGCGTGACAACGCCCCCCCTCTTAATCAGCACATCAGTAGCGAAAGACTAGTTGCGGCCGCGGCCATTGCCGCCGCCGTTCCCATTTCCGTTGCCGCCGCCATTGCCGCCCGCATTGCCATTTCCATTTCCACCGCTATTGCCGCCCGCATTGCTGTTGGACGGGCCGTCAGCGCGGGTGGCAGATGCCGCAGCATTGCCCATATTGCCGCCATTTGCGGCGCGGGTTTCCACGCGTTCCTGCTGACGCGCACGGGCCTGTGCGACTGCCTCGCGCGCGCGATCAGATGCTTGGGCGGGTAAGTCTTCTGCAACGATACCGTTCCTACGCTCGGCGCGCGAAACTATGCCATCCCCATCTTCATCCAAGGCGACAACCATCTCAGTCACCTCAAAGGTTTCAGGATCCAACTCTAGCTCAAGAAGAATGCCGTCTTGCTCTGCGACCAAAGTCGGCGGGGTGAAGATCGAGTCTTCGAGCGTAAACTCAGTATACCCTTCTGTAGCGAGATCACTGACCAATGCCTCAATCTCTGGCGCGACCTCCTGCGCTTGAACAGCCCCGAGAGAAAACCCGATTGAAGCCAAAATAGAAATCGTCAATATACCCTTGCGTGCCATCACATACCCCTTTCATACTCATTACACTCACCCCATAAATATAGGGGATTTTTTCAAAAAATAAGTACTTCCAAGCACTAAGTGGAAATTTAGGGCGTTGAAACCCCAAAGGCACAATAGAAAAACAGTCCCGTATTATGAAAACATTTCAACCCGACACCAATTCACCCATGCGCAGATTATGACCGCCTTCATCACAGGATTTTTCACCAGCCTAACCTTGATTTTGGCCATTGGGGCGCAAAATGCCTTTGTGCTGCGCACAGGGCTGTTGGGGCGTCATGTGTTTTGGGTTTGTCTCACCTGTGCGCTGTCAGACGCGATTTTGATCAGCCTTGGGGTTGCAGGCTTTGAACGGGCGACCGCGGCGCTGCCTTGGATTGCGCCTGCCCTCACCTATGGCGGGGCGCTCTTTCTGTTCACCTATGGCGCGTTGCGATTTCGCGCTGCATTTGAAGGCACGGACGCAATCGACCTGAGCAAGGCCACCCCACCGACACGCCTTTGGGCAAGTCTGACCGCTTGTTTGGCCATCACATGGCTCAACCCGCATGTCTATCTCGACACCATGGTTCTTTTGGGCGCGGTTTCTGCCCAATTTATCGGGCAGAAACCCATTTTTGCAGCGGGAGCCGTTCTGGCCTCTTTTTGCTTTTTCTTCAGCCTTGGCTTCGGCGCACGGCTCGCGCGGCCCTTATTTCAGTCCGCCAAAGCATGGCGCTTTCTTGAGGCGGTCATTGGCGGCATCATGTGGACCATTGCGGCAGGGCTACTTCTTTCAGCCTAGCCCATCAAACTAACGTAGAAACAGGAATAAGCTTTCTTGAGCGACAAATCCTATGCTATCGCAGAGGCTATGAAAAATGCCCCTGACGCGAATGTTCTGGCCATTGATGGTGGCGGCACGCATTGCCGTATCGCCTATGGCAGCTGTGAAAATCACAGCTTGGTAGATATGGGCGCGGCCAATGTGTCGAGTGATTTTGAGGGCACATTGAACACGATCCTTGGCGGGGTCGAGGCGCTTTGTGCCAAATTGCAAATTCCCGTTGCGGATCTTATCGCTTGCCCCTGTTATATCGGGGTTGCAGGGGTGACTGGGCCACAGATGGCCGCGCGCCTGCGCAAGGCGCTGCCCTTTTCTCATGTCCAAGTGACCGATGACCGACCCCCTGCCCTGCGCGGCGCTCTTGGGGCAAAAGATGGCGCGATTGCCCATTGTGGCACAGGATCATTTTGGGGGGTTCAACTGGGCGGCACGCAAAAATTCGCAGGCGGTTGGGGTTATGTTTTGGGGGATGAGGCCTCGGGCCATTGGTTGGGGCGCGCGGTTCTCAGCGCCACGCTAGAAACCGTGGACGGGCGGCGGCGCGCCACTGATTTTTCGAAATCCCTGCTCGCCCAATATGATGGGGCGGCTGGGATTGTGCGCTTTGCCACCCATGCCCGCCCTGATGAGATCGCGGCACTTGCGCCCTTGGTGTGCAGCGCCGCCGCCCAAGATGAACCTCTCGCCCTCGCCCTGATGCAGGCAGGAGCGCAAGAAATCACGCAAAGCCTAACGGCCTTGGGATGGCATGAGGGGCTAGATCTTTGCCTCACAGGGGGGCTTGGAGGCCAGTATCTCCCCTATTTGCCACCTGCCTTACAGGCCCGCATCACCGCGCCTGCGGCCGCACCCATTATAGGTGCCCTCGCCCTTGCCTCGGATTTTGCGCGCGAGGGGGTTGCATGAGCGCGCGACACCACCTGATCCGCAACGCCCGCTATTTTGATGGCGCCACCCTGACGGGCCCCGCCACAGCGCAGTTTGACGGCGATGATTTTGCAGGGGCGTTTGGCACGGATCACCACCTGCAAGGGGCCGCAGAGATTGATCTGGGCGGCGATATTTTATTTGCGGGCTATGTCGATTTGCAGGTCAATGGCGGGGATGGGATCTTGTTCAATTCTGTCCCTCACTGTGACGGCTTGCGGCGCATGGCCAAGGCGCATCGCCGCTTGGGCACCACTGCCTTCTTGCCGACCCTCATCACCGATACCCCCGAAGTCACCCGTGAAGCCATCGCCGCAACCCAAGACGCTGTCGCGGCACAGGTCGATGAGATTGCGGGCTTGCACCTTGAGGGGCCGCATCTGTCACTGGCCCGCAAAGGAGCGCATGCGGGCGGCCTGATACGCCCAATGACAGAGCAGGATCTGGCAGTCTATCTTGACGCGGCGGCATCCCTGCCCTGTTTGAAACTGACGATCGCCCCTGAAAACGTCACAGAAGACCAAGTGGCCCAATTGGCGCGCGCAGGCGTCATTTTGTCCTTAGGCCACACGGATGCAGATTACGATACCTGCCTGCGCTATTTTAAGGCGGGGGTGCGGGCCACAACGCATTTGTTCAATGCCATGAGCCAGCTCAACAGCCGTGCGCCTGGCTTAGTCGGGGCGACCTTGGGCACGGGCAGCGTCAGCGCAGGCGTGATCGCGGATGGGGTGCATGTGCATCCACAATCCTTGCGCGCGGCATGGGACGCAAAAAAGGGGCCATGTGGGCTATTCCTTGTCACCGATGCAATGGCGGTGGCAGGTAGCGACATCACGGAATTTGACCTCGGCGGTCGGCGCATCACCCGAAAGAACGGGGTTTTGACCTTGGACGATGGCACGCTTGCAGGCGCAGATTTAGACCTGACCCGCGCGGTGAAAGTGATGGTCGAAGATGTCGGCATCTCCCTTGTTGATGCCTTACGCGCCGCAACCTCGACACCCGCCACACTGATCGGCCTCAGCTATAGACAGGTGCCCTTGCAACGTATGATGCGCCTCTCGACTAGAAGATGGACGCTCACCCCTTTGGAAAATGACCTGACATGAAACGCTTCTCGATCAATTCCATCATTGCAGACACCGATGAGATGACCCGTCACTTCGGCGCTTGACGCGGGCGCAAGCATTCTCACATTTGGCGCTAACAGTTGAGAGACACATCCCCACGGGTTTTGGCCCGAAGAAAAGGTATAGAGCATGTTGAAAGTTGGACTTCTCGGCGCAGGCCGCATCGCGGGCGTTCATGCCACGGCCATCACCTCACACCCCCAAAGCGAATTGACCGCTGTATCGGATTTCTATCCTGAGGCAGCTGAAAAATTGGCGGCGCAATATGGCGCCGTGGCGCGCAGCACGGATGAGATCATCGCAGATCCCGAGATTGAAGCGGTACTGATTGCAACCTCGACCGATACCCATTCCGATTTGATGGAGGCCGCCACCCGCGCCGGCAAGGCCGTACTGTGCGAAAAGCCCGTTGACCTGAGCCTTGAACGCGCGCGCGCCTGCCAAAATGTCGTCGATGCCACGGGCTGCCCTGTGATGATCGGGTTCAACCGCCGCTTTGACACCAATTTTGGCGCGCTCAAACAAGCGCTCACGGCAGGCGAGATTGGCAAGGCGGAATTGCTGTCGATCACCTCTTTTGACCCCGCTCCACCGCCTGTCGCATATATCAAAGTTTCTGGCGGGATTTTCCGCGATATGATGATCCATGATTTTGATATGGCAAATTTTGTTATGGGCTCTGCGCCTGTTTCGATCACCGCAACGGCTTCCTCAATCGTAGATCCAGAGATTGGTGCGGCAGGTGATTTTGATACGGCGATTGTTACTTTGCACTATGCAGGTGGCGAATTGGCCGTCATCAAAAACTCGCGCCGTGCGGTTTATGGCTATGATCAGCGTGTGGAACTCCTTGGATCAAAAGGCCTTTTGCAAGCGCAAAATATGCTCGAAAATACCGTTGTTAAATCGGGAATACATGGCGTAACGGGGGCTAAGCCCACCTATTTCTTCCTTGAGCGCTACATGCAGGCCTACAAGGCTGAATGGTCTGCCTTTGTCGCAGCGATCACCGAAGGAGCCGCCCTGCCCGTTACCTTGTCAGACGGGGTTCTGGCCCTCGCAATGGCCGAGGCGGCAACAAAGTCCGCGAAAACGGGTCAACCCGTTCTCCTTGCCGATATCTAAGCCACGGAAACGCATATGAGCAGTTACGGTCTTCGTGAGCAATGCAACATTCAGGGTCGTAGTATGATATCCATTTCTCCCCCCCTTGCCGATCAAAGCTGCAACATAACGTACATCGCCCAATCTAGGGGCGCCAAACCGCGCAATCTTTTTTAACCTTGTTAGCTGTATTGACATGATTGAGGTTTATCGCGTGTGTTGGGAACGGAATATCGTGATAAAGGAAACGACGCATGCATGACTTAACAACACGTTTGGAGCGACTGTACTCAAGCGCAGTTTACGATGCGTTGCGTGCGCTAGGGCACGACAATTGTGTTTTGCCCCATGGTATCAGCGCCCTGATACCTGGGCAGAAACTAGCCGGCGAAATTTTCACAATCGATGGGCATTACGAAGTAGGTCAGGATCCTCATTCAACACTGCTGAGTTGGTCGACTGTTCTATCAAAAGCACCGTCTGGGAAGGTCCTAATCTGCCAACCTAACACTTACGAAGTTGCATTAATGGGAGAGCTGTCTTCTGAGGTGCTTAAGAACAAAGGTGTTAAGGGATACATCGTAGATGGGGCCACAAGAGACGTGTCATTTATACTTGAAAATGAGTTTCCGACTTTTTGTCGCTTCAACACGCCAAAAGACATCGTCGGAAGGTGGGTGGCAAAAACTATGGGCGAACCCATTGAGATCGGTGGTGTCTCAATAAATTCGGGAGATTACGTAATCGCTGATCTTGACGGAGTAGTTATTATCCCCCGCACGATTGCTGAAGATGTCGTCAAAGCAACAGAAGAGAAAGCAAGTACAGAAACAGAAATGCGGGCCGCTCTAATGAGCGGGATGGACCCTGTCGACGCTTATAAAAAATACGGCGTTTTTTAGGTCACGCACTGACGGTAATGCTCATCTCTATTTTAAAAGCATAAAGCCTTCGCAGCTCAACAACCTACTTGGATATATTCAACGTCCCCATCGCAATACTACTGGATCTAACGGCTTTAATAAATCTATCAATCGAGATTTAATCTTAGGGTGAAGTTGAGGGATTGGATGACGACAAAAATCCGATTTGATGACACCACCTTCTACCATCGCAACTTTACATGCTTGCCAGCCACACTGGCGATTTTCATGATTTATTGCCATTGCAATGCGTTCATAACAGTCTGTAGCTGATTTAATTTCTCCGGCTAGATGCTTAACAATTACGGGCTTGATTTGGTCAACGATCATACCACTCGTCATAGAACCAGTTGCACCAGCATCAAGGTCAGCTAACAACGTAATACCCTCTTCTCCATCGAAGGGGGCTTCTATTGCGTCGCCACCGTGCTCAATCAAACTTCGAATTTTGTTTGCTGCTCTTGGGCATTCAATTTTGAAAAGCTTAACTGCCTCTATTTCTTTTGCCATTTTAACCAAGAGCGGGACAGAGAGTTCAACGCCAGACAAAGGCGCGTCTTGCACCATAATATCGATACCCACTTTGCCAACAGCCTCAAATTGCTCAAAGCTTTGCTCAGGAGTGCCTTTTAACAGTGCCCCGTGATATGGCGGCATCATCATGACCACATCTGCTCCCAGGTCCTTCGCAAACTGTGCTCTCTGGACAGCTATCTGAGTTGCATAATGACTAATCGTCACTATCACGGGCACCCGTCCAGCGACGTGCTCGACACTAAGTCGAGCTAACTCCTCGCGCTCTGCGTCAGAGATCAGAAATTGCTCCGAAAAATTGGCAAGAATACAAATTCCATCGGCTCCTTGATCAATCAAACAGTCTAAAACACGCTTCATACCATGAAGATCTAAGCTCCCATCTTCGTTGAAAGGCGTGGGAGCAACGGGCCAAATGCCGGAGTAATTACTCATTTTTTCACCTCAAAAAAATTCATGCATAATGTAATTTATACAATGACAATCAGCGCACTGGGTCAGATTCACGTCAAGCTAAAATAACGATTTTCAACCTATCAGTGGCAGCGCAACCAGTCGAATATCTCGCAGCATTAAAGTCAAAAAACCAAGATTTTCGAGGAAATTTCCAGTTTCAGACCCAAACAATACTTCAATTAGTGAGTACAAGCCGACGTGGTTTTAGCCAAGAAAAACATCCTCGCCTTACGTATTTTTTGTTATTTTAAAATTTTTATGCAATTCTGAAATTGCAACATAGGAGATAGGAAAATGAGAGTTTTGTATATTGGAATGTACAGCGAAGAGGGGCTCGAAGGTTTAGAGAACAGCAACTTCGCCAACCGCAAAGAAGCCGCGGCATCAATCGCAAAAGCAGCGGGAGGTGAGCTCCTTGATTTGATGTATCTGCAAGGCGATTACGATATGGCAGCTCTTATGGAATTGCCAAGCCTTGAAGCTGCAAGTGGATTATTAAAAGCAGTGACCGACTCCGGGGCTTGGGAAGATATGGTAATGTTGCCTGAATTTGACCTGGATAAAGGTCTGGCCGCAATTAAAGCAGTAAAATCAAGTTATAAAACTCCAGGAAAGGAGTAGCCTACGCCAACACTGTGTGCTCGCTAGAAAATTCTAGTTTTAGGTGCTGGCTATTTTTTTGCACTGTAAAAAAACCAGCTAAATAAGCAGGCTGCTGTCGGCAAAATGATTAGCCCTGCCATTTGCCATGCGTTCGCATCAGATATTTTTACATCGTCCAGAACGAAAGCGGTCGAAAATACAAACGTTAAGAGCCAAATGATGACGTAGCGCACGCTTGTTAACAGGATTTTGATGGTGGGTTCATAGCGGTTCAATACACGGCCACTCCTCAGCAAGCGACGCGGCTAGCATGCCGACGGGAAAGCTACGAAGACTTGGATTGTCGTTAGCGTAATTCCACATTGTTTGTCTGTAGGCGGTAAGTGAAGTGTTTCCGCCTGATAGGTCTGCCTTTAAATGATTAGGAGTATCGTTGCGATCCAGCTGACAGTTTAAATCCATCAAACTGGACAAACCTACAATTACACCCATGCAAAGACCAAACTGTATATAATCATTGTCATCAACAAAGTCCGTTACTCGAGTGGGCTGACAGACTTCAAAAAACTGCTGTACAGTTAACGGTACAACCGCTTCCGCCCTCACCGGTGAGGTCTGTGCGGTGGCTGCTAACATGCCTATTACAATGTATTTTATTATGACCTTATGCATTGAAGCGTTGTATCAAGCGACGAAAGGTCCCGAAAGCCAGTGCTCATGACCCTTGTTTGCAAAGACAAAAACTGACGGTCTAAAAGAAAACTTTTAATGGTATTGCTCCCATACCTTGGGCCTTGAACATCAGCCCATCCTATGAACCGATTATTCCAAATTAAAATAGTTGTGCTCCAATCACCTTCAGAGCTGGTGTCAGAGACTATTTGATTCTCCAAATCCAACTGAAACGTGGCCAGTTCCCCATCAGGCCATTCACATTCTATCGAGGCGACCTCTGCCCCTAAAGGGGAAGCGAGCGCTGCGGCGATCAGTACGGTTGCCAAGAGGTGTTGCATTCGAGAAAAGCAATCATCCTAACTAAAATGTGTCAAGGCATAGAAGCACTCGACCCCAATAATCAGGAGATATGCACGGCAACAAATATGCAGTCGTGCGCACCTGGGGCGCTAGGCGCTCTTATGCGTCCCGATCCATGATCCACTCGACCTCTGGTGCAGGAACAAAGCGCCATTTCCGCAATGGTCCAGCCATAACATTGAGGTAGTACATCTCGTAGCCATAGGGCGCGCCGCAGGGGTGGTGGCCGCGCGGGACAAGGACAACATCACCATCGTTTACCGCCATCGTTTCATCCAGGCATCCGTCATCTGTGTAAACGCGCTGGATCCCAAAACCTGAGGCAGGGTTAAGCCGGTGATAGTACGTCTCTTCTAGATACGTGATGCGCGGAAAATCATCTTCATCGTGGCGGTGGCTGGGATAGGATGACCAATGCCCTGCAGGCGTAAACACCTCCGTCACCAACAAGCTATCACAGAAGTCTTCGTTCTCCATTGCTATGTTGTTGATATAGCGAGTGTTGGTGCCCTTGCCGCGTTCAGTCAAAGTTATGCCATCCGGGCCAATGCG
Organism: Roseobacter sp. HKCC-CH-9208; assembly: GCF_037805125.1. Lineage (NCBI taxonomy): Bacteria > Pseudomonadati > Pseudomonadota > Alphaproteobacteria > Rhodobacterales > Roseobacteraceae > Roseobacter > Roseobacter sp. HKCC-CH-9208. The sequence continues at coordinate 2,234,448 of NZ_JBBLYK010000001.1, read as the reverse complement.
GCGCGCCTTATGCCCACCATGCCCAGGCGCGGTACAGACGGCGATTACACAGTCAGTCTCGGCTTTGGCCTCCCAATCAGTGCCATTCGGTAAATAGAGACAATGCGGCGGGGTTTTCTCAAAAACGTTCATCCGCTCCCCCAGTACACCCCAATCCTGTCCCATACCATGGATCCTGGCTTTACCTTCAACCATTACAAGAATTACCTCTCGATCATCGGTTGCCTCGGCAGCAGTATCTCCTGCGTTGAGCCGGTAAAGCGAGAAGCCAACGTAACGCCAACCCGCACTTTCCGGCGTAATCTGGTGAACTTTTCCACGGTTGCCGAAGGGTTTTTTCAGAAGGTTAGTCATGGTGTTGTTCCTTTTCGACCTAGTCCGTTCGTTGAGACTTCTTGTTCTCAACATAACTCGCGTAGGCAGCTTTCACTTGGGCCCGTTCTGATACTTCTGGAACTCCAACATCCCACCACGTCCCGCCAGGCTCAGTGGACGGATAAGGATCGGTGTCGATGACGACTACAAAAGGACCCTTAATACTGCTCCGCTTAGAAAGCGCCACTTCCAGTTCGGAAATAGATGCAACCTTAATCGAAGTCGCGCCCATTGCTTCGGCGTGTTTGGCAAAATCTATATTTGAATTTTCACCCCCGATTGCATGTTCCAGGAGATTGTTAAACTCAGCACCGCCAGTGCCCATCTGCAGCCGGTTAATACAGCCGTAACCGCGGTTATCAGTCACTACTACTGTGAAGGAAATCCCGAGCATTGCCGCAGTTGCCATCTCAGAATTCGCCATCATGTAGGTGCCGTCGCCAGTGAAGCAGATCACGTCGCGCTCAGGATCGGCCATCTTGATGCCCATGGCGCCTGCAATCTCATAACCCATACAGCTGAACCCATATTCCATGTGGTACGATCCCGGCCGCCCTGCCTTCCATAGCTTGTGCAACTCGCCCGGCATAGTGCCGGCCGCACACATAGCGACTGTGTTGTCACCCGCGGCACGTTGGACCGCACCGATCACCTGCATGTCGGTTGGTAGCGAATTGCCGTCGCCGGGAGCCTCAGTGATTGGATCAACCTTGGCAAACCACTTGATCTTTAGGGGCTTGACGTCCCGACCAAAGCGCATATTGCCAAGTGCCACTCCCAATTCCTCAAGCCCAACCCGGGCATCCGCCAGCACCGGCATCGCACCATGCTTCATGGCATCATAGGCCTGCACGTTCAGGCTTATAATACGGCGCGCAGGATTGGAAAAAAGCCCCCAAGAACCAGTCGTGAAATCCTGGAACCGCGTACCAATCCCAAGAACCAGGTCGGCCTCAGCGCAAACATCGTTCGCAGGCTCGCCCCCTGTCACACCAATGGGCCCCAAATTCAATGAATGATCCCAGGGCAGAGCAGACTTGCCTGCCTGGGTCTCGGCAACGGGAATGTTGTGGGACTCGGCGAAAGCAGCAAGCGCTTCAGTCGCACCGGAATAATGCACGCCTCCACCCGCTACGATCACCGGCTTCTTGGCTGCCTTGATCGCCTTCACTGCGCGTGCAAGCTCCTCGGCATCCGGGCGCACGCGGCGTTGATACCAAGTAACAGGCTCGAAAAAGCTGACGGGATAATCGTAGGCTTCAGCCTGAACATCCTGACAGAAGGCCAAAGTCACTGGGCCGCAGTCTGCTGGATCAGTCATAGTACGAAAAGCCCGCGGCAAGGCCGTCAGCAATTGTTCGGGGCGAGTGATCCGGTCAAAATAGCGGCTGACCGGCTTGAAGACGTCATTGGCATTGATCGTCCCATCGCCGAAGTCCTCTACCTGCTGCAATACCGGATCGGGGCCACGGTTTGCAAACACGTCGCCTGGGACCAGCAAGACTGGTAAACGGTTCACATGCGCCAGCGCAGCGGCCGTCACCATATTAGTCGCTCCCGGGCCAATAGACGATGTGACGGCCATCGCTCGCCTACGGCTCAACTGCTTTGAATAAGCAATCGCAGCGTGAGCCATCGTCTGCTCGTTATGGCCTCGATACGTCGGGATCGCATCGCGGGAGGCATATAGAGCCTCGCCCAGCCCAGCCACATTGCCATGACCGAATATCGCCCAGACACCAGCGATGAACGGTTCACCGTCTTCCGTCAGTTGGGCCGTAAGATAGCGAACCAAAGCCTGTGCAGCGGTCAATCGGATCGTGGATGTCATGTTGCGTCCTCCTTCGCTAAGTTGCGGGCTTTGTCCCAAATCCCACAAAGGCGGGCATACTTATCCTTCATTTCTATGATGGCCTCATCATTGGACAACTCGCCCGCCATCCAGCGCCGCGCAGCATTACCAAAGATCGTTCGACCTACCGCAAATCCCTTCACCAGCGGCTGTTTCGCAGCCAGCGCAAAGCTGGCAGAAAGCTCTGCCTCTGACGCATCGAGACCCAGTACGACAATCCCACGCGTCCGCGGGTCATTCCGTTCAATCGCAGCAACCGCATTAGCCCAAGCAGCTTCCGTCCTGAACGGCTCCAACTTCCACCAGTCAGGGTAGATGCCAGCATCATAGAATGCCTGAATTAATGTCGCCGAGGTCGTATCATTGACTGGGCCAACCTTCGACGGAATGATCTCAAGCAGGAACTCTAGCCCGTTACGCCTCGCCGCCGTGAACAGACGTTTTACTCTTGCGATCTGCATCTTTGTTGTCTTGTCATCGTCATCGGGATGGCAGAATACCAGTAGTTTGACCACATTCTCCCGCGCCCATTCCCGAAGGCTGCCAACGTCCTCTCCCAATTCGGACTCGAACTGTATTGGCCGCGATCCTGGTAATTCAGTCGGTCGTCCAATCCAGAGGCCTGAGCCAGAGGCACGATGTAGCGCGGAGCGTCCGATACGATTGTCACATAGAATACCATAGCCCGCCTGACCATTTTGTACCTTCAATGCAGCATCAAGGCATAGTTCCTTAAACGCCGCACCCTTGGCCTTGGTGTAGCCCTCCATCTCTTCTAGTTGCAGACGGTGGTCGAAGGCAAAAATCTTTACTGACGGCCAATCGTCCAGACGATTAGTCGCCCAGTGCACCTGTTCAAGCTCCTCGTCATTTCGCAAGTCCGACTGCTTTATCCCCCGCTGAAAAAAGAACTGAAGTTCTTCCCAACTTGGATAGGCGGGCGTGCAGCCATGACGGCTGACGGCGAATGCACCGCAGGCATTTGCGTATTTTAAGGCCGTTGGCCAATCCTCACCATCGAGCCAGCCTTTGAGCAGGCCGGACATGAAGCCGTCCCCTGCCCCCAGCACGTTAAAGATCTCAATCGGAAAGCCCGGTCCTGTCTGGCCGTCATCTAGGGTGCCTGGGATATCACCGTCAAATGCTACCGCCCCCGCTGCGCCGCGCTTGCAAACCAATGTAGCGCCTGAAACCGCGCGTACTGCGCGCAATGCTTCGATAGTGTCTGTCGAGCCGCCAGCGATGTGGAACTCTTCTTCAGTGCCGACAATCAAATCGAAGAGATGTAGCGTCGATTTCAATTTTTCTGTAACGGCCCTGCTTTCTACAAAACGGCTTTCGCCATCGCCATGACCGGCTACGCCCCAAAGGTTCGGGCGATAGTCGATGTCAAGCGCGGTATGCATGCTGTTAGCGCGCGCGATCTCGAGGGCCTTCAGCGTCGCCGCCTCCACCTGTGGGTTGCTCAGATGAGTGCCGGTTGCCACTACCGCGCGGGCGCTTTGAATGAACTTTGGATCGATATCGTCCACCGTCAAACCCATATCCGCACAATTTTCGCGGTAGAAAATGAGTGGAAACTGTTCTTGATCCCGGATGCCCAACAGAACGAGTGCCGTCAGCCTCTCAGGGTCGGTTTTTACACCGTCGGTGTTCACCCCCTCGCGCTGCAACTGCTCACGGATGAACCGTCCCATATGCTCGTTACCAACGCCCGTGATTACTGCTGACTTTAGCCCAAGTCGCGCCGTCCCGCAGGCGATGTTGGTGGGCGAGCCGCCGATATACTTATCGAACGACCCCATATCCTCTAAACGCCCACCGATCTGCGCGCCGTAAAGGTCAACCGAAGATCGGCCGATTGTGATAAGATCAAGTGTCTTAGACATGTCTACCTCCTATCCCATACGTTCCGAGGCGTAGGAGCCCGGCGACGGCGGAAAGACCACAGTTTTGTTTTCATTTAGGAAGACCCGGCCATTCACGTGAGCATGTATGGCCCGCGCAAGGACTTGCGCTTCGACATCACGCCCAAGCGACACGTAATCCTCTGGCGATTGCGCGTGGGTGACACGGATAGTGTCCTGTTCGATGATCGGGCCTTCGTCAAGATCGGCGGTGACATAATGCGACGTCGCCCCAATAAGCTTTACCCCCTTCTCAAAGGCCTGTTTGTAGGGATTAGCCCCCTTGAATGAAGGCAGGAACGAGTGATGGATATTAATGATCCGTCCAGACATCTTGCGGCACATGTCGTCAGAAAGGATCTGCATATAGCGAGCCAACACAATCAGCTCTGCGCCGGTATCTTCTACGACCCGCATGATCCGCGCTTCTGCTTCCGGCTTGTTGTCCTTAGTAACCTTGATGCAGTGGAACGGAATATCATGGTTCACAACGACTTTCTGGTAGTCCATGTGGTTGGAGATCACGCCCACGATGTCAATCGGTAGCGCCCCGATCCGAAAGCGATACAGCAAATCATTTAGACAATGGCCGAAGCGCGACACCATGATGACCACCTTGCGCTTTGTAGCTTCGTCAAAGAACTCAGCATCCATGTCAAAGCTCTTGCGGACGGAAGTGAACGCCTCGGTCAGGTAATCGAGCGCTTTGCCCTCTTCAGATTGAAAACTGACACGCATAAAGAAGGATCCCGTTTCGGCGTCGTCGAATTGCGCGCTGTCCGTAATGTTGCATCCCTGTTCCGCCAAGAAGGTAGAGATTGCCGAGACAATCCCACGGCGAGATTTACAGTGAACGCGAAGAGCGAAGCTAGTTTTCATGTCGTATCATTCTTTCTTCATTTTTAGTATTGTGTCCGGCCCGTCAGAGATCGGCGAGGCTAACCGGTGCGCCGGTCTTGGCCGAGCGTGTCGCCGCCTCAGCCATGGCGAGCGCTGCCACGCCATCATCAAGGGTCACAGGTATGGGGGTGCTGTCGGTGATGGCCGCCACAAAAGCAGCCCACTCCGCTGCATAGGCGGGCATGTAGCGTTCTAGGAAGAAGTAGGTCGGCTTAGCGTGAGTAACCCCTTGACTAGTTGATTTGACCACAGTGTTTTCGAGCATATTTTGCGCTTGCAAGAGGCCCCCAGAGCCTAAGAGTTCTACCCGCTGGTCATAGCCATAGACCGCGCGGCGGGAGTTCTTGATGACAGCAATGCGTCCGTCGGCATAGGTCAGCGTCACTACCGCAGTATCAACGTCACCAGCCTCGCCGATGGCGGGATCGACGATTGACGATGCGGTGGCCATGACGGAAACCGGCGTCTCTCCCATGATGAAGTTCGCCATGTCAAAATCATGGATCATCATGTCCCGGAAGAGGCCCCCTGAAACCTTGATATAGGCTAATGGCGGCGGCGCAGGATCGAACGAGGTGATAGACAAAAGCTCAGCTTTGCCGATCTCTCCTGAATTTAGTGCCGCTTTAAGCGCCCCAAAGTTCGGATCGAAGCGGCGGTTGAAGCCGATCATCACCGGCTGCCCATGACCTTCGATATTGGACTGGCAGGCGCGCGCGCGTTCAAGGCTGAGGTCCACTGGCTTTTCACAGAGAACCGCCTTACCCGCAGCCGTCGCGGCTTCAATTAGGTTGGAATGGGTGTCCGTTGACGTCGCAATGAGGACGGCGTCAATATTAGGATCGGCAATGATCTCTTCGGTCGTGCGCGCGGAGCAGCCATATTGCGCGGAAAGCTTCTCTGCATTCTCCGCGATATAATCCGAAACTGCAACAAGTGTGCTTCTTGGATTGCTTGAAATTGCAGTTGCATGAACGCCCGCGATGCGTCCTGCGCCGAGTAGTCCGACTTTGAGCATGTTTGTCCTCTTTCCGACTTGTTAGAGTAATATGGAACGGCCCTCGGCCGCGCTCTGGCGCGCTGCATCGAGTATGGCCAAGGTACGTGCGCCAGTTTCAGCAGTCACGGGCGGCGGAGTGCCGTCGCGCACGCAGGCGGCGAAAGCCGAATAGTAATCGTGATAGCGGCCCTGTTCGGATGGAATGCGCACCGTACCTTCTGCGTTGCGTAGCGTTCCCCAGTTAGCCTCCGGTTCATAGCCCCAGGACACCAGATCATCAGTCGGTCGCTTGCCCGCAAAAATGTCTTGCGCTTGTATGTCTACGGTTTTGGAAACATAGCTGCCCGTTTCACCAATGACACGTAATTCGCGGTCGTCATAGGCTATTAAATTGCCCGCAGCAGAAATAACCGCTCCAACAGACCTTAGCTCTAATGGATTTTCAAAAGCAAAAAAGTCGGAATAATTTGGTGTAGTTAGTTCATGGCCTGCTGCATAAGCTCTGAAATTTCTGGAGTGGGTTGTCTCAGCCAAAAAATTTTGGGCAAGACCTGGTGCACTCGCATAAACGACAGACAGGAATGATGGCACCAATACCCAAGCTATTCTGTCTGATATGGTTGCCATAAATCCAACTCTTTAAACTACAAACCGCGTTTAGCTAAAATCATTGAAACGACTGGACGGCAACAGAATAACCCAACTCGTTCAGCAAAGACTGGGCAATGCGCGCCGTATCGTTAGCCAAGGCAACCGATGGGAGCAATAAAGCGACCGCGCAGAATAATTCCAAACGTGTAATCATAGCGAACTGTTCTTTCTTGTCATTTTACACAGCCGGTCAGGAGAGTTGGCCACACACAAATCTTTGTCAATTCGGAAAACTACCCCGACACGCAGCCGCACGCGCGCGGGAGCAAACACGCAGCCACGGGCGCAAAACGTTGTGCCACCATAATTTGACACAGGCAAAACCGTGATGCTTTAATCCGAAAATTATTCCAACATTCGACGAGGGAAACACGATGCCTTCCTACACGCTCCATAGGCTTACTTTAGCCGCCTTTTTTTGTTCAATGGCGTCTGCATCGTATACACAAGATTTATCCGCGGACTTTAGAGGTGACCGCGAACTGACACAGAATGTGCAATCGCAATTAAACAACCTCGGTTTCAACGCGGGTGTAGCTGATGGATTATGGGGGCGCCGAACTGAAGGCGCTATTGATGCTTTTTTCAATCAGTATGCAAATCCTGGCGAACAAAACTCTGTCCAAACATTGCTTGCCCTAATGCAGGAGGTTGAGGAAAGTTGGTTTGGTGACCCATTCTATGATCAAACTCAGCTTATCACTCCACCCAATATCTTAAACACGCGCAAAATATTTACGAGCGATATACGTGGCTCCAATTACGATTGCCCGGAATGCACAGGCGTCGTGTCAATGGTACTGGGGGCAGGCGATTTTGATAATGACAACATCGATGAAGTGATAGTGGGTCAACATATTATTGACTTTGCGAACAACGGTTTAGCCGTCGAGCAGAACTCTCGGCTCTTGATTTTGGACCTGTCTGATCAGCCGGGCGTAGTTACCGAGCTTGAGTTCGCAAATGGCCCCCATAACCTGGCCGGGGTACACGAAAGGGAAGCCGTGATAGCAGACTTCAACGGTGACGGAATAGACGACTTTTTTATCGCCGATCATGGTTTGGATCGAAATCCGTTTCCTGGCGCGCAAAACATGCTCGTACTATCCAGCCCTATCGGCCCAATCGATGTCACCGCGACGAATATCCCTCAAATAGATGACATGTCTCACGGGGCTGATGGGGGCGATATTGATAATGACGGAGACATAGATATCGTCGTCTCCACGCATAGGTCTTCTAATCAGTACGAACCCTATGTGCTTCTGAATAATGGGCAGGGCGTTTTTGAAAAACGCGAACTCGCCGATTACATCACTAACCCGAACCTTATACATCTCTACCGAAACAGAGCATATAACCAATACTCAAGCTTACGGTTGATTGATCTAAACAATGACGATGCCCCTGAGTTACTTTTGCTTCGCTGTGACCAACAACAGGATGATGATAACGTAGTTAGTCACATCCTATGGAATGAAGGCAACGGAACTTTCAATGGCAGCACTCAAACCGATTTGCCCACCAATAGGTGGGATTACTACACCTTCACGAACGATGCTGACGGCATTGATTTAGATGGCAACGGCCTTGTAGACCTTATACTCACCCAATCCACTCGCGATGGAATGTGGCAAGGCCATTTCTTGCAAATCTTAATGCAAACAGACCCCGGTGTGTTTGTCGATCAAACTGCATCACGCATGTGGAACCAAGGATACAGAACGCCTCAAAACAACATCGCATTCGCTGATGAAACGGAGGTTATCGACTTAGATGGCGATGGAGATTTGGATTTAGTAACTCGCTCGATCAATCCAGCTATGATGTCTTCCAATCTTGATGATGCGATTGCCCAAATAGCTATCAACATAGGAAATGGGTTTTTTCGTCCACTCGATCCTCGATGGGTTTCTGGCGGTAGAGATTACAACTTCCGCGGACCAATAGCAGGGAATTTTGGGCCGTCAGGTGAGCCAGCGGTAATCAGCCACGATCTTCATGGCAGATACAATCAGCAACCGCATCAAACATGGGGTGCCAATTTCTACATACATACCCTAAGATAAAACCGGCTTATAAACGCATACTTCAGGTCTAAGCTGTTCAGACGTCGGGAGCGACGCACGCGCGCGGGAGCAAACACGCAGCCGCGCGCGTGTGGGACGCGCAACAAAAAAGGTGGATAAAAGGGTGGATTATTTCAAAACAAAATCACTTAATACGTTAATTTATAACGATTTTATGTAAGGAAATGGTGCCCCCACACGGACTCGAACCGCGGACCCTCTGATTACAAATCAGATGCTGATACCGTCCACTGTTGTCCATTTCGTTGATTTTTTCTTATTTTTACTCTTATTAATTGCGGTTCTTATGTGTATTTAGTACACTGCAGTATCCACATATCAACCATTTTTGGCACCCCAGGTGGCACCCCAACATGCCCAATTTCTCAAATACACGTCTCAGCGACACGTTCATCAAGAACCTCAAACCACGTGAGGAACGTTACGAGGTTTATGATGCGAACCAGCCGGGCTTCGCTGTCCGCGTTTCAAAGACGGGTGTAAAATCCTGGATTGTTTTCGGCCGCATAAATGGTCAACGCGTACGGCGAACATTGGGAGCGTACCCTGCCATGTCTCTTGCTAAGGCACGCGAGCGTGCACGTGAAACACTACAAGAGATTCGTGACGGCATTTCGCAAAAACCAGCTGCGCCCTTGCGCTTTAAGGAGGCTCTAGAACTCTGGTATGAACGCGAACAGGCTTCGCACAAATCCTTTCGCAACGTACAAAACGCCATTACTCTGCATGTTGAGCCGGCCCTGCGAGGCAAACTCCTCAATCAGGTAACAAAGCATGATCTACTCAGCATCATTGATGGCTTAGAGGATGCAGGGAAACGAACCCAAGCTAATCGCGTTAGGGCCTACCTAAAGCGGTTTTTCAAATGGGCTGCCGAACGCGACCTTATAGACCTCTCCCCGGCAGAGCACCTGCCTAGGGCTGCGACCGAAGCATCTCGCGATCGCGTCATAAATCAGGATGAACTGCGCGCCGTGTGGCAGGCAGCCGAACAACTCGGCTACCCTTTTGGGCCTATGACGCAATTGCTGATCCTAACTGGTCAGCGGCGTGCTGAAGTTGCTGGCGCACTTTGGTCCGAGATCGACCTTAAAAATAGAACCTGGACCATCGGAAAAGAACGCTCGAAAAACGGTAAGGCCAATATCGTAGGTTTAAGTGAACAAGCCATGCGGCTCATCAAACAGCTGCCAAGACGCCTTGGAAGTGATTATTTATTCACGGTCACTGGCTCCACCGCATCAAGTGGCTTCAGCCATGCGAAAACCCGCTTGGACAGGGACAGTGGCGTTAGTGATTGGAGACTTCATGATCTACGTCGTACCTTTGCAACGCACTCTGTTGAACATCTCTTTGTAGCACCGATGATCGTTGATAAAATCTTGAACCATCAAAGCGGTGTAGTTTCGGGTGTGATGGCCGTCTATCAGCGCCAAGAATTGTTGAGTGAGAGACGCAACGCTTTACAAGCATGGGCGGACTACTTGGACCAGCTACTAGCAAAACAGAGCGGCGCTGCCTGAGTTCCTATATAGGGCAATCTCTCAGGTTTTGAGTCAAACCAAATCCAAACTTGGCAAGCCGATCCCATAAGAGCACTCGAGCAACACTTGTTGACTGTTTGTTTACTGGTTAGAGAAAACCTTTACACCTTTACACCGCCTTTACGGTACAAAAACACTAGTGTAAAGGCACTTAAGCTATTGGTTTTATTGACTAAAACACCTCTCCTTTACGGTCTTTACGCTATTTTCTATGAATGCTGACTCGAGCAAAACCAAAATCTGTGGGAAAAGGCTATAAGGAAACTCAGAACCGAGGTCCGAGGACCAAAGATCAGTCTTCAAGCACCAAAGCCTTATTCAGCTTATCTCGCCAATCCTTATCCAAGTGTCCGCGGTCCAAGGCCCAAGCTTCGATTTCTAAAAGCTCCGCACGGATTTGCCGCCCAACCGCGGCATTCCGTTTGGCTGCCGCGCGCTTCTCTTTCGTTAGCCGCCCATGCGTGGTTTGTGCTGCTGCGATCCGCGCACGACCTTTTGAGGTCCGAGGCCCGGTGCTAGCTCCACCATGGTTTCGGCATCGGTCTCGGCCCTTCATGGCCGCCTTTTTGCATGGGTGCCCTGCGCGTGTTTTCGCGCCACAGCGTTTGCCCTGCCAAAATTGGCCGAAGCGCCAAGCTTTCCCGACCGTATTACCTTTTCCAAACATGCAAAACACCCCATTCATCTGGTGTTATATTATAACATAAAATTGACGAGACAGGGAGCTACAAAACCAAGATAGCAAACAAACCAAAAAATCTTGAGCTTAGTCGCTTTGCTATTGGCTACCGACTTCGCCTTGACGCATTAATCTAAGAATGCTCTCATCGCTGTATGAACGACAGGCAATCTTTTGGTGTAAAAATAATCCATTGAAAATGTTCAAATGGCTGGTGGCAGCATGAGGACTATCAATATGACAGACAACGTATTGCCAACCTTTCTCGCCCAAGGTGAGAAAGCCCGCCTTTTCCCCGTCTTATCTTTGACATCAAAGGAAGGAAGGGCCACTTCGATATTGCTTGGGGTGATGCAACACGTACCGGCATTGGCACAAGCAATCCTCAAGCCATTTAATCAAAGGGTTGGTCAGCGTTCACGTATTACTTGCTTCACCGAGGTTGTATTTAAATCGTCAGGCAAAGTTCATAAAGCTAGACCAGATGGTTTGGTGGTTATGAATACTGGCAAGTCAGAATGGGATTGTTTGGTCGAAGCCAAGATTGGAAACGCTCCGCTAGAGGCGGATCAGATTGAAGAATACCGCACTATTGCCAAAGAGAATAAAATTGATGCCCTGCTGACGATCAGCAATCAATTCACTTACAAACACGATGTCCATCCACTACCACAGGTAACCAACTCCCGATCTAAAGTGAAAGTCATCCACTGGTCTTGGCTGGCAATCGCAACAGAAATAGACCTGCTATTGTCAAATGACTCAGTGACAGACACAGAACAAGTGATGTTGCTAGATGAGTTGAAGCGGTTCCTTAGCCACGAAAGCACCGGGGTTAAGGGCTTTGACCGAATGCCCCCAGAATGGGGAGAGTTAAACAAACTAGTATCAGCAGGCGGCACTATATCACCGAAGAATCCATTGGCGGATGCATCAGTTCGAGCTTGGCAGCAAGAGATGCGCGACCTCTCGCTCCTGATGACGCGAGAGACACGTGAAAACGTTGTGGAGCGATTGCCAAAGAAATGGCGAAATAGTCCGGATGAAAGATATAAAGCTGAGATTAAGCGTTTGTGTGATAAAAACGAGCTGGGTGGCGAACTTACCATTTTAGGGGCAGTAGCGCCTCTCGAAATTCGTGCCGATCTGCAACGCCGCGTCGTTGAAGTCGGGATGACACTAAACGCTCCTGATGACAGAAAGTCGAATACTGCGCGTCTAAACTGGTTGTTGCGTCAGCTTAAAAACATCAATTCTGACGAAGCGTATGTGACATTCTATTGGCCGGGCTCGAGCCAGCCTACCGTTCACTCGTTGGCCGGACTGCAAGCCGATCCCACACTCGTTGAAGATGGAAAGCAGCACCTTCAAACGTATTCTTTCAAGGTGTTCATTTCCCGAAGCCTGGGCGGACGGTTCGCTCAACAACAGAACTTTATTACTGAGCTAGAGCAGTTAGTTCCCGACTTTTATGCCTCAATTGGTCAGAATCTCAAAGCTTGGCAGAAGCCTGCACCAAAAATTGAACCCCGTTCTACCGAGGGGCACCACGATGGCGATGGCTCAGAGTGAAACTCCTCTCCCGATGATTATGATCTGAAATCATAGGAATATTTTAACTATGGCGTTGAATAAAGACACACTAGCCGGCCTGAGTGACCCAATTTTTCAGGATAGTGGCGCTAAATTTCAACGCGAGCAGAAATTTGGTAGTCGGCTTTTTGTATTTGCTTGGGCCGTAGAAATATTAGCAGCGTCATTGGGCCTGATAATTGCGATCTTTGTAGCTTATGACGCATATAGCCAAAGCCCTCTGGATGCAGGCAATCGTGAACTTAATGCCGTAATGGGCGCCCTTCCATTTTTACTAATTGCAATAATTGAACTCACAAAAATCCCACTAGCGAGCGGACTTTACAGGGTACGAAACGTCGGCTGGAAGTTCCTAATATTGGTGGCACTTATCGGTCTTACTACCGTTACGTTCGAAACAATGTTTACCGGTCTTGAAAGACAAATGACCAACATCACGGCCAAGGTCACTGACGGTAAAATGAGCATTCAAGAGCTTGAAAGCACAAACATTGACATCAGAGCAGAGATCCAACGTTTCAACGACCGTGATATCGCTGAAGAAACCCGTCCATTCTCTGAACAGATCGATCAAATCAGGAGCGACACTGAACGCCGGCGCTCTGAGTTGGCAGACAATCACGCCGAACAACTTCAAGTGGTGACGGATCGCATCAATAGAATAAATGCAGAGATTAACACGCAGCTAGAAGCCTTAACGGCGATGTTGTCGGCTCAAGTAACCACTGGCGAACAGCTGATCGAGCAACAAGAAAACGAATTGGCTGATATGCAAGCGCGTATAAATCAATTACGCGAGCAGCTGGATACACATGACAGAATTGCGGAACTACAAGCACGAAACGAACAAATTACCTCTGAAATCAATGAGACAGAAAACTGGCTGACAAGCAATGAAAGCGAGCAAATCAGCCGCGGACAATCAAGGATTGGTGTGAACAATGATGGACGCTATGGCACTAATACGCGACGTAACTTTGAGATTTGGAGGCAACAGCAGCAAGATTTAATCGATGCAAATAATCAACAAATAGACCTTATCCGAAATGATTTGGGCTCTGAAATTGATCGCCTCATCGATGACCGAGAAAACTTGCGGGCTGATCTTTCAGGATCACGTGACAACCTTCGTGAAAAACAAGAGCAACTCACCACATTAAGACGAACGGCTTTGACTAACCCTGATGATCCAAACTTACGAGCGTTAATTGAAAATAAAGAGAGCGAGCTCGCGTACCAGAACCAGCTTCGAGAAACGCAAAATACAGAACGGGAAGACATCGGTAATGACGCTCAAATAGAAATTAACAGGCTTATCGAACAGCGTGCAGGTTTAGAAAATGCCATAAACTCGGATCGAGCCAGCATCCCCGAACTGGAAAGAGAAATCACTGTCAATGAGCAACGCATTCGTGAACTAGAGAACGATATGCGGCGCGCAGCTCGAAACAATCAAGTTTATAGACTAGCTCAAAAGTGGAACGGCCACGAAGATATACTTGACGTCACGGAAGAAGAGTTAACGAAGGTCGGTTTGCTTTGGTTTGGATCCATCGCAATAATTTGCGCCACAATCGGTACTGTTCTGGCTCTAATTGCAAATATTATGACAGACCCTGATGCTTTTGTAGAAAAGCAAAAATCTCGAAAAGTTCGTCCGATACAGCGGGGTTTCAGACGCCTTTTCCTAGCAGGACGAAAAAAGCTGCTTAAGCGTCGGGACGTTATAGTGAAAGAGAAAGTCGTAGAGGTTGAGAAGCCCGTCGAGATCGAAAAAGAGGTGGAAAAAATTGTTGAGGTGGAAAAAGTAGTCGAAGTCGAAAAGATTGTGGAAAAAGAGGTCGACAAATTTGTTCCCGAAATAATTCCAATTCCAATTTTTGTTCCCAGCGACGCTGACCATGAAGCCGAAATGAGCAAAGCTGCCAAATACTATGATGCAATAAACAAACGCATTGATGATGCCGTTGCTAAAACAAACAAAAAATAATTTTTGAGGGCTGGCGACATGGTCAAAATTAATCGCGATTTTCTTGATCCAGCCCTCGGCGCTATCAATGATCACACTGCTGCTTTGGTTGAAAAAGCAAAAGCGCAGCAGAACGCCGTGAACGCAGCCGCTCAGGCAGTTGCGGACAAAGCAAAGTCAGATTTGATTTTTAAAACCAATATAAGCCGAGGGTTGATGGCGGCGACGTTCTTTCTTGGATTAGGGTTGTTAGTGGCTTTGATTGCTTGGGCACTTCCCGATTTAGTGCGCGCATGGAAGCAACCCCCACCCGCGCCAACTCCGGTGATAACCACTGCTCCTACGGCGGAGCCGACGCCAGAACCCAACGTCGTCAATCCCCCTCCAGCATATTTAGTCCCGACCCAAGAATTGAATGCAAATTCAAATCAATGCCTTGATAACAGTAGCTATGAAGCCGCTTGCACTGACGACATAGTCCTCCCTAATGGCTCGACTTACAGCGGCACATGGAGAAATGGTTCGGCGAATGGAACTGGCACGATCTCATTCGCAAACGGCAGCAGCGTGACAGGCACTTGGACAGAGGGGGTACTGACAGAAGTTACCGAGGTCAACGCAGCTACCAACGAAAGCGCAATTTCTAAATCGGTTACGCTATTTACGACGACGCCTGGCGCCCAGATCAACTCACAATTTGGAGCTATTACTGCTGGCCACGACTTTAACAGCATAAACGATGCAAATTGGTCGGCAGCGTTTTGTTATGTGGATTTTTTTGAGGGAGAGGACCGACTAACCATTGAACTGTCTCGCATACAAAACTTTAACGCTGGGGTTGTGAATTTTCCTTATGAACTAACCTCTCGTTACACCCAAAGACAATACCAGCAAGCGCAAGAGGCTTGCCCTTATGAGTACACAAATTTCTGAATTTAGCTTAAATCATCGACGCCAAAGCGAAGCTGTGCCGACAGATGGATACTATTAATTTTTCCTTGCGGTAAATTAAAGGCAGCGCGCAACAACTTGAGAAACTCTGCCTCATTCGGAAGCAACCGCGTATCGGCTAAAACGACTTCAACGCATAGCGCATAAGCCACTAGCTTTACTTCAGAAGTGAATGCCAGTGCAGCCGCTTCAACAATAGCTTCTGCTGTTGCCCCACTTCTGTACTTTTCCAACAATAGGTTTTGTACATGGCCCAGTTGTTCAGCTGTCAAAGCGGGCATGTTTCGGTTGCGACTAACAACATCGAGAATAGTGTCGCGTTCGGCTGTACTAATTTGACCGTCAGCGGCGGCCGCAAGAAGCATTAGCTCAATAAACTTTTGCATATACAAACTCTGTCAGTTCTAATGCTCACAATGAAACATGCGCCAACTTAAGAAGCAATGAAAACAACAAACGTTACATCTAGATATCTGCTAGGATTGTATAATTGACCGTTTTCCAACTCTTTTATGCCGCACTCATCAGCTTGGTGTTTGGATATACAACAAGCGTTGTTCACGCTCACTCCGGAGGATTAAACGGTGATGGGTGCCATGCCGGCTCACGGCCCTATCATTGCCATAGGGCACAGACCGAGATGCCAGCCGCTTCACCTGAAAGCATTGAAGCTGCGAACCCCCAACAAGTAATTACTGGCTACGTCACTCACGTACGCGACGTGGACACAGTTGAGTTAGGTGGTATTGCCGTAAGGCTTAACGGCATCGACGGGCCAGAACTCTCAGAGCGGATTGGACAAGAAGCAAAACTTTTTATGGCTGAGCTTGTCTTGAATAGAGAAGTCGTTTGCAACCTAACAGGTGAACGCAGTCATGACCGGCTAATAGGCATTTGTTATCTCAATGGAGAGGATATAGGGGCCATGGCAATCAGAAACGGGTTTGCGCTTGATTGCAGGAGATATTCAGGCGGCCTATATTCAAGGCTCGAGACAGATGCCGCCATCGCGTCTATTGAGCGCGCATCCTACTGCTGACCGCAACGATTGCACGCAATGTGCTATCAAAAAAAATGCCCTTATCGAAATCCACCAACCTATGATTAAGGTCGCCAATCTTTGTCCCTGTGCTTTTGATTTTATGGCAATTAAATCGGCCTATTTTGTTATTTTGAGCCTATATTCGTTATTATGGAAATAGCATACTGCAGATGTATTCAGCTTGCCGCTGAAAAGCTTCTGTGAACTTCTCTTTCGAATGGGCGCCTGCAAAAAGGTCTTGGTTCGAATACACAAGAACATTAGCTCCCTTACTGATCGCGCGATCAACAGCTTTCTGTGCCATTTCATTGCGTTCCCTTCCTTCAAATTTAAACGGAAGAAAGCATATAAAAGTGAGGTTTTTTAGGTTAAAATTGTCTATTATTTGTAAAAACATACTTGTGCCAGTCCTCCCCCCTAAGCCTACTAAAAAGACGTGGTCAGCCTCGACCTCTAGAATACGGTATAACTGCTGCATGCATGTTTCAAACGACCCAACGTGAAACCTAACAAGTTCATTGGCTGGGCCATCAAACGCAGACAGATCGTATATTTCAGAATTACATTCTGAGGCATCTAGCATGTAATAATTGTCGAAACGTTGTTCTACATTTGTGAGACGCTGCCACATTTTGTGCCCAGCTCCACCCAAACTTATCATAACAAATCCAGGCTTTTGTTTTTCAAGCGTTCTAATCAAATGCCTCTCCAATGCAAAAACTGTGATATCATTTGGTTGAGTGTGCTGACATGGGTACTTCGGAGAAAAATTATAATGAAGCTTAATTATGGAAACATGAAATCTTTGATGGTTCGAGTGACCGCAGGTGCAGTCGTTTCTTTAGTTGTGTGCTTCGTGTTTGATTTCACTCTGCGTAAAGTCATCCTTATGGATGACTATTATTGGTATTACGTTGATGAAATGAAGCAAATGTTCATTGGCGGCGGGATTTCTGCTGTTATTATGGCTTTTGGGTTAATGTTCATTGTCAACTCATCAGAAGTCACTGAAATGAAATTTATTATGGGAGTGTTGTCAGCAGCTGGCTTCTTCATTGGTGGTGCTCTTTTTCAGATGATTTTCTGGGGCATTGCTGCTATCCCATTTGTATTACTAAATATTGAGGATTGGATAAATTCATTTAACCCACTTTATGCGGGCGCATTGCCAATTGGGGTTAGTTTTGGTTTTGTATGCCACTTGCATGGTGGAATAGATGAGCTAACAAGGCAATACGGACAAAAAAAAGGTCGCTGAAACCTCTGCTCAATTACGAAGTGCAGTCGCGTTACAAAACTCCCGTCCCTTGATCCATCGATGCAATAATGCTGTCATCATTGTATGAAACAAACTATCCGTCAAATACCGATAACATCCCTTTTGGCGTATCTGCTGGTTCAGCCCTTGCATGCGGATCCAGTAGAAACGCTGTGGACAGCCCCAATCGAAAGGGTACTCACCTACTATCGCAATGAATGTGCGGCGATGAGGGGTGATGAGCGTGATATTAAATTCATTATCAGTCCCCTGAGATTGCGTGATGACTCAATTTACGAAATTCCGCTTTCCAGATCGGGCATAGCTGCTAGCGTCGTCTATGCCAATTTTGGTTGCGAAGGTTATGGGACGCCTTGGTGCGGAAGTTCCGGTTGTCCGTCGTACATAATTGTTGACGACCAGGTTTTTGGGCCGCTGCGTGGCGGCAGGCCATTTACCACCACCTTCACGACACCATACGATAGTGAACGCACTTTACTGCTTGTAGGAATAAATGGCGGCGCCTGTAGTGACGGGTCTGGTGAACGCGGCATCAATTTGGATCCATGCTATTTATCAGCAGTTTGGGATGATGAAAATCAAACGTTTCGCGCCAACGGTGATCTCGTTGTGTTGTGGAACGAGTAGCATGTTTGCCTATGATTAAGTTCTATGTCGGCTACGCAATGGAAACTCTCGACACCCATCAAGGTGGCTTGCTCAGAGGGGTGTCTGGTCGGCAGGATCACGCTGTTCAGTGGAAGTGCCCTAGCTGTGGTTCGGGAAAAGTCCTGCCAATTTATCCAAAATCCGAGACTAGAGGGTATCAAACTGCATCAAATACAGATCCCAAGCGTTTACCTGGTTACGACAAAACGGTGGTATGGGAATGCTCAGCTTGTAGGCATAATGAAACGGGCGAGCATTTCGTCAAACGCGAAGTACGCCTGCCAGCCTACACGTTGCGCTACTTAAATCGATTGACTGTGGCTTTACTGTTCGTCGCCTTGATCGTTTACGCATTTATAAAGGCTGCACTTCACTTATTTTCTTAATCAAATTGCATTTCGGAACCCTGCAAGGCTTTAAGTGCATCACTTGCTTTTTGATGGCCTGCTTCAGCAGCCCTACCCAACCAATAGTTAACCTGCTTTAGGTTCCGTCGATCCGTGGAGAGGTAGTATAGGCTTCCCAGTTTGTAATGCAGTTCAGGATTCCCATTGCCATTGCTCACGTCCCATTCATACTGAGACAATAAGATTACATATTTCGCGGAATGGTTGGCGTCAGAATCATTCCACCAGTCCTTCGGGGTGAACCCATACAGATGTTGTTCAAACTTTTTACATCCATCTACAAATTTTGATGCCCTATTCCTTACTGCCTCAGCTTCTGAAGCGTTAAGCTCAGCACGTGCAAGTGCGATCCAAGTGCCGTCACTGACATGGCCATTTAGTCGCGCGACTTCCAGCCAGTAGTAGCTTTGTTCAAAGTTTGGTTCTCCGCCCAGAACTGATCCCTCAAAACCAGCCAAAAAGTACTGTAAATCTGAGCGGTTTTGATACGCAGCTTTTCGTAGCCAAAAAATAGCAGTGTCAATGTCCTCATTGCCGAAGTCTGAACCCGCACACCGGGCGGCCAACATGTACTGCGCATGCACGTCGCCGCTTTTAGCAGCTTCTAGATACCATCTCTTAGCCTCTAAGGGGCTTCGATCAATGTGCCAGCCATGGAAATATTGAGATGCCACCGATATTTGAGCTGATATATCGCCGTTTTCAGCAGCCGCTAGCATCCATTTAAAGGCTTTAGCAGAGTCTTCAGGGAAACCTTTTGTACCTTGATACAAAAATGATAACCGCCGTTGGGAAATTGCATCGCCGGCTTCGGCTTTGTCTGCAAGATGTGCGAATGTTTCTGTGGTGCCCTGTTCATTTATAGGTAAAATTTCAGGATCAGTGTTCGTCATCATCAAAATCACTGCAGCGATACATCTGGAATTTGGCAATCCGAATGTTCAAAATCTGAAGCCATGCAACTTGATGCTCGTGCCTGCGCGCGTGCGATTTGTGCATTGGTCATAGAACTTGCGAGGCCATCACGCATGCTGCGAAATAACTCCGCGTTTGAGCCAGCAGCTGCTATGTTGTACCACATATGCGCTGTTTCATGATTTTGTGGCATACCTATTCCACGCTCATACCACTGGCCCAGCATAAATTGTGCCATTCCGTAATTATTCTTTGCAGCAATCACCATCCAATACATTGCGGCATTAAAATCACGGTCGCCATGGCGGTCGTTTTCAAAACTCAAACCTAGAGAGTAGGCTGCATGGTCGGAGCCTAATTCAGCGGCGCGGCGCCAAGTCTCGCGAGCTAAAGCATAATTCTGAGGCACCTCGTCGCCACTAAGGTATAAGTTTCCCAGCAGCTCCAAAGATTCCGGATCGCCCAATTCAGCTCCCAATTTGATCCAATGAGCCGCTACAGAAGTGTCTCGTTCAACGCCATACCAACCCCAATAGTGAATATTCCCAAGCCATGATGCAGCATAACGTTGGTAAGGCTCATAGTTCGAATTGCTTAACCTCGTTAACCACTCCAACCCTGCGCCAAAATCATTTACTTCTGCATATTCACTACCCAGCAGTACACCCGCAAGAATCAGGATTGCAGCTTCACTTTGTTCAGCCGCTTGTGAGAGATAGTTTTTTGCTAAAAATAAATTTTGTGGCACGCCAGAGCCGTCTCGATACCTTTGGCCCATGACTATCTGTGCGGTTGCGGATCCAGCATCTGCCGCTTCACCACATCGCCTGATTTCAGCAGGTTGATTGCTATAGCAAAATCCACTGACATCAGCTGTAGCTGTATCAGCCCAAGACTTTTCTGATTGGGATACAAGTAACGTCAACACAATAAATAACGCTTTCAGACATTTTCTATGGCCTGACGTAGCGAAAAAACTCATCATGAGGTCTCGTCAATTTTATTGCCTAAGTTCATTGTGGTCACAATGCTGGCAATATTGGATCTTGCATTCAAGCGTTTTCCTGGCGAAATCGCTTGATCACTTGAGTTATTCTTCGTCTGCCATCTGCACGCTTGATTGTTTTTGATGTAAAACAAGTTCACCAAACTGTTATGGTCGTTGATGCTAGCTGGCCTCAACAAAACCCCTCCCCAATGAAAATACCAACCCATGACCGAGGCCCGAGGTCCGAGGCGCGCGGTCTGCATAGGGGGTCCCCGCCCCGTGCCCTAGCTTATCAATGCCCCGAATTGAGCCAAGTAACCCTTAAACTTTTGGCACCCATATGGCACCCCAACACGAGGGATTTGCTAAGTAAATCATGTAAGTGATTGATTTAATGGTGCCCCCACACGGACTCGAACCGCGGACCCTCTGATTACAAATCAGATGCTCTACCAGCTGAGCTATAGGGGCACTGCGTGGCCAGATAGGACTTTACGGCGGCAGACGCAAGAGGCTGGATTGAAAAATTTTCGATGAAACGCGCGCATTCTCTATCGACTTTAGGATGCTTGAACTACGCAAATCAGCGGGACACGTATCATTGCGCTTCAACGCATACCCAGCGCCTCTTTATACATTTCAAGCACGGCTTCTTCCTCGGCGATGTCGTCAGGTTCGCGCTTGCGCAATGTGATCAGCTTACGGATGACTTTGGTGTCATAACCGCGTCCTTTGGCCTCGGCCATTACCTCTTTTTGTTGATCGGCAATGTCCTTTTTCTCAGCCTCGAGACGCTCAAACCGCTCGATAAAGGCACGCAGCTCATCTGCGGTGACCCGATAAGTCGCATCCGAGGAAGTGGGGCCAGCGGAGCTTTGGGCAATTTGGTCATCCATGAAACATGTCTCCTTCGGGCGGATCAGCAAAATTCTACGGCCCATGACCTAGCGCCCGTCATTGGCTTTCGCAAGCGCGTTTGGCGCAAAAGGATTGCGTGAAGTTCGCAATCGCGTTAGCCCGCAGGCAGTGAATTTTAAGCCCAAGGGAATATGCGCGATGGAATGGCTTATTTGGATCGGAACTGGGCTGACATTGATCGGCCTTAGCCTTTTGGCCTATTGCATTTTCGCGGCCATAGTCGCCAAACGCGCAGGCCGGCCCGAGGCTGAGTTGCGCGTAAAATTACAGCAGATCGTGGTGATCAACATGGGCGCGCTGTTGCTCTCAGCTCTGGGGCTGATGTCTGTGGTGATCGGAATTTTTCTCACCTAAGACACGCGCTTTTTTGAGCTACCGGGGACCAGCCGCCGCTTCAATGAGTGTCAACTTCTACAATTGCCCTCAGCCCCAAGCCTGCCTAGATTGGGTGAAACGGTCTGTGCAATCAGAAACCGACCACAACAGAGGATGTCCCGAAATGGAACCGCGCCAAATCACCGATAAAATCTTTGTCTCGCCGCAAGTCGCGCCCGAGGATTTGGCCGCCCTCAAAGCAGAAGGGTTCACAGCCTTGATCTGCAACCGCCCCGATGCCGAGAACCCCGAACCCCTCCAAGCAGCGGCATTTGAGACCGCAGCCGAAGCGGCGGGCTTGGAATTTTTTTATAACCCAATGGGGGCTGCGGGGTTAAGCATGGACATGATTAACGAACAGGCCGATGCGATTGAGGGCAGCAGCGGCAAAATTTTGGCCTATTGTGCCTCTGGCACGCGTTCGGCGGTTTTGTCGGCGTTTGCCCTTGCAGGCACCATGGCGCGGGATGAAATTTTGGACGCGATTGCAACTGCGGGCTATCCGATGCCACATCTTGCCCCGCAGATTGACCATGTGGCATCCGCCCGCGCAGATGGCTGAGGGAAAGATACAGCCGCCATGGCCGCCTATGACCGAGATCGCCGCACCCCTGTTGATTGGGTCGTAAACGCCCT
The DNA here is from genome assembly GCF_037805125.1 of Roseobacter sp. HKCC-CH-9208. Taxonomy (NCBI): domain Bacteria; kingdom Pseudomonadati; phylum Pseudomonadota; class Alphaproteobacteria; order Rhodobacterales; family Roseobacteraceae; genus Roseobacter; species Roseobacter sp. HKCC-CH-9208. Next base: position 2,211,729 of record NZ_JBBLYK010000001.1, on the reverse strand, counting down.
GTTCCAAGCGGTTCTGGCGGCGGCACGCGCCCTGCCCTATGCGCAGCGTGTGGCCTTGATCGGATGGCTGACGCGGCGCGTGTTGGGGCCGCTTGCGGGGTTTCGCCGCCGCGCGATGGGGCATCTGGCCTATATCTGGCCTGATCTGCCCGAGAAACGGCGCGCGGATATTGTCAATGCCAGTTTAGATAATCTGGGCCGTTCGGTGATCGAGCAATATTCCGCACCCGACCTGATTGCTCGTGCAAGGCACTGGCAGCCTCATGGCACGGGATGGCAGGCGGCCGAGGCCGCGCGACAGGCGGGGCGCCCGATCCTGTTTGTCTCAGGCCATTTCGGCAATTACCAAGCCTTTCGCAGCGCCATGAACCAACGCGGCTATCACATGGGCGGGCTCTATCGCCCAATGAACAATGGCTATGTGAATGCCCATTACGAAGATACGATGCGCGCATTCGGCGGCCCCGCCTTTCCCCGCGGGCGGCGGGGCGTGGCGAAATTCCTGCGCCACATTAAGGGGGGTGGGCAATGCGCCATCTTGTTGGATCAATATTTTGCAGACGGGGTGCGCGTTGATTTCTTAGGCAAACCTGCACCAACGGCCCTGACGGGGGCGGAAATGGCGTTGCGCCATGACGCGCTGGTTGTGCCAATTTTTGCACGCCGCTGTGAAAATGGCTTGGATTTCGACATTCTGGTCGATGCGCCCATCCCGCATGGCACAGCCGAGGCCATGACGCAGGCCATTTCAGATGCAATATCGCGGCGCATCCGCGAAACACCCGAACAATGGCTGTGGGTGCATCGCCGCTGGAAGCCGGAACGCCAATTGCGTTATTTTGATCTAGATGCCGAAGAGGAAGAGGCGCTGCGCCGCGATTTATAGCGCCCCGTTTATTGAGGCGCCCGTGCAGCCCCCATCACAGGGCCAAGCGCACCAGCGCCAAGGCGGGCCTGCACCACCACGGCCAAATCCATCTCTGCCTCTGCCGTAATCGTGCGCACAAACGGGGCGCGGCCTTCCCAATCGCCCAAAATTTCCAAACCCCGCACCACATTGCTGTAATGGGCATCACGCCCCGCATTCTCGCCACGGGTGATATCCACTTCAGCACGCGGGGTATAGCGGATCACCTGCACCACCATAGGCGCAGTCTGCGTGGTTTGCGCCGTCAGGCGATAGCCGTCTGCACTGCGAATCAGTTCGACCGCAACAGGATAGCCCTGCGCTGCATGGGCGCGGATCAAATCGGCCAATTCCATCGGCTGCGCCCCCACCAGATGATCATGCCCCCCCACGACCATATGCGGCGTATAAACCCGCCGCCCCCCTGCGGCGCGCACATAGGCCTCTTGGCGGCGCGAGAATTGAGGTTGGGCGAATGTGTCGGGCCAACCGATATAATCCCAATAATCCACATGCAGACCCAAGGGCAAAACATCGCCCCGCGTGGCCAATTCATTGAGCAACGCATCCGCAGGCGGGCAAGAGGAACAGCCTTGCGAGGTAAACAACTCCACAACAACAGGGCCTGTTGCGGATAATTGCGCCTCGGCCATTTTGGGGGACAGGGCCATAACTGCCAAAACCGCAAAACAGAGAGCCTGCACCATGGGGCGCAGGCCAATGACCATCCGACCTAGAACCATTTGCAGCAGCGAGCCTGTCATCATCATCCCTCTTGCACTGTCCCCTTTCACATAGGCCGCTTTTCACGACTGCGCCAATCAAGCCTTTGCGAGCCACAGTAATATTCCACCCATGCCACAACTATGGCCGCGATTGTTATCGAAGGAAACCAAAGAAGCGTTAAATCCAACGCGGCGTGGTTTGAATATAGCGCAGGCCCTCAACGCCGAACGCGTGGCGTAGCCCCTCCTCCTCAGGGGCAGCAAATCGTTGATTCACCATCCAAAAATAGAGATAGGGGATCAAGACAGGCGATAGCGCACCCAAAACCAATACCCACCCGATTAAAATCAACACCATGCCTAAATAGATCGGGTTGCGGCTATATTTGAACGGGCCAGATGTGATCAAAGCCTTTGGGGTATGGCGCGGTTCAATCGGTGTTTTGGCCCGATAGAAAAACCAAGTCGCCCATAAGATCACGGCGACCCCCACAGCGATGGTCAGACACCCGCCCACACGAAACACGGGGCCAAAGGCCATGATCAGGGGCAATTCTCGCGCCAAGATCCACACCACCGCTGCGGCAAGGAACAGCCATATCGGTGGAATATCAATATAGGCCCGTAACGCCCTCATAGCGTGATCTTTGGCCAATCGCGCGCAGGCGCAACATGCAGCCTTGTGCCCGGGTGCCGCAACTGACGCCACCCCATGACGATCTGCCCCCAAATCCGCCGCGCCCGAAACCCAAGCGCCGCCATGCCCGACACCGGCAAGCGCGGCTTTTCAATGGCATCAATCAAAGATCGGGTTTCAAGCGCCTGCGGCACCCCATATTGCGCGCAAATATCCAATTGCACCGCCAAAGCAGGCACAGCCTGATAGCTGCGCATCCCATATGTGGAGGAAATAATCGCATCCGATGGCCCACCCACACGCAGCGCGTGATCAAGCATTAGCTTTGCCCCCTTAGGATAGGCGATATAGGCCGCAGAACCCGTTCGATCCTGCCACAGGCGCAGCATCGGGGCCGCAGAATGCAAGACGCGGCCCAAAACCTTTTTGCGACCGCGCGTCTCAAGCGAGATGTGATCGACATCGGTCAACCCAGCAACATCCGCGAGGAAGGCGGGCAAATCCGCGGCCAAGGTCGCGTCATCCTCTAAAATCAAATGCGGGACATCCGCCGCAATCACAGCGCGCCACGCGGCCATATGCGAAGCGCAAAGCGCCATTTCTGTCACCCGCAAGGGTCGCTGCCACCGATGCCATACAGGATCATCGGCAGGCGGGGTTAACGTGTCGGGGGTAATCGCCTCAATCCGCGCCCAGTCCAGACCGAAATGATCCATCTGCGCGGCCATAAAGGCCATACGATCCTTGGCCGTTGCCATATTGATGATCAACACCCTCATCGACCAAAATCCATTGCAGACAAATCCCCGTCAATCAGCGCCAAATATTGCGCCACAACGCGGGATTTGGTGAATTTCTCGGATAATTGCGCTTGGCCCGCTGTCACCAATTGCGCGGCCAAGTCTGGCTTGGCCCGCAATCGCAAGAGCGCCTGTGCCATTGCATCAACATCGTCAATATCAACAAGCAGCGCATCCTTGCCATCCTCACAAAACCATGACGGCCCCTCGCTGCGCGTGGCGACAACAGGGGTGGCACTGCGCCATGCCTCGAGAATGACATTCCCAAGCGGTTCATGGCGCGAAGGCATGACATAGGCATCTGCGCTGGCCACAAGATGCATCGGCTCCTCGACCCAACCCAAAAAGCGAACGCGATCTATCACCCCAAGATCACGGGCAAGCGCCTCAAGCGCAGGGCGTTTTTCGCCCTCACCCGCGAGCCATAAATACGCGCCCTCCACCTGTGCGAAGGCACGGATCAGCGTGTCAAACCCCTTGCGGTGGATAAACCGCCCCGACCCTACAATCAAAAAGGCATCGTCAGGCGTGTCATAGGTGGTGCGCGCAATAGCACGCGGTGTCACCTCGCGCACGAAATTGGAAATCACGCCAAGGGGACGCTGCCACCCTAACGCGCGGCAGGCCTGCGCAATGCCCGGCGTATTGGCAACGATCACATCATTGCGTGCGAAGTTTTTCAAATGGCGCGGATAATCCCCCAAGCGCGTGATCCGCACGCCCCCACCCGATTGGGGCAAGAGTTTCGAGGCGCGCGACATCCATGCAAATGTCGCATCTGGCCGCCACGCCGCGCGCATCTGGCGCAAGCGCCACCGCAGCCCAAGGGATTGTGGGCTGAGAAGCCGAAAATTGGTTTCATAAATCGCGCCAAGCTGGCGAAGATCCTCGGCCCAAGCCCGATTGGGGCGGATCACAAAACGCTGCTCAACCCCCGCTTCTGCCAAAGCCTGACACAGATTGACAAAGAACCGCTCCGCCCCGCCATCGGTACCAAAATGCATATGGATCACGCGGCGTCCGGTCATCGCTGCGCCTTTTCTTCGGCCAGATTTTGAAAAAGGATTACATATTGCCCGATCACTGCCTCATGAAACCCTTGGGTCAGGCGAAGGAAGAACCGCTCTGTGCCACCATCGCGCCCCATCATGATATGGAAGATCCGTTTGACCACGCGCCTATAATCCCTTGGCCCGTGCGCGCGCCAAGTGCAGGCGGTAATTCACGCGATACCGCCCAAAGCGCCACAGCCTGACCCAAATCGGGTCCTTCTGCGCCATTTTTTTGCGGCTATCGCCGACTGTGCCATCGCTCGTCTCTTGCGCGCCGATGGCAATCGTTTGCGGGGCAATCATCGCCACGCGCAAATCAAACTCCCAAAAATGCTTATGATCTTCATCGACAGGGCGGAAAATCGGCGGCACTTTGGCCAATATTTTTTCGGCCCCCGCCCGCGTCAGAACATAGCCCAAAGTGGTAGAGGGAACGCGATCAGGGCGACCCAGCGTAAAGCCCTGCCCAATCGTCTGCGCCTGATCAAGGCGCACAGGCTTGAACGAAAAGAGCTTTACCATATCCCATGCCGCTGGGCGCTTTTGCAAATCATCCTGCAACGCGGATAGGGTCGCGGCAAAGTCACCCGTGATGCGCAGGTCATCCTCTAGAACCACCGCGGCCTCAGCCCCGCTTTCCAACAGCCATTCAGCGGCCTTGATGTGGCTGAGATAACAGCCAATTTCAGGCGGCACCAAATCATGCCGCGCGTAGCGGCGATTGGCGCGCACATCATAGACGCGGGCCAACGCGCCTTCGGACAGCGCCCGACCATTCACTGCAGGCAGGCGCGTCCATGCGACACCCGTGCCGTCCAACTCTGCGCTAACACGGGCGAGCCGCGTTTCATTGCTGTCCATATTGATGACGTAAACAGGCCAGTCTTGCACGCGCGCCGCTCCTTTATCCTTGGGAATGGCATAGCCCAGCCACGGGTTTGAACACAAGCGCCGCGCATCATTGCTTGCCCCAACAGCCGCTTTCATGACAAATGCGCCGCAAGCAGAAATCACCCCAGAGGCGCGCATGGCGCAAAATATCCCAATCTATGTCATTAATCTCGACCGCCGCCCCGATCGGCTCGAGCGGATCAGGGATCACCTGCGCGCGCGCGGCGTGACCTTCATTCGTCATTCCGCCTGTGATGCACAAAGCGCGGATGCCGCCCGCATAGATGCTGTGATTGCGGAATATGGCCCCTTGGGGCGGCTTGGTTTGGGTGACCGCGCCTGCACAGTCAGCCATACCGAGGCTTGGGCCGCCTTTCTGCAAACAGACGCGCAATTCGCCCTCTTTTTAGAGGATGACATCTATCTCGCCGCTGATCTGGCCTCTGCGGTGATGACCTCTGATTGGATCCCGCGCGGCACCGAGGCGGTCAAACTTGAGAAATTCAACGAAGGCATATCCAAACTTTTACTTGGCGCGCAAATTGGTCAAACCCCCTTAGGCCGCGCAATCCACCCGATGCGTTCGCGTCATGTGGGGGGGGGGGCCTATATCCTGTCGCGGCGGGGGGCGGAATTGGCCCTGTCTTGGCGCGGCAAGATGCGGGTGCCGATTGACCATTTCCTGTTCAATGACACGGTCAGCCCCATTCGCCGCACTTTGGCCGCTAGCATCATTGTGCCCGCGATGGCGACACAGCGTGCCTATGCCTATAATTCTGATATCTCAGGCCTTGGCAAAGCAGTGCGCCCCAAAGGATGGGCCAAAACATGGCGCAAACTCAAACGCGGCAGCGCCGAAATCAACCAAGCTCCCCGCCAAATCTGGCAATGGGCCACGGGGCAAGCGCGGATTGTAGAGGTAGAATTCGCCGAAAACCCACCCAAATAAAAAAGCCCCGCGCGATGCGTGGGGCTTTTGGTTTCACTGTGGCGAGGCTTACGCTGCGCGGGCGAGGTTGCGCAGAACGTAATGCAAGACGCCGCCATTCTCGATATATTCGATCTCAACCGCCGTATCGATCCGACATTTCAGCGTGATCGTTTTCACGCTGCCATCGGCATAGGTGATATCACAGGGCACTTCGGCCAAGGCTGTGATTGTATCCAAGCCCTTGATTGCCACGGTTTCATCGCCCGTCAGACCCAAGGTCTTGCGGGTGTCGCCGCCTGTGAATTCGAACGGGATCACCCCCATACCAACGAGGTTGGAGCGGTGGATGCGCTCAAAGCTTTCCGCGATCACGGCCTTGACACCCAAAAGGGCGGTGCCTTTTGCAGCCCAGTCACGGCTTGAGCCCGCCCCATATTGCTCGCCCCCAAAGATCACCAAGGGCGTGCCTTGCTCTTGATAGGCCATTGCCGCGTCAAAGATCGAGGTCTGCCCGCCATCTTGGCCTTTGGTATAGCCGCCTTCAACGCCATCCAACATCTCATTCTTGATGCGGATATTGGCGAATGTGCCGCGCATCATGATCTCGTGGTTGCCACGGCGCGCGCCATAAGAGTTGAACTCGCGCACAGGCACCTGACGCTCGATCAGATATTGACCCGCAGGGGTCGTGTCCTTGAACGACCCTGCAGGGCTGATGTGGTCTGTGGTGATCATGTCGCCCAAAAGCGCCAGAACCTTGGCCCCTTCGATATTCTCGATCTTTTTGGTGTCCATCGTGATGCCTTGGAAATAAGGCGGGTTCTGAACATAAGTCGAGGTCGCAGGCCAATCATAGGTCTGCTGATCAGTGGTTTTGACCCCTTGCCATTTCTCATCGCCTTTGAACACATCGGCGTATTTGGCTTGGAACGCTTCGCGCGTCACAGTGCGCTCAACTGTTTCTGCCACTTCTTGCGTGGTTGGCCAAATATCCTTGAGATAAACATCACGACCATCTGGGGTCTGGGCAATTGGGTCATTGGCCAGATCAATATCCATCGTGCCTGCAATCGCATAAGCCACAACCAGCGGCGGCGAGGCGAGATAGTTTGCGCGCACATCGGGGCTGATACGGCCCTCGAAATTACGGTTACCTGACAGCACCGCTGTGGCGACCAAATCACCCTCGGCAATCGCCTCGGAAATCTCTTTCTGCAGCGGGCCAGAGTTACCGATACAGGTGGTGCAGCCATACCCCACAAGGTTAAAGCCGACCTTATCAAGATCTTCTTGCAGGCCTGCGGCCTCAAGATAGGCAGATACAACCTGGCTGCCTGGCGCAAGCGATGTCTTGACCCATGGTTTACGGGTCAGGCCCAATTCAGCGGCCTTGCGCGCCACAAGACCTGCGCCAATCATCACATAAGGGTTCGATGTGTTGGTGCAGGAGGTGATCGAGGCAATTACAACCTTGCCTGATTCCATGCTGTAATCTTCGCCCTTTACGGCGACCTGCTTGCCCAAAGGACGCTTGAACGTCTCTTCCATTTCTTTGCGGAAGGCTGATTTTGCGCTCGACAGCGCCACATAATCTTGTGGGCGTTTTGGGCCAGAAATGGCAGGCACGATCGTGCCCATGTCCAATTCCAACGTGTCGGTATAAACGGGCGCGTAATTCGCATCGCGCCAGAACCCGTTTTCCTTGGCATAGGTTTCGACCAAGGCGATAACCTCTTCCTCGCGGCCCGTGTTGCGCAGATAACGCAGGGTTTCATCATCAATTGGGAAGAAGCCACATGTCGCGCCATATTCAGGCGCCATGTTGGCGATGGTCGCGCGATCCGCCAAAGGCAGGCGATCCAAACCTTCGCCGTAGAATTCAACGAATTTGCCAACCACGCCTTTCTTGCGCAGCATTTCCACAACTTTCAGCACAAGGTCAGTGCCTGTCGTGCCTTCCACCATTGCGCCCGTCAATTTAAAGCCAATCACTTCGGGGATCAGCATCGAGATCGGTTGACCAAGCATTGCGGCCTCTGCCTCGATACCGCCAACGCCCCATCCCAATACAGCCGCGCCATTGACCATGGTGGTGTGGCTGTCTGTGCCAACAAGCGTATCAGGATAGGCGACCAAATCGCCGTTCTGATCCACATCCGACCAAACCGTTTTGGCCAGATATTCAAGGTTCACTTGGTGACAAATCCCCGTGCCAGGAGGCACAACGCGGAAATTGTTGAATGCGTTCTGGCCCCATTTGAGGAAGGTGTAACGCTCCATGTTGCGCTCATATTCGCGATCCACATTCATCTGGAAGGCGCGCGGATTGCCAAATTCGTCAATCATCACGGAGTGGTCAATGACCAAATCCACGGGGTTCAGCGGGTTGATCTTGTCAGGGTTGCCGCCAAGCGCCTTGATCCCGTCCCGCATCGCGGCCAGATCCACAACCGCAGGCACGCCTGTGAAATCCTGCATCAAAACGCGGGCGGGGCGATAGGCGATCTCGCGCGGGTTTTGACCACCCAACTTGGCCCATTCAGCAAAGGCCTTGATGTCATCGACACTGACCGTCTTACCATCTTCGAATCGCAGCATATTCTCAAGCACCACTTTCAGCGCGGCAGGCAATTTTGAGAAATCGCCAAGCCCCGCGGCCTCAGCGGCGGCGATGGAATAATAGGCATAGGTTTTTCCCCCTGCCGTCAGGGTCTTGCGGGTCGCGGCGCTATCGTGGCCTACGGTGATGGGCATATTTGCCTCCCTCATCGAAAAACGGGTTGAACGGTCACGGCCTTAGCCCTTGCTTTTGGATGTGGCAATGGGGGCTGGTCGCGTTTGTATGCCGTTGCATACATTTTTTCATAAGCAGGCGCAAGCATTCCTGTTTGCGCGCTTTCCAAATTCTTAAATTCCGTTTAGCTGTGAAGCTATGATGTTGGAAATCACCTCTCTGGGCTGCGCGCGCGGCGCTGTGCAAGTGTTGCAAAATGTCGACCTCACCCTCTCTGCGGGCGAGGCCGTGGTGCTGCGCGGGCCGAATGGGGCAGGTAAAACCACGCTGTTGCGGATCATCGCGGGGCTGGCCCCCGCCCTGTCGGGGCAGATCAGTTGCGCCAGCGATAGCATCGCCTATAGCGGTCACGCAGACGGCATCAAAACCAGTCTAACCGTGGCGCAAAACCTGAATTTTTGGGCAGGTGTTTTTGGACAGCGTGACATCACGCCTGCGCTTGATGCGTTTGATCTGCATGATCTGCGTGACCGCCCTGCAGGCGAAATGAGTGCGGGTCAAAAACGCCGCCTCAGCCTTGCGCGGCTCTTGGTGACGGGGCGCCCCATTTGGTGCCTTGATGAGCCGACAGTGTCGCTTGACCAAGAAAATGTCGCGCGCTTTGCTGCCGCCGTGCAGGCACATTTGGCCCGTGGCGGGGCCGCATTGATTGCCACCCATATTGATCTCGGGCTGGCCGAGGCGCGGATTTTCAACATCAAACCTTTCATGTGCAAAAAGCTAGCCGAGACTGACCCGTTTTCGGATTGGGGGGCGGCATGATCGGTCTTTTGATACGCGACTTGCGGTTGGCCGTGAAAGCGGGGGGCGGCTTTGGCCTTGCGCTTGCTTTTTTCTTGATCGTTTCCGTTCTGGTGCCGTTCGGGATCGGGCCAGAAACGGGCTTGCTGCGCGAGGTGTCGGGGGGCGTTTTGTGGCTTGGCGCGCTTTTGGCCTGCCTCTTATCACTGGATCGGATCTTTGCCCTTGATTGGGAAGATGGCAGTCTTGAACTTCTGGCAACCTCCCCCCTGCCACTTGAGATGGTCGCAATCACCAAATCTGCGGCGCATTGGATCACCACGGGGCTGCCCTTGGCCTTGGTGGCGCCGCTTTTGGGTCTGTTGTTGAATTTGCCCGAAGACGGGCATCTATGGCTTGTCATCTCGCTTTTGGTGGGAACGCCCGCCCTTTCGGCCATTGGCACATTTGGCGCGGCTTTGACGGTGGGGATGCGGCGGGGCGGATTGTTGCTGTCGCTATTGGTTCTGCCGCTCTATGTGCCCAGTTTGCTCTTTGGGTCGATGGTCGTCTCAAATGGGGCCTCTGGCGAGGCGGTTGGCACCCCTTTGGCCCTATTGGCGGCCATCAGTCTGGGCAGTTTGGCGATTTTACCATTTGCTTCGGCCTCTGCCCTCCGCGTCAATCTGCGCTAGGCTGCCGCTATTTCAGCCCCTTGTGGCCTTGCGGCGCTACGACTAATCTCTGCGCCTATGAGCATCTGGGAATATGCAAATCCGCGAAAATTTATGTCGCTGTCGGGCGCGGTTCTGCCATGGGTGACGGCCCTTGCCGTTGCCATGGTGGTGGGTGGGCTGATCTGGGGTTTTTTCTTCACCCCGAATGATTTTCGCCAAGGTGCGACCGTGAAAATCATCTATATTCACGTGCCCGCCGCGATCATGGGCTCAGGCACGTGGTTTATGATGTTGGCCGCCTCGCTGGTTTGGGTCATTCGCCGCCACCATGTTAGTGCCCTCGCGGCCAAGGCCGCTGCACCCGTTGGGATGGTGTTTACGCTGATCGGCCTGTTCACAGGTGCGGTCTGGGGGCAACCCATGTGGGGCACATGGTGGGAATGGGACCCAAGATTGACGGCGTTCTTGATCCTATTTTTGTTCTATCTGGGCTACATGGCGCTGTGGGCAGCGATCGAGAACCCAGACACCGCCGCAGACCTGACCGCCATTCTTTGTCTTGTTGGCACAGTCTTTGCAGTGATTGCGCGCTATGCGATTTTGTTCTGGAACCAAGGCCTACATCAAGGCGCATCGCTGTCGATGGATGCCGAAGAAAATGTCGCCGATGTCTATGCCTATCCGCTCTGGATTTGCATTATCGGCTTTGGCCTTTTGTTTATCTGCCTTGTGCTGTTGCGCACGCGCACTGAAATTCGCGCCCGCCGCCTCAGCGCCCTCATCGCGCAGGAGCGGATGGCATGACACCTTTCATCTTTCCCGATCTGGGATCATACGCGGTTGAGGTTCTATCTGCCTATGCAGGGACATTGGCGCTTTTGCTGATCTTGGTGGCAGGCTCTGTTTGGCAGGGGCGCAAAACGCGGATCAGGCTTGAGGAATTCGAAGCGCGCCGCACTGCCAAGCGTCAAAAATCTACGGAAAACCTGTGATGAAATTTCGTCCGATGATGATTGTGCCTTTGGCCGTAACGCTTGGGTTTTTCGGGCTTGCGGCGGTGCAGTTAAGCCGCACGGAGGACGCGCGCAGCATCGGCGTTGACACGGCCGCCCTCCCCTCCACGCGTGAAGGCCGCGTGGCCCCGCATCTTGATCTAGCGGCGCTTGACGACACGCCGCTTCTGACCCGTGCCGATCTTGAGGGCAACGGGCTTATCATTCTGAATTTCTTTGCCAGTTGGTGCCCACCCTGCCGCGCTGAGCATCCGACCCTTACCGCATTGGCCGAAGCAGGAAACCCGCTATTTGGCGTGAACTATCGCGATCAATTGGGCCAAGCGCGTGCTTTTTTATCTGAATTGGGCAATCCCTATGACCGCATCGGTCGCGATGAAGAAGCGCGAAATGGGCGCGATTGGGGCGTGGTTGCGATGCCTGAAACCTTCTTTATCAATTCCGAAGGTTTGGTAGTTTTGCATTTCCGTGGACCGATCACTGATCGCGTACTGAGAAACCAAATTCTTCCAGCTCTTGATGACGCAGGTCACACGTTAATGTTGTCTCAATAGGCAATCTGGCCAATATACTGTGCGTGTAAATTAGTATTCTTCTATGTATGATTGGAAGCCTACACACACATTTCGTCAGGATTTTTATTTTTAAATGACCAAACTTCAACGCATTGCATCCATATCTGATCTGAGGGAGCGAGCACGTAAACGCCTTCCTAGATCGGTTTTTGACTTTATTGATGGCGGCGCGGGCGCAGGTCATACCAGGCGCGCCAATCAACAAGATTTTGAAAAATATACGCTACTTCCTCGTGTTGGCGTTGATGTGTCCAAAAGAGACTTAAGCCAGTCTATATTGGGCGTGTCCAGCAGTTTGCCACTTATCCTAGCCCCGACCGGTCTCTCAGGCCTTTACTATCCAAAGGGTGAAATACTTACGGCTAAAGCGGCACATCAAACAGGCATACCTTTTTGTCTATCGACAAATTCTGTTGCGTCTATGGAAACCATTTCTGATGCAGTTCCATCTTCGGAAAAATGGTTTCAATTGTACTTTCTGAAAGACAAAGGCCTGATGTCTTCCATGCTCACTCGGGCCAAGGAAAATGGATATCGCGTACTCTGCATTACATTGGATGTCCCAATTCAAGGAAAACGTGACCAAGATATCCGAAATGGTTTTACCATTCCTTTGAAACTAAATCCTTCAACGCTTCTTGAAGTGTTGGCGCGCCCAAATTGGACCTGGAATTTTTTAAAAGATGCATTGATACGAAAACAAAAAATTTCATTTGGAAATTTTGAAGGCCATCTCAAAATTAGTAAGTATAAAACTAACGCGCAACTTATTGTGGAGTTGTGTGATGCTTCTGCAGATTGGAATACCATTCGCGAAGTCATCAAAGAATGGAACGGACCCGTTGTCATTAAAGGGATCCTAGATCCAGAAGATGCTAAATTAGCCATCCAAGCCGGAGCACATGCAATCGTTGTGTCGAACCATGGAGGAAGGCAACTTGATCAAGTTCCATCAAGCATCTCAGCCCTACCCAAAATCGCAGAGGCAGTTGCAGGACGCGCAGAAATTATACTCGACAGTGGCGTGACACGAGGCACCGATATTGCAATTGCTTTGTCTTTGGGAGCAAGCGCTTGCATGATCGGCCGCTCATGCTTGTGGGGATTAGCAACAGATGGCCAGACAGGCATATTAAAAGCTATCGAAATTCTTAGGCAGGAACTCGATACCAGTATGGCTCTCCTAGGTGTTACGAAGTTACATCAACTAAAGGCAAGAGCGTGCCTTGAACCATAAGTAACTTGGTGGCTAATTGAAGCTCTGAGGCTAACAGTATCACAATTAATCTATGTACAGGTCCAGTACCCACCATAACTAATTTCATGGATGTATTCTGAACAGAGTGCTGTACTCTCGTGAAAACTTATCTAGCCGGTAAAGCTCTTGGAACAAAAATTGACCAAACTTCAACGCATTGCATCTATATCTGACCTGAGGGAGCGAGCACGTAAACGCCTTCCTAGATCGGTTTTTGACTTTATTGATGGCGGCGCGGGCGCAGGCCACACCAGGCGCGCCAATCAACAAGATTTTGAAAAATATACGCTACTTCCTCGTGTCGGCGTTGATGTGTCCAAAAGAGACTTAAGCCAGTCTATATTGGGCGTGTCCAGCAGTTTGCCACTTATCCTAGCCCCGACCGGTCTCTCAGGCCTGTACTATCCAAAGGGTGAAATACTTACGGCTAAAGCGGCACATCAAACAGGCATACCTTTTTGCCTATCGACAAATTCTGTTGCGTCTATGGAAACCATTTCTGATGCAGTTCCATCTTCGGAAAAATGGTTTCAATTGTACTTTCTGAAAGACAAAGGCCTGATGTCTTCTATGCTCACTCGGGCCAAGGAAAATGGATATCGCGTACTCTGCATTACATTGGACCTTCCAATCCAAGGAAAACGTGACCAAGATATCCGAAATGGCTTCACTGTCCCGCTAAAGCTTCGTTTTTCAACGCTTCTTGAAGTTTTGTCGCGCCCCACTTGGACCTTCAATTTTTTAATGGAGGGTGGGATTTCATTTGGCAATTTTGAGGGTCACATCCAAAAAGACAGCCATCGCAGCATAGCTCAACATATTGCGGAGTTGTGTGATGCTTCTGCAGATTGGAACACCATTCGCGAAGTCATCAAAGAATGGAACGGACCCGTTGTCATTAAAGGGATCCTAGATCCAGAAGATGCTAAATTAGCCATCCAAGCCGGAGCACATGCAATCGTTGTGTCGAACCATGGAGGAAGGCAACTTGATCAAGTTCCATCAAGCATCTCAGCCCTACCCAAAATCGCAGAGGCAGTTGCAGGACGCGCAGAAATTATACTCGACAGTGGCGTGACACGAGGCACCGATATTGCAATTGCTTTGTCTTTGGGAGCAAGCGCTTGCATGATCGGCCGCTCATGCTTGTGGGGATTAGCAACAGATGGCCAGACAGGCATATTAAAAGCTATCGAAATTCTTAGGCAGGAACTCGATACCAGTATGGCTCTCCTAGGTGTTACGAAGTTACATCAACTAAAGGCAAGAGCTTGTTTAAACTTAAGTTGACCAACCTTGGACATAAAAAACACAAGTTGTAATCCAGAACACGGTTCGTGTCCGTTTAAGATTAGCCCATATTTCTTGGGTTACATTATTTAAAAGAACAGCTGATTTGGCCCAGAACTCCGAAATCAGCAAAAACAGTATCTCCATGAGAGATCTCAAGCGGAAGCATGCAGGTGCCAGTGGTTACAATTTGACCAGACTGCAAACCTACGCCAATTTTTGAAAGCTCATTCGTGATCCAAGTTAGGGCTAGCCGAGGATCTCCAAGAACATTCTTACCAACACCATCTCTGATTATATGATCTCCAACTCTGCCAGTAACATGGTGTTCAGAAAGATCTAAGCCTCGCCACAGATCGGGCGCTTTTGGGCCCAAGATAAATTGATGACCACACGCATTATCGGCAATCAACTGTTCTTCCCCAGCTCGTGCGAAATCTGTAAAGCGAGACGCAGGCATTTCCAGAGCCAAAAAAAGCTCTGACACCGAACTCATAACTTCTTCCAAACTGTACGCCGATGTCCTTGGAGGTAAGCTGTGTCCCAGTTTGAAAGCGAATTCTGGTTCTGCAACTCGCATGTTGTTGCCGACAAGCGGAAGAACATCACCATCATAGGATACCATTGACTCAATAAGACGGCCCGCCATCGGGCCATTTACACCAATGTGGTTTTGTCCTGCTGAGCTCGTCGCTGCAATCTTCCATCCGAATAGTGCAGCCTGAGACTCATGTTCCAGTATCTCTTGGATCGCGTACCCATCCATCCGCGTTGATGGCCTATAATGAGGGGGAAGAGCAGAAATCGTAGAGCCCGACTGCCAAGTTGAAACCAGCAATTGAGATGCGCGTCTAATTGCGTCAGTTTCCATTTACTTCAAACCCATGAACGCTGAATACCACTTCAACCAATATAACAACGCCAGTTACTGGTTGTCATTGTGAAACTTTTGGCCAAATTGCTTGCCAATGATTTGAAGGAAACCTGCTATTTCATCAGGCGCCGATTTTTGACCAGATATCCATTGATAGAGGTCTTGATCCGCCTCCTCAAGCACCGCCTCAAACTGATCGAGCGTGGCATCATCAGCGGAGGACAAATGCGCGTCTGCCCATCCGCCCAAAATCAAATCCATTTCTTTGATACCACGATGCCATGCCCGCATCCTAAGACGCTTGAGACGGATTTCGCGTGTCTCTTGGTGAGCAGATTGTGACATAGACAGCCTCTCAGCTTGCGGCGATTTTGCTATTCTCTACTGCCCGCCCGCCTCTTCTACCAGAGTTTGGCGCAATCTTTTTTCGAGCCGGCCCAAAGCATCGGATAGCTGAGCTTGCTCCGCGCGAATGCGCCTTAGGTCTTTCAGGATTGCACTTGTGTCTTCGCTTATCGCAGATGCCACAAATGGGCCATCAATTCCATCACCGCGACCTGTCAACAACCACATAATCGACACGCCTAAAACTCCAGCCAACATTTGTAACTTGTTGGCGCGCGGTTCGGCCTGATCATTTTCCCATGAGCGGATGGTCTTGGCTTTGACACCCATGCGCCGTGCAAGTTCAGCTTGGCCTATATTAGCAGCCTCACGCGCGCCCGCCATACGATCTCCAAATGTGGCTGTATCTTCGTCATACCAGCTTGCATCTGTCTGCTGTTCATGGGTGATTACATCATCGCTCATCGCGGAGGCTCCTTTTCAAATCGGCCAACTTGTTTTCATGCTGCACAGCGCGCAGCTCCCACTGTTCAACCTAAAAGGAACAAAAGCGCATGAAATGCATATATGCGGCACTTCGCCCAACAATTCCGCGCTTGAACAGCCTTGCGCCAAACCCTAAAGCTGTGCCGCAGTGAAGTAAACCGCAGGCCCCCGCCTTTGATGCGTGCGCCGCAAAACTGGAGAAATCCAATGGCCTTTTTGTCCGACACGCTTTCGCGGGTCAAACCCTCCCCCACAATCGCCGTCTCCAACCTCGCCGCAGAGTTGAAGGCGCAAGGCAAAGATGTGATTGGGCTTGGCGCAGGTGAGCCTGATTTTGACACCCCCCAAAACATCAAAGACGCGGCCAAAGCCGCGATTGATGCGGGTCGGACCAAATATACTGCGGTGGATGGTATTGCCGAACTCAAGCAGGCGATCTGCAAGAAATTCGAGCGGGAAAATGGCCTAAGCTATAAACCCTCGCAAGTGTCGGTCGGCACGGGCGGCAAACAAATTTTGTATAACGCGCTGATGGCCACCTTAAACCCCGGCGATGAGGTGATCATCCCTGCCCCTTATTGGGTGAGCTACCCCGATATGGTTCTGCTTGCAGGCGGCACCCCTGTGATTGCAACGGCCACGATTGAAACGAATTTCAAACTCACACCCGAGGCGCTTGAGGCGGCCATCACCCCTAAGACCAAATGGTTCATTTTCAACAGCCCTTCCAACCCCACAGGCGCTGGGTATACCCGCGCCGAGTTGAAGGCGTTGACCGATGTTTTGCTACGCCATCCACATGTCTGGATCATGTCCGATGATATGTATGAGCATCTGGTCTTTGATGGCTTTGAATTCTGCACCCCTGCCGAGGTGGAGCCCGCCCTTTACGAGCGCACCTTGACCTGCAATGGCGTCTCCAAAGCATATGCGATGACTGGGTGGCGGATCGGCTATGCGGCAGGGCCCGAGAACTTGATTGGTGCGATGCGCAAAATCCAAAGCCAGTCCACCTCGAACCCCTCATCAGTAAGCCAATGGGCCGCCGTTGAGGCACTCAATGGGCCGCAAGATTTCTTGGCGGATAACGTAGCCTTGTTCTTGCGCCGCCGCAATCTAGTGGTTGAAATGCTGAACGCGGCAGAGGGCATCACTTGCCCAACACCAGACGGGGCATTTTACGTCTATCCGTCCATCGCAGGCTGCATCGGAAAGACTAGCCCTGATGGCAAAAAAATCGATTCAGACGAGGATTTCGCGACAGCCCTTCTTGAAGAAGAAGGCGTGGCTGTGGTGTTTGGTGGCGCCTTTGGCCTATCGCCCAATTTCCGCGTATCCTATGCAACATCAGACGAAAATCTGCGCGAGGCATGCAGCCGCATTCAACGATTCTGCGCAGGCCTGAAATAATCCTAATCCCCCTCCCGCAGCAGCGCCGCAAGCGCCTGCTGCGGGCGGCACCTCGGGCGCAATCCCGCGCCCATGATGAGGATCTCGAGGATTTCACCCATCACTTGGTTTTGGTGATGAATAATCTTCACAGCGTGTTGGCGCGCCAGAAAGGCGAACGCCAATCGAGATCAGTCTCGATAGTAGGTGGTCACCAAATCCAAATCTTTGCGCGGCCCCGTGATACGACATTGGCACTGCCACTGCCGCGGAAGCGCGTCAAACTGATAGCGCAAGATATATAGATCAGGGGCGCAGTCATGGCGCGCAGGGTGGTCTGCGGCGCGAATGAGGTGAAAGGGACGGTTGTCGTCAAAATCCACTTGCCAACCCTCTGGGACACGCCGCCAAATATAACGCCGCTCTGCATCAAAGATTTGACCCGCGCCATAGGTTAAGCGCCCTTCCTCTTGATACTGCAGAACATTAACCTCAGCCGGCGTGAACCGCGCATGCCCTTCGAAATGACCTTTCAACTCTGCGCGGTGATCGTAGATGTCGCGCGCTACCCGCCACGCACCTGCCAGCGCGTCGCTCTCTGGTATGGAGGAGATATTATCCAATTTGGCATTCCTCATGGTCGCAGGTAGTCGAAAAGCGGTTTCCTCTTCTGTGACATTTAGATTAGAAGGCGCGCAACCCCTTGAAACCGCATCACAGAAGGTTCGCCAATGATCCCCCGCTATGCCCGCCCCGAAATGGTTGCCATCTGGTCGCCTGAAACCAAATTCCGTATCTGGTATGAGATCGAAGCCCATGCGTGCGATGCGCAGGCCGAGCTTGGTGTGATCCCCCGCGAAAACGCCGAAGCCGTTTGGAAGGCGAAAGATGTAGAGTTCGATGTGGAGCGCATTGACGAGATTGAAGCCGTCACCAAGCATGATGTGATCGCCTTTCTCACCCATCTGGCCGAGCATATCGGGGCCGAAGATGCGCGTTTTGTGCATCAGGGCATGACCTCATCGGATGTTTTGGATACCACCCTCAACGTGCAGCTAGTACGCGCGGCGGATATCCTGCTGGCGGATCTCGATAAGGTCTTGGCTGCGCTGAAAACTCGAGCGATTGAGCATAAAGACACAGTTCGGATTGGCCGCAGCCATGGAATTCACGCAGAACCCACTACAATGGGCCTAACCTTCGCCCGGTTCTATGCCGAAATGGATCGCAACAAGGCCCGCCTACAGGCTGCACGTACCGAAATCGCCACCGGTGCCATTTCAGGCGCGGTTGGAACGTTCGCCAACATCGACCCCGCCGTTGAAGAGCATGTCTGCAAAATGATGGGCCTCTCGCCTGAGCCGATTTCGACCCAAGTGATCCCCCGCGATCGTCACGCGATGTTCTTTGCCACACTTGGCGTTATTGCTAGCAGCATTGAGAATATCGCTATCGAAATTCGTCATATGCAACGGACTGAAGTGCTCGAGGCAGAAGAATTCTTTTCAGCGGGGCAAAAAGGTTCCTCAGCAATGCCACACAAGCGCAACCCAGTTTTAACGGAAAACCTGACTGGTCTTGCGCGGCTTGTGCGTATGGCGGTGATCCCCGCGATGGAGAACGTAGCGCTTTGGCATGAGCGGGATATCTCGCACAGTTCGGTTGAGCGCGGGATTGCGCCTGATGCCACCATCACCTTGGATTTTGCATTAAATCGCTTGGCAGGCGTTGTCGAAAAACTCGTGATCTATCCTGAAACTATGCTTGCCAATATGAACAAGTTTAAGGGTTTGGTGATGTCGCAGCGCGTGCTTTTGGCATTGACCCAAGCCGGCGTCAGTCGCGAAGACGCCTATCGCCTTGTACAACGCAACGCTATGAAGGTGTGGGAGCAAGGGGCTGATTTCAAAACCGAACTTCTTGCAGATACCGAGGTGACCGATGCACTCAGCGCCGCTGAAATCGAAGAAAAATTCGACCTAGGATATCACACCAAGCACGTGGAGACGATTTTTAAGCGTGTTTTCGGTTGATTTAAAGCACAACTTCTGAAGATGGCTATCATCTTTTAGAAATATGGGGCCCAGACGAAATAGGCTGGGTCTTTTTGTTCATGCTTAGTCTACACGAAATGTATTTCGGAAATATCTCTGATCAGTTGTTTGGCTCTAAATCATGATGCAGATTAATAGTGTAGGATGCATTAAGCGCCTCTGTCAGCTGGAGAAACGACTTGGATTTAAACCTTAAGAATAAAAAAGTACTCATTACTGGCGGATCCCGTGGCATTGGGCTGGCTACAGCAAAAATTTTTTTAGAGGAAGGCGCTACTGTCACTATAGTCGGCCGAAGTGAGACAAACCTCGAAAAAGCGAGAACTCAACTAGAAGCAGTTTCACGTGGTGTTAGCACTGTAAGCGCAGACCTCTCATGCGAGGAACAAAGAGAAGCGCTATACTCCTCGCGCGACGACTTCGATATCGTGGTCAATAATGCAGGCGCTATTCCCAGCGGCGGCATACAAGATCTCAGCATGGATGAATGGCGTAAAGCATGGGATTTGAAAGTCTTTGGATATATCCATTTATGCAAGCTCTTTTCTGCAGCGATGATGGCTCGAAAGAGTGGTGTCATAGTTAATATCATCGGAATAGGCGGCAGACACACCACCCCATCCTATATCTGCGGCGCCGGAGGCAACGCTGCATTAATAGCTTTCACACAAGCTTTGGGGGCAGAAACTGCGAAGAACGGTGTGCGTACCTACGGAATAAATCCGTCTGCAACTGCTACAGACAGAACAATTGAGCTTCTAAAACAACGTGCTAAGCGTGAAACTGGCAATGAAGAAAACTGGAAAAATTTCATAAACACGGAGACATTGCCATTTGGGCGCCTGCAGAACCCTGAAGAGATAGCAAACATGGCCGTCATGTTGTGTTCAGATAAAGTACAGTATCTCTCTGGAACTGTCATTGACTCAACAGGTGGCTTTCAGTGGTCTTGAAAACATAAACCGCTCCGGCGGAGAGTTGGCTCTTTGGTTACCTGTGCTTTCGCAGGTAACACTGGACTGAAAATTTCTATGCAGTAATCCATAAGCATAAATCAACGAAGTGAAACAAAAATGAAAAACACCGTCGTAAATAGCTGGAATGAATGGGATCCACTGAAACATGTGATTGTCGGAAGAGCCGATGATTGTCACATCCCGCCAGAAGAGCCCGCACTTGACGCGAAAGTTCCTGAAGACAGCGACATGCGCGGCCAATGGGGCCGTCGCCCTCAAGAAACAATCGATAGAGCCAATGAGCTACTGGACAACTTCGCTGGACAATTAAAAGCTCGAGGCATACGCGTCGATCGGCCGTCACCGATTGATCACTCTCTTCCAGTTACTACGCCAGATTTCCACACAGACAGTCAGTTCGGCTGCATGCCTCCCAGGGATGTATTGCTGACTGTCGGATCGGAAATTCTAGAGGCGACAATGTCCTATCGCTGTAGATGGTTCGAATATTTAAATTATCGCCCACTACTAAAAAAATATTGGGAAGAGGACCCAAATTTCAGGCACGAGGCCGCTCCAAAGCCGCGCCTAACGGACGCTGATTATCATCCAGATTATTTGTCGGAAAAAATTGGTGATACGAAAAGGTTAGAGTGGGCCGCAAAGAAATTCTTTGTCACTACTGAAGAGGAACCACTATTTGACGCTGCAGATGTATTGCGGTTCGGAAAAGACTTGGTTGTACAACACGGATTTACAACCAATCTGAAAGGCATTGAATGGCTGAGGCGCCACTTCCCAGAACACCGAGTGCACACTGTTAATTTTCCAGGTGATCCATATCCAATCCACATAGATGCGACTTTTACGCCTCTACGTCCTGGTCTAATTTTGAACAACCCCCAGCGCAGACTTCCAGAAGAACAGAGAAAAATGTTCTTTGATAATGACTGGGAAATTGTAGATGCCGCCCAACCGGCACACAACACACCCCCACCACTCTGCTATTCATCAGTTTGGTTGTCGATGAACGTCTTAGTTTTGGATCCAAAAACAGTTTGTGTCGAAAAATCTGAAGTTTACCAAGCTGAACAAATGGATCGTCTGGGCATGGAGGTGGTGGAAGTTGAACTACGCGATGCTTATGCCTTTGGTGGCGGGCTCCACTGCTGCACTGCAGACGTTTATCGTGAAGGCTCCTGCGAAGACTATTTTCCGAATATTGGAAGTTGAATTAATTGGAGCGCAGTAACTTGGCGCAGCTGTATCAAATCAGTAACGAGTTGATACAGCTGCAATCCAATTTTCATTCGAAATTCTGAACAGCTATTTTTTAGTAAGTGACCGCGAAAATTACATCCATGAAGCACATGGTATGGTCACACTACTCAGTACCCTCAATAATCATGAGGTCTGTATCTGCACATTCTTCTCGTACTGCCTTCGCGGCTTGATACTCGGCACTAAAGTAAAATGTCTCTGCAACTTCCTTGCTGTCAAACTCAATCATCATTACTGTGCCGGTAAGTTGACCCTCATGTCTGTCGGCTGCTGGACCTTTAGCCAAAACCTTCCCACCGTACTTCTTAATAGCCGGCGCAGCCATTCCTGAGAATGTTTGAAACTTTTCGGCATCTTTGACCCTGATATTGGCCACTAAGTACCCTTTTGACATATCAAATATCCTCTGCTGATCGTTACACATAGAAGGGCGATCAGCTTGGGCATTTATGATTACTCCGTCAAGTACGCCAGACCGCCGCGGTTACTTATCATCAGAAGCGTGCAGTGAACTTAAAGCCATACTGTAGGCTTTTCGAGTGCGATCAATGTGCTCGGCAAGTAATTTCTTGATTGTGGAAAGGTCTCCGCTGTGCACAGCTCTGATAATCGCTTTGTGTTCATTGAAGGATAAGTCTGTGTGTTTCGGGAGCCGCGAAAGAAGTTTGCGAAGCGCTGCAATTTTACCTGCATAGCGACTGTAACTAGCTGCCAGGTAATAATTGTCCGCATGTTCGAAAATAAGTTGGTGAAATTGGTTGTCTAATGCAATGTAGGCATCGTCGTCGTTTTTGGCTTTGCTAATAGCCATCATCTCCACGACATTTTCCATATCCGCAGCAAGACCTGCACGATTTCGTTGTAGAGCAAGCTCGAAGGATGCCGATTCAATTGCCTGACGAAAGTCACATATTTGAACGACCTCATTCTCTGTTAAGTTGAAAACTCGTGCACCTTTCTGAGGTTCAATGTGCACTAAGCCCTCGTCACGCAACTGCGCAAGCGCCTCTCGGACTGGAGATTTTGATACACCAAGCTCTTCAGAAATCCTTCTCTCCGAAAGAACCTGACCCATCTGAAATGTGCCATCTATTATGCGCTCGCGAAGGAATTCTAGCGCCAATTCTCTAAGCGATTTTGGTCGCTGTAACGCCATGTGAAATCACTCCGAAACAGTTGCAAAGACAAGAATATCTGATAAAACAACAGTTGCAATCTGGAATATCAGATATCAGATATGCATTTGGAGAAGCCCGAAATGGCAAATACAAATAGTTCCACACCACGCGCCGATCGCCCAATTGTCGTCATCACCGACTATGACTTTGCGGATGTAGAGATCGAAACAAACATCCTAGAAGCCGCAGGGGCCAAGGTAGTTTCTCTACAGGCAAAACAGGAAAGCGATCTCTTCGAAGTCGCACCAAGTTGCGCAGCTATGATGAATCAGTACGCAAAAATCGGGTGCGAAACGATAAATCGAATGACGCGCTGTAAAGTAATCGCTCGATATGGTGTTGGCGTAGATATTGTGGATGTAGACGCTGCGACGGAAAAAGGAATCCTCGTGACCAATGTGCAAGACTATTGCACTGAAGAGGTCGCTGATCATGCAATTTCTCTTTGGCTGGCACTCGCCAGAAAATTATCCGAATACAATCGAGCAACCCATGCAGGCATCTGGAGATGGCAAAGTGGACAGCCAGTTTATCGATTGCGTGGACGCACGCTTGGTATCGTATCACTTGGCAAGATTGGACAAGCTATCACGGAACGGGCGCGTGCCTTTGGCGTCACAATAATCGCCTACGATCCCTTTGTGCTCCCAGATGTCGCCACAAGTTTAGGCGTTGAGCTGGTAGACAAGGCCGAATTACTAGCCCGTTCCGACTACCTATTGATGCAAGCTCCGATGACACCTGAAACATATCATTTTCTGTCGGATGCTGAATTTGCAGCTATGAAGCCTGGGGCCATCCTTGTTAACACTGGGCGCGGTCCAACAATCGATAATACCGCGCTTTTTCGCGCATTAAGCGAAGGCCATCTTGCAGCGGCAGGACTTGATGATCCAGAAGAAGAACCGGCCAAACGGAAAAATTGGTCGCCAGACAACAATCCCCTCTTTAAACTTCCAAACGTATTAGTGACTCCACATTCGGCCTACTACTCCGAGGAATCCATCATCGCCGCTCGGGTTACGGCGGCTACCCAGGTGGCATTGGTGCTAACCAACCAAAAACCAAAATATACGGTCAATGCAGACGCATTGGCAAAAACACCCTGATAACAGGAGATAAAGATGCCAGATACAAGTACAAGTCTCAGGATCTTCAACGACTTTGAGCGCAATCCAAACCTACTCAAAAAATTCGATGCGGTACTAGAGTCCTATTCCGCAGCCGCCATCTTCGCAGATGTGCAATACCGAACTGGCGTGATGGATAGCGCAATCAAGCCAGCCTTTCGCGCAAAGATCACCGGTCAGGCAGTAACAGTCCAATTGTCAAAAGGCGATCTTGTTGATCCTCTCAGGGCTTTGGAAATCGCTCAACCGAATGACGTAATTGTAGTTGATGCTGGAGGCGATTTACAAACTTCGGTCTGTGGGGGTCTCATGGGCGGGCTTGCCCAGAACCGTGGCATCCGCGGCATGATTGTTGATGGGGCTGGTCGAGACACCGATGAACTGGAGGACATCAATTGGCCGATCTGGACCCGCGCGATCACCCCACGCGGAACACACACGATGTTCTCCGAACGCAAAGAAGAGCTTTCTATCAACGTCTCAATTGCGTGCGGTGGCGTAGTAGTTAACCCAGGTGACTTTATCGTTGCTGACCTTATGGGTGTTGTCGTCATCCCTCTCGAAATTGCGGAGGAAACCGTGCGTCTTGCCCAAGAGCAAGCTGATCGCGAAGCCAGAACACGAGAATGGGTTGCTCAAGGAAAAACTGTTGAGGATTTATTGAACGAATTTGGCCGCATCTAAATCAATGTTAATAGTCCCCAAAAATTTGGGAACCCCTACACTTTTGTGCGAATAATTTGCTTCTCAGGATGATAAATCTTTCAGAGAGGTTTCACGGACTGGTTTTTATCCGTTAAGCTTTTAAAGCTTCGCGCATACGAGTGAAGCCACTCTGGAAACACCATATAGGTTCTGAATTGCAAATAGGCACAACCTGTGGTAGGGTGAAATAGCTGGCATGGCATTGAACAGTGTTCCTCTTCCCTTGATCGTGGCGCCATGCCAGCACTCCAATCAATCACTTTGATTTAATTTTAAGCACCGGATTGGACGCTGTAGAAAATTTAGTTAAGCGGCCATCAATTACTACAAAACCGAGGATTATAATCCCAAAGCCAACGAAATCGATTCTTTCGATGACTTCCTCAAGGAACACATGACCTGCAGTTACTGCAAAAATTGGTATTAACAACGTAACCAGCAGAGCATTGGAAGCTCCAGAGAGCTTTATGATCTCAAAATACAATACATAAGCCAGTGCAGTACAAAATACCGATATAGCGATAATTGATGCCCACACTGGTGTCGAGAACATGAAACTTGGAGTGCCATCAGTGAAAATTACGATAGGAGTCATCAAAAATGTCGTAGCGGTCAACATGCCAAAAGCATTTAAAAGTGGGTGATATCCAGAAAGCGACAATCGAGACCATACTCCAGCAAAAGCATAGGAAATTGTCGCAGCCAGCATGGCCATCTGTGCGATACTGAGTAGGTCAAGATTGTGAAGATCCGGCGGTCCTATAATTAAAACCGCACCGCTTACTCCCAGTATACCACCAAATATTTTCTTGGTAGTAAGTGGTTCGTCTTTCAAAAACAAAGCGGCTATTAAAATAGCAAAAACCGATGTGGTGGAGTTCAGAATTGCAGCTAACCCACTCGTAATTTGTGTCTGGCTCCAAAAAATCAGCGAGAATGGAAGAGCGTTATTTAAGGCCCCCATGACAAAGCAGCCAAACCAAAAACGAAAGTCAGAGGGAATTTTGTAACGCTTTTGATATAAAAAAGCTCCTAGAACGGGAACTGCCCAAAGGACGCGATGTAAGGTAAGTGTTGTGGGTGAAACCTCCGTAAGAGCAATTTCTGCAAACAGAAAAGTTGTACCCCAAATAATCGCCAAAGCGAGCAGCAACACCAAGGATCTGATGCTCAGAGATTGCATTTGACGATCAGATCCCATGCACAACGCCTTATCATCGGGCCATATGGGCTATCGGAATTTATGATTTTCCTATAGCCGACCTATTTTTACTACTCGAAATTTTCTTGTTCAGAGCATCTCTATACCGAGCCAAGCTCAGGCAATGAAAACATCACTTTGATGGTAACTCCGCACAGTGTGAATGAGAAATTGCGATATGGGACCTTTGATCACGGCATTAGCTGCCCGCCATTGACCTCGATTGTTTGCCCGATAATGTAGCCAGACAGAGCCTGTGAAGCTAAAAATAGGAACGCTCCCACACAATCCTGTGCTTGTCCAAGGCGCCCTTGCGGAACGGTTTTCAGCATTGCGTCAAGTTGGGCTTGTGTTGAATAGCGTTCATGGAAGGGCGTTGTAATCACACCTGGAGCGACGGCATTTACGCGGACCCCGTACTCAATCCACTCCTTGGCCATACCGCGGGTAACGTTAGATACGAATGCCTTCGACGAACCATACAGACCGGCACCTCCACTGGCTCCATTGCGCGCTGCGATTGAAGTCGTGTTAATTACGAACCCCCCCTCCGCTTTAAGATAAGGCAATGCAGCCTTTGATGCGACGATTATGGATCGCGCATTTAAATCCATTATTTCGTCATAGTCCTTATCACTTGCCTCAGCATACGGCACGCGGCGCACCATACCGCCTGCGTTGTTAATCAAACCGTTTATTCCGCCCAGACGCTCTGCGACATCTTTCACGGCGGAAGCCAGTTCTTTAGAGTTACTGGCATTAGCCCTTACCAATTCAACTGAACCACCAGATTTACGAATATCTGCGGCCAGCTGATTGGCCGCATCTTCAGAAGAAAAATAGTGCAAGCCCACTCTTGCACCTTGCTGCGCAAACGCTTTCGCTAACTCAGCTCCTATTCCGGTCGATGCACCTGTTATCAGGATTTTCTTGCCCTCGAATTCTGAAAAATTAACATTAAATGAAGTCATTGTTTTACCTTTGAACAAAGATGCCTTTATCTAAACGTATAAAGAATTGGCTCCCTGTCTATTGAAATATTTAGGCCCCCCATGACGAATTTACTTAAAAATAAAATAAATTATTTAATTAAAGACATATATATTGTATCATTTGAGCTATTTAAGGTCATGATACCGACTATAATTGTTATTAAAGTCCTCGATAGTTTTGGTGCAACGTCATGGTTGACTATTCAGGTTGCTCCTTTGCTTGGAGTCATAGGGCTACCGGCAGAAGTTGCACTAGCAATTACCACTACATTGCTGACTAACCCCTACGCAGGACTATTGGTCTTATCTTCCACGCCTGAAGCACTGAACCTAACTGTAGCACAAACAACCATTATTGCTTCATTTATGCTCTTCACTCATGGGCTAATCGTGGAGGCGCTAATCTCGCGAAACGCAGGCTTGCGCATTCTACCAACTGTTCTGATCCGCGTGGGAGGAGGATTCATTTTTTGTTACCTCCTACACGTATCCTTCTTAAATTTAGGGCTATTTCAAAACCAAGCGAGCCTTCACCTCCCAACAATGGTGTCTGATCCTACGCTGCAGCAATGGATTTTGGACCAAATTTTTGGGCTGCTCTTTATCCAAGCCATTATCATCGTATTGATGATTGCAATTGAAATTTTAAGATCAGTCGGCGTTGAAAAAATTATCCAGCTGATACTATCGCCCTTTCTCAAAATATTAGACATCGGAACGAACGCCGCAACTATTGTCATAGTGGGCCTCACTCTTGGGCTAGGGTTCGGAGGCGGGCTCATGATCAAAGAAGTTAAACAAGGGGCAATCCCGATACGATCCGTCGTCGGCGCGTTGGTTTTGATAAATTTATTTCACTCGGTATTCGAGGATGTAGGCCTCATGATGCTGCTTGGACCATCTTTAACTACGATTTTGCTGGTGAGAGCAATTTTCGCTTTTGGGTTTAGCTACTTAATAATGCGTCTGAGCTCTCTTCTGCCAGATCCAGTATTCCAAAAATTAATGTTCAACCAAAGGGCTACGCTGTCATCGAGCGTAAGCAAGATTTCCTGACCACATGCCACTAGGATACTAAGCTATTCTCAGCTTCAAGTTTGTCCCAATCAAAAGTCACACCGATGCCAGGGAGCTGTGGCGCAACAGCCATGTGGTCTTGATTAAGCTTTAACGGCTGGTGCGTGTACGTATCGATGGGAAAGGCATGAACTTCCAACCAGCCTGCATTTTCGCGTCCGCACAACAGACTAACGTGAAGTTCCTGCATTCCATGAGTACAAACACTTATTCCGTTACGCTCGGCAAAAGCCGCCGCACGCAACCACGTTGTGATACCACCGCAAGTGGCCACATCTGGTTGAAAAAACTTGAATGCCTTAGTTTTCTCTAAAAGTTCAAAGTCGTGAATTGAGTGACAGTTCTCGCCAATTGCCAGCGGGAAGCCAGTTTGTTCACTTATAATCCTGTATCCGTTTAAGTCATCAGGATCGATCGGTTCCTCAAACCAGGTAATATTGGCATTTTCAAACTGCCGGATGGCAGAAATTGCTTGGTCGACAGACATGCCATAATTTGCATCAACCATAAAGGTCGTGTCTGAACCAATTCGCTCTCGTACCGCATATATTCTCTCGATGTCTTCTTCCAGGTTCTCACGACCAATCTTAATTTTTACGCCATTGAACCCGCTTTGAATGGCCTGGTCCATATTGGACAAAAGTTTTTCAAGGGGGAAATTTAGATCGATGCCACCCACGTAGGCCTTACAGGTTCGGCTTACACCACCAGCCATTTCACACAGGGATAAATTACTTCGTTTGCCACGAATATCCCACAAGGCGACATCAACTGCTGCAATTGCAAAGGCAGAAACACCGCCTCGTCCCACATAGTGAATATGCCAACGCATTTGGTCATGTAATTGCTCAATTTGAGTAGCATCTTTGCCAATCAAAAACGGCGTCAAATCATGCTCAATCATGGCCTTGATCGCGTGACCACCCCATCCGCCGGTATAAGAATACCCAGTACCTTCACTACCGTCATCCAACTTCACAGTAGCCGTAATCAACTCAAAATGGGTGTGGTCTCCGTGCTTCGCATCAGACAATACTTCTGCCAACGGCAACCGGAAAAGGCGGGGTAAGACACTTACAATCTTCGCCATAAACAACACCTCAATAAAAAACTGATCGATGAGCCAAACGTTATAGTAAGCGCACAGTTTTACCAAAGTATTTGAATTTTCAGTTGAAACTATCGGCCGCGCAATACTGCGCCTGGGTTCATGATGCCGTGCGGATCAAGAGCGGCCTTAATCGCTCGCATCGCGGCCAATTTGGCAGGGTCGCCATAGCGTTCAAGGTCATCCACCTTAAGCCGCCCGATCCCATGTTCGGCAGATACGGATCCGCCCATCTCATGCACCAAATCATGCATGGCGCGCTTGATCACATCCCGCTCTGCCAGATGATCCGCCCGGGTTTTGCCTGGCATGGGGAAGATGTTGTAATGCAAATTCCCATCCCCCATATGGCCAAAGCAGTTATGGCGGAATTCTCCGATCTGGGCGATGCGAGCGGGAATGTCCGCGATGAACTGAGGTACCAACCCCACGGGCAAGGAAATATCATGCGAACTCACTGAGCCGATGCGCCGATTTGTTTCAGGGATATTTTCGCGCAGGGCCCAGAAATCATCCCGCTGCGCCATGGATTGGGCAATCACCCCGTCACTGACCAAATCTGCCTCAAAGGCGCGGGCAAAAAGTCCCTCTAATAGCGCGGCGGGATCTTGACCCACACCAAGGCCCAAATCGATCAGCACGCACCACTCGGGGATTTCATCAAAAGGTTGGCGCAAATCTGGCCCAACCTCGGCCAAGAAATCAAACCCTTGGCGGTGCATCAATTCAAAGGCCGAAAGCCCCTCGCCCACCACATCCTGCGTCATTCGCAACAGAGACAGGGCCGCGCTAGGATCAGGCACAGCCATCAGGGCCGCGCCTTGCGCCGCAGGCTCAGGAAAAAGCCGCAAACTGGCCGCTGTGATGATGCCCAATGTGCCCTCTGAGCCGATCAGCAAATGGCGCAGATCATAGCCCGTGTTGTTTTTGCGTAGAGGCGATAGCCCGTGAAAAATGCTGCCATCGGGCATCACCGCCTCAATGCCCAAGACCAAATCCCGTGCATTGCCATAACGCAGAACATTCACCCCGCCCGCATTGGTCGCCAAAAGGCCGCCTATGCGCGCCGATCCTTGGCTTGCAAGGCTTAAGGGGAAAAGCAGGCCCGCCTTTTGCGCGGTCGCGTGAATATCGGCCAAGATGACACCCGCCTCAACGGTTAGGCTGCGCCCATCTTCGTCCATCGCGCGGATCGCGCGCATGCGCTCGAGTGATAAAATCACGCCATGATCAAAATTTTCAGACAGCTGCCCACCGACCAAGCCCGTGCCGCCGCCATAGGGGATCACCGCCACCCGATGCGCCGCACAGGCGCGCAGGGCCAAAGCAACCTCCTCGGTAGAGCGCGGTGCCAAAACAGCCGCAGCTTTGCCCTGCCACCGCCCACGCGGTTCTTCGAGATAGTTCGGGGTCGCCTCGCGCCAGATATCTGCGGGCAAATCGCCCTTCAACGCGTCAAGTTTTGATGAAGCTGTCACGCCTGTCCCCCTTACACCCACAAAGCCTTAGCCCACTTCGGTGCGGCCACGGCGGTCACTGCGCAAATTGGCGTAAAGCACATGATTGCGCCAGCGCCCATTGATCTGCAAATAGCTTTGCGCGACCCCCTCATATTTATAGCCGCATTTCTCCAAAAGACCACGGGAGGGGGTGTTTTCAGGCAAACAGGCGCTTTCAATGCGGGAGAGATCCAGACGGGTAAAAGCATAGTGGATCAAGGCCACCACCGCCTCGCGCATATACCCGTTGCGCGCATATGGCTGCCCAATCCAATAGCCAATCGTTCCCGCCTGCGCGGGGCCACGGCGAATATTGTCCAATGTGACCGCGCCAAGCAGGCTTTGGTCTTCGCGGCGGATCAAAAACAGCGGCAGCGCGCTTTCCTCCGATGAGGCACGCTGTGCCCAATAGACCCGCGCAGAAAAGCTTTTGCGGGTCAGATGATCCGATGACCATGCAGGCTCCCATGGCTGCAGAAAGGCGGCTGATGCTTCGCGCAATCCCGCCCAATGGCGATAATCCTCATGCAGAGGCAGGCGCAGGGTCATGCGCTCGGTTTCAATGGCAAGTTTCGGCCGCCGCCTCAGCATCAAGCCGCCAAACGCTGCGTCAATTGCGCGTAATCAGGCGCTTTGCTGACAGGCCCATAAAGCGCCAAGGCAAGCGCACCGCTTTCGGCAATCCCTGCGCCAAAGTCACGAATATGCGCAAGGCTGACCGCATCAATCCGCGCGACAGTTTCCTCTAGGGGCGGCACACGATCCCAGATAGCCAAAACCCGTGCCAGACGCTCGGCGCGGGAAGATGGGCTTTCCAGCCCCATCAAAAGCCCCGCTTTCATCTGCGCGCGCGCGCGATCAAGCTCGGCTTGGTTCAAATCACTTGCGGCGCGCTTGATCTCATCCATGCTCAAAAGCGCTAAATCCCCCACATCCTTGCCGCCCGTGCCTGCGTAAATGGTGAGAAGGCCCGTTTCATCAAAGGCCCCCACTTGGGCAAAAATCGAATAGCACAGGCCACGCTTTTCGCGCAGTTCTTGGAAAAGGCGCGAGGACATGCCCCCGCCAAGCGCGCTTGCGTAAATCTGCGCGGTGTAGATGTCGTCAGACCGATATCCTGGTGTTTCAAAGGCCATCGCAATATGGGCCTGTTCCAGTTTCTTGACCTTGCGGAATTCTCCGCCTGCAAATTGCGCCAAAGGTGCCGGGGCCGCGCGGCGTGAGGGCAAATGGCCAAAATTCTCTTCGGCCAGTCTCACGATCTGCGCGTGATCCACCGCCCCTGCGGCCGATAGTATCATCTGATCGGGGCCATAATGTTCGGTCACGAATTGGCTGAAATCCTCGCGACCAAAGCCACGCACCCGCTCACTGGGGCCAAGAATGGTGCGCCCAAGCGGTTGGTTGGGATAGGCTGTTTCCTGAAGCCAGTCGAAAATCACATCATCAGGCGTGTCATTCGCCTGACCGATTTCTTGCAGGATGACGCCCCGTTCAACCTCGATCTCGCGCGGATCAAACACAGGGTTCAGCACGATATCGGCAATCATATCAAGGGCAAGGGGCACATCTTGTTCCAGCACGCGCGCGTAATAGGCGGTGACTTCGCGCGAGGTATAGGCGTTGATATAGCCGCCTACATCTTCGATCTCCTCGGCGATTTGCAGCGCGCTGCGCCGTTTCGTGCCCTTAAACGCCATATGTTCAAGGAAATGCGCGATGCCGTTTTGCTCGACCCGCTCATGGCGGCCCCCTGCGGACACCCAAACCCCGATTGCCGCGGATTGAAGCCCCTCCATCCGTTCGGTGATCACCCGCAACCCGTTGGAGAGTTGGTGCATCTCAACACTCATGCGGCCACCTTTTCGCGGATCAACGCCTCAAGGGCGGCAAGGTCATTTGGCACGCGCTGCACCCGTTCGGAACGCTCGAACAAATCTGCCATATGGGGCGGCAATGCGGGGCGGATGCCCGTTGCCGCCTCGACAGCATCGGGGAATTTCGCAGGATGCGCTGTGGCCAATGTAACCATCGGGGTCGTCCCAAGGTGATCTTGGGCCACATGAACCCCGACTGCGGAATGGGGGCAAAGCAGCTCGCCCGATGTTGACAGGCAAGATGTGATCATCGCGGATGTCTCATCCTCGTTTGCACGACCCGAAGCAAAGATGTCCCGCAAAGCCTCAAGCGCGCCTTGGCTGATGTCAAACCCGCCTTCGGATTTCAACGCAGCCATGGATTGCACCACCGCGCCTGCGTCACGACCATACGCATCAAACAGTGCCCGTTCAAAGTTGGACGACACTTCGATATCCATCGAAGGGCTGATTGTGGCCTGCACACCGCCCATATGATAGCCGCCCGTGCGCAAGGCGCGATCCAAAATGTCATTGCTGTTGGTCGCCACCACAAGACGATCAATCGGCAGACCCATTTGGCGCGCGATATAGCCGGCAAAAATATCGCCGAAATTGCCAGTCGGCACAGTAAAACTGACGGCACGATGCGGGGCGCCAAGGCTGACTGCGGCGGTAAAATAATAGACAACCTGCGCCATGACACGCGCCCAGTTGATTGAGTTCACCCCTGCCAAGCGCACCTCATCGCGGAAGGTGAGATCATTAAACATATCTTTAAGCCGCGCCTGCGCATCGTCAAATGTGCCGTCAATGGCCAAAGCATGGGCATTGGCCTCGGTGACCGTGGTCATTTGGCGACGCTGCACCTCGGACACACGGCCATAGGGGAACAGGATGAACACCGACACCGCATCAAGCCCGCGAAAGGCCTCCATCGCGGCAGAGCCGGTATCGCCTGACGTTGCCCCCACAATGGTCACATGCTGCCCGCGTTTGGTTAGGCTATGCTCAAACATTTGCCCAATCAGCTGCATCGCAAAATCTTTGAACGCCAAGGTGGGGCCGTGGAACAATTCCATCAGGAAATGATTGGGTACCAATTCCTTGAGCGGGGCGCGGCTTGCGTGGCGAAAGCCCTGATAGGCGCGGGTGATGATATCGCCAAATTCACTCTCACTGAATGTATCGCCCACAAAGGGGCGCATCACGCGAAAGGCGACCTCCTCATAAGGCAGACCCGCCATTGCGGCGATCTCCGCATGGCTCAACTGCGGGACGCTTGCAGGCACATACAGCCCCCCATCACGGGCAAGCCCCGTCAACATGGCGTCCTCAAATTTCAGTTCAGGCGCTGTGCCGCGTGTCGAGATGTAGCGCATGGTTATTGTCCCTTCAAAGCGTTCTGTGCCTGATACGCCACAGAAGATAGGCTGTCATCCCCAACCATACCGCTGCAAGCGAAAACCATGTCACCGCATATTGCAAATGGTCATTGGGGATGGCGGATGTGTCCACGGGCATCGGTGTCAGGTCTGCCTCTGGCGGGGTTCCATCACGCAGCACCACAAGATAGGGGTCTGTGCCAAGCACCGCGGCCATATCCGCCAAATCGCGCGCGAACCAGATATTTGCGGCGCGGTCATTATCGGGGGTCGAACTGTTGCGATCATCTGGCCAATGCAGGTTGCCCGTGAGGGCAAAGCGGCCTTCTGGCGCATAACGCATCTCATCGGCCACGGGTAAAAACCCACGATCCACAAGGATACGGCGCCCCGTCAGATCATCCTCAAACCCTGAGATCAGGCGATAGCCCGCCCCCACGCCCTTGCGGCTGACCAAGACGCGCAGCGTGTCTTCTGCCTCGCGGATAAACCGCCCCTCAAGCATCACAGGCAAATACCGATCACGGATCGCATCTGGCGCGTCAGGCAAGGTCACCGCTTCGGCAACAATCCGCGCCTCGATATCGGCCAACACGCCCTGTTTCCAAGACAAACGTTGGGTCTGCCACACGCCAAGCGCAATCAGGATAGCGGCCCCCGCAACCCCGAATGACAGAACCGAGAAAATCGCAAAACGCGAATGTGTCATAGCGCCTCTCATCGATGGCGGGTCGAACGAGAAACGGCCCGCCTTTGTGGTGGCGGGCCGTTCCGAAATCAGGTGATCACGCGGGATCAGCTCAGCCGCCAATGCCCCAAATATAGACTGCGGCAAACAAGAACAACCAGACCACATCAACAAAGTGCCAGTACCATGCGGCCGCTTCAAAGCCGATATGTTTCTCTGCGGTGAAATGGCCGCTGCGCACGCGCAAATAGCAGATGAACAAGAAGATTGTTCCGATGATCACGTGCATCCCGTGGAAACCAGTCGCAAGGAAGAAGGTAGAGAAAAACTTATCGCCACCGAATGTCCAGTCTTTGTGCGCCAGCAACTCCCAATATTCAAAGGCTTGCAGCCCCGTAAAGAACAAGCCAAGCGCGACGCCGATCAAAAGGCCCCATTCGACATCCTTGCGGCTTTCATTGTGCACCAACGCGTGGTGCGCCCAAGTCACCGCCGCACCCGACAGCAGCAAAACAAGCGTGTTAATCAGAGGTAGGTGCCAGACATCCATCTGATAGAAACTTGGCTGCACATATTGCGACCCGAGATATTCGTTCATCGGGTATATCGCGTGCTTAAAGAAGGCCCAGAACCATGCGACAAAGAACATGGCTTCGGACATAATGAACATTATAAAGCCATAGCGCAGGCCTATCCGCACAACGGGGGTGTGATCGCCTTGGTTGCTTTCCGCGACCACATCCGACCACCAGCCGAACATCACGTAAAGGACAGCCACAAGGCCCATCAGGAACATCCACGGGCCAGAGCCATGCATCCACAGCACGCCGCCCGTGAGCATTACAAAAGCCCCAACGGCGCCAATCAACGGCCAGAGCGAGGGCGAAATGATATGATAATCGTGGTTCTTTGCATGGGACATCTGTTTTGGTCCTTCGCTTTCGGTCATTCAGTTGTGCCGCTCAGGGCGGCAAGTTCTTCGGTTATATCCATAACATGAAATGTATAGGACAGGGTAATTTCTTGTGTGTCATAGGCCTCTTCATCCTCAAGGATTTCGGGGTCTACGAAAAAGGTCACAGGCATTTCGACCCGCTCACCTGGTTGCAGCACCTGCTCGGTGAAACAGAAGCAGGCGATTTTCGCAAAATACGCGCCCGCCGTATAGGGCAGCACGTTATAACTCGCAGTGCCTGCCACCACTTGATCGGTCGGGTTATAGGCCTCATAAAACACCAAGGCTGTTTCGCCTAGGCGGACATCAATTTCGCGCTGCATGGGGCGGAATTCCCACGGCATGTCGCGCGCGGTGCTTGCATCAAAGCGCACAGTAATCATGCGATCAGACACCACCGCGCTTTCAGTATCCGCAACTTGCGTTGTGCCGCCATAGCCCGTGACACGGCAAAAAAGATCGTAAAGCGGCACAGCCGCCCATGCCATCGCCCCCATAAAGACGATGACACCAAGCAGGCTGTAAACAGTTTTACGGTTTTGTGTCATTGCTGCGTGCCTCCTGATTGCCCCTCTTGCGGAGGGGTCATCGACACGCGCGGTTGATGATCAAAGGCCTCCATCTTGGAGCCTTCACGGATTTTTGCCACCGTCATCCCAAAGACGATCACGCAAAAGGCAACAAGGCTCAGCCCCACGCCGATATTGCGGCTCAGGCGGCGCTTGTGCATATCGCTTTGTTCACGGATCGCCATAGCTTACCACCCCCCCAATGACAGACCTGCGGCGCGCAGGGCAATATCGCCCAAGATCGCGCAGAAATGCAGGAAAAGGTAATACAGGGAAAAGCGGAAGAATTTCTTTTCAGTCGCATAGCCATCGGCCTCTGCCACATCTTCGCTGCGGGCACGGATATCCCACGCGCCTTTCAAGAAGATCAGGTTCAGAACCACCGCTGCCGCCATGTAGAGCGGGCCGCCGATTTGCGTCACACCAATGCCAAGCGCCACAGGCGCCAAGAGCACAGTGTAAATCCAGATATGGCGGCGGGTCGCCGCGCGCCCATGGGTCACCGTCAGCATCGGCACATCGGCCTTGTGGTAATCCGATTTCATAAACAAGGCCAAGGCCCAGAAATGCGGCGGCGTCCACATGAAGATCAAGCCGAACATCAGCATAGAGGCCAGCGAAACATCACCCGTTACAGCCGCCCAGCCCACCATTGGGGGAAAGGCCCCTGCCGCGCCACCAATGACGATATTCTGCGGGGTCGCGCGTTTCAGCCACATCGTGTAAATTACAACGTAGAAAGAGATGGTAAAGGCCAAGAGCCCCGCCGCAACCCAATTGGTCGCAAGGCCAAGGAACACAACCGACATGACCGAGAGCGCAAGACCAATCTGAAACGCCTCTTGCGCGGTGACACGCCCAGACGGCACAGGGCGCGAGGCGGTGCGCTTCATAACGCGGTCAATATCGGCATCATACCACATATTCAGCGCGCCAGACGCCCCCGCACCAATCGCGATGAACAAAATGGCACAGAAAGAGATGAACAAAGACTGCGCCTCGGGGGCCGCGACAATGCCAACAAAAGCCGTGAACACCACCAAAGACATCACACGCGGCTTAAGCAGCAGCACATAATCCCCAAAGCTTGCTTCTTTGGGGTCCAGTTCAGGGGGTTTCGCCGATTTGGTGGTGATATCAATGGATGCATCGCTCATCTGCAGGCGCGTCCTTTGGGGGATTATTTGCGAAATCGCCAAGCCACTTGATTGCGCGGGTGGCTTGGCAGAAGCTTTGCTGCGCTTATTGCGCCGCGGCCAGTTCCACAACCTGTGGCGCACGCGCATCTACGGAGGCGAAATCGCTGATTTCGCCGCGTGTCCATGCGTCATATTCCTCAGGGGTCACTGCGAAGACGGTGATCGGCATGTAGGCGTGGTTCACGCCGCACAGTTCAGAACACTGCCCGAAATAGATGCCTTCACGGCCAGGCTCAACATTGAACCAAAGCTGCGCAAGGCGGCCCGGGATCCCGTCCTGCTTCACACCGAAGGCAGGAATTGTCCAAGAATGGATCACATCCGCGCCCGTGACCTGAACCACAACATCGCGGCCTGTTGGCACAACCATCGCCGTGTTGGTGGCGAGCAAATATTCATCGCGCGTGTAGCCGTATTCGGCCAATTCATCTTCGGCCAACATAAAGCTGTCAAAAACAATGTCATGCTGCGGGTATTCGTAGCCCCAATACCACTGATAGCCTGTTGCCTTGATCACCACTTCGCCATCAGGAATGGTCTGCTGCTTGAACAACACAGGCAGCGAGAAGCCACCGATCACAAACAAGATGATCATTGGCACGACTGTCCAGATGATCTCGATCTTGCGGTTATGGGTGAAGGTTGCAGGTTTTGGGTTCGCACGGCGATTGTGGCGCACGATGGAATAGACCATCAATGCGGTCACGAAGATAACAATCGCGGTGATAATCACCAAAAGCAGATTATCCAACACGCGAACGTCATGCGCCAATTCGGTCACGCCTGTTTGCATATTCACACCACCCAGATGGGGTGCGCCGATAATCTCCAAACCATCGCGCAACGCCTGCGCAGATGCACCACCCGTCAGGGCAAATGTTACCGCTGCTGCGGCCCAAAAGCTTGAGAGCTTGGTACGAAGTGCCATTGTCATGTCGTCCTGTTTTTTCGTGATGCCCGTTTAAGGTCTGTGACATCCCGTTGCGTTCAAAGCTGCAACAACCATATAGAGGGTTACATTACAAGACATTGGATAAAAATGTCTCACCCTTGGGAATGTTGATTTGGATCATTTTCACGGCTCACATGGGGTAGTTATGCTGCCGCCGCGGCGGCGGAATGCGGGCCAAGTGCCCAATTTTGAAAGGAATTTGCGTGTCTGATCGTGCCAGTAGCTTCCGTCCCTTCGAGACATCCCTCGACCAAGAGGCCGCCCTGCGACTGTTGCGCGCAACCCTGACAGGGGCCGAAGACGGAGAGTTATTTCTCGAAAGAAAACGATCTGAGGCCTTGGTTTTTGATGATGGGCGGATCAAGACCGCCTCCTATGACGCAAGCGAGGGATTCGGGCTGCGCGCGGTCTTGGGGGAGGTTTCAGCCTATGCCCATGCGACCGAGTTAAGCGAAGCGGCCCTGTCCCGCGCCAGTGACACTGCCCGCATGGCCATTCGCCAAAGCGGCGGGATCATGGCCGCCCCCCCACAAGGCACCAACCGCCACCTCTATATGCCCAATGACCCAATGGATGGCAGCAGCTTTGAGGCCCGCATTGATCTATTGGGCGAGATTGACGCCTACACCCGCGCCCTTGATCCGCGCGTTGTGCAAGTGTCTGTATCGCTTGCCGCCTCGCATCAAGAGGTCGAAATCCTCCGCCCTGAGGGACAGGTGTTGCGCGATGCACGGCCTTTGGTGCGCTTGAACATATCGGTCATTGTCGAGGCAAAAGGCCGCCGTGAAAGTGGCTCGGCAGGCGGTGGGGGGCGGTTTGCGATTGGCCGCGTCATGGCCCCTGCGCATTGGCAATCGGTTGCACGTGAGGCCCTGCGCGTGGCCTGCGTGAACCTCGACAGCGTCCCTGCCCCTGCGGGCGTGATTGATGTGGTGCTGGGGCCAGGCTGGCCAGGAATCCTGCTGCACGAGGCTGTGGGGCATGGTCTAGAGGGGGATTTCAACCGCAAAGGCCAATCCGCCTTCGCAGGTCTGATGGGGCAGCAAGTGGCGGCCAAAGGCGTGACTGTTTTGGACGATGGCACGCTGCCTGATCGGCGTGGATCCATTTCGATTGATGATGAGGGCACGCAAAGCCAAGCCACCCCGCTCATTGAGGACGGAATTTTGGTTGGCTACATGCAAGACCGCCAATCTGCCCGCCTGATGGGTGTGGCTGCGACAGGAAATGGGCGGCGCGAATCTTATGCCCACCCCCCGATGACGCGGATGACCAACACATATATGCTTGGCGGCGACAACGCGCCTGCCGATATTTTGGCGGATTTGAAAGACGGGATTTATGCGGTTGGCTTTGGCGGCGGGCAGGTTGACATCACCAATGGCAAATTCGTTTTTTCCTGCACCGAGGCCTATCGCGTGCAAAACGGCCAGATCGGGGCGTCTGTCAAAGGGGCCACGCTCATCGGAGATGGGGCCACTGCGCTGAAGCAAATCCGCGCGATTGGCAATGATATGGACCTAGATCCGGGCATGGGGAATTGCGGCAAAGCGGGGCAATGGGTGCCTGTGGGGGTCGGTCAACCTACATTAATGATTGGCGGTCTGACAGTCGGCGGTTCGGCCTGATCCTGCATTAACGCCTTCTCAACCAAGCTGCGTCTAGGGTTGCGGCATGACAGATCATGCCGCCCCTTCTGCCCCGCTCCCTGCCCCGTCCGATGACACGGCCGAACGCCTGGCGCGGCTGCGGTTGATCCGCTCGCCAAAAGTTGGGCCTGTGACCTATCGGCGATTGATTGCCGAGTATGGATCGGGGGCCGATGCCTTGGCGGCCCTGCCACAGATTGCGGCCAAGGCGGGTGTATCAGGCTATGCGGTCTATTCCAAATCTGCGGCACAGGCCGAAATTCGCGCGGCGCAAAGCTGTGCGGCCCGCGCCCTGTTTTTGGGTGAGGCGGCCTATCCTGCAACCCTTGCCGCACTGTCCGATGCCCCGCCTTTTCTGTGGGCCATTGGCGATCTTGACCTGCTCACCCGCCCCATTGTTGGCATGGTCGGCCCGCGCAATGCGTCAGCCCTTGGGTTGCGGATGGCGCGCGCTGTGGCACGCGACTTGGGCCAAGCGGGGATTGTGACCGCCTCAGGCCTTGCCCGCGGCATTGATACAGCCGTGCATCACGCAAGCCTCAGCACAGGCACGGTCGCGGTCATGGCAGGCGGGGTGGATGTGATCTATCCGCCCGAAAACGCCGAACTTGCCGCGCAAATCGGTTTGCGTCTGTCTGAGATGCCGATGGGCCGCGCGCCCCAAGCACGCCATTTCCCAAGGCGCAATCGCATCATTTCAGGGCTGTCGCGCGGTATTGTGGTGATTGAGGCCGCATTAAGATCAGGGTCGATG
Source organism: Roseobacter sp. HKCC-CH-9208 (assembly GCF_037805125.1). Taxonomy (NCBI): domain Bacteria; kingdom Pseudomonadati; phylum Pseudomonadota; class Alphaproteobacteria; order Rhodobacterales; family Roseobacteraceae; genus Roseobacter; species Roseobacter sp. HKCC-CH-9208. Next base: position 2,171,177 of record NZ_JBBLYK010000001.1, on the reverse strand, counting down.
ATCACCGCGCGCATGGCTGCTGAACAGGGGCGCGAGGTGATGGCCGTGCCGGGGCATCCGCTCGACACTCGCGCATCGGGGTGTAATCTTTTGCTGCGCGAAGGGGCGCATCTCATCCGCGAGGCGCGCGATGTCCTCGTAGCGCTTGATCTGGAGGGGGCTTTTGCCCGCGCCCCTGCCAGCGCAGAGCCGCCCGACCCTACAACAGCGCGCGTTAGCGCCCTGTCCAGCGCCGATCTAGCTCGCCATTTGACCGAGTTGGAGCTTGCAGGTGAGATCACCCGCAGCGCAGGCGGCATGGTGGCGCGCAGTGATCATTGCGCCGCAGACCCTGCCGCACAGAGACACCAAACCGCAGCCTAGATGCCACAAAAATAGGGTGATTGTGACAGGGGTGCATTGACAAACCCTGCACAAGACCAAATGTTGCGCGACCTAAGACCGATTACATTTCCATAAAAAGTTAGGTTCCCACTCATGCCCGTTGTCGTTGTCGAATCGCCCGCCAAGGCCAAGACGATCAATAAATATCTGGGCGCGAATTATACGGTTTTGGCCTCCTACGGCCATGTGCGCGACCTGCCCCCCAAGGATGGCTCAGTCGATCCTGACGCGGGGTTTGAGATGAAATGGGAGGTCGCTACAGACAGCAAAAAGCACATCAAGGCGATTGTGGATGCGCTGAAATCTGACCCCGATTTGATCCTTGCCACCGACCCTGACCGCGAGGGTGAAGCGATTTCTTGGCACTTGCTTGAGGCGCTAACGCAGAAAAAGGCACTTAAGAAAGACACGCCCGTGCGCCGCGTTGTGTTCAACGCAATCACGAAAACCGCCGTGACCCAAGCGATGGAAGCCCCGCGCGAGGTCGATATGGAATTGGTCGATGCCTATTTGGCACGGCGAGCGTTGGATTATTTGGTGGGGTTCACCCTCAGCCCCGTTTTGTGGCGCAAATTGCCCGGATCAAAATCAGCAGGCCGTGTGCAATCCGTCTGCCTGCGTCTGATCGTGGAGCGCGAAATGGAAATCGAAGCCTTCCGCGCCCAAGAATATTGGTCAGTGCGCGCGGGCCTTGTGACACCGCGTGGACAATCCTTTGAGGCGCGTTTGACCCATTTTGGTGGCAAGAAGTTGGATAAATTCGACTTGGCCACGCAATCCTCGACCCAGATGGCGGTCAGTGCGGTGGCAAGTCGCGCGCTCACTGTGACCAATGTCGAGGCGAAACCCGCCACCCGCAATCCAAGCCCGCCCTTTATGACCTCAACCCTGCAACAAGAGGCCAGCCGCAAATTTGGCATGGGCGCGCGCCAAACCATGAGCGCGGCTCAGCGCCTCTATGAGGCGGGGCATATCACCTACATGCGAACAGACGGGATCGACATGGCCCCCGAGGCGGTGATGTCCGCCCGCGATACAATCCGCGCGCGATTTGGCGAGGACTTCCTGCCAAAATCGCCGCGGATGTATAAGAACAAGGCCAAAAACGCCCAAGAGGCGCATGAATGTATCCGCCCCACCGATATGTCCATGGGGCCAGAAAAGCTGCGCATCACGGATGCGGATCAGAAAAAACTCTATGAACTGATCTGGAAACGCACCATCGCAAGCCAGATGGAGGCCGCCCGCCTTGAACGCACCACGGTTGATATTTCCTCAAACGATGAGAATGTCGTGCTGCGCGCAAGCGGTCAGGTGATCCAGTTTGAGGGTTTCCTCAAGGTTTATGTAGAAGGGCGCGATGACAGCGATGAGGAAGACGCAAATCGCCTGCCCAATATGGCGGTTGGCGACAAGCTTGGCTTTGATCAAAGCAGTTTGATGGGTGATTTCACCAAGGCCTTGGACGGGGCCACAGCCAGCGAAAGCGGCGGCTTGCGCCTCTCGGAAGGGGGCATCATCGACAATTCAGGCGCAGTATTTGGACAGCGCCACTTCACCCAACCGCCCCCCCGCTACACCGAGGCCACTTTGGTCAAGCGCATGGAAGAATTGGGCATTGGCCGCCCGTCCACCTATGCCTCGATCGTCACCACAATCCAAGATCGCGGCTATGTGCTGAAAGATAAGGGGCGCCTGATCCCCGAGGATAAGGGGCGCTTGGTCACAATATTCCTCAGCAATTATTTCCAGAAATACGTGGGCTATGATTTCACCGCGGATTTGGAAAACCAACTGGATGAGGTCAGTGCAGGTGCGCGCGATTGGCGCGATTTGCTGACCCGTTTCTGGCGCGATTTCAAAGGGGCGGTCGATGAAACCGCCGAGCTGCGGATCACCGATGTTTTGGAAAAAATCAACGAGGTGTTGGAACCGCATCTCTTCCCACAGCGCCCCGATGGTGGTGATCCACGCAAGTGTCAGGCTTGTGGTGAAGGGCGTCTTTCGTTGCGCACAGCGCGCTCTGGCGGGGCGTTCATCGGCTGCTCCAATTACCCTGAATGTCGCTATACCCGCCCCCTCGCCCCCAATGGCGAGGAAAGCGAGGGCGATAAAATGCTGGGGGTTGAACCCGAAAGCGGACAGGCCGTTTGGCTGAAAGCAGGGCGGTTTGGCCCTTATGTTCAATTGGGCGAAGCGACCGAAGACAACCCAAAACCTCCGCGCGCCTCACTCCCCAAAACATGGCCGCCTGCGGGCATGGATTTGGAGAAAGGACTGCGCCTCTTGTCATTGCCCCGCGCGATTGGTGCGCATCCTGAGGATGGCGTTTTGGTCGAGGCAGGCATTGGCCGTTACGGGCCTTATGTCAAACATGGCAGCCTTTACGCCAACCTGCCAGAGGTGGATGAGGTGTTCGAAATCGGCATGAACCGCGCGGTTGAGGTTTTGGCCGCCAAGGCCGCCTCGCGCGGTGCAGGCCGTGGGGCCAAGGCCGCCCCCCTCAAAGAGTTGGGCGAGCATCCTGATGGCGGGGCGGTTCAGGTGATGAATGGCCGCTATGGGCCTTATGTGAAATGGGCCAAAATCAATGCGACCCTGCCCAAGGGCACCGAACCCGAAGCCGTCACGATGGAGGAGGCCTTGGCGCTGATCGCGGCCAAGGCCGCCAAAGGCGGGAAAACCCCGCGCAAGGCCGCCGCCAAAAAAGCCGCCCCCAAAGCCGCTGCCAAAAAGAAGGCCGCCCCGAAAAAGGCTGCGGCGAAAAAATCATGACGGACGCCCCCTATCAGCCCCCAAAATGGCCGCAATTGGCTGAATTTTTGCGCCTGCGCAGGTCTACCCCCGCGCAGCTGCTCAATGCCCCCGCGCCTGAAGGGGCGGTGTTGGAAGATATCCTCACATCCGCCCTGCGGGTGCCAGATCACGGAAAATTGGCCCCGTGGCGCATCGTTGTGCATGGGCCAGAAAGCCGTGCGGGCTTGGCCGCGCTCACCCGCGAATTGGGCCATGGCGCAGGCCGCGTGCCCGAAAAGGTCGAAAAATCCGCCACGGCATTTGACCAGTCCCCTCTTGTGGTCGCGGTTCTGTCTCACCCCGTTGCGCATGACGCGATCCCCCTGTTGGAACAGCAGTTGTCGGCAGGTGCGGTTTGTCTTGAAATGATGCATGCCGCGATGGCCCACGGCTTTGGCGCAAATTGGCTGAGCGGATGGATGGCCTTTGATCCCGAATTTTTATCCCGTGCCTATGGCATTGCGGCGCCGCAATTCGTGGCAGGGTTCATCCATCTTGGAACGCCAAGCGCCAAGGCCCCAGAACGCCCCCGCCCCGAGATGGGCGATATCGTCACATATCGCGATTAGGGCGTGACCTTGCCCTTGCGCCATGATGGGGCCTGCCCCACCTAAGCACAGACCTGCCCCAAAAGGAGCCATCTCAACATGGCCGCATCACTTGCTGATTTCCTAAAATCCGTTTTGCAATTCCGCGACAGGCGCTTTTTGCGCGTTTTGTTGATCGGCGTGGCGTTGACCATTGCTTTGCTGGTTGCGATCTCAGCGGCGGTTCTGATCTTTTTGGGATGGCTATTGCCTGATGCAATCACCCTACCTTGGATTGGCACAATCAGTTTCTTTGGGGCGGCACTCTCATGGGCGGCCGTGCCATTTTTGATCTTGCTGTCATCGGTGATGATGGTGCCTGTGGCATCGGCTTTTACGGGGTTGTTCTTAGACGAAATCGCAGACGCGGTTGAAGCAGAACATTATCCCCAGTTGCCGCCCGCCCGCCATGTGAAATTGGCCGAAGCCATCGGTGACAGCCTACGATTTTTGGGCGTGATCCTATTGGCCAACACATTGGCCTTGGTTCTTTATTTCACGCCCTTCGCCCCCTTTGTGTTCTGGGGGTTGAACGGGTTTCTCTTGGGGCGTGAATATTCGCAGATGGTGGCACAGCGCCGCCTCGATCGCGTATCGGCGATTGAATTTCGGCGCAAAAATCGCCTGACATTTTTTGCAGGCGGGGTCATGATGGCACTCCCCTTAAGCGTACCAATCTTGAACCTCATCGTGCCCATCTTGGGGGCCGCGACCTTTACCCATATGGCCCATCGGGTGGGCCTGACGGGGGCACGTCAATAAGTGCTGTCGCCCATGCCAAAGAGGGCAAAGAGATTAATATCTTCGATAGAGACACGACCCGATAAAATGATCCCCGAGATCACGGCCCAGATCAGCGTGGCAATGGCTGTGTTGATCAACAGGTTGCGGCGCAGATTAAAGCTTGAGGCGGGGGCAGATTGCGATGTGCCGCGCGCAGCCTCGCCCTCATCCCCTTGGGTGCGCACGAAAAACGGCAATGTCAGAAACAGCGACATGAACCATACAATGGCATAAACCACGAGGCCTGTGACAATACCCATTAGACCTGCTCCAATTCGACCAAGGTGCCTGTGAAATCTTTGGGGTGGAGGAATAACACGGGCTTGCCATGTGCCCCAATTTTCGGCTCCCCCGTGCCCAAAACGCGCGCGCCACTTTCCTGAAGCTTATCGCGCGCCGCCAAAATGTCTTCGACCTCGTAGCAAATATGGTGAATGCCGCCCGAGGGGTTTTTCTCAAGAAAGCCCGTGATGGGGGAATTTTCGCCCAAAGGATAGAGCAACTCGATCTTGGTATTGGGCAATTCGATGAAGACTACCGTCACCCCGTGATCAGGTTCGTCCTGCGGCGCGCCAACTTTTGCGCCGAGCGTATCACGATATTGCGCTGACGCGGCCTCGAGATCAGGCACAGCAATGGCCACATGGTTCAATCTACCGATCATTTTCATCTCCTTCGGTCACTCGCCCCACGATATGCCTGCGCAAAATCCTGTGGGCAAGAGGCGTGTGGTCGCGCCCTGTTTACCCTTCGGTAACCGCGACAGGCTGTAATCGGGGAAGGGAATCACCAATTCGAGGTGCCTGAAATGGATGAGTTCAAATTGCCGCCAACCCGTCAGGCGAAAATGCAGGCGCTAAATCCGCTGATGGGGCTGACCATTTTAATCGTTGAGGATAGCCGATACGCCTCGGAATCGCTGCGATTGCTGAGCCTGCGTTCGGGCGCGCGGATAAGGCGCGCCGATTGCCTGTCCTCCGCGCGGCGTCACCTGCAGGTCTATCGCCCCAGCGTGGCCATTATCGACCTCGGTCTACCAGATGGGTCTGGCTTGGATTTGATCCAAGATTTGGCCATGGCAAGCCCCCGCTTGCCCGTGATCTTGGCTTGTTCCGCCGCTGACCCCCATGACAGCGCCGCCGAGGCAAAGGCCGCAGGTGCCGATGGTTTTTTGACCAAACCCATCGAAACCCTAGCGCATTTCCAAAAAACAATCTTGCGCCATTTGCCCCGCGATTTGGCCCCTAAACCCCCCCATGCTGTGGCAGGCGACACCGTGATCCCTAACCCTATTGCCTATCGCGAGGATTTGACCCATGCGATTGATCTCTTGGATCAGCCAGACCCACACCTGCCCTATCTGCACCCCTTCTTGATGGGCATCGCGCAGGAGGCTGGCGATCGTGAATTGGCCGAAGCCGCGCGCAGTCTGATGCGTGACACCCGCGCGGCGCTGCGCCATGCGCTAACACAAAAAATCGCGGAAATCAGCCCACGACTATGAGCCAAGCGCGGGGTCGCGCGCCACCCGCACCAATCCCGTCAGGTCAGAAAGACGTTCGATCTGGCGCCCTGTCGCATCGAAATTCTGCGGTAAAAGCCATGCGATAAAGGCCTCTTTCAGCGCGGGATATTCCGCATCAATGGCGGCAAACCATGCGGTGTCACGATTTTTGCCTTTGACGATATTGTCTTGGCGAAACACCCCTTCGTAACTCAGCCCCAAACGCTGCGCCGCGCGGCGCGAGGGCAGGTTGCGCGCATCGCATTTCCACTCAAAACGCCGATACCCCGCCTCAAAGGCCCATGACATCATCATAAAAAATGCTTCGGTCGCGGCGGGGCTTTTTTGCAAGGCGGGGCCAAGGCATATATGCCCCAATTCAATCGATCCTTTCTCAGGCGCGATACGCAAATAAGAGACCACGCCCATCACCTGCCCCCGCGCCATGTCGCGGATTGCGTAAAACACAGGATCTTCGCCCGCCTCAAAGCCGCGCAAAAAGCGATGATAGGCGGCGGCAGAAATGAAAGGGCCATAGGGCAGAAACTGCCACAAATCTTCCGCGCCGTCATAGGCCCGAAACAGCTCATCCGCGTGTAAATGCGCCCTGAGCCGTTCAAGCCGCGCATAGCGCCCTTGCCGGTGTTGGAATTCGGGCCGCGCGGGCGGCACATATTTTGACAAATCCTGCATCGTAACCCCCATCAAAACGCGTAAAGGCCCCCGCCCATCAGGGCAGAGGCCGCAAAAATTGGCAAGGGTGAAACGGGATCAGTCGCGCGGCAAAACCCGCAGACCCAATTCCATCAGCTGATCTGGCATCGGCTCGGAGGGTGCATTCATCATCACATCTTCCGCGCGTTGGTTCATCGGGAAGAGGATCACCTCGCGGATATTCGCCGTTTCCGCCAAGAGCATCACGATGCGGTCAATCCCCGCCGCACAGCCGCCATGAGGCGGCGCGCCGAATTGGAACGCATTGACCATACCACCAAAACGGCGGCGGACTTCGTCCTCACCATAACCTGCAAGTTCAAACGCCTTGAACATGATCTCAAGCTTGTGGTTTCGGATCGCACCCGACACCAATTCATAGCCGTTACAGGCCAGGTCATATTGATATCCCAAGACCTCAAGCGGGTCACCCGCAAGTGCGTCAATCCCGCCTTGGGGCATCGAGAACGGGTTATGGCTGAAATCGATTTTGCCCGTTTCCTCGTCCTTTTCATACATCGGGAAATCCACGATCCATGCAAAGGCGAAGCGGTTCTCATCAATCAGCCCCAATTCGCGGCCCACTTCGGTGCGCGCGCGCCCTGCAACGGCCTCGAAATCCGCGGGCTTGCCTGCCATAAAGAACACCGCATCACCGACACTAAGACCCAATTGCGTGCGGATGGCTTCGGTCCGTTCAGGGCCAATGTTTTTGGCCAAGGGGCCTGCGGCCTCCATCGTGCCATCCTCGCCTTCGCGCCAGAACATATAGCCCATTCCAGGCAGGCCTTGACCTTGCGCCCATGAATTCATGCGGTCACAGAATTTACGGCTGCCGCCTGTGGGGGCAGGAATGGCGCGCACTTCGGTGCCGTCCTGCTCAAGGATTTTTGCGAAAATTGCAAAGCCCGAGTCTTTGAAATGCTCGCTCACAACTTCCATTTTGATCGGGTTGCGCAGGTCTGGCTTATCGGTGCCGTACCACAGCGCGGCATCTTTATAGGAAATCAGCGGCCAGTCTTGATCGACCTTCTTGCCGCCACCAAATTCCTCGAACAGGCCTTTGAGCACGGGTTGGATCGTATCAAACACATCTTGCTGTGTCACAAAGCTCATTTCCATATCGAGCTGATAGAAATCAGTCGGCGAGCGATCCGCGCGCGGGTCTTCATCGCGGAAACAAGGGGCGATTTGGAAATATTTATCAAAGCCCGACACCATCAACAGCTGCTTAAACTGCTGCGGTGCCTGTGGCAGCGCGTAAAACTTGCCAGGATGCAGACGCGAAGGCACAAGGAAATCGCGGGCGCCCTCAGGGCTAGAGGCCGTGATAATTGGGGTCTGGAATTCGCGAAAGCCTTTGTCCCACATCCGCTTGCGAATTGAGGCCACAACATCAGAACGCAAGGTCATATTTTTTTGCATCACCTCGCGGCGCAAATCGAGATAGCGATAGCGCAGGCGGGTTTCCTCAGGATATTCCTGATCGCCAAAGACCGTCAGGGGCAATTCATTCGCCGCACCCAGAACCTCGAGATCCCGAATAAAAACTTCGATTTCGCCTGTAGGAATTTTTGGGTTCACAAGGCTGGCATCACGGGCCTTCACCTCGCCATCAATGCGGATACACCATTCCGCACGCAGTTTTTCAACCTCGGCAAACACAGGGCTGTCGGGATCACAGAGCACTTGTGTCATCCCATAATGGTCGCGTAGGTCAATGAACAAAACCCCACCATGATCGCGCACCCGATGAATCCAGCCCGAGAGGCGGATCGTTTGACCGACATTTTCCTTAGTCAAGTCTGCGCAGGTATGGCTGCGGAAAGCGTGCATCACGAAATATCCCATATATTGGCCTTGTTTTTGGCCTGTCATCTCTGTGCCGCCGATACACATTGAGCGGGGCGCGAAGTCAACCCCAAGCAGCGAAAAGCCCGCGACTGCACAGCGCGGGCTTTGGTGTCATTTTGAGGCCTGTTAGGTCAAATTTGTTTTTCTGGCATCTGCACAACCAGACCATCAAGCGCATCTGTCACCTTCAACTGGCAGGTCAGGCGCGAACGCCCCTCGTCTGGTTTATAGGCGAATTCCAGCATGTCCTGTTCCATCGCGTCCATGCTTGGCAGTTTTGCTGCCCAATCAGGATGCACATAAACATGGCATGTTGAACAGGCGCAGGCGCCGCCGCAATCAGCCTCAATGCCAGGAATGCCATTGTCGCGCGCGCCTTCCATCACGGTCAGCCCGTTTGGCACATCAACGACGTGCTCGGTTCCGTTATGTTCGATATAGGTGATCTTAGCCATAAACGCGCACTTTCTTGCTGTTAACCTCGGATCCTGCCTAGGTAGCGTTCCCTGATGCCACTTTCTAGCCCCGAAATTTATGTCATGCAGGCGCACTTGCATCTCAAGACAAGTGTTCTATTTTTGTTCTCAAATAGGATATCTGCCATGGAACCCGATCTCGCCCCACGCTTTTGGCCCAAACCGCCCGATTGCCTGCCCCATCATTTGCTGCATCTGCCCCCTGAGGGGGCGCAGGTTGCGGTGGCGGGCTTGGTGGTGCTGCGCCAAAGACCAGGCACGGCCAAAGGTGTGATTTTCATCACCTTGGAAGATGAGTTTGGCGCCTGCAATGTGATCATCTGGCAGAAAATATATCAGCAATTTCGCCGTGCGGTCATCGCAGCGCGGCTAATGCGCGTGACGGGGCGGCTGCAACGGCAGGCGGGCATCACCCATATCATCGCCGAGCAGATCGAAGATATATCGCCACTACTGGACGAGATTGTTTTGCATCACACCGCCACCTAGAGCGCCTAAGCTTGCACGAAGCCATTCAAAGCGGTTTGCCTATTATTGCGGAGAAATAAGAATGACCTTGCGGCATGGTTGGGTGACATTTGGATTCTCGGGCTGTGCCATGAGCAAACCTTTCCAGATTGAGCCGACACCTCGTGTTCAAAATGCACCACATATTGCAAAAGGAACACGCAGATCAGGCCAAACGGGTACCCGCGCTAGAAATCGGTTGGCGCGCCGCCCTCCTCCTTGCGCTTGGCGACAAACGTGTCCAATTCCTCGCGAATTGCAGGATCAATCGGCGGATCTTTTGCTTCGGCCAAGATTGCCTTGTAAATCCCATGCGCGCGCTCGGCGCTCCAAACGGCCCCATCTTTTTCCCAAGCCTCAAAATTGCGCCAATCAGAATGAAACGGCTGATAAAAGGCAGTGCTATAGCGGGCTTGGGTATGTGCAGTGCCAAAATAGTGGCCACCAGCCCCAACATCTCGCATCGCATCAAAGGCAAGTTCGTCATCACTGGTCTGGGTCAAAACGGGGTCAAAATAGCGTTGGAATTGTTGCAGCAATTCGCAATCCATCACGAATTTCTCGGGGCTTGCAATCAGCCCACCTTCCAGCCAACCCGCGGCATGATAGACCATATTTGTGCCAGATTGCACCGCCGCCCAAAGGCTTTGTAGAGTTTCGGCTTGTGCCTGCCCATCGGGCACATTGGCGGCGCAAACCCCGCTGGAGCGCAGAGGCAGCCCATAAAAGCGAGCCATCTGCCCTGTCATCTGGGTGGCACGAATATATTCAGGTGTACCAAAGGCAGGCGCACCTGATTTCATATCGACATTTGAGGTGAATGTGCCAATCACCACAGGCGCGTGCGGCGCGATATATTGCAACAAGGCAATCGCCCCCAAAGCCTCGGCGATGGACAAGGACACAGCCCCCGCAAGGGTCACAGGCGCCATCGCCCCCGCCAAGGTGAAGGGTGTAACCACCACAGGCTGCCCGCGCCGCGCCATACGCATCGCCCCGTCCAACATTGGATAGTCATGTTTCAGCGGGCTGACCGAGTTGATATTGGTGTAAAACCGCGGTGTCTCCTCGAATTCCTCATGGCTTAGGCCTGCGGCGATCCGCACCATCTCCATAGCGTCTTCGACCCGCTCTTTGCCAAGGCAGTATGTGTGCACGACCTTGTCAGTCGCGATGAGCTTTTCATGCAAGCAATCCAAATGGCGGATTGAAGGATGAATATCTATCGGCTCTACGGGGTAGCCGCCTGCAAAGTGGATACAGTTAAAATATTGCGTCAATTTGATGAATTCGCGAAATGTCTCAAAATCGCCCGCCCGTTTGCCGCGTGCCATATCCCATGCATTGGGGGGGGAGGACACATTGCCAAAGAGAATATGCCCCTCGCCAATGGTCAGCTGACGCGCAGGGTTTCGCGGCGTCACTGTAAAGCTTTGAGGCGCACGCGCGACCATCTCGGTCACAAAATCATGATCAAAAAAGATCGTCTCGCCCTCTTGGCGACAGCCCGCTTGCACCAATATTTGCCGCGCCTCAGGGTGCAGCATCTCAAGCCCGAGCTCGGACAGAATCCGCAGAGCGTTGTTGTGGATGGCCAAGACACCCTCAGGCGGCAAGGGTTCGGTTGGTTGATCTATGTTTTGCGGAACACGCCACGGCATTTGCGCAATCGCATGTTGGCTGACACCTTGATGCTTGGCGCGCGCGCCCCCGGAACGGCGGCGTTTTGGATCAACTGTGGTTTCGGTCATAGGATCAGGTCTTACAAAAAGGGAGATCAAAGCCCCTTTAGACTGCCCGCGCGCGGGCGAGAAAAACCCGACAAATTCCGACCAAACCCCCCGCCATTTTGACGCGAATAGACAAACGCAGCTTCAATGCCCCAGCCAAGCGGGAAGATGGCCAATGTCTGGCAACACGGCGTCAGCATGCGGCATGAGCGCGCCATGAACGGCAAGGCCCGTGAGAACGCCCACTGTCGCCATCCCAGCGGCGCGGCCCGCCCGTAGATCATGCAGGCTATCGCCCACCATCACAGCGCGAGCAGGCGCAACACCACAGGCCTGTGCGATATGGGCGCACATGGCAGGGTCAGGTTTTGCACCATGCCCACTGTCGCACCCGATGACTTCGGCAAAATAGGGGCGGATCTCATGTGCCGCCAAATGGGCCTCGGCCTCGTCCTTTTGCCCGTTGGTCGCCACTGCCAAAAGATAGCCCGCCTTCTGCAAACCCGTAAGCAGCGGCGCCAACGGGGCCGCCTCGACCATGACAGCAGATTGTGCAAGCTGATGCAGCAGTGCTGCGATCTGCTGCGGGGTATAATCGGCTCCGAAAAGCGGGGCCAGGTGGTGAGCAGTCTCATCAAGCGTGCCCGCAATAGCTATACTATCGGGCAAAAAAACGCCCCGATCGGGATCAAAGGACAAGCGATCAGCGAGGGTGCGAAATAATGTTTCATCGCCGTCCGCTAACGCCAATAGAGCCGATTTCGCCCAATTGTTCCAAGATCTAGAAAAGTCAAAGAGTGTTCCGTCTTTGTCAAAAATTAGCAATTTAAAGTAATTTTGTTGCATATTTTTATAACCCTCAAAGACGACGATAAACTTATGTCCAATGGGTAGCAGAGCGCCCAAGCATCACCTGCCGCAAGGTAACAAATTCATCTGGCGTAAGGCCAATTGCCCCCGCAGCATCAACCACCCAAGCATCGTCTTGCGAGATAAATTCAACCACGGCGGATAAGAACCCGTGATCACCTTTGGCGATAGCGGCCCGCATATCTTCGACCGACAGGCCAGATGCGCCCAAGAACTGCCCCGTCAGCGCGTCATCGGACGAAAGCCACACGAGGGCTGCAATCGCCTTTTCCTGTGCGATTTTTTTCTTCATTCCAAGCATTCCGGGCGTATCTAGAGACATTATTAGCCATTCCTCTTGTATGACTTCAGATGTCAATTCGGCCATGCAGAGCTTAAGGCAATACCGTATGCCACATTTTAGGGGATGAGCACGAAGACTGTCAGCAACTCCACAAAGATAGAGGTTAAAAGCGCGATAATACTGTGATCTTACACGATGGTCGAAATCGCACAAGCCTTGCCAAACCCGCCTGAGACATCAGGGGGCATGCGCGATCAACTCATCGCGCAGAATCTCGGCGAGAAGATCCACATCTTCGGGCGCAAAGGTCAAAGGCAGCCTTAAGTCAATCAACCCCGCCAAAATGTGATCCGTTTTGGGCAGGGTTTGCGCAGGTGCATAGCGCCAACTGTCATAGCGCGAGGTAAAGGCAACAGGTTCTGCCGCGCCGAACCATTTCAGTTCAACACCCCGCCGCGCGGCCGCTTGGACGAATGCTGTGATTTTATCGGGCGACCAATCGGGCAAAAGGAATTGAAACGAGGATCCAACGTAATCCTCGCGCGGATCGCGCTCGGTCAAGCGCAGATGGGGCAGATTGGCAAGCCCCGCCTCCATCCGCTCGTAAAGCTCGCGCCAACGTGCCACTTGGCGCGGCAAACCGGCCAATTGCGGGCGCAGGATGGCGGCGCGCAAATTATCCATCCGCCCCGAAACATTGGGCGTCTCAAAACGCGCTTGGGCAAAAGCCTCAGGCGGGGGGGCGGCGCGGTGGCGCGCGTAAAGCATGTAACTGCCCGACAGCAGAATGGCCCGCGCCATCACATCGGCATCATCACTGGTAAGGAAACCACCTTCGCCTGAGTTGATATGTTTATAGGTTTGGGTGGAATAGCAGGCGATTTTGCCATGCCGCCCTGAGGCCAGACCATTCCATGCGGCCCCCATTGTATGGGCGCAATCCTCAATCACGGTGATGCTCGCCGCATCGCATATTGCCATGAGGCGGCCCATATCGCAGATATGCCCGCGCATATGCGACAACAGCAACACTCGCGCACCGCTAGCTTGGGCTTTGGTGTTCAAATCTTCAAGATCAATGGTTAAGTTTTCGGTCACCTCGACAAAGACAGGCACAGCGCCCACCGAGGCGATGGCACCCGGCACAGGCGCAAGCGTAAATCCGTTTGAGAGAACCAAATCCCCCTGCCCCACGCCAATTGCACGCAAGGCCGCCCCCATTGCATAGCCACCCGATGCCACGGCAAGCGCATATTTCGCCCCTGTCATCGCCGCGAATTCCTCCTCCAAAAGGGCGGCTTCGGCAATCTCATCAGGCGCGGTGTTATAGCGGTGCAACCTGCCCGTTCGCAAAACCCGATTGGCAGCCTCAATCGCCGCCTCTGGGATTGGCTCTTGTTGGGTGAAAGACCGGGTGAAAATGGGTTTGTCGCTCATAGCGCACAGGTTAGGGTTCTCGCGCGGCAGGTCAATTGAATTCACGCCGATAAGACCCGCTCAATCAGCGCAGGCAGATCGCTGTAATGATCCAAAATCGCCTCAGGGCTGAGCCGTGCAATATCGCCCCCCTCTGGTCCGAAGCCCACGAGAATAGAAGGCACCCCTGCCGCGCGCGCCGTTTCGCGGTCAGTGACTGTATCCCCGATCAAACAGGATTGCGGAAAATCGCGCACATCCGCCCCCAAATCCACGCCAAAGCGCCGCTTGGCCGCACGGCGCAGCGTTTCATGATAAGGGGCCACATCTGGCTTTCGTGTGGGCAATGTATCGGCCCCGACCAAAGCATCAAAAAGATCAGAAACACCCAATTTCGCGACCAAATCCACGGCCAGCGCCTCGGGCTTATTGGTGCAAATCGCCGTTGCATAGCCTGCGACACGCAACGCCTGCACGGCCTGAACTGCGCCCTCATAGAGCCTTGTATGCGTGTCAATCGCGGCCCCATAGGCCGCAAGCAGACGGGGATAGCCCGCCTCGATGAAGGCCTCCTCCTGTGGCAGGTCAGACCCACCCTGCGCCGCAAGCCGCGCATAGGAAAGCTTCAACATCGCCCGCCCGCCCCGAAAGGCACAAAGCGCGTCTTTTGGATGAGACAACATCGGGGGCCATCCCGCCTCTGCCACCGCTTGATTGGCCGCAGCAAGAAGATCGGCGCTGGTATCGGCCAAAGTGCCATCCAAATCGAAAACGATAATATGCGCTCCCATTCCGTCCTCTTGCCTGAGATGTGCCCCGCTTATGACCTAAAGGCGGATTTTCGCCAAGGGCCGATGGCACATCGTAACAAATCGAAAGAGGAAGTGACCACCTGCGGGCTTTGCAGATCAAGTGAAGAAGGTTAAGAGAACACCAAACAGGCATAAATCCCAAAAGGCACCCTCATGAGCACACGCCCCGTTGCCCTGATCATTCTGGCCGCAGGCCAAGGGACGCGGATGAATTCCGACCTGCCCAAGGTGCTGCATCCTTTGGGCGGCGTTCCGATGATTGAACACAGCCTTGCCAGCGGCCTCAGCCTTGAGCCTGCGCGGGTTGTGGTGATCACAGGTCATGGCGCGGATCAAGTTGAGGCGGCCTTGGCCGACCACCCTGTGATCTGCATTCGCCAAAATGAACAATTGGGCACAGGTCATGCCGTGGCGCAGGCCCGCGCCGCTTTGGCGGATTTCGCGGGCGATGCGGTGGTGTTGTTCGGCGATACGCCTTTTGTCAGCGAGGACAGCCTGACCAAATTGATCGCGGCCCGCGCTGATCATGATGTGGTCGTTTTGGGATTTGAGGCAGACACCCCTGCGCGCTATGGCCGCTTGGTGACCAAGGGCACGGCCTTGCATAAAATTGTCGAGGCCACGGATGCGACCCCAGACGAGCTTGCTATAACCTTGTGTAATTCTGGCCTCATGGCCGCAGACGCCGCGCAATTATTCGACCTTTTGGAACAGGTCGATAACGCAAATGCAGCGGGCGAGTATTACCTGACAGATGTGCCTGCTTTGGCGCATAAGGCGGGCCTGAAAGCAGGCTATGTGACGTGCACAGAAGCGGAAACCTTGGGGATCAATAGCCGTGCGGAACTGGCGCGCGCCGAAGGGATTTTTCAAGCCACCCGCCGCGCCGAGATGCTAGACTTGGGCGTCACCATGCACGCGCCTGAGACAGTCTATTTTGCCCATGACACCTATATTGGCCGCGATGCGGTGATCGAGCCATATGTGGTCTTCGGCCCCAATGTGACTGTTGAGTCGGGCGCACATATCCGCGCCTTCAGCCATCTTGAGGGCGCGCATGTCTCGCAAGGGGCGGTTGTGGGGCCTTATGCCCGCCTGCGCCCTGGTGCTGAAATCGATAATGGCGCGCGGATAGGCAATTTCGTTGAGGTAAAATCAGCGCAAATCCAAGAAGGGGCTAAGGTCAACCACCTGTCCTATATCGGGGATGCGACCATCGGCGAAGGGGCCAATATCGGCGCAGGAACCATCACCTGCAATTATGATGGCGTGTTCAAACATCACACCGAAGTGGGCGCGCGGGCCTTTATTGGGTCAAACACGATGCTTGTGGCCCCTGTTACCATTGGTGCGGATGCACTGACCGCATCAGGTTCGGTAATCACCGAAAACGTGCCAGAGGGGGCTTTGGCGGTGGCGCGTGGACGGCAAGAAAACAAAGCGGGGCTTGCCACACGCCTGCGTGCGCGGCTGCTGGCGCTGAAAGAAAAGACCAAAAAGGGGTAAGTGCTATGTGCGGGATCGTTGGCATTTTGGGCAGCCACGAGGTTGCGCCCACATTGGTTGAGGCGCTTAAACGTCTGGAATATCGCGGCTATGACAGCGCAGGCATTGCGACTGTGCAAAATGGTGCGCTTGATCGCCGCCGCGCGGTGGGTAAGCTTGTGAACCTGTCGGATGAATTGGTGCATCACCCTTTGGCAGGCAAGTCTGGTATCGGGCACACCCGTTGGGCCACGCATGGCGCGCCGACTGTAACCAATGCGCATCCGCATAAATCGGGGCAGGTTGCGGTGGTGCATAATGGCATTATCGAGAATTTCCGCGAATTACGCGCTGAATTAAAAGACCGCAATTTTGAAAGCGAAACCGATACGGAAACCGTCTCTCAGCTTTGCGCGCATTACCTTGCCCAAGGTCTAAGCCCTGCTGAGGCCGCACGAAAAACCTTGTTACGGCTTGAAGGCGCGTTTGCGCTTTGTTTCCTCTTTGAGGGCGAAGATGATCTGATGATCGCCGCGCGCAAAGGGTCGCCCTTGGCCATTGGTCATGGCGATGGTGAAACCTATGTCGGTTCGGATGCAATCGCGCTTGGCCCCCTCACCCATGAAATCACCTATCTTGAGGAGGGCGATTGCGCCATCCTGACCCGCAGCAGCATCAAGATTTTTGATGAGGCGGGCCACGCTGTCAGCCGCGCCAAAACCCGCATTGAACAAGGGGCCGCCGTAATCGACAAGGCGGGTTATAAGCATTTCATGGCGAAAGAAATCCATGAACAGCCCCAAACCATGAGCGAGGCCTTGGGGCGCTATGCCCCCAAAGGTGCGCCCGCCTTCCCCGAAGCCTTGGATTTCACCCAATTCGACCGCGTTGTGATGGTGGCCTGCGGGACAGGTTATTATTCCTGCCTGACCGCCAAATATTGGTTCGAACAGGTGGCAGGGATGCCTTGCGATGTCGATATGGCATCGGAATTCCGTTATCGTGAACCGCCCGTGGCGCCCCGCACCCTTGCGCTTTTCGTCAGTCAATCTGGCGAGACGGCTGACACATTGGCGGCCCTACGATATATGCGCGGACGCGCTGCCATGGTGGCAAGCCTTGTCAATGTTGGCACATCCTCAATCGCCCGCGAAAGCGATCTGGCCTTGGCCATTCTAGCAGGGGTCGAGGTCTCGGTGGCCTCAACCAAGGCCTATGTGAACCAATTGACCATCCTTGCGCTGATGGCGGTGCAGGCCGCGGCGCAGCGCGACGCGCTGTCCGCCCATGAAGTGCGGGATCACATCCAAAGTTTGGAAAAACTGCCTGATCAAATGCGCCAAGTTCTGACGATGGAGGGCGAGATTGCCGATCTAGCCGAAGGCTTGAGTGATGCAAAATCCGCGCTGTTTCTGGGCCGTGGCGTGATGTATGCCACAGCCCTTGAGGCAGCGTTAAAATTAAAAGAAATCAGTTATATACACGCCGAAGCTTATGCGTCAGGTGAACTAAAACATGGCCCGATCGCCCTAATTGATCGCAGCCTGCCTGTGGTGGTATTCGCGCCGCATGATGCGCTGTTTGATAAAACCATATCAAACATGCAGGAGGTTATGGCGCGCCACGGCCAAGTGACACTAATCACCGATGAGATGGGGCGCAAAGCCGCCGCTGAAGGCACCGCTGCCACATTGGGCCTGCCCGCAACCACGCCGCTGAGCGCGCCCATCCTCTATGCCCTGCCGGCGCAGCTTTTGGCCTATCACAGCGCAATCGCCAAAGGCACCGATGTGGATCAACCGCGCAATTTGGCGAAATCGGTCACGGTGGAATAGCGCTTCCACTTGCGCCCGCTTGCGTTGGCGCGTAAAGCCTCGGCGCAACTTTATAAGTGGGAAGTGCTATGCCGCTTTTGGTCATGAAATTCGGGGGCACATCAGTGGCCACCCTTGATCGCATCCGCCGCGCCGCAAAACGTGTGGGGCGCGAGGTGGCCAATGGGTATGATGTGATCGTGATTGTCTCGGCCATGTCGGGCGAAACCAACAAACTTGTGGGATATGTGGGCGAAACCTCGCCGCTCTATGACGCGCGCGAATATGATGCGGTCGTCTCCTCGGGCGAGAATGTTACAGCCGGCCTGATGGCGCTGACCTTGCAAGAAATGGATATCCCCGCGCGGTCATGGCAAGGATGGCAGGTGCCCGTCAAAACCACCTCTGCCCATGCAAGCGCGCGGATTGAAGAAATCCCAACCGATAACATCATGGCCAAATTTGGCGAAGGCATGAAGGTTGCCGTGGTTGCGGGGTTCCAAGGCATCAGCACTGAAGGGCGTATCACCACATTGGGCCGTGGCGGGTCAGACACGACTGCCGTGGCCTTTGCCGCCGCTTTCGATGCCGAGCGCTGCGATATCTACACAGATGTTGACGGGGTCTACACGACCGACCCGCGCATCACCAACAAGGCTCGCAAACTTGAGAAAATCTCGTTTGAAGAGATGCTTGAGCTTGCAAGCCTCGGTGCGAAGGTTCTGCAAACGCGCTCGGTTGAACTGGCGATGCGCTATAAGGTGCGCTTACGGGTTTTGTCGAGTTTTGAAGAAATGGATGACAGCGCGGGCACATTGGTCTGTGACGAGGAGGAAATCGTGGAAAGCAAAGCTGTGGCGGGCGTGGCCTATTCGCGCGATGAAGCAAAAATGACCCTGACCGAGGTCGAAGATCGCCCGGGCATTGCAGCCGCTATTTTCGGCCCCCTCGCCGAGGCCGCGGTCAATGTAGACATGATCGTGCAAAATATCTCGGAAGAAGGCAAAACTGATATGACCTTCTCGCTGCCGATTGATCAGGTCAAACGCGCTGAAAAGGCCCTTGAAGAGGCGAAAGCCCGCAATGAAATCGGCTTTTCCGAATTGCTGATCGACAGCGATGTTTGCAAAGTGTCAATCGTAGGGATCGGGATGCGCAGCCATGCAGGCGTGGCCGCGAAGATGTTTGCAACTTTGCGCGATGAAGGCATCAATATCAAAGTCATCACCACATCCGAAATCAAAGTTTCGGTTCTTGTGGATCGCAAATATCTGGAATTAGCTGTGCAGGCCCTGCATGACGCCTTCGATCTAGATCGCGCAGCCTGATTTCACCTTAGGCTGATTTTACGCTGTTTGCTCGGGCCCTTCTTTTGGCGGCCTTGGTTTGTTGACTTTGTACCAGCCCCGCCACAGAGGCGTTTCTTACTGCTATTACGTACGCGCAAATTCGCTGGGCACGAACGACTAGTTTTTATAGAATGAGGCTAAACAATGCAGCCGCACGATTTTTGTTTAAGCAGGCGTTGCTGAACTCGACGGAAGTAGCAAAAAAGGCCCCACACTTATACATACGGAGAAGCCGTTTAATCTTTGTATCAATTAAAATCCCGACAAAATTTAAGCATGAATTTTTAAAATTATAAATTTTATCAAATGATTGCGGCGCGATCTTTAGGTAACTTTTGAAGGGAATGGTGCGGTCGAGAAGACTCGAACTTCCACGGGAGTTACCCCACAGCGACCTCAACGCTGCGCGTCTACCAATTCCGCCACGACCGCACTGTCTGACGCTCAATATGGCGCTGTCTAGACCAAGCAGGCGCCGTGCTCAAGGGTTAAAATTGTGGATTTTGGCCAAGCTGATTTTTCTGTTTAGTATGAAACGCCTACTTGCTATTAACACAAGGGTATGACTGAAAGGGGATGACCGTGCCTCTCGCTCCCGCATACATCATTGCAAAGAAATTATTAAGTTAAAGAGCCTTAAATTGGTTGATTGGATAATATCAGATAAGCTGACCGATTATGAGGATGCACTTCGCGTTATGGAGGCTCGCATCGCAAAAATTTCTTCAGGGGATGCAGCCGAAGCGATTTGGCTGCTGGAGCATCCACCGATTTACACCGCAGGCACTTCGGCCAAGCCCGACGATTTAACTGACCCTGATCGCTTTCCTGTCTACGAGGCGCGCCGCGGGGGGCAATATACCTACCACGGCCCAGGTCAGCGGGTTATATACGTCATGCTAGATCTCAACAAACGCGGTCGTGATGTTCGCCGTTTTGTCGAAGATCTGGAAAATTGGGTGATTGACACGCTTGCAAGCTTTAACTTGCGCGGGGAAATTCGAGAGGGGCGCGTTGGAGTCTGGATTGCGCGGCCCGACAAAGCCGCCCTGCCCGATGGCAGCCCGCGTGAGGACAAGATTGCAGCCATCGGGATTCGCTTGCGCAAATGGGTGTCCTTTCACGGCATCTCGATCAATCACGATCCTGAACTGAGCCATTTTGCGGGAATCGTGCCTTGCGGGATCCGTGATCACGGCGTGACAAGCCTTGTGGATTTAGGCCTGCCCGTGAGCCTAGATGACCTTGATGTCGCTTTGCGCCAAGAATTTGAACGGCGCTTTGGGCCAACGCAGGACGCGGATCTGGCTGACCCAGCTAACCCCTAAAGATCATTGCAACCGCCCCCTTTTCCATTTTCGTAAGATTTCGGCGCGAAACTTGCTGATCTGGCATGAGGCAATTTTTCCCACCTGAAAGGCGTTATCGCAATTGATCGCACGCGCGAGGCGCACTAGAACGGGGGTCAGTGGAACGTCAAAGGGACAGGTGGCCAGACCCCTGCCCCTCATAATTATGAACAGGAGACAGACATGGCCGATGCAGCCATTTCTGGACATGATCACGAACGGCCGGGCTTCTTTACCCGCTGGTTCATGTCCACAAACCATAAAGATATCGGGATTCTCTACCTCATCACTGCAGGTTTGGTGGGTCTCGTATCGGTTGCTTTCACCGTTTACATGCGCCTCGAGTTGATGGAGCCTGGCGTTCAATACATGTGTGCCGAAGGCGCACGCGTCTTGAGCCAAGCTGCTGCGGGCGAATGTACCCCTGATGGGCATTTGTGGAACGTGTTGATCACGGGCCATGGCGTATTGATGATGTTCTTTGTCGTCATTCCTGCCCTGTTCGGTGGTTTTGGTAACTTCTTCATGCCGCTGATGATCGGCGCGCCTGATATGGCCTTCCCTCGGCTTAACAACTTGTCCTACTGGCTGTATGTTGCAGGCACATGTTTGGCCTTTTGCTCCGTATTTGTAGATGGTGGTGCCGGACCGGGTTGGACCTTTTATCCGCCCATATCATGGCAAGACGCCCCTACTAGTCGCGCTGTAGACTTCGCGATTTTCGCGGTTCATGTGTCTGGTGCAAGCTCCATCTTGGGCTCGATTAATATCATCACGACCTTCCTCAACATGCGTGCACCTGGCATGAGCCTGTTCAAAGTGCCTTTGTTTGCATGGTCGATCTTCGTGACAGCTTGGTTGCTGCTTTTGTCGCTACCCGTTTTGGCGGGTGCAATCACCATGCTTCTCACTGACCGTAATTTTGGCACAACTTTCTTTGACGTGGCAGGCGGCGGTGATCCACTGTTGTTCCAACACATCTTCTGGTTCTTCGGCCACCCCGAAGTTTACATCGTGATCCTGCCCGCATTTGGTATTGTCAGCCATGTGATCTCGACCTTCTCGCGCAAGCCCGTATTTGGCTATCTGCCGATGGTTTGGGCGTTGATCGCGATTGGCGGCTTGGGCTTTGTAGTGTGGGCACACCACATGTATACAACGGGCATGACGCTGAACCAGCAGGCCTATTTCATGGTCGCAACCATGGTAATTGCGGTGCCAACAGGCATCAAAATCTTCTCATGGATTGCAACGATGTGGCAAGGTTCGATAACCTTTGAAGCACCAATGCTGTTTGCGATTGGCTTCATCTTTCTCTTCACCGTTGGCGGTGTAACTGGGATTGTACTTAGCCAAGCCGGCGTTGACCGTGCTTATCACGACACCTACTATGTAGTAGCGCACTTCCACTACGTAATGAGCTTGGGTGCCGTATTCGGTATCTTCGCAGGCATCTATTACTGGATCGGCAAAATGTCAGGTCGCCAATACCCTGAATGGGCGGGCAAGCTGCATTTCTGGTTGTTCTTCATCGGCGCAAACCTGACCTTCTTCCCACAGCACTTTTTGGGTCGTCAGGGCATGCCACGCCGCTACATCGATTATCCTGATGCATTTGCAACGTGGAACTACGTTAGCTCGATCGGTGCGTTCATCGCATTCGCGTCCTTCCTCTTCTTCCTTGGCATTGTCGCCTACACCCTGCTTGCAGGCCGCAAACTGAGCGAACCTGCCTACTGGGGCGAGCATGCCGATACCTTGGAATGGACATTGCCAAACCCACCGCCCGAGCACACCTTCGAGGAACTGCCCACACGCGAAATGTGGGACAAACAGCCAAGCCACTAATCTGGCCGCTTTTTGAACAGTTGAGAGAAAATATGCCGTTTCATATCGAGACGCCGCAAATAGAGAAGGCCCCGGAGAAATTCGGGGCCTTTGCTCATCCTGATCGCGGCACACCTCACATGCTGATGCGGATTACGCCGCATAAATCGCTGACACCTGAAGGGTTTGTTTGGTTTGTCGGAGCGACCGCCGCGTTAATTGCCCTGCCGCTTTTCGGCATTCTAGGCACGGCGGTGTTCTGGGCGCTGCTGCCCTTTCTATTGGCGGCAATTTGGGCCATTTGGGCCGCGCTGAAACGCTCATGGCGCGATAAGGAAATCGCAGAAACCCTGACATTGTGGCCCGATCACATAAGGGTTGAACGCAAAGAGCCCCGCAAAGAAACGAAAATCTGGGAAGCAAACCCCTATTGGGTGCGGCTGACCTTGCATAAAACGGGCGGGCCTGTGCCCAATTACCTGACCTTGCGCGGCGATAAGGCAACACGCGAAATCGAGCTTGGCGCGTTTCTGACGCCCAGCGAAAGGGTCAAGCTGAAATTCGCATTGGAAGAGGCCTTGGCACAGGCAAAGGCCTAAGGGTCAGGGGCGGTTTAGGCCAACCGCTCCTTGATCAGCGCCCCTGCAGCACCGAAATCCATCTGTCCTGCATAGGCCGCTTTCAGCGCCCCCATCACACGGCCCATATCGCGAATGCTGCTCGCCCCTGTCTGGTCAATCGCGGCATCAATCGCTGCGGCGATTTCCGCCTCGGACAGTTGGCGCGGCAAGAACCCTTCGATCACTTTGATCTCTGCACGCTCTTTTTCGGCCAATTCAAGGCGCCCGCCCTCTTCATAGACATTGGCGCTGTCGATCCGTTGTTTCACCATTTTGGCAAGGATGGCGAGAATCTCACCTTCATCGACACCGTCGGTCTTGCCTGCGCCTCGCGCTGCAATGTCTTGATCCTTGATCGCCGCATTGATCAAACGCAGGGTTGATAAACGCGCCGCATCCTTTTCGCGCATCGCGTCTTTTAGGCCGTTGGTGATACGCTCTCGCAAACTCATGGTCTTATCCCCAGATTGCAACGGGCCATCTGACCCGCACCAGACCGCCCGTTTAAGGCATTTTTTGCCGCGCAACAACCTTTGAAATAGGGGGCAGAGCAGTGGTTGCATCTTGGTGTCGTAAGGTGCTTGACCCTGCACGCTTGGACACTTAGGTTGCCGCGAATTTCAACATCGCCGTAATCGGAGCAGCGCCATGACTGAACGCCCCACTGCATGTCTTGTTTTGGCTGATGGAACCGTGTTCTACGGCAAGGGTTTTGGCGCCACAGGCCAGACCGTTGCCGAGCTGTGCTTCAACACCGCGATGACGGGCTATCAAGAGATCATGACCGACCCCTCCTATGCTGGGCAGGTCGTCACCTTCACCTTCCCGCATATCGGCAACACAGGCATCACCGCCGAGGATGACGAGACCGCCGATCCAGTCGCGGCAGGGATGATCGTGAAATGGGATCCAACAGAGCCCTCCAATTGGCGGATGGAGCAGAAGCTGACCACATGGCTGTCCGCACGGGGCCGCATCGGAATGGGCGGTGTTGACACCCGCCGCCTCACCCGCGCGATCCGCCAACAAGGCGCGCCACATGTCTGCTTGTCGCATGATCCTGAGGGTAATTTCGACATTGAGGCGATGCTGACGGAGGCGCGCGCATGGCAGGGTCTGGAGGGGCTCGACCTCGCCCGTGAGGTGACTTGCGCGCAATCCTATCGTTGGGACGAGATGCGTTGGTCATGGCCTGAGGGCTATAGCAAGCGCACGGGCACTGGCCCCAAAGTGGTGGCGATTGATTACGGTGCCAAGCGCAATATCCTGCGCTGTCTCGCAAGTGCCGGATGTGATGTCACCGTGATGCCCGCCAGCACCACCGCCGAAGAAATCCTTGCGCAAAACCCCGATGGTGTATTTCTGTCGAACGGGCCAGGCGACCCTGCCGCAACGGGGGAATATGCCGTGCCGATGATCCGTGCGATTTTGGAAAAAGACCTGCCCGTTTTCGGGATTTGCCTTGGCCACCAAATGCTGGCTTTGGCGCTTGGGGCGAAAACCGTGAAAATGAACCACGGGCATCATGGCGCAAACCACCCTGTCAAAGATTTGGAAACGGGCAAAGTCGAAATCACCTCGATGAACCACGGGTTCACTGTCGACAGCCAAACCCTGCCTTATGATGTTTTGGAAACTCATGTCAGCTTGTTTGATGGGTCAAATTGCGGCATCCGCGTCAAGGATCGCCCGATCTTTTCCGTTCAGCACCACCCCGAAGCCAGCCCCGGCCCACAAGACAGCTATTACCTGTTCGAGCGCTTCGCAGCCGCCATGGCAACACGCTAAAGTTGAAGGGGGCAAAAGCCCCCTAAACCCAAGGCTGTATAACGCGGAAATCTTTGAATTTTCGTAAAAAAATTATCCGCGATTAGGATTTTGTTAACCATCGCAGCGCTTCCCTAACGGGGCTTGAAACGCGAAGATTTCAAGTCGGCCATCAGGGGTGCGGGCCCCCGTTTCATTGGGCGAAAACAAAGCATGGGGTTTTTGGTGGCACGGTGGTGACACGCAAACCTAGCTGACCGCGCTCGCCTCCTCCTTGAGGCGCACCTCAAAGGCAATGGAAAGATGTCGCCGCAATGCATCGGCCGCTGCATCCCCATCACGCGCGGCAATGGCGTTGACGATATCATCATGCTCGTCCAAGGCTTTTTCGCCCCGCCCTTTTGCGGCCAAGGATGTGGTGGCCATCAACGCCATTGAGCGATGCACAAGATCCAATTGCTGCACCAAATAACGATTATGGCTGGCAAGATGGATTTGCTTATGAAAGCGGCGGTTTGCACGGCTCAGCGCCTGCGGATCATTCAATAATTTGCGATCCGCCTGTGCCATTTCGCGCAAGACGCGCACCTCCTCGGTTGCGGCATGTTGCGCGGCCAAACGGGCGGCCAAGGCCTCTAACTCGGTGCGCACGGCATAAAGTTCGGCCATCTGTGCATGATCCAATGAGGCCACAATCAGACTGCGCCCATCGCGGGTGAGCAGGCTTTGGGTTTCCAACCGCTGCAAGGCCTCGCGCACGGGTGTGCGGCTGACACCGAACCGCTCTGCCAATTCCGATTCCACCAGACGCGATCCAGGGCGATAGACACCGCCATCTATCGCATCCAAAATCATATCATAGGCGTCTTTTTGCTGTGGCTTGCTGTGCATCGCGTGGGGTCTTTCCAATTCTTAACGCTGCCAAAGCTAAGCAGCCCCGCCCCCCTTGGCAAGCAAAAGCACCTAAGGCTAGTGTAGCGGCCATGAAACACGCAGATTTCCAACATGTCGACACATGGGTGTTCGATCTCGATCACACGCTTTATCCCGCCTCAATGGCGCTGTTTGATCAGATCAATATCCGCATGTCCGCGTTTGTCATGCGCGCCTTGAATGTCGATGCGCAGGAGGCGGATCGTATCCGCCACACCTATTGGCGCGCCCATGGCACAACCCTGGCGGGGCTGATGGCACAGCATAATATCCCGCCCTACCCTTATTTGGACGAGGTGCATGAGATAGATTTCAGCATCCTCAAACCAGATCCGATTTTGGCAGACCGTATCACGCGCCTGAGGGGGCGGCGTATCGTCTACACCAATGGCACCGCTGATTATGCCCGTAATGTTTTGCACCATCGGGGTTTGTCGGGCCTGTTTGACGCGATTTACGGGGTCGAGGACGCCAATTATCGCCCCAAACCAGACCCCGATGCCTTTGCAATGATATTTGGCAAAGACGGGCTCAGCCCAACGCGCGCCGCGATGTTCGAGGATGACCCCCGCAATCTGGCCGTGCCGCATGAATTGGGCCTGCGGACGATCTTGATTGACGAAGAGGGCAGCCATGAGGGCCCAAGTGACCACATCCATCACCAGACCCACGATCTATCATGGTTTTTAGGCCATATCTTGGGTGATCTTGATTAGGCCACATCCGCGACTGGCATGGGCTTGCCATCGGCCTGCCATGCATGGGCCGCGCGGCCAAAGGCCTCGTATAATGGGCGCGAGACAGGGTCTTCTGTGGCGCGATATTCAGGATGCCATTGCACCGAAAGGGTAAACCCCCGCGCGCCTTTGATATAGATGGCCTCGGGCGTGTCATCAGGGGCCCATCCATCAACCACCACATCACGGCCCAAGGTCTTTAACCCCTGACCATGCAGGCTGTTGGTGGTCACCTCGGCGCTGTTATAGAGCCGCTGAAACGGCCCGCCTTGCGTGAAACGCACGACATGGCGCGGTGCGAATTTTTCCTCCAAGGTGCCATCGGGCGGCATGCGGTGGTTCATCCGTCCGGGTAAATCGCGGATTTCGGGGTAAAGACTGCCCCCCATGGCCACGTTCACCTCTTGGAACCCACGGCAAACACCAAGGATAGGCAAGCCCCGCTCGACCGCCGCGCGGATCAGGGGCAATGTCACAGCATCACGGTTGCGATCAAAGGCGCCATGCGCCTCTGTTTCTTCCTCGCCATATTCCTCGGGATGAACATTCGGGCGACCGCCCGTGAACAAAAACCCATCACAAATCTCAAGCAGGTCTTGGTAATTGACGAAATTTGGATTTGCAGGAATGGCCAAGGGCGTGCATTTGGCGACATCCGATACAGCACAACAGTCCATAGCCCCCACTGTATGCGCGGGGTATTGATCATTGATCAGATGAAAATTTCCAATAATTCCAATGACCGGGCGGGCCATGATATCCTCACCTTCAGGCTTTTGGGGACGCCGTTAGGAAAAATCTGTTCCTCAAATCTATAGGCCTTCGCCCAACTCGCCGCAAGAATTTAGCGGGGCTGCTTTCGATAAATTTATCCTCATTTTGAGCCAAGATAGGCTGTCACCTCGATCTCAATCTTCATGCGTGGGTCTTGCAGGCCTGCCACAAACATTGTGGCCGCAGGGCGCACTGCGCCAAGCCATTTTTGCGTGACAGGCCATCACGCGGGCCAAAGGGCGGCATCGTTCACGATGTAATGCACCCGCACCACATCGGAGATTGACGCACCGCCTGCCCGCAGGGCGGTGTCAATGTTGGCAAAGCATTGCTCGGCTTGGGCCGCGATATCGGCATCAATTTGCATGGTGCTGTAATCAAATCCCGTGGTTCCCGACACGAAAATCCAATCACCTTGCACAACTGCCCGACTATATCCGATCTCGGCCTCAAAGGGCGAGCCTGAGGAAATCAGGCGCCGCCCTGATGGGGCATCCGCGCTCATGGTTCTGCGTCAAGCCCTGCTGCGGCAATACCCGCCACAGCCGCATCGCTGTCATTATCGGATGTGTCACCCGTGACCCCAACTGCGCCGATCACAACGCCATCCCGCTTGACCAGAACACCACCGGGCACAGGCACGACACGGCCCCCAAAGGCCCCGTTGACCGCATTGACGAAATAGGCCTGCGCCTCGGCCCGCGCCATTTGCGCCTTGCCGCCCATGCCCAACATCACCGCGCCATAGGCCTTGGCGCGCGCAATCTCAAACCGACCTGGGCTTGCGCCATCCTCGCGCTCAAAGGCTTGAATATTGCCGCCTGCATCGAGAACAACGACCGAAAGGGGCTTTAGCCCCATCTCGCCGCCTTTGGCGCGGGTTGCAGAAATGATTGTGCGTGCCTGATCGAGTGTGATCATCTTGGTCTTGTCCCTCTTGTCTTGATCTTGGGGCCATAGCCCCCGCCGCTTCAGATAGCACGTTCAAACAAAGAGGAAATGGTCTTCTGTCAGCTCTGCCTCAGCCTGACCTGATAAAACGACCGAGCCTAGGCCGTAGTTCAAAATCAAATCCGTTTCTTCGCACGAGAGGCTCAACGCCTCCATCACCGATAGCCCCTCTAGCTGAAAGGCAAGACGATCCATGACTTGCACCCTTCAAACACAGTGTTTGACAGTGACAACGACATTTTCGGGCTTTGTGCAGATGGGCGGAGGGTTAGGTCTGCCGCGCAGAGGTATCACGACCCCTCAAAAGACGCGCGGCGGTCTATCGAAAGTAAAGACACCCGTCTTGTGGCAGGTAAGCCCCCCCTTTTTCGCGCGGGTTCCACGATAAAATAACCCCCGCGCCAGCGATCAGACAGGCACGGGGGGCAGAGATAAACCGATAAAATCGGGTCGCGTTAGGCCGCTTTCCATTCAAGGCGGCGGGCGTGTAAGACTGGCTCAGTATAGCCAGAGGGTTGTACACGGCCCTTGAATACCAGATCACAAGCCGCCGCAAAGGCGATGCCGTTAAACCCGGGCGCCATTGGGCTATAGGCAGGGTCGCCTGCATTTTGGCCATCAACCACCTCGGCCATACGGCGCATGGCGGCCATGACCTGATCCTCGCTGACGACACCATGATGCAGCCAATTCGCGATATGCTGCGCGCTAATGCGGCAGGTGGCGCGGTCTTCCATCAGGCCCACATTGTTAATGTCTGGCACTTTCGAGCAGCCAACACCCTGATCCACCCAACGCACAACATAGCCCAAAATCCCTTGGGCGTTATTGTCCAATTCACGGGTGATCTGGTCTTGCGACCAACGGCGATAGCTGGCCATTGGAATATCCAACAGACCCGTCACATAGGCACGGCGACCACCTGCGGCCAGTTTCTCCTGCACCGCAGCCACATTCACGCGGTGATAATGGGTGGCGTGCAGGGTCGCGGCAGTCGGGCTTGGAACCCAAGCGCAATTTGCGCCCGCGCGCGGATGCTCGATCTTTTGCTCTAGCATCGCGGCCATGGCATCAGGCATGGCCCACATCCCCTTGCCGATCTGCGCGCGACCGCGCAACCCGCATTCCAAACCAATATCCACATTCTGGTTTTCATAGGCGGTGATCCACGATTTGCGCTTGATGAAATCCTTGCGGCTGAATGGCCCTGCCTCCATGGAGGTGTGAATTTCATCGCCCGTGCGATCTAGGAAGCCTGTGTTGATAAAGCACAAGCGATGCTTGGCTGCGCGGATACATTCCTTGAGGTTAACCGAGGTACGGCGCTCTTCATCCATGACACCCAGTTTGACCGTATTTGGTTTCAGACCCAAAACGCCCTCAACATGGGTGAAAATCTCGTCCGCAAAGGCAACTTCCTCAGGCCCGTGCATCTTGGGCTTCACCACATAGACCGACCCTGCATGACTGTTGCGCAGACCATCCGCTTTCTTCAGGTCATGCATAGCGTTCAATGCGGTGATCATCGCATCCATCATGCCCTCGTAAGCGTCGCTGCCATCTTTGAGCAAAATCGCAGGGTTGGTCATCAAATGACCCACGTTGCGCACCAGCATCAAAGCGCGGCCTTTCACGTCAAACGTGCTGCCATCGGGCGCGGTATAGGTTTTATCGGCGGCCAAGCGGCGGGTCATGGTTTGCCCACCCTTCTCAAAGCTTTCCACCAAATCGCCCTGCATCAAACCAAGCCAATTGGAATAGGCCAAAACCTTGTCCTCGGCATCGACACAGGCCACGGAATCTTCGCAATCCATGATAGCCGAAACCGCAGATTCCAAACGGATATCCGCAAGCAAGGCTTGGTCACGGCTGCCAATCGGATGGGCGCGGTCAAAGACCAATTCAACATGCAGGCCATTGTTGCACAGAAGGATGGTATCAGGCGCCTTTGCATTGCCCGTATAGCCCTTGAACTGTGCAGGATCTGCGAGGGGCTTGTCATCCATCATCAACTGCCCCTTATCCACGCTATAGCGGCGGATATCGGCATGGCTTGCCCCCTCAATGGGGAAGCTGTCATCAAGGAAGACCCGCGCGCGCGCCACAACGCGCGATCCACGACCGCGATCATAGCCGCCTTTGGGGGGCAGGCTGCCCATAGCATCCGTGCCATAAAGCGCATCATAGAAACTGCCCCAACGCGCATTGGCCGCGTTCAAGGCAAATCGCGCATTGGTGATGGGCACAACCAATTGTGGGCCTGCCACTGTGGCGATCTCAGGGTCAACGCGATCCGTGTCGATCTGGAAATCTTCCCCCTCAGGCAAGAGATACCCGATCTCACGCAAAAAGGCCTGATAGGCATCGCCATCATGGGGCTGACCACGGCGCGCAATATGCCAATCATCAATCTGACGCTGCAAATCTTCACGCTTTTGCAAAAGGGCGTGGTTTTTATCGGCTTTGCCATGCAAAAGATCAGAGAACCCCGTCCAAAATGCATCAGCGGCCACGCCAGTGCCAACCAAGGCCCGAGTCTCGATGAAATCCGCCAAAACCTGCGCCACTTGCAGGCCTGCACGCTCTACACGTTTGGTCATTTGCGGGGTCTCCTCTCTTCATGCTGCACAAAAGCAGCCCGCGTCCCTTCCCTCGCGTTAGCCAAAAATCAGACGCGAGGCAAGCGATCTGGTAAAATAAACAGACCAATTATCAAGGAAAGGTAAATTACGCTTTGGCCAACTTGCGCGCCGCGCGGCATTTGTCCGAGCAATAGCGCACCTCCTCCCAATCCTTGGCCCATTTGCGCCGCCACACGAAGGGGCGACCACAGGTGGCACAGGTTTTTTGAGGCAGGTCTGATTTGCGTTTCATTTTTGGCATAGCTGAAATTTAGCGCGCTTATCCCAAGGGGCCAGGGCGGCGTTCCTCTGACAACAGCACATTCGCCTCGACATTCCCAACCCCAGGCAGGGTCATGATACGGCGGCGCAGCACACGCTCAAAATCTGGCAGATCGCGGGCAATGATGCGCAGCCTGTAATCATACAGGCCCAGAACATGCTGCACCAACTGCACCTCAGGGATGGCGGTCACCGCGCGCTCGAAATCCTCAAGGCTGACGCGCCCCTTGGTAGCCAATTTCACCCCCAAAAACACTGTCACGCCAAAGCCCAGCTTTTCAGCATCAAGATCAAGACGGCGGGTGGTGATCACACCTGCATCAGTCAGGCGCTTGATGCGCCGCCATGCTGCGGGTTGGCTTAAGCCAAAGCACCGCCCGATCTCGGCGGCCTTTTGCGTGGCGTCCTCCTGCAAAGCGCGCAAAATTTGGCGGTCAATCGGATCAAGATCAATCATAAGGGCAAGCTTTCGCTGTCTTTGATTGCCGCGACATGCATCAGGGCCTCGATATCTGCGATATGCGGCAGGCTTAGAATGCGGTCGCGGTAAATTTCTTGGTAATGCGGCATGGTGCGCGCAATCACCTCAAGGCGCACGTCAACACGGCCTAAGAATGTTTGAATTTCAGTCACCTCTGGCACGGCGCGCGCGGCGGCGATAAATTCATCAAAGGCGCGTGGATCTGTTTTATCCAATGAGATCCGCAACGACACCTGAACCGCATAGCCAAGCGCGCGCCAATCAATAACAGCGCGCGTCCCGCGCAACGCGCCCATCGCCTGCATCCGATCAAGCCGTTTATAGCAGGTCGCCACAGGAACACCCGCCGCTTTGGCCACCCGCGCCACAGGTTGGTCAGGGTCAGACTGCAGATGACGCAAAATGCGGCGGTCCAGATCATCGAGCATGAAATAATCCAAAAATTAATATTCGCGAATGATCTTATCATATAATGATTAAAATAATCAAATATTCATGCACACTTCGAAGCAAACCGCGCTTATACCAACGGCAGATGTAATTTGCAGCCAGCAAGGAGAAAGCCGATGCGCGTCTATTACGATCGCGATTGTGATGTGAACCTAATCAAAGACAAAAAAGTTGCCATCTTAGGCTATGGCAGCCAAGGCCATGCGCATGCGCTCAACCTGCGCGACAGCGGGGCGAAGAATGTGGTTGTGGCCCTGCGCGAGGGCTCCCCTTCTGCGAAGAAGGCCGAGGGCGAAGGCCTCAAGGTTATGGGGATCGCAGAAGCCGCCGCTTGGTGCGACCTGATCATGTTCACCATGCCCGATGAATTGCAGGCTGAAACCTATAAGAAATACGTCCATGACAATCTGCGCGAAGGCGCGGCGATTGCCTTTGCCCATGGCCTGAACGTGCATTTCGGCCTGATCGAGCCTAAGCCCGGCGTTGATGTGATCATGATGGCCCCCAAAGGCCCAGGCCACACAGTGCGCGGCGAATACACCAAAGGCGGCGGCGTGCCTTGCCTTGTGGCCGTTCACAATGACGCAAGCGGCAAAGCCTTGGAAATCGGCTTGTCCTATTGCTCCGCCATTGGCGGTGGCCGTTCGGGCATCATCGAAACCAATTTCAAGGAAGAGTGCGAAACCGACCTCTTCGGTGAACAGGCCGTGTTGTGCGGTGGCTTGGTTGAGTTGATCCGCATGGGCTTTGAGACTTTGGTCGAAGCAGGCTACGCCCCTGAGATGGCATATTTCGAGTGCTTGCACGAGGTAAAGCTGATCGTTGACCTGATCTACGAAGGCGGCATCGCGAATATGAACTATTCGATCTCGAACACGGCCGAATATGGCGAATATGTCTCTGGCCCCCGCATCCTGCCTTACGATGAAACCAAGGCGCGGATGAAAGAGGTTCTGACTGATATTCAGACAGGTAAATTCGTTCGTGACTTCATGACCGAAAACACCGTGGGCCAGCCCTTCTTCAAAGGGACACGCCGCATCAATGACGCACACCAGATCGAAGAAGTGGGCGAAAAACTGCGCGGCATGATGCCTTGGATTTCCGCAGGGAAGATGGTGGACAAAGCGAAGAACTAAGTCGCTTAGCAGCTCAACCGATCAAAGGCCCGTCCGCAAAGACGGGCCTTTTTTCTGTCGCCCCATTGCACATGCCCCCTGAAGGCGGCAGAACCTGCTTTGGCAGGAGCAAAACATCATGACCGAAATCCGTATATCCGACAGCCCCAGTGCCTCTAATTGGGCCTCGATCGCCGCGCTTGGCGTGATCTGGGGCAGCACATTTATGGTCGTCTCCATCGCGCTTGAGGGCTATGGCCCGCTCACTGTTGCGGCTGCGCGCACCACATTGGGGGCGTTGGCCTTGCTTGGATTGATGGTGTCCCTTGGCCGCCCCTTGCCCACCCGCGCCGCATGGCCCTATATTCTGATTATTGGTGCGCTCAATTCCGCGCTGCCCTTCTCACTTCTGTCGTGGGGCCAGCAATATGTGCCTTCGGCCTTTGCAGGTATTTCCATGGCCGCGCTGCCCCTGTTCGTGCTGCCTTTGGCACATGTCTTTAGTGATGAAAAAATGGATCGCCGCCGCGTGATTGGCGTGACTGTGGGCTTTTTAGGCGCACTAACTTTGGTGGGCCCAAACCTTGGCGCGGCGTTTCAAATGGGCACCTCACAAGGATGGGAGGTGTTGGCCCCCCTCGCCTGTTTGGCCGCGACCATTTCCTACGCCGTGTCCTCGGTGATGACCCGCACCTGCCCTGCAGTTGACCCCATCAGCCTTGCGGGAACGACCCTTGCTGTTGGGACAGTTTTGATCCTGCCTGCGATGCTGATCGTTGAAGGTTTGCCGCAATGGCAAGGCCTTCGCTCAGGTGGGGCCATCATCGTGCTTGGCCTCTTTCCCACCGCGCTTGCCGCGCTTTTGCGGGTGTCGGTGATCCGCAGCGCGGGCGCGGTGTTTATGACCTTGGTCAATTATCAAGTGCCGCTGTGGTCGGTGTTCTTTGGCTGGCTGATCCTGTCAGAAGATCTGCCTTTGCGCTTTTTTGTAGCGCTTGGATTAATCTTGTGCGGGGTCGCAATCAGCCAATGGAAAACCGTGATCCGTATCCTCGGCCCACGCGCCTGATCCCCTTAGCAGGGGCGCGCAAGGATCAAAATTTGCTCTGCCCCATTGCGCAAGAAGCCAAACTCACTTGGGCTTGCGGATAGGATCGCTGCGCGGGCGGCGGGATCTGCCAACATTTGATCTACGCCCGTGCGCAAATCGGCCGCATCGCGCGCCACCGCCTCGGCGCTAAAACAGGCAGAATAGCCCGCTTGCGCAATGCGATCCGACAAGGGGGCCAGCCCACCCGAAGCGAGATCAACCGCACGCGCGGCGGCGACACCTTGCAATTTCGGTGAATGGCGCAGCGGAATGGTCAGCCCCGCATCCGCGCGCGCGATGGCTAGATAGGTGCCCACACGCCCAATTTCCGAGGATTGGCGCAGGGAGAGACGACCATCTTGACCAGGCCCGTTTTGCGGCGCGTTTGGCGCGCAGGCCGCAAGGGCCGCAACCACAAGACCAAGCGAAAGAAATTTACGCATGACGCACCCCATAAAAGATCAAGATTGCTCAGACAAAAGCACCAATGCCGCCTGATGTAAATCGCGATTGGCTGCAGCCAAGACCTGCCCGCCCTGATGGGCAGGGCCGCCTTGCCAATTGGTGACAATGCCCCCCGCCGCCTCAATCACGGCAATCGGGGCGGCGATGTCATAGGATTGCAGACCCGCCTCAATCACCAAATCTGCCTGCCCCAAGGCCACCAAACCATAGGCGTAGCAATCCATCCCATAGCGCGTCAAAAGCACCTGATCGCGCACTGCTTCGAAGGCGAGACGCTCGGAGATCGCGCCGATTTCTGGAAAAGTCGAAAAGAGCCGCGCCTCGGCCAAAATTTTGCGCGCGCTTGTCCGCAAGATCATTTCGCCTTGCGGGCCAGTCATGTAATTTTGCCCCAAACCGCCGATAAAACGCTCGCCAATATAAGGTTGGTCAATGACCCCGAAAATTGGGCCTGTCTCATTCAACAGGGCAATCAACACCCCCCAACTGGGTGTGCCCGTCATAAATCCACGCGTGCCGTCAATTGGGTCTAGCACCCATGTCAGGCCCGATTGCCCCGATTTTGCGCCAAATTCCTCGCCCAATATCGCATCTTGCGGGCGGCGTGCCTCGATTAAGGCGCGCATCGCTGCCTCGGTCTCGCGGTCAGCTTCGGTTACGGGATCAAATCCCGCGTTGGCCTTGTTTTCGGTTGAAAGCCCTGCTTGACGAAATCGGGCCAAGGTCGCTTTGCGCGCAGCATCCGCCAGATCATGGGCCAAGGCAATCAGCTCGGCCGCTTCGACATCGGTCACATTGGGCAAATTGCGGGTCGCGGTCATGATGGCATCTCACTGGTGGCAGCAGGGCCTTCTGCCCCGCCCCCGCGCAGTGCCACGCAAAACCGCCCTAGGTCAAGCGGCCGCGTCCGACAGAACCCGCGCCAAATCAAACAAACGGCGGCGCTGATTTTCTGGGATCGCGTAATAAGAGCGGATCAAATCCAACGCTTCCTTATCCGCCAAAAGATCATCGGGTTGATTTGCGGCGGTGGTGTTGGCTTCGTCCAATCCCTCAAAGAAATACTGCACAGGCACGCCAAGCGTTGCCGCAATATCCCAAAGGCGCGAGGCGCTGATGCGGTTCATGCCAGTTTCGTATTTTTGGATCTGTTGGAATTTAATCCCAACATGGGCCGCGAGCTGTTGCTGGGTCATACCCACCATCCAACGGCGATGACGAACGCGCTTGCCGACATGAATGTCTACGGGATGTGTCACTTGGTTACTCCTGCGACTGCGATTGGTGTTTGGCAACAAACGACCGCAAAAGCCAAGCGAGTTCGCAAGACATCACTCAACCCATGCGGCACCGATTGCAAGATAGGGCACAACGAATATCGGTCAAGAAAGGGGAGGGGCAGACCCGATAATTCACGCGCCAAAGCCGGTCACACAACCTGCGTTCGGAGCCCCACGATACCGCATAAGGCGAATTTTTCCTAACGAAAAAGCGCGCGGCGCTTTGACGGCTTGGCGCGATGTCTTAACTGTGCAAGATCAGGGGCTTGGATGATTGGGAAAGGATTTTGCCGTGCAAGCATGGGAGTTGAGCGCCTTTAACACCGCGCCAGAAATCCGTGAACTTCCGATGCCACGCCCTAACAAAGGCGAGATCAGGGTACGCATTGCGGCCTGTGGTCTGAACTTTGCCGATCTGCTTATGATTGAGGGAAAATACCAAGACACCCCGACCCCGCCCTTCGTAATGGGGTTGGAATTGGCAGGCGTGGTGGATGCGCTTGGGGGTGGGGTGACAACCCACGCGGTGGGGGATCCTGTGGCCGTTTATGCGGGCCAACGCGGTTTGGCAGAATATGGATGCTTTCCCGCACAGCGCGCCCTGCGCCTGCCAGATCACATGCCCTTGACCGAGGCCGCAGGATTTTTGATCGCCTATGGCACCTCGCATCTGGCATTGACGCGGCGTGCGCGTCTGGCTGCGGGGGAAACCCTTGCCGTGTTAGGTGCAGCAGGTGGGGTCGGCCTGACCGCGGTGGAAATCGGCGCAAGCCTTGGGGCCAAGGTCATCGCGGTGGCACGCGGGCAAGCCAAGCTTGAAATTGCCAAACGCGCTGGCGCGGATCATGTGATTGACGCAGACACCCCCGATCTGCGCGACCAATTGCGCGCCCTTGGCGGTGTTGATGTGCTTTATGATGCGGTTGGCGGCGCGGGATTTGAGGCCGGATTTAGCGCTATGCGGCCCGAAGGGCGGATTTTAAGCATCGGCTTTGCCAGCGGTACCGTTCCGCAAATCCCCGCCAATCATCTGCTTGTCAAAAATCTTGATGTGATGGGCCTGTATTGGGGCGGATATCTGCGCTTTAATCCAGAGGCCTTGCAACACTCCCTTGAGCAGGTTTTTGGCCTTTACACAAAAGGCGGCCTCAAGCCTCATATTGGTGCACTTTACCCGTTTGACGCCCTGCCTGCAGCCCTTGACGCGCTTAGATCGCGCAAATCCACGGGCAAAGTGGTGATCGAAATCGCAAAGACGCTTTGATACCTATCACAGGCTTACGCGATAGGAAAAAACTATCAAACCTTTGAGTGTGTTTTGCATAGCTTTCACTTGAAAAAATAGCCCTTCTTGCCAATATTAACGCCAAGGACGGGCGGCAGAGTGCCGCCTGCGACCCCAAGGGTCGGCTTTGCCACCCTTTTTGATCGTCACAGCCATCTCTGTAGGAGGGATCAATGGCACCATATCAAACGATGCGCTCGGCGGCGGCCTCGGCCAATGCAGCGCAAATTGATCAGGGCTTGCGCGCCCATATGAACAAGGTCTACGGCACCATGTCCGTAGGCATGGTCATGACCGCAGGCGCTGCTTGGGCAATCGGCAGCAACCCTGCGCTGAACGCCCTGTTCCGCGACCCGATCACGATGCAGCCCAATATCCTTGGCTGGATTGCCATGTTCGCGCCGCTGATCATGGTCTTTGCCTTTGGCGCGGCGGTGAACCGTTTGTCTGCCGCAGCAGCACAGTTGTTCTTCTATGCCTTCGCTGCCGTGATGGGTATCTCCATTTCGTGGATCTTTGCTGTGTTCACAGGCGTGTCCATTACACAGACCTTCCTGACCACCGCCATCGCCTTTGCGGGGCTTAGCCTTTATGGCTATACCACCAAAAAGGATCTCAGCGGCTGGGGCACATTCTTGATGATGGGCGTGATCGGCCTGATTGTGGCCTCGATCATCAATATTTTCTTGGGCTCACCCGCGATCTATTTCGCGATCACCATCTTGGGCGTGCTGATCTTCGCAGGTCTGACTGCCTATGACACCCAGTCCATCAAACAAGAATATATCGACCATGCCGTGCATGGCGATCAGGAATGGCTGAACAAATCCGCGATTATGGGGGCGTTGCGCCTCTATCTCGACTTTATCAATATGTTCATGTTCCTGCTGCAATTCTTGGGCAATCGCGAATAAGCCTGCGGGGCACATATCCAAAAATGAAGGGCCGCATGAACAGTGCGGCCCTTTGTCATTGCTGTATCACGCCAATAAAAAAGCCGCGCAATCAGGCGCGGCTTTTTTATGTATATCCGAGACAGGCAGATTTTATTTGATCTTACCTTCTTTGTATTCGACATGCTTGCGCACGACTGGGTCGTATTTGCGCGCTGTCATTTTCTCGGTCATTGTGCGTGCGTTTTTCTTGGTCACATAGAAGTGGCCCGTGCCCGCCGTGGAGTTCAGGCGGATTTTAATCGTTGTCGGCTTCGCCATGGCGTTGCTCCTTGAACGGCGTTGATCGGCGCGAGAATCCGCGCGCGAGGTAATTATGTTTGGGCGCTTTTACTGACAGGGCGGCAGGTGTCAACCGAAAAACGGGGAAATAAGCGCGCCCGCCCCCGCTATAATCACCAGAACGCGGATCAGGCCCATCTTCTGCCACAGCAGTAAGGTTGCCGCGAGAAGGGTCAAGATCACGGCGGCCAAATCAAGGCTCGCCCAATCAGGCAACCACAGCCTGCTGTCGCGCGTGACCGTTTCGAACCAAACATGCAGTGCGAACCACACAGACAAATTGGCAATAACCCCAACAACCGCTGCCATAACCCCGTCAAGCGCGGCCTGTAGCTTGGGCCATGCGACCAAGCGATCCACTTGTGGCGCGAATAGGAATATCCACAAGAAGCAGGGTATGAACGTCACCCAAAGGGTCAAAAGCGCGGCAGTGACCGCGCCTGCCCACCCATAGGCGCCAAACCCCGCAAGGAAGCCCACAAATTGCGTCACCAATATCAGCGGCCCGGGCGTGGTTTCAGCCAAGCCCAAAGCATCCATCATCTGCCCTGTGGTGAGCCATCCAAAATCCCCGACAACTTGCTGCACCATATAGGCCAAGACCGCGTAAGCCCCGCCAAAGGTCACAAGCGCCAGTTTAGAGAAGAAAAGCCCAACCTCCAACAAGAGCCCCTCAGGCGCTATCAGGTATAAAAGCCCCAAGGGCGCGGCCCACAACCCGCCCCAAAGCGCCAGATGGGCAAGGCTGTTGGACGGGCGCCCTTGCGGCAGGTCTGCCGCCGCCGCAATAGGCGTGATCCAACCCAAATAGCCAGTCAGCGCCGCCCCTGCGATCACCAAAGGAAAGGGCAGATCAAATACGAACAGTGCCGTAAATGCCAGTCCCGCAATCCACACGGCAACGCCCCCATTTAAGGCGCGTTTTGACAGGTTCAAAAAGGCTTGGATGACGATCACAATCACCGCTGCCTTGATGCCCAAGAACAGCGCCGCCATAAGCGGCAGCTGACCAAAGCCCACATAAAGCGCGCTTAAGGCCATGATGACCAAAGCACCTGGTAAGACGAAAAGCCCCCCACCGATCAAGCCACCCAAAGTGCCGCGCAAGCGCCACCCTGCATAAGTGGCCAGTTGCATGGCCTCTGGCCCGGGCAAAAGCATGGTGAAGGACAGTGCCGCCAGAAATTGTCGTTCGCTCAACCAATTGCGCTGCTCGACCAATTCACGATGCATCAGGGCAATTTGCGCGGCAGGCCCGCCAAAGGACAAAACTCCAATGCGCGCAAAAACCGCGAAAAGCGCGCTCAGACTGGGGGGGTGTTGATTTTCGTTCATGCTGGCGCACCTATACTACTGATCACGGCTATGGCGTGACACTGTGACAGGCAGATGACGACCCGCCAAGTGTTCGGTTTACCTAACGGGTTTTCTACGCGTGGCCGCTTGCAGTGCTGCCCCTGCCCCGCTAAACCCGCGCCTGACAGAACAGAAGGGATATTACGATGTCAATTGACACCGACACCGCAGCCCGCGTGGCGAAACTTGCCCGCATCGAGGTTGACCCTGCCGAATTGCCAAGCCTAGCGTCCGAATTCAACGCGATCTTGGGCTTTATTGAGCAACTCTCAGAACTGGATGTCAGCGATGTTGAGCCGATGACATCGGTCACGCCACAGCGCCTGAAGGCGCGTGTAGATGAGGTGACGGATGGCTATCAACAATCCAAGGTTTTGTCGAACGCGCCTGATGCGCGCGAAGGATTTTTTGCCGTGCCAAAGGTGGTTGAGTGATGTCTGATCTGAACAAATTGACCATTGCCGAGGCGCGCGATGCCCTGCGCCGTGGCGAGACCACAGCAGTTGAATTGACCAATGCCTGCCTTAGCGCGATTGAGGGCAGCAGCGCGCTTGGCGCCTTTGTCCATAACACCCCCGATCTTGCGCTTGCCCGCGCCGAGGCCGCAGATCAGTGGATCAAATCGGGCGATGCGCCCGCCCTTTGCGGCATTCCTATTGGGATCAAAGACCTGTTCTGCACCGAAGGGATCGAGAGCCAAGCCGCGTCAAAAATTCTGTCAGGCTTTCGGCCTGAATATGAATCGACCGTCTCAGCGCAATTGCGCGATGCAGGCGCGGTCATGTTGGGCAAACTCAATATGGATGAGTTTGCCATGGGGTCGTCCAACGAAACCTCTGTTTACGGGCCAGCGGTCAACCCATGGCGCGCAAAGGGCAGCGATCAAAACCTGACGCCCGGTGGGTCTTCTGGGGGATCGGCCGCCGCGGTTGCGGCTGACCTCTGCCTTGGGGCCACTGGTACGGATACGGGCGGGTCAATCCGCCAACCTGCCGCCTTCACGGGCACAGTAGGTCTGAAACCCACCTATGGGCGCTGCTCGCGGTGGGGGATTGTCGCCTTTGCCTCTAGCCTTGATCAAGCAGGGCCAATGACCAAAACGGTACGGGACGCCGCAATCATGGGGGCCGCGATGATGGGGCATGACCCCAAAGACAGCACATCCGCCGATCTACCCGTTCCCGATTTCGAGGCGCTTCTGACGGGTGACATTCGAGGCAAAACCATCGGCATCCCGCGCGAATATCGGGTCGATGGGATGCCCGAAGAGATTGAGAAACTTTGGGCCGATGGCGCTGCGATGCTGAAAGATTCAGGTGCGGAGCTGCACGACATCTCGCTGCCGCATACAAAATACGCCCTGCCCGCCTATTACGTGATCGCACCAGCCGAGGCCTCATCAAACCTTGCGCGCTATGATGGGGTGCGCTTTGGCTATCGCGCGGAACTGTCCCAAGGGGACGGCATTACAGAACTCTACGAGAAAACCCGCGCCGAAGGCTTTGGCGCCGAGGTAAAGCGGCGGATCATGATCGGCACCTATGTGCTATCAGCAGGGTTTTACGATGCCTATTACAACCGCGCGCGCCGTGTGCGCAGCCTGATCAAACGCGATTTTGACGAGGTATTTGCCGCAGGCGTTGATGCAATCCTCACACCCGCCACACCATCGGCGGCGTTTGAGTTGGGGAAAGAGGTGGCTGACCCTGTTGAGATGTATCTCAACGATGTGTTCACAGTCACCGTGAACCTTGCGGGCCTGCCAGGTGTGGCCCTGCCCACAGGTTTGAGCAGTGCGGGCCTGCCCTTGGGTCTGCAATTGATCGGCCGCCCCTTTGAAGAGGGTGATTTGCTCAACACCGCCTACGCGCTGGAAACTGCGGCGGGATTTGTAGCCAAACCCAATAAATGGTGGTAAGCTTTCTGCATAAATATGCAAAAAGCTTATGAGGCAGTGATGGGGTTTAAGGTCGGGCATTCCGCAAATTTGCGGGACAAGCTGCGCGTGGGGGCATTGCTTGTGGCCGTAGGAATTGGGGGGAGTGGATGCGTCTCTGCCCCCAATGATGTCGCCCAAGGGGTTGGGTTCAACGATTATCAAAGCTATCTCGCCGCCGAGGCTGCACGGCGCGAGGCCTTGCGCACACCGCCACAGGCAATCACCGCGCCGCAAACGGCGCCGATCGTGGCCAATGCTGCCACACCCGCAGCACCCGTTTTGACGCAAGATCAAATTTTAGCGGCCCGCGCCCGCGCGGCCATTGAGGCCGCCGCGCCACAGGCGGTCTCACAACAGGGCGCGCGCGCTATCGCCGCCCCCGCGCCTAAGGCATCCACGCCACCTGTCGCTGTGACAACCATTGCCTCTGCAGCACCCGTATCTGCACCCCCGACATCTACAACACCCCGTGGGATTTCTGACGAACAGGAT
Source organism: Roseobacter sp. HKCC-CH-9208 (assembly GCF_037805125.1). Lineage (NCBI taxonomy): Bacteria > Pseudomonadati > Pseudomonadota > Alphaproteobacteria > Rhodobacterales > Roseobacteraceae > Roseobacter > Roseobacter sp. HKCC-CH-9208. Next base: position 2,128,761 of record NZ_JBBLYK010000001.1, on the reverse strand, counting down.
TTCAACGCGGTGTCCGCACGTGAGACGATTGAATCAGACGCCGAACGACGCGCACGGATGCAGCAACAATTGGTAGTGGTGGCACCTGAACCCGTGCCTGAGCGCCCCCAAACGGTTGGCCCATCGGTGTTGAATTACGCCTTGGCAACGAGCCATCCGATGGGGCAACGGGTTTATGCCCGTTCCCCCTTGGGTCGGGGACGACATGCGGAAAACTGTGCGGCCTATCGCAGGGATGATCTCGCGCAAGAAGATTTCTTAGCGCGCGGCGGGCCCAATCACGACCCAATTGTGCTTGACCCTGATGGGAATGGCTATGCCTGCGGATGGGATCCTGCACCCTATCGCGCGGCGGCCCAAGCCGCGCGTGCGACCCAATGAGCCTGCCTCGCCAAAGCCCGAATTTCGGGCCAAGGCGCGAGGGGGCAACCCCCTCTTTGATCGTGATCCATTATACCGCGATGGAGGATTACGAGGGGGCAGCGCGCGCGCTCTGCGACCCATCCCGCGAGGTTTCGGCGCATTATCTTATTGGGCGTGATGGCGCATGCCACGCTTTGGTGGATGAGGCGATGCGGGCATGGCATGCGGGCGCAGGGGCTTGGCGCGGGATCGTGGACGTAAATTCCCACTCTATCGGAATTGAATTGGACAATTGCGGATTTAGCCCGTTTTCCGAACCACAAATGGCCTGCCTCGGTGATCTGCTGCTCGGGATCATGGCCCGTTGGGATATTCCGCCCGAAGGCGTTATCGGCCATTCTGATCTGGCTGCAGGGCGCAAGATTGACCCAGGCCCACGATTTGATTGGGCACGGCTTGCGCATGAAGGCCTAGCCGTTATGCCAAAGGCGCGCGGGGCTTTGGCGATAGACCCGCAGCGCTTTATGAATGATTGCGCGCAAATTGGGTATCATGTGGATGATCTCGACCTCATGCGCGACACGCTGCGGCGCAGGTATCGCCCCTATGCTTTGGCAAAGGCCGCCCCGCTTGACGGATGGGATTGCGCGATTGCGGCTGATTTGGCGGCGCGCTTTGGCGTTGACCGCGCGGGCCGCGTCACCTAAAGCGCCTCTTGCGCGGAGGGCTGGATGACTGCGGGCAGCAATGTTCGAGGAAAGTCCGGACTCCAAGAGGCAACGGTGCTAGGTAACGCCTAGGCAGAGCAATCTGACGGAAAGCGCCACAGAAATGAAACTACCCAAGACTTCGGCCTTGGGAAAAGGTGAAACGGTGGGGTAAGAGCCCACCGCGCGCGTGGTGACACGGGCGGCACGGCAAGCCCCACCGGGAGCAATGCCAAATAGGGATCGTTGGAAAGGGCAACCTTTCAGGGCCGCTTCTGCCCCGTGCGATCCGGGTTGGCAGCTAGAGTGATCTGGCAACAGATCGCCCAGAGGAATGGTCATCCATGCCCCGCAAGGGGCAGGACAGAATCCGGCTTATAGGCCCTCCGCGCATATTCTGTCGGCCATCACCCGTCTCGCTTGGCTGCGAAGAACGCGCGCAAGAGTGCGGCTGCCTCATTCTCCATCATGCCAGAATATATCTCAGGCCTCCAATGCGATTGGGGGTGATCAAAGACACATGGCCCCTGCGCCACGCCGCCCGATTTCGGATCAGAAGCCGCATAATAAAGACGCGACAGGCGCGCTGCGGCAATGGCCCCTGCACAGGCAGGGCAAGGCTCAAGACTGACCCAAATATCGCAGCCTGTAAGGCGTTCCTGCCCCAATGCGGCACAAGCGGCACGAATGGCGAGCATCTCGGCATGGGCGGTCGGGTCATGACGCGCGCGCATCTCGTTGCGGGCTTCGGCGATTACCGCGCCATCCTTGATGATCACGGCACCAACAGGCACCTCCCCCTGCAAGGCGGCCTGTCGCGCCAGATCAAGCGCGCGGGGCATATGGCTGTGAAATTCGTTCATATTCCCTTAATGCCTCAGTTTCTGCCTCTTTCCAAGCAGAAGCCAAACCCTTAGGGAGGGCACATGAACACAAGCACACCACAGGGCGAGCGGATCGCCAAACGCCTGTCCCGCGCAGGGATTGCCTCGCGCCGCGAGGCGGAGCGGATGATTGCCGAGGGTCGCGTCAGCGTGAATGGCAAAGTCATCGACAGCCCTGCCCTGAATGTGACCGCGCAAGATCGCATTGAGGTGGACAACGCCCCCCTGCCCGAGATCGCCGCCCCGCGCCTGTGGCTCCATCACAAACCTGCGGGGCTGATCACAAGCGCCGCGGATGAAAAGGGGCGCAAGACCGTCTTTGACGCTTTGCCAGACACGCTGCCTCGGGTGATGTCCGTGGGGCGGCTCGACCTGAATTCCGAAGGTCTGCTTTTATTGACGAATGATGGCGGCCTTAAGCGCAAACTTGAATTGCCTTCCACTGGGTGGCTTCGCAAATATCGCGTGCGCATTAAGGGAAAACCAAATGACGAGGCCTTTGCCCCTCTGCGCAAGGGCCTGAGCATCGAGGGCGAGACATTTCAACCCATGAGCGTCTCACTGGATCGCCAACAAGGGGCCAATGCATGGCTCACCATTGGCCTGCGCGAGGGAAAGAACCGCGAAATTCGCCGTGCGATGGAGGCGATTGGTTTTGAAGTGAACCGGCTGATCCGCATCTCTTACGGCCCGTTTCGCTTGGGCGAACTCAAAGCGGGCGAGGTTGAAGAGATCAAACCGCGCGTCTTGGCGGATCAACTCGGCCTAGAAGTGCGGGTTGAGGGGCACGCGAAGGCCAAAACTGGCCCCAAAACGGGAAAGCTGCGCAAAGCGCCGCCCAAAAAATCTGCGCCCCCCACGCGCGATGGTGGGACGGCCAAACGGGGCGGGTTTAAGCCTCGTCCGAAGGCTCGCTGAAGCGCTCAATCACCTTTGCCTGCGCCATAAAGGCCACGAACAAAAAGGCGGGCAGCGCGAAGGTTTCAAAGGTTACCCAAAACTGTTCCGAAAAATTGCGCCAGACGACCTCATTGGCAACAGCCATTGCGGCGAAAACGGCTGTCAAACGGCGGGTGATGATCATCCAACCTTCATCCCGCATCTTGAGAAATTCACCCATCAACAACTTCAGCCAGCTTTGCCCGCGCAGAAGGCCAATCCCCAACAAGGCCGCAAAAACTGCGTAAACAAGCGTGGTTTTCATCTTGAAAAACCGCTCGTCATTGAACCAGATGGTCAGCCCCCCAAAGAACACGACCATAACCAATGTGAAAATCTGCATGCGCGAGATATGCCCTGTCAGATACCAAAGGGCCGCGATTGCCGCGCCAATCACAGGGATGAACAGCGCGGTCGCCATGATGAAGCCTGAATACTCCACCCCCGCAATGGTGAAGGTCTGATCTTTGATCCACAGATACAGCACGAAAAACCCCAGAACAGGCCCAAGCTCTAGCGTGGTTTTTAACCATGGCGCGATGGGTTTTCCGTTTTGCATGGGTCTGTTCCTTTTCTAGCCTGCTGCCTCAACTATCACCGCGCCCGCTGCAATCAACCCCATAAGGGCCAAACGCCGCGGGCCAACGGTTTCCTTGAGGAAAATCCAACCAATCAGCGCGGCAAACACGGTGGATGTCTCGCGCAGCACAGCCGCCTCGCCCACATGATCAAGGCGCGTGGCCAACATGACCGACCCGAAAGACCCGAATGCCACCAAGGCCCCGATGACCCCGCGCAAAGCCAAACCTGAGAGCGCAGGCGGGTTTTCCATACGCCGCCACGCGACATAGGCAAAACCAGGCATGGCAAAGCCATCAATAAAGAAAAACCATGCCAGAAAGGTAAAAGGGTCGGCGGTGGCGCGAATGCCGTAGGCATCATAATTGGTGTAAAGCGCCACAAATAACCCTGTCAGCACTGCAAATCCCAAGGCGGGGATCAGCGTTTCGCGATCAATCGTCACCGTGGCGATATTATGGGCGGCAAGCCCATAAAGCCCCGTGATCAAAACGCCCACCCCGATCCATTGGCCAAGGGTAAAGACCTCGCCAAACAAGATGCCCGCTCCGATCACAGTAAAGAGCGGGCCTGTGCCACGCATCACGGGATAAACCACCGTATAGGCCCCACGCCGATAGGCCGACAACACCGCCCATTTATAGCCTGCATGGATGATGAACATGCCCGCAAAAATAGGCCACATACGCGGCTCGGGCCATGGCACGATGAACAGGGCAACAGGCCCTGCCACAACTACCATCGCCGCATCAATCGCACCGCGTGACAACAGGGGGTCATGCCGCCCCTTTTGCAACGCGCCAAATATCGCATGCAGCAGCGCCGCGCATAAGGCCAAGATCAGCGCCAATTGTTCGCCCGCCGCCGTGCCCTCAAGGGCGATGATCAGATCCCCCAAGGGCGACCCTCCATCCTGTTACGCATTGCTCTCCAACCCCATAAGAGCGTTTGCAAATTCTTCGGGATCAAAGGGGGCAAGGTCGTCAATCTGCTCTCCCAAACCAATGGCGTGAATAGGCAGGCCAAATCTATCGGCCAATGCCACAAGAATACCGCCCTTGGCTGTGCCATCAAGCTTGGTCATGATAAGCCCGCTGACATCTGATATCTTACGGAATTCTTCGACCTGTCTGAGCGCGTTTTGGCCCGTGGTCGCATCAAGAACCAACAGCGTGTTATGCGGCGCATCAGGGTCTTTTTTGCGGATCACTCGCACGATTTTAGCCAATTCTTCCATCAAATCCGCGCGGTTCTGCAACCGCCCCGCCGTATCAATAAGCAGCAAATCGGCCGCGTCGGCTTCGGCCCGCGCCATTGCATCAAAGGCCAAGGCCGCTGGATCGCCCCCCGTTTCGGCACGCAGCACAGGCACGCCCGCGCGATTGCCCCAAATCTCCAACTGCTCAACCGCTGCCGCACGAAATGTATCGCAGGCGGCAATTACAACGGATTTTCCCGCAGCTTTGAATTGACTGGCCAATTTACCAATCGTTGTCGTCTTGCCAGACCCGTTCACACCAACCACCAACACCACCTGCGGCCGTTTGGGGTAAATCGGCATCGGCTTGGCCACAGCTTCCATAACGCGGGCCACATCGCGGGCAAGCGCCGCTTTGATCTCGGCCACGCTCATGCGGCGGCCAAAATGTTCGGAGGCCAGATTTGACGAAAGCGCAAGGGCGGTTTCCACCCCCAAATCTGCGCTGATGAGGATTTCTTCCAATTCCTCGATCATCTCATCATCAATCACGCGCTTGGCAACGGGTGCAGCGCCCCCTCCCACCAAGCGGCGCAACAGGCTTGGCTTCGCTGCAGGCGCCGGTTCGGGCGCAGGTTTAGGTGCTTTCGCCGTCTCTGCCTGCGCGCCCTCAGTGGCGGTGCGGGCTATTGGTTGCGGCTGCGGTTCTTCCACCGCGGCAGGTTCTGCAGCATCCTCAGGGTCACCCTCAGGGTCTTGGCTTTGCTCTGGCTCTGGCTCGACTTGTGGTTCAGGTTCTAGCGCAGGTTCTGGCTCTGCTGCCTTCTGCCCCTCACTTATGCGCTCGGCTGCTTCGGCAGTTTCTTCGACTATCTCAGGGGCCATATCGTCAGTAGCGCCTTCGGCCACCAAAGCCTCTAACCCTTCGTCAATCTTGGACGAAGACTTAAAGAGCCGCTCTTTCATTTTCTTGAAAAATGACATTCGCTCAAAAACCGCCTTTTACCTTAACTCCCTTCCCCTAATACGCCGCGCGGGGCATTGCAAAGGCTTTGCACTGATTGGCCCGTGCCGGTAAGTTTTCAGCACTTGATTTGGCCAGATCACAGACGGGGTTTTGCGGGAATGAAACTTCCGCCCATTGTTCTATTCGCAGGCGCAACGCTGCTGCCTTTTGGGCTATTGTGGCTTGAGGTTTTCGCACGAGGCCCATTTGGGCTGTTTGCGCTGATTGTGCTGACTGTGGTGGCGGGTCTGGTTGACCATCTCAGTCCGCAGCTCTCCCGCCCACGCGGCGTATCTGCAGGCCCCAACCGACATAGGGCACTGGCCCTGCAATGGATTTTGGGGATCGGTCATATTGCTCTCATCCTTGCCCTGCCTTTTGTGGTGCAACGGGGGGGGTGCGCCCCTCATCTTCACGCTCGCGTTTGCATCATTTGCAGGACAGATCACGCACCCCAATGCGCATGAATTGATCCACCACCCCAGCCGTGCCGCACGGCGCTTCGGGCATGGTCTTTGTGCAAGCCTTGGGATGGGGCATCACGCCTCGGCCCATTTGTTGATCCATCACCCTTATGTTGCAACCGCGCGCGACCCAAATAGCCCCGTGCTTGGGGTTGGGTTTTGGGCTTATCTTCCGCGGGCATGGTGGGGCTCCTTTCATGGGGCGCTTGCCCGCGAGACTGTGCGCCGTGGCGGTGTCACATGGGCGCATATCTGTGGGTGGCCGCCCTCTTCCATATCCAAGCGATGATATCCGATTACATCCAACATTACGGGCTGCGCCGCGCCATTGGCGCAGATGGCCGCCCCGCGCCGCAATCTGCGCAAGACAGCTGGAACGCACCGCGCCACTTTAGCACCAAAATGCTCTTGGCCGCGCCGCTGCATTCAGACTACCACCTCAATCCGACCCGCAGCTATGTGGAACTGAGCTATGCTCCAGATCACCCGTGCCTGCCCTACAGCCTTCCTGTCATGGCCGCCTTGGCAACGGTGCCGCCGCTGTGGCGGCGGGTGATGGATCCGCGTGCAGCACGATGGGCCGCGCGAAAATGACGCTTGGACGCGCGGCAGGGTGCGGCCTATTTAAGGGATCATGAGCGATATGATCGACACAGATATTCTGATTTCGGGTGGCGGCATTGCAGGGCTGATTGCCGCCTCTGCCTTTGGTGCGGCAGGTTTTTCCGTTCTTTGCGTAGACCCAAGCGCGCCGATTACCACCCGCGATGCAGAAGGTTCCGATCTGCGCAGCACCGCGTTTTTACAGCCCTCGCGCGACTTTCTCGATCAGGCGGGGCTGTGGCGGCATTTTGCACCGCATGCAATGCCCTTGCAGATCATGCGCATCGTGGACGCAGGCGGGGTCGAGGCCGTAGCGCGCAGCGCGCATGATTTCAACGCAAGCGATATCTCGGATTTGCCATTTGGGTGGAACCTGCCCAATTGGCTGTTACGCCGTGAAGGTTTGGCACGGATTTCTGAATTGGATCATGTCACCTTTCGGGCGGGCGTTGGCACAAAATCCTTACTTACCCGAAGCGCAGAGGCGCGCGTCACCCTCACCGATGGCACCCGTGTGCGGGCCCGTTTGGTGATTGCCGCAGACGGGCGCAATTCCCCCATGCGCAAGGCGGCGAGCATCCCTGTGACGACCATGCGCTATGGTCAAAAGGCTTTAGCCTTTGCTGTCAGCCATGACCACCCGCATGATAATATCTCGACCGAGGTGCATCGCTCGGGCGGGCCATTTACCCTTGTGCCGTTGCCAGATTACGAAGGCAAACCCTCCTCCGCCGTGGTTTGGATGGAGCGCGGGCCAGAGGCAGAACGCCTCTGTGCCCTCCCTCAATCCGCGTTTGAGGATGAAATGCGCACGCGCTCTGCCGACCTTTATGGGCCGTTGCGTCTGATTTCACAGCGCACGATCTGGCCGATCATTTCGCAAGTGGCGCATCGCATGACAGGCGAGCGTCTGGCCTTGGTGGCCGAGGCCGCGCATGTGGTTCCCCCGATTGGCGCGCAGGGCCTCAATATGAGCCTTGCCGATATGGCGACCCTGCTTGATCTGGCCAAGGCCGCGCCTGACCGATTGGGTGAGGCTGCCATGTTGCAAAAATATGAACGCGCACGCCATGCCGAGATTGCCGCCCGGGTGGCAGGGGTGGATGCGCTCAATCGCGCCTCGATGGCCGATGATCAAGGCTTGCGCGATTTGCGGATGAAGGCGCTGAACAGTTTCTACTCGGTGAAACCTGTACGCCAAATCTTGATGCGCGCGGGGCTTGGCGCGCGGGCAGCGCGCTAAAGCTGGGCTTGGAACACCAAGGCACGCGCCGCCTCGCGCGCGGCATCTGTAATGACATCCCCAGAAATCATACGCGCAATCTCATCGACACGGGCATCCGCATCAAGCGGCGTCACGGTGCTGAGAGTGGTCTCATTTTCAACGGCTTTTGAGACACGCCAATGATGCGCGCCAAGGGCCGCAACCTGCGGGCTGTGGGTCACAACCAACACCTGCCCCCCTTGCGCCAACCCGACCAAACGGCGCCCTACGGCATCGGCGGTCGCCCCGCCAACACCGCGGTCGATTTCATCAAAAATCATTGTTATGTCAGATGCTTGCCGCGTGAGGCACACCTTTAACGCTAAAAGGAACCGCGACAATTCCCCGCCCGAGGCGATCTTGTTCAAGGGCCCTGCAGGCGCGCCAGGATTGGTGGCCACAGTAAAGGTCACGGCGTCAATCCCCTCTGGGCCTGCGGGGGCATCGGTGAGCGCGGTGGTGAAGACCGCGCGTTCCATTTTCAACGGGGCCAATTCCCCCGCCATCGCCGCATCAAGGGCGCGCGCCGCAGCCTCACGCTTGCTGCGCAAGGCTGCGGCTGCCGTTTGATAGGCCTGATCTGCGGCGGCCTCGGCGGCGGCAAGGGCAGCCAAATGCGCATCCCCCCCTTCAATCGCGCTCAGGCGGGTTTGCAAATCCTGCCACATCTCTGGCAAGGCATCACATAGAACGCCGTGTTTGCGGGCCAAAGCGCGCAAGGCAAAAAGACGATCTTCTGTTTCTTCCAAATCCTGCGGATTGAAAATCAAACGATCTGCGAAATCGCCAACCACCCGCTGCGCTTCGCCCAATTCGAGATTGGCGCGCTCTAGGGCGGCCAGTGCCTCGTCCAAGGCGCCTTCACTGCGATCCGACAACCCAGCCACAAGGCGCAGCGCATCGCCGATCTGGCCCTCTGCGCCCTGATCCGACAAAGTGGCAACAAGCCGCGCCACATCTTCACGCAACCGCTCGGCCCCTTGCATAAGGCGGCGCTTGGCATCAAGCGCATCTTCCTCACCCGCTACGGGGGCAAGGGATTCGAACTCGGCTACAGCGTGGCGTAGGAAATCTTCCTCAGCGCGAATTTTTTCAAGATCGTCTAGCGCCGCTTTATGGGCAGATGCGGCCTTGCTGAGCGCCCGCCACAGCGCGCTCAACGCGGCCAAATCATCGCCATGGCCGCCAAACTCATCGAGCAGCGCACGATGTCCGCGCGGGTCAAGCAGACCGCGATCATCATGTTGGCCGTGCAATTCGACCAAAACATCCGACAGGGCGCGCAGAACATCACCGCTTGCGCGGCGATCATTCACCCATGCGGTCTTGCGCCCGTCTTGGGTGTTGATACGGCGCAAGATCAATTCGGGTCCAGAGGGCAGGCCCGCCTCCGCCAAAATCGCCTGAACAGGGTGATCTGTGGGCAGATCAAATACGGCGGATACTTCGCCCTGTTCTGCACCTTGGCGCACCAAATCGGCACGGCCCCGCCAGCCCAAGACAAAGCCAAGCGCTTCAAGAAGAATGGATTTCCCCGCGCCCGTTTCCCCCGTCAAAACATTCAACCCCACCTGAAACTCAAGGCTGAGATGATCAATCAACAGAAGATCGCGAATTTCGAGATGCCGCAGCATCGGCCATGCCCCCGTTCAGTGACCTAGAGCCACGCCCCACGGATCGTGTTGTTCCAAATGCCGCGCAACCAACCCTCGCCTTGCGGTTCAGGCTCGAGGCCCTGCCCCTGCAATTGACGATATGCATCTTCATAGAAGGGCGAAGATCGGAAGTTATAGCCCAATATTGCGCCCGCGGTTTGCGCCTCATCCGTCAGACCCAAAGAAAGATAGGCCTCAACCAAGCGCATCAGCGCCTCAGGCGTGTGCGATGTTGTTTGGAACTCTTCGACAACGACACGAAAGCGGTTGATTGCCGCCATGTAATGTTGGCGCTCAAGATAGTAGCGGCCAATTTCCATTTCTTTTGCTGCCAAATGATCAAAAGCCAAATCGAATTTCAAAGCGGCGGAATTGGCGAATTCGCTATCAGGGTAAAGTTCGATCACCGCGCGCAAGGCTTGCAGGGCTTGAAAGGTCAAACCTTGGTCGCGGCCCACCTGTTCAATCTGATCATAATAGCTCAAGGCCAAAAGATACTGCGCATAGGCGGCATCATCATCGGCAGGGTAAAATTCGATAAAGCGCTGTGCGGCAACCCGCGCCTCTTCGTATTGGCGCGCCTCGTGATGGCTGAAGGCAGCCATAATCAACCCGCGCTTGGCCCATTCCGAATAGGGATGCAGGCGCTCAACCTCTAGGAACAAAGGCGCGGCTGCCTCTGGATCATCTTTATTTTCAAGCTCAAACTCGGCCCGGTTGTAAATTTCTTCGGCGGTCAGGGCCTCAAGGGGCTGTTCCACCACACGCGGCCCAAAGAGACCACGGCGCGGCTCACCATCGGCGCGCGGGCCACAGGCCGTCACCCCAAGCGACAGGATCAGCAGACCAAGCCCAAGCTTTCGTGAAAATCCATGCGCGCGTGACGTGTCGTTCATCTATCTACCCTGTAGAAATCCGCCAAACCCCAAACCTTGGGTATCTTATTCCTAGGGTGTTAGCACATTAATCGGAAGGGCAAAACGTCAGATTGCCTCACGCAACATGCGCCAAATCATGTTGGCCGACCCCCACACCGGGCAAACGGGCAGCCGTCTGAGCGTCACATTGCACCAAACGCATTGCATCAGGCATCGTAAAAAGCGCGCGCAGCAGGCGATTGGTCAACATATGGCCTGCACGCACGCCTTCGTAATGGCCAAGGATCGGGTTGCCTGCCAAGGCCAAATCACCAAGAGCATCAAGCATTTTGTGGCGCACAGCCTCATCCGCATGACGGAAACCACCGGGGGACAGCACATCATCACCATCCACGACAACCGCGTTGTCATAGGATCCACCAAGGGCCAGACCTGCGTTCCACATCGCCTCAACATCGGATTGGCGGCAGAATGTGCGGCTGTCACAGAGTTCGCGAACGAAACGCCCATTGGCCAAATCCGCGTGGCGATGCTGCACCCCAATCGCGGGATCAGGGAAATCAATCGAAAAGGCCATCGTCAGATGCGAGGCAGGCGCAAGCGATGCTTCGCTGTCGCCATCACGCACAGTCACTTTCTTCAGGATTTCAATCGCATAGATGGGGCGATCTTGCGGCGCGATACCCGCAGTAAGAAGGCCGCGCACAAATTCAACTGCCGAGCCATCCAAAATGGGCAGTTCCTCGGCATCAATATCGACACGGGCATTGTGGATACCACAGCCAGCAAGTGCCGCCATCAAATGTTCAATGGTCGATACGGAAACCCCATCAGCGTTGGAGATTTTGGTGCAAAGGCGGCTTTCTGGAACCGCATCATAGCGCGCGGGGATCAGCGGATCCGCATCGCGCACGTCCACCCGGTTGAACCAAATGCCGCTATCGGCCACGCTTGGATGGATGGTCAAAGTAACAGGCTTTCCCCCATGAAGGCCTACACCTTTGAAACTTGCAGATTTTTTCAGCGTTGCTTGCACAGCAAACCTTTCTGTCGTCCTGTGCCCACAATCGTGGGCGCCCCCAACGCAGCCACCCCATCTGACTTCAAGCCTGTGATACAAACTGAGCGGGAGCGAGACAATTCAAGCTTTGTTACTCTCTGCAACAATGCAAAAACGCATCGGCAGAATCTTGCCAAAGACCACAGGATACTCATCTAATAATTTGATTAGAAACGAAAAAGACCGATGCAAGATCGGCCTTTTCGCTGTCATAGTTTCGAAAATTTAATTCGCTTGGCGGCGCAGGAATGCAGGAACTTCGATGCGTTCCTGCTCTGGGTCGACTGCGTCATCCTCCATCATCGGCTGATGCTGCGCGCTGAGGTCAGGGCGACTGCGAGTCACGGGGGAGTCTGTGTTGCTTTGACCCGTCATCCGCTCAAGCAGCGAATTAATCCCAAAGGCACGGCGGGGAGCTGCGGGTTTCTCCGTCAATGCGGGGCGCTGCGCAGTTGGGCGGGCTGTCGTTGCATTATGCGTTGCGATTGCATTTTTCAGCCGATCCAAGGCCTGCGGGCTTGGCGTGCCTGCTGCAGGACGCATCGGGACGGTAAAGCTGGCCGCTTCTTGTTCGTAAACAGGCTCAGGGTCAGCTGCGACAGGGGCGGGGCTGCTCATCGCGCTGTCATACACAGGCGCGGGAACCTCGTTGTGATCCGTCTCCATCATCGGGGCGGGCTCAGCGGCAACTTCATGCTCAAGATCATCGAACAAAAACGGCTCAGGCGATTGATCTGCTGCGAATTCTTCGGCAGGTGCTGGCTGTTCTTCGACAACTTCTGCAGCAGGCTGAGGCGCCGCTGTGTAGCTGCGCTCTGGCTGATAAAGTTGCATTTCAGAAACATCGATACCTGTTGCCACAACAGACACACGCATCCGACCTTCCATCGAGGTATCAAGGGTCGAGCCCACGATGATATTCGCGTCAGGGTCAACCTCTTCACGAATGCGGTTTGCGGCCTCGTCCAATTCAAACAGGGTCAGATCATAGCCGCCTGTGATATTGATCAAGACGCCTTTTGCACCTTTGAGGCTGATTTCATCCAAGAGCGGGTTGGCAATGGCCTTTTCAGCGGCCTGAATGGCGCGTGTTTCGCCTTCGGCTTCGCCTGTGCCCATCATGGCCTTGCCCATCTCGTTCATGACGGCGCGCACATCCGCGAAGTCAAGGTTGATCAGGCCAGGACGCACCATCAGATCCGTGACACCTTTGACGCCCTGATAGAGAACATCATCCGCCATCGCGAAGGCTTCGGTAAAGGTGGTTTTCTCATTGGCCAAACGGAACAGGTTTTGGTTCGGAATGATGATCAGCGTATCAACAACCTTTTGCAGCTGCTCAATGCCCTCTTCGGCTTGACGCATCCGCTTGGCACCTTCGAATTGGAAGGGCTTTGTCACCACACCCACTGTCAAAACGCCCAGTTCACGCGCCGCTTGCGCGATGATTGGCGCCGCACCCGTGCCCGTGCCACCGCCCATGCCCGCGGTGATGAAGCACATATGCGAGCCTGCCAATTGATCCACGATCTCTTCGATGGATTCTTCTGCCGCGCTTGCCCCAACAGAAGGGCGCGCCCCAGCCCCAAGACCCTCGGTCACGCGCGCACCGATTTGGATACGCTGCGGTGCTTTGGATTGCTGCAGGGCTTGGGCATCGGTATTCGCGACAACGAATTCGCAGCCATCAAGGGCCTGCTCAATCATGTTGTTCACGGCATTGCCGCCTGCGCCACCCACACCGAAAACGGTGATCCGTGGTTTTAGCTCTGTCCCTGTGTCGGGCATGGAAAGGTTCAAGGTCATCTGCTCGGTCCACCTGTTTTGTCGTCCCTGATCTGATCTTGCGCCAGATATCTTGGGGTTTGACTGCCTCGTGTTTCTTTTGGATCACAGTAACGATAAATCTGCGCCGCGTCATCAGAAAATTGCAAATTTACCACAAAATAGAGTGGCTTATATGTGACCTTCGGCGTGATCTTGCCGACACCCCCCGCATTCTGTGGTGCGAGGGGGCAATTTCGCTAGGGTTTGACGCGGCAAGCGGGGCGGTTTCTCACCAATTGTCGCGGAACCAACGCACCGCGCGCTTCAGCGAGCGGGCAGGATAGCTTTCAGCAGGTATGTCGAAATCCCACCACTCATCTTGCGGATAGGCCGCAAACAGCGACAGTCCGACCGATGTTGAGAACGCGGGACCACAGGCCGATTGGGGCAAGCCTTGCACCCGCATCGGGCGGCCAAGCCGCACCTGATTGCCCAAAATGCGTGAGGCCAAACCATCAAGGCCCGGCACCTGACTGCCCCCACCTGTCAAAACAATGCGCTGACTGGGCAAATGATCAAACCCTGCCGCATCAAGCCGTGCGCGCACCTCTTCAAGGATTTCTTCAACGCGCGGGCGCATCACGCCGATCAATTCCGCACGACTGACATGACGGCGGTCGTAATTCCAATCGCCTGTATTGCCCTGCAATTCGATCATTTCACGATCATCCATGCCCGTGGCAACAAGCCCCCCAAAACGGGTCTTGATCCGCTCGGCATGAGTCATGGGAATTTGCAACGCCTGCGAAATATCCGAGGTGACATGATCCCCGCCCATGCGCACGGTATCAGCGTAGATCATGTGCTTTTTCATGAAAATAGACAGGCCTGTGGCACCGCCACCCATATCCACACAAGCCGCGCCCAATTCCTGTTCATCCTCAACAAGGCTCGACACCCCCGCCACATAGGGCGAAGAGGCCAGACCCGCGAGTTCCAAATCACAGCGCTTCACGCAGTATAGCAGGGCCTCGATGGCATTGGCCTCGACCGACAGAAGATGCATATCCACCGCCAGACGTTCGCCCACCTGACCGCGGGGATCGGACAGGCCAGTGCGATGATCCAATGAGAAATTGACAGGCTGCGCGTGCAAAACCTCGCGCCCTTCGCCCAAATCAGGCAAATCACAACTGGCCAAGGCGCGGGCCACATCATCATCTTGCACAGTCTTTTCTTGAACAATCGTCTCGCCCGCCATGCCATAGGAGCGCGGACGCGCCCCCGCAAAAGCCACCATAACGTGATCCACGCGGGTATGGGCCATTTTTTGCGCGGTCTGAACAGCGGTGCGGATGGCGCGTTCGGTTTCTTGAACCGTGTCGATCTCGCCAAAACGCACACCGCGCGAGCGCGTTGTGCCCATGCCAATCACCCGAAAAGCAGACTGCCCCGCAAGGGCCGCTTGGCGATCTGTGGAATAGGCCATGCCCGTCTCATCAAACCGCAGAACAAGGCAGGAGATTTTGTAACTGCCCACATCCAAAACCGCCATGACACCGCGCTTGAGCGCCTCTTGGCGTTTGGCGCGCATTGCGCGCTGCATATGATACAGATTGTTCATCATCCTTGCCGTTCTCCACTCACCACCAACTGACCACGCAAAATGTCGAAATTATCTTGGGCCTCTGCGCTGAGGCGTAATGTGGGCCTATCTGGCCTGCGCATATCTATACTGAGGATGTCGCGGCTCAGGATATCCTGCGCCTGATCCAAGGCGATCACACGATCCAAGACAAAACTGGCATTTTCCTCGGGCAGCATAATCTTGCGCCCATCAGAAAGAATGACATCCCAACGCCGCTCACCCACACGCACAAAACCGCGCAACTGATCGGCCAAAGGGGCCGCGATGCGCACAAGGTTCAAGGCCTCGCGCGCGGCAAGATCCGCCCCTTCCCCGCCGATCAAAGGCAAGGCCTGCGAAATAGGTCGGCTGATCAAATCATCGATGACCACACCATCGCCATCAATCAACAAGAACGCCTCGCGGGTTTGCCAGATCAATTCAGGCAACCGCTCCTCAATATCCAATTGCAAGACCCCATCTGCTGCGATGCGCAGTTGGGCGTTGCGCACTGCGGGCATTTCTTGGATCTGCGCCTTCATCTGGGGCAAATCGAGATCAAAGGATGAGAGCGGGAAATCAAGCGACAAAAGCCCGCGGATTTCATCCGCCAAAGCAGGGCTTGCACCATTCACTGACAACAGAGTCACCCGAAATTCTGGGCGCGCCTCAATGGTGCGGCGCAGATCTTCCACCTGCGCGGTCAGCTGATCCATATTGCGCGGGTTCGACAGATAGGCGGCGCTGCCCCCAACAATGATGATCAAAGGCAGACCATAGCGCATAAAGACGCGAAAGACGGGCGTCAGCCAAAGGCGCTGAAACCGATAGGCCATCACCGATGGGGCGGGGTCGCGCTTTTGGCGCGGGCTTGGGGCGCTTGCACCATGTTGCGGTGCGCTTGGGCGCTGCGCGGGGCCTAGCGGTCGCATGAGGCATCCTCCACCATCCAACGACACAGAGCGCCGAAACTGATCCCTGCGGCCTGCGCCTGCTCGGGCGCCAGTGAGGTTGGGGTCATGCCGGGCTGTGTATTGGCCTCAAGCATCACCAAACCCTCTAAGCCGCGCGTATCGTCCCAACGGAAATCGCTGCGTGACAGCCCACGCAGACCCAGCGCGCGATGCGCGGCAATCGCCATATCAAGGCAGGCTTGCGTAATCTCGGCGGGAATATCGGCAGGGATCACATGACGCGACCCGCCGGGTTTGTATTTGGCATCGTAATCATACCACCCTGTCGTGATGATCTCGGTTACGCCAAGGGCGCGATCCCCCATCACCGTGGTGGTCAATTCACGACCGGGCGCATAGGTTTCCACCATCACCTGATCTGGCATCTCGGGGCCAAGCAGGGGGGGGCTATTGGCCCCGTCCATCACTAGATACACACCGACCGAACTGCCCTCATTATTAGGCTTCACGACATAGGGCGGCTGCATCACATGCGCGCGCGCGACATCGTCCCGCGCCACGATCTGGCTGTCCATGACGGGCAGGTTTGCGGCGCGCAAAACATCCTTGGTGCGCTGCTTATCCATGGCAAGCGCAGAGGCCAAAACGCCCGAATGGGTGTAAGGCAGACGCATCCATTCCAACATGCCTTGCACCACGCCATCTTCGCCAAAGCGGCCATGAAGCGCATTGAACACCACATCAGGGGAAATTTCAGACAGGCGCATAGCCAAATCGGGGCCTGCATCGACCTCGATCACCTCATAGCCTTCGCCCGCCAGTGCCTTGGCACATTCGCGCCCCGATGAAAGAGACACCTCGCGCTCTGCCGAGGGGCCACCCATCAATAACGCAATACGGGGGGATGCTTTTGCAGCAGAACCGCCCAAATCTTGCCTCTTGCCTCAATCGGCCTTCAGGGTCTTTGCGCCCCTTGGCCACCGCGTTGCCCGCATCTATGCGGCGGGCTGTAATTGGCGCGCTTTTGATCCTTTACGGATCACCCACGCGCATAATTTCCCATTCTAGCTGCAATCCGCTGTTTTGGAAAACCTTTTTTCGCACATATTCGCCCAAATCTTCCAATTCTTTGGCGGTGGCCCCGCCTGCATTGGTCAGGAAGTTGGGATGTTTATCATTCATCACCGCGCCGCCCAGACGATGCCCGCGCAGACCTGCCTCTTCGATCAGTTTCCACGCTTTCATCTCGTGACTGTCATCCGCGCGCCCAGTCGAGGAAAACCCCGCAGGGTTGCGAAAGGTCGAGCCTGCCGTGCGGTCTTTGGTCGGTTGGCTTGCGTCACGGCGGGCCAGTTGGTCGTCCATCTTGGCGACAAGATCATCGGGTTTGGCGCGCGGCGCCGTGAACCGCGCCTCGATCAAGATCAGATCGGGGTCAAGCCCCGTCTGGCGATAGGCGAATTGGAAATCATCAGGGGCAAGCGTGACCACCCTGCCCGCCCGCGTCACCGCGCGTGCCAAGGTCAAATGATCCGCCACATAGGCACCATAGCAGCCCGCATTCATGCGGCAGGCCCCGCCGATGGTGCCAGGAATGGTGCGCAGAAAGGTCAGGTCTAACCCCGCCTCGCCCGCGCGTCGCGCGACATGGGCATCAAGCGCGGCTGCCCCCGCAATGACCTGATCCCCTTCGATGCGAATGTCGTTAAACCCGCGCCCCAAACGGATCACCACACCGCGCATCCCGCCATCGCGGATGATGAGGTTCGACCCCACCCCAATCGGAAAAACGGGAATGGCAGGGTCAAGCGCGGCAAGGAAGCCCTGCAAATCCTCGAGATCCGCAGGCTGAAACAGATAATCCGCAGGCCCACCCACGCGCAGCCAAGTCAGATCCGCCAAAGGGCGATCTGGGGTCAAGCTGCCACGGGGGGTTGGAAGGCTTTGGGTCATATCGGGGAAGTAGCGGTTGCGATTCCACCAAGCAAGGGGTTTGTGGCATCAGTCGGGGCTTGCAGCGGTTTCAAAGTTTTGGCGCGCATGACCCGAGGGGTGGGCCTCGCGCCTCACCTCTAGGATTTTGCCACGCACGGCCCATGTGCCATCTCGCACCCCGTCAGGGTTTTGTGGTTAGCCCCCTGTTATATATCGCGCCAGGTCAGACAATAGCTTCGAAAGCGCGCCGTTGCTAAAAACTTCGACCAGCAAGGCCCCGACAACCTTATCAGCCCAACCACCGCATTTGCGAAGAAACGCCAATAGCGCTTTCTTCATCCATTCAGCGATTTCAGCTAAAAGCGACTTGTCTGGCTTCGCCTTGGTTAACTCATGTTCAACCTGATCCAGCCCCGCCCAAATGATCAAGACCTGCTGTGGCGGGTCTGCATTTTCGATCAATTCGGGCGGGTTATTGTGAGAACGTTGAAAGGCACTTGCGGCACCATCGGGCAAGGCCTCTTCAATCGCGCCCTTGATTGAACGGGTTTCCTCCAAAAGGCGCAGGCGCTCAAAATTATCAATCACCTCCGCGATTCGTTCGGCAACCGCCTTTGGCCCAGCCCGCCAGATCCCATCCCCGATCAAAACCACCTCGCGGAGAAGTTCGAGCGGGAATGGCATTGTGCCGCTGATCAGGCCATCCCACCACCTTTCCCAAAAACTCCAAGTTTCTGGGTCTTCAGCCCAGATGGCGCGGGTCTCGCGGTCGGCACGGGTGAACCAATCAGGTGGTTGGGTGGGCCAGAGCTTGAAGTTTATCAGCCTTGTCTCTGAGCTGTCGTTAGACAACTCCAGTTCACCATAGAAGAGGGCATCACCCCGCAGTGGATCAACGACGGAAATATCGATAAAGTTTTTTTCAACAGCTGCGTGGTCGATGGAATCATTAGCTCGCCAAATAGTATCAAAATGTTTTTGCTCGATCATAGAGACAATCACGTTTCCAACCGCAGCTCTTGTTCGGAGCATATTTGAAGCGGCGGGTCGAACTATCTGGAAACCCCCGTTCACGCCTTCGGAAACGTATTTTCTACACGATCTGAAAACATTTTTATTTAGGACTTGAATGTCTGAAAACGCAATCCATTGCAAACACATGGCACGCAACAAAGGAAGAGAAGACGCATCGGATCGCTAAGTCGTCGATCGCGTCTCGATACTTCCCCAAAGCGGAAAAACCCGAGCCGCTGCGCGAAAGGCAAGCTGCGGAGCAACCCGCAATGCCTGATCCTCTGGCAGGCCCTTAAGCCACGCCCCTAGATCATCTGCCGATTGAATATCTTCCGCTTTCATGCTGCCAAACCCCTGACTCCGTTCCTCGAGTCAAGAGTGGCTCAATTCAGACCTAAATAGAAAACCTATTTCTGCAATCGCCCCACAAGGCCATGCGCCCATGCGCTGATCGTGCCTGCGCCGAGGCAGACCACGATATCGCCTGATTTGGCCTCGGCGCGCACAAGCGCCTCGAGCGCGTCTTCGCGGTCCACGGCGCGGGCGTTGCGGTGGCCGTGGCGGATCAACCCTGCCACCAGATCATCGCGGGATGCGCCCTCGATCGGGGTCTCGCCTGCGGCATAGACCTCGGCGATGCCCACGACATCGGCATCGTTGAAACAGGTGCAGAACTCTTCGAACAGGTTCGACAGGCGGGTATAGCGATGGGGTTGATGCACCGCGATCACGCGCCCCTCGCTGGCCTGCCTTGCGGCGCGCAAAACGGCCGCAATTTCCACGGGGTGGTGGCCGTAATCATCGATGATGGTCACGCCCCCCACCTCGCCCAATTTGGTGAAGCGGCGGTTGACCCCCTTGAAGCCCGCAAGGGCCGCGCGGATTTCATCCGATTTCATGCCTAAATGGCGCGCCACAGCCACGGCGGCCAACGCGTTTGAGACATTGTGATCGCCGGGCATAGGCAGGGTGCAGCCCGCAATCACCCGATCCTCGCCGCGCAGTGCGATGTCGAAATACGCGACACCCTTGACGTAATGCAAGCCCACCGCGCGCACATCGGCCTGCGCGTTGAAACCATATGTCACCACGCGGCGATCCGTGACGCGCCCAACCAGCGCCTGCACCTCAGCATGGTCGGTGCAGCAGACCGCGAGCCCGTAAAAGGGGATATTCGAGACGAAATCGTAAAAGCCTTTGCGCAGATTTTCGATCGTGCCCCAATGTTCCATATGTTCGGGGTCGATATTGGTAACGATGGCGATGGTGGCAGGCAGGCGATTAAAGGTGC
This sequence comes from Roseobacter sp. HKCC-CH-9208, assembly GCF_037805125.1. NCBI lineage: Bacteria > Pseudomonadati > Pseudomonadota > Alphaproteobacteria > Rhodobacterales > Roseobacteraceae > Roseobacter > Roseobacter sp. HKCC-CH-9208. The sequence goes on along the minus strand of NZ_JBBLYK010000001.1, from coordinate 2,108,613 downwards.
CATCCGATTCATCGGCCTCTACCACCATCCATTCGCCTTGGCCCACGCGGGCGTTTGAGCCATAAGCATGGATGATGCCGCCATTGATCACAGTGGGGTCAATGCCGCCCGCATCGAGCAGGGTCGCCACAAGGGTCGTGGTGGTGGTCTTGCCATGCGTGCCTGCAATCGCCACATTCGAGCGCAGGCGCATTAGCTCTGCCAACATCTCGGCACGGCGCACCATCGGCAAGCCCCGAGCGCGCGCCGCGTCAAATTCAGGATTGCCCGGTTTGATGGCGGAGGAAATCACAACCACCTCGACCCCGTCCAAATTTTCTGCCGCCTGTCCGATAAAGATCTGCGCGCCCAACGCCGCAAGACGTTCGGTGATCTTGCTCTCTTTCAGGTCAGAGCCTTGCACCGCATAGCCGTGGTTCAACAGCACCTCAGCAATACCCGACATGCCAATGCCGCCAATCCCTGTGAAATGGATCGGCCCAAGCTGTGTGGGAAGTTTTGTGGCGGCGGCGTTCATGATCTTCCTTTCGGTGCAATTTCCTCGACCATCGCAACGAGACGATCGGTGGCATCTGGCACGGCTTGCGCAAGCGCGGCATTTGCCATGGCTTGGGCCTGTGCGGGGTCGGCCAAAACCTCAAGCATGGCTTCTGAGAGGCTGTCGGCGTTCAGCTCATGTTCCGCAATCGCAAGGCTTGCCCCTGCAGCGACCATAGGGCCAGCATTGGCGGTTTGATGATCTGCGGTGGCGGCGGCAAAGGGGATAAAAATCGCAGGCCGCCCAATGACCGAAATATCCGCAACCGAGGACGCGCCTGCGCGGCTGATGACCAATTGCGCCTCCGCGATCCGGCGGGGAATATCATCGAAAAATGGCTGCACCTCGGCAGTGACACCCAGATAATCATAGGCACGGATGACGCGATCAATATCCTCGGGGCGGGCCTGTTGGGCCACGCGCAAGCGCGCCAAAATCCCCTTGGGCAGTTTTGCCACCGCATTTGGCACAATTTCAGACAAGATACGCGCGCCTTGGCTGCCACCCATGATCACAAGTGACAGGGGCCAATCGCCGGGCGGTGTATAAACGGCGCCTGCGCGCGCCATCACCGCAGCCCGCACAGGGTTGCCGATATGATCCGCCCTTGTGCCCTCCGGCAGGCGCGTGGGCCATGTGCCACAGGCCACCCGATCCACGCGCCGCGCAAACAGATGATTGACGCGGCCAAGCACACCATTTTGCTCATGCAAGGCCCGTGGACGCCGCGCGATCCACGCCGCGGCCAATGCGGGAATGGTGGGATAACCGCCAAAGCCTATGACAATATCGGGCTGAAGGCGGCGCTGCAGCAGCAAGGCCGATAGAATACCCCCCAAGATCTTATAGGGCGCCTTAAGTTTATCGGCCAGCCCCCCTTGGGCGAATGTGGCCGCCGCCACTGTTTGCACAGACACCACATGGGGAAATCCCCCCGCATAGCGCGCGCCGCGCGCATCCGTCGAAAGCGTCACCTGCCACCCCTGCCGCACCAAGGCCTCGGCCAAAGCTTGGGCGGGGAACATATGCCCCCCCGTTCCCCCTGCCGCGATGATAGCGTGACGCGCGCCTCGAGTCCCCATCGGATTAACGCCCCCGTTTGCTAAAGATATCGGCCAAATCACCCTGTGGCCGCGCACGGGTAAGGGCCAAAATCATCCCCATAGCAAGACCTGTTGCAAGGATAGAAGACCCGCCATAGGACACAAAGGGCAAGGTCATGCCCTTGGCAGGCAAAAGCCGCACCGCAACGCCCATATTGATAAACGCCTGTAGCGCGAACATGGTCACAAGACCCGTGCCTGCAAGGCGGATGAACGGGTCGCGTTCTTTGAGCAAACGCAGGAAACTGCGAAAGGCGATTGCCGCGAAGAGGGCGATGATGATCAACACAAGGATCACACCATATTCTTCGGCAGCGACCGCGATAATGAAATCGGTATGCGCATCAGGCAAAGTCCATTTCACGGCACCCTCGCCCAAGCCTGCGCCAAAAAAACCACCTTCACGGATCGCATTGGACGCATAGGCAAGCTGGGTGTTCGGGGCCACTTCGGCGCTGAGGAACCCATCAATCCGGCGCGCAAAATGCTCGGAGGCATGATAGGCAAAGATGCCCCCGACCCCAGCAAGCGCCACAACGCTGACCATGAGAACAATGGGCGCGCCTGCAACGAAATAGATCACGCACCACCCCATCAAAATCAGGGCCGCCTGACCGAAATCAGGCTGCATCACCAAAATGCCAACAATGAGAATGGTTAATCCAAAGGACAGGCGCTTGCCTGGTGGGCCTGCCAATTCTTGGCTTGCGGCGACCATCCAAGCGACTGTGACGATATAGAGGGGTTTTAGAAATTCGGATGGCTGCACCGAAGCAAACCCAAGCGAATACCACCGCACAGCGCCTTGCCCAAAATCAGTGCCAAAAATCGGCAGCGCCAAAAGGGATAGAAACGCGCCAGCAAACCCCACCACCGCAAAGCGGCGTAGCATGAGAGACGGCAGCATCGACACTAACAGCATCCCGATCATCGCCGCGCCGCCAAAGATAGCTTGGCGTGTTACATAGTGAAAGGGCGGGTGACCATTGCGTTCGGCCAAAGGTGGCGATGCGGCAAAGCCCAATAACAGGCCAATCGCAAAAAGTGCCAAAATGCAGCCTATCGTGCCGCGATCAACAGTGCGCCACCAACGGGGCAAAACCGCTTCGCCTGATTGCACAAGAACTGTGCCATGCGCCATTTCTGTCATGGGATATACCGTCCGATACTGCCTCAACCGCCCGATTTTTCGGGTCTCATGGGCAAATTAGCGAAATTTATTCCCAAAAGCCAGAGAAAGCCGCATCAGACCTACGATTGCGCAAGAACTTGCGCAACTTGGGCGGCAAAATCATCGCCCCGCTTCTCAAAATTGTCGTATTGATCAAAACTAGCGGCGGCAGGGGCCAATAAAACCACATCGCCCGGCTCGGCCTCGGCGACAGCGCGGGCCACGGCGGTGGCCATATCGGTGCAAATCTCTTTAGGAAGATCCCCCAAATTCAAGGCAAATTTTGCAGCTTCGCGCCCAATGACATAGGCCTTTTTGACCGAGCCGAAATGTGGCCGTGCCACATCAAGCCCGCCCTCTTTCTCAAGCCCGCCACAAATCCAACGGATGGCCGGATAAGCGGCAAGCGCTTTGGCGGCGGCATCGGCATTGGTGGCCTTGCTGTCATTGACGAAACGCACCCCCCGCAGTTCGCCCAAAACCTGACTGCGATGCGGCAGACCCTTGAAGGAATGCAACGCGTCCTCGATCACGCGCGGCGCAAGGCCAAGCGCGCGGGCCACCGCATAGGCCGCACAGGCGTTTTGATGGTTATGCGCGCCCGCAAGCCCCGCGATATCGCGCAAATCAATAGAGGCCACCTGACGCCCCTTGCGCCATTCCGACAGCCAGCCTTTACGGGCAAAGACATCCCAATTCGTGCCGTCTAATTTCTGCGCAGAGGAGATGCGGATCACCCGATCATCCCCTGCCCCTTGGGTCAGTTGATTGGACAAGGACAGCCCTTCAACCTCATCAATCCCAATCACGGCGCGATCTGGGCCACCTTCGGCAAAAAGCCTGCGCTTGGCCGCATAATAGCCTCCCATCCCACCATGACGATCCAAATGATCCGCTGACAGATTGGTAAAGACCGCGATATCGGGCGTCAGGGCGCGGGCAAGCTCGGTTTGGTAGGAGGACAACTCCAACACAACCACCCCCCCATCTTCGGGCGGATCAATATCCAAAACGCCGCGCCCAATATTGCCCGCAAGCTGCACAGATACGCCTGCAACATCCAAAATATGGGCGATTAGCGCCGAGGTTGTCGATTTCCCGTTTGACCCTGTCACCGCGACCACGCGCGGGGGGCGGTCAAATTGCGCCCAATCCGCCTGACCAAGCGCCGCGAAAAACAGGCCCACATCATTATCAACGGGCACATTGGCGCGATAGGCGGCCAAAATTGCGGGATGCGGCGCAGGGTAGAGATTGGGGATACCGGGCGAGGTGATCAGGCGCGACACGCCCTCAAGAGCGCCTGCCTTCGTTAGATCAGTGACCAGAAACCCGTCCGCCTCGGCGCGCGCGCGCGCCTCTTGCCCATCATCCCAAACAAGCGCAATCGCCCCACCCGCTTGCAGCGCCCGCGCGGTGGCAAGCCCCGAACGGCCCAAGCCCAAAACAGCGATTTTTTGACCTGAAAACCCAGTGACGGGGATCATCTGACCGCTCCTTGCTTTGTTAGCGCAGTTTCAGTGTCGCAAGGCCGATAAGCGCAAGGATAAGGGAAATGATCCAGAAGCGGATCACCACTTGCGGCTCAGCCCAGCCTTTTTTCTCAAAATGGTGATGGATGGGGGCCATCAAAAACACGCGTTTGCCTGTGCGTTTGAAATAGAGAACTTGGATGATCACGCTCATCGCTTCGGCCACGAACAAGCCGCCCACGATGGCCAAAACGATTTCGTGCTTTGTAGCAACGGCAATGGCACCCAAAGCCCCACCCAAGGCGAGCGAGCCTGTATCCCCCATAAACACGGCTGCGGGCGGGGCATTATACCACAAGAACCCAAGACCGCCGCCGATAAGACCCGCGCAAAACACCAGCAATTCGCCTGTTCCCGGCACGTAATGCACATCAAGATATTCCGTGAAATCGACCCGCCCCACCGCATAGGCAATCACGCCAAGCGTGGCTGCGGCGATCATCACGGGCATGATGGCCAAGCCATCCAAACCATCGGTCAGGTTGACGGCATTGGCGCTGCCCACAATCACAATCATGGCAAAGGGGATAAAGACATAGCCCAGATTGATCAGCACATCTTTGAACACAGGCACTGCCAGTTGCAGCGTCAGATCATCAGGGTGCAAAACTGAGGCCGCAATGCTGGCCACAGTCGCGATCACAAAGCCAAGCGCCAAGCGCAATTTTCCCGAAAGCCCCGCCGTGGTTTGGCGGCTGACCTTGGCCCAATCATCCGCCAGACCGATCAGGCCAAAGGCCACAGTCACCCCCAGGACAATCCAGACAAAGCCATTATCAAGCCGCGCCCAAAGCAGCGTGGACAGCGTCAGCGCCGCAAGGATCAGCAAGCCCCCCATCGTGGGCGTGCCTGCCTTGGTTGCGATGTGATGCGCAGGCCCATCTTCGCGAATGGGTTGTCCTTTGGCATAGCGGCGGCGCAGCGCGTTGATCAGCGGGCGGCCAAAGATAAAGCCAAAGATCAGCGCTGTGAAAAACGCGGCCCCTGCACGGAAGGTAATATAGCGGAACAGGTTAAAGAGGTCGCCGCCATCTGACAATTCGCTGAGCCAATACAACATATGGCGGTTCTCCCCTTAGCGTTCCTAAACGGATTGCCCGAGATTGCGCAATGCGTCAACCACGCGCGCAAGTTTTACGCTGTTTGAACCTTTCAGAAGGACAATATCGCCCTCTTCGAGGGTCTTGGGCAGGGCGCGCGCCATCTCATCGGCGGTTTCGCAATGCAGCCCGCGCTTGTCGCTTGGCAGGGCTTCATGCAAATGTTCCATCAAGCCGCCCACTGTATGAATGCGCTCGATCTTGGCGATACTTGCAAGATCAGCCAATTCTGCGTGCATCGCGGGGCCTTGTGCGCCCAATTCCAACATATCGCCCAAAACCGCGACACGGCGGCGCGCCTCTGCAGAAGCCAGAACATCAAGCGCGGCTGCGATAGAGGCGGGATTGGCATTATAGGCATCATCTATCATTTCAATCTCGCCGGCATGGGCATGACGATTTGACAGGGTCAAACGCTCACGGGTGCCGCGCCCTGTTACGGCTTGCCAATCAGACAGACCAAGGGCCGCAAGCGCCACATCCCCTCCCAAAGCAGCAACACTGGCCATAACGGCCACCGCATTCAGCGCCAAATGCCGCCCTGCGGTGTTCAACTTGAACAGATGCGTTTCCCCGTCAAAGACCATTGAGACAATGGTGCGATCCTCGATAATCTCGACCGAAACCAAGCGCGCCTCAGCGGTTTCGGCCTCGCCAAAACGAAGGACGCGGGCGGCACAGGAAGTTGCTTTGTCCTGCAAAATGGCGCGCGTCTCAACATCGGCATTAACAAGGGCGATCCCACCTGTCTCAAGCCCCTCATAGATGCTCGCCTTTTCATGGGCGATCCCCTCAAGACTGCCAAATGCCTCTAGATGGGCGGCGGCAACAGTGGTCACAATGGCCAAATGGGGCCGCGCCATGCGCGCCAAGGGGGCGATTTCGCCCGGCCCATTCATGCCGATTTCAATCACCGCGAAATCCATCTCGCGCGGCATCCGCGCCAAAGTCAAAGGCACGCCCCAGTGATTGTTATAGGAGGCAACCGAAGCATGCACCCGCCCCAAGGGTGCGAGGGCTGCGCGCATCATTTCTTTACTGGTGGTTTTGCCAACCGACCCCGTGATGGCAACCACCTGCCCCGTCATACGCGCACGCCCTGCGCCCCCCAAATCCTCAAGCGCGGTTTGCACATCCTCTACAAGGATCAGGGGCGCATCTTGTGCAACGCCGTCAGGAATGCGGCTGACCAACGCGCCTGCGGCACCTTTGGCCAAGGCATCTGCCACAAAATCATGGCCATCCCGCGCGGCAGATAAGGCCACGAAGAAATCCCCTGCCATAAGGCTGCGGGTGTCAATTGAGATGCCCGTGACCTTAAAATCTGGCCCATGCGCGCGGCCATGGGTGGCGGCGGCAATCTCGGCTGATGTCCAAAGCGCGCTCATTGCTGACCCTCCAATGCGCTCACGGCAAGGCTTGCCTGTTCGAGATCATCGAACGGATAGGTAACGTCACCGACAATCTGCCCTGTTTCATGCCCCTTGCCCGCAATCAAAAGCGCATCGCCTGGCGCCAAATCGGCCACGGCGCGCAAAATTGCCTCGGCGCGATCGCCGACCTCGCGGGCCTGCGGGCAGGCCTCAAGAATGGCGGCCCGAATGGCGGCGGGGTCTTCGCTGCGGGGGTTGTCATCGGTGACAGTGATGCAATCTGCATGGGCGGCAGCCTCGGCCCCCATCAAAGGGCGCTTGGCGCGGTCGCGATCCCCGCCTGCACCAAAGACGACATGCAGCCGCCCCATAACATGCGGCCTGAGCGCCAAAAGCGCCGTGCGCAACGCATCAGGCGTATGCGCATAATCGACAAAAACAGGCGCGCCATTGGTACGGGTTGCGGCAAGCTGCATCCGCCCGCGCACGCCTTCTAGGCGCGGCAACGTAGCAAAAACCGCGTCAGGGGCGGCCCCTGTCGCAATCACCAAACCCGCCGCGACCAAGACATTCATGGCCTGAAACCCACCAATGAGGGGCAGCCGCGCGCGAAAAGGGTCATCTTGCCATGTAAAGAGTAAATCCTGACCCCGTTCATCCAAGCGCCGCGCCGTAATACGCAGGCGTGCATTTGGCGCATCCTCACCCACAGTGATCACTTCAATCTCTCGCGCTTCGGCGATGGCGGCAATGGCCGCCCCTTTGGGATCATCGAGATTGACCACGACAGTGCCATTTTCATCCAAAACTTGGCGAAAGAGGCGCGCTTTGGCCTCGAAATAGGCCTCCATCGTGCCGTGATAGTCGAGGTGATCTTGGGTGAAATTGGTAAAACCCGCCGCGGCCAAGCGCACACCGTCAAGGCGATATTGATCAAGCCCGTGTGACGAGGCCTCCATCGCGGCATGGGTGACCCCCGCCGCGGCCATATCGCGCAACAAGGCGTGTAAGGTCAAAGGATCGGGCGTTGTGTGGGTGCCTGCGGCGGCAAAACTGCCCTCCACGCCCGTGGTGCCGATATTAACCGCATCAAAACCCAAGGCGTTCCAAATCTGACGGGTAAAGCTTGCGACACTGGTTTTCCCATTGGTGCCTGTTACTGCGACCATGGTGTCAGGCTGCGCACCAAACCAAAGGGCAGCAGCCTGCGCCAATGCCGCGCGCGGCTCGGCCACGACAACCAGGCTGGCATTGTGGTCAGCGCCAAGATCACCAATGATCTTTGCGCCCTCAGGGTCGGTTAAAATCGCCGAAGTCCCCGCGGCAAGAACCGCTTGCGCATAACTGGCCCCATGGGCATGGCTGCCTGAAAGGGCCGCGAAAACCTCGCCCTGTTTGATCTTGCGGCTATCAAGACACAAACCCGTCACCGCCACATCCCCACCCCGCGTTGGGGTCAACCCAAGCGATGAAAGGCGGACTGTCTCATCGCGATGGGACGCAGGCATGGGTTAATCCTTTGGTCGGTTTGGCAAAATCACTCGATATGACTCGATAGCTGAGAAACCCCACTTTGCGCAATCTCTGCTGCACCACGTGGTTGCAAATTCAGCAAAGGGCCTACGCGGCGCAGGATTTCTGCGGCCACTGGCGCAGCCGTCCAGCCCGCGGTGCGGCGCGTCTCGCCAAGGGCGACAATTTCAGGTTCGTCCAAGGTGACGACAATCACATATTGCGGGTCACTCATTGGAAAGGCCCCTGCGAAGGTCGCAATCACGCGATCCTCATAATAGCCGCCCGATGGGTTGGGCTTATCGGCCGTGCCCGTTTTCCCGCCCATCTCATAGCCTTCGACTTCGGCAAGGCTGGCTGTGCCGCCATCGACCACGGCACGCATCATGGCACGGATTTGTGCAGAGGTGTCTTCGGAAATGATGCGCGCACCCGTCTGCGGCGCGCCTCGCTGTGCGATCAATGTCGGCGCAACCCGCGTGCCACCATTGACCATCGCGGCAAATCCCGCCGTCAAATGCAAAGGCGATATCGACAAACCATGGCCGTAGGACACAGTCATTGTTGATAGCCGTTCCCATCTCGCGGGGATCATCGGGCGGCCCGTTGGGGCCTCGACAATCTCTAGGGGGGTTGGTTCAAGCAAGCCCAAATCTTCGAGGAACAGGCGTTGGCGATCTGGCCCGATCTCGTCAGCAATACGCGCCGTGCCGATGTTTGAGGAATGCACAATCACTTCGGTCGCGGTTTGGCGTGGCCCGTAATTATGGAAGTCACGGATGTTAAACCCTGCAATCCGCAACGGGCTGGTTGTGTCGATTGATGTCTCAGGCGTCACCATGTCCAATTCCAAGGCCTGCGCCATGGTGAAGATTTTGAACACAGACCCAAGCTCATACACGCCCTGCACCGCGCGGTTAAAGAGCGGGCTTTGGCTCGGATCATTGCCCGATGTCAGCGGACGGGGCCGCGCATTAGGGTCAAAATCAGGCAGGCTTGCAAGTGAGATCACCTCGCCCGTATGGGCATCCATCAACACCGCCGAAGCGCCGCGCGCATTCATCAAGCCCATGCCAGAGGCGAGAACTTCCTCGGTGGCGGATTGGATGGCCAAATCCATCGACAGGTGCAGCGGCGTATGCGCACGGGCAGGATCGCGCAATTCGGCGTCAAACTGCGCCTCAAGCCCCGCAACACCTACGATTTCTGCAGCATTCACGGCCTCTTGCCCGAACCCTGCGCCACCCAAAACATGCGCGGCAATCGCGCCATTGGGGTAAAGCCGAATTTCGCGCGGGCCAAAGAGCAAGCCAGGCTCGCCCAGATCATGCACCGCTTGTTCCTGCTCGGGGCTGATGGAGCGGCGCAACCAAAGGAAGCGGCGCTCAGAGGTCAGTTGCGCGACCAAGCGGTCATAGTCCATCTCAGGGAAGATTTCGACCAAACCTTCAGCCGCAGCAAGCGGGTCGACCATCTCATGGGGGTGGGCGTAAAGCGCATTGGTCAAAAGATTGGTGGCTAAAATGCGCCCCTGCCGATCGACAATGTCCGCGCGGGCGGTCTGAATTGCGCTTGTAACAGAGGTCACACCAGGCTCTTGCGGTTCGGAGGCGGCCAAGGCGCCCATGCGCACGCCAACCGCGCCAAAGCCAAGCAAAAAACACAAAGCCACGACCAAAATTCGCCCCTCAGCCCGCAGGCGCAATTTGTCCCGCTCCGCTTCGTGGCGTTGGCGCAGGTTTTCGCGCTCGATATAATCGGGGTTTTCACCCTTTTGGCGCGCCTCGATTACCCGCGACAACGGGCGCAAAGGGATGCGTTGACCGCTCATGGTTGATCCTCCAGCACTGCCTCATCCCACACGAGGCTTGCCTCCGTCAGCGCGGCCAGAGGATCAGGGAAAGACACTTCATGAATGGTGGCAAACTGATCTGGCTGGATCGGCAACAGCCCCAAGCGATCAAAATTCATATCGACCAATGCGCGCAAGCGATCCGGACGATTGAGAAAGGCCCATTCCGACCGCAAAATGGCAAGCCGTTCGTGATGGGCGGCAATCTCGGTCTCTAGGCGCGCCACTTCGCGTTCGACTTGCTGGGTAAGGATATTTTGCTGATAGGCCCAAAATCCAAGGCCAATAACGGCAATTGCTGTGAATAAGGACATCAAAGCGCGCATTATGTTACCTCTAACGGGGGCAGGCCCAAAGCACTAAAATCAAGGGGGGCGGGGGCGGTTGCCCCACTGCGCACAGCCAACCGCAACTTGGCCGAGCGCGCGCGGGGGTTCTGTGCGGCTTCCTCGGGGCTTGGTGCGATGGCCTTGCGGGTATTTTGCAGGAAACTGGGGGTCTGGCGCGCGCGCTCTGGGGCGTAGCGCGACCCGCCGCCGCCCGTATCACTGCACAATTGTATAAAGCGTTTGACCACCCGATCTTCCAACGAATGAAAGGTGACCACCGCCAAAATGCCGCCTTCGCGCAAGATACGCTCTGAGGCCAAAAGACCCTTAACCAATTGGCCCAATTCATCATTCACAGCGATGCGCAAAGCCTGAAAGCTGCGCGTTGCGGGGTGGCTTTGATTGGGCTTAGGGCGCGGTAGGCAGCCCTCAACGATTTTGACAAGGGCGGCAGTGGTGGTGATGCGCGCGCCCTTGCGGGCGGCGACAATCGCGCGCGCAATGCGCCGTGCGGCGCGTTCTTCGCCGTAATGATACAAGATATCCGCCAAATGCGCCTCGGGCGCCTCATTCACCAGATCTTCGGCGGACATCCCTGCTTGGCTCATGCGCATATCAAGCGGGCCATCGCGCATGAATGAAAAGCCACGTTCGGCCAAATCAAGCTGCATAGATGAAACGCCCAGATCCAGCACAACGCCGTCAAGCGCATCATAGCCCACAGAACGGGCATGAACATCGAGATCGCCAAACTCGCCCGCAACCAATTTTAAACGGTCACCATATTGAGCGCGCCACGCTTCGGCCATCTCAAGCGCCAGAGGATCGCGGTCGACACCAATCACCGATGCCGCCCCCCGATCAAGCAAGCCACGGGCGTAGCCACCAGCGCCGAAAGTTCCATCGAGCCAGTCCCCGGACACGGGTGCGATCTCGGCCAAGATCCGATCCAATAGAACAGGGATATGCGGCCCCTCTGCCCTCGCGGGTTCGTTGAGCTTGGCCGCCGCCATGATCATACGCCCCCGTCATGATCCATCGCTCCGACACCACCAGCCACGAGGGACAGCGGATCAAAGAACTCGTCACCTTGGGCAAGACTGTCAATCAACGCATCAATTTGCGCCTCAGCGTCTTTTGCATCGCTTGGGTTGAGGATGTGAAACTTGTCGCCCATGCCTTGGAACAGCGCCTCATCGGCAAGCGCGATCTTGTCGCGCGCGGCTTGAGGCAGAACCAAACGGCCCGTGTCATCCACGGTGGTTTCATCACATTTCTGATAGTAAAGAAATTCCAAGGCGCGGCGCACAGGCGTGCCCAAGGGCGCGCGGCGGATCATCGCGTCAATTTGGTCGAAGGCGTCACCAGACAGACATTCAAGGTAATTCTTCGATTTGTCGCCATAGGCAATATAAAGGCGCGGAGAAGCGCCCGCCGTGGCCTTGGCATCGGAATTGGCAAGCACACGGCGAAACTTGACCGGAATCGAAATTCGGCCCTTTCCGTCCACCTTGTTCAGGCTCTCGCCCTGAAACCTGCGCTCCACTGCCCTGCCCTCGTTATGGCCCCAATGGCCGTTTCCCCGTAACATCTTCAAACTTTCCCGACCCGTGAAACGACAACGGCGGACCGAGACAGTTTTATGCCCGATCCGCCGCCCTCATCCCGTCATCGGGGGCCAATTGCGCAGCACATCTGGGGGGATGGTCTGCTCGCTTACGCAACGGCGCTTCAGCAATTGAGATGCCTGTATGAACACCTGCCTAGAGTTCTTTTTTATTATATGCGCCCGCCTGTTTCAGGTTCTGGGCGCGTCTCTTTTGCTGTGTCATCTTTGTCTCATGGAAATATTTCCCAATCAATCCCTTTTTTTGGGAATTTTCCCCAAGATGTGCCTCTAAAGGTCTGAAAATTGCAGCATCTTGTGCCAAAACGGAAAAACCACCCCTGCATGGGGTGGTTTGGAAAATCTCAACCACAATATCTTGATTTTCGGGGCGGCCTTCGATTTGGGGCGAAATGGGGGAAATTTTCATCCAACCGCGCCAGATCTCGCAAAATCAGCGCATTTTCGCACCTAATTACACGAATCACCTTTGGTTTTTAGGTGATTATGCCATACCACCCGCCACAAGACGGGCGGCCAATTGTGCATAGGCCTCGGCGGCCGCGCCCTCGCTGGCGGCAATCGGCGTGCCTGCATCCCCCGCCAAGCGTGTTTCAAGGGAGATCGGCAAAGCACCCAAGAACGGCACCCCCATCTTTTCGGCCTCAGCCGCCACGCCGCCCTGCCCGAAGATATGCGCCTCATGCCCACATTCGGGGCAAACAAAGCCCGACATATTCTCGACCAGACCCAAAACGGGGGTCTTGAGAGTGGCAAACATATCAAGCGCCTTGCGCGCATCCAGAAGGGCCACATCCTGCGGGGTGGAGACAACAATCGCACCTGTCAGCTTTGATCGCTGGCACAGCGTCATCGCCACATCCCCCGTTCCAGGCGGCAGGTCGACCAAAAGAACATCCAATTCGCCCCAATCAACTTGGGTCATCATTTGCTGCAACGCGCCCATCAACATCGGCCCGCGCCAAACAACCGCCTTTTCTTCGGGCAGCATCAGACCAATCGACATGAATGTGACGCCATGATTGTGCAAAGGCAGGATGGTTTTGCCATCTGGCGAAGCGGGGCGCTTGGTCAAACCCATCATCCGCGGCTGTGAGGGCCCATAGATATCTGCATCCAACAGGCCCACTTTGCGCCCCTGCCGCGAAAGGGCCACGGCGAGGTTAGAAGATAATGTCGATTTCCCAACACCCCCTTTGCCCGATCCAATCGCGATGATCCGCGCAACGCCCTTGGGGTTCATCGGCTCCGATTGCGGCTTGGCATGGCCCCCGATTTTCAGACTTGGGGGGGCATCGGGCGCAGGTTTCGCAGAGTGCGGGGCTTGCTGCGGGGCTTGGGTCGGTGCGGTCAGGGCTATTGAAACGGCGCTCATCCCCGCCCGCGTCTCAAGGGCCTGTTGCAACGCCGCCCGAAACCCCTCGAGAGCCCGCGCCGCCTGCGGCGTTTCTGCTTCGATGATGAATGTGATGCGGCCATCTTCGACTCGCAACGCCCGAACCATATCCCGCGAAATCAGATTTCCGCCGTCTGGAAGGGCAAACTGTGCCAAAAATGCATCAACTTCTGCGCGGGTGATCTGCGACTTTCCGTCCGACATTGGGCGGCAACTCCACGTTTTGGCTCACTCATCCTTATGTCGCGCGGCGCATGCGCGGCTGCAACCCCCTCTTTTGCCCATAAATAGGCAAAAATTACGAAAGTGATAAAATTATGAAATAGGTCAGCATTTGCTATGCATTTGCTGCATAGCAGAATTGATGAGAAGACCTATTGTGCAATCGCAGCAATTACCTACATTCATCCGTGTCGAGCCAACACGGCTTGGAACCAAAGCGCTTCGGATAACCCAAAAGCGCGAGCGGTTATGAATATGAACTAAGGAACACTGAAATGGCCTATCTTGCCACACGCCACGCACCGAGCTTGAGCTTCGCCGAACGTCTGGGGGAAATGAAATCCCACCTGACCGCAGCGATCAAAGCCCGCCGCGTCTATCAGCGCACATTTGATGAGCTGAATAGCCTGAGCGACCGCGAGCTGGCCGATTTGGGCATCGCGCGCAGCAACCTGCGCAACATCGCCCTTGAGGCTGCTTACGGGCGTTACGCCTGAAACACGGGAACATCTCTCGCTTCTCCTCCTCCCTTGAAGCGCGGGATTTAGCGGGAACCACTTCCTCCTCCCTTAGTGGTTCTCGCAAGAACAAGGGTCGAAAGACCCGCAAGGACGTGCCCCTCCTCCTCCTTTGGGGCCGTATCACGGCAAGAATCCGCTCCTCCCTTAGGATCCGCGCCGCCACAACTGCGCCCTCTCCCTCCTCCCTTGGGGATGTGGTTGAAAAAAAGAAGCGGTGATGCCTCCTCCTCCCTTGGCATCACCGCTTTTTTATTTTCGAAATGCTAAGATGAGCTGCGCTTAAAAGTGCTGATCGCCCGCGCTGTCCGCCGCAACAACAAAGCGCGCCACCACTTTTTTCACGCCTGCCTTGTCAAAAGCCACATCAAGCTTGTCACCCTCAATCGCGGTAATTGCCCCATAGCCAAATTTTTGGTGAAAGACGCGCTCGCCTAGATCAAATGGAACCGTTGCCGCCTCGTCAAAACCCGCGCGCTTGCTTTCGCGGGGTTGGCTAAGGCCATATTCCTCCTGCCGCGCCTGCAAGCGCCGCCACCCAGGTGAATTATAGGCATCGGCCTGCGCTGCGCGGTCTAGCAGGTTCGAGGCAATCTGCATTTGAGAAACAGGTGACGCAGACTGCCCCATTCCGTGGCTTTGATGACCATAAAGGCCTGGCGGGGTTAAAATCTCGACATGGGCTTCGGGCAATTCATCGATAAAGCGCGAGGGCATCTGGCTTTGCCATTGGCCATAAACACGGCGATTGCCCGCAAAGGAAATTGTGCAAAGCTCCTCGGCCCGTGTGATACCCACATAGGCCAAGCGGCGCTCCTCCTCTAATCCTTTGATCCCTTCTTCATCCATCGCACGCTGGCTTGGGAACAGGCCGTCTTCCCAACCTGGCAAAAAGACTGCGGGATATTCCAGACCTTTGGCCGCGTGCAAAGTCATCAAAGTGACCTTGGCCTGACCATCATCTTGCTCATTATCCATGATCAGGCTGACATGTTCGAGAAAGCCTTGCAGGTTTTCGAATTGCTCAAGCGCCTTGACCAATTCCTTGAGGTTCTCAAGCCGCCCCGGGGCCTCGGGGGTTTTGTCGTTTTGCCACATGGCGGTGTAGCCCGACTCCTCCAAAATCGTTTCGGCCAATTCGATATGGCTCAGCCCTTCGGGGTTTTCGCGCTCGATCAGATCATCGGGGGCGGGGCCTGCAACCACACCCTCGCGCAATAGATTGCGCCAATGGGCGATCTGCAGCACGAAACGGGCCAATTCCTTGCCCCCCTTGCCGCCAATCGCGCCACTTTCCACCGCCATCGCCGCCCCTTGCAAAAGGCTGACACCCTTTTGGCGGGCGATTTCATGGATGGTGGCCTGTGCTTTGTCGCCAAGCCCGCGTTTGGGGGTGTTCACGATCCGCTCAAAGGCCAGATCATCCTCAGGGCTGATCACGAGGCGGAAATAAGCCATGGCATCACGAATTTCCAACCGCTCGTAAAAGCGCGGGCCACCGATGACGCGATAGGGCAGGCCAATGGTAAGGAAACGATCCTCAAAGGCGCGCATCTGATGCGAAGCGCGCACGAGAATGGCGATTTCCTCGGGGCCAATTGCACGCAATCCGCGCGTGCCAATGCCAAGCACCTCAATTTCCTCGCCGATCCAGCGCGCCTCCTCCTCGCCATCCCAGTGGCCGATCAGACGCACAGGCGCGCCATCCTGGCCTTCTGTCCACAACTCCTTGCCAAGGCGCTGCGAATTGCCCGCAATCACCGCAGAGGCGGCTTTTAGGATATGGCCAGTCGAGCGGTAATTCTGCTCTAGGCGGATCACGGCGGCCCCTTTGAAATCTGCCTCAAAGCGCAGAATATTACCCACCTCGGCGCCACGCCATCCGTAGATGGATTGGTCATCATCCCCCACCACGCAAAGATTGGAATGCCCTTGTGCCAAAAGACGCAGCCATAAATACTGTGCCACATTGGTGTCTTGATATTCATCAACCAAAATAAAGGCGAACTGGCGCTGATACTGCTGCAAAACATCTTCATGCGCCTGAAAGATGGTTACCATATGCAACAGCAAATCGCCAAAATCGCAGGCATTCAGTGCCGCAAGCCGCTGTTGATAAAGCGCATATAGCTTTGGCCCCTTGCCGTTGAAGGCCCCACTTTCAGCGGCGGGCAGCGTATCGGGACGCCATGCGCGGTTTTTCCAATGATCGATGATCCCCGCCAACATCCGTGGGGGCCAACGCTTTGCGTCAATGCCCTCGGCCTCGATCAATTGTTTCAGCAGGCGGATTTGATCATCCGTGTCCAAAATCGTGAAATTGGATTTCAGCCCAACCAATTCGGCATGGCGGCGCAACAGTTTAACGCAGATCGAATGGAACGTTCCAAGCCACGCCATGCCTTCGGTTGGATGACCAAGGGCCGCGCTGACGCGTTCGCGCATCTCGCGCGCGGCTTTATTGGTGAAGGTCACGGCCAGAATACTGCGCGGCGTGGCGCGGCCTGTGGAAATCAAATGTGCAATCCGCGCGGTCAAGGCGCGGGTTTTCCCCGTGCCTGCGCCCGCCAACATCAACACGGGGCCGTCCAAGGTTTCTACGGCCTTGCGCTGCTCTGGGTTCAACCCCTCCAAATAGGGCATGGGCCGCAGGGCAGCGGCCCTCTGCGACAGGGGAACGGTGGCGGCAAGGGTGTTATTTTCAGAACTGCTCATGAGCGGAACCATAGCGATATTCGCGCGGCTCGAAAAGATATGTTCTGTAATTGTTCGCAAAACCTTATGTCAGGGTTTACAAGGGTTAAATTTTGCGCACAGGATCGCCGCCATGACGCAGTTTCACAGCCGCTATCCCGCCCTAAGCGATCTCAAATCGCGTGCCCGTGCGCGGATCCCGCATTTCGTGTGGGAATATCTCGACAGCGCCACAGGCAGCGAGTCCGTGCTGCGGCGCAATCGCGCCGCGCTTGATGCCGTCTTGATGCAGCCCGCAGCCTTGCGCGGGGAAATTACACCTGATCTCTCCTGCCGCCTCTTGGGGCGGGACTATCCCCAGCCCTTTGGCATCTCGCCCGTGGGGATGTCAGGCCTTGTCTGGCCCGATGCAGAGCGGATTTTGGCAGCATCCGCCACGCGGGCGCAGATGCCCTACTGCCTTTCGACTGTGGCCACCCGCACCCCCGAAGAAGTGGCAGATCACATTGGCAATCAAGGGTGGTTTCAGATGTATCCGCCGCGCGATGCAGGCATTCGGCGCGATATGCTTGCGCGCGCAAAAGGGGCAGGGTTTCACACGCTGGTGTTGACTGTGGATGTGCCTGCCGCAAGCCGCCGAGAAAGGCAGACGCGGGGCGGGCTGACACAGCCCCCGCGCCTCAGTCCACGCCTTGCGCTACAGGTGGCGCGCTGCCCGTCTTGGGCATTTGGCACCCTAAAACACGGGATGCCACGGATGCGGCTGATGGATGGTTATGCGCCCAAAGAAATGACGGGCGGCACCCTGCCCTCAACCGCGCATATCGGTTACCTTCTACGCGCCGCCCCAGATTGGGACTATCTGCGCATTTTGCGCGAGGAATGGCACGGCGCGTTGATCCTGAAAGGCGTGATGGAGTCTGAGGTCGCGGCCCAAGCCCAAACCGATGATCTGGCTGACGCGATTTGGGTATCGAACCATGCGGGGCGTCAGTTTGATGGTGCGCCTGCGGCGCTTGACGCCCTGCGCGCCATTCGCCCAGCCATCACCCTGCCCCTCATTTTTGACAGTGGGATTGAGGGTGGATTGGATATTTTGCGCGCCTTGGCCCTTGGCGCAGATTTCGTCATGATGGGCCGTGCGTGGCATTATGCGCTCGGTGCGCTTGGCGCGGATGGCCCTGACCATTTGGTTGACCTCTTGCGCAAAGACATGATTTCAAACATGGCGCAGATTGGCGCGCGCCGCTTTGCCGACTTGCCCGCGCGGCTGTTAACCCTTTAACCAAAGCGGGCAATTAGTCTCGCCGTGCCTGTTAACAAATGTTAACATGGCCTCCATGAATGAGGCTGACCTGATCCCGATTGTTTGCGCGATGCTGCTTGGCGGTGAGGCCGAATTGCGCCTGCCCTATAGCTTGAACGACAGCGCCCATTATGTGCGGGTGGATTGCGTCACAGACACCCATGCCATCGAAATCGGGTTGGATGATCGCCGCTCGTCCCTCGACAGTTTGCAACAGGCCTTGTTTTACGGCGCGCTATTGGATCGCGCGCCCATGGTGATCTTGATCGACACGGACGGGCGCGAAGACCCAACCGAATTTCAGGTTGAAACCGCAGCGCGTGCCACGGGCGTGGCTTACCGCGTGATTGATTTGGATTTCCTGATCCGTCTGCAAATCACCGCGCCATTTCGCAGCAGCCACATCGAAAACGATCTGCTCAGTAATTATACATCAAAAAGACAAAACCCCATTTCCACGGCTGATTGACTCTTGCCACACTGCGGTTAATGCTGCTTTGCAGCAATGACGTTAGAACAGATCATAAAAAGTTTTGTGAAAGGTGGCCGAACCGCGCGACCTGAACTTGCTTGCCCCTCCCTTCGTTTTGAGAGCCCAAGGACATGACATGCCCGAATTCAAGAAAATCCTGATCGCCAACCGCGGTGAGATTGCCATCCGCATCATGCGCGCGGCCAATGAGTTGGGAAAACGCACCGTGGCGATCTATGCCGAGGAAGATAAGCTGTCGCTGCACCGCTTTAAGGCAGACGAAGCTTATAAGGTGGGCGAAGGTTTGGGGCCTGTTGCGGCTTATCTGTCGATCCCTGAAATTATTCGAGTGGCCAAGATGGCAGGGGCTGATGCCATTCATCCAGGCTACGGGCTTTTGTCCGAGAACCCCGATTTTGTCGAGGCTTGCGCCGCGGCAGGTATCACCTTTATCGGCCCCAAAGCCGACACGATGCGCGCCTTGGGTGACAAGGCCAGCGCACGGCAGGTGGCGATTGCGGCAGGGGTGCCCGTGATCCCAGCCTCCGAAGTTTTGAGCGATGACATGGATCGCGCCCGCGAGGCCGCGCGCAAAATTGGATATCCATTGATGCTGAAGGCCTCATGGGGGGGCGGCGGACGCGGAATGCGCCCCATCCTTGGCGAAGACGAACTTGAAACAAAAATCCGCGAAGGCCGCCGCGAGGCAGAAGCCGCCTTTGGCAATGGCGAGGGGTATCTCGAAAAGATGATCACCCGCGCGCGCCATGTTGAGGTGCAGATTTTGGGCGACAGCCATGGCAATATCTATCATCTCTATGAACGCGATTGTTCGGTGCAACGCCGCAACCAAAAGGTCGTAGAACGCGCCCCTGCCCCCTATCTGACCGAGGCACAGCGTAGCGAGATTTGCGAACTTGGCCGCAAAATTGCGGCTCATGTGGGCTATGAATGCGCGGGCACTGTCGAATTCCTGATGGATATGGAAAGCGGGAATTTCTACTTCATCGAAGTAAACCCGCGCGTGCAAGTGGAGCATACTGTGACCGAGGAGGTCACGGGCATTGATATCGTGCGCGCCCAGATTTTGATTGCCGAAGGCAAAACCCTGCTCGAGGCCATGGGCGTGGCGGCGCAAGATGAGGTCACGCTTTCGGGCCATGCCATTCAGTGCCGCGTCACAACCGAAGACCCGACCAATAACTTCATTCCTGATTATGGCCGCATCACCGCCTATCGCGGGGCAACAGGGATGGGCATCCGCCTTGATGGCGGAACGGCCTATTCGGGCGCGGTCATTACGCGCTATTATGATAGCCTCTTGGAAAAGGTGACGGCATGGGCCCCCACTCCCGAGGCCGCGATTGCACGCATGGATCGGGCCTTACGCGAATTTCGTATTCGCGGGGTTTCGACCAATATCGCCTTTGTCGAAAACCTGCTCAAGCACCCAACATTTTTGAATTACGAATATACAACGAAATTCATCGACACCACGCCAGAACTTTTTGACTTTGCGCCGCGCCGCGACCGCGCAACCAAAATCTTGCGCTATATCGCGGATATTACGGTGAACGGGCATCCTGAAACGGTTGGCCGCCCCCGCCCTGCGGCTGATCTTAAACCACCGCGCGCGCCGCGTGTGGGAACCGATCCTGTCACCGATGGCACAAGGCAGCTGCTTGAGCGTGAAGGCCCGCTTGCGGTTGCCAAATGGATGAAAGATCAAACACGGCTTTTGATCACTGACACAACCATGCGTGATGGCCACCAATCGCTGCTTGCGACACGGATGCGCTCGCATGATATGATTCAAGTGGCCCCTGCCTATGCCGAGAAACTGCCGCAGCTGTTCAGCGTAGAATGTTGGGGCGGGGCGACATTCGATGTGGCCTATCGTTTCTTGCAGGAATGCCCATGGCAGCGCCTGCGCGATATTCGTGCGAAAATGCCCAACATCATGACACAGATGCTTTTGCGCGCCTCGAATGGTGTGGGCTATACGAATTACCCTGACAATGTGGTGCAAAGTTTCGTCAAACAGGCGGCGCAGTCGGGTGTCGATGTCTTTCGCGTCTTTGACAGCCTCAACTGGGTTGAGAATATGCGCGTGGCCATGGATGCGGTCGGTGAAACGGGCAAAATCTGTGAAGGCACGATTTGCTACACGGGCAACATCCTTGACCCCAATCGCGCGAAATATGACGTCACATATTATGTCGATATGGCCCGCGCGCTTGAGGCCGCAGGGGCGCATGTTTTGGGCCTAAAGGATATGGCGGGATTGTTGACGCCAGCCGCGGCATCGGTGCTGATCCCCGCCTTGAAGGATGCGGTTGATCTGCCCATCCACTTCCACACCCATGACACGGCAGGTGTTGCCTCTGGCACCATTCTGGCGGCCAGTGCGGCAGGTGTTGATGCGGTCGATTGTGCCATGGATGCCCTATCGGGCAATACCAGCCAAGCGACCCTTGGCACGATTGTGGAATCCTTGCGCTATACCGAACGCGACACAGGTCTGGACATCGCGGCAATCCGCGAGATTTCAGACTACTGGGAGGCGGTGCGCGCTCATTATTTGGCCTTTGAATCAGGGCTACAGGCCCCTGCATCCGAGGTCTATTTGCACGAAATGCCAGGTGGCCAATTCACCAATCTCAAGGCACAGGCGCGCTCCATGGGCCTTGAAGAACGCTGGCACGAAGTGGCGCAGATGTATGCGGATGTGAACCAAATGTTCGGCGACATTGTCAAAGTGACGCCATCCTCCAAAGTGGTCGGGGATATGGCCCTTATGATGGTGTCCCAAGGTCTGAGCCGCGCCGATGTTGAAGACCCGCAGAAAGACGTCTCCTTCCCCGATAGCGTGATCGACATGATGCGCGGCAATTTGGGCCAACCGCATGGTGGCTTCCCCCCTGCAATTGTGGCGAAGGTTCTCAAAGGCGAGGCACCAAATTTCGAACGGCCCGGCAAGCATCTGCCCCCCGTTGATCTAGAGGCCACGCGCAAGGAATTGGAAGCTACACTTGATGAGGCGGTCGATGATGAAGACCTTAACGGCTATTTGATGTATCCCAAGGTCTTTACCGATTACGCCATGCGTCACGCCGATTACGGCCCTGTGCGCACCTTGCCTACAAAAACCTTTTTCTATGGGATGGATGTTGGCGAGCAAATCGAAGTCGAAATTGACCCAGGTGTGACGCTGGTTGTGCAGTTGCAAGCGGTCGGGGACACCAACGAAGAAGGCGAAGCCAAAGTCTTCTTTGAATTGAACGGCCAACCCCGCACCATCCGCGTGCCAAACCGCAAAGCCGCCGCAAGCAGCACCAAACGCGCCAAGGCCGAAGGCGGCAACCCTGCCCATATCGGTGCGCCCATGCCGGGGGTTGTGGCCTCAATTGCCGTGTCAAACGGGGCCGAGGTCAAGGCAGGCGATCTTTTGCTGACCATCGAGGCGATGAAAATGGAGACAGGCCTGCACGCGGAACGCAATGGTCGAATCAAATCTGTGCATGTCACCCCCGGCGCACAAATTGACGCAAAAGACCTTCTTATCGAGTTCGAGGCCTAAGAGATTGTTGCGGCGCTGTGGATAGTGCCGCAACATCCCCCGCCCTGTGGCCACGGCCTTGTGGCGGGGATTTTCCTAGCCTAAAATCAGATCAAAAATGCGCATGTCAAATGGCGTAAAAAAAAACGCGCGCATTGTGGACTTTCCCCCTTGCAAACCCCGATCCATGGTCATAGAACCCCTCTTCAAAGAGCGGGCGTAGCTCAGGGGTAGAGCATTACCTTGCCAAGGTAAGGGTCGTGAGTTCGAATCTCATCGCCCGCTCCAATCTTCAAAATCGAAGATTTCAGAAAAAATTTCTCTCGATTTCGAGAGGGTTTTTTCTTGTGTCATGATTAGACCCAACCGCTTAGGTTTTTGCCTGATAGGGGTGCTGTTTGGCCTGCCACCAGTTAAGCCCCAAAAGGACAAGGATCGCGACAAGACCGAGCGCCTCAACCATGGCCGATGACCAAAAGACCGCAACAATCGCAGGGATCAGCGCCGCACGGTGCCAAAGCGCCATTGAGGTAAAAAGGAACCCTTCGAGAACGGCGGCAAAGGCCACAATCCCCGCAAGCGCCAAGATGCCTGCAAAAATGACCATATGCAGCGGGCCACCAAGGATGATCTCATCATTATAGACCATGAAGAGCGGGATCAGATAGAGGCCCTTGGCGTATTTCCACGCCTGAAAACTGGTCTCCATCGGTTTTGATCCTGCAATGGCCGCGCCTGCAAACCCTGCCAATGCGACAGGTGGAGTGACGTTGCTGTCTTGGCTATACCAAAACACAACCAAATGCGCGATCAACAGTGGAACGCCAAATTCCGTGGTCAAGGCAGGGCCGACCAAGATAATCAAAACGATATAGGCCGCGGTGACAGGCAGGCCCATGCCAAGGATCAAGGAGGCCAAGATCACGAGGATCAACGCCAAGAACAGATTACCGCCTGAGAAGGCCAACATCATGGCCGAGAATTTCAGACCCAACCCTGTGAGCCCGACAACCCCCACAATCACCCCCGCCACGGCGCAGGCGACTGAAACGGCAACCGCGTTGCGCGCCCCAAGTTCAAGCGCCTCAAGGGTCAAGGCCCCGCCACGTTTGCACAGGGCGAAAAAGCCTTCGACACTGGGCGCGTCCCTTGAAAATGTCCAAAGCGCGCGTGCCGCTGCCGCCGCCATTACCGCCACAATCGCGTAGAACCCCACCCGCATCGGTGAATATCCTGCCACCAATAAAAAGATGAGCGCCACAAGCGGGAAGATGAAATGCCACCCTTCGCGCATCACTTGGCGCACGCTGGGGAGTTCTGCAGCAGTCAAGCCTCGCATCCCCTGTTTGACAGCCGCGATATGCACAAGCAGGTAGACGGCCCCAAAATAGAGAAAGGCCGGGAAAATCGACACCAACACGATGTGAACATAGGGCAATTGGGTAAATTCGCTCATCAAAAAGGCGCCTGCCCCCATCAAGGGCGGCATGATCTGCCCGCCCGTTGAGGCAGCGGCCTCTACCCCGCCTGCTTGGGCAGGGCGATAGCCCAGTTTTTTCATGAGGGGGATTGTGAAGGCCCCAGTTGTGACCACATTGGCGATGGCCGATCCCGAGATAGACCCCATCCCCGCAGAGGCGACAACCGCCGCCTTGGCAGGCCCGCCGCGCTGACGGCCTGTTGTCGCATAGGCCAGATCAATAAAAAATTTGCCTGCGCCCGTCACCTCAAGGAAAGCGCCAAAGAGAACGAATACGAAAATAAATGTCGCGGCCACACCTAAGGGGATGCCATAAATTCCTTCAGCCCCCAAAGTCATCTGGCTGGCCAAGCGATCCAAGGAATAGCCACGATGGTTAAGGATACCGGGCATGAAATCTGCCAAAAACGGCAATTCTCCGCGCGATCCCGCAAAGGCATAGAGCAAGAACACGCCCGCGATCACCATCATCACCCAACCCACCGCGCGGCGCGCAGCCTCAAGCACCAAAAGAACGGTCAAAACCCCCATTGCAACATCGATGTCGCGGGGAAAGATTTGATTTGCGATTGTGTCAATGTTCACAGGCACCCAAGCCCCAACCGCTATGGAGGCGAAAATGAGAAGGCCGTCTATCGCATATTCTGAGGGACTGCGCCCTTTGGCGCGGCCACGGGGCGGATAGATCAAGAAACACAGAACAAGGATAAAACCCAAATGGATGGGCCTTTGATAGAACAGCCCCAAAGGTTGAACACCCGCGGCGTAAAGCTGAAACAGCGACAACGCGATGCCCACCACTGCGATTAAGCGCAGGATCAATTTTGGTTCAGCCGCGTCTTTTGGGCCAATATCCGTGATGTCGATCTGATCTGCCATACCCCAAATCCTTTTTTCGTTACGGGATCAGCGCAATGCGCACCCGCTGATGTTCTGCCATGCGCGAGAGCGAGATTTCAGTCGCGCCCGCGTGGATACGGTGATCCACCGTCATCGAACCCGGCCTCAAGATATAGGCATTGCCTGCTACAGGCTCGTTAATGTCTTCAATGATATAACCGCCCTGCCCGTCAGAGATTTGTCGACCCCGGCCAATGATATGGTCAAGACCCGCGGCAAAATCTGGCAGATGCGACCAAACAAGCACCATTTGCCCGTTCTGCATCGCGTAGCAATCTTGCACTTCAAACCCTTTGACGGAATGCCGCCACAACACGCACCATTCTGCGGGGTCAGGCAGGACAATTTCGACCAATAAAGTGCCAGTCTCGGCCAAACTCACCTCAAGCGATGTAGCGCGACTGGTCTGCGGCAATAGGAACAGCGCCACCCCTGCGATCAAAGAGAAAAAAGGGGCGGCGCAGATGCGCCACCCCTTTGCATTACGCCCTAACATTAGGGGCGCATACGGTCAGGAATTGTTGCGCCTGTTTCTTCGTAATACCGAATTGCACCAGGATGCAGCGGGATCGGAGAGGCCGACAATGTGAAGCTGATCTCAGTCTGATTTGCAGCAGGATGCACGGCGCGTAGATCTGCGACGTTTTCAAACATCGCCTTGGTGATCTCATAAACAGTGTCATCACTCATCTCAGAGGAAGCAACCAAGACGTTGGGAATACCCAGACCGGGTACCGGTTCATCAACACCCTCATAAATGCCGCTCGCCAGTGCGGCGCTGGCGAAAATCGGATTAGCCGCTTGTGCCGCAGCAATCTCTTCTTCGCTGAGGGCAATCATGCGGATCGAATTGGTAGTGGAAAGGTTCAGAATTGACGATGTTGGTGCACCGACCGAGAAGAAACCTGCATCAATATCGCCATTAGCCAATGCATCTGCGGTTTCGTTAAAGTTCAGGCGCTGCTCGTCAATGTCATCATAGGAAATGCCATTGGCGGTCAAAATAGCCTCTGCGTTAACTTCGGTGCCCGAACCGGGCGCGCCGACTGACACGCGCTTGCCCACCAGATCATCAAGCGTGGTGATGCCGCTATCGGCCAAGGTCACGATCTGAACGAGGTTTGCGTAAAGAACCGCAACGCCGCGGATCATCTCAAGCTGCTGACCTTCAAAGCGACCTGTGCCTGATTGCGCCTGAAACACAGTATCGGCCAAGCCAATCGCCAGATCCGCGTCCCCTGTGGCCACAAGGCCCATATTTTCGACTGATGCGCCGGTCACTTCGGCTGTTGCAGAATACCCATCAACGTAATTGTTGATCACCTCAGCCAAACCACCCCCCATGGGATAGTAAAACGCCGCCCGTGCCGCCTGTGGCGATGGAAAGCTGCTCTTGCGCCGCAACGGGGCTTGCGAGCAGGGCCAAGGCAAAGGCCAGTTTGTGCGTGTGTTTCATCCGATGTCCTCCCTAGACAATTAACGGTGTGATGGAAGCTAATTTAAGGTGATGGGGCAAGTGATCAAATATTAATTTCGCTCTGGTTTTCCGAGAGCCCCGAACCAATGGGCGGAAAAGGACGCATCTGCCCGAGATTTGCGTGTCAGAACCGACACATCGCGTAAATTTGTCCCGCGCATTGGCGGGCTTGGCACGAAAGCCACATCCGCCTATAAGCCCCCTGTGACACAGCACACGATAAGGATATGCCCCATGCGCCGCGCAAAGATCAGCCGCAGCACGACCGAGACATCCATTGAGGTTGAGATCAATCTCGATGGCACTGGTGCCTATGATGTGAAAACAGGGGTCGGCTTTTTTGATCACATGGTCGAACAACTGGCTCGCCATTCGATGATCGATATCACATTGCGCGCGCAGGGCGATTTGCACATTGATGACCACCACACAGTCGAGGATAGCGGGATCGCGCTTGGTCAGGCAATTGCCGAGGCTGTTGGCGACAAGGCTGGGATTCGCCGCTACGGTGCCTGCCTTTTGCCGATGGATGATGCCTTGGTGCGGGCGGCCCTTGATCTGTCGGGGCGACCCTATCTGGTATGGAATGTGGCCATGACAGCCCCAAAAATCGGCACATTCGACACCGAACTTCTGCGCGAATTCTTTCAGGCGCTATCCACCCATGGGGGGATCACCCTGAATATTGCACAGCTTGACGGGGTCAATAGCCACCACATTGCAGAGGCGGCCTTTAAGGCCGTTGCCCGTGCGCTGCGCGAAGCGGTGGAAGAAGACCCCCGCCGTGCCGGCGCAATCCCCTCCACCAAGGGCAAGCTGTAATCGCCGTGACCACCATTCTGATTGATTACGACAGCGGCAATCTGCATTCGGCGGAAAAAGCCTTTCAACGCATGGCGCGCGAAACGGGCCAAGGCATGGTGCGGGTCAGCAACCGCCCCGAGGATGTTGCAACAGCCAGCCGTATCGTCTTGCCAGGCGATGGGGCGTTTCCCGCCTGCCGCCGCGGCCTCGCCGCGATTGACGGGCTGGAGGAGGCGATCGTCGAAGCGGTGACCAAACGCGCTATTCCCTTTTTGGGCATTTGCGTGGGGATGCAAATGTTGGCCAATGAGGGCCATGAATATGAAACCGTCACAGGCTTTGGCTGGGTCGCGGGCAATGTGCGCAAGATCGCACCTAATGATCTCGCCCTCAAAGTGCCACATATGGGGTGGAATGATCTGGTCATCGACCAACATCACCCCGTTTTAGAGGGTATCGCCACAGGCGCGCATGCCTATTTCGTGCATTCCTATCACATGGAGATGCGCGACCCCGCCCATCGTTTGGCCCATTGTGACTATGGCGGCGATGTCACCGCAATTGTGGGCCATGCCAATGTGATCGGCACGCAGTTTCACCCGGAAAAAAGCCAAGAGGCGGGGTTGCGCCTGATTGCAAATTTCCTCAATTGGGCGCCGTAATCTCGCTTAGAAAGACCAAAAATAAGATGATCCTTTATCCCGCAATTGACCTTAAAGATGGACAGGCCGTGCGCCTTTACAAAGGCGAAATGGAACAAGCGACCGTGTTCAACGACAACCCTGCCGCGCAAGCGCGCGCCTTTGTGGACGCGGGGTGCGAATATCTGCATTTGGTTGATCTTAATGGGGCTTTTGCAGGCACGCCCATTAATGGCGCTGCGGTTGAGGCAATTTTGGCGGATGTCGATGTGCCAACGCAGCTTGGCGGGGGTATCCGCGACATGGCCACGATAGAGATGTGGCTTACGCGCGGCATATCGCGGGTCATTCTTGGCACCGTGGCCGTGGAAAACCCCGATTTGGTGCGCGAAGCCGCGCGCCACTTCCCCAATCAAATCGCTGTGGGTTTGGACGCACGCGAGGGCCGTGTGGCCACCCGTGGTTGGGCCGAAGAAACCGATATCATGGTGACCGATCTGGCCAAATCCTTTGAGGATGCAGGCGTGGCCGCGATTATCTACACCGACATTAATCGCGATGGCGCAATGGCTGGCCCAAATATCGAGGCGACCGAGGCCTTGGCGCGCGCAACCACACTGCCTGTGATTGCCTCGGGCGGTGTGTCATCATTGGCTGATCTTATCGCATTGCGCGACACAGGCGTAATTGCAGGCGCGATTTCGGGCCGCGCGCTCTATGATGGCGCGATTGATCTAGCGGCGGCCTTGGCCGCGTTGCGTGAGGGCGCGTAATGCTCAAGACACGGATCATCCCCTGCTTGGACGTGGCCGATGGCCGCGTGGTGAAGGGTGTGAATTTCGTGGATTTGATTGATGCAGGCGACCCTGTCGAACAAGCCCGCGCCTATGATGAGGCAGGCGCGGATGAGCTGTGTTTCCTAGACATCCATGCCACGCATGAAAACCGCGGCACCATGTATGATCTGGCCACCCGCACCGCGGAGCAATGTTTCATGCCACTGACCATAGGTGGTGGGGTGCGCACAGTGGAAGATGTCCGCAATCTGCTTCTGGCAGGCGCCGATAAGGTCAGCTTTAATTCCGCGGCTGTAGCAGACCCCGATGTGGTGGCCCGCGCGGCAGATAAATTCGGCAGCCAATGTATTGTCGTGGCCATTGACGCCAAAACCGTCAGCCCAGGCAAATGGGAGATTTTTACCCATGGTGGGCGCAAACCCACGGGGATTGATGCGGTGGAATTCGCAAAACTGGTCACCCAAAAAGGCGCAGGCGAGATTTTGCTGACCTCGATGGATCGGGACGGCACTAAATCGGGCTTTAACCTGCCCCTCACCCGCGCGGTTTCTGACGCGGTGAATGTGCCCGTGATCGCCTCAGGCGGGGTGGGGAATTTGGATCACTTGGTCGAAGGGGTGACCATCGGCAAGGCAAGTGCGGTTTTAGCCGCCTCGATTTTTCATTTCGGAACCTATACGATTGCCGAAGCCAAGGCGCATATGGCCAAGGCAGGCATCCCAATGAGGCTGACATGAGTGATATTCTGATCCAATTGGCGAAAACGATTGAAGCCCGCAAAGGCGCCGATCCTGAAAGCAGTTGGACAGCAAAACTTCTGTCTAAAGGTCCCGAAAAAGCCGCCGAGAAATTCGGCGAAGAGGCGGTTGAAGCCATTATCGAGGCCGTAAAGGGCGACAAGGCGGCGCTGACGCGGGAGGCCGCCGATGTGATTTATCACTTGATGGTCATGCTTGCCGCGCGCGATGTTGCGCTCTCAGACGTCCTTACAGAGCTTGAGCGCCGCACAAGCCAAAGCGGGATTTCCGAGAAAGCCAACCGCTGAAAAAAACGCCTGCGGGCCAAAGGCGCGCAGGCGATAAGGTACGGAACGAGGGACAGTAACATTGGCCAACATGGCGTTCCGAAGCCACGTTGGCATGTGTTAAAGATATGAATGCACAGCGCGCGAAAAAGACCCGCCCACGAATTTGTGAGATCAGTCGAGGATGTCTTCGACCAGATCAAAAATCTCGCCAAAGGCCTTTTTCCAAAGCTTCTTCTTTTTCTTCTGAGCGGATTTCTTGCGTCCTTGGCCAAATTCTGTAGCGGGGCGCGGTTTTGGCAGCGCATATTTCGCTGACCCGCTTGGGGGTTTCAGCGCCTTCATTTCATGCAAAGGCGCGCCACATGATCCACAGGCCAGTTAATGCCCACCTCGGGCGGTTAGTTCCAGAACCGTGCGCCGCCCGCAATAGCAGCAGGTGGCAATTTTGCGATCATGGGGCATTGGCACCCCCTCCTCATTACGGTTTTGCTCTTACCGCATATAGGGAGACTGCCGCCGCATTTGAGACATTGAGCGATCCAAACTCGCCCAAAAAGGGGATTTTGACCAAATGGTCGCACAACTCGCGGGTGCGTTCCCGTAATCCTGGCCCCTCGGCCCCGAGAACCAAGGCAAGGGGGCGATCCCGATATTGATCTGCGATGCTGTCAATCTCATCCTCAGCCTCGCCTGCAAGGCCGAGGCAGATATACCCCATCGCCTTAAGTTCTTCTATCGCATCGCCAAGGTTTTTGACCCGCAGATAGGGTTGCCGCTCCAACGCGCCCGAGGCCGTTTTGGCAAGCGCGCCTGTTTCGGGCGCGGCATGGCGGGCGGGGGCGATCACCGCACGCGCGCCGAAAACTTCGGCCGAGCGTAGGATTGCACCGACATTATGCGGGTCTGTGACCCGATCCAGCAGCAACAGCCGCGCGGGCCCGTGACCATCCGACAACGCCAGATCAGCCAGACTGCCCCAATCGAGCGCCTTAACCTCGAGGGCTGCCCCTTGATGGACAGATTGCGGATCAAGCGGCGCGTTGAATTTGCGCGGATCCACTAATTCTGGCTCAATCGCGGCCATTGCAATCGCATCGGCCAGTTTGTCATGTGCGTTTTTGGTAACAATCAGGCGCAATTTCTGCCGCGCAGGATTCATCAGCGCATCTCGCACCGCGTGCAGTCCAAACAGCCAAATCGTAGCGGCCGCAGCCGCCTTTGCGCCGCGTTCCTTTTCCACCACCCATATTGGTTTTTTTGCCATGGCTGACCTTGATCACTCTGCGCGAAAAACTGCAAGCCAAAAGCGCGCATTTGCCCTTGACCCTGAGGCCTGTGGCGGCTATCCCGCCTCTCGCGTCGGGCGACGTGCTGCAAGGTGCGGCAGCGGACTGTAACTCCGCCGGGGAGACCCATGCCTGGTTCGATTCCAGGGTCGCCCACCA
This sequence comes from Roseobacter sp. HKCC-CH-9208, assembly GCF_037805125.1. Classification (NCBI taxonomy): domain Bacteria; kingdom Pseudomonadati; phylum Pseudomonadota; class Alphaproteobacteria; order Rhodobacterales; family Roseobacteraceae; genus Roseobacter; species Roseobacter sp. HKCC-CH-9208. Next base: position 2,077,738 of record NZ_JBBLYK010000001.1, on the reverse strand, counting down.
TTTTCCCCCTCATGGAATTGGTGGTTTGGCTTAGGCCTCACAGGCCAAAATTGCCTGAATTTGCGCGGCCATATCGCGGTGATGGCTGAAGGTTGCAGCGCGCTCCATCTCGGCCAAGCGGCCATGATTATAGCCCTCCGTGTAGAGCAAAAACGGCACGCCTGCCGATTTGGCGGTCAGGGCATCGGTCATGCTATCGCCCACATAGATCATAGGCGAAACCCCAAGCGCCGCAATCACGGCCTGCAAAGGGGCGGGATCTGGTTTGCGCTGCGGCAGGCTATCGCCTGCGATGACATGATCGAAATAGCCGTCCAGATCGAAATGCGCCAAAACCGATTGCGTGGGCAGCAGCGGTTTATTGGTGCACAGGCCCAAACGATGCCCGGCCGCGCGCAAATCATCAAGCGCGGCCACTGCGCCCTCGTAAATTACGGTGTGATCATGCGCCTCGACATAGACCTGTTGAAATCGGCGGTGGCGCGCCTCAAACCCCGCCTCAGGCAGGTTGCGCAGCTTTGACATCCGCTCGACAAAGACGCGCGCGCCATTGCCTATAAATGACTTTGTCTCATCAAGGCTGATGGGGGCGGCCCCCTCCTCGGCCAAGACGGTATTGGCGGTGGCGCAAATATCAGGCGCCGCATCAATCAGCGTGCCGTCTAGGTCGAAAATGATCGCCGCCATTTGCCCCTGTCCTATTCCCTTGCTATCTGCCCCCTCTATCGCAGCGCGAAAGGGCCTTGCCAAGGGCAGCATGGTGGTTTGCCCCGTGACAGCGCAGAGAAAGGGGCGTGAGGCGCGGGCCTTGTTCGATCAAAAAAACCTGCCCCGAAAGGAGCAGGTTATTCGAAACAGACTGCGCAATGCAGGCTATTGGATGCGCTGAACCTTAACCTGCCGAGGAGGCGGCCTCATTTTTTTTGCGATCCGCGTAGATCATCAGGGGCTGAACGTCTGACGTCACGGCCTCATCATTGACCACAACCTCCAACACGCCTTCCGCGCCTGGCAATTCAAACATGGTATCAAGCAGGATATCTTCCATGATTGACCGCAGGCCGCGTGCACCCGTCTTACGCTCAATCGCACGCTTGGCAATCGCACTCAGGGCGTCATCGGTGAATTTCAGCTTCACATCTTCCAGTTCAAAAAGACGCTGATACTGTTTCACAAGCGCGTTTTTCGGTTCGGTCAAAATCGTGACCAAAGCCGCCTCATCAAGATCGGTCAGCGTTGCGATCACGGGCAAACGGCCCACAAATTCGGGGATCAGGCCAAATTTCAACAGATCTTCTGGCTCAAGTTCCTTGAACATTTCACCGACACCGCGGCTGTCATTGTCTTTGACATCGGCGCCAAAACCGATGGCCGACCCTTTGCCACGCTGCGCGATGATTTTTTCAAGACCCGCAAAAGCGCCGCCGCAGATGAACAAGATATTGGTCGTGTCGACCTGCAAAAATTCCTGCTGCGGGTGTTTGCGCCCCCCTTGGGGCGGAACGCTGGCAACCGTGCCTTCCATGATTTTCAGAAGGGCCTGCTGCACCCCCTCGCCCGATACATCACGGGTGATGGAAGGATTGTCAGATTTGCGCGTGATCTTATCAACCTCGTCAATATAGACGATGCCGCGCTGCGCACGATCCACGTTATATTCAGAGGCCTGCAATAGCTTGAGAATGATGTTTTCGACATCTTCACCCACATAACCCGCTTCGGTCAGGGTGGTTGCATCAGCCATCGTGAACGGCACGTCCAATATCCGCGCCAAGGTTTGCGCAAGGAGGGTCTTGCCGCAGCCAGTCGGGCCGATCAGCAAGATATTGGACTTCGCCAATTCAATCTCGGATTTATCCGAATGGTTCAGGCGTTTGTAGTGATTGTGAACCGCAACAGACAGCACGCGCTTTGCATGCTCTTGGCCGATCACATAGTCATCGAGAACCGCGCAAATGTCGCGCGGGCTTGGCACGCCGTCAGTAGATTTCAAGCTTGAGGATTTCGTCTCCTCCCGAATGATATCCATACAAAGCTCAACGCATTCATCGCAAATGAACACTGTCGGGCCTGCAATAAGCTTGCGAACCTCGTGTTGGCTTTTGCCGCAAAAAGAGCAGTAAAGCGTATTTTTCGAGTCGCCACTGGCGGAATCTGCCATCTCAATCACCTTCGAACGGTTCGGCAGGAACGGCCCCTGCCGCAAACTATCTGCGCCTGTTTCATCTTTGGCTCATAGCGTAGAACAGCAAAACCGCCACCACAACGCCAAATTGCATCAGGCGAGGTCATATCTGCCCCGCCCGTGCCATTCTTATTTCTCTTCCAAGGCTGCGCGGCTTTCCACGATCTGGTCAATCAGACCCCAAGCCTTGGCTTGTTCAGCATCCATGAAATTGTCGCGCTCAAGCGCCTCGACCACTTTTTCGAACTTCTGGCCCGTATGTTTCACATAGATCTGGTTCAATCGATCTTTCAGCTTTTGCGTCTCTTGTGCATGGATCATGATATCGGTCGCCTGACCCTGATACCCGCCGGAGGGCTGGTGCACCATGATGCGGCTATTGGGCAGAGAAAAGCGCATGCCCGCCTCACCTGCGGTTAGCAAAAGCGACCCCATCGAGGCCGCCTGCCCCACCACCAAAGTCGAGACCTTTGGTTTGATATATTGCATGGTGTCATAGATCGACAGGCCAGATGTCACCACGCCACCGGGGCTGTTGATATACATCGAAATCTCTTTTGAGGGATTTTCGGCCTCAAGGTGCAAAAGCTGCGCCACGATCAGGCTCGACATGCCGTCATGGATGGGGCCAGAGATGAAAATGATCCGTTCCTTCAGCAGGCGCGAGAAAATGTCATAGGCCCGCTCCCCGCGCGAGGTTTGCTCGACCACCATAGGCACAAGCGTGTTCATGTAGGTATCAATCGGATCTTTCATGGTGCATCCTCAACTGGGGTTAATTGCTGTTTTGGCGCTGTATCATCGAAGTGTTACCAAGAGTCTTAGTCTTGCAGGACAGGGGCTGCAAGGGTGGCACGCTTGACTTGTTGCCATATTCGCGCAATGCCGCAGACAAGATTTACGGGGAAATATCACAATGGCCAGACCTAGCGCGACCACGCTTGAATCCGAATGCACCGCAGAAGAGCGCGCAGTTTTGATGGAAACCTTGAAAAATTCCGCATTTTCAGGAGCGCATTTGGAAATTGGCACCGCGGCGGGCGGCACATTGAAAGAGATGATGGGACAATACGCGCCCGATGCCCGCCCAGATTTTTTTGTGATTGATCCGCTGACCTATTACCCCGATCAAGAAAATATCATCACCCGCAACCTGATATCGGCGGGGATTGACCCCAATCTGGTCACCTTTTGGAAAGGTGTGACCCAAGATTTCATCGATCCTGCCCGCGCGTCAGGGCAGATGTTTGATTTCGTTTTCATTGATGGCGACCATCGTCACTATTACGTCACTGTTGATTTGCAATGGGCCGATTGCGTCACCAAAGGTGGCGTTATTGCCCTGCATGATCACGGCGCGGCATTCCCCGGCGTAGGATGGGCGATTGACACATTCCTCGCCCATAATTCCGATTTCAAAATTGAGGCACGCGCAGGCAGCCTGACGATCTTGCGCCGCATTGCGGTCACCAAGCGCCCCGCCGTCACCCCAGCGGATTTGCGCCATGCGCGGCGCGTCCATCTGATGTTCCGCTGGAAGCGCAGCCTCAAAAAGCGGCTTGGCCTAAGCTAGGCCATTAGCCCTTGCAGCCCGAAATACCTGTCGCCAAATCCTGCAAAAGCGCGGGGTAGAGATCGACACCCGCGAGGATATGCCCGCCATATGGGTCAATCACCGCGATTGAGACAGGGGCCGCATCGGCCACGGCGCTCAGGATATCTGGGTCGAATTGTGGCTCTGCAAACAGGCATTCAACCCCCTGCTCGGCCACAATCCTGCGAATTTCAGACAGGCGCGCCACCGAAGGGGAGCTTGCATCTGACAGGCTAATGGCCCCTTGCGCGGAAATATCAAACGCATCTTCAAAATACTGATAAGCATCGTGGAACACGATGAAGGCGGGCGGCGGCGTTGCCGCAAAATCCGCCTCGATTTGATCCGCGAGATCTTCCACCTGCCGCGCGGCGTTTTCGGCATTTCTGAGATATGTCTGTGCATGGTCGGGGTCTGCCGCCGCCAATTCCTCGGCAATCGCAGTCAGCCACAGGGCGGCATTGTCAGGATCAAGCCACGCATGGGGATCAATCGCGTCATCATGCGCATGGTCTTCGTGACCCTCATCTTCATGATCATCATGACCTTGGTCATCATGGCCGTGATCATCGTGATCATCGTAGCGATGCGCCTCAAAACGCACATCTTCGCGAATGGGCAGGAGATCCGTCTGCGGCACCGACAAAAGCGCCATCTCTTTCCCCGCCCCCGCAAGATCAGCAATCGCCCCCGACAAGGCAGGTGACAGGCCCGCCCCAATCCAGATCACCAAATCAGCCTCTTGCAGCGCGCGCGCCTGAGAGGGGCGCAAGGCAAAGTGATGCGGACTTGTGGCTTGGTCGATCAACAAATCAGGCACACCGACCCCCGCCATGACCTGTGCCACAAGCGAATGCACGGGGGCGATATCTGTTACAACCCTCGGCACCTCTGCGACCGCCGCAGACGGCGTTGCCGCTGAAAAGGCGCAAATCACACCTGTGCCAAGTAAGAATCTCATAGACATCAGCGCACCCTCATGATTAGAACGGGGTGAGAGTTAGTAGATATGTTATAACATATCAATACTGAAAATCGGCAACATGAAAGGTTATGCGCGCCAATGTCGCAAAACCAATTCCACGACCACGACCATCAAGGCTGCATCGCCTCGGCGCTTGCCGCCGCCGAAGCACGATGCGCCACAGAAGGCCTGCGCCTGACAGCGCAGCGTAAACGTGTCTTGGAAATCCTGCTTGAGGAGCATCGCGCCCTTGGGGCCTATGATATTCTGGCGCGACTTTCGGCCGAGGGGCAGAATGCCCAACCCCCTGTGGCCTATCGCGCGCTTGATTTCCTGGTCAGCCATGGCTTTGCGCATCGCATTGAGCGCCTAAACGCCTATATCGCCTGCACCCTGCCCGATGAGGGGGCGCATATGCCTGCCTTCATGATTTGTCGCAACTGCGATATGGTTGCAGAAACGGGCGGGCCTGAGGCAGAATTGGGGCTGGTGAGCGAGGCAAAAAATTTGGGCTTCGCGGTTGAACGCAGTTCGGTCGAATTGGAAGGGCTCTGCCCCGCCTGCCGCGAGGCACGGCCATGAACGCACCTATAAAACGGCCCCTGATCAAAACCCAAAATCTGCGCCTGAGCCAAGCGGGGCGCGTGGTGTTGGATCATGTGAATTTTGAGATTGCTCTTGGTGAAATCGTTACAATCGTGGGGCCGAACGGATCGGGGAAAACCTCGCTTTTACGCGCCTTGATTGGGGCGTTGCAGCCTGAGCGGGGCATAATCACACGGGCCGAAAATTTGCGCATAGGCTATGTGCCGCAAAAGCTGCATATTGACCGCAGCCTGCCTGTGACTGTGGCGCGGTTTTTGTCGATGCCGCGCCGTCACAGCCCCGCAGAAATTGCAACCGCCTTGCATCAAGCGGGTTTGCCCGATTTGGGCGCGCGGCAGATGACCGAATTGTCAGGGGGGCAATTTCAGCGTGTCCTGTTGGCCCGCGCCATTCTTGACCGCCCGACATTGTTGATTTTGGACGAAGCCACACAAGGGCTGGATCAACCGGGTTCTGCCGCCTTCTACACCCAAATCGAAGATCTGCGGCGCGAGGTGGGCTGTGCGGTTTTGATGGTCAGCCATGAATTGCACGTTGTGATGAGTGCCTCGGATCGGGTGATTTGCCTCAACGGGCATATCTGCTGCGAAGGCCGCCCCGAAACAGTTGCAAGCGCGCCTGAATATCGCGCGCTTTTTGGAACGGGCACGCATGGGGCATTGGCCCTGTATCGGCATGAACATAGCCACAGCCATGATCACGACCACGATCACGGCCATGCTCACAGCCGCGACCATAGCCCCGAAAAGGTGCAATGATGCTGGATGATTTCATGATCCGCGCCGCCCTTGCGGGGGTCGGGGTCGCTGTGGTTGCGGGTGTTTTGGGCTGTTTTCTGGTTTGGCGGCGCATGGCCTATTTTGGCGATGCCACGGCCCATGCCGCACTATTGGGGGTTGCCATCTCGCTTGCGTTGAACCTGTCGATTTTCACAGGGGTTCTGGTGATCTGCCTGATCGTGGCCTTGATGGTGACAAGCCTATCGGAACGCTCACTCGGTCTTGACAGCTTGCTTGGCACCTTCGCCCATGCGGCGCTTGCCATTGGCCTTGTGGCCGTAAGCCTGACCAAAGGGGTGCGTGCCGATTTATCGGCCTATCTTTTTGGTGACATCCTGGCAGTTAGCCGTGCTGATTTGGCGGTGATCTGGCTTGGCGCGGCGGTGGTTTTGGTGCTGATCCTCAGCCGTTGGCAGGCGCTGTTGACTGTGACGCTGTCGCCTGAATTGGCCCATGCCAGTGGCATTGCGCCACGGCGTGAGAATATGCTGCTGACCCTTGCACTTGCCATCAGCGTGGCTGTGGCCATCAAGGTGGTGGGGGCGCTGTTGATCATTGCATTGATGCTCATCCCCGCTTCAGCGGCACGGCCCTTGGCCCGCAACCCAGAAGGGATGGCCATTTTGGCCTCGCTGATTGGGGTGGTATCGGTGGCGCTTGGACTTTGGGGATCATTCGCCTATGACACCCCCACAGGGCCAAGCATTGTCTGTGCAGCCGCCCTGTTCTTTGCGCTTTCTGCCCTTATTGTGCGGGTGCGCATGGGTTGAACCTTGCCGCGCTTCGCGGCAATGTCGACCATATGTTTTTTGCTTTGGAGGACGTAACGATGCCAGATGGTCACAGCGCAAAATCAGGCCCTGCTCTCGCGGCTTTTGAGTGGGCAGATCCCTTTCATCTGGCAGCGCAGCTTGCGCCTGAGGAAGTGATGATTTCCGAAAGCGCCGAGGCCTTTGCCCAAGACCACCTCGCCCCCCGCGTCACCGAAGCTTATTTGAATGAAACCACTGCGCCCGAACTGTTTCCCATGATGGGAGAAATGGGCCTTTTGGGTGTGACTGTGCCCGAAACCTATGGCGGCATTGGCGCAAGCTATGTCAGCTATGGCTTAATCGCCCGCGCTGTAGAGCGGGTCGATTCTGGATATCGTTCGATGATGTCCGTGCAATCAAGCCTCGTGATCTACCCGATCCATGCTTACGGGTCAGAGGCACAAAAACAAAAATATTTGCCCAAACTGATCAGCGGCGCGCTTATTGGCTGCTTTGGTTTGACCGAACCCGAAGCGGGCTCTGACCCCGCAGGGATGAAAACCACGGCCACGAAAACCGCAGATGGCTATGTGTTGAACGGCGCAAAGATGTGGATTTCCAACGCGCCGATTGCGGATGTCTTTATCGTTTGGGCAAAATCGGAGGCTCATGGCGGCAAGATTCGTGGCTTTATCCTTGAGAAAGGAATGAAGGGCCTGTCTGCGCCCAAGATTGAGGGCAAACTTTCCTTGCGGGCTTCGGTCACGGGCGAAATCGTGATGGATCAGGTTGCCGTGCCAGAAGATGCGCTTTTGCCAAATGTCGAGGGACTGAAGGGGCCGTTTGGCTGCCTCAACCGCGCGCGCTATGGCATTGCGTGGGGGGTGATGGGTGCCGCCGAAGATTGCTGGCATCGCGCCCGCCAATATGGGCTCGACCGCCGCCAATTCGACCGCCCCCTTGCGCAAACACAGCTGTTTCAGAAAAAGCTGGCCGATATGCAGACGGAAATCGCACTTGGCCTACAAGGGGCCTTGCGTGCAGGTCGCATGATGGATGAGGGCAGCTGCGCGCCCGAATTGATCAGCCTGATCAAACGCAATAATTGCGGCAAAGCCTTGGCCGTAGCGCGCGATGCGCGGGATATGCATGGCGGCAATGGGATCATGGCCGAATATCATGTGATGCGTCACGCGCAGAACCTTGAGACGGTCAACACCTATGAAGGCACACATGACGTGCATGCCCTGATTTTGGGGCGCGCGCAAACAGGGCTTCAGGCGTTTTTCTAATCACAAAGGGGCGCGCCGATGCAGGCGTCTGGGGCTTTTGGATCAAAGGGCAATCTGTGGCACAGCACCGCGCGCGAGCAGGTGACAGCCGACAGCGCAGACGCTTTACCAAGCGCGGTTGATCTCTTGATCATCGGGGGCGGGTTCACGGGCCTTTCCGCGGCGTTAGAGGCCGCACGCATGGGCGCCAAGGTCGCGCTTCTTGAGGCGCAAGAGATTGGCCATGGTGGATCGGGGCGCAATGTGGGCCTCGTGAACGCAGGCCTGTGGTTGCCGCCGCAGGAGATCATCAAAACCCTCGGCGTCAAAACGGGTGAAGCGCTGATTGATACGCTTGGCGCGGCCCCTGCCCGTGTCTTTGATCTGATCGCGCGCGAGAATATCGCCTGCGAAGCCACGCGTAACGGCACCTTGCACCTGGCCCATAACGCGGCGGGATTGGATGATCTGAAAACCCGCCATCGCCAAGGCAACCAATATGGCGCGCCCTTGCAGTTGCTTGATGTCGAGGAAACCACCGCACGCACGGGCAGCCCTAACTTTGCAGGCGCGCTGTTTGATGCGCGTGCTGGCACGATTCAACCTCTGGCTTACGCACGCGGGCTTGCCCGCGCGGCCCAAGCGGCAGGGGCACAGATCTTTGCCCCCCTCACAGTTGAAGATTTAACCCATCAGGGCCGCGCTTGGGTGGCGCGCGCCGCAGGGCGCGAGATCACCGCGCGATCCGCATTGATTGCCACTAATGCCTATCACATGGCCGGATTTTCCAGTTACAGGCCCAGCTTCATCCCCGTTTATTATAGCCAATTTGCCACGACACCCCTGCCGCAGAGCTTGCGCGCCGAAATTCTAGCGGGCGGTGAAGGGGCATGGGATACGGCAATGGTCATGAGTTCCTTCCGCATGGATGCGGCAGGGCGCCTGATTTTGGGCGCGATTGGCAATGTTGAAGGGCGGCTTGGGGGCGGCACGCATCACGCGTGGGCAGCGCGCAAATTGGCGCAAACCTTCCCGCAATTGGCAGGTCAAGGCTTTAGCCATATCTGGCAAGGGCGTATCGCCATGACGGGCGACCATATTCCCAAAGTCTTGGAGATCAGGTCAAATGGTGCGGCGGTGTTTGGATATTCAGGGCGCGGGATAGGCCCTGGAACCGTATTTGGCACAGCGGCCGCGCAGGCCCTTTTACAACAAAACCGCAACCTCTGGCCGATGCCACCATTGCAAAAATCGGTAACGGGATTTGGTCAATTGCGCGCGGTCTATTACGAATTAGGGGCGACCATAGCGCATGCCTTGCAGCGGAATTAGGATTAAACCATGATATGTGCGACCGATCCCCCGTTCGGGTAAGTGAAACTCGGCCAAGGGCAGCGGTGTTTGGGACAGCACCCCCAAAGGGGGGGGGTGGTGTCCACCATCTGCCACGACCAGAGGATAGACCTTATTGGTTAATTAATCATTGCCAAATCAGGACGCAGAACCTAGGCCGACCCCAAGCCAAAAGGGGGAACGCGGAATGTCCGACTATAGCCGATATGCGGTATATTTTCTGCCCGATGGCGGGTTTTATCGCCTTGGGGCGGATTGGTTGGGCTGGTGCAGCCGCCAAGGCGCTGCGCGCACGCATCCCGAGCTTGCGGGCCTATCGCGGCCCATCGCACAAATCACCGACACCCCCCGCAAATATGGGTTTCACGCAACGATCAAGCCACCTTTCAAACTGGCCAAAGGTCAAAGCGCCCATGACCTTGCGGCAAGGTTCCGGGAATTGTGCAAAGCAACATCGCGGGTTGAAATCCCCGTTTTGGAAATCCGCCGTTTGGGGGGCTTTGTCGCCGCTGTCCCCGCAAGTCATAATCCCGCGCTCCAAGAGCTGGCCGCAACGATGGTCAAAGGGTTGGATCCGTTTCGCGCGCCTGCATCCGAGGCGGAATTGGCCAAGCGCAGATCAGCCAACCTCACCCCCCGTCAGGAGGAGATGTTGGTCGCATGGGGCTATCCCTATGTGATGGAAGAATTCCGCTTTCATCTGACCTTGTCAGGCCGCCTGCCACAATCCGAGGCTAATGATCTGGTGTCCCGTCTGCATGCGCATTTCGCGCCTGTGATCCCGCAGCCCTTTGAGGTCGCCTCATTGGCCCTTATGGGCGAGGATGAGACGGGGCGGTTTCATCATATCGAAAGCCAACATTTGGCATAAGAAACCCCCCGCAAATCGCTTTGCGAGGGGCGTTTTTCGCTCAGTCAAACTACCGATGGTTACTGCGCCGAGATCGCGAACAGCATCGTTTCGCCAGAATGGTCGTCCACACCATCATTGTCGGTGGACACCCACATTGTGCCATCTTCGGCGATTGCCAGGCCTTCGACCTTGTCCAAGACAAAGCCGCCTGTCGAGGTCAGATAAGGCAGCAGATCGACAACAATCTCTTTGGTCAGAACGGGTGGCGTTTCGCCCAGCGCGACCATCCCCGCCATCTGATCCATTGAGACGCGGGTGATCAGCTTGGTCATTGCTGCATCACCCAGTTGATTGTCACGCTCGAGGAAGTAGAGGTCATCACCATGCGCAACGATTTCCGAAAGACCAACCCAACCCGTAGATGCTTCGGTCAGCGGGTAATGTGCCACGCTCCACGCTTCGGTTTCTAGGTTATAGCCCAGAACCTTCACATGGTTTTCAGGATCATCGCGCCATTCACGCTGCACGGCCATATACAGCATATCGTCAACACGGGTGATCCCCTCAAACGCGAAACGCTGCTCCACGGCCAGCAATTCATTTGGCAGGGCGATGTAATCCTCAATCGCGCCATCGGCCCCAATGTGATAGATCGCGTGCGGCACCAAGCGGTCACTGCGCCCTTCTGAGGCGACCCAGAAACCGCCCTCACCATCAAGCGCGATGCCTTCCATATCCATCAACTGCGCGGGCTGACCTTCGCGGGTGACGCGAATTGCATCAACAATACGCGCAGGGGTTTGGCTAACATCGATGTGGAAGATGGTTGGCTGCATGGCATAGAAGCTGTCAGCCACTGCATAGAGTGTTCCATCTTCAGCCATAACCTGCCCCGAGATCGCACCCCAGCCTGTCAACTCATCCATACCTGCGCTCGTCAGATGCGGATATACGGCAGGGGCGTTTTGATATTCATAGATCATCACATGGGCAGGCGCGCCGCCATCGCCCCGCGCGTCATATTCATTGGCCGTGGCCAAAATATTCCGCGAGGGGATCGCAATCGCACCCTCAGGGGAAATGCCAGAGGGCAGAAGCTGTGCCAATACAGGCTGAGCAGGGTTCGACATATCATAGACGCCCACGATAGAGGAGCGTTCGGCCAATAGGAACATCATTGGCACGCCGCCAAATGTTGCAAATTCCATCCCTTCAGGCTCGACACCTTTGTTGCCAGAGCGCTTTTCGGGGTAATGGCCGATTTCCACAATCGCGTATTCAAAAGCCGTGCCTGCCTCAAAAACTTCGGTGCCATCGCGGTTGAACACGGTAAAGCCGCGGCTGCCACCATCCATATCGCCTTCATTTGCAATCGCGAAATGGTCTGTATCGATCCACTGCACCCCATCAGGCTCGCGCGGGACTGTGATGGTCTGGTCAAAGATCAGCGCGCCTTCTTCCTCGGTGTCCACGCCGTTAAGCGTCACCTCACCCGCCGAGAAATGGCTGAGCACCTCACCTGTAGCAGAAACGACAACCATGTGGTTGTTTTCCTGCATCGTCACAACGATGTCGCCATTGGCGTTCACGTCAACGAATTCTGGTTCAGGGTCTTCTGGGGCGATATCAGCAAGCCCTGTCAGATCAACACGGATCTGCGCCGCGCAATCCATCGCGCCATTTTCACCCAAGGGTTGGATCACCAAATGACCCGCAGGCATTTGCGGCACGCGGCCATCGCCCAGATCCTCGTCTCGCTCGTTCTCAATCGCAACAGTGATGAAGCTGCCATCGGGGGCAACAGCCGTGCTGTCGGGCTGTCCACCCAGATCACAAGAGGCGAGAACGTCACGGCTCCCTGCATCAATCGCATGCAAAACGCCTGACGGGTTGGTGAAGCTTTCCGATGTGTTTTCCGCGACAAACACCGTGTTTCCAAGCGCGGATACGGCTGTTGGCTCGCCATTTGGCAGCGCAAATACGCCTGCGGCAACAGGGTTCGCGGGATCAGTGATGTCGATAAAACCGATCACACCTGCAGGGCTGTCGGAATAGACCAATGTCATGCCATCGCCCGTGGCCGCGATAATCTCGGCTGAGGTTTCTTCGGCATCGGGCGTATTCGCGGCAACTGGAAAAGACGCGATACGGTTAAAGTTCATATCTTGGGCCAATGCAGGCCCTGCAAACAAAGCAAGGCCTGTTGTGGCCAAAAGCATGCGCAGGTTCATCAGGTATCCCCCTTGGGTAAAACAGAGTACCCCACGCCATTGCCCTATCTAAGTTACGACCGCGCAACAGAAAGGTGACAAAGCCATGAAACAACAAGGGGGCTAAAGTTGGGGTTTCTTGTCAGGGGGCGCGGGTCGATATACAGTTAAAGGGAAATGGCCCGAGGCAGCATCATGCACATAAAGATATCCCCCCGCGGGACTTTTGGTCATAACACCGCGCCGCGTTGGCGATGCGCGCCCACGGTGGCGTGGCTATCCAGCAGAGGTTATCAATAGCGCATAAGACCCTTGCACAAGCGGCATTGGTCGCGGAAACTCTGCCCCTATGAACGCCCCGATCCGTCTTATGTTTTTGGCCCTTATGCTGTGCCTTAGCCCGACTTTGACACGGGCTGAAGAGATATTAGTGTTCGCGGCCTCTAGCCTTGCGACAGCCCTAGATGAAATCGAACAGAAATTTGAGGCAGCAAGCGATTTCGAGGTCAGCATGGTTTATGCAGGGTCCTCTACGCTGGCCCGTCAGATTGAACAGGGCGCGCCTGCCGATATTTTTATCTCAGCCAATACCGACTGGATGGATCGCATCGCCCAAGCGGGATTGATTACGCCCGATGCTAGGTTTGATCTCTTGGGCAATCGATTGGTTCTTGTGGCGCATGGGGAAGGTCTAGATCAATCGGATCAGAATATCACGCCCGAGATCAATTTGGCCGATTTGCTAGACGGCGGTTATCTGGCCATGGCCCTTGTTGATGCCGTGCCTGCAGGGATTTATGGTCGCGCCGCGCTCAGCCATCTCGACCTTTGGGACACGGTCGCGGATCGGGTCGCGCAATTCGACAATGTGCGCAGCGCCCTTGCCCAAGTTGCAGCGGGAGCAACCCCCCTTGGAGTGGTCTATCGCAGCGATGCTATGATCAGCACGCAGGTGCATATCATTGGCACCTTCTCGGCAGACAATCACGACCCAATCCGCTACCCTGCCGCCGCGCTTGGTGCGGAGATGAAACCTGCGGCCGCGGCTTTTCTCGCCTATCTGTGCGGGGATGACGCGGAGATGATTTTCACGGCGAATGGATTTGAGACACTGGCGGAGGCTGAGAAATGAGTGATCTTCTCGGCCCCGCAGAATGGGCCGCAATCGCGCTATCCCTTAAGGTCAGTTTTTGGGCCACCTTGGCCAGCCTGCCTGTCGCACTTTGGGTTGCCTATCTGTTGGCGCGCTGTAACTTTTTTGGAAAGCAAATATTGAATGCAGCGGTTCATCTGCCCCTGATCTTGCCGCCTGTGGTGACGGGATATGTGCTGCTTTTGGCCTTTGGCGCGCAGGCCCCCGTGGGGCAAGCCTTGGCTGCACTAGGTCTGGGCTTTGCCTTTCATTGGACGGGTGCAGCCCTTGCCGCGGCGGTCATGGCCTTTCCGCTGATGGTGCGCGCGATGCGCCTATCGCTTGAGGCGGTTGACCCCAAACTTGAGGATGCAGCCCGCAGCCTAGGCGCGCCGCCTTGGGCGGTCTTTGCCACCCTCACCTTGCCTCTGAGCCTGCCAGGGGTTCTGGCTGGCGCGATTTTGGGGTTTGCAAAGGCTATGGGGGAATTTGGCGCCACCATCACCTTCGTTTCGAATATTCCAAATCAAACCCGCACAATCCCTTCGGCGATTTACACATTTTTGCAGCAACCAGACGGGAAACAGGGCGCGCTGATCTTAGTGGCCGTGTCGATCTTTATCGCTATTCTTGCCCTCGTTTTGTCGGAAATTCTGGCGCGGGCTTTGTCCAAACGTATCGGGGGACATGATGCTTGATCTAAGGCTTCGTCACCAGATCGGTGCGTTTTCACTTGATCTCGACTTCCAAGCCGCCCGCGGGATCACCGCCCTTTTTGGCCGCTCGGGCGCAGGCAAAACCACCGTGATCAATGCAGTCGCGGGTCTTATCACGCCTGATGACGGCTATATCCGCGTGGGGGATATGGATCTGTTTGACCCTGCGCGTGGGATAAATCTTGCCGCGCATGAGCGCCAAGCGGGCTATATTTTTCAAGAAGCGCGCCTCTTTCCGCATCTGAGCGTTGCGAAAAATCTTCGTTATGGGATGCGCTATCGCGGCGCGCGCCCTGCCCCGAATTTCGCGGATATTGTCGAGATGTTGGGGATCGGGCACCTCTTACAGCGGCGACCCGCGATGCTATCAGGCGGCGAGAAGCAACGCGTGGCAATCGGGCGCGCGTTGTTAGCGGCCCCCCGTATCCTTCTGGCAGATGAGCCACTGGCAGCCCTTGATGAGTCGCGGAAGCAAGAAATCCTGCCCTATTTTGAACGTCTGCGCGATGAAATGGACATTCCCATTCTTTATGTAAGTCACGCCCCCACCGAGGTTGCGCGCTTAGCAACAGAAGTGATCACGATTGAGGCGGGGCGGATACAGGCGCAAGGGCACCCAAGCGAGGTCTTTTCTGACCCCCATAGCCTGCCTGCAGGGTCACGCGAAGCGGGGGCCGTTATTGAGGCCACGCTGACGGCGCATCACGCGGATGGGGTCAGCGAATTACGCAACGCCGATGTGGCACTTTTTGTGCCGCGTCTGAGTGGCGATTTGGGGCGAAAATTACAACTGCGTATTGCCGCGCATGAAGTGATTTTAGCCACCCAAAAACCACAAGGACTATCCGCGCTCAATGTCATCGAAGGCACAATTCACAGTATGCGCAGCGGCGATGGCCCCGCCGTTTTGGTCGCAGTCGACACGAAATTGGGGCGGATCTTGGCCCGTGTGACCCGCCGCTCGGCCCATCTATTGGGCCTGAACGAAGGGCGGGCGGTCTATGCCATCCTTAAAACCCTATCGGTCGCGCGCGAAGATATTGGCTGATCATGCCGCCTTTGAGATCGGCATGAACAAGGTGCGCGCCAAAATACGGGTCTGCAAATCAGCCCCGCAAAACAAGTAGGCCTAGACTAAGACCGCGAGGCCAATGGCCACCAAAGCCGCAATCAGCAGCGTCAGGGTGATCAACAACGCCAAGGCGCTGCGCCCAACTGATGCAAATGCCTGCAACGAGGTTTTCATCCCAACGGCGGCAACGGCCACCACAAGGCAGCTTCGCGAGACAATGTTCACGCTCTCTGTGATCAGCGGCGGCACAAGCTGCATCGTGCCCAGAATGGCCAATGCAATGAACCCCGCCACGAAAGCAGGGATGAGCGGCGGGGCTTTCCCGCCCTCGCCCGCCTCAAGATGGGCTTTGCGCAGGATCAAAGACGCCACCAAAATCACGGGGGCCAACATCATCACGCGAAACAATTTGACCAAGGTGGAAAGATCCCCCGTCTCATCCGAGATGGAATAGCCCGCCCCCACAACTTGGGCCACATCGTGAATGGTGCCGCCTAGGAATATCCCTGCCATATGGGTCGACAGACCAAGCGAGGTGGCGATCATCGGATAGATGATCATCGCGACACTCGAGAGCACCGTCACCCCCACCACAGTGAAGGTGACATCATCTTCGGCCACATGCCGTTTTGGCAGCAACGCTGAAATGGCAAGCGCCGCAGAGGCACCACAAATGGCAACAGAGCCACCCGCAAGAAACCCAAAATAGCCCGATCTGCCAAAACGCGGGGCCAGCCAAATTCCCGCGCCAATCGTGGTGACGACCGCCATCGCCAGCATAACCGCTTCGGCCACGCCAATGCCTGCTAACAATTGCGCGCTAATGCGAAGGCCAAGCAGCGCCACCCCAATGCGCAGAACGGTGCGGGCCGCGAATTGGATGCCTGCGGCCATACGCGGCTCTTGCGAGAGGAAATGAAATGGGATGCCGAGCAAAATCGCCATCAGCATCACGGGCGCACCGTAATGATCAGACAGGAATTGCGCAGCCATCGCCACCAAAAGCGCCATCAGCAACCCTGGCCCAATGCGCTGAAGGCCAGAGAGGATGTCAGCGTTGCGCAGGGTCACCGACACACGCGCCCTGTATCGGCACGGAAGATGTGAACGGCCTCAGGGGCAAGCTTGACGGCAACTGTTTGGCCAATGGCGATATCAGTCTGACCCGCTTGGTGGATCACCAGCGGCTCCCCTGACGGCAGGGTGACAAAGATATAGCTTTCGCTGCCCAATTGTTCGACTTCGGTCACTTCGCCCTTCACGCCGCCTGTTTTGGCAATGCTAATGTCGCGTGGGCGGATGCCCAATTCGATTGCATCGCCTTGACCGACACCGCTGCGCGGCCCAAGGGGAATGTGCCCCCCGGCGGCCAAAGCCACCCCACCTTCGGCGATTTCGCCCTTCAGGAAGTTCATCGCAGGCGACCCGATAAAGCCCGCAACAAAGCGGTTATCTGGATTATTGAACAGCTCTAACGGGGTTCCGAATTGTTCCAGCCTGCCATCGCGCAAAACCGCAATTTTATCGGCCATTGTCATCGCCTCGACCTGATCATGGGTCACATAGATCATCGTGTTCCCAAGGCGGCGATGGAGGTTGCCAATCTCGCGGCGCATCGTCACGCGCAGCTCAGCGTCAAGATTGGACAGCGGCTCGTCAAAAAGGAAAATCTTTGGCTCGCGCACAACCGCGCGGCCGATGGCAACCCGCTGACGCTGACCGCCTGACAATTGACCAGGACGACGGTTCAGATACGCCTCAATGCGGAGCATACGCGCGGCTTCCTCCACGCGGCGGGAAATTTCGGCTTTCGGCATTTTGAGGTTCTCAAGCCCAAAAGACAGGTTTCCGCGCACCGACATATGTGGATAAAGCGCATAGGATTGAAACACCATCGCCAATTCACGCTGTGCCGCGGGCACATGGTTGACCACAGACCCATCGATCACGACATCGCCGCCCGTGATCCCCTCAAGCCCCGAAATCATCCGCAGCAGCGTGGATTTTCCGCAGCCAGATGGGCCAACAAAGACGCAAAACTCGCCTGACTTGATCTCAAGATTAATGCCATGGATCACTTCGACCGAGCCGTAGCGCTTGATCACTGATTTCAGCTGTAGGTCACTCACTATTTCAATCCCGTATTGGCAATGCCCGTGGTGATGTATTTCTGCAAGAACACAAAGACCAAGGTCGCAGGCACGAGGCTGACCATGGTCATAGCGAGGCGGAAATGCTCTTGGCTGAGATGCTCGCCACGGAATTCAAGCAGACAAAGTTGAATTGTATAGGCCTCTTTGGTGGTCGCGATGGCCACCATCGGCAAGATCAGATCATTCCAACGCCAGATCACCGATAGGATTGCCAAGGCCGCAATCGCGGGCAAGGCCAAAGGCAAAATGATGCGCCAATAGACCTTCCATTCGCTCGCCGCATCCATGCGCGCTGCCTCGATCAACTCATCGGGGATCGACAGCATATATTGGCGGAGCAAAAACACCCCCGTTGGGGTGGCCGCCCCTGGAATGATAACGCCCCAGATCGACCCTGACAGGCCCGTGGCATTGATTGCCTTGAACAAGCCCACAAGCGTGATGGTGGGGGGCACCATCAGCGTGGCCAAGATGATCACAAAGAACAAAACTTGGCCGCGGAATTTATATTTCGCCAGCGCAAAGGCCGCCATCGAATTGATGAGCAAGGTCAGGGCCGTGGCTATGGCTGTAACCAAAACCGAATTGGTAAAGCAGGTCGCAAAATTCACGTTTACGCCAAAGGCACGCCCTAAAAGGGGATCGGTGTAGTTTTCCCAACTGGGGGCAAAGCTGCGCTCTGTACGAATGGTGGCCGTGGCAAGCTGCACCACCTCCGCGCTGCGGTTATCAACATAGCGCGCAGGCGTTGTGTCGCGCGTGGGGTTGATGCGCGACACCCCAAACAGTGTCTCAATGCCTGTAACTGGATCAGGGGCGCGGGCCAAAATCTGAACGGAAATAGCGGATGGCTCGTAAGGATCAAGCGATAGAAATTCCGACAAAAGTCGCTGATCTTCGGGGCCAAGCCCCGCGATGATGGCCGAAACATCATATTCACTGCGGGCCTGAGCCGACATGGACACATAGCGCAAAATCCAATCAGGCAGGTTTTCCCGTGCAACCAAGTCACGCGTCATCTCAGGCAAAAGGCCCAAATGTGCCCGCAAAGCATAAAGTGCATCCCCATCATACCCTGACAAGAAGGCGGATAAATCGTGTCGTGCCTTTTGCGCATCGGGCAGATCCGACCAATCCAAAACCCAATAGGGCAGATCATTGATGTAGAAAATGCGCTTGCCCTCTGGCCCTGTGACTGTGGCGCGCGCCACCTGTTCATAGCGGGCAGGCAAAAGCGATAGGTCTTGGCGTTCCAACTGCGCCGAAGATTTCAACGAATTCAGCCCCAGCCACAGCACAGGCACGAGGATCACAATCACGCCAAGCAAAAGATAGGCATAGGTGAGGTAATCCAACCAATTCGCGCGTGGCCCGCCTGCCTTGCGGGTCAGAAATGCCCATGCCCCGCTCATTGCCGTGCCCCCCGCGATGAGAGCCAAACCTGGAACAACGACAGCACGATCAAAACCGCAGCCACAATCAACGATGCCATCGCCGCAACCCCCAGACCATTGGCTGTGGCCTGCCCCCGCAGACCTGATGTTTCAAAAATATACGCCACAAGCGAAGACCACCGCACCGACATGGCATAGAGTTCCTCAAATGCTTGAAAGGCTTTGATCAGCGACAGAACTGTGACCACCAACAGGGTCGGCGCAAGCAGCGGGATGGTGATGCGAGTCAATTGCCGAAAGGCGGATGTGCCATCCATTTCAGCAGCCTCATACACATCGCGCGGGATTGCCTGCAACCCTGCAAGCAGGATCAGCATATAGAAACCAAGATGCGCCCAAGTGTAGACGAAGACAGACCAAAACATTGTCCATGACGGTTCGGTGAGCCATTGGATCGGCTCCTCAATCCAGCCCCACATGATCAGGCTTTGGCTCAAGACGCCTTGCCGCTTGAGGATCAAACTCCACAAAAATCCGACCACCACGGGCGACAGCATCACAGGGTAGAAAAACACCGCCCGCCAAAAGCCGCGCGCGATGATTTGGCGGTTCAGGGCAAGCGCAGATAAAAGCGCCGCGAGGATCATAACGGGCACTTGGAAAATCACGAAGATCGCCGTGTCGTAGACGGCCGAGAAAAACTTGTCGTCCTCAAGATTGGCGGCGCCCGTGTCAATCTGTGTTTCGGCCACAAGACGGCGCAGGTTATCAAGACCTGCGAAGGCACGCTCATCAAAGAGAATGGATTGGCCTTCGGTCACCGCGAACCCCAAATTGATAAACATCGGGGCAAAGGTGAACAGGCCAAAGACCAACATATTGGGCAAAAGGAACAAATAGGGCAGACCAGTCGCGCCTGCGAGGCGCTGTGTCATCTCAATCGGCCATCCCATGATCGAGGCTAAATGCCCCGTGATTGGGCCAGTGGGGCGGATCAACACCCACCCCACGGCCAAGTATAGAACCAGATAAAGTGGCCAAGGTGACCCTGCAAATGCGGCGATGAAGGCGTCAATCATTGCAGGGTCGTCCTTTGGTTCACTTACTGGGCGATTTGTGCGGCAACATCCGCATCAATCGCGGCCAAAGCATCATCAAGGCTCATTTCGCCAGTGATTGCTTTGGTCAGGTAGTCAGGCACAACACCATAGATTACGAAATTCTTGGCGTAACCTTGGAAGGTGTAAGCCTGCGGTGTGGTTTCTGCTGCCTTGCCAGCATTTGCCGCAAAGACAGACAGCGCCGCCGCAACGGCAGGGGATGCATCACCATAATCAACACCCGAAGCCTGAAGGCCCTGATGCGCAGTGATGTTGCGGGTTGCAGATGCAAAGCGGGCCGCATTTTCCTCAGAGGCGAGGAAATCAATAAAGGCCGCAGCTGCTTCAGGTGCATCGGTCGATTTGAACGCCGTGATCGCGGCACCCCCTGGCATTGCGCCACAGCCACCTACGCCACATGGCGCTGGAACCGCGCGCCATTCGAAATCGGTGATGTTTTCCGAGTAGGAATTGATCATCCACGAGCCCGACATATGCATTACAGCTTCGCCTGATTGGAACAGCGGTGCAGCGTTGCGATATTGCGTACCCTCACCTGCAGGCCACCCTTCTGCGGGCATCAAGCCCGAGGCGTGCCAACCCACAAATGTTTCTGCAAAGTTACGGAACCCTTCATCCACAAGGATCGGGTTGCCCGCATCATCAAAGAACTTCGCGCCATAGGAAAACGCGGGGCCCGCCATACGATGCGCCGTGCGATCCATAGCCAAGCCTGCGGTCACGCCTGTTGCGGCCTGAACTTCGGCCAAGGCCGTTGCCCAATCGTCCCATGTGGCGCCATCACCTGGCATATCCACGCCCGCATCTTCAAAGAGCGAGACGTTGACATAGGGACCTGTCACAGTCAGCTGGGTCATCCACCCGTAAATGCCATCATCCCCCGCACCTGGTGCGCGGAACCACGGCAGGGTTGCGCCATAGGCCGCTTCCCATGGGCCACGATCGACATAGGGCGCGAGATCAAGGTAATACTGGTTCAAGCCGCCCAAATTGGTCACGCGTGCGACATCAGGGGCCGCATCCGTTTGCAACTGGTTTTCCAACTGATCACGGATCACGTCATAGGCAACGGTTTCCATGTTAACAGTATGGCCTGTGGCAGCGGTGAATTCGGGCAGCATTTCGCCGATCACATCGCATTCATTGCCGTCCTGGTAGCACAAAAACGTAATTTCATCCGCGAAAGCGGGGGCTGCGCTTGCAACCATAAGTGCTGCAATTGCAGTGCTGGTAAACTTAGCGGTCATGTAATTCCTCCCTTAAACATTACCGTTGGTTTTGGTCGTCTCACTTTCCCCCTTTTCATCGGGGTAACTTGGTTATGCGGGCTCAGTCTCCCTCACGGTGAAATGGCCAAGCTTGCCGCGGAAAAATCCCAGCGACCCACCCAAGTCGCGATAGCCCGCACGCTGCACTTGGCCGACCATGATGTCATGGTCACCGCCCGCGTAATTGGCCCAAGCTGTACATTCAAACCGCGCAAGACAGTCATGCAGCACGGGCACACCTTCGGCATTCATATCAAAATCATCGGGCCCAAGCCCCTTTGCATCTCGCGCAATGCGCCAGCAAAGATCTTCTTGATCCACCCCCAAAACATGAATGGCATAGGCAGGGGCCTCACCGAAAAAGGGGTAGCGGCGCGAAGCGCGATCAATCGACCACAAGACTAATGCAGGATCGAGAGACACGGATGTAAAACTATTCGCTGTGATGGCCACGGGCCCCTCATCGCTTGCCACTGTAACAATGGTGACACCCGTTGCAAAACACCCAAGCGCCGTGCGAAAGGCGCGCGGGTTTGCCGGGTCGGGCACAAAGCTGCTGAGGGGGTGGCGGCGCATCTTCTGATCCATCAGGCGACCTCGTGGCCAAGCGAGGCCTCGTAAAGCGAGAACCAATCGCGCCGATCAATACGCACGCGCAGCGCGTCTGAAATAGTGGCAATACGCGGCAACGCATTCGTGCCAAGCACAGGCAAGATTGTCGAAGGATGGGCCAAGAGAAAGGCCACAGCAACAGCCGCACGATCCACGCCCTGCTCTGCCGCAATCGCGTCAAGACGCGTGGCCAACAACCCCTCGCGTGTCGTCATCAGCGCACCACCCCCCAAAGGTGACCACGCCATGACGGGCTGTGCATGGCGTTGATGGAAACTCAAATCCCCATTTGTGAAGGGCGCGATATGAGACAGCGACAGCTCAATTTGGTTGGTCACCAATTTCGCGCTCATCGCGGATTGAAGCAACTCCCAATCCCAAGGGCGGAAATTCGACACGCCCGCTGCGCGGATCTTGCCCGCTTTGATCAATCCATCAAGGCAGGCCCCCGTCTCGTGGTGATCCATCAGCGGATCGGGGCGGTGAATGAGTAGCAGATCAATCTGATCAATCCCCATCTCGCGCAAAGAGGTGTCGACAGATTGCGTGATATGAGCTGCGGATGTGTCGTAAAATTTTACAGGCGCGTCAGAATAGCGGCCAATCGGGGCCACGATATCGCATTTTGTGACGATTTCCATTTTGGCCCGCAGATCGGGCCGCGCGCGCAACGCGGCACCCAAAATGCCCTCAGCGGTATAAGCGCCATAAATATCCGCCTGATCAAAGGTTGTGATCCCTTGGGCAAGGCAGGCTTCGATTTTTGCGATGACATGATCGGTGGAGGTATCCGTGTCATCGCCAAGCCGCCACATCCCGTAGACAAGACGGCTAAAACTCAGGCCCTCGGCGATTTGGACGCGGGGCATGGTGGGGGGTGTTTTGGTCATTTGCGAACGCCTCCGCCTAGGGGTGTATTTGGCAATGTAGCGGGCACGCGGCCATATTCATGGGGCAAAGAGCAAGTTTTCATCTGCGGCAACACGCGGCTGCCAAAATGCTCTGCCTCGTCTTTGTGCGGATACCCCGAAAGAATAAAGGCGCGAATGCCCATTTTCTGGTATTCCTCAAGCCGTGACAAAACCTGATCTGTAGAGCCAACAAGCGCCGCCCCACAGCCAGACCGCGCGCGGCCAACACCCGTCCAAAGATGGGGTTCGATATAGCCGGCATCATCCGCAATCTCGCGGTTTTTCGACTGGTGGCTCACCCCAAGGGATTTGGCATCAAGCGCGCGATTGCGGATCGCGTCCCCCTGATCCTTGTCAAGTTTCGAAACGATATATTCGGCATATTCGCGCGCTTCGGCCTCGGTGTCGCGCACAATCACATGGACGCGCAGACCGTAATCAAGCGTGCGCTTATAACGCTCGGCCACGGCATTCACGGCCTGCATCCGTCCACGCAACTCTTCCTCGCGCTCAGGCCACATGAGATAGACATCACAATGCTGACCGCAAAGCTCAAGCGCATCAGGCGAGTAACCTCCGAAATACAGCAGCGGCCCGCCTTTTTGATAGGGACGCGCGGGATCTGTGGTCAGGCCTTCAAAGTTATAAACTTCGCCTTTGTAATTGATCTCGTCCTGCGTCCATGCCTGCTTCAGGATTTCCACAACCTCGCGCGAACGCTGATAGCGAAATGAACTGTCGGCCACCTCACCGGGAAAATCCGAAGAGATGATGTTAACAGTCAGGCGGCCTTCCAGCATGTGATCGAGTGTTGCGATGGTGCGCGCCAACATAATGGGCTGCATCTCGCCACAGCGCACAGCCGCCAGCAGGTTAATCTTGGAGGTGATCGGCGCACAGCCCGCAACGAAGCTCAGCGTGTCTTGTCCCACCTGATAGGACGAGGGGCACAGCACATTGCGAAAGCCGTGGTTTTCAGCGGTTTTCACAATATCCGAGCAATGCGCAAAAGATGAGCGCAACGCCCCATCTGGCACGCCCAAGAATTGATAATCATCCGAGCAAAGCGCAGCAAACCACGATACTTCGGCGGCATCTAGATCGGCAGATGTGATGGGAACCACGCTCAAATCTCTTCTCCCCTCCCTGCGGCGCGTTGATCTGATCGTCATCGCTGCCGCTTGACTTTCCCCGAAATTAGCCGTGTCCTTGATCTGGATCAATAGTGTATCAATTTTTTCGAAAGGCCGCTTCGATGCGCGATCAAATCGACCGCAGACCCGCCTCATCGGCACTGCCGCTTTACGTACAATTAAGCGAGGTCTTGATCCGTGAAATCGCAGCGGGACGCCTGCCCGATGGCAGCCGCCTGCCGCCCGAACGCACGCTGGCTGCGCAGTATCAAACCACGGTGCGCACATTGCGAAAATCCCTCGATATTCTTGAAGAAAAAGGTCTTTTGCGCCGCGTGCAGGGTTCTGGAAATTATGTGCAATCAAGCGCACAGATCAGTTCGATTTACTCGATGTTTCGCCTCGAACTTCGCACAGGCGGCGGGCTGCCAAGCGCGCAAGTTTTTGCGTTGGACTATCTCGCGAAACCCGCCGATCTGCCCAGTTTTGGCACGGCCTCGCATGCCACGCGAATCCGCCGTTTGAGGTTCCTCAATTCTCTGCCAGTGGCGGTGGAGGAGATCTGGCTAGACGGGGCTGCGGGCCGATTGGAGGCCGAAAAGCTGTCTGATTCGTTGTATCTGACCTATCGTGTGCAATTAGGCCTGCGGATCCTTCAAGCTGAGGATTATGTCAGCATCGCCCCCATCCCCGATTGGGTGCCGCCCGATTTCGCGCGCCCAGCCACAAGCCCCGCCCCCTTTGTTGAGCGTTACAGCCATGCAGATGGTCGGGGCATCATTGAATATTCCCGAAATTGGATTGACCACACGCGTGCACATTATGTGCAGCGTCTAAAGTAGAGAGGACAAATGTCTCAAATCACACGCTACGGCATCATCGGTTGCGGTATGATGGGCCAAGAACATCTGCAAAATATCGCCCTGCTAGACGGGGCGGAGGTGGCCGCGATTTTCGAGCCCGATGCAGGTATGGCTGCGAAATCACTGGCCCTTGCACCGAAGGCCACGCTTTACGATAGCCTTGAGGCACTGGTGGCCCATCCCGATCTCGATTGTTACCTGATCGCCAGCCCAAATTTCCGCCATGTCGAGCAGTTAACATATCTCGCCATACATCGCCCCCTGCCCGTCCTCGTGGAAAAGCCGCTCTTTACGGATCCCGCGCAACAAGACAGCCTGCGCGAGATCCGTGACAACTATCCCGCGCCTATTTGGGTCGCGATGGAATATCGTTATATGCCGCCAATCACCGCCTTCCTTGAGGCCGCCGAAGGGGCCACAGGGGGGATCAAGATGCTGTCTTTGCGCGAGCATCGCTTTCCTTTCCTTGAAAAGGTTGGCGATTGGAACCGCTTTAACCGCTATACTGGCGGGACATTTGTTGAGAAATGCTGCCATTTCTTTGACCTGATGCGCCTCGCCCTGAAATCGGAACCCGTGCGGGTGTTGGCCTCGGGTGGGATGGATGTGAACCACCGAGACGAGGCCTATGACGGCGAGACGCCAGATATCCTCGATAATGGGTTTGTCATCGTGGATTTCGCCAATGGCGCGCGGGCGCTGCTCGAACTGTGCATGTTCGCTGAAGGCAGCCGCTATCAAGAAGAGGTCTGCGCCACTGGCCCTAAGGGCAAGATTGAGGCCTATGTGCCCGGCCCCGGTCGGTTCTGGCCCAATCATTTGGGCGAGGCCCCAATCCCGCAATTGATTGAAAGCCCACGAGACCCCAAAGGACCTATCGCCCGCGACATCGCTGTCGACCCGACCCTATTGGCAGCAGGCGACCATAATGGATCAACCTTTTATCAGCATCAGAAATTCTTAGATTTGGTGCGCGGTAAAAGCCAAGCACCCGAAGTCAGCCTCAACGATGGCTACATGGCCGTCATTATGGGAATGGCTGCACAAATTTCGATGAAGGAACATCGCGCTGTAGAGATTTCAGAACTTACCCGCGCGATGGATGGGTAACTGAAAGATGCCCCATCACCTGCTAGTGGCAGGTGATGGGGAAATCCGAGGCAAGCCTCAGCCTGGAACTTTGTTTGCCGCAGGCGCTTCGATTGGCGCCGCAACGGGCTGCGAAGAGCACGCCGACAGAGCAACAAGCGCTGTGATGCAAACTGCAACAGATAGTTTTTTCATGATTAATTACTCCTTATGGGCAGTTGTATGGAATCAAATCCACGCACAACAGTCAATAACTACTAGATGTCGTGGAGGGTTAAGTTATCATTATTTCATATTACGAGGATGTAATTCATGTATTTGAAATTGTTAATAAACAATAAAAATACCTAAAAAGTTTCATATATGTCGAATTTACGCCAAATTGGAATTGTTGGAGGTGGTTTGATCGGTCTGAGTTGGGCCGCTTTAGCGTCATCATTGGGTCATAAAGTGGTCATTATCGACCCCGACCCTGAATGCAGCCACAATCTTTCAGCCTTTTTGGCCCATGCATGGCCAAACCTGGCAGAATTGGGGTTGGCCCATCAGCCGACTGCGCCTGATGTCAGCCCAGATTATGCGGCTCTTAAAGGGGCCAGATTTGTCCAAGAAAATGCGCCAGAGCGGATCGCGGTCAAGCATGAGGTGATCCGCCAAATCGAGGCTCAGGTCGGGGCTGAGGTCGTGATTGCGTCAAGCACCTCGTCACTCATGGCAAGTGATTTACAGCAGGGCGCCAAACACCCTGAGCGCATCTTGGTGGCGCATCCAATGAACCCGCCGCATCTGATCCCGATGGTTGAACTGGTTGCAGGCCGCCTCACCTCACCAGAGGCAATGGGTCAAGCCGAAGCGCATTATCATGCTCTGCACCGCGTGCCCATTCGCGCAAAGCGAGAGGTGCAAGGCCACATCGCCAACCGACTGACCGCAGCACTCTATCGCGAAGCGGTCAATCTTGTGGCCAAAGGAATTGCGGATGTCGCCGATATTGATCGCGCCATTGCCAATGGGCCAGGTCTGAGATGGGCCTTGATGGGGCCACATCTCACCTACCACTTGGGCGGTGGCGCGGGCGGCTATCGCGCTTATCTTGACCATCTTGGCCCCACGCAAGAGGCGCGATGGAAAGACCTTGGTCATCCCGAACTGACCGAGGCACTCAAGGCGGAATTGGTTGCAGGTGTCGAAGCGGAATTGGCGAGCATGGGCGGCGCAGATTTGCGCGCGCGCCGCGATGCTGCATTGGTGGCGCTTCTACGCCTAAAGGGAGATCAGGCACTATAACCCACCGCAAAGAAAAAGTGGGCGCAGATGCGCCCACTTTCACGCCCAATAAGGGTTGGGATCAGGACGGGATATCGCCCTCGACCCCTTCGACATAGAAGAACATACCCGCAAGGTCGCCATCGGACGCGGTTTCGCCCTCAGCCAACCATGGGCTGCCATCTTGCTTGTTGATCGGCCCTGTGAACGGATGATATTCACCCGCCGCGATTGCATCGCGCAGCGCTTCGGCCTCGGCCTTCACGTCTGCGGGCACAACATTGGAAATCTCGCCAATGCCAACCATTCCTGCGCTGATGCCATCCCACGTGTTCACGGATGACCACGTGCCATCGATCACCGCCTGGACGCGGTCGATGTAATAGGGCGCCCAGTTGTCGATGATCGAAGAAATACGGGGCATCGGGCCATATTCCGCCATATCTGCCGCCTGACCAAATGTATAAACGCCCCCTGCCTCACGCGCGGCCTGATGCGGCGCGGTCGAGTCGGTGTGCTGCAGAACAACGTCACAGCCCTGTTCAATCAATGCCTTGGCCGCATCTGCTTCTTTCGCGGGGTTCAGCCATTCAAAGATCCAGATGATCTTGAATTCCACATCAGGGTTGACCTTTTTGGCGTGGATATAGGCCGAGTTGATGCCACGGATCACCTCAGGAATTGGCACAGACGCGATATAGCCAATCTTGTTGGTGGTGGTGACACGACCCGCCAATGTGCCTTGGATCGCGCGACCTTCATAGAAGCGCGCGGAATAGACAGACACGTTATCCGCCTGCTTATAGCCTGTTGCGTGTTCGAACTTCACATCAGGGAAATTCGCAGCCACGTTCACGGTTGGATCCATAAAGCCGAAGGATGTGGTAAAGATAATATCCGCACCACCCAAAGCCATTTGGGTGATCGCACGCTCGGCATCTGGGCCTTCTGGGACGCTCTCTTGATAGACAAATTCAACCGCATCGCCAAAATGCTCGACCATTTCCATTGCGGAGTGATGGTGGTGCTGTGTCCAGCCACCATCATTGATCGGGCCAACATAGATAAAGCCTACCTTGGTCTTGTCCTGCGCGCGCGCCGGCATGCCCATTGCTGCGGCAAGGGCGGCACCTGCGCCAGTCGCAAGTAGTGTTCTGCGTTTCATAATTACTCTCCCGGTTTGCCAGAGATCAGGCTCTGGTCGTTGCTGAAACCCTCATGACGAGGGGTGAAAGGGTTTGCCCAATGAGGCAGGCGCCCGTCCTGCGCGTATCATCACAAGGACGATGATGGTCGCAAGGTATGGGGCCATTGACAGATATTCGACAGGAATTTTCAAGCCTTCTGCCTGCAAATTAAGCTGAAGAACAGTGACACCGCCAAAAAGATAGGCACCTGCAATCAAGCGCCATGGCTTCCAAGAGGCGAAAACCACAATAGCCAAAGCAATCCAGCCTGCGCCTGCTGTGATCCCGTCAATCCATTGGGGCACGCGGACAAGGCTGATATAGGCCCCTGCAAGCCCTGCACAGGCCCCACCAAATACAATCGCAAGAACGCGCACACGGCGCACATTATACCCTAGCGCATGCGCGGCTTCGTGATTCTCACCCACAGCCCGCAGGATCAGACCCGCACGGCTATATTTCAAAAACGCCCAAACCCCCGCCACGATGGCAATGCTCAGATAGACCATCAGATCATGACGAAACAGGATCGGCCCCAAAACCGGAATATCGGACAAAATGGGGAAAGAGAGCTTCGCCACGGTCAAATCAGGTGATCCAACCGCATCTTGCCCGATCAGCGATGACAGGCCCAGGCCGAACATCGTCAGGCCCAAACCTGTGGCGACCTGATTGGTCAAAAGAAATTGGGTCAATACGGCAAAGACCAAGGAAACGACTGCACCCGCACTAGCCGCCCCCAGAAAGCCGAAATAAGGGTTGCCGCTTGAATGGCCCGCAATATAGCCGCAGACCGCGCCGACAATCATCATCCCCTCAACCCCAAGGTTCAGCACCCCCGCGCGCTCGACCACCAACTCACCGATTGCCGCAAGCAAGATCGGCGTTGAGGCCACCATCAGCGCGGCCAAAAGCAGGATTGGATTGATATCCATCAGCGCGCCTCCCCTTGGCCGAATTTGAAGCGATAATTGGTCAACACATCCACAGCCAAAAGGCAAAAGAGCAACATGCCCTGAAAGGTCAAAATTGCCGCTGCAGGCAGGTTCAACTGTGCCTCAGCCGCCTGTCCACCGATATAGGTCAGCGCCATGATGAGCCCCGCAAAAAGAATGCCCACAGGATGCAACCGCCCCAAAAAGGCCACGATAATTGCGGTAAACCCGTAAAAGGCGGGGAAAGAACCAAGGATCTGCCCCGATGGCCCTGCCACCTCAAACAATCCTGCAAGTCCCGCAAGCGCGCCCGATATACCCATACATAAGATCACAAGGCGATTAGCATTGACCCCTGCGAATCCCGCCGCCCGCGGGCTTTGCCCCGCAAGGCGCACGTTGAAGCCAAACTGATGTCGGGTGAATAGGATATAGGCCCCCACCACGGCCATCAGCGCCGCTAAAGCCCCCCAATGAAAGCCTGTGTTGGGGATCAAATCCAAATTGGCGGCCGATGGGTATTGCCGCAAATTGCGGCTTCCAGGCATGCCAAACCCCTCGGGGTTGCGCAAAAGGCCAATGGAAAAGGCCTTGATCAAAACCTCGGCCACATAGACCAGCATCAGCGATACAAGGATTTCGTTGGTCTTGAACACCACCCGTAAAATCGCAGGGATCATCGCCCAAAGAAGCCCCCCCAAGAGCCCCGCAACGATCATCAGCGGAAAGATCAACCAGCGCGCCTCCATCGGGTAAAAGGCCAAGGCCACTCCTGCCCCGCAAATTGCGCCGATGATATACTGACCTTCGGCACCGATATTCCAAATTCCCGCCCGAAACCCAAAGGACAGCCCCACGGCGATCAGCACCAAAGGGGCAGCTTTCTTGACAATCTCGGGGCGGTAAAAATGCGCAAAGGGGCCAAAGATTGGATCCCAGAAAATCGTCTTGATCGCGATCAATGGGTCTTTGCCCAAAATCGCAAACAGACCCATGCCAAGAATGATGGTCAAAATCACCGCCAAGACGGGCGCGCCATATGTCCACCCGCGCGAAGGCTGTGGCCGTTTCTCAAGCCTAAGCATGGGCCACCTCCAGATCATGCGCACCACCGAGCATCAACCCGATTTTCTCCATGGTCAGCCCCGATGTTGGCACCGCTTGTGATAAGGTGCCTTCGTTCAATGCCGCGAAGCGGTCAGTGATTTCCAACACCTCCTCAAGGTCTTGCGAGATCACAAGCACCGCTGATCCTGCACTGGCCAAGTCCAGCAAGGCCTGACGGATCGCAGCCGCGGCCGCAGCATCAACGCCCCATGTGGGTTGGTTGATCACCAAAACGCGCGGGTTTTGGCTGATCTCGCGCCCGATTACGAATTTCTGCAAATTCCCGCCCGACAGCGCACGCGCGGCGGTTTCGGGGCTTGGCGTGCGCACATCGAAACGCGCGATCACCTCTTGGGCGAAGGCCCGACTGCGCGGCCAATCAATAAACCCGTTTTTCAACAAAGAAAGCCGCGTTTTCGCGGTCATCAATGCGTTTTCCACTAGGCTCATATCGGGGGCGGCGGCGTGGCCATTACGCTCCTCTGGCGCGGCACAAAGGCCAAGGGCGCGGCGGGCATTTGGCCCATCGGCGCCAATACCCTGACCCTCTAATAGGATCATATCAGCATGTGTGCGCATCTCTCCGGACAGGGCTGCGACCAATTCATCCTGACCATTGCCCGCAACACCTCCGATCCCCAAGACCTCGCCCGCTTGTAGGGTAAAGCTGATCTCTTTCAGGCTTGTTCCGAATTGGTGCGGCGCGGGCGCGCTCAGGCCCAATACTTGCAACAAGGGCTGTCCAGTGAAGACAGCCGCGCGTTTTGGCGCGGTAAGGGTCTTGCCCACCATCATCTCGGCCATGTCACGGTTGCTCATTTCGCGTGGGTCAAAGGTGCCCACAACCTCACCTTGGCGCAAAACAGTAGCGTGCTCACACAAAGCGCGGATTTCCTCAAGTTTGTGCGAAATATAAAGGATTGATGTCCCTTCAGACGCCAATAGACGCAATGTGCCAAACAGGATATCGACCTCTTGCGGGGTCAGGACGCTGGTTGGCTCATCCATGATCAAAAGCTTGGGATTCTGCAGCAAACAGCGAATGATCTCGACCCGTTGCCGCTCGCCCGCTGATAGATCGCCCACAATCCGATCAGGCGATAAAGGCAGCCCATAATTCTCAGATGCAGCCCGAATTTGCGCTGCAAGGTCCTGCGTCTTGGGTGGGTTTTCCATACCAAGCGCAATATTCTCCGCCACGCTCATTGCGTCAAACAGCGAGAAATGCTGAAACACCATCGCGACGCCTGCGGCGCGCGCAGCGCGCGGGTCACTGGGGGCAAATGGCGCGCCCTCAAGCAGCATCTGCCCCTCATCGGGGCGCACAAGACCATAGATGGTCTTGACCAAGGTCGACTTGCCTGCACCATTTTCGCCAAGCACGGCGTGGATCTGGCCCTTGTCGATATCAAAGCTAACATCGCTATTCGCGATGACGCCTGGATAGGCTTTGGTCAGTCCCTGCAATTCAAGAAGCTTCACATTGCCCCCGTGTTTTTATGTGCTGCCTCTTCTGCCCGAGACAGCAAGGCTGTGGCAACCCCCAAGGCAATGGCCTGCGGGTGTTTGCCCAAGGATATATCCCCTATTGGGCAGGATATGCGTGAAATTTGTGCGATGCTATGACCAAGCGCCGATAATCTGCCTTTAAACCGCGCCCATTTTGTGGCTGACCCGATTAATCCTGCGCTGCCAAACTCATGACCAAGCAGGGCATGGCACAGTTCGAGATCAAGGGAGTGGCTATGGGTCACGATGATATGATCAGCCGCCTTTGGCGCGTGGCGCACCACCCCTTGCGGCTTCTGCACGATCAATGACGTGACATTGGGGGGGATGACCTCGGGAAATCGAGACTGCGCGATATCCACCCAAGTCAGGGCTAGATCAGGCAAAGGCGCAAGCACACCCACCAAGGCCTGCCCTACATGACCCGCCCCCCAGATCCAAATTTGATGCGGGGCGGCAGGCCCAGTTTCGATCAGCCAATCCCCAACAACAGCAGGGCTGTGGGATGGATGCAGACGCTCGGCTGCGCGCGCGATTTTTGCGCCCCAATGCGCATTTGGTCCAAGCGGCCGCGCATAGGGCAAACTGTCAGGAATATCTTTCGCAAAGACCTCGAACACCACGCTGACGAACCCGCCGCAGCATTGACCCAAATGTGGCCCAAGCGGATAGTTCCGCACCGCGATCCCGCCTTGCGGCAGCATCGCGCGGGCCTCTGCCACAGCCTCCCATTCAAGACGCCCCCCGCCAATTGTGCCCTCTTGACCTTCGGCCCAAACGATCATGGAGGTGCCCGCCTCGCGCGGGACAGACCCCGCCGTGCGCGTGATCAAAATCCGCACAAACGGCCCCCGTGCCGCACAAGCGCGCAAATATGCCAAATCAAGGCTCATGGTTGCAAGCCTTGGATGGCGCGCAAAATACGTTCAGGCGTTGCAGGTGCATCCAGATTTGGATAGCCCCCACCGCAGGCCGAAATTGCGTCTGACACAGCCAGAAAGGCGGATATGCCCAGCATAAAGGGCGGCTCACCCACCGCCTTTGAGCGATAAATCGTGGCTTCGGGGTTTTCACCATCCACAAGCGCCACGTTAAAAATCGCGGGCCGATCCGAACAGGCAGGTATTTTATAGGTGGATGGCGCATGGGTGCGCAAATGGCCCCGATCATCCCAGACCAATTCCTCGGTCATAAGCCATCCCGCGCCTTGGACATAGCCGCCCTCAACCTGCCCGCGATCAAGCGCAGGGTTCAGCGATGCGCCCACATCATGCAAAATATCGGCGCGCAAGATACGGTTCTCGCCCGTCAATCGGTCAATGACCACCTCACTCACGGCGGCACCATGCGCAAAATAAAAGAAGGGCCTGCCCTGCCCTGCGGCGCGATCCCATGACAAATCGGGGGTTTTGTAAAATCCCGTGGCCGAAAGCCCAACGCGCGCCTGATAACAGGCCGCCACAGCCTTGGCGAAACTGATATTTTGGTCGCCCCACATGACACGGCCATCGGCAAACCGCACCTCTGCCCCTTGGCCCAGAAACTCGGCCATGCGGGAGCGAATGGCGTCACACGCGGCCAGAACTGCCATCCCGTTCAGATCACTCCCTGATGAGGC
Organism: Roseobacter sp. HKCC-CH-9208; assembly: GCF_037805125.1. NCBI lineage: Bacteria > Pseudomonadati > Pseudomonadota > Alphaproteobacteria > Rhodobacterales > Roseobacteraceae > Roseobacter > Roseobacter sp. HKCC-CH-9208. Next base: position 2,044,085 of record NZ_JBBLYK010000001.1, on the reverse strand, counting down.
CGCGGTGGCCGAAGTATTAGGAACCTTGGCCGTGTCGGTCGCGGTGATCTTTACCTGATCAACCCCAACCCCAAAACGGCTTGCCGCCACTTGGGCCAATTTTTGGAATAGGCCCTGTCCCATTTCCGTGCCGCCATGGTTCATCATAATTGACCCATCTTGATACAGATGGACCAGCGCACCCGCCTGATTGAGATGGGTGAGGGTGAAGGAAATTCCGAATTTCACCGGGGAAAACGCAATGCCACGTTTCAGGATGGGCGAGGTTTCATTCCACGCTGCAATTTCTGCACGCCGCGCTGCGTAATCGCAATCAGACAGCAGTTGATCTGTCATCTCATGCAGCAGAAAATCGCGCACCTCCATCCCATAGGGGGTGGTGTTCGCAAGCCCTGCACGCGCGGCGCTCTTTGGGGCAGCATAGTAATTTCTGCGCCGCACAATTGCGGGATCAAGGCCCAAATCATGGGCGATATGATCCATCACCCGTTCAATCCCCAAAACGCCCTGCGGCCCCCCAAACCCGCGAAAGGCCGTAGCCGATTGCATATTGGTCTTTAACCGCAGCGAAGTGATTTCCGCATGGGGCAAAAGATAGGCGTTATCGGCGTGCAACATAGCGCGATCCGCAACGGGTGCGGTTAAATCCTGCGCCCAGCCGCCCCGCGTGATCTGCGTGAACCGCACCGCTTCGATCTGGCCTTGATCATCAAAGCCCACATCATAGGCAATACGAAAATCATGCCGTTTGCCCGTGATGATCATGTCATCATCGCGATCATAGCGCATTTTGCAGGCGCGCCCTGTCTGAAGCGCAGCCACGGCACAGGCCACAGCCAATGCGTTGCCTTGGCTTTCCTTGCCGCCAAAGCCACCCCCCATACGCCGACACTCCACCCGCACCCCATGCATGGACAGGCCCAAAGCATCGGCCACTTTGTGCTGTATCTCAGTCGGGTGTTGGGTCGAGCTGTGGATCACCATATCCCCGCCCTCTTGTGGAAGGGCCAAGGCGACTTGACCTTCCAGATAGAAATGCTCTTGCCCGCCCATGGTGATTTCACCTTGCAGGCGGCGCTTTGCCTGACCAAGAGCGGCTGTTGTGTTCCCCTTGGCCCAAACACGCGGGCCATCTTCAAAATAACTCTCCGCGGCCAGTGCATCCTCAATGCTGAGGATCGGTGGCTCCGCCTCAATCTCAATCTGCAAAAGCCGCGCAGCTTTGCGCGCCGCAAGGTGAGTATCTGCCACAACCAAGGCCACGGGCTGCCCCATGTAATGCACCCGATCTGTCGCCAATAAAGGTTCGTCATGCACCGAAGGGCTGACATCATTGGCAAAGGGCAGATCAGCAGCAACAAGCACCGCGACCACGCCTGGTGCGGCCTTCATAGCGGCAAGATCCAACCCGCGGATCACCCCACGCGCCACGGGCGACAGGGCAAAGGCCAGATGCAAGCAGCCCTGCGGAGTTGGAATATCATCGACATAGCGCGCGCCCCCCGTAACGTGCAGGCGCGCGCTGTCATGGGCCATGGGGGCGTGAACGCTCATGGGGTCACCTCCAGCACGGATAGGGGTGTGCCTTGGCGTTCGGCGTAATAGCGCCACATCATGCCTTGCGCCGCTGCCATCCGATAGGCGGCTGATGCCCGCATGTCAGAGAGCGGCGTGAAATCATTAGCTAAGGCTGCGGCAGCAGCCGCGATTGTAGCCTCGCCCCAAGGTTGGTCGATCAACGCGGCCATTGCCGCGCGGGCCAGTTTGGGCGTTCCTGCCATACCGCCAAATGCCAGACGCGCGTCTTGAACAATACCATTTTTGACCACGACATTGAACGCACCGCAAACGGCAGAAATATCCTGATCAAAGCGTTTCGACAGTTTGTAACACCGCAAATCAGGCGCGGATTTCAGCAAAGTGACCGCTTCGAGAAATTCCCCGCTTGCGCGGTCTTGGTGGCCGTAGTCGATAAAGAAATCTTCAATCTCAATCGCACGCCGCACATCGCCCTTGCGCAAATGCAGACGCGCGCCAAGCGCAATCAATGCGGGCGGGTTATCCCCAATGGGTGAGCCATTCGCGATATTCCCGCCGATTGTGGCGGCGTTTCTTACCTGCTCTGACCCATAGCGGCGGATCATCTCGGCATAACTGGGGTGATACTGCGCCATCACCTGATGCACCTGCGCCATGCTAACCATTGCGCCCAAGCGAATTTCATCTTCGTCCAACTGCACATCAGCCAGATCAGCGCATTGGTTGAGAAAAATCACCTCGTCAAAATCGCGCAACTGTTTGGTTACCCAAAGGCCTATATCGGTGGCCCCCGCAATCAATAAGGCGTCAGGTTTTGCAGCATAAAGCGTTGCCAATTCATCGCTGTTTTGCGGGGCATGGATGCTTTTTTGTGCTGTGGCCACCCATGCTGCATCGCGCGCAAGCCACGCGGGTTGCGCGCCATCTTCGGCCGCTTGTGCCGCGCGGATAATCGGGGCATAGCCCGTGCAACGGCACAAATTGCCTGCCAAAACCGTGTCGTGATCACGGCGCCCATTGGCATGGCCTGCGACCATCGAAGCAATAAAGCCGGGCGTGCAAAAGCCGCATTGCGACCCGTGATGCGTAATCATGGCCTCTTGGACAGGGTGCAGCGCGTCAGCACCAATGCCCTCAACGGTGCGAATGGCTTTGCCATCAATCTGGGGCAAAAACAGAATGCAGGCATTAACCGCGCGAACCCCGTCAAGATCCTGAACCACCACGCTGCAGGCCCCACAATCGCCCTCGTTGCACCCTTCCTTTGTGCCCGTCAGACCCCGCGCTCCGCGCAGCCAATCGAGCAATGTCGCAGTGGGATGGGTCGAGACCTGCACGGCCTCTCCATTCAGAAGAAACGAAACCTCCATCGAGAATTTAACCTGCCGCTTTACCCCGTCATATGCCGTCACATCCTCAGGCGTCGATGCGGCGTAGAGACCTGAGCGGCTGTGTTAACAACAATGAAAGCGAGGGTTTTCGCGTTTGGCAAGAATTTTGTCGCGCCGCCCGCAGCCAAAACGCTTAACTTGCACGCAAATGCCCGTATATGATGCAGACTTGCACGATAACCAACAGGACGGCACCCATGGCGCAAGAGACGCTTTTGATCAAACACGCAGATCTTCTGTGCACGATGGAGGCGCGCCCAGATGCGCCCTATGGCGATGAGATCACCGATGGCGCGCTGTTCGCACGCGGCGGGGTGATCGAGGCGGTTGGAAAAACCGCGGATTTGCCGCAAAGCGCAGATTGCGTGATTGATATGCGCGGCCATGTGGTGATCCCAGGAATGGTGAACACCCATCACCATATGTTCCAAAACCTCACCCGCGCCGTGCCTGCAGCGCAAAACGCACCGCTTTTTGGTTGGTTGCAGACCCTTTACCCCATCTGGTGCAATATCGGGCCAGATCATATTTATTGGTCAGGGGCCTTGGCCATGGCGGAATTGGCGATGACGGGCTGCACAACCTCCTCTGATCATCTGTATCTCTATCCCAATGGCGCGCGGCTTGAAGATAGCTTTGCCGCTGCCGAAGATATCGGTTTGCGCTTTCACGGCACTCGCGGCTCGATGAGCATTGGCGAAAGCAAAGGGGGGCTTCCCCCAGATCGTCTGACCGAAGCCGAACCCGCCATTCTGGCCGATTGCCAACGCCTGATCGAAACCCATCATGACGCCAGCCGCTATGCCATGCGGCGGGTGGCTTTGGCCCCGTGTTCGCCTTTCTCCGTCAGCATGGATTTGATGCGTGAAACCGCCACTATGGCGCGCAGCTACGGGGTCGGGATGCACACGCATCTGGCCGAGAATGTCGAGGATATCGACTATAGCCTTGCGACCTTTGGGATGCGCCCGGGTGAATATATCGAGGCGGTTGGTTGGACAGGCCATGATGTTTGGCACGCCCATTGCGTTCAATTGGATGAGGGCGAGATCAATCTCTTCGCTCGAACAGGCACGGGTATTGCGCATTGCCCCTGCTCGAATATGCGGTTGGCCAGTGGCATTGCACCCGTCCGTCACTGTCTGGATGCGGGGGTTAAGGTGGGGCTTGGGGTTGATGGCTCGGCCTCCAATGACAGCGGCCACATGCTCAATGAGGCGCGCCAAGCCATGCTGCTGCAGCGCGTCATGAAAGGGGGCGATGCGATGACCGCGCGCGAGGCTTTGGCGGTGGCAACCCGTGGCGGCGCGTCTGTTCTAGGCCGCGATGATATCGGGGTGCTTGCCAAGGGCTATGCCGCCGATCTTGCTGCCTTTGATACACGCGGCATCGATTTTGCAGGAGCGCAATGGGATCTCCTTGCAGGTCTGTTGTTCTGCGGCTCAGGCAAGACCAATTACACCATCATCAATGGCAAGGTCATTGTTGAAGAGGGGCAGTTGGTCTGCATGGATATGAGCAAACTCTTGGCAAATCACGCGGCCATGACCCGAGATTTGATGGAACGGGCCTAAGCGTAAAAGGCGGGTTTTTTGATCATTTCAACCCGCTCTTTGACGCCCGAGAGCAAGGCACGCACGCCTGTATCCGCAACAAGGGCGGCGGCATAGCCATCCCATGTGCTGGCAGCCGCTTCTGGCAAAATACCCGTTTGCACAAATCCCATGAAATCGCGATTTTGCGCGACATAGGCATCATGGTAATGACCGCGCCAATCCTCGTCATAGCGGATCGCCGAACTCAGCCGCGCATCAAGGCGGGAATGCGCCACTTTGTTGGTTGAGATACTGCCAAGCTCGCCGACCAATTCTGCGCGCACATCATATCCGTAGGCGGCGTTATTATTGACCTCGACTGTGATCAATTGATCATCATCGGTTTCCAGAACCATCACCACGGGCGCCACAACATCATCGCTGCGCCTAGGCTGATGGGCGGTGATCGTGGTCACCTCCACCCCCAAAAGATACCGCGCGATGTCAAACTCATGCGGCGCGGAATTGGTAATCGCCATGGCCCCCGTGAAACTGGAATAAGGCGTGGCGAGGTTGCGGTGAAAGTTATGCATCATCAAAGCCCGCCCCAACACACCTTTGGCAAGGGCTTCGCGCATATCCAAATAGGCGCGATCATAGCGGCGCATGAAGCCAACCATGATATGGGGCGCCCCTGTCGCCTGTTCGGCGGCCATCACATCCAAACATTCGTCAATCTTTTGGCTTAGGGGCTTTTCACACAAAACCCGCTTGCCGCGTGCAATCAGCGTCTTGGTGTAAGGTGCATGGGTAAAATCGGGCGAGGCGATAATCACCGCATCAATATCTTCGCGCAACAGCGCGGCTTCGGGGTCATCTGTGCAATCAACCGCACTTGTCGCATCAGCCACGGCGCGCGCCCGCGCGCCATCCATGTCGCAGACAAGTTGCAAACAGGCATTCGGCACATCTTGGGCGATGATCTTTGCATGATCCGCCCCCATCACGCCTGCGCCAATGACCGCCACACGCACCACCATCTTGTCCCCTCCCAAGAAACACTTTGGTGCTTTTGCTAAACCCCGAAGGACGGGGGTGCAAAGAAAAAAGGGGGCGCATGGCCCCCTTTTTTTTAAGATTATGCTGCCTTTTGGCGTGGCCCGCGGGCGGGTTTGCCACGGCGGCGATGACGCGGTTTGCCATCCGCCGCGCCATGCCCTGCATTGGCCTTTGGCTTAAAGCCACGGCGAGGGCCGCCGCGATGCGGGCGACCGCCACCTTGCTCGGCCCCCTCGGGCGCGCTGCCGCTGGCCACGGGGATTTCGAGTTTCATCAGCTTTTGCACTTGGCGCAGCAAATCCATTTCATCAGCGGCGCAAAAGGCAATTGCCTCTCCCTCGCGCCCTGCGCGGGCCGTGCGGCCAATACGATGGACGTAATTCTCAGGCACATCTGGCAAATCATAATTGACCACATAAGCCACACCTGGGATATCGATGCCACGGGCCGCAACATCGGTTGCGACCAACACAGTGATCTCACCCGCGCGGAATTGTTTGATGGCACGATCGCGCTGACCTTGGCTTTTGTTGCCGTGGATCGATGCGGCCTCATAGCCATCCTCAACCAAGCCTTTCATCAGCTTTTCCGCACCATGTTTTGTGCGCGCAAAAACAAGCGTCAGCGCGTCCAAATCGCGGCTCAGGATTTCGCGCAGTTTGGCAGGTTTATCGCCCTTAGAGACAAAATGCACCGACTGCGTGATCTTATCTGCCGCTTTTCCTGGAGGCGAAACTTGAACACGGCGGGGGTTATTCAAATAGGCGCTCGACAATTCTTCCATCTGCTTAGGCATGGTGGCCGAGAACAGCATGGTTTGACGCGGGGTTGCCAAATGCGGCGCGATTTGACGCAGCGCATGGATAAAGCCCAGATCAAGCATTTGATCGGCCTCGTCCAAAACCAGATGGCGCGTTTGGCTGAGATCAACCGCGCGGCGATTGAGCAGGTCAATCAAGCGACCGGGTGTGGCCACCAAAATATCAGTGCCGCGCGCAAGAAGGTTGATCTGCTTGGGGATCGATTGCCCCCCCACCACAGAATGAACCCGCAACTTGGACCCTGCCGTCAGAGGCTTGAGGCTGTCTGCGATTTGGTTCACCAATTCACGCGTTGGCGCAAGCACCAATGCCTTGACGGTTTTTGGTTCAGGCTTGCCCTGCTTGCCCAACAAATGGTTGATCAGCGGCAAACCGAAGGCCAGCGTCTTGCCTGTACCTGTTTGCGCCAGACCCATAATATCGTGCCCTTCCAAGGCCAAAGGAATGGCTTGGTTCTGGATCGGGGTGGGTTCGGACAAGTTTGCGGCTTTCAACGCCGCGTTCAATGTGGGCTCAAGTCCCAGCATATCAAAATCAAACAAAGAGATATCCTTTTCACAAAGCCCTATGCAAAGCGCGCACAAAGCCGTTTGGCCGCCAAATGATAGGCAGCCGTTTCGGGTTCACAACGACATTGGCCTTCCCGCCACCCTATCGCTGTATCAGGAACCCTGCGTGTTGGGATACTGAGTGGTGATGCCCCGCTCGGCCCGTCTGTCGGGCACAACTCTCTCACGCGATCACGCGGGTACAGGCCTTGCACCTCGTGTATCTTAGATGAGAAGTCAAGCGGTGATTGGTGCATAGCCGCTATGCAACCCACCCCTTGCATTTGGGCCACAATCCGCGCGATGGTCGGGCTGCGCAGCTTCCGCGCGCAAAACCCCTTTGCAATGATGGATGACACCCGCCAATGACCCTTCCCCTCAAAGGTCTTTTCGCCGCTCTAGCGACTGTCACGATATGGGCCCTGTTTCTGGTCGGCACGCGGTTTGCCGTCAGCACGAATTTTACAGTGGAGGAGGTCTTGCTTCTACGCCTTGGCACAGGATTTTTGATCACGATCCCACTTATGCTGAAATTAGGCGTGGTCCCGTACGGCCAAAGCGTGACAGGCGCAATCATGCTGGGACTTGGGGCTAGTGCGCTCTTTCCCTACATAATCTCAATGGGTTTGTTCTTTGCGCCAGCCTCGGATGCGGGGGTCTTGGCACCAGGAATGCTACCATTTTGGACGGCTATCGTCATGGTGTTTATGACGGGAGAGCGTCCTTCAAGGCCGCGTTATATCGGCTTAATTGTAATCTTTATCGGCGCTTTAATGGTGGGACTTTGGCAAGTCATACATAGCAGCGTAGACGGCGCATGGCGCGGACATATCCTATTTTTATCTGGCTCTTTCCTGTGGGCAATTTATGCAGTCTATTTCAAACAAAGCGGGTTCACGCCTCTGCATGGTTTGGTGATTGGGCTATTCTGGGGAACCCTCGCCGTGGCGCCATTCTTGGCCCTCTCAGGGAATGTCAGTTTTGCGGGAGTAAGTCTGCAGGACTTTCTCGTCATGGCTGTACTTCAGGGTGTTTTGATCGCTGTTTTGGCATTGGTTCTCTACTCTATCGCCGTGCGCCAATTGGGGGCTGCGCAAACCGCTGCCTTTGGCGCATTGACGCCCGTTCTCGCCTTGATCGGGGGTGCGCTGTTTCTGGGCGAGACTGTTACACTGATCAAATTGACCGGTGTAATTTTGGTGGCCACAGGGGTAATTTTGGCTTCTGGCCTTTTTGACAGCAGAGCTTAAGTCAGCCCCCCTGATATTGCCCAAGCTCGGCACGGCGCACGATCGCCCAGCGATATTGTTCAGGCCAGAGCGAAAAGGCATCCGCCTCGCCAAGGGCCTCGGCGGCGTGAAGGGGCCAAAACGGATCATGCATCAATTCCCGCCCCAAGGCGATGAAACTGGCGCGCCCCTCTTGCAGGATATCCTCGGCCTGCTGCCCGTCCACGATCCGTCCAACCGCCATGGCAGCAATACCTGCTTCGCGCTCCATCGCCTCGGCATAGGGCACCTGAAATCCCAAAGGTCGCTGTCCGCCTGCAGGTAAAGGCCGCCCATCATCACTGGCGCGGAAGGCGGGCGCGCCCGCGATCCCACCTGATGAGCAATCAATCACATCAACCCCAATCGCCTTGAGCGCCTTGGCCAGCGTGACGGAATCCTCAAGCGACCACCCCCCTGCATCCACCGCAGAGATACGGAAAAACAGGGGAAGTTTCTCAGGCCAAACCGCGCGCACCGCGCGGCTGACCTCCAAGGGAAAGCGCATCCGCCCCTCAAGATCCCCACCATAGGCATCATTGCGCTGATTGGTGGCGGGGGACAAAAAGCTATGGATCAAATACCCATGCGCGCCGTGAATTTCGATCACCTTGAACCCTGCGGCAAGCGCGCGTTTTGCGGCATCGGCAAAGGCCGCAATCAGCCCCGCGTTCTCATCCACACTCAACGCTTTGGGGCTTGGCCACCCATCGGCTACAGGCAGGCCAGAGGGCGCAACTGTTTGCCACCCCCCCTCGCCCCATGTTGTGTCATCGGGGGCAACAGGCTTGCCGCCACCCCATGGGGGTGCGCTACTGGCTTTGCGCCCCGCATGGGCCAATTGGATTGCAGGCACCGCGCCCATCTCAGTGATGAACCGCGTGATGGGTTTGAACGCCTCCACCTGCGCATCGTTCCAAATTCCCAAACATTTGGGCGTGATCCGTCCGCGCGGCTCGACCGCAGTCGCTTCGGTAAAGACCAATCCCACCCCGCCGCGCGCAAACGCTGACAGGTGGGACGCGTGAAAATCAGAGGCCAAACCATCCTGTGCGGAATACATACACAGCGGCGAGAGCACGATACGATTGCGGAAGGTGAGCCCGCGCATAGTTACGGGTGAAAATAATTTACTCTCAAAGGGCATAGCAGACCGCCTATGATAAGACTGGATGAAATGGGTTGCCCCTGACTTATGCGCTTGACTGAGAAAGTAAAGTGATCTCATCACAAACCAAAAAGCGCGCTCCTTTAGAAGCGCGGCAAGAGCCGTTAAGATCGCAGAAAATATATCTGGAGCGTGCCGCCGATGACCTCGATTGAAACCCTTGATTACGTGGGCGTGGCCCTGTTCGCCGCCACAGGCGCCTTGGCCGCATCGCGCAAACAGTTGGACATTATCGGGTTCTTCTTCCTAGCGGCTGTATCAAATCAAACGCCAGATCGAAATCACTTCGAAACTGGCCGCGTAAGCATTTACAACGAGCGCACGTCCATTTTTCGGGGCGTGCGCTTGCTATTTCCGCTTTTTTCAAAGCTATTTCAACTCTCGCAAGAGCCGAAAGCCCATCATCGCGATGAGCAACACCACTGCAAAGCCAAGAACATCTCCAGCAAAAATAGCGCCAGAGGCCCGCACGTCTGTTACATCCAAAGTGTAGTGCAGGGCCGCATTCATCATTGCACCAAACGCACCTGCGAGAACCAGACTTTTCCAATCGATTGAAACCGAGAGATAATTACGCTCAATAAAGTCAAAGCGGCTCAATACCTCGAAGGCCAGCACGCAGGCCACGAGGCTCCCCAATGCCAGAACAAGCCCTTCGAGGATCGTGGCCGCATCCCCCCCAAGCCCCGCATAGACAGCGCTGATAGGCAGTAGGTAGAGGATGCTCCGCCAGCCAAACAAATAGGCCGCCAGCACTCGAACACCATGAGGGAAGAACAGCACGCTGGCATAAATAATGTCAGGTAGCACGAACTGCTGCAATTTATCCGAGACAACAAATACGGCCTCAAAGGCCATTGCGTAAAAGATCGAACACATGACCAAGGCCACAAGATCGGTCATAAGTGGATGCCGCATAAACACAGCCTTACTCGGGAAATTAAAAGATCAAGCCACGATAATATAATCGGACTTGCGACCTGCGCCTGCGCGCTTCAGCTTGCCCTTATCGATCAGGCAGCGCAGCGTACGGAATTTCGTGCTCACGGGCATGTCCGCAATCAAATCCTGCGCCTCTAAATCATGAAGCGAAAATGAGCCGTCTGCTTTTGCGGCCAATGCCGCGGCACTCAGCACATATTTCTCAGCCTCAGTGAGTTGGTGAATGCCCACTGACGCCTCCATTTTTTCCAACGTATAGCGCAACCGCGCGACATTGGTGAGGATGTCAAACTTCATCGACACGTATAACTGCTCCTTCTGCTCTCATATTAGCAGTCGAATAATTTCAGATAGATTATGTGGGTCTGCCGCTTAAGTCCAGCACAGCGCCGGACAGCCGCAACCCGTTGCGTTATCGCAAGGGTTTCTTGACAAACGACCTGACCGAACACGTCCCGAATATGTGGCTCAACACATCTGAGGCACAAAAGGCAGATCAACGCATTTTTTCTGGTTTTTTGAAGTGGCGCCCGGGCGAGGAGCATAATTTTCATTGCAAAGCATATACTTACGAGCTGGTGGGGCTTTTGAAAAAATTAATTTCATTGGATTTTTCGGGATCTTAGTCCCACCCGATAGGGCAAGTTTTTATGGTAGGCCCGGCAGGACTTGAACCCGCAACCAAAGCGTTATGAGCGCTCTGCTCTAACCAATTGAGCTACAGGCCCGCAAACTCAGACGTAAAATTATTATTCGTTGGTGTCCACTGTGATTTGAGCTTCCGCTGCACGTATCCAAGCGCTCACAGCAGCTTGGCAGGAGACGCCTAATCCTACGAAACCTAAGAATTGAATTTCGTAAAAGACACCTTCTCGTTCTGCCTGCCAATTTCCGCCATACTCAAGTACAGCGGCCTGCATAGACTTTACAGGATCTTTAGCCGTTCGTAGACGGTTAAGGATATCCGAAATATTGGACACGTCCGCCATTCGCTCACCCATCATAGCCACGGCCAAATATTTGGTGAACCCTTACAAATGTTCAAGGTTTTAGGAACAAAATTGATTTCCAGAATACAATAAAGTTTATCGCATCCAGCTGCTTGTTAAACATCCAACAATCGAAATTAGCAGAAGATCTGCGTCCGACTTAAAAGTCAGCTGTAAAGCCCAGCACTGCGGGCTCTTAGTCGGATCAGAGCCAACACCGTATCAATGGTTGGGGTGGGGATACCCGTAATCTTTCCGAGTTCTTGCACAGAGGACACTAGGGCGTCGATTTCCATCGGACGGCCCAGATCTAAGTCTTGCAACATGGAGGTTCTGTGAGCGCCGACTGCGGCACCACCATCAATTCGACGATCGACATCAATAGGAAACTTCACACCAAGCGCCTCTGCTATTTGTTGCGCCTCGAGCATCATGTTTCGGGCAACCTCTCTAGTCCCGGCATCCGTGCATAATACATCCAATGTAGCATGTGTAAGTGCTGAGATGGGATTGAATGACAGGTTGCCCCAAAGCTTAACCCAAATCTCGTCTCGCAACTTTGGGCGTACCGGAGCCTTTAACCCCGCCTCGGACAAAGCAGCCGATAATGCCATGGCGCGCTCTGACTTAGACCCGTCAGGTTCTCCTAAGGAAAATCGGTTACCCTCAATGTGTTTAATCACACCTGGCTCAACAACTTCAGCGGCAGGGTAAACAACGCACCCCAACACGCTATCTGGCCCAAACGCATCCCATTGGGCATCTCCAGGATCCACGGACGCAAGACGCGTGCCTTCTAGAGGCCCACCAATCTTGTGAAAGTACCACCACGGCACACCATTGACGCCTGATACAACCGCAGTTCCATCCCCAATAAGCGGGGCCATCTTGGATACGACTGGAGGTACAGAATGTGCTTTAAGCGTGACAACAACATAATCTTGGACCCCTAGCTCCTCGGGGTTTTCAGACGCGTTAACCTCTACGGTTGTTTTGCCGCTCTCCTCGATCAGAGTTAGCCCGTTCTGTTGCATGGCTTTCAAATGTGGACCACGCGCTACCAGGCTGACGTTAGCTCCAACTCGAGCTAACTTTACCGCCATATAGCCACCAATTGCGCCTGCACCAAAAATACAAATTTTCAAAGAAATACCTCTATGCAAGACCCAGTTTTTCAGCCAACCCGATACGTTGAAGTTTACCGGTGGCACCTTTTGGGATTTCATCCAAGATAAGAACTGTGCGCGGGACCTTAAATGCTGCTAAGCGCGCAGCTAAAAACTCACGGATCTCAGCATCGGTGGCAACTTGCCCTTCCTTCAACACGACAGCTGCGCCAACCTCCTCACCCAACTTGTCGTGCGGGATAGCAAATGTAACGCATTGGGCTACGCTGGGATGATCCGACAATATGCCGTCTACTTCCAATGGACTGATTTTCTCTCCACCTCGGTTGATGATTTCCTTCAAACGGCCAGTGAGGCTCAAATAACCGTCTTCATCGAACATGCCTTGATCACCTGTACGAAACCAACGCTTTCCTTCTGCTTCAAAAAAGTTCTTTTCATTAGCTTCTGGGTTTGCCTCGTAACCAGGCGTTACATTTGGCCCCGATATGCTCACTTCACCAAGACCATCAATCAAACGATTTTCTGTTTCGTGTGCAATGCGGACCTCTGGCCCAGCCGGCAACCCGACAGCGCCTGGCTTTTGTTGACCTGGTTCAATCGGGTTACAGCACATTTGGTGAGCAGCCTCGGTCATGCCGTAAGCCTCTACAACTGGCGCACCAAACGTTTCAGCAAGCTGTATCATTACTGGACCTGGCAACGATGACGACGAGGAACGCAAGAAACGCAGGCGAGACTTCTCAATAATGGCCTGGTTGCGGGGAGCTCGTGCTAGAATTGCTTGGTGCATCGTTGGCACCGCCGTGTACCAAGACGGGTCGACCTCTTCCAGCCAACCATAAAATTTTAATGCATCAAACCCTGGCGCACAGCTTATTGACGATCCAGCGGCGAGAGACGCGCTAACAGCAGCGACCAGGCCGTGAATGTGAAATAGCGGCATAACATTTAGACAGCAGTCATCTTCGGTCAGCGCCAAAGACTTCATGATGTTTTGAGCAGATGCGACAACATTTGATTGAAGTAACGGCACAATTTTAGGTCGTGATGTCGTTCCGGATGTGTGAAGTATGAGAGCAATGTCATCAGCGCCTGGAACGGCCGCTGTGGCTTCGCCCGTCAAATTCGCTGAGAGCGTGAAATTACCCGCAGGTTCTAATGATGTTAACTCAAAAACGATCATGCCAAACCGTTCTGCCACGGCAAGCGCGGGACCATCATATCCAGCTGCAACAACAAGCGCGCGCGCTTTTAAATCTTCGAGATAGAACCCAAATTCTTCCTCCCGATACGCAGGGTTCAAAGGAGCTGTAGTAGCGGATTGAGCTATGGTCACAAACGCCGCTGCCATTTCTGGCCCATTAGGAAGCACAATAGCCACACGATCAGACGCTCCGATGCCCGCTTTTCTCAGCGAACTATTCACATCTCGTGATAATTTTCTGAGACCGTCATATGTCATCCATCCACGGCCTGGCGCACCTATTGCGCGTGAGGTTCCAGAATGACCCGATATCAGATCCGATAACGTCTTCATATTACTCTTCCCTTGCTTGATACTTATGCCCATGCCGCGACGATTGTCGCAAGCTGTGAAGACAAAGCCTTAGGATAGAGCCAATGGGTCTGGGATATGGCACCATCATTGATGATAAAGTTTAAGAACTAAGCTAGAATCCGTTCCATGCAGAACGCGTCAAAGATTGGCCTTTCAAAGACGCATAAAGTGCCCGACCGGTTTCGGTCACACTGATCTGATTACCCTGTCGTTCAAGCCACTGCTTACTTATACCAAAGACCTCTGGATCCATTTCTTTTCCAGATGTGAGCTGACTACAGAACTGCAAAACTAAAGCTGCTTCATCATTAGAAAACATGCGAAATACCTCCCCGTACTGAGAATGTACTGCATTGTTTTAATTTGGCAAAATGAATACTTTAGTATACTTTGCGGCCAAAATTAATGCGCCATAAAGTGGGTCAAATCTGATCGGTGATGAAGCAGAAAATTATATATACCCATGGCTAGCTCAATCGCCTTAAAGGCGACAAGCGCAATGTGTGGGTTGCCTGATACTGAATGAAATTCTCATTGCATAATTTGACCCCTCAACACTGGAATAGCTAGTTCTCATGCGGCAATCCGTGGACTTGTACGCAGTATGCCCCGCTGATTTAGTGCTTGATAATTATAGAAAGACCTATCCCATGAATAAACGTTACCTTTTCGCAGGCATAGCAGTTCTCAGCACACTCACGGCAGGTGCGTATATCGTTGAAGCACAGATGATGACCCGGCATGAGCGGCTTCATGCGCAGCACGGTGGCCATGGCATGGGGCATGACGAACATACCATGCCAGGACTTCGAGGGGCTAATACGACAGCGGGTGAGACTGCCGAAATGCAAACCTTATTTCGTAACTTCACATTAATTGAGCGTGAGGTGAGCAATCTGGAAAACGGCATATATACGGTAACAACAACCCGTGACCCTGATACATTCAACGCTCTGGTGAGCCATGTGACGGGCATGATTGCACGTGTTGAAGCGAAGGATGACCCACAAGTCATTATTCAAAGCCCAACGCTGGATGTTTTCTTCATGCGCGGTGAGCATATAGATACTGAAATTGAAGTCATCGAAAACGGCGTTGCAGTGACCCAAACATCAAACGATCCAGAGCTGGTATCGGCGTTACATCGCCATGCCGCTGAGGTAAGCGACATGGTGGATCGTGGGATGCAAGCTGTGCATGAACGGATGATGAATTGATCTGCTATGATCAAGAATTGATGAACGCCCTCATAGCTTCAGCCTCATCCTGATACTTCTCAAGCGTACGGTTCATCACATCTTTATTTGAGACTACACCCACCAGCTTCCCGTCGTCTAGAATTGGCAGGTGGCGGCAATTATGATCTGCCATCACTTGCATCATCTCTGATGACAGAGCCTTTGTGGTCACCGTAGCGACTTTTTTGGTCATGATGTCCTGCGCAATCCAACCACTAAGGTCTTGCTCAGTTGCAAGGTGTCTCACAATGTCACGCTCGGAAATGATGCCCTGCACTTTACCAGAGCCATTTTCGACGACAACGGCACCAATATTATGCTCTGCCAATAACGTGATGATTTCCGACAGTGTAGCCTTAGGGCCCACTGTATAGCATGGGCGTGCGATAAGGCTTTTCATAAACGGCGTCATGTCATCCCTCCCAAGAACTACAATCGACTCGCCTTAAAATTGTATCTTGGGCGCGTAGGAACGCAATAGTCATGACTAAACCATTCCAGCAGTAGCTCCATAGTTGCCTCTCACCCACCATGAAGGCAGCAATTATGAAGTAAGAAACCTCAGCTAAGCTTAGATTTGAGACATTCGGAAAAAGTGGTTGCGGGGGCGGGATTAAGCCTATGTCGAACCACAGTTAAGCACCAAACACCTGGAATAAAGTGGGTGTAAGCATAGTCTAAACATGATGGCAAGAAACGCGCGTATCTCCAATCAAACGCATCTGAGGGCGAACCGTTTTACACAAGCTTGTAGCAAGTGGACACCGTGGATGAAAGGAGCAGCCAGGCGGAGGATTAATCGGGTCAGGTATTTCGCCTTTGGGCACATCAATTTCTCGCCCAAACCCATCCAATCTTGGCGCAGCATCAAACAGCATACGCGTGTAAGGATGCAAAGGTGAAGCGAAAAGCGTTTCCTTTGGGGCCTCTTCAACCAAAGCTCCCAAATATAACACACCAATCTTATCGGCCATGTGCTCCACAACAGTAAGATCATGGCTAATAAATAAATATGTAAGACCCAGTTGCTCTTGCAAATCCGACATCAAGTTCAAAACTTGGCTTTGCACTGATACATCCAGCGCAGAAGTAGGCTCATCACACACGATCACCTTAGGCTCAGACGAAAGAGCACGTGCAATGCAAATGCGTTGCCGCTGTCCACCCGAAAACTCATGTGGATACTTATCTGCATCCTCTGGTGATAAACCGACTTGTTGCAGCAACCTTTCGGGCAAACCTTTGGTCTCAAAGCCTCTCAATTTTGCAGGCTCTGCTATAATGTCACGTACTTTCCAACGCGGATTCAAGGATGCGTATGGATCTTGAAAAATCATCTGCAGTTTTTGTCGAGCCTCAGAAATTTTTGCTTTCTGATCATTACCAGTTATCGCGGTGCCATCAATTTCAATGGTCCCATCAGTTGCACTAGTTAACCCTACAACCATTTTGCCGATAGTTGATTTCCCAGAACCACTCTCACCAACTAACGCGTAAACTGAGCCTTCCTCAATTTCAAAATCTACATCTGCAACAGCCGTCAAAAAAGCCTTTGGCTCCCTTTCGACAACACGGTTCAACCAGGGCTTGGAGACATCAAAGAGGCGTCTTAACGCTTTTGCTCGGACAATCACACTCATTTTGACGACCGTAATTTAGTGTGCTGCAATGGGAACCAACATGCGGCTTGAGCATCCTCGTCTGCGATAAATGGCGAAGATCCGGTTTTACAAACTTCCTGAGCAAAATCGCATCTTGGTGAAAAGGCACAGCCTTCTGGTAAAGCTCCTAACCGCGGCATTGAACCAGGGATCTGCTTCAATCGTTTCAATCCTCTACTTGCCAACGGAGTAGAGCCCATAAGCCCATACGTATAAGGATGCTTTGGCTCAGTGAGCACATCTTGCACCGCGCCAAGCTCGGCCAACCTTCCAGCATACATGACAGCTACACGATCTGCCGCCTCAGCAATTACGCCCATGTCATGAGTAACCAACATAACCCCGACGCCACGCTCTCGGCACAACCGCTTTAAAAGTGCGATGATCTGAGCCTGAACTGACACGTCAAGTGCCGTAGTCGGCTCATCTGCGATTACTAAGTCAGGCTCAGCGCATAATGCTAAAGCTATCACCACTCGTTGCCTCATACCGCCGGAGAACTCGTGGGGATAGCTACCTATCCGCTCTCGCGCTGCAGGGATACCGACTTCTTCCAGGGCTGCGATGGCGCGCTCCTGCGCTTCTTTCTTCGAAACCGCAAGATGTTCAATGATGGTTTCGACCAGTTGCTCTCGGACAGTTAAAAGTGGGTTTAACGAAGTCAAAGGATCCTGAAAGATCATACCAATCTTTTTACCCCTGATTTTACGGAATTCAGAGGCTGATAAGTTGTGGATCGGGTTCCCTGATAATAGCACATCACCTGACACAATTCGCGCCGGCCGCTCTAACAACCCAATTACAGCGTTCCCTGTCATTGACTTTCCTGCACCGGACTCGCCAACGATACCAAGAATTTCACCTGGAAAAATGTCATAACTCACTCGATCTACTGGCCTGAGGATACCTTTCCGAGTGGGAATTTCCACAACCAGGCTCTTTATTGAGAGGACAGGTTGCACCATCAGCGTAGCCTCGGATTCAAAGCGTCACGCAACCAATCACCGATTAGATTTATCGATAGCGCGAGAGCCAAAAGAGTGATCGCAGGGAAAAACAAGATCCACCATTCTCCAGAGAACATATATTCTTGCCCGATACGAATTAGTGTTCCCAAACTCGGCTTAGTAGGCGGAGCACCCACACCCAAAAAACTCAAAGTAGCTTCGGCAATGATAGCCAAAGCCAAACTAATTGTGGCAATTACCAAAACGGGGTTAAGAACATTGGGCAGGATGTGTTTGAGCATCACCGCTAAGTTAGCTCGCCCGATGAGCTGTGCCGCTTGAACGTACTCCTTCTGCCTTTCAACCAAAGTAGCACCGCGGACCACGCGTGCAAATTGAACCCAGTCGCTCAGACCAATGGCAAGAATGAGGACCCAAATAGCTACCTGATCACGGAATTCCGCCGGCGTGACGCCTTTCGCGATACCAAAAATCAACATCGCAACCAAAATAGACGGAAAGGTGAGCTGCACGTCAGCAACCCTCATGATAACAGCATCCAGCCATCCGCCGATGTAACCCGCTAAAAGACCAAGAATTACACCCAAAATCATCGCCAGAAAAACAGCCGAGAACCCAACAAACAGAGATATTCGCATCCCAAAGAGAATGGTGGACAAGACATCACGACCCTGATCATCAGTCCCCAAAACAAAAACATCTTGTGTGAATTGGTTAGGCGTCAGTGGTCCCGTAAACCCATTCATCAAGTTTAGGGTGGCTGGGTCAAAAGGATCATAAGGCGCTAATAATGGGGCAAATATCGCTCCCATTATTAAAGACACAACCACAAAAAATGACATGATCGCCACCGGATTTTTTCTGAATGACCAACCTAAATCACTGTTTAAAGCCTGAGAAAATTTTACAAAAATCGTGGTGTGCCTCAACTCAATACCCCCCTACGCTTCGTTCAATCCGCAAACGAGGATCAATGGCAAAATAAAGGACATCGACTATCAGATTAATTCCCACAAACATTACGGAAATCATCATCAAATAAGCAGCCATGACAGGTATATCGACAAACTGAACAGCGTTGATGAACAGCAGCCCCACGCCCGGCCATTGAAAAACAGTTTCCGTGATGATCGCAAAAGCGATGATACTACCGAGCTGGAGACCAGTTATTGTGATGACTGGCACAAGTGTATTTTTCAGAGCGTGCCGAAAATTAATTGTTTTTTCGGTCAACCCACGCGCTCGTGCAAAGCGTATATAGTCCATGCGCAATACTTCTAACATCTCAGTGCGAACTAGACGCATGATTAACGTCATTTGATAGAGACCAAGCGTAATGGCAGGAAGAATTAATGCTTTTAAACCACTGGCTGTTAGGAAACCTGTGGTCCATCCCCCGAGGTCAACGACCTCACCACGGCCAAAACTTGGAAGCCAACCAAGCTCAACAGAAAATATATAAATCAATAAAATTCCAATCAGGAACGTTGGTAGTGACACTCCGACAAGCGACGCTGTCATAATAAAACTCGGCAGTACACCGTGTCTCCGTATTGCAGTGAACACTCCCAATCCAACCCCACCAATAAAGGCTAATAACCCTGACACGAGCGCCAATTCCACTGTAGCAGGCAATCTTTCAGCGATAATTTCTGAAACAGGCCGCCCTTGGCGATAACTTAAGCCAAAATTTCCTTGAGCAGCTTGCTCCAAAAAGCGCCAATATTGCACTATAAATGGCTGATCTAGTCCAAGCTGTTCGCGCAAGCGCTCAATATCAGCCTGCGTGCGTTCTTGACCCAACATGTTATCCACGGGGTCTCCCACGAAACTGAACATCGCAAAAGCAACAAAGCCAACAGCGAGTAACACTATTAAAGACTGAAATATCCGGCGTAGGATGTATGCCAGCATGAAAAAATTTCCCAATGGAACAAACTGATAAAAGGGTTACTGCCCCTCTAATTGAGGGGCAGTAATTCACAATCAGTTCATCGTGAAAAATTTGAACTTCGGATCATCTTCAGGGCTAACGTCAATACCAACTGCATCACTCATACCCCAGTTAAGAACCTGGTGATGTATTGGTAGGTACAACTGCTGTTCTTGAACATCGTCCCAAATCGTTTGGATCGTAGCATTTCGGGCGCTTAGGTCAGTTTCAGACGCTAAGCTCTGGATCATGGCATCCATCTCAGGGTTTGAATAGCCAGTCCCGTTCCAGCTGCCTCGGTCTTCTCCACGAGTGTGCGTCAAGAAGTTAAAGATATACTCGGAGTCATATGTAGGAACGCCCCAACCCAACATGTAGAAATCGGTTTCACCATTTGTAATGAGTGGGAAGTGTTGTGCCTTTGGCTTAGCGTCCAAGTTAACGGTGATGCCAATTTGTGCCATCATGCCGACGGCTGCTTGGCAAATCGCTTCATCATTGATGTAGCGATCATTTGGGCAGTCCAACTGGATGGAAAACCCGTCGCCATAACCCGCTTCGGCCATCAAAGCGCGTGCAGCATCAATATCAGTTGAGACAGAACTATCCATCTCTGCTGTCCAGCCGTTTACAAATGGCGGAGCAATCATACCAGCGGGTTGCGACTGACCCCGCATAACTACTTGTTGAATTGCATCACGGTTAATCGCCATATTCATTGCGCGTCTAACACGGACATCCGCAAGCGGGTTGGCACCATCAACATTGTCATTTGCAATGTCCGCTGCCCCCATATTCATTCCGAAGAAAATTACGCGGTTTTGTGGAGCTGTCTTAACGATGAGACCATCCGTGTTTGCAACACGGTCCAAGTCTTGTACGGGAACATCTTGGATGAAATCGACTTCCCCAGACAACAGCGCTGCTACTCGTGTCGCAGCATTCTGAATAGGTGTGTAAATGATTTCCGTAACTTCAAGTGGGAACTGCCCAATACCCCAATAGTTTTCGTTTTGGGTTAGAACTGTCCGTACATCGGGTTCACGGCTCACAAGCTTGTAAGCCCCAGTGCCATTTGCGTTCGTAGCCGCAAAAGTCGTCTCTCCACCTTCGACGTCCTGCACTTCTACAACGCCATTTGATTCAGCCCAACCACTATCCATCATAAAAAGATTTGTAAGGTTCGATGGTAGGATTGGATTTGGACCATCCGTAACCATCTCAACAGTTAAGTCGTCAACCGCACGAACTTCAACAATTGAGTTCAATAGTTCTTTCATATTGGAATTTTCTGACTGCGCTCGTCCAATTGAGAACACAACATCTTCAGCGGTAAATGCAGCGCCATCGTGATAAGTTACACCTTCACGCAAATTGAACACCCAGACATCTGGATCATCGGGGGACGGCGCCCAGTCAGTAGCCAATGCAGCCTGAAACTGCCCCGACATATCGCGTATTATAAGTGGTTCGTAAATTTGATGGGCGAGAGTATGAGTCGGGCCCTCGTTTTGTGCATGCGGATCCAACGTCAATGAATCCCCTGCCCGCGCCCAACGCAATGTTTCCGCGCTGACTGACGAAATGGCTACTGCTGACACTGCAGCAGTAAGAAGCATAGTTCGCAACGTTTTCTTAGAGTGGGTAAGTTGCATTTTGTTCTCCCTGTTATAAAGCACCCGTAGAGGATTTTAGGACAACAACATGCAATGAAAAGAGATTTCGCTCAAAGGATTTCATCAGAAACCTCATCTGCCAATTTGTTTTTCCTCATTTAAACTTACAGGCTAAGGTAAAGAGCAGAAGACATGAGTGAAGCTGTAGTTTGAGACATTCGGAAAAAGTGGCTGCGGGGGCAGGATTAAGCCTATGTCGAACTCAAATTCACCCACGAGATCTTTGACGCATTCAAACGCGCGATTTTTCAAATGCTGCCCATGCTTCTTCAAAAGCAGCAAAGTCAAAATTTTCACCGCGTGCTGGGCCTAATATTAATTGTTCCGTCTCCTGCATTTTTTTGATGGCAGCGCTGAGTAAATTAATCACATCGGTTGGAATAACCACTGCACCGTGGCGATCAGCATGCACCAGATCACCAGGAGACACTGATAAGCCCATTACGCATACAGGCGCATTAACACTGCGGACATGGACGAAACCATGGCTGGGTCCAATGCTACCCGCTATCACGGGGAAATCAGGCGCTAAATCGCCCAAGTCTCTCATCACGCCATTCGTCAAGGCACCCGACATGCCAAAGCCCTTGTGAATAGTCGTGTTAACTTCTCCCCAGTACGCTCCGATCGATTGAGGATAGTCTAAATCTTCCACAACCGCGATCGATGGCTTTGGGGCTTCTGACATCGCTTTGTAATAGGCCATGCGCCGTGCACGAATAATCTCGGGGCTTTCTTTTGGCGGCTCTAATGCCGCAATTTGAGCGGTCACCGCATAACCAACAATTACGCCTTTAGGATCACTTACGCTCATTGTGCCATGGGTAAATGCGTTGAAGCCCCGTCTCCCCTGCGCCACTTCTATCGCGTTGCATACAGTTGGGGTGTCGACAGAGCGCAAAAGAGTAAGAAGATCTTGATCCATTATACCCCCAACCAGCGTCGCAAAGCGGCTGTTGTTTCCTCAGGTTTTTCTAAACTTGGTAAATGCCCAGCCTGCTCGATTATCGAAAACGTACTGTTTGACAACATATCATGCATAGCCTGATGGCGTTCCACAGGACAAAGCACATCATGTCGACCGCACAATACAAGCGACCGACCTTTATAATGACTTAATGTCCGCGACTGATCGATACGGTCACGCAGTGCGATAGATTGATCGCAAAAGACATCAGGCCCTAAGGCCAATGCCATATCCATGCAAAGATCCATCAACCCAGATTTTTCTGGTGCATCGTATAGGTAATTCGGCTTCATCTCGTCTCGCATGACCGCCTCGAGGTGACCAGCACGCGCCTTTTGCATTTGTGGCGTCCGACGCAATTTGACGCTCTCGATCTCTGCAAATGGGTTGGTATCGAGCAGCGCTAGATGCGTAACCCTTTCTGGCGCTTGGCGAACGACCTCCATTGCGACAATGCCACCCATAGAGAGCCCTGCTAATGCAAACCGTGCTGGTGCAGCGTGCAAGACGTTTGAGGCTAACTTTTCTATTGTATCCGCCCCAATCAACGGACTGACCATGACAGGCAGATACGCGGAAAGAGATGCGATTTGGGGTGCAAACAGCCGCGCATCACACATCATGCCTGGCAGAAATAAAAGGGGCGTCACTAAGTGCCTCCAACGCGCGCCGCGCCTTCCGCAAGAGAGGCAAGTTTGGCATAGGCAATTGCTGGATCAATCGCGCCAAACCCCGCAAACGTGCCGAAACCACAATCACTTCCCGCAATTACTCGATCGTGACCTACGATATCGACAAATCTCTGGATCCGTTGCGCGACAAGTTCAGGATGCTCTACAAAATTCGTGGTCGTATCAACGACACCTGGCACTAGGATCTTATCATCAGGGATGTCTGCTTTGCGCTCTTTGAACACAGCCCATTCATGGCCGTGACGTGGGTTCGAAGTTTCAAACAGAACGTAACCCGCTTTGGTGCTCATTAATGTGTCGAACATCTTTGACATTGGTATGTCACAGCAATGCGGGCCTTCATAATTCCCCCAACAAATATGAACACGCACCTTCTCTTGCGGGATATCTGCAAGCGCATGGTTCAATGCTTCAACGTGCATATGCGCAATCTTTATGAACGCGTCATCTGAAAGGTCGTTGAACAACATGTGACGGCTTAAGGCCAAATCGGGACAATCAAGCTGCAGATCAAGACCCGAAGCCACAATTGTCTCATATTCCGCTTTCATTGCATCTGCCAAAGCTGCCAAATAAGCTTCACGGGTTTTGTAAAACGAATTTTGCAAAAAGAGCGAGATTACCCCAGGGCTTGCTGCGTTCATGAAACCACGCTCGACGCCCGCCTCAGCCATTGCTGCTTTTAAGTTATCAATGTCCTTTTCGAGCTCACCCTGCCCTTTTGAACGCACTTCCTCAGTACACATGGGGCGTGCGTATTTCGGCGTGCCACCTTCGTTGGCCAATCTCTCAAGGAAACTAGGAAACATCTTAAGATCAGCAGGCGCATTCCGAGGACTATCGCCTGAGAAGCCCGTGTAACGATCCTTCACATAGGTGGCATAAGAAATCTTTGAGGTTTCGCCATCTGATACGATATCAACACCCGCGGTTTTTTGCTTCGCAACTGTATCAGCCACCGCTTTTTTCATAGCGGCATCGAAAGCCTCTGTATCGTAGGCTTCTTCTCGCTCACGAGCGAAAATAAAATCAACGACTTCTTGAGTGCGTGGCAGACTGCCAACATGAGTGGTGAGAATACGTGCCATTTGTTATCCTTTCACATCCGTCAGACTTCAAGCTTTCCAAGTTAGCCCTGCAGGATCGTCAGTTGCCACAATGTGATACAGGGCTGCTTCACCCGTCATGGAAGGCACAGCACTATGCGAAAGATTTTCGGGAACTGACATCGTGTCACCAGGCGCCAAAACGGTGCTTCCGCCATCCCAATCTACCCGCCAATGACCTTTGACAGGCATCAAAACTGATGGACGATCATGCGTATGTCTGTCGGCGGTCGCTGATGCAGGTGTCACAAAATCAACTTCAAAACCAGGTTTGTCTTTTAACAAACCTGTCTGCCCAATCACTTTGCACGGCATGCGATCTGCGTAAGCAACCATATCCCAGTATCGCGCCACATGGTTTGGCAGCACTTCAGCCGTTGTGGGTTCGGGACGTTTAGCAAGCTCCTCCGCACTCATGAGCGGCATGGGTTTAACTCCTTCAGGGAGTTGCTCACCTTTTTTGGTGTCATATAGCTTGCCAGTTTCAGCTAAAATCAACCCATGAGCAGCTGCATCTTCAATGACCTGTGGTGCCCACATGACACCGCCCCCAGCATCATCTCCACCAAGGATTGCCATGATCATGCCATAATCAGTACCAATATTCTCAAACCCACGGAAAATACCTGTTGGGATGTTGAAAATATCCCCCTCCTCCAAAGTTACTTCGCCTGCCGTGCCATAACGGCCCCAAAAAAACCGCCAGCGACCAGAAAGCACAAAAAACGCTTCCGCAGTGCGATGGTCATGTAAAGAATTGCGACATTTCGGAGGTTGCCCTGCCGCCCCAATATTAAATCCGTGAGGAAGGCTGATATGGACATGTTGGTCAGGACTTTCAGAGACACCGCCCCCAATGATTGTGAAGTTTTCCTTTTGATCACTGCCTGGCGTATGCGCATCAATAAATGCGGTTTTACACGGCTTTAGATCGCCGTAACGGACAATCCGATTTTCCATTTCTTGCGGTGTCATAGAAACTTTCCTTCACATGGTCGTCAACGATAGATGCCAGTTGCAACGCTATTCAGCCGCACCTGTTCCAATCAAAATCTGTTTCCAAATCGCGGTCTCATCGAACAGAGTAAATTCACGGCGAATGCCGCGCGGCCCAAATTCCGCATGACTGATCCCCATCACATAGACATCAGTCCCAGTTGGTGCGCCGAATGCACCCCAACCGTCATGTTTTCCGTGTAGACTCCAACGAATAGCAGCACGCGGTGACATCAATGGATCATCGCGGCCAATTTGATGCTCAATCGCAAACTTAGCGTTTGGAAAAGCAGCGCGAAGACCCATCCAAAACTCATCCACGGCAGGATAGGAATGACCTGTTACGCCACCTGGATACTCTGTTTGAACAGCCCGGTCATACTCTCGTGGAATGACCGCCATGTCAGCAAACATAATTTTATTGAGCACATCTGCATAGCGCTCGCCCCATTCATTGTCATTACCCCGCCCTTGATACGGGCCCGCGACATCTATTTTCGGCACAAAAGGCAACGCAGCTTTTACCACACCGCCTTCGCGAGAAATTTGATCACGGGCATAGTCTCTAGGGTCCCATCCCATTTGACGAACAATTGCGCCCTGATCGCGGATCAGCCACTCATCGTTAATTTTATTACTGATAGCATGACAGTCTGCAATGATGCGGTAGGTGAGCTTGGTGCCAGATGCCTTGCCGTAGATGCCACTACCAAGATGCGTGGCGGTCGACAGAATGCGATGCGAAGAAAGCATTCCCGTTTCTGGTGCACCAGACCAAATGACATCTTCGCCAAGCAATTGACGATCTGGAAATTCTGCCAAAGTGGCCATCGTGGCCCCAATCACACCATCATTGCCCACCACGACAGAGGCGGGACTACGCACAACGATATCCTCCGCGTAGTATTCGTGAAGGGTCGCAATACCACGGTCTTCCCAAATTTCTTTGGTTATTCCCAAGATATAGTCGGGGAAATCTGCAAACTTTGGATCAAAGCCCTTCATTTTTTATCTCCTGGAGGAAGGCGGGCAGAACCCCGCACAACAAGCGGGCCATCAATGGCCACTTTACGCGCGGGTGTTGTTGGACTCTCTATACGCGACAGCATCATCTTGACTGTCTCTTCCACCATTCGGTTGGCAGGTTGGCGTACAGTCGTCAGGTTATAGCTGGGCCAAGCGGAAATCGTGACGTCGTCATAACCCACTACAGACACATCATCAGGGATACGAAGCCCCAATTCATAGCGAAGCACATCCATCACAGCGAAGGCCATATGATCATTGGCAACGAATACGGCATCCGGGCGGTCTTCTTTGTCAAACAAAGAGCGCGCGGCCGCTTGAGCTTGGTCGGCATGGAAGTTACCCGCAGCTCGTGAATGCAGGGTCATATTTGCTTCTGCCAACCCTTGCATAAAGCCTGCTTCACGATCTCGCTGCGTAGACGCACCATCCCATCCAGCGATATGCGCAATCTTCTTGTGCCCCCCTGCGACTAACAACTCTGCAAGCTTTCGACCACCTGCAGCATTGTCAGAGGCGACCCCCGATAACATCTCATCGTCCTGCAAACGGTTGAACAAAACCACCGGCACACCGATGGCCTCGCAACGCGCCGTCAAGTCTGAAGACATTGCAACTGAGGCCAGAATGATCCCATCAACCTGGTAATCAAGCAGCTCATCCATGACGCTGTTGATATTATCCGCACTGTTGGATGCCATGAAAATAAGAACGTGATACCCTTTTGCCTGAAGGGCATTCGAGAGTTTTTCCAAGGCTTCTGGATAAAACTGATTTTCGAGATAAGCGACCACTAGGCCAATGATCCGCGAGCGCCCCGTGATCATCGCACGTGCTAGAATGTTTGGGCGATATCCCAAATCAGACGCTGCCTTGCGGACTTTAGCTGCCGTTTTCTCAGAAACGGAGGCTCCAGGTGTGAACACCCGTGATACCGCACTTTGAGACACACCAGCTCGCGCGGCAACCTGAAGGGATGTGACTTTATCCACCATCAGTCAGCCGTCCAACCTCCATCTACCATCAACGAGCTTCCGGTAATCAAAGCAGCTGCTTCAGATGCGAGAAACACAACCGCTCCCATCACATCCTCGACTTCCCCCGGGCGGCCTAATTTTATCTTCTCTTTGATCCAAGCTGCACGTTCTGGGTTGTCAAATGTGCTTTGCGTCAGTGGGGTAAGAATAAATGTCGGACAAATTGTATTAACTCGAATTTGCTTTGGGCCCCATTCGATCGCCATTGCTTTCGTAAAGCCTTCGACTGCGTGTTTCGTCGCACAATAAGCCGCACGATCTACACCACCCACATGCGCCATCTGGCTAGAAATGTTCATAAGTGAACCTGGCTTGCCGGCGTCAATTAAGCCTTGCGCCACAGCGCGGGTCAGAAAATAGGCGCCTTTGATATTCAATGCGCTCACTGCATCGAAATCAGCCGCCGTAGTTTCCAACGCAGCCCCATGTCGCGCCAGGCCTGCAGAGTTGACTAAGATTTCAAAAGGACCAGAGGATGCAATATCACGCCCAGTGCGTTCGATATCTGCCACATCCATCACCATCGCTTTGGCAGCCCAGCCTTTCGTCGCCATTTGTTCAACAAGTACTTGCAGTTTGTCACCACTTCTTGCTGCAACGGTCACCTCTGCTCCCGCCTCAGCCAGAGCAACCGCAGCCGCCAAACCAATACCGGATGACGCCCCAGTCACCAGCGCCCGCTTACCATCCAACCGAAACGAAGGTGTCTGAGGTAAGATCATGCATGCCTCCAATCTAATTGTGGTAACCTCTGCAAAGCTCTCGTCTTGTTGAATTCGCGCATTCTTGCGAGAACATCGACGCCAAGCTGTTGATAGGCGTCTAACAAATCAACCAGTACCCAGTTTTCGCGGATCAATCCCTCCTCTAAACGCCAAAAGTCGAGACTTCGCAGAAGAATTTCTTGACCTGTAGGGGCAATACCCATCCATCCATCACCAGTTACACTCAACCGCATGTTGGGCCACCCGGTTTCGCAGACATATTCACCCTCACCGATCCAGTGAGACATTAAATCACCTAAAGCATCGAGCTTACGATCAGGCATTCCGCGCAAAAACGGCCCTTGGTGCCAGTTTCTGAAACCTGCAATGCCACGCGCAGTGCCAATGCCTGCCGGGCCATACCAATTCATTTTTGGGTGCCAATAGTCATGCAGCCGCATTATTGCAGGGTCTGGATTACTGGGGTAGCGACAAAGATCTGTGAGCATTGCAATCACGTGATCTAACGCCGCCTGCCCATCCCCAGAAATTGTCAATCCATCGCCTGACATAGGAGCAGGTGTTGTGATGAGTGACCCCAATTGTGGTGCCATCGGCCAAGCCCGCGCTTGCATCATCAACTCTGGAATGTCCCAGATTGCCTGAACTTCAATGATTTCATCGCCACTAAAGCGATAAAACTCATGATATCGCATGTGGACTATGTGGCCTGTTGGCGGAATGTCCAAAAAAGGGGCTGAAAAAGTGCCCGAATAATTACCCATTGCGCCAAGCCAGTTTTGGCCTTCGGGCGTCGTGCCCGCCATAACAATCATGTCTCGCCGCTCAAGGTCGGGCAAAGCCCCTAATAATGGGGTATAGGCCTGATCAAAAAACTCCTTGCCGCCATGGATCTCACCAAATGGATAGCACATCAGGAATCGTGCTTTGCGGGCAAAATCCACCAAAGCGGTTCTAAGCCCATCACGCGAGCAATCCCGCTGCGCGGCAATAAATTGGGCAAATGCCTCCTTTATCTGGGTCGCACGCTCAGACATAGCCTAGCCTCGCATGCCGGGCTTTATGTCGGTTGGATATCACTCAGCAGCCTCGCGGTGAGGCGCACCTTCGCCATAAGGTACGTTTAGGCCACCATAACGGCGCACACGCACATTACATTGCTCCGCATGACCAACAAAACCCTCTAACATACAGAGACGTGAGCCATATTCACCTATCATAGTGGCCGCTTCGTCCGTCAAAACCCGTTGATAACTGTGCGTTTTGAGAAACTTTCCAACCCAAAGGCCACCCGTATAACGACCCGCTTTCTTCGTAGGCAATGTGTGGTTAGTGCCAATCACCTTATCGCCATTTGCAACATTAGTGCGGGCGCCCAGAAACAAGGCACCATAGCATGTCATGTTTTCAAGGAACCAGTCATCCCTGTCCGTCATGACCTGCACATGTTCTGAGGCAATGTCATCCGCTACAGTGAGCATTTCCTCGTAGGTATCGCATAGGATGACCTCGCCGTAATCCTCCCAACTCGTTCGGGCTGTGTCCGCGGTAGGAAGGATAGAGAGAAGGCGATCAATTTCTGATAATGTGTCTTGTGCGAGCTTACGTGAGTTCGTCAAAAGAACTGCAGGCGAGTTGTAACCATGTTCGGCCTGCCCCAACAAATCAGTCGCGCATAGTTCTCCATCTACAGTATTGTCAGCAATCACCATGGTCTCTGTGGGGCCCGCAAACAGGTCAATGCCCACGCGACCGTAGAGCTGACGTTTCGCCTCTGCTACATATGCATTGCCGGGGCCAACCAACATGTGGACAGGCTCAATTGTCTCTGTCCCAAGCGCCATTGCGCCAACCGCCTGGATGCCTCCCAGAACATAGATTTCATGGGCACCCCCAAGATGCATTGCAGCAATAACGGCGGGGTTCGGTTTTCCTTGCCATGGTGGGGTGCAAGCAACAATCCGCGGCACACCTGCAACTTTTGCGGTTGCGACCGACATATGCGCGGAAGCCACCATTGGGAATTTTCCGCCAGGCACATAGCAACCGACTGACTGAACGGGAATATTCTTGTGACCGAGAATTACACCAGGCAGAGTTTCAACTTCGATATCTTGCATTGAGGCCCGCTGAGCCTCAGCAAATTTCACAACCTGCTCTTGTGCGAATTTGATATCAGCTAGTTCCCGTGGAGACAGCTCTGCGATTAAGCTCTCAATCTCGGCCAGAGACAAACGATAGCTTGCTGGCGAATAGCCATCAAACTTTTCTGACAGTTCCCTGACAGCTGCATCACCGCGCGCCTCAATATCAGCGAGGATCGCGTCGACAGCTGCGCGCGTCTTTGCATCATCATCCGCACGCTCAGTGGCCGGCTTGCCTGATTTGAGATATTCAATCGTCATCTTCTTTTCCTTTGTTCGCTTCTGCGGCTACTTTCTTGTTGCAAGATCAACATTGTGGTCATCCTTTGACCGCCCCAGCAGTCAAACCAGACACAATCTGACGCTGGAAAAACATCACGAGAATGAACAATGGGGCAGTCGCTGACACCACGGCAGCAACCGCAAACATTACATTTCCCTCAGTGTAAGTGGTCCCCAAAAAAGCGGCAATTTCTGGAACCATTGTTCGATTGCTCTCACTCAACAACATCGAGGTTACTGCAAAGTCATTGTATGCAAGCAAAAAGCTGAATAACCCAGTTGTGATCACTCCCGGCCACATGACAGGCACGATCACCCAACGGAAAGCTTGAAACTGCGTGCAGCCATCAACTTTGGCACTTTCGTCCAGTTCTTTAGGGATATTTTGAAAAAATGAATGGAGCATCCACAACGTAAACGGCTGGTTGATAGCAACCAAAACAATGATCGTGGTTGGCAGAATACCCCAGACGTTCCACTCAAAAAATGGAAGCAAATATCCAGAAACAAGTGTAATCGGAGGCATTGCGCGAAAGATCAGCGCAATAATCAAAAGCCAAAACGTGTAGCGGAAAGCTGAACGTGAAAGTGCATATCCACCTAAAGTGCCGATCGTGAGAGATGTGCAAACAACAAAGAAGCAGACAATACCTGTGTTTATTACGGCACGCCAAAATTCTTCTTGAACCCAAGCACCATGATAGCCCACGCCAGTAAACGGTGATCCATATGTCCGCTCAGTATTGTAACCGGTTAGCGCGTTCGTCCAATCAGCAATAGAAAAGAAATCAAGTTCAACTTTAAATGAGCCCCATAACGTCCAAACAAACGGAAACGCGGCCAGTATGAGCCAAAAGACAATAAATCCGTTTGTCAACAAACGTAGTGAAAATGGTGCGCGTAACGTTTTCGAGGCCATTACATTTTCCCCTTAAAGTCGCGCCAGGTGCGAACCAAAACAGGTGACAGCAAAATCGCGACACCAATAATGGTCATAACTGAAGTGGCAGCAGCCGCAGAAAGTTGGCGCGTTTCGCCTCCCAGATCGTTAAAAATAATCCAGCTTAAACTTGTCGCGTGAGCTGAGGCGTTGAACCCAACAATCGGCTCAAATACTCTGAAGTTATCCATCAATTGGATGAGGGCGACGAAGGTCACTAACGGCATAAGATGTGGGACAACAATGTATCGCACCTGCTGCCAACGAGAAGCACCATCGATTTGCGCAGCTTCGATTTGATCCTCGGGCAACGTCTGGAGGCCCGCGTAAAACACTACAAATGCAAAAGGTGCAGAATGCCAAATGCCATATACGATGAGAGAAATCCACATTAGCCCGGTGGAGGCTTTCACAGATAAATCTGGGTCACTGACCAACCAGCTCAGAAAATTGCCTAAAACGCCACGATTGTCGATCATCCAAAACATGATCAACGAACCCACCAAAGGAGTCACAATCATTGGCAAAAGAGAGAAAAATATAACAACGCCCTTCAGCGTCTGCGCCAAGGTGTTGACTGCCAACGCAATCGCCATGCCAAGGATGATCAGCAATGGGGTAACAGTGAATGTGTAGGTCAACGTGAAAGCCATTGCGCGATAAAATGGCAAATCACCTAACTCGCGGAAAAACGCAGTTAGACCATTACTTGTGCGCCAGGCTTCTGCTACTTCTGCGGTGGCAAAATGACCGCGATTGAAGTAGATGTCCAAGCCAACAAATCGCCCCAGCGGTTTGGCCTCGCGCAGGGCGCGCGTAGCTTCCTGATCAATCGTTGTTTCTTCAGTGCAACTGAACGGCGTGCACGTCTGAGCAGTAATTAAAACGGGCTCATGCGGCGCAAACACTGACTGCAAAACGACGGATACAATCGGCGCTGCGATAAAAAGCAGCATCGCCAAGCCTGTGGGCAAAAAGAACCAAAAGAAAGTGCGATGTTTCATCTAAAAGGCCTAAGCACAAAGAAGCTTCGTGGGGCGATCACCGCCCCACGAAAACTGACAAATTTATTGCAAATAGCCCTGCTCACGCGCAGCTGCGGTGTAAGCAGCTTCAACGTCAGCGAGAGCTTGCTCAGCGCTTTCGTTGCCTTGCATGAAATCAGACAACTCGTTGCCAAGGGCCGTGTGCATCAAGCCCATATATGGCAACATTGGGTAAGGAATTGTGCCCATCTCTGCCGCAGCAAATACGCCAACGGCTGCAGGAGTAGGCTCATAACCAGGGATCAACCAAACGGCTAGGGTCCGGATATCTTCATTTTCCATTCGTGCGGGGCTGATGCCATTCATCATCGCAATGAAAGTTGCTTCGGCTTCGGCGTCAGAGATATTTTTAGCAACGGTCCAACCGTCCCACCAAAGAGTTGATGCAGGGATGTCACCACCACCGACTGTCATTGGCGCGGCAATCGCAAAACCATCTACAACTTCTTGTGGTACACCATCTGCTTCAACCAAGGTGGCAGCTCGGCTACCCCACATGTTCATCAGCGCTACGTTTCCTGCACGATATTCGGCATTTGTTGCATTGCTATCGTGTGTCAGGAAATCCGGATTCATATACTCGGAGAGCGCCTTCATCATTTCCAGCGTTTTAACACCAGCTTCGCTGTTCACAGTTGGTTCAGCGGAACCTTCCACGAAGAATTGTCCCCCGTAACCAAGAAACATGTTGTTAAATTCTTGTGCCAGGTTCCAACCTGCCGCGTAGGCACCGCCCACTGGGTTTTCCATGATGCCAGCAGCCCGAATAGCTTCAGCGGCTTCGAGCATCTCTTCGTAGGTCGCTGGTACATCTAGGCCCACTTGTTCCAAGACATCAGAGCGGTAAACTAAATGTTGTGCATTTGCCATAAATGCAATTGCCATCACCTGACCGTTGATGGTTACCAACTGGTTCGGTGCCAAGCCTTCGCCATATTCAGCAACAAGATCATCTAGAGGACGGATCACATCCTCGTTCATCAATGCCACAATTGAAGAATTGGCAATAATCGCAGATGTATATTCTGCTGGATTTCCCGACATGCCGGCAACATTGATTTGCTGATGGTCCGCCGTGAGGTTTGTCGTCACTTCTGCTCCAGAACACTCTTGAGCACCTGCGCCAACAGACTGGATCGCAGGAAATTCGTTCCCAACAATCGACACACGTGCTTCGATTGAACAGCCGTGACCGCCTGCAAAAGACGCGGTTGACATCAGTACAGCCAACGACCCGGCAGTGGATAGAGTCTTGAGATACATTTTGCTTCTCCCGTTGGTGATGATGAAAACTAGCAAGATGCCATTCCCATCATATACTCCCGCGCTTCTGCCACGGGCATGATTGAGGATTACTCCCCTGTGTTTGCACCTGTTTGTGCATCAAACAGATGGCATTGATCCGCTGAAACCTTGATCGATACCGCATCGCCAATTTTCGCACGGAAACTCTTGTCTGTTTTGGCGCTGACCAGTGCGCCGCCAATCTTGAGACTGACCATGGTTGCCTCACCCAACAATTCGAGTGTGTAGATTGGCCCTTTGATTTGCCCGCCACGCGAAACAACAGAGGCGTCCTCTGCTCTAAAACCGAGGGTAACCGGGCCATTGGGGCCCTTTAGGCCAGAAATCTTTGTATTGGGTGCAGTGAACACACCACTCTGCAACTCGCCCTCTATAAGGTTCATTGCAGGGTTACCGATGAAACTGGCTACAAAGGTGTTAGCCGGACGGTCATAGATCTCCGTTGGCGTGCCGACTTGTTGAACAACACCATGGTTCATCACAACCACACGGTCAGCTAACGTCATGGCTTCAATTTGATCGTGTGTCACGTAGACAGTCGTAACTTTCAGCTCATGAGATAAATTCTTGATCTGAGCTCGCGTAGAAACACGCAACTTCGCATCCAAGTTCGAGAGGGGCTCGTCCATCAGAAATACATTTGGTTCGCGCACAATGGCCCGCGCCAGTGCAACGCGTTGGCGTTGCCCGCCCGAGAGCTCAGCAGGTCTACGGTGCAAAAAGGGCTCCAACTCTACCATACGCGCAGCCTTCATGACTTTTTCATCATGGAGCTTTTGATCGATTTTACGGACTTTTAAGGGGAACCGGATATTTTCATAAACATTCATGTTTGGGTACAGACCATAGCTTTGAAAAACCATAGCCACGTCACGGTCTTTCGGCTCTAGACCGTTTACCACTTTATCCCCGATTAAGATTTCTCCATCCGTTGGGTCTTCTAGACCCGCAATCATCCGCATGGTGGTCGTCTTACCACAGCCGGATGGACCGAGCAGAACCAAGAACTCCTCATCAGCAATAGTGAGATCAAACTGATCGACGCCGATGAAACTGCCCCATCTCTTCGAGATGTTGCGCAACTGGACTTCTGCCATGACCCCTCCCAAGGCGCGTTTTGCATACGTTTGTGAAGGCTAGACATTAGTGCGACAACTTGGCAAGGTTTTTTTGCAAACGTATGCAATACTTGTGCTCTTAAGCCATCATGAAACAAACATTTACACGCTAACACGCTGATAAAGGGCCAATTTCTAAATGGATTTCCAAACTGAGAAAGAAGTCGTACTCGGCTTTTATAAAGCTCTCGAAAACACAGCTCAGAACGAATCGCGTGCAGTGTTCGAAAACTATTGCTCTGCAAATTGGCTTTGGCGCGGCGTGCATCCCTTTGACGTCCAAACGGGTCCTGACGCAGTTAACACCATTTTTTGGTCAGGTTTTACACACGCATTCTCTAGCTTGCAGCGTCGTATGGATGTGTTCATGGCAGGCAAAAATTCATTATCCGATACTAAGGAAATCTGGGTCACAAGCATGGGCCATTTTATGGGCCTTTTTGACAACCCTTGGCTCGGTATCAAACCGACACATAAATTATTTATGCTGCGCTACGCAGAATTTCATCGGGTAGAAGAAGGCAAAATTGTAGAAACCGCTTTGTTTCTGGATATCCCCGCGCTGATGATGCAGGTGGGCTTACGGCCCTTCCCAGACCAAACAGCAGCGCAGTTTGTTCAACCTGGCCCACTTCCCCATGACGGAATAATGACGGTGTCACAGCCTGCCAGTGAAGGCGCAAAAACACTGGAAGCTATAAACCGAATGATCTCGGATCTGGGCCAATGGAAATTAGGACTACCACTGGAGGAAGAACTTTCCAGATCGTGGCACAGTGACATGGTTTGGTGGGGGCCAGCTGGAATTGGTGCCACATACACGATTGAACGTTACGCTAAACAGCATTCTGGGC
The DNA here is from genome assembly GCF_037805125.1 of Roseobacter sp. HKCC-CH-9208. Classification (NCBI taxonomy): domain Bacteria; kingdom Pseudomonadati; phylum Pseudomonadota; class Alphaproteobacteria; order Rhodobacterales; family Roseobacteraceae; genus Roseobacter; species Roseobacter sp. HKCC-CH-9208. The sequence goes on along the minus strand of NZ_JBBLYK010000001.1, from coordinate 2,008,423 downwards.
CATTTCGTGCTAGCTTTACCGAACGTAGCGGTACAGGCCACATCTGCCGCTTTGCCGAGGGACATTACGGGGGCTTTTTCGGGTGGCCAAATTTCACTGCTAAACCAACCGGCGGTTTTCTTGGAATGCCTGCATCACACACAGCAGGAGAATTCCGGGTCGTTGATATTTACCGCAGACGGGATGACAAACTGATCGAGAACTGGGTGTTCATCGACCTTCTACATTATCTTAAAACTCAGGGGCTTGACGTTTTACAGCGCCTAAAATCATAAAAATCAAAGAATTTGTTTAACTATTGTACCTCTCTCAAAAGCTGAGAGCTATTGATCACCATTGCTAGTGCCAAAAGGCAGTCGCGGAGCCACGATTGCTCTCGAATAACGCTGGCATTTGTGCAAACAAAAACTCATACGAACAATAAAATTACACCTTAAGCTGTAAAAATGGAGTTTCGCGCAGCTCGCGCGCGACCGCCTCATCCAGCGGTGGGGGGAAGGAGTTAAGGATAAATCCAAGCGTGCTGTAAAAGCCCACTGTGGCAATCAAATCAAAAATGCCCTCTTTGCCAATTTCCGCCTCAAGCGGCCCCTGCATCTGGGGGGGGATCGCGCGCGTGGTCATCAGGGCATCGACTGCGCGGGCGATGGTTTGATCTTGACCTGTGATCTCGTCAATTGGGCCTGCGAGACGCGCGATGCGGTGATCTTCAAACCCAAGGGCGCGCGCACGGCTGACATGATGCGCCCATTCATAATCCGAGCCCATCCAATGCGCGGCACGCAGGATCACCACCTCGCTCAATTCGGGGCCAAGCGCGGTTTTGACCACCACATGATCCCGCAAATCCGCCCAAGCCCGTAATAATGCAGGGTGATGTGCCATCACCCGATAGACATTCAATCGCCCCGCAAACCCCGCTTGCATATCTGCGATTTCGGCGGGCCAATGGGTGTTGTCTAGGGGCGGGTAGCGGGTCATCGGGATCTCCATCTAAATGACTGAAGTGATTGAAGCCATCGCTATGTAAAGGAAGAGTCGTTAGATTGTGTGACACATTTAACGACAGTTACTAGGTAAGCTTGTCAGCCGCAAAGGCCAGACATTTTTCCACGATGAAAAATCAGTGGATCACCCGCTCCCTGCCAAAAATGTCTGACCGCACCCACAATGAGTTTATGATCTCCACCATCCAAAACTTGGCTAACGACACACTCAAAATGAGCCAAACTGCCATCAATACTCGGAGGCCATACCACAACCGATGGCCGAGATTTCACATTCGCAAACTTGTTACGACTAGGTTTCGCAAATTGCCAAGCAATCTCCTCCTGAGACGCCGACAGCACGTTCACAACAAATTCTTTCTGTTCTGCCAGCAAGCTCAGACTTGCCTGCGAATTTCCAAGCGAGAATACACAAAGAGGAGGATCCAAGCTTAAGGATGAGAAAGAATTGACCGTTACTCCAGTGGGTGAACCATCGTTGTCCAATAAGGTTACGACGCAAACTCCAGTAACAAACTCACCAAAGGTATTTCTTAGTCGCTTCGAGTGGGAGAGATCAGTATCCAGCATTTCTAGTACCATTAGAGTTGACCTATTCTTGCTTTAAGTTAGCGCTTCCAAAAATAAGTAAAAATGATATTTTGTGATAAAAAATATCAAAAAGAGAGATGCCAAAAAATGCCAATCCCCAAAATCTCTATAAGAGCATTGAAAGCTTTAATCTCAATTTACGAGGAACAGTCGTTCTCACGAGCCGCGGCTCGCGAGAATGCGACACAATCTGGCATGTCGATGCAGATCAAAACATTAGAAGAGCGTCTTGGGGTGAAAGTTTTGGAACGCGCCAGAAACCAACTTAATCTGACCGCAGAGGGTCGAATTTTGTATGATGAAGGACGAAAAATCATAAAATCATTGGTCGAGGCAGAAGAGAAAATTTCAGCACGAGCAGACACGCTTCAGGGCTCTTTAAAAATTGGCATCATCCCAGCGCTCACAAGATCTGTCGTTCAAGCGGCATTAAGTCAGTTTAAAACTATTGCCCCTATGGTGGAGATTTCATTAGTGGAAGAGTATTCAGGCAGCCTGATCAATCGAGTTGTGGCTGGAGAAATTGACTTTGCTATCGTCCCCGCAGGACCAATTGGCCCAGGGCTGGATGCAGAATATATCGCTCAGGACAACGAAATGTTATTGTGCAATTCTAAAATGTTTCCTGAATACTCACACCTTTCAACAGCACCACTTTCGAGCCTGAAGAAAAAAAAGTTGATAGTTCCATCGCATCAAAATGTAAGACGGATCCAAATTGAAAAGCTACTTGATAGCTATCAAATCGAAGTGAGCGACCTGTTAGAAATGGATGGGATGCTCGCCACAATTGAGTTGGTCGCACAGTCTGATTGGGTTGCAATATTACCTTCAGCGATTTGTCATGCAGATTTAGATGGACGAATGCGAAAATCACTCAAAATCACCGAGCCGGCAATTCCGTTAGACTACATCATGGTCAAAAGGAATGATGTAACCTTCACACTACCCGCTCAAAAAATGGCTGAACAAATCAAATATCAAACAAAAAAAATCATTTCCGAATTCCAGGAAAATTCAAAGTTACATTAGAGAAAACTATGTGAACGCTCTCGTTAGATGTACGATGGTTTAATCATGATAAGCAGCGAGGTGACATGATGATAACTTGTGCAGTAGTGGGCTTTGGCTGGTGGGGTCAGCACATCTCGCGGATACTGAAAGATTTAGATGAAATCAAAATCGTATGTGTTGTGGAACCGGACATTCAAAAACGTTCTCATGTAGAAAGCTTAGGCCTCAAATACGAAAATGACTATGCAGATGCTTTATCTCAATATTCTATAGACGCGGTCATATTAACGTCACCAAATGATAAACACGACGAGCAGATTGCACTAGCAGCGAACAAAGGTATCCATGTGTATTGTGAGAAACCACTTTCTCTCACAGCAAATGGTGCACAGTTTAGTATAGCTACATGTAAACAGAACAACGTTGTTTTAGCCATTGGTCATGAACGGAGGTTCGAGCCAGGCATCCAAATCATTAAGGAAATGATCACGTCTAGCCAGCTCGGCACGCTGATGCATGGCGAATTTGCATTTTCCCACCAAAAACTCGCAAGTCTACCGACGACTAGCTGGCGCACTAAAAAACAGTACGCTCCAGCTGGTGCGATGACGCAGATGGGCATTCACTTGACGGACCTCATGATATGGTTCTTTGGGCCCGTAGAAACCGTTCACGCTATAACTGCAGACCGCTCTTTAGGTTGGGAAACTGGAGACCTTACGAGCGTTCATTTTCAATTCGAAAGCGGAGCAACAGCAACGCTACAGGCCATTTTGAACACACCGAATTACATACGTACATTCGTCAGCGGTACAGATGCGTGGGTCGAGGTTAAAAACTCGAGCCATCCAGATACACCAGGAGGTATAGTTTCAATACAAAAACTGGACAAGCATGGCACGAAAACCGAAGAAGAATTGCAGTGGTCAGATGCAGTTAAAGCTAACCTACTCGCTTTCTTTCAAGCGATATTAGGCCACGCAGATTACCCGTTCAGCGAATTTGAACTTATGCATAACATCGATGTGCTCGAGGCGATCATAAAATCAAGCGAGACTAAGACTTCTGTCAAGGTGCATGCCACTAAATTAGAATGATCTATTGGAATGAACTTGCCTAAATATTTAAAAAATTTCCGATTGCCGCATTGAACGGCTCTGGCGCATTTATGTTTGCAACGTGCGCAGCATCTCTAATCTTGACGTATGTCGCGTTAGGCGTCACTCCAGCCATATTAGACATTACCTCTGGTGAAGCACCTTTGTCTAGATCACCGCCAACGTAAAGAACTGGCACAGTTAATCGTGGTAAGTCTTTGAGATAATCAAGCTCTTTGAGAGCATAGCAACAACTCACATATCCTTCTGGATCGTTGGATAGGAGCATTTCTTTGATCTCGGCGACGCGGCTTGGATTTCGCTCTACCCAATCTGAGGTGAACCATGACTTTATTGTACCGTCCACTATGGCTTGAAGGCCACCATCTTGAACTTTAGCAATCCTATCGTCCCACATATTACGGAACACTTCTGGTGAGTCAGCACGTCCATCGGCACACACAATTTTACTGAAGCGCTCCGGGAGCTGAAGACCAAGACCAAGGCCAGTCATGCCTCCCATCGACAAGCCCATGAACACCGCTGACTCAATTTCAAAGTGATCTATCAACTGCAGCACATCAAAACACAAATCGTCAAATGTATAACGGCCAATTGGCGTCGAGCTACCACCATGACCTCTGGTGTCATAACGCAATACGCGAAACTTTGACGACAGCAGCGGGATCTGATCATTCCACATATTCAGGTTTGCACCCAGTGAATTTGAAAGAATTATCCAATCACTGCTTTCTGCGCCATCAATACGGAAATTGATTTTCGACTTAGGCGTCTCAACAAACCCAGTTTCAACAAAATATCTACCCGTCTCCATCATTCTGCAGCCTTACTAGACCCGGCTTCGGCGGTATTCACTAACGGTTTAACCTGCTCAGCTAGCAATCGCATGGAACGGCGTGATAATTCTAAATCGGCCCAATCCTTCCCTGCGTAGAGCAGTGTGCCAAATCTTCCAACCTGCTCACGAAATTCGAGCAATTCGTCGGCCACTTTGTCTGGCGTGCCCCAAATAACCAGCCTATCAAAAACACTTTGCAAAGTGACTTCATCATCCGGCTGGTCCTTGTACTCTTTAAAAAGGTTAATACGACCGTGCTTCTTAAGTTTAGTGTATAGCTGCTTGTAATAGAAATAATATGGTCCGTTGGGATCCGTTGCGTAGTTGCGAGCGGTGTCCAAATCATCTGCCACAAAAATACTCTTCGCAACGCGCCAGTTTTTCAGATCTGCCACGCGCCCCACACGCTGGCAACCTTCAACGTACTTTGGCCAGTGGCTAGCCACCCATTGCGGCATTAGAAAGTTTGCACTTATGGGATCCCAACCACGTGCAGCTGCTTCGGTCACACCGTTAGAAAATGGTGCAACTGCCGTCACAACGATTGGGGGATGTGGCTTTTGGAGCGGCTTCGGCATAATACCCTGGCCTATCTCTGTCATAGAAGTCCGCTCTGTACTGATATTCCAAAAATCGCCAGTGATATTATATGGTGCCTCGCTTTCCCAAATTTTCAGTACCATATTGATACTTTCTAGGAACATCGCAGGGCGATCTTTGTCCAAGTTACCAAACACTTCAGCATCAGAAGCTAGCCCCCCAGGAGAAATACCGAGATTGAACCTACCATCAAGCATGTGATCTAACATTGCCGCCTGCGCAGCGATAGCGGCAGGATGATTGTTCGGCATGTTGAAAGTGCCCGTTCCCAAGCGAATGTTTTTGGTCGCAGCTGCCAAATAGGCGACGAACGCTGCACAACTGGTAATGTTTTCAGCGGCGTCGGTTACATGCTCTCCAACGTATCCCTCCACGAAACCCAATTCATCAGCAAGTAGAAACGCTTCTCTATCTTCGGCAATTGACTGCCTCCAATCCTTGTCGATTGGGTGAATAGGCATGGTGAAAAAGCCAAGTTCCATCAACACAACTCCATGTCAGTGCAATCTACGTGTCTCTTTTTTATTAAGATAGATCGCTACATACGCCTCGGAAAATTATAATTTCAGAGTATTTTCATCAAAAAAAATGATGCAAGCGCTGGCGTCTAGTCAGAGCATAACCTGCGGGAGCCACGTTGCGAGACCGGGGATAACAATAACAAGCATAGCAGCGACAAGAATTAGAACAAAATAAGGCGCTGATCCTTTGAAGATAGTCCCCAATGAAACAGTTTTATCTGGCAGAGCACCTTTGACAGTGTAAACGAGAAGCCCGAATGGAGGCGTTAACAAACCAGCTTCAATCACCAAGATGCCAAAGATAGCAAAGGCTATTGGATTGAAACCAAGAGCCATGGCCAGCGGAGCAAAAATCGGCACGGTTAGCAGAATTATGGAAACACTATCTACCAACATCCCAAGAATGATCCAAATAACGGCCATTATCATCAAGATGATCCACGGGTCCGCACCTAAACCTAAAAAGATGGACTGAATAAAGTTAACCGCCCCGCCCATAGCCAAAAGGCGCGAATACATTTGGGCGGTAATAAGCAAAAACATTATCGGTGCTGTGGTGCGACCGGCTTGTAAGATTGCATCCATCAGCTCAGCTTTTCTCATGCCTTTCACCAGCCCGATCACAAGAGCTCCGATAGCTCCAAAACCCGCTGCCTCGGTCGGAGTGAATAACCCAAACCAAAGCCCACCAATGACCAAGCAAATAAGCCCAACAATGCCTAGGCCTCCAATTAGTTCTTGTTTGCGCTCTTCAGAACTTAGGATTACCAAATCTTGATTGGATGAGGGTGCTACATGCGGCCTGAGCTTGGCGGCTGTCACTACATACCCGGAAAACAATAACGCCAAGACAATACCGGGAATTATTCCGGCTATGAATAAAGCACCCACGCTCATTTCCGTTAGAATTGCCCAAACGATCAGCAAGATTGATGGAGGGATCAGCATCCCTAAGCACGCAGAACCGGCAACGGCTCCAACAGAAAAAGTATCTTTATAACCAAGCTTTTTCATTTCAGGGTATGCAATTCGAGAAAATGCTGCAGCAGCAGCTATGGAAACACCTGTAACCGCCGCGAATACGGTGTTGCCGGCTATGGTTGCAATCGCGAGGCGTCCAGGCAAACGCTTCAAACCTCGATCGCATATTCGATACAAATCTCCCGCAGCACCAGATCTCGAAATTATGTCACCCATAAGTACGAATAGCGGGATTACGGCAAAAACGTCTTTACGCACGGCCTCGTATGCCGTGTTACCCATGATAGAAACAGCCGCCTCGAAGCTCCCGATCATTAGCCAAACGCCGAGACCTGAACACAAAGCCAACGCTATTCCGATGTGTACTCCCATTACGATCAGGGTCACAAGCAGCGCCAGCATCCAAAGAACAATATCTGCACCCATGCCTCTTCAGCCCCTTATTCTTCTAGTGGTGGAAGCGCGCCAGGCGCCTCGGCCTCGTATTCCAATTTGTTTTGCCAATCCAAAACCATCATTGAGAAATATGCCCAAGCCGCGAAGATAGATGTTACTAAGACCACCCCGCGAACCGGCCAAGTAGGCACGCGCAGAGCTCCCTCGCCCTCATATTCGCCAATCCGATACGCATCCCAGAAAGAGGGATACGTACTCTGAATAATGCCAATAAACACACTAAAACCAAGTAAGCAGGTAATGGTTCTCAATACTTTTCGCCCCAATGGAGGCAACGCATCTGAGAAAATCGAGGTACGCAACATTGACCCTGAATATATCGCCAACGGGATCTGTAGAAAGGCAATGGAAACGATCGAATTCTGTAAAATCTCCTTAGTCCCCGGCAACGGCTGATTGAAAATAGTTCTACCCATTACGTCGATAAAGATGAGTACAGCCAGGCCAATGACCCATACAGATGAAACTAGGTGGATTGCTTTAGCGACGGAAACCGACTTTAGCATCTTTCCTGCGCACCTCCCCTTGCACACCTCAATACCGATGAGGCTATCTAATTGAGAATTTGGGTCAAGAAATAAATTAGCGAGCGATAAATAATCTCAACGCTTGACGGACGAGGATTTCTGTATTGAACTGAAAAGGTGTTTAGCAATCGATAAATTAAGGCGAGTAAGAAACTCGCCACTCAACCATAGATAACTTCGATGGCAAGCAAATAGGGAGAATGAAATGCATCACAACCGACTATCAATTGCCAGCCTTTTGGCAGCTACAGTGTCAACTATTGCTGCAACCAGTGCAGCTGCTGAAACGTTTACGCTACGCATCGGAGCGGGGCATCCAAATGGCCCTGCCGCTTACGTGGCGGATGTTGCGAATGTGTTCGTACCAGAAGTCGTTAGACGGGTTGCGGAAGAAACTGACCACGAAATCGAGTTCGTGGAAGGTTATGGCGGTGCTATTGCTGGGGTAGCTGAAACGCTAGAAGCCGTTCAGAATGGCATTTTGGACATTGGTGCTTACTGCATTTGCTTCGAACCCGCCAAATTGTTCCTTCATAACTTCCCATACTACGCTCCATTTGGACCTCAAGACTCTGCAGACGAAATGCGTGCAGTACGAGCCGTCTATGATCAAGTGCCTTGGTTGACTGAACAATTTTCATCAGAATATGGCCAAGAGCTTCTAGGGCTCCACGGCTGGGACAACTATCACCTCGGGACTACAGACCCATGGGAGACCGTGGACGATTTGCAAGGAGTGAAAATCGGAGGCGCAGGACCCAACTTGCCTTGGCTTGAATTTGCAGGTGCCATCCCTGTTCAATCGACCTTGCCAGACGGGTACTTGTCGCTACAAACTGGTGTATACAATGGATGGCTGATGTTCCCATCAGCTTATCTTGGCTTCAAATTTCACGAGCCTGCGCCATACTATACATTGATTGGCTTCGGAGCGATGGGCGTAAACGCGCTAACAGTGAACGAGCGGAGCATGGCAAGACTTCCAGAAGAAGTACAAGCCATTATTCGTGAAGTAGGCCAGCTGTACGAAACACAAGCCGGTGAAACATTGAACGCACGCCAAGCCTCTGGCATGGCTGGGCTTCGTGAAGCTGGAGCTACAATAACTGAGCTTTCTCAAGAGGCTCGTGCAGGTTGGGCGGCTTCTCTCGCATCTTTCCCATCACAACAGGCGGCAGATGCAGATGGTCGAGGAATGCCTGGCTCAGAGGTTATGGCGGCTTATCTCGAAGCGGTGGCCGCTACCGGTTACGAATGGCCATACGAGTACAGTCTTGACTAAGCTTCACAAAAAGGGGGCGAAAGCCCCCTTTTTTTGTGACTTGGCGAATTATCCCACCATCGAGATGCATAAATGTTGAACAACCGAATTCCATACACTGCCATTGTTGATCGTCCCAAACTATTGTTACCCAATAAGAAAAAGATGGCTGTTTGGGTGATCCTGAATGTAGAACATTGGTCTATCGACAAACCTATGCCACGAACTGTCCTACCACCACCAATGGGAAAACCGCTCATTCCAGATGTACCGAACTGGTCCTGGCACGAGTACGGAATGCGGTCGGGCTTCTGGAGGCAATATCAAGCTCTAGTAACACGCAAAATTCCGACAACTTTAGCAATCAACGGCAATGTATGCGTTTCATATCCGAGAATTGCTTCTGCCGCGCTTGAAGCAGGCTGGGAATTCATGGGCCATGGATTTTTACAAGGGCCCATGCATAACTTAGAAGACCAAGAAAAAGAAATATGCAAAGCTCTCGACACCATAGAACAATTTTCTGGCAAGCGCCCCACGTCATGGGAAAGCCCTGGATTAACTGAAACTGCTGAAACCGTTGATCTCTTGAGAAAGCACGGTGTCAAGTACGTTGCAGACTGGGTTATTGATGACTTACCAGCAACCATTGACACACCACATGGGACGATGACCACTATTCCGTACACAGTCGAAACAAACGACATAACGGTATATGCGTTGCAAGCGCATCGCTCACCGGAATTTTTCGACCGAGGGAGAGATCAATTTGATCGACTTTATGCTGAAGCGGAACATAACGCGCGAGTGATGGCAATTTCTATTCATCCATACATTACGGGTGTGCCCCATCGCATCAAGTATCTCGAAGCGTTACTAGATTATATTGGAAGTCATGAAGAGGTTGAATGGATGACCGCCAGCCAAATTGGTGACTGGTACGGGAACGAATTACAAAGGCTTTCGGGAAAATAGTTTAAGCGGTTTGGGCCATTAGTTCTGGCCCAAACCAACATCAATTTTCTGCTGTTCTTTCCGCCAAGGCAGAAAGAATGCGATCCGGTGTCATTGGCATTTGATAGATTGTTACTCCCATATGACGGAGAGCATCGTTCACAGCGTTCATAACGGCAGCTGGTGCACCTCCAGTACCGGCTTCACCAGCTCCTTTAGCACCCAAAACAGAAGATTTTGTGGGTGTTTCTATGTGTGCCACATGAATATCAGGCATCTCCGACGCCATCGGTACAAGGTAGTCTGCCAAGGACGTATTCAAAAGCTGCCCTTCGTCCGAATAAAGACACTCCTCATATAGGGCGCCACCAATTCCTTGAACCACTCCGCCTCTAATTTGCTCGTCAACCAAGAGAGGATTAATCACGCGACCACAATCTTCAACTGCCCAAAAATCTAAAACTTTCACGAAGCCAGTCTCAATATCCACCTCTACATGTGCTGCCATAGCCCCATTAGTAAATACAAATGGCGCATCGGTGACGCGATAATGACGTGTCGCAACTAGCTCTGGCTTTGCTTCATCAGGTAACTCGTTGCCACGATAATAAACAGTCCGGGCCAAATCAGATAAGTTCATCTTCTCAACAAAAGTCTTTGCGTCCACAACCTGTCCATTCTTTATGTCAAGCTCGGACGGTTTGGCTTGCAATATAACAGATGCTGCATCCAAAATCTGCTCTTTCAGCGCATTTGCAGCTAACAATGCAGCTTCACCACCAATACCAGCGCCGCGGGACGCCCACGTTCCACCGCCGTAGGGTGTAGTTTTTGTATCGCCGGTGGTAACTTTAACCCGAGCTAGATCTACTCCTAACACATCCGCTACAATCTGGGCGAGTATGGCATTAGTTCCTTGGCCTTGCTCAGTGACTGACGATGATACGTGGATACCGCCTCCAGCATCTAGCCTAACGGTCGCCCCGTCTTGGCTGGCAATTGGAGCACCGCCGATCCCATAAAACATTGGGCTTGGGTTCGTAACTTCCACCATGGAAACAAATCCAATACCCCTGAAAACTCCATCTTTACGCTGCTCTAATTGGTCAGCGCGCAGGCTGTTATAATCCATCATTTCGATCAGTTTGTTCAGCGCGGCCTGATGCGACAACTCGTCTAATTTCATCCCAGATACACTGGTGCGCGGATAGGAGTTGTCAGCCATCAAATTAATGCGGCGCACTTCTACCGGATCCATTTGAATTTGAGCCGCCGCCTCTTCAAGCAGGCAGTCGCAGATAGCCATAGCAATTGGATGCCCCACAGCACGATATTGGCACATCAAATTTTTATTTTGAAAAACTACCTTTGATGTTGCTCGATAGTTCGGGATGACATACGGGGCACCGGTCAGGTTCAGTACCTGATTAGCTTCAATCGCAGATGTCCGCGGATACATCGAATAAGGCCCTATCCCAGTCACGTCGTCAAATTCTAAACCAACAATTTGACCGGAGGCACTAACGGCCATTCGCGCATCAACCACATGATCTCGCGCATGAATGTCAGACATAAAGCTCTCGTAGCGATCTGCGGTGAATTTTATCGGGCGCCCCAAGAGCTTTGCTATTGCGGCAACAGCGACTTCATCGCCATAGGTGTGCACCTTAATCCCGAAAGATCCGCCAACATCCTGTGAAATAACTCGAACGTTCTCTTCCATAAGGCCAAGATGCTTGGCAAAAATAAACTGCATCATATGCGGCGCTTGGCCAGAATACCAAACCGTCAACTGATCATCAGATGGGTCATATTCTGCAATACTCGTTCGAGGTTCTAAAGTAACGCCAGTATGTCGCCCGAACTTGAACTTCTTTTTTACAACAAAATTTTCAGGATTACTGAACGCGTTCGATACATCGCCTACGTCAACTGTGCGTTGCCAAGCGAGATTAGAGTCGTAGCCTTCGTGAATTAGGGGACAACCCTCATCGAGTGCCTTTTCCATATCAACCACTGCTGGCAGCTCATCATATTCTATCTCAACAAGTTCTGCCGCATCTTCTGCCTGCGCTCTTGAGTGAGCAAGGACAACAGCTACTGGCTCTCCTTGCCACTTCACATAGTCAATGGCTACTGGCGCCTGTGGAGGGGACCTCAGACCCGCCAAGTGACTTAGAACTCCGACATATGGCTCGACAACGTTTTCTAAATCTTTGCCAGTAAAAACACTTACTACACCATCTGCATCCATCGCTCTGGATGCATTTATTGAAACAATTTTACCGTGGGCAATTGGCGATCGTATGAAATACGCGTGGAGCATTCTAGGAAGTTGAATATCGTCAACAAACCTTCCGCGTCCGTGCAGTAAACGCTTCGCATCTAAACGTGCTTCAGGCTGACCAATTAATTTAGTCGGTTTATCGAAATCGAACTTAACGCCAGTCATGTTTCAGCACCCACCTGTATTACATCACAAATCGCATCAACGATTGATTGATAACCAGTACATCTGCAGTAATTCCCTGATAAGTGCTCGCGAATTTTTTTGCGATCTAGCTCTCCAATTTTCTCAATATATTCAACGGCTGATGCGAGCATGCCAGGTGTACAGTAGCCGCATTGGAGTGCATTTCGTTTCAAAAAGGCATCTCGCAATGCTGATACCGGTCCACTGTCAGCTAGTCCTTCAATCGTGGTTACCTCGAGATCATCCACTTGGACAGCTAGCATCAGGCAGGAACGAACAGTTTGACCATTAACACGCACGGTGCATGCTCCACATACACCATGTTCACAACCTACATGAGTACCAGTCAGCCCCAGATCATTTCTTAAAAAATCTGACAGATTTGTGCGTACGGCAACGTCTCGTTCAATTCGCTCACCATTAACCATCACTTTGATTTTTTTAGTCTGCCCCATTTACATCGCCTCCAAAGCGCGGCGCACACACACAGTCGCAAGCCGCCGTTTTGTGTCCTGAGAATTGTGCAAATCAGAATCAAAAATTAAATCAGACAACGCTTCACTAGCGCCGCGAATTTTCCGTTTATCAGTACGAGCGACACCCACTAGGCTCTCTTCAACAGACTTTGCACGCAGCGGGCGATCAGAGACACCAAACAACACAACTTTAGGGGCGTTAAATGTTTCAGATGGGCGACTGTCATCAGAAATGCAAACGCCTGCTATTGCGTAATCTCCATGCCTTCTTGCCAACTCATAAAACCCAGTGCTCAGCGACTTAGAAGAATTTGGTATAAAGACCGACAAAACCAACTCATCGTCTTTCCGGTCAGTAAGATAGAGCCCTTGAAAAAATTCATCCGCCAACACAAATCTGGTGCCTCGTTGGGACGCCAGCTCAACACTGGCCCCTAGAGCCATTAACACCGCAGGCATTTCCGCGGCAGGATCAGCAAGCGCCACACTTCCGCCAATCGTTCCTCGATTTCGTATCGCTGAATGAGCTATATGAGGCAGAACGCTATCAAAAACCTGCGAAAACTCTGACACCAGAGCTGACGCTCCCAACTCGCTGTAGGTGACAGTGGCGCCGATGCGAAGGCCATCATCTACGGCCACAATCTCTTTCAAGTCTTTCAACCCACTCAAATCAATCAGCGTTTTCGGAGCCGCGAGCCTAAAATTCATCATCGGCAACAAACTCTGGCCTCCCGCCAGAAACGCCTTTTCGTCAGCATCTTGCGCAACTATAGCGAGTGCCTCAGATATTTCCGTGGGGCGTTCGTAGGTAAACTCTGACGCTTTCATAGGTCTTCCCTTAAATCAGCATTGCACCACAAATTTGGTTGCACTGCTCGGCGTCTGTCAATAACAATTTATCAAACTATAAACTAATCCATGGCTATCAAGGAAGGGCTTCCGATGGCAATTCGTCCCAAAACCACCATTCAAATGTCGCTCACAGGGTCTGGACAAACTCACGCGCGCACGGTCGTTAAAACGAGAGATGTAACCGCTTTAATAGACGAACCAATGATCAGGGGCGGAACAAATCTGGGCCCGAGCCCAACTGAAACCTTCATGGCATCGCTGATCGGTTGCACGAATGTAATTTCCAGCCGCATAGCCCAAAAGATGGGGCTAGTATGGCAAAACTTAGAGGTAGAACTGTCCGCAGAATTTAACCGCCTCGGCACAATGCTGGAGGAGGAAGTTGAGCACCCTTTTGCCAACATCGTTATGGATATTTCAGTAGAAACAAACGCATCGGAGCAAGAACTCGAAAAGTTAAAAAGCGATCTGTCAAAATTTTGTCCAATCGCGAAGGTGATCCGGAACAGTGGCGTCACCATCACAGAAAACTGGTCAACTAAATCGATTTAAATCAGAGGTTTACACTATGGACACCAAACCAACGCCTGGGAACTTTGCTCCCAATCTAGAATTAAAACTTATCGGCGGCGAAACATTTAGCCTTAAAAGCAGCAAGCCACAACTGATTGACATGCTTGTGTTCTACAGGGGCTATCATTGCCCACTTTGCAAGGATTTTCTGCATAAATTAAATGGACTAGCAGGCGCATTTTTAGAATCTGGCGCTAACGTTGTTGCCGTGTCTATGGACACCGAAGAACGTGCCCAAAAATCAAAAGAAGAATGGGGATTAGACAACCTTTCCATTGCTTATGGGCTTTCGGAAGAAGCGGCACGCGCTTGGGGCTTGCACATCACAGAATCTATTAAAGAAGTTGAACCTCAAACATTTAGCGAACCTGCTTTATTTTGGGTTCTCGCGGACAAGAAAATATATCTAATGGATGTTGCAAGTATGCCTTTTGCTCGCCCCGACCTAGAACTGCTACTTGCTAAGGTTCCGGCTATCACAGCTGGATACCCCGCTAGAGGAACTAAATAACATCATCTTGCGGCGCCACTGCCATGGATGGCGCCGCCCTTATTTGCTAATTTAAATTGTGTTTACGAATGGCCACAAGTTGGTGTGTCCATGCTTGAATACTGTTTTCAATGACAAATGACTTATCAGGGTGCACAGCCATATTGTATATCAAGAGGCGTACACCGTAATAAAAAATTCCTCCATGTATCGTCCAACCAAATTCTATTTCATCATCACTCGGCGGCATTTGGTCTACATGATATTCTGCTAAAATTTCTCGCGTAATTACTTCAATGAGGTTCTGACGAATAAAAAGCAAATATTCACGATTCAGACCAATTCCTTTCAAGCCCGAAAATAAAAAGATGCGCATCCAGTCGTCTCGGAAAATCACATCAGTATATTGGGTGTAAAATAAATTCAGGCGATCTTTAATTGACTTACTCCTGTCTATTAACAAATCATTCCACTCATCACGCCACCTTTGAAGATAAACAGCCTCGTAAACCTCACGGATTAAATCCTCCTTTGAGGGAAAATATCGATATAGAAGAGGCTGCGTGACGCCCAAACTACGGGCTAAATCACGGGTCGAACTCTCAAAGCCCTCTTTTGCAAAGAATTGAACAGCTTTTTCGACAAACTGTTCTCTACGTTCATCATACGGCAATCTCTGCCTTACAGTTTTATTTGGCATAATAGTCTCAAATTCAAACTTCAATCCAACCAGAGTTGTCTTTTAAGCGATGCTTGACCTTCACCCGATCTGAGAGTGACTGCTCGATAAAACAACCCCTGGTTGCAGCCTGTATCAATGCAATTTTTTCAGAAACATTAACATCTGTGTCCATCTCGATGTCCAATGTAAACAACTCTGGCATAGAAACATAAGGCTTATTACCTTCTTGCTCAGCACTCCAATGCAATTTGGTGTTCACTTTCAAATCATGTATTTGAACATCCAACCTGTTCGCAAAAGCTCTCAGTTGTGTCATCAAGCATCCAGTAAGAGCTGCCGTGAATAACGCGAGTGGCGGTGGCGCTGTGCCGTCTCCCCCATGGAAAGGCCCTTCATCAGTCGCCAGCTCAAAATGCTCATTCATCATGGGCCAACTGACAGCGATGTCATTGCGCATCTTACCAGTCGCAACTCCAACACCTTCAAAAATCACACTAAATTTTTTTATACTTCCAGCCACAAGCTCAACTCCACATTAACACAATCATAAATTATTCGGCGATTGACACCCACAAAGTAACAGTCAACCGCGATGCATTTTGCTCGATTGACAAATTTTACAGCTTATTTTTCAATTGATAAATAGTGGAGGATCAAAGGAAGCCATAAATGCCTAAGTTCACACGTGATTACATTTATCAAACCGCTAAGGAGCTCTCCAATTGGGGACGTTGGGGCACTGATGACCAGATTGGCACCCTCAATAACATCTCACCAGAAGATGTTGTTGAAGCTGGCAAGCTCATACGAAAAGGCCGGGTATTTGCTTTAGGCCTGAACCTTAAAGAGCAGATCCAGTCTGGGCTTTTTGGCGGCAGGTGGAACATGATTCATCAGATGCTCGCCACCGGCACTGATGCTGCAATTGGAGCTCAAGACGGCGACGGTAAAGCCTACTTGCGTTATGCTGATGACGCCATCAACTTACCATGCCAAGGATCTACGCAGTGGGACGCCCTCTGCCATATTTTCTTGGACGACAAAATGTACAACGGGTTTCCTGCCACGGACGTGACAGTACAGGGCGCAAAAAAGCTTGGCATAGAGCATGTACGAGACAAGATGGTCGGGCGCGGAGTCTTGCTCGACATAGCGCGTTGGAAAAATCAAGAATTTTTACAAGATGGTTATGCAATCACGCCTGAAGACCTAGACGAGTGCGCCAGTGCACAGGGCGTTAAAATCAAAAAAGGAGACTTTGTAATCGTTAGAACGGGCCAACAAGAGCGCTGTCTGAAAACCGGTGACTGGACAGGATACGCTGGCGGTGATGCTCCTGGCTTAAGCTTTGAAACAGCTCGTTGGATAAAAACGAAGGATATCGCAGCAATATGCGCTGATACTTGGGGTTGTGAAGTCCGACCCAACGAAACAGATGAGGCGAACCAGCCCTGGCATTGGGTGGTTATTCCTGCAATTGGCATCTCAATGGGCGAAATTTTTTACGTGAAAGAATTGGCACAAGACTGCGCCGAAGATGGCGTGTATGAATTCTTTTTCAGCGCACCTCCACTTCATATTCCTGGAGCCGCAGGCTCGCCGATCAACCCTCAGGCTATAAAATGATTACGCTCTGGGGAAGAGGAAGCTCTGCTAATGTTCAGAAAGTTATGTGGGCATTAGCAGAGCTCAACTTACAATTTCGCCACGTTATAGTGGGAGGACCTTACGGAGGCACCACCTCGGAAGAATTTAAATCACTTAACCCAGTTGGCAAAATCCCTGTTTTTCAGGACGATAATATCACTCTCTGGGAGAGCCATGCCATATTGCGATATTTATCTCGCAAACATGGAGGACACCTTTCCATAAAGGAAATTGATCAACCTTTCGTTGATCAATGGCTGGACTTCACAGCAACCTGCTTCTTTCCACCATTTGTCGGCTTGTTCTGGCAATTGGTTCGCACCCGTCCAAGTGACCGCTCGCAAGAGTTAATAGCTCTGCATACAAATAATTTAGGCGCCGCTTTGGACATAATAGACGAACAGCTCAGGAAAAGCAGGTGGTTGGCAACAAATACATTCACGATTGCCGATATTGCAGCCGGCGTAACCATGGAAAGGTGTTTAGAGATCATCGATCTACACCAAAACCGACCGAACCTCACGAGATGGCACGGCAAACTAGCTTCTCGTGAGGCTTACAAAACGGTAGTTGCGACGTCCTACGAAGAGCTACGTGCTAAATAAAAACTATTGACGCTAAAAATCAGCTGTAGCTGTCAAGCGGACAATTTCATCTTCAAAGGGGTGAGAGGCTCCATCCAGGTTTCCTTTTGGATCTTCGCCTTGCACAAAACTTCCCAAACGCTGAGACCGGGCATTTATCATCAACGCAATTGGACGCCTTGCAGCGTCATAGGCCTCAAACGCCTCTTCAATGGTTCGGTTGGCGCGCAGACAACTCGAAAGACAAAGCGCGTCTTCTGCCGCTTTTGTTACACCCATTCCGACGTGCGGACGAATTAAGGCCGCAGCATCGCCTAATAAGCAAACATTGCCGCAACAAAAGCGTGGAGAGACATAATCATAAATCGGCGCGAGAAAGGGACTAGCCGCGCATTTGAATGCTTCAGAAAACATCCAAGGCAAGTCCACCTCTGCTGCCATCAATGCGCAATCTACAACTTCACGACGAACCAAAGGCGGCGGTATTGAAATCTCATGGACTTTGCCACTTTCATCCGTCAGTAAATCGACAAGCTCATCGTGGGATGTGGGCTTATACCAAACAATATTATATCTTCTCGATCCTTTATTCGTCTCATTATCGAACCCTGGTATTGGATATCCAATCACCTGGCCTCTGTTGGGTATAAAAAAGGAAAAATCGTCAAAAAAAGCATCTCGAAGATTGGGCTCGATTGACGTTTCGTCTACAACGGCTCGCCAAACAACATAGCCAGAATAAGCTGGCGCTGGGCGCTCAACAAATTTGGACCTAACCGCTGATCTATAGCCATCCGCACCAATCAGTGCATCGAACTGTTGAACCGAGCCATCAGACAAATGGACGTTGACTTTGCCTGCTACATTCTCCCAGTTTAAGACGCTTGTGTCGGTGAAATAGAGCTCACGCGGCAGCCGTGCGTGAAGCAACGAATAGATCATATCCCAACTTGTAACTAGTTGTGGAAACTCGCGCTCTGAGACAATCTTACCAAACTTATCGAAGACCCGACGAGAGCGTACCTCCACGCCTATATCTTGCAATGATACCCCAATAGATCCAAGAGCTTTCAGCAACGGCTCGTGCGTGACAATGCCAGCTCCTCTGCCTGAAAGGGCGCTTCTAACTTTTTCGAAAACGGTAACCCGCCATCCAGCTTCGGCCAAAGCCAGTGCAGCAAACAAACCACCTATAGATCCGCCAGATACAGCAATGTGACCGCGCATTCGACCGAATGTTTCCCAAATATGATAACTATGCTAACTTTATCACACGATAATTTAGTAACAATGGTATCTCAAGAATGTCTGACAATTTTGACCAAGAAAATAATACTGACGCCAACATTTGGTCCAGCTGGACAGCCGATCTGAAACAGGAACTGGACCGCAACGCGGGTAAAAATGGCCGAGTAGGATCTGAACTCGTCAGTACTACTGATCGAGTTAGAATTTGGTTGATATCGCTCCATCCCGGCCAAAGGTTAGAGTTTCATACCCATGTACTAGACTACTTCTGGACTGCAACGAGCAGCGGCAAAGCTAGATCTCGTTACTCAGACGGTCGCCTGGTTGAAATGGAATACACAGTGGGCCAAACACAACACCATAAATTTAAGTTTGGCGAGTCAATGACACATGATCTCGAAAATATCGGTGAAAACGTTTTGAGCTTCACCACAGTAGAATTTCTTGACAGCCCAAACTCTCCTTTAAATATATAAATTAAATCTCAAGTATGATGCTCTAGAAGGTTTGCATAAATGCTATAAAAATAAATTAAAAATATTTCGAGTAGAGGCATTTCAAACAATACGTGCCTTAACGCCTGAATATTGTTTTCGAAACTTTCCGCGTACTCTCTGCACGCCCAAGAACCAGTGACCACTCGAATGAATAACGAAGAAAAAAAGACCGGCTGGCTAGAAAACTTTCCAGTTTTACTATTTACGGTAATTATGGGGTATTCAGGTTTGACCCTCGCTCTTCAGATAGCAGGCGAGGTCTACTTAAGCAAGATCACACTACTAATTACTACGTGTCTGTTTTTACTTATCCTGCTAATTTATATAATGAAAATTATAGTATGCCGAAATTCGGTAATCCATGAATGGCAGCACCCAATAAAAATTTCCTTTTTTCCAGCTATTTCTATCTCTATCCTCTTACTTTCAATGCTTTTTAAGACATTTTCAATCGAAATCGCGACGATCTTATGGCTAGTGGGCATAGCTGCTCAAACGCTCTTAGCTCTTTCGGTACTGGCAAATTGGATCGGCAATCGTCCTTACAAAACCATACATATTTCTCCTGCTTGGTTTATCCCCACGGTAGGAAACATCATTGCTGCAGTGGGCGGCGTCGATTTGGGATTCATACAAATTTCGTGGATATTTTTTTCAGCAGGAGTGATATTTTGGATATTATTATTAACATTAGTATTTAATCGCTTAATCTTTCATGATCCACTTCCAGAACGGATGGTTCCCACGCTAGCAATTCTAGTCGCCCCCCCTGCCGTCACTTTTCTGGCATGGATAAAGTTTAATGGTGGAAACGTTGATAGCATGGCGCATGCAATGTATGGAGCTAGCATTGCGTTCTTGGCGTTAACTCTTACTCAGGCCAGGCTACTTATTCAGCTTGCATTCTCTTTGTCTTGGTGGGCCTTGAGCTTTCCCTTTGCGGCGCTTGTTTCGGCAACCATGATCTATGGAACATCACTGAATAGTCAGCTTCACCTACTACTAGGGAGAGCCGGCGTATTTCTTCTTTTCTTGCTCATCGTTGGGCTGTCATTACGTACTGTATTAGCGTTCTTTCGCAAAGAAATTTGTATGCCTGATTGAACGCCCCACCGCCGGTGAAAATATAATAAATGCTAGAGCGCAGGACTAAAATACAGCCATCATCTCATTCCTGGTCACGCAGCATGGACGCCCCTTCACCGCGAATGGCTTTGGCAATTGGCTCCGCAAACAATGCGATGAAGCAGGGCTCAAACATTGTAGCGCCCATGGTCTCCGGAAAGCGGGCGCGGCCATCGCAGCAGAGAACGGCGCAACGGAACGCCAGCTCATGGCAATGTTCGGCTGGAGCACCCTAAAAGAAGCGTCCCGTTACACGCGGTCTGCTCGCTAAAAAATATTGGCAACCGCCGGCATGCAGCACCTATCGCGCCATCAAAATGAGCCCAAAGGGTGAACAAAAAAGTCCCACTTTTGCCCCAAAACCAAAAAGTGGGACTAAATCCACATCAAGGCACTGATTTTATTGGAATATTTTTGAAGTGGTGCCCGGGGGCGGAATCGAACCACCGACACGAGGATTTTCAATCCACTGCTCTACCCCTGAGCTACCCGGGCACGGGAGATGGCGGAACACCATCAGGGTGGGGGCGTTCTAGGGCCTTCGTGGAGGGCTGTCCATAGGGTTTGCGCAAAATTATCGCGTTTTTTCTATTGCAGCGGCCCTGCGTCATCCTCGCCATCGCCGTTGCGACCAAATGCTTTGGCGCGGGCCGCTTGATCAAGGGCTTCTTCGATATCTTCGGGGTCATTGGACGGCACGGCATATGATCCGTTCAACCATCGCGCCAGATCCACATCGGCGCAGCGGCGCGAGCAAAAAGGGCGATAGGCCGCGACTGTTTCTTTTTGACAAATCGGGCAACTCATGACGGCCATATCTCGTGCAAAGGCGCGCGGTCGCGCTTGCGCTGCAGTTCAAAATGGCCAAGCGGTGTCCATCCCGCAAGCACCGTGTCGGTCGCGTCAGAGCGCAAGGCACTGCGCAATTTATCCTCGAACAAACGGCGGTCTTTTTTGGGCATCGGGGCCAAATCCATTGTAATCTGCCCCGACAACCCACGCAGACGCAATTGACGCGGCAAATCACGCACCAAAGCCAAATTGGCCTTAAGCCCTGCCGCAAGGGATAAATCCCCGCCAGTGTTCACATCAATCGCCACGAGGGCAGAGGTAGGTTCAAACATGGCCCACGCCCCACCACCCAACTCCACCCGCGGGGAGAGGAGGGCATCAACCGCCTCCTCCACGCCGAGATCGGCGAAGGCGGCAGGGCTTTCCACCACTTCATCAGGCATCGGGCTTGTCCAATCGCGCCACGCCACCTCATGAGATGTGGGGGCTGCAACCAGCAATTCGGGGGTGCCAGTCACATCGGCCACCACGGCCTCGGCCAAGGCGCGCATGGCGCTGACATCCTCAACTATATCTTCATCCGCCGCCTCAGCGCTTGCTGAGCGAATGATCACGCCAAAATCCTCAGGCGCGCCCTCCATCGCCTCATGCGCCAGTTCCAAAAGGTGATCGCGGTCTTCTTCGTCACGGATCGAGCGGGCGATGTTAAATCCTGCCGCCGCGGGCGTGACAATGGCGTAGCGGCTTTTGAACAACAGCCTTGTCGTCACAGGCGCGGCCTTATTGCCTTCGGCATAGCCCATGACCTGAACAATCACGCTTGCCCCTTGCTCAAGGCCTTTGACCCCGCGCAAAAATCCCGATTGCCCATCGGGAAGGGTAACCATAACGCCGCCCTGCCCGCCCATGGCACGGGCCACCTTGGCACGGTAAATCTCGCCGATCTCGGGGCTTGGGTCATTTTCAGGGGGATCAATACGGATATCCTGCAGGCGGCCATCAACGAGCAATGCTGCCGCCTTGCGCCCTGCAACCTCATCCAATGCAATGACGCAGCCCTTCATTCTTGCCTCCAAACGGGATAGCCCAAGGCCGCCAAGGCACTGGCTGTTTCGGCCAAAGGAAGGCCCATAATGGCGGGATAACTGCCTGAAATCCAGGGAATAAATGCACCAGCAGGGCCTTGAATGGCATAACCACCTGCCTTGCCGCGCCAATCGTCTGTCGCCAGATAAGCCGCGATTTCCGCATCGCTGAGGGATTTCATCTTCACACGGCTTTCAACTGCGCGCTCGATCACGCGCGCGCCTTTACGGGCAGCCAAGGCCGTGATGACGCGATGACGGCGGCCCGACAAAAGGCGCAAAAACGCCTCTGCCTCCACCGCATCCGCAGGCTTGCCCAAGATCCGCCGCCCCATAAAGACGGTCGTATCTGCGCATAGAACGACATCCTCGGGCGCAGATGATACAGCAGCAACCTTTTCGCGCGCGATACGGGTGACATAGGCGCGCGGATGTTCCCCCTTTTGCGGGGTTTCATCAATTTCAGGCGGGGCGATGTCGTCAGGTGAGATCCCCAACACTGCCAGTAACTCCCGCCTGCGCGGGCTTGCTGATCCCAAAATCAGGCGCAAAACAAATCACTTAAAGCGGTAATTGATACGGCCCTTGGTCAGGTCATAGGGGGTCATCTCAACCTGCACCTTGTCACCTGCCAGAACGCGAATGCGGTTTTTGCGCATCTTGCCTGCCGTATGTGCGATGATCTCATGGCCGTTTTCGAGCTCGACCCTGAATGTCGCATTTGGCAGGAGTTCCTTCACGACACCGGGGAATTCGAGCATCTCTTCCTTGGCCATGGTCTCTCCTTAGCTTTCTCACTGCCCCAAATGGCAGCTTCGCCGCGGTAAATGCGCCCAAAGGAGCGGATTTTCAAGGTAAATCTTTCACCTGCGGCACAAGCGCTGTGCGCGCGGCGCTCTCGGGCCAATCGCGGCGGGTTAAAACAGTGCCGTTTTGGCGCAGATCTCGCAGCCGACCAAGGTCAATATCGGCCATCACCCATCCTGGCTTGTTCATTGCGCCTTCAGCAAACACGCCATTGTCACAAAAGCCCGCTTCAGCCGGACCGTAGATCGCCGCTGCGCCATGGTTTTCATCCACTGCGGGCGACCATGCCACTTGTCCGACTGTGGGCGATTGTAAAACTGCGCATTGCCCCTCTAGCGCGCGGGCCATTGCCCCCACTCGAACCCGCCAATAGCCTGCGCCGCTATCCGTGCAGGATGGCACCAGAAGCAAATCAACCCCCGCCTCAACCAAGGCGCGCGCCAAAAGCGGAAACTCCGCATCATAGCAGATCAACACACCCACCCGCAGATCGCCAAGGTCAAAGACCTGCAAAGGCCCGCCCGATTGCACATGCCAAATCTCGCGTTCAAAGCGGGTCATAATCTGCTTGTCTTGATGCCCAATCCGCCCCTGCACCCCATAGATGCAGGCGCGATTGACGGGCCGCAGCCCATAATCTTGGTCAAAAATAGGCGCAGACGGCGCCAGTAGGGCAAGGCCATGCTGCACCGCAAGCCGCGAAAAAAGGGCATCCGCCTCAGGCCAAATATCACTGACTGCGCGCAGGCTGCCTTCAAGATCGGCCGCAACGGATGGCCCTGCAAGATGGGCCAATTCCATCGCGCCGTATTCAGGAAAAATCGCAATCTCTGCGCCGCGATCCGCGGCCTCAGCGACCCATGCGGTGATCTTCGCTTCAAAATCAGCAAAACGCGTCAGCGGGTCAAGCGGATAGGCAGCGGCGGCACATTTCATAGGTGTTTGATCCAAAATTGCAGGCGCTTTTGGGTTTTTTCGGAATATCCGATATCGAGCCATGAAAATTCTGCAAAGGCGCCATCCAATTTCTGATAGCCCCGCTTTTTCCAGAATTCATTAAGCGGGCGGTAGTCCTTTGGGGCCATCGGATGATCCAGAGGGCGCACCACTGCGCAAAAGGCGCTATATGTTTTTCGCTGTGCGCGGGCCTCTGCCTCGCGTGCATCGAAAAACATATGCCCTGCCCCATGCCCGCGATGGTCTTGCGTCAGAACAGACTCTGCGCAGTAGAACACATCTTCGGCGGCGATATCGCAGGCCGCCAAAGCACCGGAGAAATCATCATCATGCTGAAGCAAGGGCATCCCCGTGGCCGCGCCAACCATCTGCGCGCCATCATAGGCGGCAACCACTATGGCCCCGCCTTGCGCATAGCGAGCAAGGTAACCCGTCTCATAGGCCAAATCCCCCTCATAGAGATAGGGCCAATCACGAAAGACCGTGATGCGCAGCCGTGCCAGATCGGGAACAATTGCCGAGATCTCAGCCCCGCGATAGATGCGATAGTCGAGGCTCATGCCAAAACCTGAGCGATCCAATCAGCAAGGTTGTAATAGGTCACAACACGGGTGATCTTACCGTCCTCAACGGAAAAGAAACTGCCAGCGGGCAGGACGTATGTCTGTCCGCGCGCCTCGGGCAATCCTGCATCCGTGGCCAGGTAGGTGCCATTCACGATAAATTCGGCGGCAACGCGATTGCCTGCTTCATTCTGCATCACCACGATATCGTTGAGATGTTCTTTATAGCAGCGGTTCATATGGGCGCAAAATTCGGCAAAGGCCGCTTTGCCCATGCGCACCTGCCCCTCATTGACATGATGCGCCACATCTTCGCTGAGGCAATCAAGCATGGCCTCCAGATCGCCCGCATTAAACGCGGCGTAATACCGATTGATCAGATCCATTAGTCCCCCTCTTGTTCTAGCCCCGCATCTGGGGGGCCAAAACGATCTAGAATGCGTTTTTTGATTTGATCACGGGCTTGGCGATAGGCATCCAATTTCGCCTCGCGCGTTTCACCCAACCCTGTTGGGTCAATGATGGGCCAATATTCAATATCGAGATGCGCATGACGCGTCAGATCCAGCGCGCGGCGTTGACTGGCGGGCGAAAGCGCCACGATCAGATCAAACCCCGAGAGATCATCCCCCCATTCCTCCATTTCATCGAAAGAGCGCACGCGATGACGTTCAAGGGCGACACCGATCTCGGCGGAAACAGAGACGGCAAAGCCATCTATCTCCAATTCATGATGCACACCCGCAGATTGAACATAGGCGCGGTGGCCGTAATATTTCTTCATCAGCCCTTCCGCCATGGGGGAGCGGGTTGCGTTATGATCGCAACAAAACAGAACCGAGGATGGAAATTCTTTGCCCACCACATCAATTCCCGAAATGCAGCACGCAGATCAGGGTAAAGAGGCGGCGCGCGGTATCGGTATCAATCTCGGCTTTGCCTTCAAGCCGTTCTTGCAAAACGCGCGCACCCTCATTGTGAATGCCACGCCGCGCCATATCAATCGCCTCGATTTGGGCCGCAGGTAGCTTTTTCACGGCAGAATAATAGCTCTCACAAATCTGCCAGTAATCTTTGACCACCTGACGAAATGGCGACAGTGAAAGGTGGAATTCGGCGGCCAGTTCCGTCTCTTGGGTGGCAACAGAAAAGACCAGACGTTTGTCACGAATGGCCAAGGCCAAATGATAGGGCCCATCGGGCGGTGTGCGCCCATCCCGCGCAGGCAAAACAAAACTGTTTTCTTCGAGCAGATCAAAAATCGCTACGCGCCGTTCCTGCTCAATCTCAGGGGTTGGTGCAGGCATATTCGAGGTGTCAATCTGAATATCGGTAATGTGCATCGTCATTCACCATCCCCCTGATTGATCCGCGCAAGCCGTGCCAAAACGGATAGGCCATGTGCCTCAAGGCTTTCTGATTTCGCCAATGTTGCCGCCGCAGGGCCAATGGCCTGCAGGGCTGCGGGTGTCATTTGCGCCATGGTGGAGCGTTTCATGAAATCAAGCACCGATAGCCCGCTAGAGAACCGCGCAGAGCGCGCGGTCGGCAGCACATGGTTTGGCCCCCCGATGTAATCGCCAATCGCTTCGGGCGTCCACGCCCCCACAAAAATAGCCCCAGCATGGGTGATCTTATCGGCATAGGTTTCGGCCTCAGCCACGCAAAGCTCGAGATGTTCAGGCGCAATGCGGTTGGAGAGCGCAGCCGCTTCATCCAAATCACGCGCAACAATGATAGCGCCAAAATCACGCCAACTGGCCCCTGCGATGGCCCGCCGCTCTAGGGTTTCGAGGCGTTTATCTACAGCCTCCGCAACAGCGCGGCCAAATTCTGCATCATCCGTGATCAAAATGGATTGCGCGCTTTCGTCATGTTCCGCTTGCGACAGAAGATCCAGTGCGATCCAATCGGGGTCATTGTCACGATCTGCGATCACCAAAATCTCAGACGGGCCTGCGATCATGTCAATGCCGACCTTGCCAAAGACCCGCCGTTTTGCGGCTGCAACATAGGCATTGCCGGGCCCTGTGATCTTATCCACGGGCAGCACGGTTTCAGTGCCATAAGCCAAGGCTGCAATCGCCTGCGCACCACCCATGCGGTAAATGCGATGCACCCCCGCAAGACGCGCCGCCAAGAGAACAAGGGGGTTTACCTTACCATCGGGCGTCGGCACCACCATCGACAAATGACCAACCCCTGCAACGGCCGCGGGGATTGCATTCATCAAAACGGATGAGGGATAACTAGCTAGTCCGCCTGGCACATAAAGACCCGCGCGGGAGACAGGGCTCCACCGCCACCCAAGTTTGGCACCAAGTTCGTCCTGCCACGCAGCATCTTCGGGCAGTTGGCGGGCATGGTAGGCGCGTATGCGCGTGGCGGCCAATTCCAGTGCTGCGCGCTCGGCGGCGGGCACAGTGGCAATGGCCGCATCAATCTCGGCCTCGGAAAAGATCAACTGCTCGGGCGTCAGACGGACACGATCAAATTTTTCGCCAAAGGCAATCAAGGCTGCATCGCCATCACGGCGCACCTGCGCAATGATATCGGCAACCACCGCATCTACATCAGGGCTATCCTCGCGCTTCATCCCGAGAAGCGCTTCAAACGCCGCCTCAAAATCCGCCGTATCCGTGTTCAGAAAAATAGGCATACCCGTCTCCGTCAGAATAGGAGGGGCTTACCTTTTGTTGGCCGCGTGCTCAAGACGCGAAAGCGTCACGGGTGCGAGGGGGTTTTTCCTGAGGGGGCCTGATAGGGCCTGGTCACATCGCGCAGAGCAAGATTGATTGCCTCGACCTCAAGCACCAAGGCCCCATCGCCTGCAAAGGTCAGGGTGAGGCGCCCCATACCATCTTCGCCCGCCTGCCACTCGACCGAAAGCAATGATAAAACCACATCGCGCGCCTTCGGGCTGATGCCTTGCGCGACCATGCTCAGCACATCATCCACAATCAGCAAGCTGCGCACCCGCTCAGGCGGGCTGACGCGCGCGCCATTTTCCCAACGAAAGCGATTGAGCAGCAGAACCACCTGACGTTTGGCGCGCGTGTATTTGATATCAGCCACCGTAAGGACGGCATCTTGCGCAAGCGCAGACAGGATTTTCACATCCTCCGCATCTGCGGCGGCAAGCGCCAAAGGCGCTTCGAAACCATCCTCAAATCGGGCGTCAACCATGGTCTGCCACCCGTTCAATATGTGCGCCAAGGCCGCTGAGTTTTTCTTCAACCCGCTCATACCCGCGATCAAGGTGATAGACGCGGTTCACACGGGTTTCCCCTTCGGCTGCAAGCCCCGCGAGGATCAAACTGACCGAGGCGCGCAAGTCCGTGGCCATCACAGGCGCGCCGCGCAATTGTGCAACGCCGGTCACCTTAGCTGTTCCGCCATGCACATCAATTTTGGCCCCCATGCGGATCAATTCGGGCGCATGCATAAAGCGGTTCTCAAAGATGGTCTCTTCCAATGTGGCAACCCCGTCAGCGGTGCACATCAGCGCCATCATCTGTGCCTGCAAATCGGTTGGAAACCCTGGGAATGGGGCAGTGGTCACATCCACGGCCCGCACGCGGCCCGTTTTGTGGCTGACGCGCAAGCCGCGATCGGTTTCAACAATTTCGACCCCCGCCTCTTCCAACTTATCGGCCAAGGCCGCCACAATAGCACGGCTGCCGCCGATCAATTCTACGCTGCCGCCTGCAATCGCGGGGGCAATCATATAGGTGCCCAGTTCAATACGATCTGCGATGACACGATGCGTTGTTGCATGCAAACGATCCACGCCACGAATAACGATGGTGTCTGTGCCTGCACCTTCGATATCTGCGCCCATTCCTTGCAAACAATGCGCCAGCGCCACGGTGTCAGGCTCGCGCGCGGCATTGCGCAAAACGGTGGTGCCTTTGGCCAAAACCGCCGCGCAAAGCGCATTTTCCGTGGCACCCACGGAAACAAAGGGAAAGCTGATCTCAGCACCTTTGAGGCCATTTTTTGCCGTTGCGTGAACATAGCCTTCACGCAGATCAATTGTGGCCCCCAAAGCCTCAAGCGCGGTCAAATGCAAATCCACTTTGCGCGCACCAATTGCACAACCGCCCGGAAGCGAGACAACCGCCTCACCAAATCGGCCCACTAAGGGCCCAAGCACGTTGAAAGAAGCGCGCAGCTTGCGCACAATGTCGTAATGCGCGGTTAGATTGGTCACATCGGCAGACGAGATCATCATCGCGCGGCCATCTGCCAAACGGGCCACTTCGCAGCCCAGGCTTTCCAACAAGCTGCCCAGTGTCGCCACATCAGACAGGCGCGGCACATTGGTCAGCGTCAAAGGTTCATCCGATAAGAGGGCCGCACACATCAGCTTTAGGCAGGTGTTCTTCGCGCCCGCGATGGGAACCTCGCCCGAAAGCGGGCCATTTCCTTTAACAATGATACTGTCCACGGGTGCTGCCTCTTTTGCTTTGCTCAGGCCGCGTCAAGATGACGGGCCCGCGCCATTTTCGCCATCTTCCGCACGTCTTTTGCGGGCCTGCGCCTTGCGGCGGGCCAAATTGGCCTTAAGCGCTGCTTTCAACCGCTCCGTGCGAATGTCTTGCGCGCTTCTTTGACCAGAATTTGATCTTTTCTGCGGGTTTGATGGTTGCTTCATGCCGCCTCTCATAGCGAAGCGGACAATTCGCGTCTAGCGCGATGCAAATCGAAATTGGCAAAAATTGCCCATGTGCATCTGCACCCACCAAAAGGAATTAGGCCTTGGTGCAAATTTTCGCCTGCTTTGGTCTTGCATGGGTCTGCGATTGCGTCTAATCCACGCGCCACACGTGCGCTGCAGTAGCTCAGTGGTAGAGCACTCCCTTGGTAAGGGAGAGGTCGGGAGTTCAATCCTCCCCTGCAGCACCATAAAAACTCAATAAAATCAATAGATTATTCAATAATAGTGATCCTGTGTATCACGATGTTGTTGGGATTCTGTTAGGGATTTTATTATGTGGATGGCTAAACAGCTTCGTTTTTAAGCTGCCTAACTGTGCTGCGATCAGGCAAACTTCGCAATTATTGGATCGTGATCACTCAAGGCGTCTGCACTTACGACATCTATCTTGATTAATTTAGAGTACAGGCCCTCAGTCACAAACATATGGTCTAACTCCCAAGGGTAATCGCTTCTCGCATTGCGATGTGTTTGGACTGGTGTTGAACGGAACTTCCTCATGCAGTCGTGGAAGCCCATATCCTCAATAGCATTGAAGAAGTTATTGTGCGGATATGTGTCTTTGAGCGCAAATACTGAACCAGTTGGATTATCATCCATGCGCCGATCCATGTTGAAATCGCCAGCAATGAGTATTTCCTTAGCTGACCTATACCTCCGCAGGTAACTAACTGATGACGCAATCATGCCAAGTAGAGGCGGGTTCACTGGTTTGAAATCAAGATTTGCATACACGCAAATGAAATGTACGCCATTGGCCTCAGTAATTACCATGCCCATGCCATGATCACGACCAACCCTAATGTTTAGATGATCGCTATTTCTGGAATAGAATGCTGACCTATTGCTCTTTTTAGTTGTTGTTTGGATCGTAGCGGTGAGGCCTTGCGGAAGCGGACTGGCTTCTTGAGCAAGAACATAATCAGGGTTGTGAGTTTCAAGCAGCCACTCCCAACAACCTGATTTCCTCTTGTTCATATTCCAAGACACTATCTTCATTTACTCAACTTCGCTTTTGATCTGCTTGGTTTCTGGTATGGTTAGCTAAATACTCTCGTACAGGCTGAGCAACGGTATCCAACGTTATGTTGCGCTCAACACAGTAAGACTTTTGTAGCCATTCTATGAGAGGCAGTGCACCCTTGCTGCTGTTACAAGAGCCACACGCATACCCCACGGTTTCAATGTTGTTTCAAGGTGGCTCGTGATTGAAATGCTCTATCGTTGCAGAGTCTGATCTACGCTTGGTGTCAAACGGATAGATCATCTCTTTGTGGCAATACACGCATAGGCGATCACGTATTCGAAGTTTAGCTAATGCTTCTTCTGACAAACTATAAGGGTTAGGCATCCTAGCATACCAGCTCAGCAGAAGCGGCTCCTGCGAATGTGGCGGCTAAAAGCGTGGCGATTGCGGTTTGACTAATACGGATGTTCATCCAAGAATGAGAGCATCAAAGCTAACAAGCGTCAAGTTTTGTGAAATAAAGGATGTTCCATGCTACAATTAGTCGGAATAATCATAATTGGGTTAATATTATTTGGTTTGATTTATGCGTCATACATGTACAGGAAAGGATTCCGCAGCAAGGCGTGGGCAACAGGCCTTGGGATAATCGGAGTCTTCTTAGGCGTTGCACAAATTAATGGAAGTCACTTCTCGCTCCACAACAAAGATGCCGCTATTTTAAGCCTTGGAGGCTTCATCCCAAGTGCGGTTTTGCTTTTAATGGCTTGGAAATTTTTTACAAAAAAGTAATACGGCCTGTAATTGGTAAATTATGGATAAGACTGAAGCGAGATTAGTTTTATGACCGTCCAATGCACCGAATGCGGAACCTCTCTTAACGAAGGATATTCTAGATGTCCTGCTTGCGGACGAAAGCAAAAAAAGCCGCTACGTATTCCAAACTTATTTGATGCGCTTTTTGATCTTTCCTACGAAAGTCCGAAATTTTTTCTTAATATTATATGGATCTTGGCGTTTCTTTTAATTTTGTTTTTGCTTTCGTTTTTGTCAAAGCTCTTAAGATTTCTCGGCTTTTAGGAAGTTACCATCTTAGATAAGTAGTTCGGCGCTAATCTCTTGCGGCTAGAAGTGTCACGGTGAGCTCTATGGCTACGAAGCGCTTCATCACGTGGCTCCTGTTTCACCACAGCTTGGGCGCACAGGGTTGCTTGGTCAAGCTTTGAGGGGCTAAGGCGCTTTACAACTTCACACCGCACGACAACACTCCGCCATGCTAGGTAGTCTACCCTCATAACATGCCTCAAGTGCAGCTTAAGGGGTGTCGTAAGGACCATGCATGGACCATCTGTTCCTTTTGTCAGGATATTGAGAACCATGAAGCTGTTATCAAATCCATTTTTTGTTAGTAAAACTATTAGGATTTTGTTAGGCAACTTTTAGCTGAGACTACCCTTATCATAAATAAATTATTTATAAACAGACAGTTAACTTATTATCTGCGAACAGATGTAATTCCTTTGGTAAGGGAGAGGTCGGGAGTTCAATCCTCCCCTGCAGCACCATCAAAATCATATGATCACTAATACGACAAATGCTCTAGTTAGTGTGTGTAATTCAATTAGCTCTGAGCCTGCAAAAGTGCAGACTTTGCACACGATCAATAGAATGACTAGCTGATCAAAGTGATCCACAAACTTATAATTAATTTATATTATGTATATTTTTTTAAATAGTACTCACTGATAGCAGCAGAGTCGGAAAAGTCGTTCCCGTCATTCGCGTAGGATGTGTAGATTTCTATAGATTTATCAATAAGCGGTAGTCCGCCATTAATAGCCTGCATAAAGGCGGCAAGAGCGGTCATGTCTTTAGCTAACTGCCTTGCGTAAGCTTTAGGGGGATCAAAATCTTCAGAAACCATCTGCTTGTAGATCCGTTGCAAAATTTGAGAATCCGCCATTCCACCCGCTAATGCTTCTGGCAAAAGCTTGGGATCAATCTGCGCTGATCGCGCCAATGTCAAAACCTCTGCCATCAGTACATAATTCGTTCCAACAATCGCCTGATTTAAGGTTTTAGCAATTTGACCAGCACCCAATGGACCCAATAAAGTTGAGGTCTTTGTTAGAGCATCAAGTATCGGAATTACTCTTTCAAAATCGGCCTGCACACCGCCTAGCATCGCCGTTAAAGTTCCTGTCTCTGCTGGATCAGGACCTCCTGATACGGGCGCGTCAATCCAAGCAACTCCGTGTTCAGCCATTCTACCAGCAATTCTCACAGTGTCTTCGCGTGGCACAGTTGAAAAATCAATAATCAGGTCGGCGCCACCATCTGAGTTGGCAAAGCCGGTAGGACCAAAGCAACAGTTTTCAACTGCTTCAGTGTTAAGAACACACATTGCAAGGATATCACTGCACTCGCGCACTTCTGCTGGAGTGTCTGCCCAAATTGCTCCATGCGGCAGTACCTCTAAAGCCCGTTCCGGCTGTAAGTTCCATACAGTTACTTTAAAGCCACGCGACAGAAGGCGCCGCACCATCGGGGCGCCCATAATCCCAAGCCCGACAAATCCAATTTGAGGTAATTTCGAATGGTCTTTCATAATAGCTCCAGTTTTATTGAAAACGACACTTTACGGACATTCGAAAAGCGAACACGAGCTCGATAAATCATAGCTTAATCTAACCAAATTTGCTTAGCTTTCAGGATAAGAATCTTGGACTCAGCCAATTTATAGTCTCTCATATTGCAAACAAATTGCGACCTCAAAGAACTGATAGAGATATGCCCAGCCAAATAAGCAATTCAAACTTACCACTAACAGGATTGAGAATAATTGACCTGACACAGGTGATGGCTGGGCCATTCTGTTGCATGATGCTTGGAGATATGGGGGCAGATGTCATAAAAGTTGAGCCGCCAAAAGGTGATCAAACCCGAGCGGCAATGGGCTTTCGGATGAAAGGAAATGACAGTCCCGGTTTTTTTGCGTTGAACCGGAATAAAAAATCAGTTGTCTTAAATCTAAAGAGCTCTGGAGGCATGACCATGTTCATAGAGCTCGTTAAAACAGCCGACGTGCTGGTTGAAAACTATCGACCAGGTGTCACAAAGAGGCTGGGCATAGACTATCAATCTCTCAAACAAATTAACCCTAAACTGATTTATGCAAGCATATCTGGTTTTGGGCAGACTGGGCCTTGGTCTCAGCGTCCAGGTTTCGACCTTATGGCACAAGCTATGTCTGGCGTTATGAGCGCCATGGGGCACCCCGATATGGGACCAGTAAAGTCTGGCGTTTCTGTTGGCGATTTGGGAGCAGGCTTATTCTGCGTTTATGGCATTCTAAGCGCAGTAATTGGCCGCACAAAATCTGGTACGGGTCAATATATTGACGCTTCTCTTTTTGAGGCAGCGCTATCTCTATCGATCTGGGAAACCACCGAATTTTGGGCCACAGGCAAATCGCCCCAGCCACTCGGTACAGCAAATCGTATGAGCGCGCCCTATCAAGCATTCATGGCAAGCGATGGTATGTTTGTTGTAGGCGCTGCAAACCAAAAATTATGGGAGTTATTTTGTGATGTGATTAACCGCCCAGAAATAAAAGAAGATCCGCGCTTTATGACTAACATGGATCGGGTCGCTAACCGCAGCCAATTGGAAGCCGAACTCAAACCTATTTTCAGCGAACAGAATGTAGGGTTTTGGGTCACAAAGTTTTTAAACTACGGTGTTCCAGCGGGCCCAATTAACGACTTTGAGCAAGTGTTGAGTGCTGATCATACATTGGAACGCGACATGGTTCTGGAAATCAATCACCCCGTTGAAGGGCCAATAAAATCTTTGGGCTTCCCGGTAAAGTTGCAAGACACCCCACAACAAGTACGTTTACCTCCGCCTCTGCTGGGGGAGCATACTCATGAACTAGCAATTGAACTAGGATTAGATACTAACAAATTACGCGCAGAAGGAGCTTTTGAGTGAGTAGCGGTGAGGTACATATGCAAGTCGAGGGATCTATTGCTACAATTTGGTTTGATCGACCGGAAGCAATGAATTCGATGACTTGGAAGATGTACAATGACTTTGAAAAAATAAGTCTTCGTCTACAAACAATGTCAAAGCTAAGAGCGATAGTTTTACGTGGTGTGGGTGGTAAAGCCTTCGTCGCAGGTACGGACATACATCAATTCTCCGATTTTGATCGCAGTGAGCATGGCGTTGAGTATGAAAAAAAAATGGACCGAATACTCAATGAATTCGTGTCGATTCCGGCGCCTACTCTGGCAGTGATTGACGACCTGGCGATTGGTGGTGGCCTAAATATTGCAGCATCATGCGACTTGAGACTAGCTGCTACCGGCGCTCGGTTTGGTGTTCCGATATCTAGAACACTGGGAAACTGCCTCTCTATGCGCAACTATGCCAATATGATCAGTCTTATTGGCGAACCCGCTTCAAAACGAATGTTGTTTTTAGCAGAACTAATGACCGCCGAAGAGCTTGCCGGAACTGGGTTTCTAGCCCGCGTAGTCCCCCCACAGGAGGTGGACACTGCGAGCGATGAGTTGATTGAAAAGCTATGCTCCATGGCGCCCCTCACCATCACGGCAAGTAAAAAAGCACTTCAACGTTTAAGGACTGCAAATTTACCTAGCGGCGAGGACTTGATCGAGCTTTGTTATGGGAGTTCAGATTTTCAAGAAGGCGTTCAAGCTTTTAAGGCGAAAAGACGCCCTAATTGGACTGGGGAATGAGCTAATGCAGGTGATATCTGTCGTCTATTTCGAGCCCCAAATGTCCATGATCGGTGATTTCTCCAACACGATTTTAAACTCTACGGATATGATAGAGGACTTTTGAAAGTGAAGCATCCAATAAAACCAAGAATTGCTATTATTCCAGGAGATCCATCCGGTATTGGGCCTGAGCTTATCGCTAAATTATTACAAGAAACAGATGTAAAAGAAGCGGCGAATATCCTTCTTGTAGGTGATGCTCATATTTGGAAACAAGGCGCGAAGCAGGCCAGAAAAGATGTAGATCTAAATACAATACCCCGTTCAGAAATTTCCAGTTTTGAAGGAGTTGCACACCTCAATTTACAGACCTGTGAACCTGAAGAAATTGAAGTGGCCAATATTTGTTTGGCAAGCGGAAGATCTTCATTACGCAACCTGGAAAGCGCCCTAGATCTTGCTAAACGTGGTCTTATCGATGGTATTTTATTCGCACCGTTTAATAAGGCAGCGTTGACACTCGCAGGCATGGAAGAACAGGACGAGCATCAATTTATTGCCAAGTATATAGGGTTTTCTGGCCATCACTCTGAAATAAATGTCTTGGACGACATCATGACCACCAGGGTCACAAGCCACATAAGCTTGGGCGAAGTGGCCCGCAATATAAATGAGTTATCAATCAGCCGAGCCATTGATTTAGCCGCTGTAACTCTCAAACGCTTCGGAATTGAATACCCTCACATAGCGGTTGCAGCACTCAATCCCCATGCCGGAGACAACGGAAAATTTGGGCGCGAAGAGATTGATGTAATTGGGCCAGTAATTCAGAATTACCAACAAAGTCAGATGAAAGTCACTGGGCCTTGGCCCTCTGACACTGTGTTTTTAAAAGCGCAGAACCGCGAAGTGGATGCTGTGGTTACAATGTATCACGACCAAGGGCAAATCGCGATGAAATTGATGGGGTTTGAGCGTGGAGTAACCGTTGCAGGCGGTTTACCAATACCAATCGTCACCCCTGCGCACGGCACTGCTTTTGATATTGCCGGTAAAGGCGTCGCCTCTGTCAGCGCGACGCTTCAAGCTTTTCGTTTATTACTGCGCACAAGACACGTTAATGCAGTAATTTAATTATCTACAATAACCCAACTTTCTGCTGATTTATCTTTATCGGGAGCGAAATATGAAAATCATCGACGCTCATCATCACTTTTGGGATCCAGACTTAAATTACCATCCTTGGCTCCGCGACGAGCCCCAAATCCCATTTAGATATGGTGATTACTCCAGTATCCGCACAAGGTTTATGCATGAAGAATACGATTTAGTATCAGCAGATTGGGAGATTGTTGCAAATGTAACAATGGAGGGAGAATGGGATCCCGCGGACCCAACTGGTGAAGCAATTTGGATACAAAAAGTTGCAGATAGTACAGGAAAACCAGCCGCGCATGTCGCTCAAGCATGGTTGGACAAAAACGATTTAGATGAGGTTCTTTCTACTTTAGCCAATCTACCAATTGTCAAATCCGTACGCCATAAACCACGGTTCAATGCATCTCCAGGAGGACCACCGGGCGGTATGACAGACCCATATTTCAAAGCCGGTTACAAAGCCTTAGCAAAATCAAACCTGATGTTCGATTTACAGACCCCGTGGTGGCACTTGTGTGAAGTAAAATCGATGGCAGATATGGCTCCAGAAGTGCCAATTATACTCAATCACACTGGACTTCCTTCTGATAGATCCGCCGAGGGTTTGGCTGGGTGGTACGAAGCGCTAAAAGATTTTGCGCAAATTCCCCAAACATTTATCAAAATTTCAGGATTAGGTGTTCCAGGAAAGCCTTGGTCCCTAGCGGACAATCGCGACATCATCAGAAGGGCAATTGATATTTTCTCGCCTGACAGATCTATGTTTGCGTCAAACTTCCCGGTGGACGGCTTGTGCGGAGATTTCAACACTATTTTTTCAGGGTTTGACACCGCTACCAATGACTATTCAAACGAGGAGAGACAGTCATTGTTTAGCGGCACTGCATCGGAAGTATACGGGATCAAGATTTTATAATTTTTAAGATACAAAATTTATAATCATTTGGTCAATAATTCTGAGATCAGTTGAGGCTCAGCTCGATACTCCCACTTCAATGAAAACCTATCCATAACCTGCGATAGCTTTGCTTCCTCCTCATCAATATTACTATTCAAACAAACAATTAGACCAAATTTTATATCATCGCGCACTGATACAACACGGGCCGCAAAACCCGCCTCAGCAAGGTTTGCGTCTAATACGCGAGCAATCGCGAGTTTGCGTAAAGCAGGCTTAAAGGTTTTACCTACGGCAGTTTTCGGTAATTCAGGTAAAATTTCGACATATTTGGGCGCTGCAGCACGTTCGGTAACATGGATGCGGGCATGTTCCATTAAGGCATCCACGGTCACATCTGCCCCTTCAACTAATTCCACATAGGCGCAGGGCAGTTCGCCGGCGATTGGATCAGGCTGGCCAATGGCCGCTGCCATTGCCACTGACGGATGAGTGGCCAAAGCCTCCTCAATAATTGCAGGATCGATGTTGTGACCACCGCGATTAATCAAATCCTTCGCCCTGCCAGTGATCCAGAGATACCCGTCCGCATCAAACCGCCCCAAATCGCCCGTGCGCAAATATTGGCCCTCATACATTTGCGCCGCCGATTTTGTAGCGTCTTTGTAAATACCCTGCTCCGTCACGCCGGGGCTTGCCACGCAAATTTCGCCGATCTCATCAATGGCACATTCTGTGAGGCCTTCGGGCGTATCTTTGAGGATGATCACGTTACAATGCGGAAAGGGGATGCCAACAGACCCAACCTTTTTCTCACCTTCAACTGGGTTACAGGAGACAAGACAAGTGGCCTCGGTCAGGCCATATCCTTCGACAAGGCTGACGCCCGTTGCGCCCTCAAACCGGCGAAACAATTCCAATGGCAGGGGAGCTGATCCTGAGAAAGCGGTTTTCACAGAGGAGATATCCGCATCTACAGGCCGTTGCATCAACACCGCAAGCGCGGTTGGCACCGTGATCAAGAATGTGACCTGCCAGCGTTCGACCAATTTCCAGAAATTATCGAACACCCCTGCTCCGCGATATCCTTGCGGGGTCGGAAAGACCGTATGGGCGCCTGAACACAGTCCCCCCATAAGGATCACATGGCTTGCAAAAACATGAAACAGCGGCAGCGGGCAGAGCACCGTATCGGTTTCTGTAAACAACAGACTGTGACCTACCCAACCATTATAGATGATGCCCGAATAGCTGTGCTGCGCCACTTTGGGCATGCCGGTTGTGCCGCCTGTATGAAAACAGGCAGCGATACGATCTCTCCCCTGATCTGGGTGGCGCAACAGATCAGCCGTCTCGCCCGCCATTTCCGCGCGCAACGACAACACGCAGGCCTGATGCGTGACCTTTACCTTGGGCCGCAGCAAGGGCGCGATCACCCGCTTGATCCCCGTCAGATAGCGCAGAAGATCAACTTCCAATACAGTTTCAACTTCGGGGGCCATGGCCACGGCGGCGGTCTTTTGTGCAAGATCCGTCTTGGGAAATGGCGCCAAAGTGACCACAAGCCGCGCTTTCGTTTCGCGCAAGATGCTTGCGATTTGATCAGGCTCAAGCAGCGGGTTTATGGGCACCACAACGCCCGCAACCATCCCCGCCAGAAGGGTCAAGACTGTTTCGGTGCTATTGGGCAGCACAAAGGCAACCGCATCCTCTGGGCCAATGCCAAGCCGTGCAAACAGATTGGCCAGTTGGGTCACCTCCGCCCTGAGGCTTTGCCAATCCAATGTCTCTGCTTTTGCGTCAGGATCTGAAAACAGTTGAAAGGTAACCGCCGGGCGCGCGGGATGGCGCGCTGCAACGTCAGTCAGCAATTCATAAATGCTTTGCGCAGGCGCGGCCGCAGGCCACGGGTGATCTGTCTCAATTTTGCGCACATCTTGATTATTCGCAAAAGGCAGCATGGCCTTGCCTCCCCCATCATTCTCCCAAATGGTCCTGCGGTCACGATGCACGCGGTCGCACGGCAGGCTTTGCGTGAGAATGAAGAGAAAAGCGCGTTTTCGCAAGCACGCTGTGATTATTCAGCAGCGATTCCATCGGTAAATTGCAACCGTGCCAGACGTGCATAAAGTCCGCCTTCCGCGACAAGCGCATCATGGCTGCCTTCGGCAACAATCTGCCCCGCATCAAAGACCAAAATGCGGTCGGCCTTTTTCACCGTTGCCAGACGATGCGCAACAATCAAGGTCGTGCGCTCGGCACTGAGATCTGCGACCGCGCGCTGCACCAATCGCTCACTTTCAGCGTCAAGCGCACTGGTCGCTTCGTCTAACAGCAGGATCGGCGCATCGCGCAAAATGGCGCGGGCGATGGCAATACGCTGTTTCTGCCCCCCAGACAGCATAATCCCCCGCTCGCCCACATAGCTGTCATAGCCTTCGGGCAAAGCCGCAAGGAACTCATGCGCGGCGGCGGCGCGGGCGGCGGCCTCGACCTCAGCATCGGTGGCGTCAGGACGGCCAAAGCGAATATTGTCACGCGCAGAGGCCGCGAAAATCACAGGGTCTTGCGGCACCAGCGCCATAGCCGCGCGGAACCCCTCACGGCGCATATCGCGCAGATTGACCCCATCAAGGGTGATCTTGCCTTTTTGCGGATCATAGAAGCGTTGCAGCAATTGGAAGATCGTGGATTTACCTGCGCCTGATGGCCCGACAAGCGCCACTGTCTCACCCGATTTAATGGTGAAGCTCACATCTTTGAGCGCCGCAGTTTCTGAGCGGGTCGGATAGGCAAAACCCACGCCGTCAAACACGATATCGCCCTTGCCCGCATGTGCCAGGGACACAGGGCGGACGGGGTCGGTGACTGCGTCCTCAGCGTAGACAAGTTCTACCAACCGCTCGGTCGCACCAGCGGCGCGCTGCAATTCGCCCCAAATCTCAGACAGCGCACCCACCGCGCCTGCGACCATAATTGCATAGATCAAAAACTGGATCAGCGCGCCGATGCTCATTGCGTCTGCGCGAACATCCCGCGCTCCCACCCAAAGTACCCCCACAATCCCCGCAAAAACTAGGAATATCACAATCACTGTCATAAAGGCACGGGTTGAAATGCGGCGCTTGGCACTGTTGAAACTGGCCTCTGTAACGTTGGAAAAATCATTGGAAGAGGCTCGCTCATGAGTAAAGGCCTGCACAGTTTGAGCGGCCAAAAGCGCCTCAGATGCTGCGCCAGAACTTTGCGCAATCCAATCTTGGTTTTCACGCGACAACACGCGCAGCTTGCGCCCCAAAACCACAATCGGGACGATAATCGCAGGCACAAGCAACAAAACCATCCCCGTCAGCTTGGGCGATGTGACAACCATCATCACCAAGCCGCCCATTAAAATCAGCGCATTGCGAAGGGCTACAGACACCGAAGAAGAAATCACACTGAGCAAAAGCGTAGTGTCCGTGGTGATACGGCTAAGCACCTCACCCGTCATGACCTTCTCATAAAAACTTGGGCTCATCGAGATCATGCGGAAAAACACTGCCTTGCGAATATCGGCAATCACACGCTCACCCAATCGTGTCACAAGGTAATAACGCGCGCCCGTGCCTAGGGCTAAAAGGCCCGCGATCCCCAAGGCAGCAAGAAAATAGCTGTCCAAGAGGGCGGCGGTGTTTGTCTCAAACCCATCTACGACACGGCGCACGGCCAAGGGCATAATCAGCGCCACAAGCGCCGTGGTCACAAGCGCCAAACCCGCCCCGATGATCCAGACACGATACGGCACGAGAAAGGGCACAAGCGCACGCAGCGATCCAATCTTTTTGGAGCGCGCACGCTCCTCCGTGGCATTGGCGGCCTTTGCAGGCGGTGCTGCCTTAGCGGCATCGGTTTGGCTGGTCATGGTCGCGTTTATCCTCAATCTGTGAAAGTGGGATAAAGCGGCACGGCTCATCAAACAAGCCCCGCGTGGCGCGACTTAATGCGCGCAGAAATGAAATCAGGGACGCGGCCCGCGATATTTGGCAACAAATTCCGCCGCAGGCATTGCGCGGAAATCAGGTAATGCGCGGCGCAGACGGGCATGATCCCAGTCCCACCACGCCAAATCCATGAGATCTTGCGCGACCTCATCGGCAAAGCGCATGCGCAAGGGCTTTGCGGGCGTGCCTGCCACAATCATAAAATCTGGCACATCCTTGGTCACCACAGCGCCTGCGGCAACAATCGCGCCGATGCCCACGCGGATTTCGGGTTTGATAATCGCACCATGACCGATCCAACAATCGGCCCCAAGGCTAAGACGGCGCGCCGCACGCGCGGCAAAAAATGCAGCATCGTCTGACGCGTCATCGAAATAGAGCTCAGAGCGATAGAGGAAATGATGTTGCGCCGCATTGCGCATCGGGTGATCGGTTGGCCCGATCCGTGTCATCGCGGCAATGTTCGAAAATTTGCCGATATCGGCATTGGCAATATCGGCCATACGGTCACAATAGGCGTAGTCCCCGAAAGCCGAGTTCAGAACGCGCGAGAACGCCCCCACCTCGCAATAAGCCCCGAAGGTAGAATTGGCGATTTCGCAGCCTTGATGGATCAGGGGCGTATCGGCTGTCAGTTTTTTTGCGTCACTCATGTTGGCCTATCACTTGCCTGAGCCATCGCCTTTGATCAGGCGCGCCCGTATACGACCAGAAACCGCATCCATTGCAACCACCATCAGCACGATCAAGGTTATATAATAAGTGACCTTTTCCCAATCTGCCGTGGTCTGGATGGCTTGGGTCAGCAATAGACCGATGCCCCCGCCCACAATCGCGCCCACAATCGTGGCCGAGCGCGTGTTCGATTCAAAGAAATACAACACCTGACTGAGCAAAATGGGCATGACCTGCGGCAAGACGCCGAAACGATTGCGCTGCACTGCATTCGCGCCTGTCGATGCCAGCCCCTCAATCTGCTTTTCATCGACATTTTCAAGGGCCTCGGAAAACAGTTTGCCAAAGCTGCCCGTATCTGTCAGCAAAATAGCCAAGGCCCCTGTCATCGGCCCTGGCCCAAAGGCCCGCGATAGGATGATGGTAAAGATCAGCGCATCCAAGCCACGCACAAAATCAAACAGGCGGCGGATGACAAACCGCACCGCTTTGGACGGAGCGAAATTTGTTGCCGCAAAAAACGCCAAAGGCAGCGCAATCATTGCCGCGCCAAATGTGCCCAGAAAGGCCATCAGGATCGTTTCCCCCAAAGCCCAAAAAACATCCCCATGCCGCCAGATTGAATTGTTCCAGACATTCGACAGCATCAGACCAAAATTGGAATGCGCGGGGTCAATTTGCGCGCCGCGGGTGATGGTCGCGAAAACCTCGCCCGCGCTCATGCCTGAATAGGGGCTGGCCAGATCGAAAAAGAACATCTCCCATCCCGCGAAATAGCGCATGGTTTCGGTGCGGTTGCGGGTGACAGACAGCCGCCCACCTTCGGTCGCAATCGAGACGCGATTGCCAGAGGCATTGATGAAATCAGGAACCGCCTCGGCGGATAGGCGCAAATCAACCCCATTTGCGGTATCAATGACAATGTCGCCAAATTCAGGATGGTGATAGGTGATCAGCGACCCAGCATAGGTCACGCGATGCCCATGGCGCAGTTCGATTTCGGCTGTGTGGCTTGCCACTTCGGCCCAAGCGGGGATTTGATCAGGCGCATAGGTGGCACGGCGTGAACCTTCAATGGCGACCGTGATCTCGCCTGAGCGATTATCGCGCGTGACATGGGTTTTATAGCTGACCGCATCCGACACCAACACCGCCGCATTATCCATCCGCGCCCGTTCTGCCAGACCCAGAATGTCAAAGGCAAAAAAGACATAGACCGCATAGGCAAAGATCACCGCTGGGATCGCAAAACCAAATAGTTTCTTGCGCCCAATGCGGCGGATTTCGGAGGCACGCAAAGCCGCAACATCTTGGGTAGCCATGACCATATCAGAACGTCCCCTTGGTCAAATAATTGCGCAGGCTGCTTGAGA
This sequence comes from Roseobacter sp. HKCC-CH-9208, assembly GCF_037805125.1. NCBI lineage: Bacteria > Pseudomonadati > Pseudomonadota > Alphaproteobacteria > Rhodobacterales > Roseobacteraceae > Roseobacter > Roseobacter sp. HKCC-CH-9208. The sequence goes on along the minus strand of NZ_JBBLYK010000001.1, from coordinate 1,965,179 downwards.
GCTGATCAACCGCGACAATGGTCAAAAACAGGATCATGAAAACGGCGGCGGCCTGATCGAACTTGCCCTGCCCGAACGTCAGCGCGTTTTTCAGCTCGTAGCCAATGCCACCCGCGCCCACAAAACCAAGGATGGCTGACGCGCGGATATTGATCTCAAAGCGCAGCAACCCATAGCTGAGGTAATTGGGCAAAACCTGTGGGATGACACCCAACCAAATCCGTTGACCCCAATTTGCACCGACAGACTGCAACCCTTCGACAGGTTTCATGTCCGTGTTTTCAGTCACCTCAGAAAACAATTTGCCCATGGCACCCATCGTATGCAGCGCAATGGCAATCATTGCAGGCACAGGGCCACCGCCCATGATGAAAATCAGCACCAATGCCACCACAACCTCAGGGATCGCGCGCAAGATGTCGGTGATACGGCGAAAGAACGGGATCAGACGCGGCCAATAGGCCAGCCCGCGCGTGCCCAAGAGCGAGAACACCACCCCACCCGCGCAGCCAAGCAAAGTCGCGACCGCCGCAATGTTAAGCGTCTCAATCAAAGCAGGCAGTGCATCCACCATATGGCCAGGCAGGTTTGCTGCTTTTTCAATCGCCTCAGAAATCAGATCAGCAGGGAAATCAAAAAGGCGATGTAGGCCTTCCAAGAAACCACCTGCATTGCGATCTTCTGCAATAGAGAATCCAGAAATCAACATCACCGCAAAGATCAAAATGAGTAGACCTGAATAGAGACGGCGGCGCTGCGTCATCTGCAGATAATCTTCGCGCACTGTTTCACGTCTTTCCCGATCGATCTGGGATGAGGTGATATCGGTCATGGTCAACCTTTCTTGAAGATGGGGGCGCGCAAATCTGCGCACCCCCCAATGTCATGCACCAGTGTGCAACAAGGGCTTAGTTACCTTGTGCCAAACGCACAGCGATGATGGTCTCATAGGCTTCGTGGCTGATGGGTGCGAAACCTGCGGTTTCACCTGCCGCCACGCCATAAGCGCAGGCCTCATCTGTTTCGTGCAGATTGGCCAAAAGTTCGGTTACAGTCGCCTTTACATCGTCAGGCAGCGATTGACGCAGAACGACAGGGCCTTCTGGAATTGGCTTAGAGCGCCAGATTTCAACCAAGTCGTTCATATCAACCAGACCTGCATCAACCGCGCGGCGCAATGCGCCCGAGTTGTAGCCGTCTTCCCAGTTGCCCAAACCATCGGCCCAAGTCACGCCTGCATCAATATCGCCATTGTTTACGGCGATGATTGTCTGCTCGTGACCGCCTGTGAATACAACATCACCAAAGAAATCGCCTGGCTCCATCGAGTAACCCAACTGTGGGATCTCAACCGAAGGGATCAAGAAACCAGAGGTCGAGTTTGGATCACCAAAGCCAAAGGTTTTGCCTTCAAGATTGGCCAAATCGGCAATGCCGCTGTCAACGCGGGCAAAGCCGATGGAATGATACGAGAAAGAGCCATCCAAATTGGTCTTAACCAAGACAGGCTCGACCGCGTTTTCATCTGCGATATAGGTCGCGGCATAGGAAGACGCTCCCAACCATGCGAAATCAAGCGTGCCGCCAAGCAAGCCTTGGATCACGCCGTTGTAATCTGCAGGGGTGAACAAACGGGTTGGAACGCCGAGGGCCTCTTCAACATAGGCGCGGAAGCATTCGTTATTTGCCAAACGGTCTTGCGCGTTTTCACCGCCCAAAAGGCCGATATTGAATTCTGTGATTTCTTGCGCCGCCGCAGGCCCAGCAAGGGCTGTTGTCACTGCGAGGAGGGTTGCCAGTTTCTTCATGAGAAGTCTCCGTGAGATGAGATGTCCGAACAGATGGACTGGGGTTTTGGCCCTACATCAGGCCTTGTATCGCGGGATGTTTGACCCGCTTTTCCGCCACCGCCCCAGCACCCGAAATCTTGGTAGAGGTAGCGAATTCGTTGAATGTTTCATCCGCGCCATAGATGTCGCGCGCGACACCCGTGGTCAGTTGCGCAGGAGTGCCATCGAACACGATGCGCCCGTCCCGCATTCCGATCACGCGGTCACAATACTGGCGCGCCGTATCCAATGTGTGCAGGTTCGCAATTACCATGCGCCCGTCTTCTGTGTTGATCCGCTTGAGCGTATCCATCACGATTTGGGCATTCATGGGATCAAGGCTGGCGATTGGCTCATCGGCCAGAATGATCTGGGGATCTTGCATCAAGGCGCGGGCGATGGCGACCCGTTGCTGTTGACCACCGGACAACGCCTCAGCCCGTTTGGGTGCTTGTTCGGCAATGCCCAGACGATCAAGAATATCAATCGCGCGGGAAATATCGGCCTTTGACCAAAGATTAAACATCGTGGCCAAGGTCGAAGCGTGGTTCAATTTCCCATGCAATACATTCGAGACAACATCGAGGCGTGGCACAAGATTAAACTGCTGAAAGATCATGGCGCAGCGGCTTTGCCATGCGCGCGCCTCCGCGCCGCGATAGGCAAGCACATTGGTGCCATCAACCAGAATTTCGCCATCCGTGGCATCGGTCAGGCGGTTCATCATCCGAAGAAAGGTGGACTTGCCCGCCCCAGAGCGGCCAATGATCCCGACAAAGGCAGGTCGGTCGATAGAAAAGCTAACGCGGTCAACGGCAATCTTGCTGCCAAAAACCCGGGTTACGTTGCGCACTTCGAGCATAAGGTCCCCTTCCAAAATCTTGAGGGCCGTATCGCCGTGCAATGATTCAGTTACGTGACCGAATTGTTACCGTTTCGTAAAAATATCATCGGTCAGGCAACGCGCAGGCCGCGCGACCAAACCCCGCGCAAACGCGGTGTGCCGCCCGCAACAGACAGGCGCAAAACGTCACCGCGCAAGCCTTGTTCGATGCGGCCACGATCCTGCAAACCCGCAGCCTTAGCAGGGTTGGCCGTCACTGTGGCCATGGCGCGCGGCAGATCATTCCACATTTGCCCCAAGCGATAAGCCGACAGCAAAAGCGCGGCAGGGACATAATCGGAGGAGATGATATCCAACAGGCCCGCTTCGGCCAGTTCGGCAGCCGAAACATTGCCCGAATGTGACCCGCCACGGATCAAATTGGGCGCGCCCATCATAACCGCGATGCCATGCCTATGGCAGGCCTCGGCCGCCTCGCGCGTGGTCGGGAATTCGGCCAATTTGATCCCGTAGCCTGCCGATTTCGCGACATGATCTGCGGTGGTATCATCATGGCTTGCCAAAAGCGCGCCATAGCGGCGGGCGTGATCCACTGCGGCCTGTTCGTGCATATCCCCAAATCGCGCACGCATATCTGTCAGCTGTGCGATATGGTCTAACCATTCATCCTCGCTGAGATTGTTCTTGCCCATCACATAGGCTTTGAGCTTGGACAGATCACGGAATTGCCGTTGCCCTGGTGTGTGATCCATCAGGCTCACCAAACCTACGCGGTCTGCTGGGCCAAATTCGGCCAATTCTTCCGCCAAGGTTTCGGAACAGATTTCGGCGCGCAAGTGTAGAAAATGGCTGATCTTCAGCATCCCTTGACCGCGCAGGGCCAACATCTCGCTGGCCAAAGGACGGGCATAGCGTTCGTAACGGGTTTTGCCCGAATTAATCGACCCAATGCGCATGGCATCGAAAACTGTCGTGATCCCTGCCCCTGCCAGTTCGGCATCATGGGCGATAATGGCCGCATCATGGGGCCAATCAACTGACGGGCGCGGCTGCATGTGCCGCTCAAGATTGTCAGTGTGCAATTCAACCAGACCGGGCGTCAGATAATCGCCCTCGCAATCAATCGCGCCACGCGGCAAGGTGCCGCCTTCGCGGATATCCGCAATGACCCCATCTTGCACAATCACACTGCCTGCAAAGACCCGATCCACAGTAACGATCTGCGCATTGCCGAAAATCACTTCGCTGCTCATGATTGGTCTATCCTTTGAATAAGCCTGCCTCAGCGGCGGCGATGGCGACCTCTATCGTGCCGCTATTGTCAATTTCCACGATATTCAGGCCTTCGGGCAAAGGAACCTGTCGCGCCAGACGCGCGGCGATATCCTGTGGATCCTCGCGCCCGCGCGCGGCAAGACGCGTGGCCAAAACCGCAGGACTTGCGGTGATGGACAGAACCACTACATGCGCAAATCGCAACGCAGCCTCGCTCAACACATTGCGAGACAGGTTTGCAAGGACATCATGACCTGCGGCAATCCAATCGGCCACCTCAGCGGGAATACCATAAGAGAGGCCATGCGCCTGCCATGACAAGGCAAAGGCCCCCTGCCCGTTGAGACGCGCAAATTCATCTGCGCTGACCCCATCAAAGGCCTCACCCCCCGCATCACTGGGGCGGGTGATCACGCGTTTGGCCGCGCGCAAATCTGGATGGCGGGCCATCAGCCCTGCCATTACGCTGTCTTTGCCCACCCCCGAGGGGCCAACAACCGCAATGATGCGGCCTGTCTTCATGCGATCTTCCTTGGGGTAAAGACGCTGACATCAATGGCGCGATCCGCCACCCGCTCGCGCGCTTCAAGGTCATGGAAAATTCCAACTATCGCAGCCCCTTCTGCCTTCGCCTCTTCGATCAGCGATAGCACCGTCTCGCGGTTCTGGGCATCAAGGCTGGCGGTTGGCTCATCCAACAGCAAAACAGGATAGCGATGTGCAAATCCGCGCGCGATGTTGACGCGTTGCTGTTCACCGCCCGAGAATGTCGTGGGCGATAACGGCCAAAGCCGTTCGGGGATGCGCAACCGCGTCAGCAAATCTGCGGCCCGCGTCTGCGCTTCGTCCTCAGCCACACCAAGAGACAAGAGCGGTTCTGCCACAACCTCTAGGGTGGGCACGCGCGGCACCACGCGCAAGAACTGGCTGACATACCCTAAAACCTCGCGCCGTAGGGTCAAAATCTCGCGCGGGGTGGCGGTGGTGATGTCCAACCCGTTCACCACCACACGCCCCGCTTGCGCCAGATAATTTCCGTAAAGGATGCGCATGACAGTGGATTTCCCTGCCCCGCTTTCCCCTGTCAGGGCGACACATTCGCCCGCCGCCACGGAAAAATTCGCGCCCTCTAGCACAGGGATCACCGCGCTGTTTTGATTGTGCAGGGTAAAAGATTTCCCCAAATCTGTGACTGTGATCATCGTCATCCCTCACACCTGCAAAACCGAAGATACCAAAAGCTGCGTATAGGCATGTTGCGGATCATCCAAGACCTGATCGGTCAAACCTGTTTCCACAACATGGCCCGATTTCATCACCATCAGCCGATCTGCCAAAAGACGCACGACCGCCAAATCATGGGTGACGATAATGGCCGACAATCCCATACGGCGGACAAGACCGCGCAGCAAATCCAACAGCCGTGCCTGCACGCTAACGTCCAAGCCGCCCGTAGGTTCGTCCATGAAAACAAGGCGCGGGCCCGTCACCAAATTGCGCGCGATTTGCAGGCGCTGCTGCATCCCACCCGAAAAGGCCGAAGGGCGATCATCCATACGGGCGGTGTCGATTTCAACCTTGCTCAGCCAGTCACCTGCGGTCTGGCGAATATCGCCATAATGACGCGCGCCGACCGCCATCAACCGCTCGCCGACATTACCGCCTGCGGATACCCGCATCCGCAATCCATCACGCGGATTTTGATGCACAAAGGCCCAATCGGTGCGCGACAGCATCCGCCGCTCGGCCTCAGGCATCTGACGGACATCACGGGGGCCATCGGCACGGGTGTCAAAAATCACTTCCCCCCGATCAGGGCTCAGATGCCCCGCTAGGCAATTGAGCAGCGTAGACTTACCTGACCCAGACTCGCCCACAATCCCCAAGACTTCGCCTGGATAAAGATCAAACGAGACATCTGCACAGCCAATCCGCGTGCCGTATCGTTTCTCAATATTGCGCACTTGCAAAAGCGGGGTCATGCGGCCTCTCCTGTCTCGCGGCGGCTGGCGCAGTAATCTGTGTCGGAACAGACAAACATCCGCCCGCCCGCATCATCCACGATCACCTCATCTAAATAACTGTCTTCAGCCCCACATAGCGCACAAGGATGTGCCGCTTTTGACGGATCAAAGGGGTAATCTTCAAAATCGAGACTCACGACCTTGGTATAGGGTGGCAGGGCATAAATCCTTTGCTCACGTCCCGCCCCAAACAATTGCAAGGCAGGGCTTTCCAATTTGGGATTGTCGAATTTCGGGATTGGAGACGGATCCATCACATAGCGCTCTTCCACCTTCACGGGATAGGCATAGGCGGTCGCAATCTCGCCATGGCGCGCAATGTCCTCATAGAGCTTGACATGCATCAGGCCATATTCCTCAAGCCCATGCATCTTGCGCGTTTCGGTTTCACGCGGCTCTAGGAAACGCAGCGGCTCGGGGATTGGCACTTGATAGACCAAAATCTGATCCGCACTGAGCGGCGTTTCAGGGATGCGGTGGCGCGTTTGGATGACAGTGGCCTCCGTGGTTTTCTCGGTCACGGCCACGCCTGCGGTTTTCTCGAAAAAGCGGCGGATTGAAACGGCATTGGTCGTGTCATCCGCACCTTGGTCGATGACTTTGAACACATCATCGGGGGTCAAGCAGGCGGCAGAAACCTGCACGCCGCCCGTGCCCCACCCATAGGGCATTGGCATTTCGCGACTTGCGAAGGGCACCTGATAGCCTGGAATGGCCACCCCCTTCAGAATAGCGCGGCGGATCATCCGCTTGGTCTGTTCATCGAGATAGGCAAAATTATAGCTCATTCTGCAGCCTCCCGTGGGCCTGTAGATGCCATCATCGCCTCGGCGCGCAGGCGGCGGATCAGCTCCAATTCAGATTGGAAATCCACATAATGGGGCAATTTGATATGTTCGAGAAACCCAGTTGCTTGCACATTATCGGAATGGGACAGGACAAACTCTGCGTCTTGCGCGGGCGCGCCCACATTATCCTCACCCAATTCCTCCCATCGCAAGGAGCGATCCACGAGGGCCATGGAAATCGCTTTGCGTTCGGATTGCCCAAAGACCAAACCGTAACCGCGGGTGAATTGCGGCGGCTCGGTCTTGCTGCCTGTGAATTGGTTCACGGTTTCACATTCGCTGACCGTGATCTCGCCCAGATCAATGGCAAAGCCCAATTCGGGAATATCCATCGACACAGCCACGCGCCCGATCCGCAATTCGCCCACGAACGGGTGGTTGCGCGCATAGCCCCGTTGCGTGGAATAAGCCATGGAGAGAACAAACCCCTCATCGCCACGCGCCAAGGCCTGAAGTTTCAGCGGACGATCCGCAGGGAAATCCAAGGGCTCGCGCGTCAGATCACGCGGGGGCGTGTTATCCTCAGGCTCGGGCTGCAATAGACCCTCGCGATCCAGAAATTCGGTGACATGCGGCAAAGGTGCGGCATCCACTGGGGGGCCCCCCTCATCCTCGGACGGGACCGCCCCATCTGCCATCAACGCGAAATCCAACAGACGGTGGGTATAGTCAAAGGTTGGCCCCAAGATCTGCCCGCCTGGCAGATCCTTAAAGGTGGCCGAAATGCGCCGATCACAGCGCATCGCGCCAGTATCAATCGGGGCGCTAACCCCAAAACGGGGCAAGGTGGTGCGATAGGCGCGGATCAGAAAAATCGCCTCAATCATATCGCCGCGCGCCTGCTTGATCGCCACAGCTGCCAAATCAGGATCGTATAGCGAACCTTCGGCCATGACCCGATTGACAGCCAAGCTAAGCTGTTCGCGAATTTGCGAGATGCTCAGTTCCGCCACATCGGTTGCGCCGCGCCGCTCATGGGCCAGCCATTCATGGGCGGCGTCAATCGCCCGCTCGCCCCCCTTTACCGCAACATACATTAGGAAGCCCCCTCAATACGGGTGGATCGCGGCAGGGCCGCTATTTGGCTGCCTGACGTGAAGAACGTATCAAAACCAAGCGGGAAGCGGCGCGCATTGGCGACAAAAGCCGCAGTCTCGGGCAGATTGAGATAGGCCTCCGCCTGAATGCCTGGCCCAGTCAAGCGCACCCCCTCCGCCGCGAGATGATCCATCTCAACGATCAATGTGACAGAGCGGTCAGGGTAATCTTGCACACCTTGACGCATTTTCCCGAGATCAACGCAAAGCTCATCCCATGGGCCAAGGGCGAAATCTGCCTCATCCGCAGCAACCAAAGGCGCGCCCGTATGAAAGCGCAGCCATGCGCGAATGGCGTCTGTGTCGCAAGACGGGGAAAGGTAAACCCGTGTTTCAGGATCACAAAGAACCAGCAGCAAACTGCCCGCCGCAGGGGATAAGGGCAGCGGCGGATGCCCACCTGAAATCTCGCGGATCACCCCAGGACGGGCCATCACATCCAAGGCCGCGCGAAAGGCAATTGCCGCATCGCGCGGGGGATTGGCGAATCCGCCCCCCATTGCATCGGCCACATTTGGCTCAGACATTGCCATACTCATTCCCCCCGAACCATGGTGAAAAATTCAACCTTTGTGCCCGCCGCGCGCACCGCCCGCGCGCCCTCACGCGCTGCTTTTTCCGCGCGCAAAGGGGTGATCACGGAGGCGATCAAAGCCGACCCTTGATCTGTCTGACACAGCGCATCGACAAGCGCGGCATAGGTTGCGGCCTCATGACTGCGGCCCTGCACATATCCATGCCCGACCGCACCGCTCTCGGTGAGGCGCACCGAGGCGCGGGTGACAGTCATTTCACCGAGATTAAACGCAGCGCCCACCGCGCCTGCGCGCCCACGCACCATGACCGTGCCAATTTCAGGCGCACGCAAAACGGTATGCGGCACCTCAACGCCTGCGGATTGACACAGCGCGATCAAGCGATCTGCGGAGGCCTGTGCCATGGTGGACAGCCATGCTTGCCGTTCGATGTGTTCGCCTAAATTCGACATCTTGCGAAGTTATCCGATAAAATATACAACTAGACAAACTTTACGCTCAACCCTGCCCCCTCACAAGCGGCTTTTGATGAAATTTTGATGACAGATGCCCAAAGCCACGATCTGGACAGAAATTCGAGACGACCTTGAAACCGATATCCGTTTGGGACGCTTTGCAGCGGGCACGAAATTGCCCACAGAGGCGGAATTGGCCGCCCGCTTTGGCGTGAACCGCCATACGGTGCGCCGCGCCATCGCAAGTCTGGTTGAGGCGGGGCTGGCCCTTAGCCGCCAAGGCGCAGGCGTTTTTGTAACCGAAGCCCAGACCCCTTATCAGATTGGGCCAAGGGTACGGTTTTCCCAAGCCATCCGCGCAACAGGCCGTGTGCCCGACAGACGTTACACCGCATTGTTCAGCCGCCCTGCTGGTGCCAAAGAGGCCGAGATGCTCGATATCCGCGAGGGGGAATTGGTGCATCACGCAGAGGGTCTATCCTATGCCGATGGGGTGGCTCTGTCGCTGTTTTCATCTTGCTTTCCTGCCGCAAGGCTGCCGAATTTATTGGACAATCTTACACGCGACCCTTCGATTACAGCGGCCTTTGCGGCGGATGGGTTTGACGATTACCTGCGCCGCGACACGCAAATTGACGCGCGCGCGGCCACAAAATTGCAGGCACATCAATTGGGCATTCGCCATGGCGCGGCCCTGTTAGAAATCACCGCGATTAACATCTGCGCAAAATCTGGCGCAGTCTTGGAATTCGGGCAAAGCGTGATGGTAGGCGGGCGCGTTAAATTGCGGGTTGAGGGCTCTGCCCCGACACCCCTGCCGCCCGCACAAAATGCGCCCTAAGGAAAAGCTGCGCAACACCGCTTGGCGTGTGATGCGTGGCTGTCTCCGCCGCGCGCAGGGTGAAATCTGACCCCAGCCGCGCAGCAAGCGTGGCGGCATCATAACGCTGCACAGGCAGGCCGCTGCATCGCTCAGGGCCATCTTGGTGAAACACCGACAAGATCACATGACCCTTGGGGATCACAGCGCGGGCCATCATCTGCACATAGGCCGCCTGCGCGTCAGGGTCGGTTAAGAAATGAAACACCGCGCGATCATGCCAAAGGTGATAGTGGCGGGGCGGTTGCCAGTTGCGCAAATCCGCACAAATGAAGCGCGGCGGATGGTCAAGATCACGACAGGCCGCCGTGCTTTGGGTCATGGCATGGGCCGAAATATCGATGGCTGTTACATCGCGATAGCCTGCAAGCGTCAAGCCACGCACCAAACCTGACCGCCCTGCCCCTGCATCTAGAATGGGCGCGTCAGGCCCAAGCTTGAGCGCCGCGATTTGGGCAAGGACGTGGGTGTAATCTGCTTGATACCAGCCAAGCTGATCAACCGCCCGATCGTGATAGACCGCATCCCAAAAGCCAGCTTCCGCAGCATTCGGGGATGGCGCATGATCTGTCATCTGATGAATTGGTCAACGTAATCTGCGCCAAGCCCGACGCGTTCGTAATGCGCGCGGCACAGATCAATCTTGGTAAAGACATCCTCATAGCCCAAAACCTCGCCATAAGGATCGACATAGCACATGACGCCATTAACTTGGAAAAAGGTGATCATTTCTTCGACCCCTTCGGGAACCACCAAAGTGTGAGTTTCACCAGGAGGTTCATACACATACGAGCCTTCGGTCGCCTCCCAATCGTGCTCAAGGTAATACCACCGTCCTTTAAGAACCCAACCATGTACTGCTTGAGGGTGTCGATGGCGCGATAGAACACCTGATTTTTTCACCTTCAGAAGGTTCATCCAATAACCCTGAGAACGATTCAAACACAGCGGACGAAACCATACATTGGGAGCCTGCGGAACCCAGATCCTTTCATCATCTGGAATAGCATTAGGCACTACTATCTCTTCCAAGGCATCTTTTGGAAAAGGAAGCTGATATGGGGTCATTGGATCTTGGTCAGTTTTTTGTAGGGGCATATTATCTCACATTGCACTGTATCCGCCATCTACAGGGTAGATAGCACCGGTTATAAAGCCCGCGCGATGCGATAGTAGCCACGCTACAAGCTCTCCAATTTCATCAGGTTTGCCCCAACGTCCCATTGGCGTGCGAGCCAAGATTGGTCCATTGCGCTCTGGATCTTCGCGCAAGGCAGCTGTCATTTCTGTTTCAATCCATCCAGGTGCAATCGCGTTTACGCGAATTCCATCGGCGGCCCATTTTCCAGCCAAAGCCTTGGTTAACTGGGAAACGCCGCCTTTTGAGGCTGAATAGGCTGGCACAAGTGGTCCGCCAAATGTACTGAGCATCGAGGCAGTATTAACAATCGCACCTTTAGATCTGGCGAGCAATTCATGAGCTGCTAGACATGTACGCATTGTACCAGTGAGGTTGATCTCGATGACCTTGGTGAAAACATCCATTTCGTATTCCGCACCACGAAACAAAACGCCGGCACAATTAACAAGGGCATCCAGAGTTTCAAACCGGTTAAAAAATTCAGTAACCTGACCTTGGTCGGTGACATCTAGTACAGCGGTTTCCACGCTGGGCACAGCAAATGAGAAAGCATCGATCTCGCGCTCATCAAGACCTGTGGCCAATACATGCCAACCCTCTCGCAATAGCACGCGCGCAATACCGGCGCCTATCCCGCCCGTACCACCGATAACTACTGCATTCTTCATATTTGTACCTTTGCGAGCGGAATACTTGAGCCACCTTCATACAAGATGGCAGCGCATACAAGTTTCAATTAAAGTTTAATTGAGCCTTATATTTCTAGGCGCCCATCTCAGTTGCAAACTCAATTAAGTCAGACGCAATGACATCCCACTCTTGCTCGGCAGTGAGATCAGTCTTCTGCCCAGGACCATACTCGGTAGACCTTGGGATGAATGCCGTCCGCAGTCCACATTCACGTGCGGCAACAAGATCATAATTATGCGCAGCACATAACATCACCTCTTCAGGATCCAGATACATCATCCGACACACTCCCAAGTATGTCTCAGGATCAGGTTTATAATGCTGGTATAACTCGCAAGAAAAGGCATGATCCCAAGGCAAATTCGCAAATTTGGCCATGTTAACCAGAAGAGAAACATTAGCATTAGATAATGGGCCAATCACAAACTTACGCTTCAAGCGTTCCAGCCCCTCAACTGCGTCTGGCCAAGGATTTAAACGGTACCAAACACGGTTAATATGCATTAAATCTAGCTGACCAAGCTCAGGTGCGTGTAGTTCGGATAGCACAGCCTGAAGACTTTCAAAATGTAAGTCATCCAAATTAGTCCAAGGAATTTCCCCTGATCTTACGCGCCCCATTTGCGGCTCGTAGCTGCCGCGCCAAAGATCTGCTAAAAGCGCCCAGTCAATTGATAGGCCTTTTTGTTCGCCCCACTTAGACAAGTCCTCAATAATGCTTCCACGCCAATCAACAACTGTTCCAAAACAATCAAATATAATCAGTTTTACATTCTCAGGCCCAGTCATTTTGGGTCTCCGTCATTAAATTCGTAAATAGCAATCTCACCAAACCACAAGGCAAATGGTCTGCCAATAAATTTAAAGTGCGTGACTTGAAGCTCCTTTTGTAAGCTATTCGAGTTGCTATCTCTAACTAACGCTATTTTTACTCATTTAACGATTATTTGCCTTACGCCATTTGGCAAATTTATCGATATTTTCTCCCTTGGTTGCGGGATACAGACCAATAATCGTGGCACCATTTTGTACTTGCTCAATTACAAAATCTTCGTACGCCGTCATCTCAACGGCTTCGTCTGCGACTTCCTCAGCCAGATGGGCTGGAATAACTATGACACTGTCATCGTCGCCGACCACAATATCACCGGGAAAGACCGGTGCATCGCCACAACCAATAGGTTCGTTTATCGCTATTGCCTCGTTCGTCACCAGGCTCGTAGGTGAAGAGGGGCGGTTATGATAGGCCGGTATATCGAGTTCGGAGATATTCATAGCATCACGCAAACCGCCGTCAGTCACCACACCAGCACCGCCGCGCATCATCAAACGAGTAATCAAAATGTCTCCAGCACTAGCGGCAAGCGCCGATTTCCTGCTGTCTATCACCAAAACATGTCCAAGCGGACAAGTCTCGATGGCGACTCGCTGCGGGTGATCCGGATTACTAAGCTCAGCCAGCTGATTGCGGTCTTCTCGCGCAGGTATAAAGCGCAAAGTGAAGGCAGGGCCTACCATATTCTTACCTTTTGGCGATAGAGGCCGCACATCCTGGATGGTTTGGTTGCGCAAACCACGCTTGAAAAGTGCGGTTGCCAATGTAGCAACGGAAACCTGTTCGAGTTTTTCTTTCATTTTCTGTGTCAGTGGATGATTGCTCATGGGGCAATTCCTTTGTTTCAAACTTTAGGAGCCATAAATATTTGCAATTGAGCGCTGGCCAAACTTCCCAAATATAATCTCTTGCCTCATTTCAGAAGGACATCCTTTGGACAGAGATAACACAATGCGCAAGGTCGCGATTTTATTCCATTAGAATATATCAGGCTCACCCGCAGTTTGACCGTGATCGCGTGTCAGATAATCAAAATCGCAGCCGGTATCGGCTTGCCCCACATGTTTGGAGAACATCCATCCCCAGCCGCGTTGGAAGCGAGGTTCAGGGGGAATCCAGGCGGCTTTGCGGCGCTCTAGTTCCGCGTCATTGACTATCATATTGAGCGACCGGCTCGGCAGGTCCATTCGGACTATGTCGCCGGTTTTTAATAAAGCCAACGGTCCACCAACAAAGCTTTCTGGAGCAACATGAAGAACACAGGCGCCGTAAGATGTCCCAGACATACGCGCATCTGAAATGCGCAGCATATCGCGATGCCCCTGCTTTATAAGCGCTTTTGGGATCGGCAACATCCCCCATTCTGGAAAACCTGGTCCACCCTGTGGCCCGGCATTACGCAAGACCAGAACATGATCAGGCGTAACTTCAAGATCTTCGTCGTCAATCGCCGTTTTCATCTCGGAATAGCTGTCAAAGACCAGTGCCGGCCCTTCATGGATATGATATTTCGGATCGCAAGCGGCTGGTTTAATTACCGCACCCGACGGACAGAGGTTGCCACGTAAAACCGCTAGAGACCCCTCATGGTAGACCGGGTTGGACAACGGGCGTATGACGTCATCGTTATAGACCTGAGCATCTGCAATATTATCAGCTAGCCTTCGACCGTTGACCGAAACAGCCGATGTGTCGAGCCGGTCTGCGATCTGCTTGATCATGGCAAGCAACCCTCCGGCGTAATAGAAATCCTCCATCAGGTAGTCCTTCCCTGACGGTCGAACGTTGGCGAGCAAGGGAACAGTACGCCCCAACGCGTCGAGGTCGTCGAGCGTCAGTTCCACCCCCGCGCGGCGGGCAATAGCGATGAGGTGCACCACTGCATTAGTGGAACAGCCAGTGGCCATGGCGACGATGGCGGCGTTCTTCACACTGGCCGAGGTAACAATGTCTTGCATAGAGACATCTTCCCAAACCATTTCTACGATCCTTCGGCCACAAGCGCTTGCCATGCGCGAATGATTGGCATCAACGGCCGGAATTGAGGAGGCTCCTGGAAGCGTCAGCCCCATAGCATCCGCTATGGTCGTCATCGTGGATGCCGTGCCCATCGTCATACAGACGCCATGAGAACGAGCAATTCCGCCTTGCACACCCCGCCACTGCTCATCGTTGATATTGCCAGCGCGCCGTTCATCCCAATATTTCCAAGCGTCAGAACCAGAACCTAGGATCTCTCCGGCGTAGTTGCCGCGTAGCATCGGTCCAGCAGGTAGATAGATGAATGGCACTCCAGCGCTAAGCGCTCCCATAATCAGAGCAGGCGTCGTCTTATCGCAGCCACCCATCAATATAACTCCATCAAAGGGGTGAGAGCGGATAACCTCTTCAGTCTCCATGGCCAGCATGTTGCGATAGAGCATAGAACTCGGTTTTGTAAATTGTTCATCCAAACTGAGAACTGGCATCTCTATCGGGAAGCCGCCCGCTTGGTTCACACCGCGCTTAACTTCCTTAGCGCGCTCAGGAAAATGCCCGTGGCACGAGTTGATCTCTGACCAAGTGTTTAAAACACCAATTATCGGTTTCCCTCGGAACTCCTCTTCCGCATAACCAAGCTGCATCATTCGAGATCGATGACCAAAGCTTCGCAAATCATCTGGGGCAAACCAACGAGATGACCTCAATGTATCTGGTGTTTTAGGCATCATTCATTGTCCCTGTGCAATCAACCGCATGAAATTTATTAATAATGATGACCATAATATTCTGCCACATGTATAAAAGTCCAAGCACCATTTAGCGACCAAGCGCCCAGAACGAATATATGCTGTCATGACGCAAACTTGGTTAGACATGGCTCTTGCGCTACGCCTAACATCCAAGGTGCGGCTGAGGATAGTGATAGACCCACTGCAAATAGAATTCATCAGATCAGCTGAGAACTATCGCAAATCATAAGATCAGGGAGGTTTTGATGGAGCGGGTAGCGGGAATCGAACCCGCACGACTAGCTTGGAAGGCTAGGGCGCTACCATTACACCATACCCGCTCAATAGTCTGACAGATATTTGACCGGACATTCGAGGTCAAGTAAGTCATATTCGGTCGCCGAATAAAGACACACAGCGGGACCCGGTTTGAGTTGATTTCACGAAACAGCCTAATGGCTCAGTCGCTGATCCTGTAAAGCCACTGACGCCTCCGCATATCATCTGCGATGAAACGATCGATCAAACCCTTATCTTCAAGTGTGAGATCTATTGGAGCCAAACCATTTAAAAGCATTCGGCGCGCCAATGGAGATATCACAAAATCAAAACTGTTATCAGTTGTATCGAGGGTACATTTCTCAAGGTTCGCTGACAAATGATGTGAGGTAGGATTCATTCTTACCCACTCATTGATAGCTTCTATTGATGGGCGATCGAGGGTAATTGGTAGAACACCATTAGCGACGCAATTGTTATAAAAGATTGATGCAAAGCTTTCCGCCACTACTACCTTGAACCCGTAATCTGCAAGAGCCCAGACAGCATGCTCCCTCGACGAACCACATCCTGCATTTCTACCCAGAATTAGTATAGAAGCGGCACGATAATTTGGATGATTTAAAAGAAATTCAGGGTCAGGTTTTCTGTTGCCATCTGAATAGCGGATATTGGCAAAGAGGCCATTTGCCAGCCCAACCTTTGAAACCCGTTTCATCTCGCGCGATGGAATGATCACATCAGTGTTAAGATTATCCGTCAACAACGGGAGCGCGATGCCACTATGGTTCGTAAATGGCTTCATTCGTATGCCTCGCGCACATCACTGATATGTCCGTTTATCGCACTCCAAGCAACAGTCTCAGGGCTGGCGATGTGTGTGCAAACACCTGGCCCTTGACGTCCTTCAAAATTCCGATTGGTCGAGGAGATGACACGACTTCCTGGTGGGAAGGTCTCACCACCAGCATAAAAACAAAACGCACATCCAGCTTCATGCCATTCGAACCCTGCGTCTAGAAAGATTTTATCCAAACCTTCTGCTTCAGCAGATATCTTAACTTCTTTAGAGCCAGGGGCACAAATTGCTCTAATTTCAGACTTAACTTTTCGACCCTTTAATATGTTCGCAGCGCGTCGAAGATCACTTAACCTGCTATTGGTACAGGATCCAATAAATGCACCATCTATTGCTTGTCCACGAATTGGTTCATGGGGCTTTAAACCAATATATTTAAATACATCGGCAAAATCTGAACGTTGATCGGGCAAAACCTCATCAATAGCGATAGCATGTTCGGGGCTGGTACCCCAAGTTATCATCGGTGCGATTTCTGCAACATCCACTTCAAGATCAACATCGAATGATGCATCTACATCACTAATCAATGACGCCCAATGCGCCTCCGCAATCAATGCATCCTCATCTTTAGGAGCAAAAGGCCGCCCCCGTGTATACTCAATAGTCTTGTGATCTGGCGCTACAATTGCTGTGAATGCTGCAAACTCTACACCCATATTGCAAAGAGTTAAGCGCTCCTCAATTTCCATCTCCTCAATTGCTGATCCTGCAAATTCGATCACAAAGCCTGTCCCAAAATCAGCACCGAACCGACTTATTAAATTTATCACGATATCTTTAGCGGTAAGCCATTGTGGCTTTTTTCCAGTCAACCGGATGCGCATTTGTTTGAACTGAGGAACCCTAAGTGTTCTTGTGGCTAAAGCATGCTCGCAGTCAGTTGAACCTATTCCCCACGCCAAGGCTCCCATTGCACCGAGTGTACATGTGTGACTGTCCGGACAAACGATGGTTATGCCCGGCAAAACAATCCCCTGCTCTGGAGCTATTACGTGTACAATACCTTGTCGATCATCATCAGCACCATACAAACGGATACCAAAGGCTTGAGAAGCGCGATGCATCTCCTCAATAAAAATCATCCCACCGGGCATTCTAGAGATATCTGGGCGACCAGGCTTGGTATCTACGATGTGATCAATAGTCGAAAAAACGGTCTGTGGCGCTGCAATGTTTCGATTTTCAGACAACATATTGGACAATGCAACCGAACCAGTGCGTTCGTGCAGCATAATCCGATCAATTAGTATCAACGATGAGCCATCATCAAACTGACGCACTTCGTGAAGTTTTCTGAGCTTCTGGTAAAGAGTTTGCCCCATTTTTAAAATCTACTCTTCTGACGGTGGGATAAAACCCAATTTCGAATAGATCTTGCGATTGTCCGCCCCTACTCTGGGCGGGTTCAGTCGAACCTGAGGTCGAACACCATCTATTTCTAAAGGTAGCGCAGGTAACTTGATCTGTTTACCATCAGGAAGCTCCATCGGCAGCAGACCATGAGCATTTAAATGAGGATCGGTCAAAAGATCATCTGGTTTTCGAATTGGTGCGTACGGAAGACCAATCGTCTCTAAGCGAGCGCCCAAAGTTTCACTATCCAGGGCTCCAAATATTTCACGAAGTCGTGGTATTATAACCTCCCTTTTCGCCACCCGGCCTGCATTGGTAGCCAACGCGTTATCGCTTTCCCAATCCATCAATGAGAATGCCCTGCAAAGAGACTTCCATTGTCCGTCACTCACAACAGCAACGAACATTTGACTGTCGAGCGTTTCGAAAACATCATACACAGCCCAAGCTGAAATCCGTTCAGGCATTGGAGGAGCCTCTGTGCCTGTTACTGCTCCTTGAGCGATATGCTGCCCAACTAAAAAAGCCGTAGTTTCATACAAAGATGCACGAATGTTTGCGCCCTTCCCACTGTCCTTCCTAGCGACTAGCGCGGACAGAATGCCAATAACACCAAATAAAGCGCCTGTGACATCTATGACCGAAGCTCCAGCTCTTAGCGGCCTTCCTTTCGGGCCGGTCATGTAAGCCAGCCCCCCCATCATCTGGGCCACTTCATCCAGTGCAGTTCGGCTTTCGTACGGCCCAGACAAGAAACCCTTGCAGGATTGATAAATGATGCCTGGGTTGATTTCACGTACCTCTTCATAACCCAGGCCAAGCTTATCGAGAGCACCATCGCGAAAATTTTCAACCAAAATATCGGCGTCGGCAATAAGCGAGCGCACCACGCTTAAGCCTTTTTCCGATTTCAAATCGACCGTGATACTCTGCTTGTTGCGATTATACATCGCGAAATAACCTGCGCCAGAACCTGGCAACCGCCGGGTCTTATCGCCTCCTACAGGCTCGACCTTGACAACATCAGCACCCAAATCGGCTAAAATCATGCCGACAGTTGGCCCCATTACCATGTGCGAAAATTCAACTACACGAATGCCATCCAACTGAGCCATTTTCTCACCGATCTGTTTACTTTTATTACATTTGGTATAAGGATATACCATTATGTCAATTTTAAAGTGAACCCACAATGATAACTGTCAGCGAAGTTGGCCCACGTGATGGCGTTCAAAGCCTCGATTTTTTGGTAGATTTAGAAATCAAAAAGCAATGGATTGCTTCTGAAGCGGCTGCGGGAGTACCAGAAATTGAAGTTGGTTCATTCGTAAGCTTCAAACGATTACCGCAAATGCAAGATACGCCCGCGCTAGTGGAATTTGCATTAACTATTCCTGGATTGAAGGTCGCTGCTTTGGTGCCCAACCTGCAAGGAGCGAAAGCAGCTGTGGCGGCCGGCGTTCACAAACTATCAATACCAGTATCAGCAAGCGAAACCCATTCGTTGCGCAACGTTAATCGCACCCATGAACAAATGATCGAAGAGGTCAAACAGATAAGGGCGCTCGTAGACGATCAACCGAGTGAAACTCGTGCAAATATAGAAATTGGCATTGCCACCGCATTCGGCTGCACAATTGATGGAAACGTACCTCAAAAAACCGTCGTTGAACTGGCTGAACGTTTGATGATCGCAGGGGCCGATGAAATTGGCCTATCAGACACTACTGGGTACGCTGACCCTAAAATGGTCAAAGATCATTTAAAAGCAGTACAAAAAGCTATTGGACCGGCGAATGTAACTGGCGTGCATCTACACAACACACGCGGACTTGGCTTGGCTAACGCTTTAGCAGCGTTAGATTGCGGGATCACGACGATCGATGCTTCTCTTGGAGGCTTAGGCGGATGCCCTTTTGCGCCTGGAGCAAGTGGCAATATTGTGACGGAAGATTTGGTCTTCATGTTGCACTCAATGGGCTATGAAACTGGAATTAACTTGCCGGAGCTTATTGAGGTTCGAAAGAAATTAGCCGAACAAATTTCAGGCTCATCTATTTATGGGTTCATCGCTGATGCAGGGCTTCCTTTGGGCTTTAGTCAAAGCAGCCACACTATAAAGGGTGACGAGGCCCATTCATGACAGGATTGTTCTCGGGGCACGTTGATACGAAAAGCCCGACACCGTTATACCATCAAATTTTTTTAGATTTTAAGCATAGAATTATCTCAGGAAGTCTGGCTGACGGATTTAAATTCCCAAGCGAGGGGAAGCTTGCGAAAGAGTTCAATGTATCAAGGATCACCATTAAGCGCGCCCTGAATGAACTTGCCCAGCAGGGGCTTGTTGAAAGACATCGGGGAAGCGGAACTGTCGTTACATATGTTGCGTCAAATCTGCCAAATAATGATGGTTTCACTGCGTTAATGGACAGCCTACGTAAGATTGCGGCCACAACCACTGTGGAAGTTTTATCCGTCGATTTGGTAAAGCCACCGCCCAGCATTGCACAACATTTGGCTTTACCAAATTCTCAGTACGCACAACAAATTCATCGGAAGCGTTACTATCAGAATGATCCATTCTCATACGTTCTCAGCTATAGCCCTGAAAAAGTTGGGAAATCCTGGACTAAGGAAGAATTGTCCAAAAAACCGGTTTATCAGCTGATAGAAGAAGGCGGGTTCACCACCGAATGGGCGCGCCAAACTATCTCATGCGAGGCAGCAAACCCTTTTATAGCACAGAACCTAATGTTGCCAGAAGACGCGCCAGTTCTGAAATTACGACGTCTTCTAGGAAATGAAACTGACGGGCCGCTACATTACATCGAGGTTTGGTACCGTTCTGATATGTATCAATTCACGATGGAGATGGGCCTGAGTGATTTCAAAAATCAGCGCCATTTATGGTCTTCAGTTGAGTAATCTGCCGTAAGAAACTTCTTCTTCACCAAACTACAAAGGTCTTTATCATGCCGATTGTCGAGGTTCATTTAATTGAGGGGTATTCCGAGAGCGAAAAAACGAGGATCTGTGAGGCGTTAACGGATGCAGTTAGAATTGTTGTGCCGGCTAGCCCGGATGCAGTTACGGTGATGGTACATGAGATGCTTCAGTCTGAGTACATGCGCGGCCGCTCTCACAGATCACCAGCACCAGCGCTCCCCGACCCACGCGAAATTGTAAGTCAATTTCTAAAGCTTATGGAACAACGCGACATAGCAGCTGCCGAAGAGTACCTCGATGAGAAGTTCTCAATGACGTTTCCCGGTACTCAGCCAATGCACCGTTTAGAGGACCTAGTTAACTGGGCATCCAAACGATATCGTTATGTTGTAAAAAAATATGACGGTTTCGAAGCATTTCAATCACCCGGCGATGAAGCTGTAGTTTATTGCCGGGGCACGCTATCTGGAGAATGGCTTGACGGCGAGCCCTTCGAGGGAATTCGTTTTATAGACAGATTTGAAGTAATTCGGGGCGTGATTTCTAAGCAGGATGTTTGGAACGATATTGGTGAGGAAAAAATAAAAAAATGACCCAAGATATAGATCCCATAACACTTGCTGTTCTCGCTGGACGGATGGAGCAAATAGCCGATGAAATGGACGCCACTCTCTTTCGAGCGGCCTTTAACCCAATTATTGCGGAGGCACATGATGCCTCACACGGCCTCTATCATCCTCAATCGGGTGACACTTTGGTACAGGGGAAATCGGGTCTCCCCATCTTCGTAGGCGTGATGTCGTTTGCCGTGAAGAGCGTTATCGAAAAAGCCTCTAAAGATGGAAATTTGAAGGACGGCGATATCTATATTTTCAATGATGCTCACCTCGGTGGGACCCACCTAAATGACATGCGATTAGTACGGCCTTATTTCAATAATGGAGAACTATTTTGCTATCTTGCATCAGTTGGGCATTGGCATGACCTTGGGGGTGCAATCCCAGGGAATTATAATCCTGAAGCAACAGATGCGTTTCAAGAAGCATTCATACTACCACCAGTCAAATTGGTGAAAGAAGGAGAGCTCCAGACTGATATTATTGATATCTTGATGCGCAACACACGGCTCCCGCAGTCAGCGCAGGGCGATCTGAATGGCCAACTAGGCGCCTTAGATCTTGGCGTAAAAAGATTAGATGAACTACTTTCCGAGTACGGGCCCGACACGGTTAAATCCGCTTTGAATGCACTTCAAGATCGCGCCGAAATTTTAATGCGCGAGGAGCTCAAAGAACTTCCAGATGGGCGCTGGGAAGCGATTGATTATCTAGATAACGACGGTGTCTCTGACACTTCCTTACCGATAAAAGTGTGCCTCGAAATTAAAAATGACACTATGTCTTTAAATTTCGAAGGAACTGCTGCGCGCTGTGCGGGGCCTGTGAACATCGCTCTCCCGACTGCGATAGCAACAGCTTATGTTGCGATAAAACATATGTTTCCTAATCTGCCTGCAAACTCAGGGGTTATGCGACCAATTAATATCGTAATTCCAGAAGGCTCACTGCTTTCAGCTCCATTTCCAGCACCTGTAGGCGGCTACACAGAGACAATTTTGCGAATGATTGACGTAATTTTCCAAGCGGCCGCTCAGGCCGCGCCAGAGCGCGTCGTCGCAAACGCCTATGGCACAATCAATGCTTTATCGATATCCGGCAAGCGCAAAAATGGTCAACCATGGGTGATGTTTAGTTTCTACGGCGGAGGGCATGGGGGATCAAATGAAAGCGATGGCCTCAACCATGGTAATGCTCCTATTTCCACAGCTACGATCCCACCGTTGGAAATTCTTGAAGCGGCGTACCCAGTTATGTTCCGAAAATGGGCCCTTAGAACGGACAGCGCGGGTTCAGGAATGTATCGCGGGGGACTTGGCGCGACCTACGAAATTGAGGTTCTAGAAGAGAGTGGAGCTAAAGCCTTTCTTTTTGGCGAACGCGGAAAATACGCCCCTTCCGGTGTAGTTGGCGGCGGGAATGCAGCTTTAAATGTATTTACTTATGAACAAGACGGTGGCTGGCAAAACCCACCAATGACCTCCAAAATGGTAGGAATAAATCTCAAGCAGGGTCAGTCCGTGCGTTTGGATACTCCGGGTGGTGGTGGCTATGGAACACCCTCGAAAAGGCCACCAGAAAGCGTGGCGCGGGATGTTGCAGCAGGATACATAACTGCAGAGAAAGCCACCGAAGATTATGGTTCCGCCTGGCAGGAGGTCACTATATGACTGAGATCATAATTGGCGTCGACGTTGGGGGTACATTCACTGACATATTTGCGCTCAACGAGAAATCTGGCACTGCTGAAGTCACCAAAGTCCCAACCTCACGTCCGGATCAATCGGACGGTTTCCTCAGTGGAATACGTTCCCTAGTCAATAATTTCAGCGACCTATCTGTGGTAGTACATGGGACCACTGCTGGTACAAATGCGTTATTGGAACGTAAAGGCGCAAAAATTGGCGTCATTACCACACAAGGCATGCGAGATGTTTTGGAAATGAGGCGGCGCGATCGTCCTAAAACCTGGGGGTTGCGAGGCAATTTTATTCCAATCGCTGAACGTAATTGTCGGTTAGAAGTTCCTGAGAGAACCTTGGCTGATGGAGCTATCAGGACACCCGTAGATTTGCCTGCGGTACGGAAAGCAGCTCAAGAGTTGCTGGACTTGGGGTGTAGCGCGATATCAATATTATTCGCTAATTCCTACGCGAATAGTGAGAACGAAGACAGAGCGGTAGCTGCTGTGCGGGAAATGTGGCCCAACGCACATGTGGCTTCGTCCTCCGAGATACTGCCTGAAATTAGAGAATTTGAACGGTTTTCGACCACAGCCCTGAACGCTTATTTGCAACCAGAGGTGTCTGGATATCTAAATCGGCTTGAAAAGGCTTTAAGCACAGGTGGTTTTTCAGGCGAGTTTCTAATCGTTCAGTCAAATGGTGGCGTTATGGGGGTGGATACCGCCGCGAAACTTCCAATCAGGACCGCATTGTCTGGGCCCGCAGCTGGCGTAATTGCAGCTGGCTACATTGCTGAAGCAGCAGGCTTACCAGACATAATAACGGGCGACATGGGCGGGACATCATTTGATGTCTCACTAATTGCAAACAACCAAAGCATGTTATCTTCGCAAACCTCAATCGACTTTGGAATGGTCGTGCGTTCACCAATGATAGAGATCACAACCATTGGCGCTGGTGGTGGATCAATCGCATGGGTAGACAAAGGCGGACTTTTAAATATTGGGCCTGAAAGCGCAGGCTCAACCCCTGGACCAGTCGCTTATGGACAAGGCAATACGCGACCAACGGTAACAGACGCAAATGTTGTACTAGGCAGAATTGATCCAGAAAACCCAATCGGTGGTAAAATTGAAAAGCTTGATGTGCTTGCCGCATCAAAGGCAATCGAAACGCATGTTGGAGACCCATTAGGCCTTACTGCCATCGAAGCAGCAGAGGCTATTTTGCGTGTCGCCAATAGCCGAATGGCAGGTGCCTTAAGATTGGTTTCTATCGAACGTGGGTTTGATCCCAAACGGTTCGCATTTATGCCGTTTGGAGGGGGTGGAGCATTACACGCGTGTGCAATGTTGGAAGAGGTAGGTTTAGCAAAAGCTATTGTACCGCGGTATCCAGGAGTGACGTCTGCAATGGGCTGCGTGATCGCCGATATGCGTCAGGATTTTGTGCAAACCCTTAATTCCGGAGTGAATGACACAGATCCAGCAGTAATTTTTGAATACTTACAAAATCATGTCCGGGAAGGACACCGGGCTCTTGATGCAGCAGGAACTAACTTTGAAAGCAGGGTTACATCTTTCACCTTCGATATGGCGTATCAAGGTCAAACACATACGGTAAATGTTCCAATCGACATTAATGTAAGTAATGAAGTCGTAGCGGTACCATCACTGGATCAGATTAGTAATGCATTTGATCTGGAGTATAAAAAAACCTTCGGCCGCTTGCTTGAAAACGGTGTGAGACGAATAATCAATATTAGAACTTCTGTAACCGGGAAACGACCTCGCTTTGACTTGGCGACATTAGCACCAAAGGGAGGGTCAATTAAACAAGCATTTAAAGGGACGCGCTCGGTGCACTTTGGCGATCAATGGTATGATACTAACATATATGACAGGCTGGAATTGCCAGTTGGAGCCGTAATTCCTGGACCAGCCATACTCGAACAGCCAGACACCACAGTTCTTATCGAACCAGAGCTTGTCGGCCGCATTGACGATTATGGTAATACCCTAATTGAAAGGTCAAAATCATGAATCCGAGCAAAACAGCGCTCCTTACTATCGATTTACAAAATGATTTTTTACACGCTGATGGTGCTTACGGGCGCGCCAATCAATCAGCAGAGGCAATTTTAAAATTACCGGAGATGATTAAACCTATAAGAGACGCACTGATAAATGCAGGCGGAACATACATCTCTGCACAATTCACATTAGTGCCGGGTAGAGGTGGCGAACCTCTTATTGCCCCTCATTTAAAAAAATTACGGCCATTCTTGGGTAAAGGTGATTTTGCACCGGGAGGCTTCGGCCATAATTTAGTGAATGAACTAGCGCCAGCGGATTTTACAATTGAGAAGGTGAACTACTCGGCATTCTACCAAACCAGGTTAGAATATATTTTAAACCACCAAGATATTAACACACTCATCATAGGGGGCATTGTCACAAACGGTGGTGTGGCCAGCACTGTAAGAGACGCGCATCTTCGCGACATCCACACAATCTTGCTATCTGACGGATGCGCAGCGTTTAACTCTCAAGTTCACGATGCCACCGTGACATCTCTTAGCACCGTTTCAGAGGTTTTGAGCTGTGCAGACGCCCTTAGCCTTATTAAAAAAATCGAATGACTTTACGGCGACGGCTAACCAAAAAAGAGATCCTGATTGCGCCAGGAGTTTTCGATGCGCTTAGTGCAACCATTGCCGCTCAATGTGGGTTCGAAGCGCTATACCTGTCTGGAGCGGCTGTCGCTTACACACGCTTAGGACAACCGGATTTTGGCCTAACAACAGCAACCGAAATGGCCGAGACTTTGGCGCTAATTTCAGACAAAACAAGCTTGCCGATAATAGTGGACGCAGATACCGGGTTCGGAAATCCTTTGAATGCTCGGCGGACCATGTTGAACTATGAACGCGCCGGAGCCGCGGCTTTACAAGTAGAAGACCAAATCTTTCCCAAAAAGTGCGGCCATCTTTCTAACAAGTCCCTCATATCACCAGGAGAAATGGTGGCAAAAATCTCGTCGATGGTTGACGCACGATCAAAAGATACGCTTGTAATTGCGCGGACAGATGCAATCGCTGTTGAGGGGCTAACGGCAGCTTTAGACCGAGCCACTTTGTATCTAGAGGCCGGTGCTGACGTAATTTTTGTGGAAGCGCCGAACACCAAGGAACAACTTAATACAATCACAAAGCGTCTAGGTGGACGTGCGCCGTTGGTCGCAAACGTAGTAGAAGGCGGCAGAACACCTGAATTTTCCTCAGACGAGCTCGAAGAAATGGGTTTCGATATAGTAATCTTTCCCGGCGGGATAGTCCGAGCTTTGGCAAAAACAGCAAGAGAATACTATGAAACTCTTTCCAGGACAGGCTCTACCCAGGCATATAAAGATCGTATGTACAATTTTACAGAACTGAATGACATTATTGGGCTACAAGAAATGTCAGCGCTGGACGAAAAATTCAAGGACATACCCGGTGATTGAAGCGCCTCTGGATAACTACGATATACATATAGAAACGTTGATAATCGGAGCGGGAGCTTGTGGCATGATTGCTGCACTTTCTGCATATGAAGCTGGCCAGGACGTACTGATAATCGAGGCCGATCCAGTCCCATCAGGATCTACTGCCCTAAGCGCAGGCTTGATACCCGCCGCAGGAACAAAACTCCAAAAAAACGCGGGAATTAATGACAATCCTGAAATTTTTGCAAATGACATTCGAAAAAAAGCGAAACAGGAAAACGATTTCGAACTCGAACGTGTGCTTTCAGAAGGATCAGCCAAGGTCATTGAGTGGCTGATTGAACAACATGACTTGCCATTTTCATTGGTGGAAGACTTTGACTACCCTGGGCACTCTGAAAGGCGAATGCACGGCTTACCCAGCCGGTCAGGTGTAGAACTAATCAACAGCTTACGCTCGCGCATAGAACAACTTGAGATCCCATTGATATGCCAAAGGCGCGCAGACGCTCTATATGCTCTTGATAAAACGGTTTTTGGTGCCCGTTTACGTTTGCCAGATGGAACTTTCGAAACCGTGTCAGCCGACCGGGTCATATTAGCTTGCAACGGCTTCGGAGGAAATCGCACGATGGTGTCTAAACACATGCCAGAAATAGATCGCGGTTTGTGGTTTGGTCACAGCGGAAATCAGGGCGATGCAGTGATTTGGGGGCAAGGATTAGGGGCCTCAACAAAACATTTATCAGCATATCAAGGTCACGGTAACGTTGCTTTTCCGCATGGCATTTTAATTACCTGGGCAGTAATTATGCAGGGTGGGTTTCAGGTAAATATTTCTGGACAGCGTTTTTGGAATGAAGCGCAAGGGTATTCTGAAGCAGCACGCGCAGTCCTATCCCAACCCGAAGGTATAGCTTGGACTATTTTTGACAGTAAAATCGCAAAAATTGCTCGGCAATTTTCCGATTTTAAAGACGCAGAAGCGCAAGGTGCGATTGTTTCCGCAAGCACAACTGAAGAACTGGAAACCAAATGCAACCTACCAAGCGGCAGTCTAGAAAGTAACATTTTAGACATCCCATATGGCGGCACTGATCGCTTCGGAAGAGAATGGGCTAATGCGAAACTTATGCCATCTTTTCACGCTGTTAAGGTTACCGGTGCTCTATTCCATACACAGGGCGGATTAGACGTTGACCCTGCAACAGCATTGGTGCGTCACACCTCAGGTGGATGCTTTCAAAACCTACATGCCGCGGGCGGAGCAGCATGCGGCGTATCTGGAGCAGGTGATAGTGGATATTTGTCCGGCAATGGCTTACTTTCAGCCTCCGTGTTGGGGTTCATCGCAGGAAAGTCCAAAACTACCGCAAGTTAATTGCTAAATCGCAATAGCTTCAGGCGCACATTGACCAACGCTATGATGCGCTGATCAATTCATCAAATTTGGTAAAAACGTTACTATCGATGGAAATGCTATTAACAGTGCAAGAGTTAACACGTCCATTACCAGGAAGGGCGTGATACCTGCAAAAACTTGCTCGAGTGTCAAAGGTACCGGCGACGAACTTCGTACGACATACGCATTTAAACCAACTGGTGGGGTAATCAGGCTTATTTCAGCCAATTTAATAGAAATTACACCCAGCCAAATTGGATCATAACCCACGCTCGTCATGACCGGAAACATAATTGGAAGGGTCATAACCATGATTGCAATGGGATCAATAAGCATTCCCAAAATGAGATATAATCCAGCAAAAGCCAGCATATATGTGAGAGGAGCCAGTTCCATTGCAAGCATCCAGTCGGACACATCACGGACTAACCCTGTGTAGGTTAAAAACCTAGCAAATATAATTCCACCAATTACCACTATAAAAATAGTTGATGTGGTAATTCCAGCGTCTTTAAATGTTTCAATCAATGCTCGGCTATTCATTCGGCCTTTTAGTAAAACAATCATAAAGGCACCAAATGCTCCTACAGCACCCGCGTAGGTCGGTACAAAAAACCCAAGGTAAATTCCACCAATTACCAATGTGAATAAGGCCATTATGCCCCACACACCCTTCAATGAGCTTATTTTCTCTCTTAATGTGAAACGCTCATCCGGGATTGGACATAACTTTGGGTAAAGCCGGGCAATGAAATAAATCCCAAGCATGTAAATGGCTGCTGATAAGATCCCCGGTATTAAGCCGGCAATCAACAGTCGAGCAACTGACTGCTCTGTAATAACAGCATAAACAATCATCAAAACTGATGGAGGGATCAGTGAGGCTAGGGTTCCTGATGCTGCAATACAACCGGCAGATATACGCTTATCATAACCAAATCTGGTCATTTCGGGCATCGCCATTTTTGTGAAAACAGCTGCATTCACAATAGTTGAACCACAAGCAGCTCCAAATATCGCCGACGCGAGTGTTGTAGCCATCGCCAAACCACCTGAAATTCGGCCGAGCCATCTGTAAGCAGCACGATATAGATCAGTAGTAAGTCCGGCTTGGCTTGCAAGCGCTCCCATCAAGATAAACAGAGGGATAACCGCTAGAGTAAAAGAATTAGTGGTAGAAAATGGTATTGTGGCAACTTGAGCAAAAGACGCCTGAGGGTTTATTGCGAGGAATATTCCAACCACACCAGAAAGCCCAAGGGCTACGCCGATATGAACGCCAAAGGTAAGCATAAAAAATAGCAAGATACCGACGATAATTCCGGTAGTGCCTGTGTCTAACATTACTATACTTGCCTTATCTACATTGTTACTAATTTGCGTCAGATCGAGGGTGCAGGCTGTGGCTCACCAGATCTAACTCGTCCGCAATCGATAATTAAGTCCAAGACAAGCCTCAAAATTATTAAGGATGCGCCAGCAACCAGCGTGAATCTTGCAGGCCATAGTGGGAAACGGATCAAACCAGAAGTGGCTTCACCAATCTTCATGGAGTATTGCGCCTCTAAAAGGCCCTGCCAAGCTATAAGCGAGAAAAAAATTATCGCTGCAACGTCAGTCACAACATCCATCACTGCACGAAATCGAGGACCGACTGCGAGGTAAGCTATCTCTACTCGAATGTGAGCACGGCGGATCTGCGCAAACGTCAAAGCACCAAATACTATCAACACCATGGTGCTTTCAGTTAGCTCTCTGGGACCAGGGACTGGCACGTTCAACACTTGTGTGCCCACCACATCTGCTACACCTAAAAAAGTCGACATAATCATGCCGACTCCGCCTATCAGCAGAACTATCAGTGCTAGGCGTTCAGAAATTTTCAAAAGAAGTTTCAATCAAATTTTCCACGCTTACGATATTCAGGTTATGGCGAAAAGAATTCCGCCATAACCAACGTTTGATAGGTATTACCCACCGATTTGTTCGTTGAAGTAGGCAACGACTTCCGCGGCAGCATCGCCTTGGCCACGAGATGCCATGTCTTCGGCCCAACGGTTAAGGAAATTAGGTGCAGCCGCTTGCCATGCCGCGAACTCATCAGCAGGGAATGGGACAATCACACCGCCATTTGCTTCAATTTGTTCGCCTGCAGCGGCTTCAGCTGCTTCGATATTATCAATATAATTTGAACCCGCTATCCGAGCCTCTTCCAGCATTATAGCCTGGTCTTCCGGAGAAATTTCAGCCCACTTGTCACTGTTGATTACAATCAAGTGCCCTGAGATCGACATGACTGGCCCACAGCTATATGTTCCAGGTTCGTAGAGACGATTAGCTAGGATATTGCCTCGGTTGATGAACGAATAGTCGAGCGATCCACGCTCCAATGCCTCATAAATATCACCAACACCGATGCTAACGGGAACAGCGCCGATAGCTTCATGAGCCAACGGAATGTCCGAGCCAAATGAGCGGATCTTCTTGCCTTCTAGGCCCGCTACGTTGTCACAGTTAGCATCTGGACCGGTCATGTAGTATGAACCTAGGGGCTGTTGGAAGAGGAATGTCACGCCGAAACTGTCTAGCTCCGCTCTAAACTGCGGAAGTGCCTCATATGCAGAAGCTGCAATTTCCATCACCTGACGGGGCGATCCCCACGTAAACGGCAGCTGGTAGGTTTTCCAGAAAAGAAGTTGATCAGGATAGTAGCCGGGGACAACTGAAGCCATATCAATTGCGCCTCTTCCAGCCAATGTTAGTAACTCAGCGCCGCCGCCAAGGCCACCCGCATAAGTAACTTCAATATTTACACGCCCTTCAGTGCGTTCTGTCACTGCAGCAGCGAAATCCTTTTCCGCCTGCAAGAAGGGGGAATCTCCCAAATAGTGGCCCCAACGCAAAGTGACGTCTGCAAACGCACTTGTCGAAACAACCGATGTAAGTGCCGCAGCACCTATAAGCTTGATCATATTCATGACAAAACTTCTCCCTGATTGTCCTGGCTTTTACAGCCAAGCTTTTGTTTCGTTTACCTTATGCGGACTTCTCCGCGTTAACTTTCAGTCATCAAATGGTTGGATGCTTTTTCATAAGAAATCCGATCCGTAGGATCCAACGACTAAGCCCATTTAATACAAACTACAGTGTGTAGCGCACTGCGGAGTTGTCAATAGACTCTCAAGATCGAAATCCATTGCCTGTACTGGCTTAATAGCTTGCTGAAGCGACCTAAAAAAATTTAATGCCTACCAGCTCTCACATAGGAGGTCATTACTGATATTGTTTCGGTGTAACATGATGCAATGCGATCAAGACGACTATTAGCGTTGCGCTTATCGTGGTCACTAATGCGAGTGAAGGGGCAAAAGAGCCGGTCAAATCGGACAATATACCGAATGAGACAGGTCCCAAGACACCTCCAATTTCAGCAACGGTAAAAAACAACCCTCCCGCCAACCCAAGGCGGTCAGCAGGCACTTTTGGCGTTTCCATAAGTATGAGTATCGCAACGGTCATCATAGATCCGCGAGCCAATCCTTGAATGCACAGGCCCATAAACATTAAGAGACCAGCATCGGTCTGCAACAACAGGCTGGCTGTAAATGTGGCAATAAAAAGACCTGCCATCACACTCAAACGATACTTTGGAACAGCTAACCGAGGGATTATTAGTGCACCGAGGATCCCGATGATTGACGGAATTGACGCCCAATATCCCGCTGCAACTCGATCAAGGCCACGGCTGACCAGAATTTCTGGCAGCCAATTGTTCAATGAATGGTTGATAAAGAATATTCCCACGCTCATTAACAAAATAAGTTGAACAGGACGTAAACCGATCAATTCGAAGAATGCCAATAAATTAAATTTTTTACCGTCTGCATCTTCAGCTACTTTTACACCTTTAATATTTGTGGCGATTAACCAAAGCATGCCACTCATCAACGTGAATAGAGCAAAAATGCAGATTGCAGCGCGCCAGTTTTGATCCACAAATACCATAACAACACTATTCATAAGAGACAGAGACACCAGTCCTCCAAGGTATGGACCAGTTACATATACCCCCATCGCGCTTGCACGCGATGGACCCTTAAAACACCCAGCGATCACCTTAGGGGCGCCGACAGAAATTAGTGGTCCACCAAACCCCAAGATTGAAACAGCGAAAAACATTTGGAATGAATTAACTGCAGCACTACGCGCAATCATCGACGCCGCCATTATCAAAGCAGACACGAAAAGCATCCTACGGGCACCAAACCGATCAAGCAAAATCCCGGATGGTATCGAAGCAATGATGTAAGTAAGTGGCCACGCCCCAAGTATCAGCCCCATACTTGAAAAGCCGACCCCCAACTCTTCGCTTATCGGAGCGATCAACGGGGCCATTGAGGCGATATTAATGCCAAAGCAAAAGTAAATCAGCCACACCCCGGCTAGTACAATCCACTTCCCATAGCGACCAGTGAAATCTAGATTTTCGATATCATCCTCATGGAGTTATTATTGTGTCGCCACCCTAATATTCTAACTTTTTTGTTGGCGTTTGATGCAGCGAAATATTGATTAGATTGTTTGACAGTGAATACCAATTAGCGTCAATTATAATCAATTTTGATTTGGGAGTAGAGGCATGTTGAATGAGTTCAACTTCGATCCTGCAGACAGAGCTCCTTTTTCTCCAATATCAGAAAGGCCACAACTTAGGTGGCCAAATGATGCAAAAATTGCAATCTGGGTAGTGCCAAATGTTGAGCACTATGAATTCTTGCCGCGACCATCCAAAAAGCGCGATCCATGGCCACGAATGAAGCACCCCGACATAATTGGGTATGGCACAAGAGACTACGGAAATCGGGTCGGAATTTGGCGCATGTTTGACCTTTTTGACCGTTTCGAAATACGCGCAACAGTCTCATTATCAATGGCAAATTGGGTCCATTATCCTGAAATTTTTAAGGCCATGGAAGCACGAAACTGGTCGATCATGTGCCATGGGATGTATAATACTAGGTACCATTGGGACATGTCAGAACATGAGGAAAGAGCGGAAATTGAGGAGGCCGTCACTTTATACGGTGAACTCACCGGTAAAACACTACGCGGCTGGTTCTCACCAGCGGCATCTTACACGCTTAATACGCCTGATCTGATCGCTGAAGCCAAAATAACCTACTACTGCGATTGGCACCATGATGATCAGCCTCTCCCCCTAAGGGTCCGAACGGGTTCTTTGATCACAATTCCATATTCAATGGATTACAATGACTCAATCTTACATCGCCAGCAATTTGAGGCGTTGGATTATTACACATTCGCTAAAGACGCGTTCGATACTTTGTACGACGAAGGTGGGCAAGTTTTATGCCTTGCTTTGCATCCGTACATGATGGGCCAACCACATCGAATAGGACATCTCGCACGGCTGTTAGAGTACATCAAAGAACATGACAAAGTTTGGATCGCCACTGGTGATGAAATTGCTGATTGGTACCTAAGAAATTGCGCTGATCACATCGCATGGCACAAAGCTAGAGAAGCATCATGACAAAACCCCGTAGAGGAATGGATCATGATATTTACGAGTTTTCACCAATCACGCGTAGGCCGCCTCTTGACTGGCCATGCAACAAAAAACTTGCGGTCACAGTCCTTCTACACTTGGAATATTGGGAATTGCAGCCACCTGATCAAGCGATAAGGGACAATAGATTTACGGGTGAATATGGCTTCTACTTCCCAGAATATAGACCATTTACTCAAAGAGAATATGGCAACAGAGTAGGCGTTTTCCGAATTCTTAAATTACTCGACGCTTTCAAAATGAGGGTCTCAGTAGCTGCAAATTCATTGGCGTTATCGCGTTACCCTGAACTTGTTAATGAATTCCGAGGCCGGGGATATGAATTTGTGGCACACGGTGAAGCACAGACACGAATGCTGTCTTCAGCGATGAATGAAGAAGAAGAACGGGCGGTAATAACTCGTACCACTGACACATTTGAAAGAGTTTTAGGCATAAAGCCGATCGGCTGGTTGGGCCCAGACAGCGGTGAAAGCGATAGGACTCCGCATTTATTAAGCGACGCGGGGTATCAATACATCCTTGATTGGCCGAATGATGATCAACCATATCCGATGACTACGAAACCTCCTATTCTATCTATCCCGAACCAAATGGAATGGGATGACGTTACGGCGCTATGGCTACGTAAAGTGCCAAACGACAGGTATCCTGATTTGGTTAATGAAGCTGCAATCAGCCTCGCAAAAGAAGGCAGCCGTTCATTCGTTTTATCTCTGCACCCCTGGGTGATAGGACAGCCACATAGGATTAGATATCTTAAAATGGCGCTACAAAACTTAACGAACATAGACGGGATATGGAAAGCTACTGCGGGTGAAGTATCAAATCATTTGAGACACTTGTGGGGATGGACATGAAAAGGAGTTTGGCAGATGTCGCTAAAATTATCCGTTCAAAAAACGCAGGCCCCACACTGCTAACAATAGATATTTTGTTCAATACTGATGAAGAATTTGTTCTGGGCCTCTCATCACTAACGCCAAATTCTGTTTGCCAGAGGTATGGCTGTAAAATCGCTGACTTGGAAATCATTCCATATCAAACTGCTTTGGCCATAAAGATAGTTCTTAAGCGTAAGATTATAGCCGGTTCGCCAGGTGACCGTGATGTGTACGGCAGTCAACAGCATGGACCACTGTTGGGGATTTTAGTATGAGCGCGCTTGAACGGCTGCTTAAATTGCGGGAACACAACCCAGGTCCATTAAGGATATTATCTGCTTCAGGGCAACTTGGCTTTGGGATTCCAAAGAAGAGCTTTGAGCGCGGAATCAAATCTAAACCGCATGTTATAGCGGCAGATATGGGATCTGTTGATCCAGGACCAACGTATTTAGCAACCGACAAAATCGCAGCTCCGGAAGTTTTAGTACGCTCCGATATGCGGTTGGTTCTTCATGGCGCGCAACAGCTGGGTGTTCCCTTACTAATAGGAAGTGCAGGGACAGCAGGAGCGGACATTCATCTAGACGTTGTTCTTAGAATTTTGAAAGAAATTGCCGTCGAAGACAAACTCCATTTTAAACTCGGCATCATCCGCTCCGTCATCCCACATGATCTAGTTGAACACTCACTGCTAAATCAAAAACTTAAGCCCATTGGTCCAATTGACTTGGATGAAAACACACTCAAACAAACCGAAGTAATTGTCGGTCAAGCAGGTATGGGACCGTTCGAACGCGCATTAAAGTTGGGAGCAGACGTGATTGTAGCTGGAAGGGCATGCGACACCGCTCCGTTTGCAGTAATACCAAAGATGTTAGGCTTCCCCACCGGCGTCGCTGTGCATATGGCGAAAATTCTTGAATGTACATCATTGTGCTGTGAACCCGGTGGGCGTGATGCAATGCTCGCCACTTTCGACGGAGACAGTTTTACGGTCGAGAGTATGAATGAGGCCATGCACGCAACTCCGACATCCGTAGCCGCCCACGCACTTTACGAACAGTCTGATCCCTACTTTATTCATGAACCCAACGGCCGTGCATGCCTAAAACATGCAAAATATGAAGCCATCGACGAAAGGCGCGTGAAAATATCAGGAGCAACTTGGCAAGCCGCTGACAAGCCCTGGATAAAAATAGAAGGCGCCCGAAAACTGGGAAGTCGGGCAGTCATGCTCGCAGGAAATGCAGACATCAATTTCATAAAGCAGAGTAAAAATATCATAAATAAAGTTGAAGAGGTTGTCAGGGAAATCATTCCATTCAGCGAGTGGAGTTTGAATATAAGGCACTACGGCATTGACGGAGTAACAGATTGGCCTGAACCTCCGGTTAATTTGCCGCGAGAAATTTTTCTGCTGTGTGAATGTATCGCTGAAAATTCTGAAAAAGCTAAGTTAGTTTTGGCAACTTTCAGACAACAATTGTTGCATTTCGGTTTTCCCGGAAGATCGGCCACTGGAGGCAATCTGGCATTTCCGATTACTCCACCTGAATTAGATGCGGGTGAGGCTTTTACTTTTTCAATATACCACCTCTTAGAATTAGATGACTGGAGCGCTCTAGAGCAGCTATTTCCCGTTACAATAGAAAAAATTGGAGATCAGACGTGACTGATGTTCTCGAGACTGCCGATTATATTCAAGCCTACAACAATGTGCGCCCTATTGACCCAACCAAGTCGGCGTTGCTTATTGTGGATATGCAATATGCGACTGGGCATCGAGATGGACCACTAGCGCAGCGCATGAAAAGCGAAGGTTTAACAATTACAGATTGGCGCTTTCAACGCATTCATGAATTGGTAATTCCAAACAATTTACGCCTAATTGACACCATTCGGAAAGCCAGCGGCCATATTATCTATATCACAATCGGCGCAGCGATGCCCGATTGCAGAGATGCTCCTGTTCACATGCGTGAATTATTTCTAGACATGAAAAATTTCATAGGGTCGCGATCTCACGAAATTATAGATGAACTAAAACCCGGCCCAAATGATCACATCGTGAGAAAAACGACCATTGGTGCATTTGCATCTACAGGAATAGATCATCTTCTAAGAACACTTGGGTGTAACGCTCTTTTTGTAACTGGCGTTTCGACCAATATGTGCGTCGAAACGACTGCGCGAGAAGCTGCTGATAGAGGTTACGATGTCACCATCGTGGAAGATGCTTGCGCGACGACACATAAGGACCTCCACCACAATACGATGCGCAACTTTCAACGTTTGTTTGGTAAAGTGCGTAGTACCGAAGAAGTAATGGAACTACTCTCACATACTTGAGCTTACGATTGAACTGTGTTCGCACCAGCCATGTAAATTTGAATTGTTGATATCAAGCGGTTTTGGATCTGAAAAATATTAGCGTTTGACTTAACAGGCGGGGCTTCAGGTCCAGAGTAAGTGACCTTGAAAGTTGTTACGATGCACTTAGCGGGGACATCAACAATGTGTTTAAAATCATGATGTACTGCACTTATTTTTGAATTTTCCCAGCGACTTCTGAAAAGCTCTAATATTTCAGTCTTGCCACTATAACGCAAATTGTGCGTTTCAATTATCAAGGCGCATTGATCGGTTAAAAGGTTACCTAACCTAACCAAATTTTTATGGTCTAAAGCATAAAAATAAGATTGAGAAAGTTTAGTCAAATCACCTGAAGTCATTGAGCGGATTCCAACGTATTTTCACCTGTCATATACACGGCAACAGCACAGAACCTATCGTCCCGCACCTCAAAAAAGTTACAGTTTGACTTCAATGTGTGGCTTCCATCGTGTTCAGTATTATCCACTTGAAAGCGCGCAACAATGCGGTTTGTCTCCGCATCTGAAACGAATTCAAACTCATGGTGTAAAACCGCAGCATGGCTATTCCATAACCTGCGGAACATGCCTTCTATTGCATCGTGCCCTTGCAACCGCACTCCGTGCGTTTCTACCGTAAATAAGCAATCACTGGTCAGCGTTCCTAGAAGAGTATCAATATCCTCTCTATCAACCGCAGAAAAATATCTTAACACCAAATTAATCAGTTGCTCATTGTTCATATCAAGAACTTCCATTGCTTGAACGTGATCGCCTTGGATCGTTCAGTTTTTAATTTTTTCTTCAAGCGAGATATCATCCGCAACTGTGTGACTTGACATGATGTAATCAGTTCCGTCAACTTCGCCTTAAGTCCTGTTATGATGATCTGGAGTGCGTGCAATGGCAGCCTGGGACCAAGTAATCACTGACGATGAAAAAAAGCGTTACAAAGAAGCAGGTTTTGGGGGTCAAGGAAGTATAGGAAAACGCCCTGCCCTACTGATTATCGATGTTCAGTACCGCACAATTGGAACGACGCCAAAGCCCTATTGGGAGGCTATTAAGGAGTATCCAACATCCTGCGGTGATGTCGGATGGAACGCTGTTGAGAATATCAAACGGCTGGTATCACTTTTTCGAGATAGGGGATTTCCAATTTTGTATCCTCACGTTGCGCCAAAAAATCTAGCTACTGATGGAGGGCGACTAGCCGAGAAAATTCCATCAATCATGGGGATTGACTCAAAAGGCTACGAATTTGTTGAAGAAATTGCACCAATTTCGGGCGACATACTATTACCCAAAAAACATCCAAGCGCATTCTTCGGCACGCCTTTGGTCAGCCACTTAATCGACCTTAATGTGGATACTCTTGTTGTGACAGGTTGCACCACGAGCGGATGTATAAGGAGTTCTGTAACTGATGCTTTCGCGTACAATTTTAAAGTATTAGTACCTGACGATGCTGTTTATGACCGGTCACCAACTTCGCATGCAGTAAACCTGTGGGACATGAATGCTAAATATGCGGACGTTCACACTTCCTCCGAAATAATCAGTCTTATTAAAACGGAGGTGTGAAATGCATGCGAAATCTGTAGCGAGTGCTTTAGAGAAATTAGTAGCTTTCACATCAACAACAGAATGGAAAGATATCCCGGTTCCAGTTCAAAAGCGAGCCTCATTGGTTCTTTCTGACGATATTGGGGCGATGGTTGCAGCACGCGACGAACCTGAACTTCAATCTCTTCAAGAAGGCGTTGCTGTAAGTGCAGGAAAACCAGAAGCAACGCTTTTCAACGGAAAAGGGCAAAAACTAGATCGCTATTCTGCTGCTCTCGCGAACGGATGTGCGTCAGACTGGGCCGAGCTCGATGAAGGGTATCGACGCGTCATATGCCATGCAGGCATTTATTGTTTGCCTGCTTTGCTGGCCGAAGCAGAAGCTGAAAACCACACAACTGAAGAACTACTCAGGGCTCTTGTTCTTGGCTATGAAACCGTTGCCCGTGTGGCCCGGGCTTTTACGTTTCCTAATCTGGTGTTGCATCCACATGGCTCACTCGCCGCTGTGGGAGCGGCGGCAGCAGTTTGCGCCCTCCGCCGCACTGAACAAAGCATAACCGTTGGAGCTATATCTAGTGCAGCAACCATGGTTGTTCCTGGCCCATACACGCATCCAATCTTAGGCTCTCTTTGTCGAAACATCTGGCCGGGGATAGCAGCGCAAACCGCTTTGCGTTCAGTAGACTGGGCCAGTCACGGCATAGTTGGTTTGCCAACGGCACTACACGATGTTTATGCTGACGCATTTGGCGCCAAGCCTAATGCAGATGAATTATGTTCAGAGTTAGGCGAAAGTTGGGCCATATCTGACGGATACCATAAAGTTTTTGCATGCTGCCAATATGGCCATGCAACGATTGAAGCTAACCTCAAATTGGCCGAGCAAGCGGATCCATCAGAAATACAAACCATTCATCTTGAGACGCATGAAAAAGCTCGAGTTATGGATAATCCAGATCCTACCACGACTATTGCCGGGAAGTTCTCTATCCAACATATCGCCGCGGCATCTGCTTTAAAACGCGAGGGAGGATTTGCAGCATTTTCGGCAGAAGTCTTATCAGAGCCCAGTGTAGTTTCATTAAGGCATAGGGTCTCTACGTCACCTTACGAGCCAATTCCCGAATGGCCCAATGATCGCCCCACGCGAGTAACTTGGACATTGAAAGGCGGGCGGACGTTGACACACGAAGTGTTGAGCGCTCGAGGCGGTCCAGATCTTCCATTCACTCCGGACGAAATACGTCAAAAAATAAAAGATATCGTCTCTGATCCATACCCCAATATGTTCGCATATCTTGAAAAGATACTGGAATTAGAACCAGAAGTCCTTGCCAAGGGTTGGAAGGAAAATGTCGCGTGGATGACAAAAGATGAGTGACCATCTGGATCTTTTAGTCATCGGTGCGGGTGCATGTGGGCTTGCAGCAGCCATATCTGCTCATGACGCGGGCGGAAACGTAGCTATTATTGAAAAGCGCGCAACACCGGGGGGCAACTCATCATTATCTACGGGTTCAATCCCAGGAGCTGGATCGCGTTTTCAAGTTGCCGCAGGCATAAAAGACAGCCCTGAACAGATGATATCTGATCTCACAGCAATTGCGGGGGATCATGATGCAAACAATATTACGTCACTGATAGCGCATGAATGCGGCCGCTTATGCGAATGGCTGATTGATGATTTGGGCGCTCGAATGGAACTAATCATCGACTATCGCCATATTGGACACTCAGTTGAAAGATTACACGCACCAAAGTCGCGGCGTGGACAAGACTTGGTAGATGACTTGCTTAAATTTGTGGAAGAACGTGATATTCCCCTAGCGGTAGGTAATTCGGCAGAGCGGCTTCTAACAAATAAAGATGGAGACGTTATTGGAGCCGTGGTTGCGGGAGTAGATGTCTTCTCTAAAAAGGTCCTACTGGCGACTAATGGTTTCGCTGCAAACCGTGAATTGGTCCAACGATTTTGTCCGGAAATTGCTAACGTGGAGTATTTTGGGGCACCCGGCAGCACTGGTGATGCCATTGAATGGGGTCAATCACTTGGGGCAGATCTCGGCAACATGGCAGCCTACCAAGGATATGCAGCCGTCGCCTACCCACAAGGCCAATTGCTCAGCTGGACGACAATCGAAAAGGGTGGAGTTTTGGTTGGCAGTGATGGTGAGCGGTTTGGCAACGAAGATGATGGTTACTCGGGGTTCGCGGCACAAGTGCGTAAACAAGGCGAATTCGCTTGGGCAGTATACGACGAGCAAATACACGCAATCGCCTTGGCTGAAGAGGAATATGCTGAAATGTCCAATATGGGGGCGATCAAATGGTCGAACTCTCTCCAAGGTTTAGCCGAGAAAGCCAATCTACCGACCAAGCCCCTTGAAGAAACCATTAGAGCTTACAACAAAGCTGCAACAGGCAGTGCAAATGATTTGTATGGCCGCAAAAAGTTTGAAATGGCACCGCTACAAGCGCCTTATGCCATCGTCCAGGTGAAGCCTGGACTATTTCATACTCAAGGTGGCTTGAAGGTCGATAACCATGCACGTGTGATGCGTAAAGACGGAAGTATTATTAAAAACCTATTCGCTGGCGGGGGAGCTGCGGCAGGAATAAGCGGTGCCAAAGGGGCTATGGGCTATGCTTCTGGAAACGGATTAATCACAGCGCTGGTACTGGGTCGCAACGGTGGATTACGCGCAATGCATGAAATCAATATGCAATGATGTCCGCAGCTCATTTAATCACAAATTTCACCACCGCTGTGAAAGAAAATGACATTCCAACGCACGTTATCGAGTCTGCTAAATTGCATTTTGCAGACGCCATTGGGGTAGGATTAGCAGCTTCTGCAGGAACCATGCAAAAAAGATGGTATGGCTCTGTAGACAAAGGGGGATCGGCAACATGTATCGGTGGCAATAGTTCGTCACCAGCCGACGCTGCATTACTAAATGGGATGTTAATCCATTCTCTTGAGTATGATGACACGCACACAAGCTCGGTAATACACGGAAGCGCGGTTGCTGCACCATCAGCTTTAGCCGCTGCAGAGGAGGCAAATTGCAGCGGAGCTGAAATGCTAATAGGGTATATTTTAGCATACGAAATAATGATACGAATTGGCCTAGCTGCCCCTGGCATGTTCCAAAAAAATGGTTTTCAGGTGACATCTATTGCCGGTTCGATCGCGACCGCTGCGATAACATGTCGCCTGCATGGCTTAAGCCAAGAAGTAACGGAAAATGCTATCGGAATCGCTGGGTCACAAGCATCAGGCCTTCTTGCGTTTTTAGAAAATGGTTCAAGCGTTAAGGCTTTGAACCCAGGTTGGGCCGCCCATATTGGAATAAAAGCTGTACAGCTGAGTAAATCGGGCATGACGGGCCCGCCTGGAATTCTTGAAAACCCTCTGGGGGTTATGAAATCATTTGCTAGAACTTCAGGAAATTTATTGGATCAATTGGGAGATCTGGGCCAAGTTTGGCACAGTCAGAACGCTGCCTTTAAACTATATCCCTGTTGTCACTATATTCACCCCTTTTTGGAGGCGATCGAACAGCTAATGCAGGATGGCTTGACTGCGCGTGACGTGTATAAGATCCATCTAAAAGTGGCAAACGCGCAAGCGCCTTTAATCTGTGAACCATGGGACAGAAAACAGAACCCCTTATCCGGCTATGATGCAAAATGGGCGCTGCCATATTGTATAGCGTTACTACTTATAAAAGGAAAAATTGACGTTCATTCATTTGAGAAAAAGCCTTCCAAGCCAGTTATTGAATTAGCAAAAAAAATTGAGTGGACACCAATGAAAAACTCAGGTTTCCCCAATGTTTTTCCTGCGTATGTTAGAGTTAAAAGGAAAGACTCAAGTGTGGCGGACATCACCATACATGATGTCAAGGGAACCGCGAACAGACCGGTCGAGCCTAATTTGATAAAACAAAAATTCTTAGAAAATACGGCGCGCAAATTAGATGAGAGCACACGCAATGATTTTTGGAACTCTCTTCTAGAAATTACTCAGTTTCAGTCCATCAAGAACATCTCGAGCATGCTGAAATGTTAACTTCGTCAACCTATGGAATTTGTCGCCGACAGGCATTTTTAGAGGCTAAAACCTTCGCAAACTGCAGTAAACTGGGAGCTAAAATTGACACTAATTGATCCCAACGAAACACACGAAAAAAATTGCAAACATCCACATTTCACAGAGATTTTATACAGACTAGCTGAGCGATATTCATGTCGCGACTTTGATGGCTCTTCTATTGACCCCATGGAACTAGAAGAAATTATTGCGGACGGCCTTCAAGCACCATCTTCTTGCAATCAACAAAATTGGCATTTCATTGTTGTAGCAGATCCAGAGCGAAAGAAACACGCGAGGGAAATTTCTGGTGGAAATCACCATTTCGAATATTGCAGCGCGTTAATATACCTGTGCTTTCAGAAAGGCTGGACTCATGGAAATTTTTCTATTGTTCAGTCAGTCGCAGGCGCTTGCTACCATATGATGCTATCAGCACATTTGCGCGGCTATCAATGCATATGGAACGCAGGGATTGGCGATCAGGATGAGTTACGAAGTTTTCTCAAAGTACCAAAAAATTTTGAAATTCAGGGTGCACTAGCAATCGGAAAAGCTAAAAATAGCGCGCCAGTTATCAAAGCACCACGCCGCCCCGTGAATGAGGTTTTTTCATGGGAACACTTTGATCGTCCGTCAAACGCGACTTACCCAGTCATACCTGCCGATGACTATCCGTATTTCGAGATTACTAACAACGTTAACCCGTTCGCTGAATGGGATCCTGGAAATTGGTCATTAGCTCAGATTGCGGATTTTAGAGGGTACGCCGTGTGGGCCAAATCTCCCTTGGCGAATGTGTATGTTTCAAACAGACAAGGTGAGGCTCAGAGTGTCGAACACAGTCTGCTGCCAACCATTCGTGATGGTCGGGCGCTTGAAATCATGCCTTGGGGAGGAACATCAACAACAGCGCTTTGCAAAATCTTGGGGAATAAATGCAAACTTTCAGTAGCGGAACTTTCGTCTCACAACTTGACGTTCATTCGAGAGCGCTTGCTTCAAGAGGGGATAGCGCTTGATAACGTCTCATTTGAACTAATGCCCGACGGACGTCTTTTACATAAAAATCGCACCATAGACTTAGTAGTCATTCCGCAAATCCTTGAGCATTTGCCCGATCCCGAAAGATTATTAGATGAAGTGGCCCGTGTACTTAAAAAAGACGGTCATTTGGTTGTAAGTAGCCGAAATATGGCTTCTCAATATGGTAAACTGTGGCGCGATAAAGAGTCCAAAGCTCAAATTCCAAACCAAGGGCCGTTCACCCCAATTGAGGCCTGTGAACTAAAAAATTGGATATCAAGCCGTTTCGAAATCGAAGAGGAACTTGGTATTGGCCGATATCCCACTGGAGATGCAACACCTCTTTTGAACGATGATGCCCTACATGGACGCCTTTATGCCGTGCGAGCTCGGCTTAAGTAACGTGTGATACTGGAGCTAGCATGCGGGGAACATAGCGCCCCTTCCCCACGCTATCGTTAGTCAAGTCTCCATCTCTAAGTACGAACACTCCACGAGACAATGTATGTATAACTTTTACAGTCATTGTTTGCCCTTCTAACGTGGAATAGCCAGCATCAGAGGCTAAAGAGCCGTTACTAACTTTCCAACGAGCGTTCATATCTACAATCGCGAAATCCGCATCAGCACCCACTTCAATACGGCCTTTATTCTTAAGACCCATCCTGCGCGCTGGGTTTCGGCTAATAAGTGGCAAGATTTTATCAATAGAAATTGAACGCTCCTTTGACGCCGTCAACAAAGCCGGTATAAAAGTATCAAGGCCAGGAAATCCTGGTTGCGCCTTCCATATGCCACCCTGTTTAGAATCTATTGGGCGGTGAATATGATCGGTCGCAATAGTATCAATCTGGCCATTAACAATACCCGCCCAAAGCGCCTCCCGGTCACTCGCCATTCTCAGGGGTGGATTGACCTTACCAAGGGCACCGATATCACTATCAACATCATGAAGCAGGTATTGTATGCATGTTTCAATAGACACATCGGAGCCTGCATTTCGCTGCATGACTGCAGCCTCAAGAGCGGCTGCAGACGATGTATGCACACCGTGCACTTTTGAGCCCGTAATTTTCCCAAAATAGGAAGCGCGCGATAATGCCTCGGCCTCTACAAATGGAGGTCGTGTGGCATTCCAGGCTGCCAAATTATCGTTGTCAGGACCTTCTCTCCTCATCACACGGTCTCTTAAAACCCACGCAACCTCTATATTTTCTGGATGGGGGCACAACATACCGTTCTCGGCAGCAAGAGTTTCTAAAAGCCGATACATAAATCCGTCATCTGTGCCTGGCAAACCCAGGCGGGCGCCTTCTTCACCACGGATATTCATAAATAGTTTAGCGGTGGGGGATCCTTTACGGCAAAGAAATGGAACTTCTGAAAGCTGCGCCTCCGTGGCAATGACAAAATGAAATCCAAAATCAATTCTCGCTCCAGCTTCAGTAACCGATTTAAGTTCGTCAAAAACCGGAGTATATGGTTCTGAGCTCATTATATACGGAATAAAACATGTGACCCCGCCACACGCGGCTGCAGCGGTTTCAGTCATTGCATCGCTAGGCATCCTCGGACGCGAAATGTCGCTACCATGCCCAAGATGAATG
The DNA here is from genome assembly GCF_037805125.1 of Roseobacter sp. HKCC-CH-9208. Classification (NCBI taxonomy): domain Bacteria; kingdom Pseudomonadati; phylum Pseudomonadota; class Alphaproteobacteria; order Rhodobacterales; family Roseobacteraceae; genus Roseobacter; species Roseobacter sp. HKCC-CH-9208. Next base: position 1,920,234 of record NZ_JBBLYK010000001.1, on the reverse strand, counting down.
TGTGCATCGATCGCGCCTGGCAAAATCGTCGTGCCGGTTACGTTGATAACTTCTTCCCCAGCCCCAGTTCCAGGTGCTACGATGGCATTTATTTTGCCTTTGGAGATTACAATATCAGCCGCAACCATTCCTTTTTGGTCGAGCCAGACATTCCCACCAGTAAGTACAAGTTCAGCCAAATCTTCACTCCTTTGGAAGGTTTACAACACGAAGCATGACTCACAAGAATTAAATATCAATCTATAAATTATGGCACTCATAAAAGGCGGTACAACAATCCGTGCGTGGCTTACGGCACAATGGTTCAAGGAGAAACTAGGTGAGTAATCTTAGAGATCAGAAAACTTTGGAACAGCGACGCAGAGAATTTCGTGAACTATGTATGTCACGTAGTGCTCTCATCGTGCCAGGTGCTGGAAACGCTCTGACCGCAAGGATAATTGAAGACACTGGATTCGAAGCTATTTATGTTACAGGCGCTGGTATTGCTAATACTTATCTCGGAGCACCCGACATCGGACTGGTAACCCTCACAGAGCTTGCTTACACAACTTCAGCGATTTCTGAGATTACCGATAAGCCATTAATTGTCGATATAGATACTGGGTTCGGAAATGCTTTGAACGCGCAACGCACCATGCGCGTTATCGAACGTGCTGGAGCTTTCGCAGTACAATTGGAAGATCAGGTTTTTCCCAAAAAATGTGGGCATTTTGAAGGGAAATCCATCATACCACTCAGCGAAGCGGTGAATAAAATCAAAGCGGTTTGCGACGTCAGAAATGATCCAAACACTATGGTGATCGCTCGCACCGATGCGAGGTCTATCGAGGGGCTTAATGGTGCGCTAGATCGCGCAGAAGCGTTCCTTGAGGCTGGAGCTGATATGACTTTTGTTGAGGCTCCGCAGACGGTGGAAGAACTGAAAGAGATCACGAAACGACTATCTGCACCTCAGGTAGCCAATATGGTCGTGGGTGGCAAAACACCTCTCATAAACCAAAAAGATCTCTTTGACCTAGGCTACTCAATAGTTCTTTACGCAAATACTCCTTTGCAAGCGGCAATGCGTGCGATGAGTAATGTTCTCAAGTCACTTAAAGAAACAGGCGATGTAAGCGAGGTTATCGATAGCCTTTCTGATTTTGCAGAACGTCAGAGATTGGTTGCAAAGTTTGAATACGACGCAGCGGAAAAGAAATATTCATCAGATTAATAAGATGCCGATCAATATGGAGTAACTCTACAGAGCATCAAAAAGCTCTGACAAATCTTCCGCTTTCTCAAGCCGCATTATTGCATTCCAAACGTCATCAGACTGCTCTAGACTCCAGGAACGCTTGGTAAGCGAATGATACTTAGATTTGATATCCTCAATGCTATAGGGGTCCGCCCAATCGCCGCGATTGGTTTCAGTACTGGCCTCCAAAATGCGTTCATCCTTAAAGTAAACTTTTACCTTCGCAGGTCGTTTATTAGGTAGCTGTGCACTCATAACTTTATCTTCAAAAACTCTTACTTTTGACGCCAACTTTGTGATCAGCTCATCACCGACTTTATCGATGGTGAAGCTATCTACTCCGCTTGATCCATTAATGAGCGTGGTGGCTACCGCAAATGGAACAGAAAACTTGGCCGCTAAAACATTTCGCGGTGCAGGATCATTTAGCTCTACTGCCAATCCATAGGTGAATACTTCTACTTTTTTGATCTCAGAAGTCGACATGCTGGGATGCTTGACCTGCAAAGCTTCAATCACATCCAACGCCGCATGATTGTAACGGCAACAAGAGTGCATTTTGAAATAGTTCCTCATCACTTCCCAACGTTCTCCAAGTTGATCTGAAAGTGCACTGTCATCAAAACTATCAGAGGCGACAGATCCAAACACATGCCCTACCCCGTTGCGATCACCTGAATATCCCACTTCTACTAGATCTGCGGCAATCAAACCCATCTTGTTTGAAATACCCGCAAAAACGTTTCGAACTGTCCCACCTTCCAACATCGTTTTTCGCGAGGTTGTAAGGCCAAGGTTTGCCGCAATATTCATAACTTCATAAATTTGTGTTTCGCTGGCATCTCTTAGATGCATCACCGCTACTGCTGCCCCAATTGCACCCCAAGTGCCATGTGGATGCATCGAAGGCCGTAAAGACGTTGCAATTCCAACTCGCGCTGCAGCCTCATACCCCAGCGTAATTGCTGTAAGCAGCTTTTTTCCAGATACTTTTTGAACCGAAGCCTCCGCTAGTGCCGCTGGAATGACATGCATTGCGGGGTGGCCTTTGCAAAATTGATTACCCTCATCCATTTCAAGGGTCGTACCAGCAGTGCCATTTAAAAAAGCAGCAATTTTTATGTCAGTTAAACTTTTTGAACCGATAATTATGGCAGGGCCATGACATCGGGACGAAAACTTTTCAGTTAACGAACGAACTTCTAACTCCTCCGCTCCCCCGACTATGGCGCCAATACTGTCACAAAGGATCAATGCCGTTTTATTTAAAACATCGTCTGGAACTGAAGCCTGTGCAAGAAACTCGGCAAAATTCAGCATATGCTTCATGGGTGTAGCCTTTCAAAAATTTGGGTTTAATGTTACTTAAAATTAAAAAAATCACAATAAAATCACTGCGTTTGGAGTGCCAAAATGAAGTCTGTTCTTGTAATTGTTCCATTCCCTATGACGCCAGAAAATCGCAGCCAGAGAGAAGAACAGCTGAATGCTGTAAAGTTAGGCCCAGACATATCTTTTACGTTTGAATCCGTTAAGTTAGCGCCACAAAATTACGTAAGCGCCTCAGACATGGCGCTGGCTGAGATAGGAGTTTTGGAGGCTGGTCTAGAAGCCGAAAAACGGGGATTTGACGCAGTATGCATTGACACGATGAGTGACAGTGGGGTGGCGGCCCTTAGGTCTGAATTGACTATACCAGTTATTGGTCCCGGACGAGCCTCGCTTCTAATGGCGATGATGCTGGGAAAACGTTTCTCAATTATTGCCCTGTGGCCGCACTGGAAGCACCTTTACACAAAGACGCTCGATGAGCTTGGTATAACCCATGCCTGCGCGTCAATCAGAGCATTAGATATAACGCCGAATAACCAAAGCCTGTTGACCGGAAAAGAATCCGACATCTTCCCAGCTCTTACAAAACTTGCATTACAATGCATCGAAACAGACGGAGCTGATGTCATAGTCTTAGGCTCTACCACTATGCATCAAGCCCACATGCATTTGGCTGAGGCGCTACCTGTCCCAGTTATAAACCCAGGTCCGCTTACATATGCTATGGCTGAGGCTTTGTTCGGCCTAAACCTATCACACAGTAGAACTGCCTACCCAAAATCTCCAAAACCGAAGCCGGAAGTGATACATGCTATGCTTGAAACTGCGTCTAAGTATGACCATTGAATGTTACTTGATAAAAAATAACAATTATCGACACTCAAGTTCGTTATAAATGCACTTTGATTGCTTGTGCTTTACTAACCGGTTTGCCGATAGATCAGACATGGTGTTTTCAAATCCTTAATTTTCCAAAAGGTGTAAATTGAAGATTATTAGAGCGTCAGAGTCCTACGAAATTGTCGTGATTGGAGGTGGAAATGCAGCACTGTGTTCTGCGATTAGTGCCGCTGAGGCTGGCGCAAGGGTTTTAATTCTAGAGGCTGCGCCAAAGGCTTACCGCGGGGGGAACTCTCGTCATACGCGTAATTTTCGATGCATGCATTCCGAGCCGTTAGGGCCTTTAATCGAAAGCTATAGCGAAGATGAATATTTTAACGATCTAATGAAAGTTACAAACGGCAAAACCGATCAAGGCCTTGCCCGAATGGTCATTCGCCAATCCGAGAAATGTATGCCGTGGATGGAGAGACACGGCGTAAGATTTCAGCCATCTTTATCCGGCACGTTGTCCCTTGCCCGGACAAACGCCTTTTTTCTCGGTGGCGGGAAAGCTCTTATCAATGCGTATTACCGCACGGCTGAAAATTTGGGAGTAGATGTCAAATACGATGCGAGTGTTACCCATCTTGAAATAGATGACGGCGAAGTCATCTATCTCGACTACATTCAGCACGAGCAATCTTATCGACTATCGCCAAAGGCTGTTGTTGTAGCATCAGGCGGATTTCAAGCGGACACCGATTGGCTCGCACGTGCCTGGGGCCCCGCTGCAAAGAATTTTCTAATCCGAGGCACGCCCTACAATCGTGGTGTAGTTCTAGACGACTTGCTCCGCCAGGGGCTAGAGCAAGTGGGAGACCCGACACAATGCCATGCTGTTGCTATAGATGGACGTTCGCCGAAATACGATGGTGGTATCGTCACACGGCTTGATTGTGTACCTTTCTCGATTGTCGTGAACAAGAATGCTGAACGGTTTTACGATGAAGGCGAAGACGTGTGGCCCAAACGTTATGCTATCTGGGGCCGGCTGGTCGCCGCTCAACCTGAGCAAATAGGCTATGCGATCATCGATGCAAAGTCACTTGAACTGTTCATGCCGTCCGTCTTCCCACCGATCAAAGCGGACACGATTGAGGATTTAGCATTAAAAATGGATCTACCCGCACAAAAGCTGCGAGCTACGGTAGACAAATTCAATGCAAGCTGTGGTGATACTACTGGCTTTCGTCCGACAGAATTGGATGGTGTAAGCACATCTGGCCTTAAACCACCAAAGACCAACTGGGCACGGCCCATTATAGAAGCACCTTTTTATGGTTACTCGCTACGCACTGGAGTCACATTCACGTACCTAGGCTTGAAGGTCGACGAGAACGCGCAATGTAGCGTTGGCAATCGCCCGGTAAGCAACCTTTGGGCTGCGGGTGAGACAATGGCCGGATCCATTCTGGGCCAAGGATATTTAGCGGGGTTTGGAATGACTATCGGTACCGTTTTCGGACGTATCGCCGGGAAAGAGGCTGCAAAGTATGTTAACTGATATGAAGGAAGAAGCGCGCCGGCAGGCTGAAATTTGCAATGCATGCCGCTACTGTGAAGGCTACTGCTCAGTTTTCCCTTCGCTTCATAGCAATCGAGAGTTTTCTGACGGAGAAATCATACAATTGGCAAATCTCTGTCACAATTGCCGTGGCTGTTACTACGCGTGCCAGTATACGGCTCCGCATGAGTTTGACCTAAACCTACCAGCCGCTCTAGCAGAGGTCAGGCAAGACAGCTGGGAGGCTTTTGCGTATCCGCGTTTTGTCGCAACCCATTTTCAAAAAAATGGGATGGCCATCGCTCTTGCAACCAGTCTTTGTTTCTCTGCTTTTTTCGTTGTGACCCAATGGCTTGGGCGAGGCAATGGAGAAGGATTTTACGCGTTCATCTCTCACGACCTAATGATTTTAATATTTGCACCTGCCTTCGTATTGCCACTTACCAGCCTCACAGTAAGTTTGCGTCGGTATTGGCTGGCTGTAGACGGAACGCGCATTAAACTTATCCATATTTACAATGCCCTCCGCGCTGCTGCTACTATGCATAATCTGGCTGGTGGGCATGGCGAGGGCTGCAATTTTGAAGACGAAGACCGCTTTACCCAAGCAAGGCGCGTTGCTCATCAATTAGTTTTGTACGGATTCTTGCTGTGCTTTGCGAGCACTTCCTCAGGGACCATTCTCCACTACATCTTTGACCTTCCAGCGCCACACGGTTTTTTCTCGTTGCCCAAACTTTTGGGCATGCCTGGCGGCCTGATGCTAACATGGGGCGCTATTTGGTTATTCCGCCTCAAACTTAAAGCTGATCCCAATTTAGGCTCAATGGCGGCGCGCAATGGGGAATTCGGGTTCATTGCCCTATTGGGGTTTGTGGCCGCTAGTGGCCTCGTTTTGTATATTCTTGGCCAGACCGCCTTAATGCCGCTGACTTTGGCGGTCCACCTAGGCGCAGTTCTTACGTTTTTTCTACTTACGCCATATACAAAAATGGTGCACGGCATTTATCGCTTTGCTGCGTTAGTGCGTGATGCGCAACGTAAAACGGGGTCAACCAATCCGTAATCTGAATGACGAGGGATACATTTGCCTTCTTCCAGCAGCCGCACTTTTTGACACGATTAGAGCAAGTATCTCAACTCCCGGGCACAATGCCCTTTTCGAGACCAGCACAATAATCGTAAACGCCTCCAACAGTTGTAATCCAAAGCTCGTCTCGGCGCTCCATTATATGCGTCAAAGCACGGCGCAATGCTCTGAGCCTATACGGGTGACCAAAGACAAATGGATGAGTAATTAATGTGAAAACAAGAGGCCGTTTTTGGGATAGGAACATCATTTCATCAAATTGGTCTTTGATCATCCTTTCAAACGACATCGCACTCTCTTGCCGAAAGACCATCGAAGGCGAGTCATTTAACTCAATTGAGTAAGGCACAGACATAATACGACCTTTACGTGTCCGCATCCAAAATGGCTGATCATCTGCCGGCCAATCCAAATTGAAGCAATATCCGGCCTCTTGCAGCAAATCTAATGTTACTTCGCTTTGTGCGAAATACGGCCCCATCCACCCTTTTGGTTGGTAACCAATCAGTTCAATGAGCTCTTCGGTAGCTTCCTGTATCAATTCACGTTCGTTTGGTTCATCCAAGACGTCTTGTCGTTCACCATTGGAACGGCCATGAGCAACTATTTCATCACCCCTTAGTTTTATCCTATCCAGCAGTTGCGGGTGACGCCTGAAAAGCGCGGAATTTGAATTATGCGATGCAGGAATTGAAAAATCGTCGAGCAAGTCAAAGAGATACCATTGACCAACTCTATTTCCATAGTCACGCCATGCGTAATTACGGTGTGTCTGAGGAGCGTTTAAAACCGCGCTATCAGATCCGATACCCTCTCGATAGGAAAATACTTCCAAGTTATTGCATAAACAGAAAGCTAATCTCTTCCCTTCCGGCCAGGTGTAATCCTGACGATCTGGCAAGGGGACATAGTCATAACGATTATGAGCACGCAGTTTCATTTCACATCTGATCAAAATAGTTTTGCAACGCTTCAGTCTCCTCAGTAACGGTCAGTCCCAACATAAGCAAAATTCGTGCCTTGTGAGCTGACAAGTTTTCTCCAGAAACAATACTGAATTCTTTCAAATGTAACCTTCGTGCAATCCTACCAGAAGCAACTCGGCTACATTGTACAACCGGGATACCTTTGGAAACCGCCCTCAGTAATTCTTTCCATTCTAGTGGAGATGTCATACCTGGGGCAAACCCGGCAGAAACTAAACCACGGGCACCAGCTTTTATACAAGCACGTGCAATTGTTTCATCACCACCAGCAACAGCATAAAGCACGTCTACCCGAGGTAGAGCAGAAAGGTGAGAAATAGAGAATTTGACATCACTACGAAGCGGCGCTCGTCTGACCCTTACCCCATCTGGATCTACCACGCCTAATGCTCCATAAGCTCCCGAAGAAAACGCATTGAGGCGATAAGTAGAGCCCTTAGCAACATCACGGGCACTATGAATTTCATCGTTAAAAACAATCAAAACCCCCATCGAACGTAACTTCTCATCGGTGGCCGTTCGGATTGCCGCTACGGCGTTGGACAATGCATCACTACCTACGGCTCCTAGCGGTCGCTGGGCACCTACAAGGACAACAGGGCGATCTAATTCGACTGTGAGATCGAGAAAGAAAGCCGTTTCTTCTAATGTTGCCGTTCCATGAAGTATGACTATCCCCGTTAATTCAGGTTTCTCATCAAATATATCTCGTACTAAGCGCGCTAGCTCTAACCAATCTGTTGGACCAATCTTGCTTGATCCAACTTCTCGAAAAGCGATTGCCTCTAAATCAGCAAAATCTACGAGTGGTTGTAATTCGGAAACCATCTCATTTGCGGTAAGCTTATGCCCAGTTTCAGGGTAATCTAACACATCAAAGGCGTGAGAAGCGCGAGTGGAAATCGTTCCACCACATCCGATTAAAGCTACCTTTTTTGAGGGCTTCATTGACTTCAACCCAAGCTTACTTCGCTGTTCAATAAGTCACACAGTGAGTTTGGAAGCAAGTAAGCTTGAAGCTTATCGAAGCAAAAACTAGTTCGTTTTACGAAAACAACTGATACAGACTTACTAATCTAAGCTTTGGCCCTATCACGATAGTAACATTCTTAACCGGCGAGCTTTACTGGAAATGATCATATTTAAAATCCTTCAAACCCTAGAATGGCGAGATCTTTGCACACAAAAAGAAACATTGGGTGCGCCCGTTGATCAGGCCGATGGGTATATCCATTTCTCCACCGCGGCACAGGTCGAGGAAACCTTGTCCAAACATTTTTCGGGTGTTAGCGGATTGGTGCTCATAGCCTATGAAGCCAGTATATTTGGCGACGCGCTGCGTTGGGAGGTGTCACGCGGGGGTGCCCTTTTCCCTCATTTGTATTCAAAACTGCCCTTGCGCGGGATTTTGTGGCATCACGAATTAAACTTACAAAATGGTGTTCATATCCTGCCCAATTTAAACGGTTGATTAAAGATTAGGACAGTTGATGTTTGATAAAGCTGCTCTCGCTGCGTTGCGCCTTATTTCTCCCGAACGGGCGCATGGCCTTGCGCTAACGGCGCTGAACATGGGGCTTGCCCCCCGAACGGGGCCGATTACCACCCCACGTTTGGCAGTAACTGTTGCAGGGATGAATTTCCCAAACCCACTTGGCCTTGCGGCGGGCTTTGACAAAAATGCCACCGCAATTGCGCCCTTAATGAAAACGGGGTTGGGGTTTATTGAGGTGGGGGCAATCACGCCGCAGGCGCAGCCAGGAAACCCGCAACCCCGCGTGTTTCGCCTGCCGCGTGACCGCGCAGTGATCAATCGCTTTGGCTTTAACAATGAAGGCATGGAGGCTGCATCCAAACGTCTTGCCGACCGCCCCCATCGCATTCCTTTGGGTTTGAATTTGGGCGCCAATAAAACCAGCACGGATCGCGCGGCAGATTACGCTTTGGTTTTGGCCCGTTGTGGGGGGATGATTGATTTTGCTACGATCAACATCTCCTCGCCCAACACCGAGAACCTGCGCGACCTGCAGGCCGCAGACCAGCTAGAACGCTTGTTGCAAGGGGTAATGGATGCAAATTTTGATCTCGCCCGTCCCGTGCCCCTCTTTGTGAAAATTGCACCTGACCTGACCAATGACGAGATTGACGCCATTGCAGAGCTTGCCTTGCGGATGCAGCTTGCGGGGATCATTGCCACTAATACCACCATTTCACGCGAGGGGTTGCGCGGGCGCCATCGGCGCGAAACAGGGGGCCTCTCAGGGCAGCCCTTGTTCGAGCGATCCACCCAAGTTCTGGCACGACTGTCGCAGCAAACAGGCGGCAAGATTGCCTTGATTGGTGTGGGGGGCGTGGCCAATGCGGATCAAGCCTATACCAAGATCAAGGCGGGCGCGCATTTGGTGCAGCTTTACACGGGGCTTGTTTATGGGGGTATGGGTTTGGTTGCCGATATCCTTCAAGGTCTTGACGCCGCTCTTGCGCAAGATGGCCATGACAGTTTGCAATCTGCCATCGGCACGGGGGTTGACGCATGGCTTTGACCGTCTGGCATAATCCACGCTGTTCGAAATCCCGTCAGGCTTTGGCATTGCTGACAGAGCGCGGCATAGAGTTTGACACGCGCGCCTATTTAGACGCTGCGCCCACCCATGCCGAACTGGCCGCAGTGATCGCAAAACTAGGCCGCCCTGCCCGCGATTTGATCCGCGCAAAAGAGGCCCGCGAAACGGGGGTGGATTTGACGGATGAGGCCGCAATCTTAGCTGCCATGGCCGATGATCCGCGCCTGATTGAACGCCCTGTTTTGATCAGTGAAACCGCCGCCGCGATTGGCCGCCCGCCTGAAAATATCCTTACGCTGCTTTAGGTCGCGCTGCGCTCAAGTGCGGGATAGCGCGCCCCAAGGCTGAGACCGCGCAGGATGAACATCCCCAACAACGCGGCCCATAACCCGTGATTTCCATAGGCGGGAATCAGCGTCAGGCACAGCATGACATAGCCTGCGAAAGATAGGGCCATCATGTTGCGCATGTCACGGGTGCGGGTTGCGCCAATGAATATCCCGTCCAAAATCCATGCTTGAAACCCAACAAGCGGCGCAAGCACCATCCAAAACAGGTAATCACGCGCCTCAATCCGCACTTCGGGCGCAGTGGTGAGAATATCAATAATCTCGCCTCCAAAGACCCAAAAAGCTGCGGCCATCACCACCGCGACACCGCCCGACCAAAGCGCCGTCATCATGGCGCTTCGGCGCAAGGCGGCGCGGTTTTTGGCCCCTAAGGATTTTCCAACAAGACTTTCGGCGGCAAAAGCAAACCCGTCCAACCCATAGGCGGTAATATGAATGAATTGCATAAGAATTTGATTGGAAGCGAGGGTCGTATCCCCTAAATCTGAGCCGATATAGATGAAGGAGGTAAACCCCGCCATCAGAAAGACGGAACGGATCAAAATATCGGTGTTGACCTGCGCCATATGCAACAGCCGCCCGCGATCAAAAACACGCGGCCAATCGCGCCATGCAGCCTGCGAAAATCCCGCGCGACACAGATAAAGCCCAAGCGCCAAGCCCGACCATTCTGCAATGGCCGTGGCCGCGGCCACACCATCGACATCATAGCCCAAACCCAACACAAACCCCACTGACAGCAGGATGTTCAACCCGTTCATCCAGAGCTGCAAAACGAACACGGCGCCTGTGCGTTCAGCGGCAATCAACCACCCCGTGATGCCATAAATCGCGATTGCAGCGGGGGCAGACCAAATGCGGATTGCCATGTAATCGCGCGCCAAAGCCTCGACCGCATCACTTGCGGGGGCTATCGCAAAAATTGCCGCGAAAATTGCCGATTGCAGCAGGATCAAAAGCACACCAGCCACCACGCCAATCATCAAAACACGCGACAGCAAAGCCGAGATTTCTGCCTGATCCCCTGCCCCATGGGCCTGCGCGGCCAAACCGACAGTGCCCATGCGCAAGAACCCAAAAATCCAAAATACAGTGGTCATGGATATCGCACCCAAGCCCACCGCGCCGATCATAGCCGCATCACCCAATTGGCCAACAACGCCCGTGTCGACCAAACCCAAAAGCGGCACTGTGATGTTTGACAGAACCACAGGCACGGCGATGCGCAACACCCGCGCATGGGTCAAGGGCGGGGTCTGATCCGTCATGGGGCTGTCACCAAGGCAAAATGGCCATGCGCCGCGGCAATGGGGGTGTCTGGATCACCTTGCCACATCGTGACCGAGACCGAGGCAAAACGGCGCCCCGCGCGGGTCAGCTGCGCCTTGGCAAACCCATCTTCGGGCAGGCCGCGGCGCAAATAATCCACAGTGAAATCAATCAACTTTGGCGGGCTTGTCAGCGGGATAGAAAGCGCATCTATAACATGGGTTTGCGCCGCGATCTGCAGTACCGATGCTGTAACCCCGCCATGCAGCGCGGGCAAAATCGGATTGCCAATCAAAACGCCACGATAAGGCAATTTGATCACCCCGCCCTCTTGGCCCTCTAGGCCCAAAAACCGCGCATAGGGCAGCTGGTTCAAAACCTGCTGCATCAGCCCTGCCTCTTTTGCGGGTTGACCATCTCCAAGACACCCTTGCCCTCTGGCCCATATTCGACCGTGAAACTGCCGCTGGCTTTGGCCAAAAGCGCGCCTGTCTCTTGATCAGTGGCCGCCACAGTGACAAAGGCCACATTTCCCCTGATGGCGTAACACTCCGCCTTGGCCAGAACTGTGCCTTTTGCACTCTGGCCCATCACATCGAGGCGCAGATCTAAGGTCGCGGTCGCAAGGGGTTTGCTGTCATGCGCCACCACTGCCGTGCCTGCACAGGTGTCCATCAGCGCCGTGAGTGCGCCTTCATGCAGCGCGCCCACCGCATCACAGAGATCAGGCAGAACCCGCATCGTCATCGCCGCAGTCCCAGATCCAAGGGCAACAATGTTCATCTGCAACGCCGCCGCATAGGACAGTTGCGTGATGAAACTTTGCGCGACATGGAGGGTATCCGACTGGTCGGAGGGCACGGGCATAATCCAACAAATTGGGGTTAATGATCTGCACCATCTAACGCGCGGCGCGTGCCCGCGGCAATGCGCAAATTACATCGATACCAATTCTATGATAAGCTGCGATCACATCATGGATCAGCCGAGGATGCCGCAAATGCCATCAGACGCCCCACAGCGCGAGGCCGATTTTCGCACCATCGGCGAGATGTGCGCCCTGTTTCAAGTGACGCCGCGCAGCCTGCGGTTCTACGAAAGCAAGGAGCTGTTGGCCCCCTTGCGTGTGGGACAAAAGCGGCTTTATTCCCGCAGCGACCAAGCGCGTCTTAAACTGATTTTACAGGGCAAACGGTTTGGCTTTAGCCTAGAGGCGATGCGACAATTGCTTGACCTTTATGCACTTGGCGACAATCAAGTGACGCAACTGGAAAGAAGCCTAGAAGTTGGGCGTGAAAGATTGCACGATATGCAGGCACAATATACCGAGTTAGGCCAAGCCATTCGTGATTTGCAAAGTCAAATTGATTTGGTGGCGCAAATGCTGGCAGACCGAAAATCGGATCAAGACCCACAGTCATAACGTGACATAAGGAAACCGAGCCGTGACCAACACCCTCTATTGTTTTGGGGAATCTGGAAATGCCTATAAAGCCGCGCTGTGCCTGACATTGGCAGGTGTGCCTTGGCAGCCCCGTTTTGTTGATTTCTTCAACGGCGAGGCGCGCGGTGCAGAGTTTCGCGCAATAAACCCAATGGGCGAAGTTCCCGTGCTAGATGCAGGGGGTAAAATCCTGACCCAATCAGGGTTGATACAAACTTGGGTTATGGATGAAACAGGCAAACTCGCAGGGGCGAGTGCCGCAGATCGTCAAGAAATCTTGCGGTGGATTTTGTTCGACAATCAAAAGGTTTCGGGCACTGCGGGGCCGTTGCGGTTCTTGATGAATTTCGCGCCCGAGGACAAACGTGATGCGGGCGTTATTGGATATTTGACGGGGCGGATGAAGGCGGCGCTTTCCATTCTTGAAGGGGTGCTCAGCACCCGCGACTGGATTGCCTGCGACAGTGTCTCAGCGGCGGATATCGCCTGCGCGGGCTATCTCTATTACCCTGAAAATTTCAATTTCACGCGCGCCGATTATCCTGCGATTTCGGCATGGCTGACCCGCTTGGCCCACCAACCCAATTGGGCACATCCCTATGACCTGATGCCTGCGCCAACATTGGGCAAAGATGACGGGTTTCGCGATGCATAAGCGCGAGGGCATTGCGTGACCGCGTTAGAGGAATATCAAAAACTAGAGGCCACAGGCCTTTGGCGCGATGTTGGCGACAGCCAACGCCGCGAAGTGTTGATCAATTTGGGCAACACTTCTTTGATCATATCGACCCTTTCAGAAACTGCGCTCACCCATTGGTCGCTGGCCGCAGTGATCCGCGTCAATCCAGGCGAGCTGCCCGCCCTTTATGTGCCTGTGGAGGGCAGTGACGAAAGCCTAGAGATCGCGGATGAGGACATGATCGCCGCAATCGAAAAGCTGCGCAGTATGATTGACCGCCATCGCCCCCATCCGGGGCGGTTGCGTGGTATTCTGGCGGCCATAATCGCCGCGGTGGTTCTGGGCTTGGGCCTGTTTTGGTTGCCTGATGCCTTGGTGCGCCAGACAGTGCATCTTTTGCCCGAGGCAAAAAAGCGCGAAATAGGTCAGGATATTCTCACAGAGATGATCCAACTGACGGGGCCAAGCTGCAATCAAACCGCGGGGCAAGCCGCGCTTGCAGCCCTTGCGCGGCGGGTGTTCATCGCCACGCCGACCGTGCCGCGGCTTGTGGTTCTGCGTGATGGTCTGCCCGCAAGCCTACATTTGCCCGGTGATTTGATCGTGCTGAACCGATCCGTGGTTGAGGATTACCATAGCCCTGATGTTTTGGCAGGGTTTTTATTGTCGGAATATATCCGCTTGATTGATAGCAACCCGACCCATGCACTGCTGCAAGAGGCGGGTTTGTGGGTTACATTACGACTATTGACTACAGGCCAGATTAGCGACAGCCATCTGGCTGCGCGCGCAGCTAGTTTGTTAACCGAAACACCAACAAATGTGACCGATGAGGCGCTTTTATCGCAATTCGCACAGGCTGAGATTTCCTCGCAGCCTTACGCCTACGCCCTAGATATTTCAGGCGAGGAAACTCTAAGCCTGATCGAGGCAGACCCCCTTCGTGCTACGCCAAACACACCATTATTAGATGATACCAGATGGGTTGCCCTACAGGAAATCTGCTCCAACTGATTAAGTCACTGAACGCGCGCCAAGTAGACCCCGGCCACTCGCGAGATCAATACTACAATCCGTGTTAACGCTTTGTTTCAGAAATGGCCGACCAAAGCCACGCATCCCAAACCAAAGCACTCTTTACTTGGTAGCGAATATCCGGTCCCCTGCATCTCCCAGACCCGGAAGGATATAACCCTTTTCGTTCAAGCCACGGTCCAAGGATGCCGTGAAAATCGGTACATCAGGGTGGCGAGCTTCGAATGCCCTGACGCCCTCAGGTGCGGCTAGCAATGTCGTCAGACTGATATCGACGGCCCCTTCTGATTTGATTTTATCCACCGCGGCAGCCGCGGAATTGCCCGTTGCCAACATAGGATCAAGGGCGATGACATGACGTTGGGACAGGTGCGAGGGCAGGTTGAGATAGTAATCCACGGGCTCAAGCGTTTCCTCATTGCGATACAGCCCGACAAATCCAACCCGCGCAGCAGGGATCACGGCGCGCATCCCCTCAAGCATTCCGTTGCCCGCCCGCAAAATCGAAATCAAAGCCAGTTTTTTTCCTACGAGTGTAGGGGCATCCATCACCTCAAGTGGTGTTTCAACGGCGGTGGTTGTAACCGCCAAATCGCGGGTGACCTCATAGGCCATCAGCATCGAAATTTCGGTCAAAAGCCGCGCGAAATCTTGGGAGGCGCAGTTTTTATCGCGCATCAAGCTCAGCTTATGTTGCACAAGCGGATGGGTCACGATGGTCAGTGTATCGAATTCTGTCATAGTCTTCCCCCTAGCTTTCAAGCCGTTTTGCAACCCGCGCGCGGGTTTCCTCATCACAAAAGGCCGCCGCAAGCGCGGTTTGGTTTATTTCCGTGAATTCTGTCT
Organism: Roseobacter sp. HKCC-CH-9208; assembly: GCF_037805125.1. NCBI lineage: Bacteria > Pseudomonadati > Pseudomonadota > Alphaproteobacteria > Rhodobacterales > Roseobacteraceae > Roseobacter > Roseobacter sp. HKCC-CH-9208. Next base: position 1,905,013 of record NZ_JBBLYK010000001.1, on the reverse strand, counting down.
CACCCCACCCAAAATGCTGCTCCAAGGCCTCATATTCACAGCTCATATTGGTATGGAAAAAGGGTGGATCATCGGTTGACACGGTTACCTTGACCCCAGCCTCGCGCAGACGCGCAAGGGGGTGACTTTTCCAATTTGGGAAAACCCCAAGAAAGACATTCGACACAGGGCAGCATTCCAAAACAACACCCGTATCGGCAAGGCGTGCGACCAAGTCAGGGTCACTGATCGCCTCGACACCATGCCCGATACGGAGCGGATTATAGACATCTAACGTCTCGCGCACCGATTGCGCGCCCCCCCATTCGCCTGCATGAATGGTGAAGGGTAGTCCTGCCTCGGCCGCGCAATCAAAGCTCCATGAAAAATCGCGCAGATGGCCAATCTTCTCGTCTCCCGCCATTCCAAAGCCGCAAATCATGCGCCCCGCCGTTTCCGCAGCACAGCGCGCGGCCCGTTTCGCCTGATCTGGCCCGAAATGACGAACTGCCGTAATCACGCCCCGCATCGTGATCCCAAAAACCCGCTCGGCGGCATCTGCGGCTTCGGTCATCGCAGAAAGATACTCGCGCCAAGCACCAATATCCCCACCGCCGCAAAAATCAGGGGACAGGAAGGTTTCGCAATAAACCACCCCATGGCCTGCTGATGCCTCAAGCACAGACCGCGTCAGACGCGCATAATCTTCGGGCGTGGTGAGAACCGATGTTGCCGCCTCATAGACGCGCAGAAAATGCACAAAATCATGAATGTCATAGCCGCCTTGCGCGGTGAAAATGCCCGATAAATCCACCTTTTTTTCGAAGGCGATCTGACGAATAAAATCAGGCTGTGCTGCCCCCTCAAGGTGAAGGTGCAATTCAACCTTTTTGACGCAGGCCATATCTGACATTGCACTTCCCCTAAAAATAATAGCCAAGCGCGGTGACCACTATGGCAAATAAGGTAGCCGCGCGCCATGAGATCACCCGCTGCGACAAGACCCGGGCGGCCAGACGCACCCCAAATAGGGCAGCGACAAAGGTCATGGCAGCATAGATGATTTGACTGTCAATCTGGCTCATAAGGCAGGGCTTCCAATCTGAAGGGGGCCAAGCCCCAAATGCGCGGTAAGACTTGCGCCAATATCGGCAAAGGCCCGAAGGCCAAGGACTTGTGGCGCATAGTCAGGGGCCACCACCAAAAATGGGACACGTTCACGGGTGTGATCCGTGCCAACCCATGTGGGATCATTGCCATGATCCGCGGTTAAAATCAGCATGTCACCCAGGCGCAGCGCGGCAACAATTGGCGCAATCGCTGCGTCAAACCATTCCAGCGCACCCGCATAACCCGCCACATCGCGGCGATGGCCAAAACGGGCATCAAACTCAACGAAATTGGCGATTGTGAGGCTACCATCGGGGGCGCAATCTACCGCGTGGGCCAGATGTTCCATCAGGCGGGCATCACCTCCCTTATGGCTTTCCGTGATGCCACGATGGGCGAAAATATCGCTGATTTTGCCAATGGCAATGACCGCGCGCCCTGCCTCAGATGCGTGATCCAACAAGGTTGGGTGGGGCGGCATCATCGCGTAATCGCGGCGGTTTTCAGTGCGCTCAAACGCGCCTAGGCGACCCGTAAAGGGGCGCGCGATCACCCGCCCTACCCGCATCGCGTGCAGCTGCGGGGCGATCCTTTCGCAGAGGTCATAGAGACGCTTTAGCCCAAAGACCTCTTCATGCGCGGCAATTTGAAAGACACTATCGGCGGAGGTGTAGCAAATCGGATACCCCGTTTGCAGATGTTGCGCCCCAAGGCGTGCTATGATCTCAGTGCCAGAGGCGTGGCAATTGCCCAAAATCCCCCCAACACCTGCAATTGATTGAACCGCCGCGACCAAAGCTTCAGGGAAACTGGGAAGGGTAGCGGGAAAATAGTGCCATTCCCAAGGCAAGGCGCAGCCCGTCAATTCCCAATGGCCTGATGGCGTGTCTTTGCCTTTGGCGGATTCTTCGGCCACACCCCAAATGGCATTCGGTGCAGCCGGTGTCAGGGGTGCAGGGCAGATGCCGCTTGCCAGATGCAAAGCGGCCCCGAGACCCAGACGATCTAAATTCGGCACTCTCAGCGGCTGTGCCTGCGCGATATGGCCCAAGGTATTCGCGCCTGTATCGGGATGGCCCGCATTGAAATATCGGTCTGCGTCTGGTGCGCCCCCGATACCAACAGAATCCATCACAACCAAAAATCCGCGCGCCATTCAGCCAATCCTTTCATGGATCAAGGCAGGGCGCGGCGGCCTTTCTTCGGAGAGAGTGAAGGCGTCTAACACAATTGCCCCCATATGTTTGGCAATCTCAGGGTCGCGCGCATGAAGGCGCAAAAGCGGGGTCGTGGGGTCGGCCAAATCACCAATCCGCTGGATGTCAGAAAGACCCACACGTTTGTCGATCTGATCCTCTGCCTGTAGGCGTCCCCCGCCAAGATGCACCACAACCTCGCCCAAGGTGCGGGCGTCAATTGCACGGATATAGCCCGTCTTTTGCGGAAAAATATCCACCGCATAGGGCGCTGCAGGCAAGCGATCTCGCCAACGTGCCACAAAATCTGTGGCGCCCCCTTGCGCCGCGACCATACGGCCAAAAACCTCGGCGGCGTGACCTTGGGTCAGCGCGTTTGTCAGTGCCATCTCACCTGCCGCCGCATCAACCGCAAGCCCCGCTTGCACCAAAACCTCACCCCCAAGGCTGATGGTTACGCGGATCAGATCACTGTCGAGCTTTGGACTGCAAAGCGCCTCCATCACCTCCATCATTTCCAAAGAATTGCCCGCTGCACGCGCAAGCGGTTGGTTCATATCGGTGACAAGCGCCGTGGTTTTACAGCCCGCACTTTGTGCTGTATCCACCAAGGATTGAGCCAGTTGCACGGCCTCTTGCGGGGTTTGCATAAAGGCACCCGTGCCGCATTTAACGTCTAAAACCAAGGCCTCTAGCCCTGCTGCCAATTTCTTGGACAAAATAGAGGCCGTGATCAAATCAATGCTTGGCACAGTGGCGGTGATATCACGCAACCCATAAAGCCTGCGATCCGCAGGGGCGATATCGGCATTGGCGCTGACAATCGCACAGCCCACTTGCCCCACAATGCGTTGCAAATCCTCAATGGAGACATCAATCTGCAAGCCCGAAATTGCCGAAAGTTTGTCCAAAGTGCCGCCCGTATGCCCCAAGCCGCGCCCTGAAATCATCGGCACATAGGCCCCGCACGCCGCTAAGGCAGGGGCAAGGATCAGCGACACACAATCGCCCACCCCGCCTGTGGAATGTTTGTCGATCACAGGGCCATCCAGTGACCACCCCAAAACCGTGCCGCTTTCCAGCATACCATGGGTCAGATGGGTGCGGTTCTCAAGGCTGAGACCGCGCAAACATACGGCCATCGCAAAGGCCCCCGCCTGCGCATCGCTGACAGTGCCATCCGCCAACCCTTCGGCAAAGGCAAACATCTCAAATTCGGTCAGAGTTTGCCCCTCTCGCAATTTTGCCAAGATGCTGCGCGGATCGGCCATGATCTGCCCTATTCCATCGCCGATTTCACAAAGGCGCCAGGCAGAATGTCCGCCATGCTCAGGATCGCCTGACCTGTGCCGCGCGTTGTGGCCATGGTGATCAGCACCTCATCTTTGCTGAATTCCAGCAATTTTTGACGACACCCCCCACAAGGGGCGACAGGAACGGGGCTATCTGCGATCACTGCAACCTCTAGGATCTCATGACAGCCTGCGGCAATCATCGCTGAAATTGCGCCCGCCTCGGCACAGGTGCCTTGGGGATAGGCCGCGTTTTCGACATTCACCCCTTGGTAAATCTGCCCATCTGCCCCACGCAGCGCAGCACCAACTGCAAAGCCCGAATACGGGGCATAGGCGCGCGGACGGATTTCTGCGGCGGCGGCCATCAATGCGGGGTCTGGTGTCTTTGTCTGGGGCATGATCCGCACTCCTTGAATTGCGTTGCCTCAATCTGTCCTGACGAACCGATGCACGCAAGGCGAAAGAAAAAGCGGGCCCAAAGGCCCGCCCTTCATCCCGTCTCGCCAAACCCGCCTTAGGCTTTGGGGTAGCCCAAGGTTTTCAAGGCCGCCGCAATCTCGTCTAAAATCGCAGGATCATCAATTGTTGCAGGCATTTTATAGCTTTCGCCATCGGCGATTTTCACCATTGTGCCGCGCAAAATCTTGCCCGAACGGGTTTTGGGCAGGCGATCCACCACAACGGCCAACTTGAACGCCGCAACGGGGCCGATTTTGTCACGCACAAGTTTCACGCATTCAGACACGACATCTGCCGTATCTTTGGTCGCCCCTTTATTGAGACACAAAAACCCCAGAGGCATTTGCCCTTTGAGATCATCTGCCACACCGATCACCGCGCATTCAGCCACATCTGGGTGGGAGGCAAGAACCTCCTCCATCCCACCTGTCGACAAGCGGTGACCCGCCACGTTGATCACATCATCCGTGCGCGCCATGATATAAAGATACCCGTCTTCATCCTTATATCCCGCATCACCCGTCTCGTAATAGCCTTTGAAATGCTCAAGATAGGATTTGCGGAAGCGGGCTTCGGCATTCCACAACGTAGGCAAGGTTGCAGGCGGCAAGGGCAATTTAATCGCAATCACGCCCAATTCGCCCGCAGGCAATTCATGCCCGCCCTCATCCAAAATTTGCACATCATACCCGGGCATTGGCACCGAGGGGCTGCCGATTTTGACAGGCAATTTTTCAATACCCAATGGGTTGCCACAAATGGCCCAACCCGTTTCGGTTTGCCACCAATGGTCAATCACGGGCACGCCAAGTTTTGCCTGCGCCCATTGGATTGTGTCAGGGTCGGCACGCTCACCCGCCAAGAACAGTGATTCAAGGCTAGAGATGTCATATTTCCCAATAAAGCTGCCTACTGGGTCTTCGCGCTTGATCGCGCGAAAGGCCGTTGGGGCGGTAAACAGGCATTTAACTTTATGCTCATCAATCACGCGCCAGAACGTGCCTGCATCAGGCGTGCCAATAGGTTTGCCTTCAAAGACGATTGTGGTGCAGCCAAAGGTCAGAGGCGCGTAACAAATATAGGAATGCCCCACGACCCAACCCACATCAGAAGCGGCCCAAAACACCTCGCCGGGGTTCATGTCGTAGAGATTGCGCATTGACCAATTCAACGCAACCAGATGGCCGCCTGTATGGCGCACAACGCCCTTTGGCTGGCCCGTTGTGCCAGAGGTGTAGAGAATATAGGCGGGGTGGTTGCCCTCTACGGGCACACAAGGCGCAGGCGCAACCCCGTGTTGGAAGCCATACCAATCGACATCGCGCCCATCGGTCAAGCTTGCCAATTCTTGCTCGCGCTGAAAGATCACGCAGAAATCTGGCTTATGGGCGGCGGCCTCGATGGCCGCATCCAAAAGCGGTTTATAATGCACCACGCGGCCCGGCTCGAGGCCACAGGAGGCGGCGATGATACATTTGGGTTGCGCATCATCAATGCGCACCGCCAATTCAGCCGCAGCAAAGCCGCCAAAGACCACCGAATGCACCGCGCCAATACGCGCGCAGGCAAGCATCGCCTCAACCGCCTGTGGCACCATCGGCATATAGATAATGACCCGATCCCCTTTGGTCACACCTTTGGCTTGAAGGCCACCCGCCAGAAGCGCGACACGTTCTTGCAATTCTGCATAGGAAATTTTCTGAACCGTGCTGGTGATGGGGCTGTCATAGATGATAGCGGTGCGATCCCCATGGCCTGCGGCAACATGGCGATCGACCGCGTTCCAACAACCATTCAGTTGACCATCTGCAAACCATTCATAAAGAGGCGCGTTTTCATCAGACAGCGCTTGGGATGGTTCAACCTCCCAATCAATGGCAGAAGCAGCCTCCATCCAAAACCCTTCTGGGTTGGAACGGGCATACTCATAAATCTTTTGATAGCTCATGCGGGCCTCCCTTTGCTTGCGCAATTTTCTATCCCTTCAACCATAGCTTGCGCAAGAAGGTGACTTTGACGCAGGCGCGAAAACTGCGACCATGCGCCACTTTGTTTTAACGGCGGGGACGTTAGATGGGGAATATCGAACAGGAGCCTCCCCCATGACCATGTCCTTAAACGAAGACACAAGCCATTATATCACACGCCATGTCACCTATCGCCTGCCCGTCATCGGGCGCATCGCGCGCGAGGTGGTCGAAGGCGAAGTAGACAACAGTTTTGCCCTTATTATCATGGTTGTTTCGGCTGTTGCCTCGGCCGTTCTGATTTGGGGCTTTCCCGCACTGATCATCTCGGGGCTTGGGGCAACCGCATTGATGTTTGTCACACTGTTGCGCATCACCTTTGGCTAAGGCGCGGCAGTGCGCCTGTCAGCCATAGGTGGCGACAGGCGTGCCTGCGAGGGCGGAGATATTCAACAGCCCCCGCGCGGTGATTGAGGGGGTGACGATATGCGCGCGATTGCCCATCCCCATAAGAATCGGCCCGACTTCCAGCCCGCCCGCCTTCATCTTTAGGATGTTCCGTGCCGCCCCAGCGGCATCAGTATTGGCAAAGACAAGCGCGTTGGCCTGCCCCTCAAGGCGCGAATTGGGGAAAATTCGGGCGCGCAGTTCGGGATCAAGCGCGCTGTCGATATGCATCTCGCCCTCATAGGCGAAATCAAGCGCCATCGCGTCCAGAATATCGAGCGCCGCGCGCATCCGCCGCCCACTGTCACTGTCGAGATTGCCGAATTGACTGCCAGAACACAGCGCAATTTTTGGCGCGATGCCAAAGCGGCGCACATGACGGGCTGTGGCAATCACCGTCTCGGCGATTTGGTCTGGGGTGGGCTGCGCATGAATATGCGTATCGGCAATAAAGAGCGGCCCATCTTCCAAAATCATCAAGGACAGCGCCCCAACAGGATGTAACCCGTCACGGGCCAAAAGCTGGCTGATATATTTCAAGTGCCACAAATACTGGCCAAAGGTGCCGCAGATTAAGCTGTCTGCCTCTTCGCGATACACCATGACCGCGCCGATGGCGGTGGTGTTTGTTCGCATAATCGCACGGGCCAAATCGGGGGTCACCCCGTGGCGTTCCATCACGCTGTGATAGCTGCCCCAATAATCCCGATAGCGCGGGTCATTTTCGGGGTTTACGATTTCGAAATCCACCCGCGGGCGGATGGTCAGGCCTGCCCTCTCGGCCCGCATTTCAATTACATCGGGACGACCGATAAGAATGGGGGTGTCTGTGGTTTCCTCAAGCATGGCTTGGGCCGCACGCAAAACGCGCTCATCCTCGCCTTCTGCGAAAGCGATACGGCGGGTCGTAGTGGCCGCTGCGGCAAAGACAGGGCGCATGATAAGCGCAGAGCGGAACACCGCCTGATTAAGTTTGGCGCGATAGGCGGCGATGTCATCAATGGGCCGCTTCGCCACACCCGAACTCATAGCCGCCTCGGCCACGGCACTGGCCACCACACCCATCAGCCGCGGGTCAAACGGCTTGGGGATCAGATAGTCAGAGCCAAAGGTCAGCTGCTCGCCCTTATAGGCCGCCGCCGCTTCGGCACTGGTGGTGGCGCGCGCCAAGGCGGCGATACCTTCAATACAGGCAATTTGCATCGCGTCATTGATTTCGCTTGCGCCGACATCCAAGGCGCCGCGAAAGATGAACGGAAAGCATAAGACGTTGTTCACCTGATTGGGAAAATCTGACCGCCCCGTGGCAATGATCGCGTCAGGCTTTACCGCGCGCACATCATCGGGGGTGATTTCTGGGTTCGGGTTCGCCAAGGCAAAGACCACAGGACGATCTGCCATGCGCGCAACCATCTCGCGCGTTAAAACACCCGGGCCAGACAGGCCAAGGAACAAATCCGCCCCCTCGATCACATCACTCAAGGAAGCAGGACTATCCCCTTGGGCATATTCGGCCTTTTGCGGGGTCATTCCCGCCTCACGGCCCTGATAGACCAGACCATCCAAATCGCAGAGCCAAACATTCTCACGCTTGAGGCCCAGTTTCAGCAGCATATTGAGGCAGGCAATCCCCGCCGCACCGCCGCCCGTAGACACGACCTTGATATCGGCAAAGGATTTCCCCGCAAGACGCAGCGCATTGGTTGCGGCCGCGCCCACGACAATCGCCGTTCCATGTTGGTCGTCGTGGAAAACGGGAATATTCATTCGCTCACGGCACAGTTTTTCTACGATAAAACAATCTGGCGCTTTGATATCCTCAAGATTGATTGCGCCAAAGGTTGGCTCAAGCGCGCAAACAATATCCGCCAATTTCTCGGGGTCGCTCTCGTTCAATTCAATGTCAAAGCAGTCGATGCCAGCGAATTTCTTGAAAAGAACGGCCTTACCCTCCATCACAGGCTTTGAGGCGAGTGCGCCAATATTACCAAGGCCTAGCACAGCCGTGCCATTGGTCACCACGGCGACAAGGTTGCCGCGTCCTGTATAGCTTTCGGCATGGGCGGGGTCTGCTTTGATTTCAAGGCAGGCTTCAGCAACGCCGGGGCTATAGGCCAAGGACAGGTCGCGCCCATTCGCCAAAGGCTTGGTCGCGCGCACCTCTAGTTTTCCTGGCTTTGGGCCTGCATGATAGGCAAGCGCGCGCTGGCGCAAACTGTCGTTGCTGTCTTCAGTCATGATCTATTCCCAATCGGCTATGGTCGCCAAACAGCCGCAATCGGCCACCCTCCACAATTAGTTTAACGTTAAACTATCGCCTAGGAAAGGGCAAATCCCGTTTGGATTACACGAATTGCTCGCGCAAAAGCCGCTCTTCCAAACCATGACCTGGATCGAACAGGATACGATGGGTCACGTCTTGCGCGCTGGATATCTCGACATGGGTGACATTGTTTACCGAAACGCTATCGGCATCTGCCATCACAGGGCGGTGGTCAGGATCGACCACTTCGAAAATCACGTTGGATGATTTGTTAAGCAGCGCCCCCCGCCACCTGCGCGGACGAAAGGCCGCCACGGCGGTCATCGCCAAAACATCTGCACCAATGGGCAAAATCGGGCCATGGGCGGAATAGTTATAGGCGGTCGAGCCTGCAGGCGTGCATAACAGCGCGCCATCGCAGACCAGTTCTTGCATGCGCAGCTTTCCATCAACATGGATGCGCAGCTTGGCGGCTTGGGGGCCTGCGCGCAGCAAACTGACCTCATTGATCGCCAAAGCCTCGATTGTTTCGCCTGTCGCGCGCCGCGCCTTCATCCGCAACGGGTTGATCTGCGCCTCCTCCGCCGCAGTGAGGCGGGCCATCAAACCATCGGCAGAATACTCATTCATCAAAAAGCCGACCGTGCCACGGTTCATTCCATAGACAGGACGATTAAGCGGTTGGGTTTCGTGCAAGGTCGACAGCATAAAGCCATCCCCGCCAAGCGCCACGATGATATCGGCCTCCTGAGGCGTTGATTGGCCATAAGCCGCGCTCAATTCCGCAAGGGCTGCCTGCGCAATCCGCGCCCGCGAAGCCAAAAAGGCTATTTTCAAATCTTTGCTCATCTGCGCGACCTTTGCGAGACTGGGGTGCCGCCATCCTGTTCCCTGCCATGCCGAAACACAAGACCCCGCAAAACAGTGCAAATTTGCCCGCCTTGCAGGGCGGCAGGGCGCGACTCTCTGTCAAATTGCCGCTTTCGCCCTTTTCCAAGGGGCTGTTCTGCCCTAAACCCCATGCGATAGACAGCGCCCGCGCGTGACCCAACAAAACGCGCCCCCGATGTAAGGAGCCCTCACTATGACTGCGCCCCACCGTGACGATGGATTTTTTACCGAAGCCCTCAGCACCCGTGACCCTGAAATCTTTGGCGCGATTACCAAAGAATTCGGTCGTCAAAGCGAAGAGATCGAATTGATCGCCTCCGAGAACATCGTCTCGGCTGCTGTGATGGCCGCGCAAGGCTCGGTGATGACCAACAAATATGCCGAAGGCTATCCAGGTCGGCGGTATTATGGCGGCTGCGATTATGTCGATATCGCAGAAAACCTTGCGATTGAGCGGGCATGCAAGTTGTTTGACTGTGCGCATGCCAATGTGCAGCCCAATTCAGGCAGCCAGGCGAACCAAGGGGTTTTCACAGCTCTTTTGACGCCCGGCGATACCATCTTGGGCATGAGCCTTGATGCAGGCGGCCACCTGACCCATGGCGCCAAGCCCAACCAATCGGGCAAGTGGTTTAATGCCATTCAATACGGCGTGCGCAAGCAGGACATGGAAATCGACTATGACGCGATTGCCGAACTTGCGGCTGAACATAAGCCCAAAATGCTGATCGCGGGCGGCTCGGCCATTCCGCGTGTCATTGATTTTGCAAAAATGCGTGAGATTGCTGACAGTGTTGGGGCCTATCTTTTGGTCGACATGGCGCATTTCGCGGGGCTAGTGGCATCGGGTCATTACCCTTCGCCTTTCCCACATGCGCATGTTGCAACCACCACCACGCATAAAACCCTGCGCGGGCCACGCGGTGGGATGATCCTGACCAATGACGAAGATATCGCCAAGAAGGTCAATTCCGCCATCTTCCCGGGCATTCAAGGCGGCCCGTTGATGCATGTCATCGCCGCTAAGGCCGTGGCCTTTGGCGAGGCGCTGCGCCCTGAATTCAAGGCCTATCAGACCCAAGTGATCGCCAATTCCAAGGCGCTGGCGGATCAGCTGATGAAGGGGGGCTTGGATATCGTCACTGGCGGCACAGATACGCATTTGATGTTGGTTGACCTGCGCCCCAAAGGCGTAAAAGGCAATGCCACTGAAAAGGCGCTTGGCCGTGCTAATATAACCTGCAACAAAAACGGCATCCCATTTGACACGGAAAAGCCAATGATCACTTCGGGCGTGCGTTTAGGAACACCTGCGGCCACAACGCGTGGCTTTACCGAGACCGAATTCCGCCAAGTTGCGGATTGGATTGTTGAGGTGGTCGATGGCTTGGCAGCGAATGGTGAGGATGGAAATGGCGCCGTAGAGGCGAAAGTTGCCGCAGAGGTAAAGGCACTCTGTCAGCGCTTCCCCATCTATCCAAGCATCTGAAAGCGCTTATAAAATTGTAATGTCACGCGGGGCGGGGTTTGTTAAAAACTCGGCCCCGTTTTCTGTCAGGACAATATTTTCTTCGGCCACTAGAATCCGTCCCTTTCCCAGATCAACAGATGGCTCAAGGGTGAGAACCATACCTGCGTGCAGCACTGTCTGGTCTTGCGGCGTAAGGGATGGCCATTCGGTGAGCGTCACCCCCAACCCATGCCCTAACCGCCCGCCACACGGCGTGCCGCCACGCGCGGCAATTTCGCGGCACAGCATCGCGTGCAGATCCGAGGCGCGTATATTAGGTTCGATCACTTCCATCACGGCATAAATCGCATCTTGTAAAATCTGATGCCCGCGGGCAGCGTCAGGGCTTGGGGTTCCGATAGCAAAATTTCGGTCGAAATCGCAAAAATAGCCGTCTTTCACCGCGCCCGTATCCAACATCAAAATATCACCATTGCGCAGCGGTGTCGGTGCGGCAGGTGAAATCACATCGCCATAGCCTCCCTCGCCAGCCCCCCCTGCGACATAAGACACCCAATCGGCCCCCTCCTCAAGCAGCAGGATTTGAAATGCGCGAAACACCGCATCTAACGGCGTGCCGCCGCGGGCAATTTCATCAACGCGGGCAAAGGCGCGATTGCCAATGGCGCAAGCAGAGCGCAGTTTTTCAATCTCAAGCGCCGATTTTATCTCACGAGTGCGGTGCATGATATCTGTTGCATCCACAAAACTGCGGGGGGCGAGACGGGTTTGCAGCACAAAGAAATCCCCCAAGGGCATCCGCAGCTGTGTCTCCAGGCCCATTGCAACCCCGATCTTTCCACTTTTGGGTGTGACTTCACATAATGCCTCAGCCAGCAGGCTGATCCCGTCATCTTCGGGGCGCGGTGCGGGCCATGTCCGGATATCTGTGATCACCGATTTCCCCATGAGATAAGCCCCGATCTCAGGGATCACGGCCATTGGAGCGCCTGTGGCGGGGATCAGCACAAACCACGGTCGTGCGGGGCTCTCCCAAAAGCGCGTGAGAAAGCCTGTGACGTAGAAAATATCCGCCGCTTGGGTCAGCAAAATTGCATCTAGGCCTATAGCCTGTAGGCGGGCCTGAATCCCACGATGACGGCGGTGATATTCAGCGGGTGGGAACAGATCAGACATCCTCTGGCCCTTCGCTAAGAACACAGAGGACTCGCGCATCTGGCGGAAAGTCATAGCCAAGATAAGCCGCTGCAATTACGCCCGCTGCACCCGATGGCGTGGAGGCAAGCCCCGCTTTAGTCAATCGCGCCACTCCAGAGGCGGCTTGGCCATCTGAGATCGTCAAAAACTGATCTGCATCGCGCGCCAGCCCCGCTAACGCCACAAGCGAGGCTGTCTTACAGTCCAGCCGCCCCATGATTGAGACAGGGCCTTTGCTGTCGACAACATGGCCTGCAGCAATCGCATCTTGAAGGGCGGGAGCTGCATCAGGCTCTACCACAATAATCTGTGGGGCCTGCCCCCATGTGGCGCGCGCATGCGCAGCCAAGGCTCCTGCCATTCCACCCACACCTGCTTGCAAGAAAATATGCGTTGGTGGGCTGTCCATCGCTTCGACCATTTCTGCCCCAATTTGCAAATACCCCTCCATCACCAAATAGCCTTGGGTCATCTCACCCTCCCATGTGCTATCCGGAAGAAGCGTGCCTTCTCCTGCCGATGCGGCGGCCTCAGCCGCGGCAATGCTTTCTTCATATATGGCGCCCGCACGGCGCGGCTCTGCCCCTTGCGCACGGAGGCGATCGGCAAAAGCCTCCGGCACAGTGTCAGACAGATAAATTATTGCACGCGCGCCAAAGACCCGCGCCCCTGCAGCTACAGACAGGCCATGATTGCCTGCACTCGCAGCAATAAATGCGCGCCCCTTGAGGGCTGAGCTGAAATCAGCGGCTCCGTCTTCCATGGCTGCGCGTGCTACGTGGGCGATCACATAGGCCGCTCCCAAGGCTTTAAAACTTCCAAGTCCCATGCGCCCGCGCTCATCTTTAACAAAAAACGCTGCTGTGCCGGCAGTTTTTGCCAAATCATCACGCACCAAAAGAGGCGTGGGCGCGTAAGCAGGACAGTGTTCCAGGAGAGCCTTCACAGGGCTTGCATCATCACTGGGGAAACCCCGCAGATTAGGCAGACCTACCCCACGATAAGGGTTCTGACGGATCACAGTTGGTTGCAAGACTTTGTCTTCCATGGCGCAAAATCCTTTTTTTAAACGCACCAAGCCTAAGACCAGTTAAAAAGCGCTTTTGTATTCCCTGCGTCACTCTAAACATGAAAAACGCCAATGTGCCAAATTAGCCGGGCTCGAACACGCAAACAAGACTAGACCCAAGTCGATTGGCGCGCTATCGCAGTGCTATGCGATTTTTCACGCCCTTTTTGTTAACATTACCCTTCATTTTGTCTGCCTGCAGCACCCAGGACAGCGCTCGCCAAGAAGTGCGTAATGCAAGCTATCCCGCGCTTTTGCCGCTTAGCGCGCTTGAGATTGAAGAGATGCGCAGTCCTGCCAGCGCCGAAACACTAAGCACCCCTGAAGCAACCGTTGGGGAATTGGCTGGTCGCGCGGAAGACCTGCGCCGCCGCGCAGCGGCTTTGGCTAATGAGCCCATTAATTAATGCTTGAGGAATAGTTGTTCTGCCTGCGTTGCACCTTTTCTTGGAAGGAGCTAACAGGGGTTCAACTTGATAATGTGCGCGATACGCACAGCTATTGGAGGTCGGCATCATGGAACGCCCTTTGCGTCTTGCAATCGCAGGTCTTGGCACGGTTGGCACAGGTGTCATAAAGATAATTCAGAACAATGGCGCACTGATCGAGGCTCGCACAGGGCGCAAGGTTACCATTTCTGCCGTAAGCGCACGCAGCCGTGACAAAGATCGCGGCGTGAATTTGGCGAAATACGCATGGGAAGATGATCCCGTTGCGATGGCCAAGCGCGATGATGTGGATGTATTTGTTGAATTGATGGGCGGCTCGGATGGCCCTGCAAAGACGTCGACCGAAGCAGCAATTGCCGCAGGCAAGGATGTTGTCACAGCCAATAAGGCGCTTTTGGCGTTGTATGGACAGGAACTGGCTCAAGCGGCAGAGGATAATAACCTTGTCCTGCGTTTTGAGGCTGCAGTGGCGGGCGGCATCCCAATCATCAAATCTTTGACCGAAGGGTTGGCCGGCAACCAGATCACCCGGATAATGGGGGTGATGAACGGAACCTGCAATTACATCCTCACGCGGATGGGCAATGCAGGCCTCACCTATGAGGAAGCTTTTGCCGAGGCTGATGGCCTTGGCTATTTAGAAGCTGACCCACAGCTTGATGTCGGAGGCATTGATGCCGGACATAAATTGGCGCTTTTGTCCTCTGTCGCTTTTGGAACAAAAGTCGATTTTAGCGGTATAAGCCTCGAGGGCATTGGCGCAGTCACCATCGAAGACATCAATCGCGCTGCTGATCTTGGGTTCAAGATTAAACTTCTCGGAGTGGCGCGTATGACAGCGCGTGGCTTGGAACAACGGATGAGCCCCTGCCTGGTTCCTGCTTCTTCGCCCCTAGGGCAGCTTGAGGGAGGCACCAATATGGTGGTGGTGGAAGGAGACCATGTTGGCCAAATCGTGCTGCGCGGTGCGGGTGCAGGCGAAGGTCCAACGGCAAGTGCAGTGCTGTCAGATATTTGCGATATCGCGCGCAACATACGGATTTCTACATTTGGCCAACGCGCGAATACCCTCAAAGCCGCACCGCCCGCATCGGCGGCCTCGGCTGCGCGTTACTATATTCGCATGACCCTCAACGACAAACCTGGCGCTTTGGCAAAAATTGCCACAGTATTAGGAGATAATGGCATTTCAATTGATCGAATGCGTCAATATGATCACCCTGACGAAGCTGCGCCCGTATTAATAGTAACTCACAAAGCGGCTCAGCCCGCACTGCAAGAGGCGCTTGCAGCCTTGCCGCAGACGGGCGTATTGATGAGCGCCCCAGTTGCTTTGCGCATCGAAGACGTCTGAAAGAAAGGCTATAGCGCCCATGTCGCAAAAATCCGATTTTAATGATCGCTTGCTCTCCCTGGGATTGGCGCGGGTATCTGAAGCAGCGGCAATTGCTTCTGCAGATCTCATTGGTCGGGGCGACGAAAAAGCCGCTGACCAAGCCGCCGTAAACGCCATGCGCGAGCAGTTGAACCTGCTCGATATCCAGGGTGTGGTTGTGATCGGTGAGGGCGAACGAGACGAAGCCCCAATGTTATATATCGGCGAAGAGGTTGGCACGGGAAATGGCCCCGCTGTTGATATAGCGCTCGATCCGCTTGAAGGGACTACCCTGACCGCAAAGGACATGCCAAACGCCTTGACTGTGATTGCGATGGGGCCACGTGGATCTATGCTTCACGCGCCTGATACTTATATGGATAAGCTTGCAATTGGGCCTGGCTACCCTGAAGGCATCCTCAACCTAGATATGACTCCTTCAGAACGTGTTACGGCTCTTGCCAAAGCGCGCGGATGCAGCCCAAACGATATCACAGTCTGTGTTCTTGAGCGCCCCCGACATGAGGCGATAATTTCGGAAATTCGCGGCACAGGCGCCTCGATCCGTTTGATTACCGACGGCGATGTAGCAGGTGTCATTCATACTGCAGAGGCTAATCTGACTGGTATTGATATGTATATGGGCCAAGGTGGTGCACCGGAAGGAGTTCTAGCCGCGGCAGCCTTGAAATGCATGGGCGGACAAATGTGGGGACGACTGCTGTTCCGAAATGAGGACGAGCGTGCTCGCGCTGCCAAAGCCGGTATTACCGATTTTGAACGTGTCTACACGCGCGATGAAATGGTAACAGAGGATGTGATCTTCGCTGCCACAGGTGTGACATCAGGATCGATCCTTTCCGGCATCAAAAGAGAACCAGGTTGGCTGACCACAGAAACGGTCTTAATGCGTTCCAAAACGGGATCAATTCGCCGTATGAGCTACCGTCATCCTACGGGTCGCTAAATGACCCAAACTACAAAACACACGGAGCTCATACCACAAAATCTGTTATGACAGATGATTTGAACGCTAATATCTGCCTGGAAGTAAAGGTATCGCTTACGGGCAAAAGATGGGTCGCGCCCGCAACTGAGATGGCGCGCCATGCAACCGTAATTACGCGTGAAGCGCAACTCCCCCAACCTGTGGCCATGCTTTTGGCGCAGCGCAGAGTATTGTCTGAGCAGGCCAAAAGTTTTTTGAACCCCACACTTCGCGACCTGCTGCCTGACCCAAGCAATTTGCTGGATATGAATAAGGCTGCAGTTCGTATCTTGACCGCTGCCACCAAGCGCCAAAAGATTGCAATTTTTGCAGATTACGATGTCGATGGGGCTAGCTCTGCCACACTTTTGGTCGACTGGCTGCGTCAATTGGGCCACGACGCCACCATATATGTGCCTGATCGAATTGACGAAGGCTATGGCCCAAACATCCCTGCAATGCAGGAACTAGGCGCTTCACATGATCTTATCATCTGTGTTGATTGTGGGACCTTGTCACATGAGCCAATCGCAGCAGCAAACTGTGATGTGGTGGTTCTCGATCACCATTTGGGTGGTGCTGAGTTGCCCAATTGTGTCGCCGTTGTAAACCCAAATCGCCAAGACGAAACTGGAGAATGGGGTCATCTTTGTGCGGCTGCTGTTGTATTTTTAGTATTAGTGGAAATGAACCGTGAGCTAAGAAAAGTTCATGACAAAATCGGCCCTGATCTAATGGCAATGCTAGATCTAGTTGCCCTGGCTACAGTGGCTGACGTTGCGCCATTAATCGGGGTAAATCGCGCATTTGTGCGTCAAGGACTAGCTGTCATGGCAAGACGTGCGCGTCCAGGGATTGTGGCGCTATGCGATGTAGCTCGCCTTGATCGTACTCCAAGCGCCTACCATTTAGGATTCGTCCTCGGCCCACGCATCAATGCAGGAGGACGTATTGGAGAAGCCGATCTTGGTGCGAAACTTTTGTGCGAGACTGAGCCGAATAAGGCCCAAGCGATAGCAACCAAGCTCGAAAGCCTGAACACAGACCGCCGCGAAATCGAGGCTGCAGTACGTAATGCAGCTTTTGCGCAAGCAGAAGCGCGCGGTTTGGATGCACCGCTTGTCTGGGCTGCAAACGATGGATGGCACGCTGGTGTGGTAGGTATTGTTGCAAGCCGACTAAAAGAAGCATCGAACCGTCCAGCCATTGTCATCGGCTTTGATGGGGATGCCGGCAAGGGATCTGGTCGTTCAGTTGCGGGTATTGACCTAGGCGCAGCCATACAAAAGTTAGCGGCAGAGGGCCTGATTGAAAAAGGCGGCGGGCACAAAATGGCTGCAGGTCTAAGTCTCGATCGCGCGCAACTAGAACCCGCGATGGCACGCTTGTCAGATCTTCTAGCTCGTCAAGGTTCAGGTCTCACCATACATCAAGATTTACGGGTCGACGCTATAATCCTACCCTCGGGAGCCACGACGGAATTAATAGAGCTGTTGGACCAAGTAGGACCATTCGGTGCCTCAGCCCCCGCTCCACGCTTTGGCTTTCCAAATATGAAAATCATCTTCTCAAAACCGGTGGGCGAAACTCATTTAAAATTCACTGCCACCGATGGCGGTCCTACGAAAATAGACGGCATTGCTTTTGGTGCTATGGAGGGCCCGCTTGGTCCTGCTTTACAAGAGGCACAGCGATCAGGACGCAACATCCACATCGCAGGGCGGCTCGAGTTGAACTATTGGCAGGGCCGCAGCAAAGTACAATTGCGCCTTGAAGATGCCGCGTGGGCAGATGGCCAAGCAAGCTGAGTTAGACCTAGATCAATTTATGAAATAAAAAATTAGCGCGCAGTAGTACAGAATCCTCTTGCGCCTCAGCCGCACATTTCCTAAGAACCGCCCACACTAAGCGTGGCCCGTTCGTCTATCGGTTAGGACGCCAGGTTTTCAACCTGGAAAGAGGGGTTCGATTCCCCTACGGGCTGCCACATATCCCCCAAAATAATTTTAATCACTTGGTGCATGGCGCTTTCACAAGTAAATGGCGATGTGTGCAGGACAAAATTTTCGTAAAATAGTCGGCTCTTGCAAATCACACGCCGCAGTTAAACACAATTTTATGCTCAACTCGAACCAACATCCAACGCGAGTGGCAGTGTGTTTGCTCCCGCCCGCGCACGCATTGCTTTCATTTGTTTGTTAAAGCTTTGGCACTTTCACGGACTGAGAGGACAGCGCAACGATTTTGGAAATTCGACCAGCGCGTGTTTCTTTACGTTTCGCAGCGTGAAGCCACCGAAGAACGTTTCGGCGATAGCTGGGTGCAGACGAACCAAAAAATTGCCAAGCTACTTCGTTGGCAGAAAGCGCATCCTGCAAATCCTTTGGAGTAATCAGCGCATCCACCTCATCGGTGTCATTCCAGAGACCACTCTGCTTTGAAAACATTATCGCGGCACGGCCAGCTTCGTGCATTTGACCGCTGGCCTCCAATCGCTCTGCTCTGTCCTTGTAGGATTTCGCCCATGCTTGCTGCTTGCGGGGTGAAATAAGTTGCATAGTCTTTTTTTCATCAAGCTGTCGCCTGATGCCATCCATCCAGCCGAACGCAATAAGCTGATCGAGAATCTCATCCCGAGACACGTAAGGGGCGTTCGCAGCTTTCTTCCATGTCACTAACCAAACACTCTCAGATTGAGCGTAATGTTTAATTAGCCAATCGCACAGTTCATTTGCTGATTTGACTTCCAATGTCTCGAATTTATCTCGGGCGTCCATTGCTTAACTGACCATGACGCTTCATCGGATACTATTAAACCACTGAGGTCGATGCACGTGTGGGCTTCGCGTTACTTTTCTTTTCTCTCATAGCAATGAGCACTCCTGAGACAAAAATTATAGTTCCACCGATCCAAGTGAAAACATCTGGGACTTCGCCAAAGAGCCAAAACCCGAATACAATTCCCCAAATTAACTTAACATAGTCAAAAGGCATCAATAAGGTTGGGTCCCCCTCCTTGAATGCCTGGCTAAGGGTGAGCTGAGTGGCAGATCCCAAGCATCCAATAACGACTAACCAAACAAGTTGATTAAAATCTGGGGTTTTCCAAACCAAAATAGCTGGAATAAACGATAAAATGATCGTGGTGACGCCCATCCAAGAAACTATGGTCAAGCTATCGTCAGTTTTTGATAAGATTTTAATAAATAGCATTGATCCAGCCCAAAAAAACGCTGACGCAAGTACCAATATCGAACCAGTGTCAATTTCCAACAAACCTGGGCGAAGAATGATGAGCATTCCTATGAAACCCATGACAATTGCCATCCAACGATAGATCCGGAAGCGCTCACCCAAGAAGATCACGCTTAATATCGCCAAAAAGATTGGGGCTGTGAAACTTAGCGAATTAACGCGAGCTAACGTAATCAATCCTAAACTAGAAAAGAACATTAGCATTGAAGTTGTGTTTAAGAGACCACGGACAAGGTGTAACCGTAACTTAGTCGTTTTTAGAAACTTAAAACGTGATCGAACTATCATCGGTAAAATCACGATAAACCCGAATAGACTCCTGAAAAAAGCGACCTCAAAGGCGTGCAAGTCTTCGGTATTAATCCTTACAAGAACATGCATCGTCGCAGCAAAGAAAGTGGATGCTATCATCAAAAAAATACTTTTTAACGATGCGGATTGATTTGCCCAAACAATCCCAATTTTATTAGTCAAATTTCACCACTTTTCTTTTATTTATAAAATTACTAGCTTCCACAGACACATCACAAAGTTTTCATTGTAAATTCAACAACGCACAGCCGTCCTAGCTAGCATGGTTGACTGATCAATCATTAGGGATTTCCATGAGAAATCATAGAACTTAAACAGACCATATTAATCACTTGTCCACTAACAAAATAACAATTTTCTCAAGACGATCGCGGATGAACACTTACGGATTGTACAGTTGCTTATGCGTTTGAGAGCAAAACTCCCATAGCCAATGCTACAGCTGCTTGAGTTGGATCAATCACAGGTATTCCAAGCGCCTCTTCTACCTTTTTTCGGTGCGTTGCCATTCCAGCACACCCCAATACAAGCACATCAGCGCCCTGTTTTTTCAGAAGTCCGCCCACATTCACAAGTTTTTCGAGCGTTTTAGTGCCCCGTGCGCTTTCATCAACGCTCATATTCAATGGCAATTCACCGGCCAGCCGATCAAGAACTTGCATCCTTGCCATAACTCGCCAATGACGTTGTATGGAGGCGTCTGAGATTGCGATAACTCCAAAGCGATCTGCGCGAGCTAGTGCGCTCAACACTCCACTTTCTTGAATTCCAAAAACAGGCTTTTTGGTAATTGATCGGCAAGCGTGAAGACCTGGATCTGAATAACAAGCTATAACAAAAGCCCCCGCATCCGTTCGGGACTGTACCAAATTAACTAACGGGATAATCACACTATCAGAATCCAACTGACTTTCGATTCCGAACGGCCCCTCCTTCAAAGTCACACACTCAATTGAGGGACTTTTGGGCAGATTAAATTCCTTCAACGCATCCCTTATGCCATCGGTAACCAATTCATTCGAATTTGGATTAATTACTACTATCGGACCATTCATGTAAAAATATTTGCTCCAAAATTGTATATTGGATCAGTTTCTGGCAAATGCGTTCCGGTTAAGCCCGACAAATCGGTACGACCCCGTTTGACAAATACTCCATCACCTGGATTAGCTATCAGCTTATCGTTCTCAACAATCTTTTGACCCCTTGTAAGAACAGTCACTGGCCAACCTGTAATCTCCATCCCTTCAAATGGATTATAATTCACATAATCATGCGTCTCACCAGCCACCTTCGTGAGGTTTGGATCCCATATCGCGATGTCAGCATCTGCACCAATGGCCATTGTCCCTTTGAAAGGGTGCATGCCATACAATCGAGCCGCATTAGTAGATGATAAAGCTACGAACTGATTAAGGTTAATTCGGCCCTTCATCACACCTTCTGAGAACAGAATTGGCAATCGCATCTCAATACCTGGCATTCCGTTCGCTATTTTGCGGAAATCGACATCCGGCCCATTGGCAAACTTACCCGTATCATCGAACCGGTAAGGGGCGTGGTCCGATGACACAACGCTAAACGTTCCAGCAGCGACATGACGCCACAAAATTGATTGCGTATTTTTGTCACGAAGTGGCGGCGAACAAATGTACTTTGCTCCTTCCTTGCCGGAGCGATCTAGATCATTTCGCGTCAATAATAGGTAATGCGGACAAGTTTCACCAAAGATGTATGCACCCTCAGATCTCGCTTCAGCAACCAAGGCGGCGCCCTTCGGTGTCGAAACATGAACAATCATCAACGGGGCATTTGTGAGCTTGGCTAAACTTATTACACGATTGATTGCTTCTTCTTCAGCTATAGCTGGGCGCGATGGAGCGTGAAATTTGGGATCGGTGTAGCCATTCTCCACTAAAGCAGAGGACATCCACGTGAGCATGT
This sequence comes from Roseobacter sp. HKCC-CH-9208, assembly GCF_037805125.1. Classification (NCBI taxonomy): domain Bacteria; kingdom Pseudomonadati; phylum Pseudomonadota; class Alphaproteobacteria; order Rhodobacterales; family Roseobacteraceae; genus Roseobacter; species Roseobacter sp. HKCC-CH-9208. The sequence goes on along the minus strand of NZ_JBBLYK010000001.1, from coordinate 1,883,346 downwards.
CATGATTTTCAGCGTGGACCATGGTAAGGCCCCCGTAGCGTCGCGCCATGGTCATAATATCAAGTATTTGCGCATCACTGACTCGGGTCGCATAAGTCATGAAAATTTTGAAAGAGGTAATCCCCCTCTCAAAGACGCCGGGAAGCTCTGCCAGAACGTCTGCATTCGGATCGGTAAGTATGAGATGATAAGAGTAGTCGATAACTGATTTTGTTGAAGCCCTGCCGTCATAGGTAGAAAGCGTTTCAGCAACACTCTGACCAACTTTTTGAGCTGCGAACGGTACGAAACAAGAATTTCCACCAAACGCCGCTGATATTGATCCAGTTTCATAGTCATCAGCACTCATGAGGCCCATGCCGCTCTCCTGAGCGATGTGGCAATGCGCTTCGATTCCGCCTGGCATTACCAGTTTATTGGTAGCATCAATGACCTCATCACCCGACAAATTGCTACCCAATGTGGCAATCTTACCACCCGAAACGCCAACATCAGCAACGAAGATTTCGGACGCGGTGACAACTTTACCGCCCTTTATCACCAAATCATGCTGCACCGTTTTCTCCAGACCTAATTATATTGAAAATATTTTACTGCAGTTCAGACAATCTTACATTCAGGCGCTCTATTAAACGCGTTAGCTCGGCGTGGTCGACATCGCTAAGCGCAGGACCAGGAGCTCGTACAGTAGGACTTTCAATTACACCTCGACGGAATAGTATCTCCTTGCGTATAGCTAAGCCGATACCAAGCTGATGTTCGTAGCGCACTAAAGGCAAGTAAGCATCAAAGAGGTTTTCAGCTGCATCTAAGTCACCTTCTTGATACCGGTTTACCACGTTCACTAACATTTCAGGGTAGGCAAAACCTGTCATTGCTCCATCAGCTCCGCGCTGAAGTTCTTGAGGAAGAAATAAAGCGGCATTTCCCGTTAGAATAGACAATCTCGGCGTATCGTCAGTGCCACTTTGAGCGCGAACCTGTGACAGTTTAGTTAGTCCAGGCCAATCTTCATGTTTTAGCATAACGATTTGTGCGTAAGTGCGAGTTAAATCGAGGATTGTTTCTACGCTAAAATTAACGCCTGTTGTCTGTGGGTAGTCTTGCAGGCAAATAGGGACATCATCCCCTAGAGCCTTACAAACTTCACCAAAGTAGTTTTTTAATTTAACCTCGTGCACAAGACCAGGCATGGGAGCTACCATTACACCCGCAGCACCATCATCCATGACGGATTTAGTCAGGTCAGATAGGTTCCCCAAACCAGCGCCAGATACGCCAACCACAACGGGAATTCGACCTGCAACACGATCCAAAACATGCTTGGAGAACTGGATGGCATCTTGCGCTGATAGTTTTTGAGCTTCGCCCATTATACCGAGAATGGTCATGCCGGTTACACCACATTCGATGTAAAACTCGATCAATCGGTCAGCGCTTTCTAAATCAAGCGCTCCGTTTTTCGAGAATGGTGTAACGGAAATGATAAATACGCCGCGCGAATGTCTGTTAATCTTTTCAGCCATTTTGACCGCTCCAATATCCTTCTCTAGTCATCAGACGCCCAAACCCACGCAACGCCTTCTCAAACTCAGACGACTTATTCTGAGCGTGCAATGCTTTTGGTCAGTCATTTGTAACTACACCAGCTTGTGTGCCTATCCGTTGATAATGTTCGATACGACGATGCCGGCCAAAGTCAAAAATTGTTGTTTTACCAAAGGTACAAGCATCCATATCACAAGCATGAACAACAAGTTCATCGACCTCAGAGGAAGCTCTCGCAACAACATAACCATTAGGATCTACGATTATTGATCCTGCCATTAGAGGGTGTCCGTCCTCCAAACCGGCTTTTGCAATACCCACCACCCAAGTCGCATTTTGATAAGCGCCTGCAGTCATCGAAAGTTCAGAGTGGTAAAGCCTTTGCTCAATACCTTCATCAGATAACTGACTATTCACCGTCGGAGTATTGTACCCAAGCATCACCAGCTCGACACCTTGCAAACCCATTTCACGATATACTTCGGGCCAACGGCGATCGTTACAGATACACATCCCCATTCTTGCATTCAAATTTTTCCACACTGGAAATCCAAGATTGCCAGGCTCAAAATAGCGTTTTTCAAGATGCTGGAATGAGCGCTCGGGATCATATTCCGAATGCCCAGGCAAATGCACCTTTCTATACTTGCCAATTATGTTCGCATCTCGATCAGTGAGCACAGAAGTGTTGTAGTAATGCCCATCTTGAGTGCGTTCCGCATATCCAAAACTTATCGCTATCTGAGCTTTCTTCGCTGCTGCAAAAAGTGGCGCAGTTGCAGCATTAGGCATTTCATTTTCAAACCAAAAATCAACCTCTGATTGGTTATCAATAAACCAGCGCGGGAAAAAAGTTGTAAGAGCTAGTTCCGGATATACGACCAGATCGCAGCCCGCTTCTTTTGCCTGATCAAGCAAAACAATCATCCGATCCACGACAGCTTCTCTAGTATCGGCTTTTTGAATGGCGCCCATTTGGGCGCCGCCAATCACTATCTCTCTCATAATTCACCTCCCGAACAGCTCAAAAACTTCAACCCAAACGCAACAACTGCCTTGGCTCTGTCCAGACTAGAATAGTCACGTTACAGTGCTAGCTCATAGAGGAAATTCTGAAACACTAATGTTTAAAGAGACAATGGCGAACACATCGATTGATCAACACCCCGTAGCTAAAGGATCGAAATTACAGCTTGATGCCCTCATCATCGGCGCTGGATTTTCCGGCCTATATCAGCTTCATTTATTGCGGGATAAATTGCACTTGAAAGCCGCTATTGTTGAGGCTGGCGCTGGTGTTGGGGGAACTTGGTACTGGAACCGGTACCCGGGCGCTCGGTGTGACTCAGAAAGCCACACATATTGTTATTATTTTTCCGACGAAATTCTGAATGAATGGAGATGGTCAGAGCGATATCCAGGCCAAGCTGAGATACTCTCCTATCTGAATTTTTGTGCAGACAAATTGCATTTGCGACGTGACATTTATCTTGATCAACGCGTCAAAACAGCTGTGTGGAATGAAGACACGGCATGCTGGCAAATACAGTGCAATAGTGGCTTTAGTATTGAAGCAAAATATCTGGTATCGGCGGTAGGCTGCTTGTCCTCGACGAACACTCCAGATTTTGATGGCGCGCAAGAATTTGAAGGTCAAATATACCATACGGGTAAATGGCCTCATGATGGCGTAGATTTTCGCAACAAATCGGTAGCGATTATTGGCACAGGCTCAACCGGAATTCAGGCAATTCCAGTGATTGCAGAAGAGGCGCAGCAGCTAACCGTCTTACAGCGTACCCCCAATTACAGTGTTCCAGCTAGAAATGCTCCACTGCACCCCGATTTTCATTCAAAATTTACAAAAGAACGAAACCATGTAAGGGCTCAGATGCTATCATCACGGCATGGCCATCCATGGACAGCTCCTCCAAGGAATCTAGTTGAAACACCTGAAAACGAACGCACCGAGATTTTAGAAGAAGCCTGGGAGGTAGGAGGCCTTCGGTTCCGCGAAAGTTTTCAGGACATTCTATTCAACGAGCAATCAAATAAGATCATGTCCGATTTTATACGCTCAAAGATATTTGAAATTGTCGGGAACCAAGACACCGCCCAAAAGTTACTGCCGTCCGATCACCCATTCGCGACAAAGCGTCCCCCGATAGATACAAATTATTTCGAAACCTACAATCGCAAGAATGTTCATCTTGTTGATGTTCGTGAAAACCCGATTTCGAAATTAGACAAGCACGGTTTGGTTCTTGAGGACGGGACAAAGATCGAAGTCGATATCATGGTATTTGCCACTGGCTTTGATGCGATGTCCGGCGCACTTCTTAATATGGACATAGTCGGAAAAAACGGCCTTCGGCTGTGTGACGCGTGGCGCGAAGGACCAAAGACCTACCTAGGTGTCGGCGTAGCTCATTTTCCAAATATGTTCATTGTCACTGGGCCAGGCAGCCCATCAGTCTTAACCAATATGCCAAGATCGATTGAACAAAATGTGAATTGGATTTCTGACTTATTACAATTCGCTGAATCTAACAAAGTTCGATCCGTTGAGGTTCGTGAAGAAGCGATGTTTCAATGGACAGAACACGTGAATACAGTTGCAAGTAACACCCTGCTACCTAAGGCAAACCACTCTTGGTATTTGGGAGCTAATATTCCCGGAAAACCACGTGTGTTCATGCCGTATGCTGGCGGGCTAGATGTCTACAGCGCCCATTGTGAAGATATAGCAAAGAACGGTTATACGGGCTTTCAAATGATCCGTGACGTCAGCATGTCGTAAATAATTAATCGCATCTGCGTACAAGCTACCAAATCCAAAGATCACAACAAAAATTGAAGGCCAAAGCGATACCTTGATTTGATGTGTTAAGGTGCTTGACTGCAGGGCAGTCTGGACATATCTGCGACTTTGCTACGGGGCTCAGCCGTAGTTTCACGGCCACGGACGCAACAAAGACGTTAGGCCAAGATTTAAAGTTAAAAAATCATGGGGTTTAACACCTTTTCCTCTGGCGATACGGCGGCAGATAGGCGCGCATCTTTTGCCGAGACCCTCGCCCATTTAGGCGATGCTGCAGGTGCGATCGAGGCGTTAAATTCCGCGCTTGAGTTATCCCCTGATTGGGCGGCTGGATGGTATCGTTTGGGTGAATATCACGAGGCCACAGGCGAAGCAGATTTGGCCCTTTCAGCTTGGCGCAAGGCCATGGCCCTTGACCCAAGCGATCCTTTTGGCGCGGCGATGAAATGTGATCTTGTGGCGCGGGTTGATCCCATTACCGACCGCATGCCCGCAGCCTTTGTCGAAACATTATTCGATCAATATGCGCCGCGCTTTGAGAAATCCCTGCGCGAGGGGCTTGGATATCGCGCCCCAGAATTGATTGCCGAAGGATTGGCGCGCGCAGGCCTACGCCACGCCGATGCTGCGCTGGATTTGGGATGCGGCACAGGTCTGATGGGAGTTCTGTTGCGGCCCCTTGCAGCGCAGCTTGTTGGTTACGACCTCTCTGCGGCCATGTTGTCAGAGGCGCAAGAAAAGGGCTGTTACGACAGGCTGGAAAAATGCGATATCACGGAACTGGCCCTTATCGGCCCAAGTTATGATCTGATCGTTGCGGCGGATGTGTTCAATTATATCGGTGCATTGGAACAGGTGATTGGGTGGTGCGCCGATGCGCTTTTGCCCGAAGGGCGGCTTTGTTTCACGGTTGAGGCTGGGGATGCGCCCCTGCGTCTGATGGCATCGCGCCGCTTCACCCATTCACAGGGATATATCACCGATCTTCTGGCACAAGCGGGCTTTGCCCCGCCGCAGATCACCAAAGCCCCTATTCGCCAAGATCGTGGAGAAGATGTGATGGGGTTGATCGTCTTCGCAACACCTGCCCCCCGCCCAGCCCCCTTGCGCGATGATGATCGCAACGAGGTCATGGCCTAAATCCCCGCCCCGCAAATTATCATTCCCAAAACCACCTGATCGTGCCAGTGATGGGCCATGCGCCCCTGTTTGGTGGGGCCACTCTCACGATGGATTACCGCATGCGCAGCACCGCAGATAAGCCCGTTTTGGGCATTCTTTTTATGATCGGCTTTTGCATCACCGCCCCAATCATGGATGGGATGGCCAAGCTGACCCCAAATGAAGTGCCTGTGCTGCAAATTGTTGCGGCGCGCTTTGGGATTCAAGTTGTGATCTTGATCCCCTTAGCAATCATGATGGGGGTCGCCATGCGTCCCACGGCGCGCGATGTTGTGGGGCATCTGATGCGCGGCTTGATGCTGCTCTTGGCAACATTTTGCTTTTTCTCAGCCATTCGATACATGCCGATTGCAAATGCTATGGCCATCTTCTTTGTCGAGCCATTCATCTTAACCCTCATGGGGGGCCTTTTGCTGGGCGAGCAGGTTGGCCCGCGCCGTATAACCGCCTGTGTTATTGGGTTTATCGGTGCGCTTTTTGTGATCCAACCAAGCTTTCAGGAATTGGGGTTTGTGGCGTTACTCCCCCTTGGCACGGCTGTGACATTTGCCGCCTATATGATCCTCACGCGCACGATGTCAGACCGCCAACATCCAATCGCGCTTCAAGCTTATACGGCCTTGGGGGCATCCCTGTTAATCCTGCCCCTCATTATTGGGTTTGAGGGCACGAACAACCCATGGTTAGATCCCGTTTGGCCCAGTGAATTTGCCATAATGGCCTTATTGGCCGTGGGTATCTTGGCTACAATTTCTCATCTGTTGCTGTCAGTCGCCTTAAAACTGGCACCCACAGCTACAATCGCGCCGCTGCAATATCTCGAAATCGCGGGATCGGTCGCGGTGGGGTATTTCCTGTTCCGAGATTTCCCAGACAGCCTAACTTGGTTAGGTATCGCGATTATCGTGGGATCAGGTTTGTATGTCTTCGCACGCGAGCGGCGCGCAGATTTGGAACGCCGCCCGACACCACCTGTCTAAGCCTGAAACACATCTGCATAGGTTTTGCGCATCTCGGCCTTTTGAACTTTGCCCATTGTGTTGCGCGGCAAGGCCTCGACAATCGCGAAATGACGGGGGCGCTTGAAGCCTGCAAGTTCGGCCTTGGCCGCAGCAAGGATGGCATCCAAATCAATGCTGCCTTCCGCTTCAGGCACCAAGAGCGCCACCACGCTTTCCCCAAAATCGGGGTGCGGCGCCCCGATGACAGCGCTTTCCTTAACCCCTGACTGCGCATCGAGGAACATCTCGATCTCTTTTGGGTAAATGTTAAACCCGCCCGAGATGATCAGATCCTTACCCCGCCCCACGATGGTGACATAGCCATCCGCGTCAATCTTGGCCAAATCGCCCGTGATAAAAAACCCATCTTCAAGCAGTTCTTCACGGGTTTTTTCAGGCATATTCCAATAGCCACAAAATACATTTGGCCCCCGCACATGAAGCATCCCGATCTCACCCGTGGGTAATTCTAGGCGCGTCTCAGGATCACAGACACGCACCTCCACCCCCTTCAGGGGGAAGCCTACCGTTCCTGCGCGCCGATCCCCCGTATAGGGGTTTGAGGTGTTCATATTCGTCTCAGTCATCCCGTATCTTTCAAGAATGCGGTGACCTGTGCGCCCCTCAAAGGCCAAATGGGTTTCCGCCAAAAGCGGCGCAGAGCCAGACACAAACAGCCGCATATGCGCGACCAAGTCACGGGTAAAGCGCGCATCCTCCAACAGTCGCGTGTAAAAGGTCGGCACACCCATCATCGTGGTGGCGCGCGGCAAAAGCTGCAAAATTGCCTCTTGGTCAAATTTTGGCAAAAAGATCATCGCATTGCCCGCCAATAAGCTGACATTGCACGCCACAAAAAGCCCATGAGAATGGAATATCGGCAAAGCGTGCAGCAGCACATCATCGCTTGTAAAGCGCCACTCCTCGGCCAAGGCGCGCGCGTTTGACAGCAGGTTCTCATGGGTCAACATCGCCCCCTTGGAGCGGCCCGTTGTCCCCGAAGTGTAAAGAAGCGCTGCAAGATCATTCTGGCCGCGCGGCACGGGCGTAAATTCCGTGGGGTGTTGCACCGCGGCACGGGCCAAACTGCCCTGCCCTGAGGCATCCAAGGTCAGGATTGTCGCCTTGCAGGTTTCAGCAATTGGGGTCAAGGCGGCCAGTTCAGACGGATCACAAACCACCAGCGCCGCATCCGCATCAGTGATGAAATAGGATAGTTCTGCGGGCGTGTAGGCGGTGTTCAGTGGCAAAAACACAGCACCCGCCGTGATGCACGCCGCATAAAGCGCCAAGGCAGGCGCGGTTTTCTCAACATGCACCGCAACCCGATCCCCCACCCCCACATCGGCGGCACGCAAGGCATGCGCCATTTGGTTGGCCAAACCAAGGAATGCGCTATGTGCCATTTCTGACCCGTCAGGCAAAATGAGAAAGCTGCTCTCCTTGGCCTGATGGGGGGCCAATAAAGCGTCAAAAAGGGGGTTGCTCATTTGCGATTTCCTCACTCCTATAGGCGCGCTGATTTGGGACGTTTTATCGCCCTCTGCCCTAAGAGGCGCAACCCTACTGTCTAGAAAGAAATGGTCAAATGCTGAGTGAAAAATCGGGTTTGTTGGATGAAATTCGCGGTCGCTTCGCCCATGTGGACACCTGCCCCTTTGAAGGGCCTCGGGTGTTTTTCGAGAATGCAGGCGGTGCATTGACGTTGAATTCTGTGGTCGAAACTTCGGCCAAATTCGCCGCCATCCCTGACAATCAAGGCCGTGACAACCCTGCCGCCCATGCCCTTGTGGCGCTGATTGACAAAGCAAAGGCAGATATGCGGTTGTTTTTCAACGCGCCGAAGGGGCAGTTTTTCGTCGGCGAAAGCGGCACAGAATTGCTGTTTCGCTTGATCCGAACCGCGATTGTCGGCACGGGCGCAGGCCGCATTTTGGGCAGCACATTGGAACATCCCGCCTCGCGCAGTGCCGCCGCCCATTGGGCCGAAGTGGCGGGCAAACCCCATATTCTTGTCGCGCATGATGACACCACGGGCACAGTCGGCCCCGAGGCCTATCGCCCCGAAATCACCCCAGATACCCGCGTGGCCACGATCCTGCACACCTCGCCCGTCACGGGCATGGGTGTGGATGTAGGCGCCATTGCCGCCGAAATCCGCAAAATCGCGCCTGATTGCATCATCATCGTTGATGGCATCCAGCACGCCGCGCATGGCAGGCTTGATATCGAAAGCTATGATGTCGATGGCTATGTCATCTCGCCCTATAAGGTCTTCTCGCGTCATGGCTATGGCGTGGCTTGGGTCAGCGACAGGCTGCATGCGATCAAGCACGAACATCTGATTGATGCGCCCGGAAACCCATGGGAATTCGGCACCCGCGATACGGGTGCCTATGTGACCTTTTCCGATGTGGTGGATTATTTTGTCTGGCTCGGCGGTGAAGTTTCAGATCACACCGATCCCCGCGCGCGGATTGTCGCGGCAGGCGAGGCGATCCACGCCCATGAAAAACACCTCACCGATGCCATGATCAACGGCATTGGCAATATCAAAGGCCTAAAAGATATGGCGGAGGTCGACATCATCGGTGGCCTCGATAACCCCGCCCGCGAGGGTCTGGTTTGCCTGACCGTCAAGGGCCAAGCCGCGCCTTATATTGTCACCAAACTGCGCGAACGCGGCATCCGCACCCATACCCGCAAGGCGGATCATTATTCAGGCAACGTGCTCTCCCCCTTGGGCCTAGACGCCGCCGTGCGCGTCTCAATGTGCCACTACAACACCGAAACCGAAGTTGCACAATTCCTCACCGCCATGCGCGAGATTGTGGAGGGGTTGTGACCTTATCGGGAATTTAGAAATCCTAAAAATTTTTTAAGGACGCAGCCGCGCGCGCAAGACGCCTATATTCGCAATGAATTCAGTGTCTTGCGCAAATTTTTGGGAAAATTTTTCGAGCACGCAGCCACGCGCGCGTGGAACGCGTTTCTTTCAATTATTTCAATGAGTTAAGATTTCACTGTGCCCCGCGTGAATTCTGTGCGTTTTGGGCGGTTTCTGGGTGGGACGCGCGCCTGGGCGGCCCCGATTGAGGCGCGGCAGATTAGCCGCCTCGATGCCAAATCCGAATGCCCGGACCCTCATCGGGCGCGCCCACGAACTCAATTCCGCGGGCCTCGAAAAATGACTTTAGTAGTTGAAGATGCCCTTTAGTAGCAGTTGGGACCTTAGCGGCTAGCTCATATCTTTTCAGTGACGACATACTAATTCCGGTGCTCACAGACAGCCCTCTAATTGATAATCCGAGTGCTGCACGTGCCAGAACTATTTGGCTTGCACAAATTTCATGTTGCTCTTGCATTTTGGACCAATTTAGTTCAAAATATGTTTCATGGGTATCCAACCAAATAATTGGCAGAACTTTATCACACGCCTAAACGGCGCATACGCGCCCGCCACGATTAAGTCGTACTATACCGACATGCGCGCGCTAGTCGACTGGTGCGTGAGGCATGGCCTCAATTGGGATGCCTTGTCGCCCAAGAGCGTGTGTGACTTCTTGGAGCATGAAGCCGAACGTGGCATGTGCCATGGCACTGTCGTGCGGCGTGTCTACAGCGCCCGCCGTGTCTTCACGCTGGCGGGAGTGTCTGACCCCACCAATAGTCCAGAAGTCGAATTGTGCCTGCGCCGGATTGCGCGGGCGCGGCCAACGCGGCCCAAGCAGGCTCGGGGTCTCAGTATCGCCGCACTATACGAACTCCGCGACATGCAGCCGGGCACACCTTGGGGGCTCCGCAATAGGGCCCTGCTCTCGCTCGGCTATGACTTGTTGGCGCGCCGATCAGAAATTACCGCGCTGCGCAGCGAGGATGTGAGTTGGCGCCGGGACGGCACGCTGGAGGTGATCCTGCGCCGCTCCAAGACAGATCAGTCCGGTCATGGCCGGATTGCATTCACGTCGCAGCGCTCTGCCAGTCTCTTGGGCGACTGGCTGGAGTGGCGCGGCAGCGAGATAGGGCCCCTCTTCTGCGCGATCTATCGCGGCGTGGCGATCAATCGATCACTCTCTGGTTCCACGGTGAAAAATATTATCAAGTCGAGCGCGCGTGTCGCCGGGTACGACAAGTGGGTCGTCGATGACTTCAGCGCCCACTCACTTCGTGTGGGAGCCGCGCAGGAATTACTGAGACAGGGGCACGACAGTATCGCCATAATGCGTGCGGGTGGCTGGAGGACCCATGCAGTTTTGGCTCGATACCTTGAGAAGGCAGAGCACAACGTTTGGGAAAGTGTGTAGAAGAATTTTGTAGCTCAGAAAAAACATTGATTGCATTTGATATTTTTGTGAATTTGGTTAAATGAAAAAATGAAGAAGGGAGCGCGTTGGAATTCCGGGGGCAACGCACTCGGCTACTAGCCTGAGTCATCAAAAGGCCAGGAATTTAATAGTGAGGACAAATTCTTGGCTTATGAGATTAGCATTGACCTCGGCACTGCCAACATCGTCATCGTCGACAACAAGAATGGCGTCGTCTTAGATGAGCCCTCGGTGATCGCCTATCAGTTGAAAAACGGGCAGAAGCGGCTCTTAGCGGTTGGGGATGACGCCAAACTAATGCTGGGCAAGACGCCGGAGAGTATTTTGGCTATCCGTCCCCTGTCCGATGGCGTGATTGCGGATTTCGACGCGGCCCAGGACATGATTTCTGCCTTCTTTAAAAAAGTTCTGAATAATTTTGCCTTCAGGAAGCCGATAGTATTCGTGTGCGTGCCATATGGCGCCACGCCAGTGGAGAAGCGCGCGATCAAGGCGTCCGTTGAGGCCGCTGGCGGCCGCCGTGTCGGCCTTGTCGAGGAGCCGATGGCGGCCGCACTGGGCGCCGGAATGCCAGTTCTGGAACCTACGGGCTCCATGATCGTGGACATTGGCGGCGGCACGACCGAGGTTGCGGTGCTGTCTCTAGGGGGCATTGTCGTCGCGCAGTCGATCCGAGTTGGCGGGGACCACTTTGACGTGGCGATAGCCGCATTCATCAAAAAGAAATATAATCTAAATGTCGGCTTGGCCACTTGTGAAATGCTGAAATTTGAGATCGGCACAGCCGTCTCGCCCAATGACGGCGTCGGGCGCAAGGCGAGCGTTCGGGGTCGTCACGGCGTCAGTGGCCTGCCACAAGAAATCGAGGTCACGCAGGCAGACATGGCCGAGGCGCTGCGGCCGTTGGTGAGTAGTATCTGCGAGGCCGTGATGCTCCTCCTGGAGCAGACACCGCCTGATTTGGCTGGAGACATTCAGGAAAACGGACTAGTTCTCACGGGAGGTGGGGCTGGCCTCGCAGGGATAGACAAGGCCCTGATGAATGCGACACACCTACCGGCTGTTGTCGCAGAAAATCACAAATACTGCGTGGCATTCGGCACTCAAATTGCGATGAACTTAGGCAAGCGCATCGAGCACGCAATTCAGCGAGATCCCTGAACTAGCTAGTGGTGGCGCCGGAAGCTCGTGCGTGCGCAGCACTGATTAAATTTGGAATAAAATTCACAAAAACATTAACTAAACGCTTGATAGACGGCTTTCTAACAGTTCACCAGTCTCTATTAGGAGCGGATACGCTAGTGTCGCAAATGATGAATTCAGCGTCTTCAAAGACCTCAGAAGATCTATATGGATTGCACTCGTCTCTATCGACGCCGTTTGCCCGTCACTTAAACGGATCAAATGTTTCTTTTCCAACTCTTGCTCCAGGTCTCTAACTGTTTCTTTTTGTTCAACTAATGAGCGCGCAATGTCCACATCGTCGGACATCAGTACTACTATGCCCTGCTGAACATTGCGCAACACATGATCATAAAAATCTAGAAGCTCTGCCTTGCCCTGATCTGAGAAATTTGTCTTTTCGAGGTGTTTTCTTCGAGCCAAGCTAATAATCTTCCTGGCGATTATATCTGAGCCGGTTTCAATATTGACTGCGTTACTCGCTAGGTCGAATGCGCGCGTTCCTATTGCCTCTTTGCGATCAGTGCTTCGTACACTTGACAGGTAAACTCTTACATCGTTTGCCATTCTGGCAATTTTGGCATGCTCATCTCTCAATCCATCTGCAGCGCGCTGGTCGAAGACGTCGAACAAATCCATAGCCTCCCGCAACATAGCTTCGACCCTATTACCCATTTCGACCATTTCGCGGCGTGCGCAAGAAAATGCGCGCTCAGGCTGATTGAGAACTGCCTGATCTAGCACAGAGCGATGGATAGATTGACCGTCAAAGGCTGCGCGAGATGGCACCAATAATTCGATTAAACGTAAAACTGGTCGCAAAAGTAGGAGGCCTATCATGACCAGAGAAAAATTGAACAGTACGTGCAGGCCCAATACTTTTTGTTCGTCGCTCATTCCCTGAAGCAGATCGCTCAATTGGAACTGCGCAATGCAGAATAGGCCCACAAACGCACCACCACCCCGTAAACATAAATTTCCAATCACAACTCTTCGAACGGGCAGCTCAGATCGAAGGGTCAAAACGAATGCAATTAAAGCACCACCCAAGTTTGCTCCCAAAACCATTGCAAAAGCAGCATCCACAGGGAGAATTCCATAGGCTGTGAACATGGCGAGCAACAGGATAGCAGCGACACTCGAGTGGACAAACCAGGCGAATAAAGCAGCCAGAATAAAAGCTGTAATCAGATCCCCAGATAAATATACCGTAATTGCCTGAAGAGCTTGAGCCTCAGCAACAGGTTGACTTGCAAGCCTAATTAAATCCAATGAAACAAAGATTAAGGCCAGTCCAATCAGAATGCGCCCAAGCTGTCGAAAAGTTCGACGAGAACTTCGTAGAAAGAGGGTCACGCCAGCCAAGAGTAGAATGGGCTCCAATACTGCAATTTTAGAATTAAGAATTTGGACTGCGATTGCTGATCCCAAATCTGCGCCCAAAACAAGCGCGAGGCCTGCCCTGGTGGCTATGGCGCCTGCGGACATGAAACCAGCTAGTAGAAGGATAACGGCAGTCGAGCTCTGCAGCAGTATAGCTGCCGCCGCGCCGGTAATTGATGCACTCACTCTGTTTTTAGTGGTGCGCTTCATCCACAAACGGATGTTGTTTCCATATGCGCGTTCAAAACCAGTGCGCACCAACCTTACAGCCCAAATCAGAAGCCCCGCAGCGGCGGCCAAATTCAGAGCAATTATGATTGGTGAATTTTCCATCCTAATGTGACCTAAAACGCGTGTGGACCGCCGAAGTAGGACGTGGGAACAGCACTCCAATGATACCCCGCACCCGTGTCCAGAACGGCAAAACCCGTTGGGCTTTCAAAAAAACCGACAAATGCATCGGGCTGTCGGTTCAACGCAAACGCACTGCAAATGGACGGGGCTGTGACCACCGGGTGGCCGCTCAACTGACAATGGTGCACACCGTGAACATGGCCCGCTAAAACGATAAGACTACGATTTTCTGTAGCCAAGGCTGCAGTCATCGCGCCAATGTTGGTCAAACCGATGGCATCCATAAATTTGATGCCTGTTAGGAATGGTGGATGGTGCATCAATACGACGGTCGGACTTTTATTTGAATGGGCGAGGGTCGACGTCAGTAACGCCAATCCATTTTCGTCGACCGTCCCTGACCCACTCCCCTCTACAAGAGTATCAAGTCCAATTACTTGGGTGCCAGCTATTTCTGCTTCCCAGTTTATGGAGCCACTTTTTGGTAAGGTCATGAAGTCACAGAACACCTCCCGAAATATGCTTCGCTTATCATGGTTTCCAGGTACTGAAAAAATCGGGAGCCCTAATCGATCCAGCTGCACGCGCGCAAATTCGTAACTGCATTGGGTTCCATCGTCGCTTATATCCCCGCTCACCAATACTGCATCAATAGGACTTAAGCCGGGCAACATTTCGATAATGTGATCAATCGTGGACGACAAAACACTCCGGGTATCCAACACGCCAGATGAAGTCGTGCCTTCGGCAACAACGTGCAGATCCGACAGATGTAGAAACCGAGCCATAGGATTATTTAATCCCCGCTCTTAAAAACGCTTGAACAAACTGACGCTGGAAAATCAGGAAAGCTAACAGCAATGGCGCTACGGACATCATAGTCGCCGCTGAAATTACGCTAATGTCTACCCCATTTTCAGGGGCTCCAAAAATCGACAAGCCCACAGTCAGCGGGCGCGTATCAGGGGAGTTCGTGACAATCAGCGGCCAGAGGAAGTTGTTCCAGTGCGTGGATACGGACACCAAGGCGTAGGCGAGGTAGGTTGGACGAGCCAATGGTACGTAAACGCGCCACAGAATTCCAAACCAACTGCAGCCTTCTACGCGCGCAGCTTCATGGAGCTCAATTGGAACCCCTTTAAATGCCTGCCGCATGAGAAAGATGCCGAACGCCGAGGCCATATATGGCATACCGACACCCAGTATCGTATCGAAGAGGCCAAGACGCGACACCATTGCGTAGTTCTCAACGATCAGCACTTCTGGAAGAATAAACAACTGCATCAACACCAGAATGAACATCAAATCTCGTCCCGGGAAACGAACTTGTGCAAAGGCAAAGCCCGCTAGCGTGGTAACAATAAACTGGCCAATCAGAATTACCGTGACCAATGCAAAAGTGTTTAGAAAGTAACGTATCCAGGGCGCACCATCCCACGCTGTACGAAAGTTATCTAGCGTCCAACTCGCCGTGAGATTGAAGTTTACTGCGTCAGACGTCGAATGAAACGCTGCCCAGAACGCGAACACGAGGGGCGAGACCCAGATTATGGCAAGAACAATGGCTCCAAGCGGCTCGATATTTTGAATGGTACGGCTCATTGATAATGGGTCCGCTTATCCAGAATTGTGAATTTGATCCCCGCGACAATGCCTAGGACCAAAAGCACTAGGATCGTCATCGCGGCGGCGTGCGGCGCATCAAAGAACGCAAAAGCCATCTCCCATATATAATAGAGGATAAGTTTTGATGCGTCATTGGGACCACCTTTGGTCAGAATAAACAGGTGATCTATCAGCTTCACTGAATTAATGAGCGCATTGACCATTATGAAAAGGGTCGTCGGCATTAACAAAGGCAAAACAATACGCCTTGTATAAGTCCACCTGCTCGCGCCCTCGATATCAGACGCCTCCTTCAAATCTTCCGGGATGGTCTGAAGCGCAGCGAGATAGAAAATCATAAAAAAGCCAGCCTCTTTCCAGATCGTAACCATGATGACTGCCCACAAGGCCGTCGAGGGCTGGCCTAGCCAGTTGACACTCGGCAGCCCAACCAAGCTACCAATTTGATCCAACACACCGAGACCCGGTGTATAGAAAAATAACCACAAATTTGCTGCCGCGATCATCGGCAGAACTGTTGGCGTAAAATACGCTGTGCGAATGAAGCCGCGTGCCGGGATTTTAGAGTTTGCCCAAAGCGCCATCGCCAATGCGATTACAATTGATATTGGGATCGTCGCACCAGCGTAGATCAAATTGTTTATCACAACTTTCCAAAATGTCGGATCGGCAAATAAGTCAGAGTAATTTTCAAACGCCACATACTCACTCGGACGCCGACGGGTTTGGCGACTGAAGATGCTGGCCCAAAAAGTTGCTACTGAGGGATAAAATGCAAATGTGCTCAACAAAACTACAGCGGGCGAAAGCAAAATCCACCCGTAAATCGCCTGCCGACGTCGCTCTATCTGAACAAATCTTGACATCAAGTTGACCTCTGCAAGACGTTGGACGCCCAAAAATATGGGCGCCCAACAAGTTATTACTGATAAGCGCTCAATAACCGCTCTGCAGCATCTTGTGCTTCGGACAATGCCGCCTCAGGCGTCGCAGCACCCGTCAAAGCCGCCTGAATTGCATTATTTAAGCCTTCACGAACTCGAGCCGTCTCAAAGGTTGAGAACTCTGCAACTGCATTTTCAAGTTGGTTCCGAGCAACCAATGCAGGTGGAAACTCAGCAGTGTAAGCCTTAAGAGCTTCGGTCTCATATGCGGCAGGTGACACACCCATGTAACCCGTTGCAATTGACCAAGCAGCTGCCTGCTCAGGCGACGTCATAAATTCAATCAACCGAAGAGCGGCTGCGCGCTCTTCTGGCGTGGTGTCTTCGAAAACGTAGAAGTTACCGCCGCCGGTTGGCGAGCCTGGACGAACATTGGCCGGCAGTTCTGCCACACCGAAGTCAAAGGTAGCGTTATTTTTAACTGCGGTAAGATTACCCGTGGAGTGCCACATCATTGCTGTTTGTCCTTCTAGGAAGGCTTGGCGCAATGTGCCCCACTCGACAGTACCTTCTGGCATGATGCCATGCTCTTGGCTGAGAGACAGCCAAAACTCCAAAGTATCGACCACTGCCTCATCATCGAAATAAGTAGTCAAGCCATCGTTTGACATAACTTCTTTTCCGTTCTGAATGGCCAACGCCTGGAACATCCAATACGGATAGCCGGTTGATGGGATCATGAGACCGTAGGTGTCACCGTTCGTGAGCGCCTGTCCCATAGAAATCATTTCTTCCCACGTGCTGGGGGGGCTTTCCGGATCTAGACCAGCGGCCCGAAACATATCTTTGTTATAGTAAGCCACAATTGTTGAGCGTTGGAATGGGATCCCCCAAGTCTTCCCTTCAATGCGGCCATTCGCCATCAAGGCAGGATAAAAGCTATCCAGCCAAGCTGGGTCGACACCTTCGATGTCGTCAAACGCAACAATCAGCTCCTGTTCAATCAGATCATAGGCATCGATTGAAAACATGACTGCCAACTGAGCAGGTTCGCCCGACGAAAGAGCCGAAAGCGCTCGAACCCGCGTGTCATCATAGTTGCCTGAATAAATCGCATTGACTGTGATGTCTGGGTTCGCCGCCTCAAAATCGGCAACGATCCCATCGACCACCTCCGTCAAAGCACCCCCTACCGCAATAGGGTAGTACATAGTGAGTTCGGTGTCCGCGATAGCGGGTGTGGCAAGCGCTGTCGCAGCGGTAGCAACAACTCCTAATTTGCGTGAAAGTGTCATTTAGTCCTCCCTGATTTGCATTAGACAGCTAATGCGCGAAGCCCTTAATGGGCATGATTTGCAAGTCGATTGCCTGCACTGTTGAAAAAGTGAAGATCGTTGTCAGAAAACGAAATTTCTATCGTTTCCCCTGATGGGATATTGTGCAGCCCAGGCAGGCTTAGAGTTAAACCTGAAGCGGCTTTGTGCTCCAATCCCACGAAAGTTTCGGAACCCAAAAATTCACACTCAGTCACCTTGCACGAGAGCCGTCCCTTGCCTTTTTGGGCCACTGTTATGTTTTCGGCACGCAAGCCAACTTTGTCGACGCCATCGAAACCTCCCAGTGCAGAGGCATTGATGAGTGCCATTGGCGGCGCCCCGACGAATTCAGCAACAAATGTATTTGCAGGAGAATAATAAAGGTCTTCTGGCGTGCCAGATTGCTGTATGCGGCCATCTTTCATTAAGACGACCATGTCAGCCATACTCATGGCTTCTGTTTGATCATGAGTTACGTAGACAACAGTTATACCGAGATCAATTTGTAGCTTTTTAATATCCTTGCGCACTGATGCACGCAATTTAGCGTCCAGGTTTGATAGCGGCTCATCCATTAAACAAAGTGGCTGGTTTGCGACAATTGCCCGCGCCAGAGCAACACGCTGGCGCTGTCCCCCCGACAGTTCGCCAGGCTTGCGCGCCTCGTATCCAAGCAAACCGGTAATCTCTAGTGCGCGTTGAAGCTTCTTCCGACGCTCTGCCGCTGATACTTTGCGTACCTTAAGCCCGAAAACTACATTTTCAGCGACGCTCAAGTGAGGAAATAGAGCGTAGGACTGAAAGACCATAGAAAGATTACGATCTGATGGCGCAGCATCAGTGACGTCCACGCCATCAATTATGATGCGGCCCTCATCGGGCAGCTCTAAGCCCGACAAAAGTCTCAAAGTAGTAGATTTGCCGCACCCACTCGGCCCCAAGAGAGCCACGAACGCTCCTCTAGGAATAGACAAGCAAACATCTTCAACACCGAGCTGGCCGTTCCAGCGTTTGGCAACGTTGTCAACTTTTACAAAAGTGGAAGGCTCTGTCATTCAGTTCTTCCTACAAACGAAATTCGATCTGCAACTGACTCAACTACAGGATCAAAAATTGGATCGGGCCTTACATCGCAAATGACCTCACTCACATCCGAAATCATTGCCCCGGCCGCGGGTGCAAGCCGACCAAATTTACTGCCGTCTATGACAAGAATTGAACGCTGTGCGTTTAGACGCATGGCCTCACTCGCCCTGACCTCTGCCTCATGAAACTCAAGCAGTCGACCATCCTCAGCCACTCCAGCCGTACCAAAAACCGCAAATTCAGCGCGATAACGGCCGAAAAACGATACCACTTCCTCACCGACAAAATCCCGGTCAGGCAAGCGCAGTTCTCCGCCCGGAAGAATGATCCGATTTGAAAGTTCTTCGCTAAGCGCCATAGCAACGCTTAAGTTATTCGTAATCACGGTCAGCTCTTTGTGATACCTCAGCGCGCGCGCGACAGTGAGAGGCGTCGAGCCAATCGACATGAAAAGTGTTGCACCGTTGGGAATTTGAGACGCCACAACTGATGCGATGGCGCGCTTGCCCATCAAATTCGTACCGGCACGCTGATCAAACGGTGTATTTATGTGCCCGGCGGTGAGCTCAATACGGCCATGAGCTCTCCGCAACGTCTTGCCATCGCACAACACGTCGACGTCTCGGCGAATGGTTTGCATTGATACGCCAAGCATCTCAGATAGCGAGCCAACGCTCACTCCTCCGCGCTCTCTGACGAGCTCCAAAATCAACTCATGCCTACGAATTTTTTTAGACGCCACGACCCGTGCCTCCCACAGAATCAGACGATACACCACAAAAACAACAAAGCAACAAAATTTGTAATTTTATGTTACAATTATACGAAAATTTTGGTAAAACTCTTTGGTAAATTAGAAAAATAATCTTAATTTATCAAATTATGTTGTTTTGTAACTTTCTTTCTATAGAAGAAGAGTGCAGGGTGAATGCGCTGACACTTTGATCGAAAGGCCACCTACATTCATGCATGACGTAGCAAGCATATTTGAACGGTACGAAGCCATTCGGCACAGACTTCCACGGGCTGTCCCTCCAGAGAAATCAAAGCTTATCGGCTCTCTCATCGAAATTTCAGATGATGCGGATGCCTTTGTGTTCGACGCATTTGGAGTTTTAAACGTTGGTGAGACGCCTATCCCTGGAGCGGCGCATAGACTTGATCAACTACGTCAAAACGGGTTCAGAATACGCATCCTGTCAAATGCTGCGAGCTATCCCCACGATCAGGCGACAAAAAAATTTAACAAGCTCGGTATGCGGGTCGAACCTCACGAAGTCATAACGAGCAGAGATGCTGCAATCAGAGATTTAGACGAACGAGTTTGGGGCTGTATTGCTGCAGATTTCGATCATCTAGGCGATATTGGAAAAGATACCATCAAACTATCGGATAAAAGCAATGATTATGACGCAGTAGATGGCTTCCTGTTTCTTTCAACCGAGAGGTGGACCCTTGAGCGCCAGTCGATACTGCGTGACAGCCTCCTGAAACGGCCACGGCCCGTAATCATTGCCAATGCCGATATCGCTGCTCCTCGTGATCACGGGTTTTCACTTGAACCAGGACACTTTGGCCATCTGTTGGCGGATAGCGGCGTGACAGACATTAGATTTTACGGGAAGCCGTTTCCAGAAGTGTTCCAGATGATTGAGCAGTCCCTGCCCAATGTACCTCCCTCCAGAATAGTGATGTGCGGGGATACACTGCACACTGATATTCTTGGAGCGGCTGCACGTAATTGGCGGACCGTCTTAGTAGAACGAGACGGAATGTTCGCAGGGGTCGAAACAAACAACTTTCTGGCCGCTGCTGCGCTGAACCCAACTTGGCGCTTGTCCAGAATTTAAAAGATCAGCTGGCCTGCTTAGACGCCTCCAGCCGAGCCTTGCTGCGGGTTTGTGTGGCAATTCGGTAGCCGTAATCTGCGATTAACCTCTGAACTCGACCAGGATAATCAGTCACAATGGCATCTACCCCAAACCCTAACATTCGCTTGATGTCAGCCGGCTCATTCACCGTCCAAACGGCCACTATCAGGCCAAGTTCTTTTGCCTGATCAATAATATCCTGGCTTACATCTTCAAAATAAGGGCACCAAAGCTTGCCGCCCGCGTCTTTTACCAGCTGGGGGATTGTTTCTTCACACCCATTAAATTCCGGTGAAACCGTTCGGGACGAATCCTCACCGCAATGCGTCTGCGGCGGATTTAAGTACGTCAAAAATGATGTGGGCAAATCCGGCGCATATGCCTGACAAACCTTCAACAAGTCCCAATCAAAACTATGGAGCACCGTTCTCTTTGACAGATCAGTCCTCCGAACAACCTTGACGACTTCCGCGACTAAGCGCTCACGGTATCTGGGAGCAGAAACAAATTGGGGATCAGACTTAATTTCTAGCATTAAGAAAGTATCTGAATGCTGGGTATGCGAAACTAATGTGAGCAAGTCTTCAAGTTTTGGCACATGGACATCGCCAACCTGCGCTTGGTCAGGAAACCGCTGACCATAAGCCGTAGATCCATCAATCCATCCAATTTCATATTGACGGAGTTCATCCCAAGTCAGCTCTGAGATACGTCGTTCTTCCGTAATAAAATGACCGTCGAGCCCTCGGAATGTTGGCGCATGAAGCCTGTGATTGTGCGTAATCACGGGTACGAAATCCGCAGTCATAACAACATCAAATTCAAGCAACTTTACCCCAGTATTAATGGCAAATTCAAAGCCAATCATAGAATTTTCGGGGAGTACGCCGCGGGCGCCTCGGTGACCAACTATTCGAACTGTATTTTGTGCACCGCGAAATGCTTCCGCCGCATCTAGCTCAATCATCCACCAACCTCTTTAGCGAAACTGGATCAAACAAATGAATATTGTCTGCAGCCACACTAAACCGCATGGGCGCTTGCACGCCTTCGAGATTGTGCACCCCATTTAAGCTTGCAGTTACCTGCTGGTCATCAGATGCCTGTAAGCGGCCATGCAAAAGCGTATTCGCGCCCAGGGGCTCTGACATGCGCATCTCAATGCTTATTGATCCCTCATTATCAGGCACAAGATGTTCTGGTCGAATGCCAAGTTTAACGGGGCCATCTGGGAGCCTGGCAGTTCCAATTTTGACAACGTCAACGCAAACCACTTTATCTTTTATGTGGGCGTCAAACACATTCATTGCAGGACTGCCAATGAATTGGGCTGCGAACAAGGTTTGTGGCCTCTCGTATACTTCTAGAGGCGTTCCGATTTGCTCCGCAACACCATCGTTCATGACAATCATCCGATCTGCCATGGTCATGGCTTCAACCTGGTCATGCGTAACGTATAGAGACGTAACTCCGAGAGTTTGTTGCAGCTCGCGTATCTCTAAGCGCATCTGGACGCGCAATTTGGCATCCAAATTTGACAGTGGCTCATCAAAAAGGAAGACAGATGGCTCCCTGACAATTGCGCGCCCCATCGCGACGCGCTGACGCTGACCGCCGGACAATTGTCGTGGCCTACGATCCAGCAAATCAGTCAATTGCAGCAACTTTGCAGCATCTTCGACTTTTGAGTGAATGAGTGCCTTAGGAAGCCCCGCAATTTTGAGGCCGTATCCCATGTTCTCGCGTACCGACATGTGCGGGTAAAGCGCATAGTTTTGAAAAACCATTGCAATATCCCGTTCCATCGGTTCCTTCTCATTCACACGATGATCGGCAATAAAAATATCGCCTGCAGTTACAGTCTCCAAACCGGCAACCATTCGAAGGAGAGTGGACTTTCCGCAGCCTGATGGCCCAACGATAACGATGAATTCTCCGTCCACAATATCTACGCTTATACCGTGTATGACATCGACCGGACCGAAGCTCTTTTTTATATTTTTAAGACTTACCGTCGCCATCCTATTTCTCACTATCAACCAGGCCTCGTACAAACAGCCGTTGCATCGAAACCACTACAAATATGGGCGGAACCATTGCTAGGATCGATGTCGCCATAATTACAGGCCACTCAGCAACATCGTCACCAGAAGGGAACATTTGATTTAGCCCCATCACAATCGTGTTCATGCTTGGATCCGTGGTGATCAAAAGCGGCCACAAATACTGGTTCCATCCATAGATGAACAAGATGACAAAGAGGGCCGCAATATTAGTTCGGCTCATAGGCACAACTATATCGATGAAAAATCGCATAGGCTTTGCGCCGTCGACGCGAGCCGCTTCAGCTAATTCATCTGGTATCGTCAAGAAAAACTGACGGAATAAGAATGTCGCCGTCGCAGAGGCTATGAGAGGGAAAATCAGCCCCGCGTAACTGTTGAGCATTCCAAACCCGGCAACCACCTCAAATGTCGGCACAATACGCACCTCAACTGGCAACATGAGAGTGATGAAGATCATCCAAAAGAAAGTTGTGCGCCCAGGAAAGCGAAAATATACAATTGCAAAAGCTGACAACAATGAAATCACAATTTTCCCAACAGCGATGCCAAGCGCCATCACAAGGCTGTTAAACAGCATCTGCAGAACTGGCACGTTGACGCCTGAAAAGAGAGCCGCCTTATAATTTTCCCAAAAGTGCTCTCCGGGGAGCAGCGGCATTGGCGGTCGAACAATTTCCGGCTGCGTGACCGTAGAGGCGACAAATGCGAGCCATATTGGGAAAAAAACTAACAAAACGCCGCAAATCATAAAGAGATGGCTCAGCCACAATCCCGCACCACGACGCTCCACCATTCCATGAGACTGAGCCATCAATAATGCACCTTTTTCTCGACATATTTAAATTGAATGACTGTCAATAATCCGACCACAAACAGCAAAATCACTGACTGGGCGGAAGAAGATCCCAAGTCTTGTCCGACAAATCCATCAGAGAACACTTTGTACACGAGGATAGTTGTCGCCTGTTGTGGTCCACCGGATGTAATCGTGTGGATTACTCCAAAAGTTTCAAAAAACGCATAGACTACATTAACCACCAATAAGAAAAACGCTGTTGGAGTGATCAATGGTAGAACGATGCCGAAAAACCTGCGCCAAAAATGAGCGCCATCAATAGCAGCCGCCTCAATAACCGATCTCGGCACTGACTGCAGGGCGGCAAAGAAAAATAGGAAATTATAACTGATGCGCCCCCATGCCGAAGCAACGACAACTAAGCCCATTGCCTCGCCATCGTTCAGCACATGGTTCCAATCGTAGCCAAGGTGACCTAGATACCACGAGACTACCCCAACACGGGTATTAAACATAAACATCCACAAAACTCCTGCTACTGCAGGAGCCACGGCATACGGCCAAATGAGAAGCGTTCGGTATAGTCCTGAACCCTTGATTAAGCGATCGGCGACTACGGCTAGAAACAGCGCGGGCACCATAGAACATAGAGTTACCAGCACGGAAAATATGGCCGTTGTCAAAAAAGATGCGCGGTAGTACCGATCCAACAATAGAAACTCAAAATTTCCAAGCCCGACAAATTCTGCGGACAGACCAAAGGGATCTGGAATGAAGAGTGACTGCCAAATGGCTTGCGCAGCGGGATAGAAAAAGAAAACAGCCGACACCAGTACTTGTGGCGCTATCAAAAGCAAGGGCAGAACCCAGCCACGAAAAGTTACACGCTTTTCCATTGTGAGACCCCGATGAGGTGCGGGCCGTAATAGCCCGCACCTAAACCATGGTGATTAGCGGTTCGCCTGCTCGAACCGACGAAGCAAGCCGTTTCCACGCTCAACTGCGCTGTCCATCGCCTCCTGTGGCGACTTATCACCGGACCAAATCGCTTCGAGTTCTTCATCAATAATTCCGCGGATTTGATCAAACGAGCCCAAGCGCAAACCTTTTGAGTTTGCCGTTGGCTCATTAGCTGTCATTTGGATAACAGCCACATCGGTACCTGGGTTTTCGTCATAGAAGCCAGAAGCGCGTGTGGCATCGCCAGCAGCCGCAGTGATGGGCAAGTATCCAGTATTCTGGTGCCAAGCGGCTTGGATATCGGTAGACGACAGGAAGCTTAAGAATTCGCCAACACCGCGATATTCAGCAGCATCATGACCCTCCATGACCCACAAAGACGCACCGCCAATGATTGTGTTTTGAGGTTCAGATGCAATTGCTTCCCAATAAGGAAGTGGCCTCACATCGAAATCAAACTCAGCCTCGGAGCTGATACCCGCGTATCCAGCGGAACTCTCCGTAAACAGAGCACAGTCACCAGAACGGAAGTTCGCGCCACCCTCATTGCGACGACCAGTGTAAATAAACTTACCGTCTTGAGCCCACTCTTGCATAGCAGTCAGGTGTGCGATCTGAGCGGGGCCATTAAATGTCAGTTCCGTATCTAGACCTGCAAAACCATTGTCGCGGGTCGCAAATGGAACATCATGATAAGCCGAGAAATTCTCCAAATGGATCCAGCTCTGCCATGCCGTCACGAGAGGGCAATCCTCTCCTCCTGCCTTCAGAGCGTCAAGGGCTTCCCCAACTTTCTCCCAAGTTGAGAGATCAATATCGGGATCGACGCCAGCTGCCTCGAATGCATCACGGTTGACCCACAAAACAGGTGTCGAGGAGTTAAATGGAAGGGACAACATGTCCCCATCGGTAGAGGTGTAATAACCTTTCACTGCCCCGATATAAGCGTCTGGATCAAACTGCGCACCGCTTTCAGCCATGACCTCATAAACGGGACGCACGGCACCTTCTGCTGCCATCATTGTTGCTGTGCCAACCTCAAAGACCATCAAGACGTGAGGCTGCTCACCTGCGCGGAAAGCCGCGATACCGGCATTCAACGTCTCCGAGTAGTTGCCTTTATGAGTTTGCACTACGACATAATCACTTTGGCTTGCGTTGAATTGTTCAACCTGCTCGGCAACCAGATCTCCCAACCGACCAGTAAACGCATGCCAGAAATGGACTTCCGTCTGAGCATATGCCGCGACTGGTGATAATGCTGCGGCAATCGCTGCACCGCTCACGAGATACTTTTTCATATTTCCCTCCCTTGTGCGCTCATTGGCGCAAAAAATCACACGGGTACCCACCCGAAAAGATCCTCAGATTTACAAGCGTATCTTCAAATATTTATAATGCAAGTAATTATTCTTGTGGATTTTCATAACATTTCATTATAATTATGGCACTAGGGGGTTAACCACATGACATCACGCAACATTCCAAAAATTCGTCAGCTTGAAGCGCTTATGTCAGTTATAGCAAGCGGCTCAATGACTGCAGCGGCATCAAATCTAGGCATAAGCCAACCCGCAATTAGTCGGCTGCTTTCAGACCTAGCAAAAGATTTTGATTTTCAGCTTTTTGAAAAACGCGATGGCCAACTTCGCCCAAGCCAAGAAATTCAAGTTTTAGAACCTGATATCCGTAGAGTGCTCGAACTGATGCGTCACATTGCCGACGTGAGCGCTGACATCACACGTCACAAAGCAGGGCATCTCAGAATTGCTTGCCTGCCAGGATTTGCAACCAGCCACCTGCCAATAGTCGTCGCCAACTTCTTGAAAGACCGCCCCGGTGTGACAATGACCATTGAACCAGATCGTCCAGAAAGAATTTTAGAGTGGATGGTGAATGAGCAATACGACCTCGGCATCACAGGTGAATTTTTTGGACACCCCGCGGTCGAACAAATCGCGCTGAACCTACGTACAGTATGTATCTTTCCTAGTGGGCATCGGCTTGAAAATTTGGAGGAGATTTCGCCATCAGATTTAGCGGACGAGCCCATGATACATACGCGCAAGGACAGTATCTTTTTCAGTCAACTTTCCAATCGCTTCCAAATGGCGAATTGTGCCATCAATTCGCATGTTGAAGTTCGCCAATTCACTGCGGCCTGCGAGCTAATTTGTAATGGGATTGGCGTTTCGGTCGTCAGCGAGCTTGACGCAGTCCAATATGCTCAAAAAGGACTTAGCTTTAGGCCATTTAGGCCATCGCTCCCACATAGAATTTCATTGGTCAGACCCGTCCATAAAGCGCCATCCATGCTCACCATAGACTTTATGGACCACTTTCAAAAAAGTGTTGAAGTGTTCCGCTGTTAATTTGCGCTCTGCGCATGATCAACTCTCAGATTGGTGACAGAGGTTGATATTTTTCGCAGTCCTTTCCCCCGAGTTTCATTCGCAAAAAAAGAGCCAAAGGACCCTACTTTGGCGCACAAATATCTTTGTATTCGTCCGGCTGGCGGTGAAGTGAAAAATTGAAAACGTTCTCGCGCAGTTCTTTACAACGATCCAAATTGATCTTGGCAATTACCAGTTCGTCACCGACGCCCTGTGCTTTGGCCACAATTTCTCCAGTTGGCGCGATGATGCAGCTACCACCGATCAAATCGCAGTTTTCTTCTAATCCTGCTTTTGCAGTCCCGATAATCCAGCAACCATTTGCATATGCACTCGCCTGCATGCACAAATGATTATGAAAATCTTGTAAGTGATCGTGCTCTGGAGCAAGAGGATAATGTCGCGGCGTATTGTAGCCGAGCATGACTAACTCTGCTCCTCGCAAGCCCATGACCCTGAACGTCTCGGGCCAACGCCGGTCATTGCATATACACATGCCAACCTTACCGCCAAACGCATCAAAAACCGGAAATCCTAAGTCTCCTTTCTCAAAGTAACACTTTTCGAGATGTTGAAATGGTCGCCATGGTTCATGTTCAAAATGGCCAGGCAAATGGATTTTACGGTATTTTCCGACAATCTTCCCAGAACCGTCAACAATTATTGATGTGTTGAAACGTTGCTTCTTCCCATTTTGCACAACCAACTCGGCGTAGCCGAGGTAAAAACCAACATTAAGTTTTGCGGCTGCGTCAAATAAAGGCTGCACATCAGCATTCGGCATCTGAGTTTCAAACCATGCATCCAACTCAGCATCATCCTCAGTGTACCATCTCGGAAAAAATGTGGTCAGCGCCAATTCTGGAAACACTACTAATTCAACGCCGCGCGCTTTTGCTTCATGTAGCAATGAAACCATTCGAGACACAGCCGAACTGCGCGGTTCATCCTTAGCTATTGGCCCTAATTGGGCCGCTGCAGCCATATATTCACGCTTCATTTTTTTCACTCTCATTAAGAGACCAATTCGGCCTGGCCTAATACAACCCCCAGCAACACATCGACACCGGGAGCAATATGCTCCGGAGCTGTAAATTCATTGATGTTGTGGCTTAATCCGTCTTTCGAAGGCACAAAGACCATAGCGGTGGGGCAATTTGGCGCGAACATCTGTGCATCATGACCTGCACCAGAGGGCATTAGGCGCACTGAATAACCCAAAGACTTCGCATGAGATTCAATCTCACCGACAAGACCTAAATCAAATTCAACAGGTGCAAACCTAGCAAGACTACGACGTTGAACTTTACACCCTTGTGCCACAGCGAAATCTTCAGCCGCTCGATTAAGGCGCTCTTCAGCTTTTTTGAGCGTCTCATCACAGGTGTTGCGCAAATCAACGGTCAACACTGCACGCTCAGGCACGACGTTTACCAGACCAGGTGAAACGTCAAACATGCCAACGGTGGCCACTTGAGGCGGCCCAAAATCATTCGCAATGGCGCGCGCTTCAACGGCAATTTGTGCAGCAACCAGCCCCGCATCATGTCGCATCACCATCGGCGTAGTACCCGCGTGGCAGGACTGCCCTTCAATGACATATTCAGCCCAAGAAATGCCTTGCACGCCGGTCACCGCGCCAATGGCCAAACTTTCGGCTTCAAGGACTGGCCCTTGTTCAATATGCAGTTCCAGGAAGCAGTGGGGACGTAGAGCAAGCACTGAGGCTTTGCCTGCGTAACCAATACGTAGAAGCTCTTCCCCTACCGTTTTGCCATCAATTCCCTGAACTGACAGCATTTCATCCAAATCCAGCGCGCCCTGTGCAACGCCCGAACCCATCATGTCGGGGGCAAACCGCGCACCCTCTTCATTTGTAAAAAAAGCAATTCCCACTGGCAGACGGGTCACTGCCCCCGCGTCATTCAAGGCCTGAATAATTTCAAGCCCAGCCAAAACGCCTAAAGCTCCATCATACAAACCTCCAGTGGCGACAGTGTCTATATGAGACCCAATGATCACGGGCGCTGCATCGTCAGAGCCTGCGCGCACTCCCCAGGTATTGCCAATTACATCAGTGGTAATTTGAAGGCCTGCCTCTTCCATCCACTGGATGACAAGGTCACGCCCTGCCCTGTCCTCATCGCTTAGAGCGAGACGCTTCACACCACCGCCGTGCAGTGCACCAATTTTGCCCAAGGCGAAGACACGGCCCATCAAGCGGTCTAAGTTGATCTGAACATTCATCTGATTTTCCGAACTTCATCAGCACTGCGCCCTATCAATTTTACGTATAGATCAGGATCCGTGTCACTTTCGGTGCCAAATATGAGAACTCTAGAATTAGCATCCAAACTCAATTTGCTGCGCGCTTGGGAATGATCCGCTGCGGCCATCAGTGCAGCCAAGCCTGCCACGGCCGACTCTCCAGCAACGATTGGTAAGTCTTCTGCGGTCGGATTAGCCAAAACCCGCATCATCATTACTGCGTCATCATCCGTAACTGACATTACGGCATCGGCAGTCTGGCGCAGGATATCCCAAGCGATCACACTAATTTCGCCACAGGCTAGGCCCGCCATTAAAGTGTCTAAATCACCATGCACTGGAGTAGGAGTTCCGTGTCTTATGGATTCAAGCCAACAAGCAGATTGATCAGGATCCGCCAACACAATCACTGGCCGATCATTGCCATATCTGCGCTTGGTGTAGGCAGCCACTGCCGCCGCCATACCGCCAACGCCAGTTTGTAAAAAAATATGTGTAGGCGCAGCCTCCAATTGGTCACAGGCTTCAGCGGCCATTAGTTCGTAACCCTGCATCACGTCCTTTGGTATATCTGTGTAGCCTGGGTACGAGGTATCAGAGACAACGAACCATCCCTCTCGGGTTGCTGACTCTTGTGCCTCACGCACGCTGTCATCGTAATTACCTTTGGTGCGGATTACAGTGGCCCCATAGGCCTCGATAGCGTGCTTGCGACCTTCGCTGACTGTCGAGTGAATTAAGATTACACATTTGCAGCCAAATGTCTGCGCACCCCAGGCGACAGAACGACCGTGGTTGCCATCTGTCGCGCAACACACAGTCACCTGAGATATCAAATCACTATATGTACCGTCTAAGAGCGCACTAATTTTGGGCATTTCAATGCCTTTGATCCTTGCGATTTCACGACGCAACAACTGTGAAACGGCATAAGCTCCACCTAGCGCCTTAAAACTTCCGAGACCAAAACGCGGGCCCTCATCCTTGTAATGTATGCTCTCAACACGTGCTTTGGCAGCGAGTGACTTTAGCTGGATTAGAGGGGTCGGCACATATCCAGGCCAGGCAGAAATAGTGGACTTGGCAATAGCAAATGCGTCATCGTTTAACACGGCCGATTGTTCTGGCCCATATGCGGCCCCCTTGCTTGCCATAGAATTAAGCAAGAGTTCATTGTCTTTCTCTAGGCCTAAAGTGTTGGTGAAGCGCACTGTCAAAGCTCCTCTCAAGGTGGGCTGCGAACGGCCCAGAACGCATCCTGCTCCCACATTAAAGCTTCGCAACGGACACTAAAATATATTTCAAGCTCTTTTAATTTCAGGTTAAGGATGATATAAAAATTTCACAAAAGCAAGAACTATGAAAAATTAATTTCATGTAATTAAGCGGTGATCTGTGTGACAAAAAATAAGAAAAAAGCAGGCGGACCTAGCTCACATAGTGTCATCGTAGATACCCTGCACAGAATTTATCAAGACTTCAGCAAGCAAGAAAAAAGGGTTGCCGATGTCATCCTTGATGCCCCAGGAGAGCTAGGACTTTACTCTGCCTCTGAGTTGGCTGAACGAGCAGATGTGTCCAAGGCCACAATCACACGCTTCGTGAGGCGCGCCCAGTTTTCTAGTTATGAAGAAATGCGGCTCGCCGCGCGTGACGCTCGCAGCTGGGGTTCGCCCTTGTTTCAAACAGGACCGGCCAATAACACTGCAGACAATGAATTTCTGTCAGACTTTTTAGAAGTAGAAACGCGTAATCTGACCCAATCCCTTAACGGCTTGGTGCCGTCTGAAATTGACGAGATGGCCGATGCTCTAGTTGCCTCGCGCAACCTCGTTTTCATGGGATTTCGCAATAGCCATTTTTTAGCCAGCTACGCTCGCAATCAATTTCTACAATTTCGAAGTGGAACACGCATTTCGCCTGGACCAGGCGAAACTATCACTGAGAGTACTGCGGATCTGACGAGTGAAGATGTGGTTTTGGTTATCGGCTTGCGCCGTATCCTCAGCTCGTTAAAAAATGAAATGGAGGCTCTTCATGATCGTGGCGTCCCAATCCTATTACTCACAGATCCCTCCGCGCGTGTCGTGCCAGCATTTGCGCGATGGACCCTTACCTGTCCAGTTGAATCTCCTTACCTGTTTGACAGTTATTCAGGTGTTCAATCAGTATTACGGGTATTGGCATATAAAAGTTTTCAAAAAGCAGGAAAGCGGGGACGCGCTTACATGGAAGCTATTGAGGCGCGACATGCCGAAACTGGTGTGTTCGAATAGCTTAGATGGCGAAATTAACACAACAAACTAATCGCCAATTGGTTGGTGCCGAATGGTGCCATGAAGAGCCCGCAGGGTGTTGCGGATTGACTGTAAATTAGCAGCGGCATCGGGCATCCGTGCCGCGATTGTTCCCATCAAACAATCGATAGTGAAAAGCTGTGCATAGCGCGTCTGTGCAGGCAGCATAAAAAAGGTGTGATCGTTGAAAAATTCGACCGGCAAGACAATTTCGCTCACCTTGGCCAGGGGACTATCAACTTGCGTAATCGCTAACGTCGTTGCGCCGTTCGATCGAGCCAATTCGATAGATTGCACCACTGGCGCGGGGACGCCGGTAGAAGAAATAGCAACGAACAGATCGCCCTTCTTCGCGACGGCTGCAGCCATTCGTTGACGATAGGAATCCAGAATTGATTGGACGGGAAGACCAAGTCGAAACATGCGGTTTTCGAGTTCTTCACACAACACACTTGATGACCCGCCCACGCCAATGCAGTAGGTGATCCGTGATTTGACGACCGCGGCGGCAGCCTTATCCAATACTTTGACGTCAGTTGCCTGCGCTGCACCGCGCAATGCCCCCATTGATGAGTCAAGCATCACCTTAACCAATTCACTGGGGAATGCATCACCGTCCTCCAGGTGCGGTGTGTTTAATACCTGCGTTAGAATTAAATCTTGAGCGAGACGATGCTTTAAAGCTTTAAAGCCTTCTAGGCCAATTCGACGGCACATACGTAAGACAGTTGGTTCGGAAACGGCAGCCCTATCCGCCACTGCTTTTATTGATGCATGTGAGACCCATTCAGTGTTTGCTAAAATGATACGCGCTACCTTGGCTTCGCCGTCGTTCAAATCAGGTACCGAGCTGCGCAAGATATCCATCAAGTTGCCAGAACCACGGCTCGGTAATTTAGATTTGCCTGACGAGGATAGCGGTGGAGTACGTTTCGTCATGTTGCAGTGCTTTCGTCAGTTGCGCGCGTCGGTATTTAGGTGGACCTCGGTCCACAATTCTCATTCATCAAACTTACAATCGCCTCAGAATGGACATAATAAATAAGGCGTTCGCGACAAAATAATCAACTCGGTCAGCAGCGATGATCATTTGACTTTTAGGGCCTGCATCGCCGCGATCTGATTTTATGGGGCAAACTGGCCAAGGTCCTCAACCACTGCCTTCAAACGCCTCACCACCTCCTCTGTTATCTTGTTTCCCTGCTCGACGCTCGCGGCATCAGGCTGGCCCACGACACCACTGCCTCCAGAAATACTGTGCATTGAGCGATAAAGGGTGCCTCCACTCTTATAAAGCATTGAACCGTCGGCCCAGGCGTAACTTTTGACAAAGAACTCCCCTGCCGGCAAATCGATACTTGGCGCAACCGCTCCCGCTGCCATCATCAAGGACGTCTCAAATTCACAAGCATGGCCTGTCCCAAACTGTCCAGTCTCGCTGACTTCAGCGAGCGCATCCCGAGCCAAAGTCCACCATGTCACTAATGCAATTCGACACTCCGGGTGGGCGGCTCCGAAATCCTCTAAGATGACCTGACCGATAGCCTGATTTCCGCCGTGCGAATTGAACAGAAGAATATTCCTAAAGCCAGCGCCACAGACCGAATTTAAAATTGAAATAACATATTCCATCATCACTCGATGGGGCACACTTAACGTTCCGCAAAAATCAAGATGATGCGCCGAGCACCCTACTTTCACTGTTGGGAGAATTAGTTGGCCCCCCGGATCATCCTGATCAAGCCTGGACAAAAAATGAGACCCGATGACTACGTCAGTATCGACAGGCAGATGAGGGCCATGCTGCTCTATGGCCGCCAAGTTCAAAATAACTGGTGTACTGCGCTCAACCTCCTCAATTCGAGCTGATGTCATCTTCTCCCAATACATGGCGCCCTCTACGTGTACAGACACAATTAAATACGTAGCGAAATTACTTAATGACCAAAAAATTGCAAAAGAAATAGTTTTACTATCCAAAAATAAATTTCGTGTTACGGTTGAATCCTAACGATTCTTTTTTGCTAGAGCCGATCACGGAGAACAGAGTGACCGACGCACCGCCCGAAAAAGATTATCCAGGATGGGAGTTTGCGGCCTTATGGAGCGACCGCATTAACCGCGCTGTGGAACTCATATTGGCCATTTTAATGGCGTTGCTCGTTCTGGATGTTTGGCTGGGTGTTATTGATCGCTACTATTTCCGTTGGCAACTCGACTGGCCTGAAGCATTTGCGCGGTACCTAATGATTTGGGCTGCACTTCTTGCGATCTCTGCAGGAATTGCTCGCCGCGATCATATCGGCCTCATGAGTTTCGTTGGACGACTGCCTATTGGTGTCCGTCGCGGATTTCTGATCTTTGCCGACTTAGTCACGCTCGCATTGTTTACCTATCTTTTTGTGACAGGTATCCCATTCGCTGCAGGCGGCTTCGGTAGAGAGGCAATGATCTTCGGGGCGAGTATGGGTCCCTTTTTCACTGCCGTTCCCGCGGCCGCATTCTTGGCCTCAGTTCAAATGTTTCTGACAATGCTGCGCGATCTTGGGTCGCATGTAGACAGGCCCAATCGAGAAGAAAGTTTGACATGATCGTAGCTGTCGTTTTCGTCGGACTTATTTTAATTGGAATGCCAATTGGCTTTGTCATTGGAGCCGCTGGTGTAGTTGGATTGATCTCGCTTGGAGGGACATCATTCCTCGCCATTTCACCATCGCGGATCTTCGCCGGGCTCGATCTTTTCCCGTTTTTAGCCATGCCCTTTTTTATACTTGCCGGCGAGATTATGAATGCGGTGGGAATTACACAGCGCCTCGTTGCCTTTGCGCAAGCTCTAGTTGGGCGGTTCCGGGGGGGATTGGCTCATTCGAATATGCTAGCTTCTGTATTTTTTGCAGGGCTAACTGGTTCGGCAACGGCTGATGCAGCAGCATTCGGGCGGACATTGGTTCCCGCAATGGTTAAAGCCGGTTATCGCCGTGACTATGCCTGTGCGGTTACAGCAGCAGGGTCGATTATCGGACCCACGATCCCACCTTCTGGCTTAATGGTGATTTACGGGTCACTGATGGGCGTTTCGATCGCAGGACTTTTCGCGGCAGGTATCTTGCCTGGCCTGGCGATAGCCGTGGTCTGCATGGGCATTATTGTTATCGGGGGAAAGCGCGAGAACTTGCCCGTCGCAGAACGCGGCGCCACTTTTGCGGAAATTTGGGCAACTTTCAAACATTCGCTAACCGCACTATTTATGCCCATAATTATTCTTGGCGGCATATTGGGCGGCATCGTAACCCCTACCGAAGCCGCATCAATTGCGGTGGCATACGCACTATTTCTCGGCGGGGTCATCTACCGCACATTAGTGTGGCGAGACCTCTACCAAATGCTGATCCGCACTGCTCGGATAACGGGCGTAATTTTTGTGATTATCGCCTTTGCGAACATCTTAGGCTTCTGGCTGACCTTTGAGCGTATTCCGCAGGCTGTCGCACAGGCCGTGCTAACCCTCAGTGAGAACCCCTATGTCATTATAGCAATAATCGTTGCGCTACTCTTAGTGGTCGGCATGATTATGGACATTACTGCAATTCTAATTCTGCTGGCTCCAGTTCTTACGCCGCTGACCGCAAGCATCGGTCTGGAGCCAATTCACGCAGGAATAATCTTTGTCCTCGCCCTAAACATCTCACTAATGACCCCACCGGTTGGCGCATGTCTGTTCGTTTTGTCATCGGTGACGGGCGAAACTGTTGAACGGATTTCTATCAAGCTTTTCCCATTCCTTTTGGCGCAAATCGCAGTCCTATTTGCGTTCGCCTTTATGGAAGACGTCGCGCTAGCCCTGCCTCGTGCTTTCGGGTTTGCAAACTAAACTAAACCAACCTAGGAGGACCTTACGGATGACCAAACTTCGAACAATGACGGCAACACTCGCGCTGTGCGCGGTAGCAGCCACTGCTAATGCCGAACAAACACTTAGATTTGGAACCGACAATAACCCTGATGTTTTTGATAACCCACAACACGCTTGTGCAGGCGTATTCAGCAACATTATGGAGTCTGCCACAAACGGAGAGATTAACGTCGAAATTTTCGGTAATAACCAACTCGGCAACGCATCTGAGCACGTGCAGCAAGTTCGCGACGGCATTATCCATGCGACACTTTCCTCCACGGGCGCCATGGCAAGCTATTACCCGCGGATTGACGTGTTGAACATGCCATTCGCATTTGCCAACAACGCGGCGACATATCATGTGTTTGATGGCGCCTTTGGCCAAGCCTTGGCGGCGGATATCGAAGAAACGCTCGGCGACGTCGTCGTTCTTGGGTTCCCAGATACGGGCGGCTTCTTTGCCATTACCAATTCCAAACAGGAAATCGCGTCACTGGACGACATGGAAGGCGTGCGTATCCGTACGATGACCCTTCCCTCTCACCAGGTCATTATCCAAGCACTCGGTGCTGAAGCTTATCCACTGGCCTGGGGCGAAGTATATTCGGGCCTCCAAACTGGCGTAATTGATGGGCAGATGAACCCCATCCCAATTATTTCGTTCTCGAACTTCAATGAAGTTCAGCAGTACATGACACTGACAAACCACCTGTTCTCGCCATACACGTTCTTAGTGAACCGCGCGATGTATGAGGGCCTCACGCCTGCGCAGCAGGCAACCATGCGCTTGGCTGCGGAAGAGTGTGTGGCCGCCAGCCGCGGGTTGGCACGCATAATCGAGGCATCTGACCGTGGTTTGGCGGGATTGATGCAGACTATGACAGTCACCGCACTAAACGACGAAACTCGGCAGGAGTTTGTCGATGCCGCCCAACCAGCATTTGAACAGCACATCGCAAACAACCTAGACGCCAAGGCAACCGAACTCCTTAACTTGATGAAGTCGGAGCTCGGGGCAGCAAATTCTCAACTTTATATGATGGATTAAGAAATAAGGGCGGCGGCGTTCGCGCCGCCGCCTCCACCGCCATAGATCGGGCATTGAATACAATAATGAATGACGAAAATTGAAAGAGTTTCGAATGTTGGACAATCTGCCCCCGGCTATGTTTGCTACGCTCGATACGCCTTCCGTCCTAGTAGACTTAGATATTGCGGAACGAAATATTCATCGGTTTCAGAGCTTTGCAAATAAAGCGCAAATAACCGTTAGACCTCACATTAAAACTCATAAGTTGCCAGACCTCGCGAAGGCTCAAATCAAAGCGGGTGCAGTGGGCATAACATGCCAGAAAATCAGTGAAGCAGAGGTAATGGCAAACGCTGGTCTGGATGACATTCTCATTACATACAATATTCTTAGCGCATCAAAACTCGACCGACTAAATCGTTTGGCTAGTAAGATTAAATTAACGGTAGTCGCAGACAATCTCACTGTGATTGAAGGCTTGTCAGCAGCCTTTTCTAACACAACTCCGCTAAGGGTCCTTGTTGAGTGTGACACTGGTGCAGGACGATGTGGTGTCCAAACGCCTGAAGCAGCTTGCGAGATTGCGCAGCGCATCAACAACACAGCTGGATTAATGTTTGGCGGCTTGATGACCTATCCTCCTACTGACAGGGAAAAAGAGGTCCAACAGTGGCTGACAGATGCTCAGCATGCTTGCCTCAACGCAGGGCTTCAAGTTGATACAATATCAACCGGCGGAACTCCTGGTATGTGGAAGGCGGATCATGTGCCCGTTGCAACTGAGTATCGTCCGGGAACATACATTTATAACGACCGATCGCTTGTCACTCGAGGAACTGCCAAGTGGGATGATTGTGCACTTACCGTTCTAGCCACTGTTATTTCAACACCCAGTGAAAAAAGAGCTATCATTGATGCAGGCTCAAAAGTTTTAACCTCTGATTTGTTGGGTATGGATGGCTATGGCTATGTCGTTGACCATCCTGATCTTACTATCCACGCATTGTCAGAGGAGCATGGAATAATGCTTTCTAAAACACCCCACCAACTATCGGTGGGCCAACGTGTGCGCATCATTCCCAATCACGCCTGTGTGGTCACTAACATGATGGATCGTATCACGCTGTTGCGTGGTAAAAAAATAGAAGGGGAAGAGATTGTAGCGGCTCGAGGCTGCGTCACTTGATCCTTAGTTAAATGGCTTTCGTTGTACTCAGGTTAAACCCTCAAAAACCATCTAAATAAAATAGGAAGGCTCTAAAATGACTAAAAAGCAAAGCTTAGGCTCCTCCCATGTGCCGCTGTCGCCCGCTGTACGTGCGGGAGATTTCGTTTTTGTCTCTGGTCAGGTGCCCGTCGGTGAGGATGGGGCTATCGTTCCAGGCGGGATCGGACCTGAAACTGACCAAGTACTGGCAAATGTGGCTAAAGCATTAGCCCTCGCTGGGTGTACACTAGCTGACGTCGTCAAAACGACAGTGTGGTTGAGGGACAGAGATGATTTTTCTGCATTCAATGAAGCTTATGGAAAACATTTCCCATCAGATCCTCCCGCCCGTTCAACAGCGGAGTCGCGATTGATGATCGATATCGCTGTCGAAATCGAAGCAATCGCCTACAAGCCGCTATGACAGGGTCGATTGTATTACGCGGTGGCCGGGTAATTGACCCCGCTAATGGCGTTGACCGGGTCGCTGACCTGGTCCTTGGAAAAGACAAAGTCTTAGGTCTCGACGTGCCGGAACCGGATGGGGCACAAGTTATTGATTGCAAGGGAAGCATTGTAACCCCGGGCATGATTGACCTGCACGTACATGTTTATTGGGGCGGTACTTCTCTTGGCGTTAAGCCTGAAAGCTTCGCGGACAAATCTGCATGTACAACACTCGTGGATGCAGGCAGCGCAGGCCCAGGAAATTTTACCGGCTTTAGAGAGCATGTGATTGAGCAATCCAGGGTGCGTATCCTAGCCTATCTCCACGTGTCGTTCGCAGGGATCTACGGCTTTGGCGGCACTATTATGGTCGGTGAGAGCCACGATATGCGCCTGATGGCTGCGCGTGAAGCTGCTGCGGTAGCCTCCGCGCACCCAGGCGTTATCGTTGGCATAAAAGTTAGAATAGGGGCTCACGCTTCTGGGCCATCCGGTATCGCTCCTCTGGATGTAGCGCAGGATGTTGCCGATCGAACGGGCTTGCCGTTAATGGTGCATATCGACGAACCGCCTCCATCTTATTCAGACGTAGTAGCGCGTCTACGAAAAGGAGATGTCCTAACTCATTGCTTCCGACCATTCCCTAATGCACCCTGCCATGGCGACGGCCGCGTGAGGGATGCTGTTTTGGCAGCTCGGGAACGTGGTGTAATTTTTGATATAGCGCATGGCATGGGGTCATTTTCGTGGGATACCGCACGAAAAATGGATGCCGCAGGGTTTCGGCCTGATGTAATTTCGTCAGACATTCATGCATTTTGCATTGACGGTCCGGCACATGACAATCTTAACGTTATGACCAAATTCTTAGCACTCGGCTGGTCAGTCGAAGATGTCATTGCTGCGGCAAGTATTGCTCCTGCTAAAGTTCTGAGCCGGCCAGATCTTGGCCATTTGGGCAAAACTGCTCAGCCTGAGGCTAGCGTAATACGACTAACTCCAGGCACCGTCAATTTGGCAGATGTAACAGGTGAAATCATGAGCCACGATAGCTTGTTGACACCAGTGGGAACTGTTTCCGGAGGCAAATGGCATCCAGCATAATTGCGGTGGACTTTGGCGCAAAAGCTAGCAAGCAACGTCCAATAAATGCATAAGTATTTTTGCTTCACAGATTACTTGTGCCGAAAGGAACCTGTGCGTGGGAAATCTAAAGCTGAATTTGGCACAATTGCGTCAAAACTTACACAAATCGCCTGAATTAGGCTTCCAAGAAACCAAGACCAAAGAAACGATAGCCGGCCTTTTACGTGACTTTGGTCTTGAGGTGTATGAAGGCGCTGGCGTGGTTGGAGTGTTACGATCGGGTTCTGGCAATCACGCTATAGGCCTTCGTGCAGACATGGATGCCTTGCCGATTTTGGAAAAAAGTACTCATGGATACGTCTCAAAGACCCCAGGAGTAATGCATGCCTGTGGCCATGACGGTCACACAACTATGCTCCTCGGCGCGGCGCAGCGGCTCTCTGCTGATAGAAACTTTGATGGGACTGTAATTTTTCTGTTTCAGCCTAATGAAGAAAATGGCCTTGGTGCTCGGGCGATGTTAGATGAAGGTATTCTACAACGTTTTCCAATTGAAGAAGTCTATGCAATCCACAACCTTCCGGGAGCGCCCTTGGGTCAGGTCTCAACTCGCGTTGGACTGATGTGTTCTTCTGAGAGCCTGTTCGAAATCCATATTCATGGACAAGGCGGACACGCATCTATGCCACAAGTTGGCCGCGACACCATCACCGTTGGTTCAGAAATTGTGCAAGCCCTGCAATCCATAGTATCCCGCAAAATTGCACCAGGGGCTGGAGCGGTGGTCTCGGTCACTGAATTCATCACAGACGGCAAGCGTAATGTTTTACCAGGTCAAGCCATCTTGAAAGGTGATGTGCGAGCACGCTGCACAGAAGATAGGACAGCTATCGAAACATATATGCGGCAGATCTCAGATGGTATCGCGGCTGCCCATGGGGTTAACG
This sequence comes from Roseobacter sp. HKCC-CH-9208, assembly GCF_037805125.1. Taxonomy (NCBI): domain Bacteria; kingdom Pseudomonadati; phylum Pseudomonadota; class Alphaproteobacteria; order Rhodobacterales; family Roseobacteraceae; genus Roseobacter; species Roseobacter sp. HKCC-CH-9208. Next base: position 1,843,375 of record NZ_JBBLYK010000001.1, on the reverse strand, counting down.
TATCAGTCGATTTTCGGACCGAGTTCATTGAGACAGTAAATTCAGAAACTCCGACAAATGCTGTCATTCGTGCTGGCAGGGCAGCGGGTTGCGACACAATCGGCGATCGAGATCCCATGAGTTTTTCCGAAGATTTTGCACATTTCTGCCATGAGGTGCCTGGCTGTCTTCTTCTCCTTGGAAACGGCCTCAACGGCACCCACGGGCAGCCATTGCATTCCGATACCTATGACTTCAACGACGCGCTTATACCCATTGGTGTTGAATTCTGGGTACAACTTGTGAAGGATCGGCTGCCCTCAAATCGTCTTGATCGATAACACGCCGAGCCATGCCCAAGTTGACGCAAACCATAAGTACTTCGCGGGAGCAGCTGGTATTTTCTGCAGTCCTTGCTAAGAAGTTTCATTCCCAGAAAATGAGCCAAAGCAACCCTTCTTCGCCGCACAAATATTTTCGCATTCATGCAGCCGTCGATGAAGCGAAAGGTCGAAAACGTTCTCGTGAAGGTTCAATTTTGTTCACCCAATTCTCGCGCCAAACCACGCAATAAGTACTTTTGAACTTTCCCAGTCGCTGTCTTGGGGAGTTCTCCAAAAACAACTGTTTTTGGCGCCTTAAAATGAGCGATATTGTTCCTACAAAAATCAATAATCTCTTGCTCTGTAGGATTACTCCCAACTCTTAATTCTACAAATGCACAAGGGCTTTCACCCCATTTGGCGTGAGGTCTCGCAACAACCGCCGCCAGTTGCACTGCTGGATGGCGGTGCAATACAGCCTCAACTTCGACGGAGGAAATATTCTCTCCCCCAGAAATAATGACATCTTTTAGGCGGTCACGAATTTGCACATACCCATCTGGGTGAACTACGGCAGCATCTCCCGACCAAAACCACCCATCTAAAAATGCGTCTTTAGTGGCGATCTCATTCTTATAATAGCCAGTCATTACGGTGTTGCCGCGGATAGCAATTTCTCCCTGAGTTTTTCCATCTGCGACAACATCGTTACCTGTTTGACGATCCACCACACGTACATCTTCAACCATCGGAAAACTAACGCCCTGCATGGCCTGCATAGACGCCCGTTCTGCCATTGAAAGATCAGCCCACTCATCCTTCCACAAACATTGAGATATGTGGCCGTAAGTTTCGGTTAAACCATAAACTTGCATGACTTCGAGGCCCAAAGCAGCCGCCTTTTCCAAGACAGATGGAGGAGGAGGAGCACCCGCTGTCATCACTTTTATCATTGGTGAAAAAGGATTCTCTGGCGCATCAGGGCTTTCACATAACATTTGCAACACAATGGGAGCCCCACCCATGTGAGTAACACCGTGAACCTTAATCGCCGAAATAAGTTTCGCAGGAAGAGGGTCGCGGGTGAAAACCATATTTCCACCTACAACTGCCATCGCCCACGGGTGGTTCCAGCCATTACAGTGGAACATTGGTACGATGGAGAGGTAAGTTGGCATTTGTGGAAGTGCCCAAGCAGCGACTGTACCCATAGCCATCAGATAGGCGCCGCGATGATGATAGACTACTCCCTTTGGCTGACCCGATGTTCCTGAGGTGTAATTCAAACAAATTGCCTGGTCCTCGGAGCCTGGCAGCCGCCAGTCAATCGGCTGACATTCTATCATCTTGTCATATGTGTCATCTCCACTTGCACTTTGACCTGCCTGAGCATCGACAATTTCAATTACAGGTAACGCTTTTCCATTGATCTCAAATGCTGCCTTGAGAAGCGGCAGAAATGCTTTATCGCAAAGAACAAGGCAACTGTCAGAGTGTTCAAGAATATAGGCAACGGTTTCTTTTTCGAGGCGAGTATTGATCGTATTTAATACGGCCCCGCTCATCGGGACAGCATAATGCAACTCAAAAAGCTGAGGTATATTTGGAGAAATTACCGAAACTGTATCGCCCGGTTTGATGCCGCGCGTAACCAGTGCGCCCGCAACTGAACGGCAACGGAGCGCCATGTCACGCCAAGTGCACTGCTCATCGCCATAAGTCCAAGCCGGATGATCACAATACACCGCGGATGCGCGCTTTAAAAAAGACACGGGCGAAAGAGGCACATGATTAGCTGGATTGAATTTAAGCTCTTCAAAATGCTCTCTCATACCCACTCCTCCTACGCAGGGCCATGCCAGTTAATCTGACAAATTTCCGCAGATCTACCTTCAAAGTCCCACACACGTCCGTGGGCGCGAACTCGCCCCTTATTGGCAGAGGCGATAGTGATTTCAGAACCCATCCAGTAGCCCGTGTTTATCACTTTAACGTCTTCATTCGGGTCAGGACCCTCAATGGGCTCCACCTCGCCCTGAATTATTTTGCCAACTATTAAGCGGCGCTTAGGACCGTCATTTTCAAAAACAACAGGTGCACGCTCAGCTCCCAGAAACTCTGAAACAAGCATTGAAAATAACCCAGTTGTGCCGCGCACTTTACCAGAGAAAATTGACACCAGTCCCTCAAAGGCCTTTTCAGTTGCCCGTTCGTCGATATAGGCGGCTGCCTTCCAGTTTCCTCGGCCCATGTTGCCAGGTATGTCTAGCACCATGCCTATGTTCAGGCCTGCCAAACTTTCACCGTCAAAATTGCCTTCATCAATTCTAACGCCCATCCACGCCTGGCAATAACCTTCGGTCGGTGGATGCTTCCCTAAACTTACAACGCATGGGCAGAAAACTGTACAGTTACAGTTTAAAATTAACTCGCCCTTCAAGTTCCATTCTGGGATCGTATTTTTCATAACTGTCCTCCTACCGTCATTAATATAACAAATTTTATCAGCGCAGCACCAATCAAGATAACCCCCAGAGGCTTAGTCACAAATCGACCAAACTCAGGAAGCTTTTCAAAAACCATGAAAATTGTCGCCGCACCCATCCAAAGAACGTTCATCGCGCCACCAATGAAACCAATCAGCATCAAAAGCCAACAGCATCCAATGCACCACAGTCCAAGCCTGACGCCCATTGAAAACGCCGGCCAGTATCCCGGTTTCCAATACTCCATGAAGAACAATAGCGGATGACGGCACTTGGACAGGCAAGCCATTTTGGACGCACTGAATTGGTAGCCGCCTGAGATACCCAAAAGGATTGCGGTTATCCAAGGGTTTAATAGTTGCCCAGCATCGCTTAGAGCTCCGGCTCTAGCCAATAATATCTGCAATGTAGTGGCGGCGCTTGCAAATATTAACCAAGCCGACAAATAGCCAAGAGCTAGAGCAGTCATGGATCCAGCACTTGTGGCGTCCACGCTCCCAAGGTCGCCAAACACTCGAGCTGCTGGAACAAACGTCGGTAACATCATCGCCGCAGACATCAGTGCCCACATGCTAAAGATCAAACTTGGATTGGAGGAACCGGCTGAAACACACAGAGCTGCCCAGTATTCAGCAGCGGTCATTCCAGGTAATGGCGAGGCATTCATCTTAATTAAAAGAACCCACGAAATAAGAATGACCCCATAAAATCCGACCCAAAAAATACCCCTTGCAAACAAAGGCCAACTTAAGCGGAAGATGGAAAAAAGCCGCGCTTGCATCACAAAAAAGGCATTTCTACGAGACGGCCATTACTGCGCCCTGCTTGGCGGAGTACTTCAACTTGGGCACCCACGGGGACGGCACGGTCAACCAAAGCAAAACCAATGTTGGCTTTGAGCCGATAGGACCAAACACAGTTGGTCAACATTCCAATTTTTTTTCCGGAGGCTACAATATCCTCGCGGTGCACTCCAAGCGGAGCGGGGGTATCGCCCTCCAAAATGATCCCAAGCTGGTGACGCCTAAAACCCTCAACTTTAATTTGCCGCAAAGCCTGTATCCCAATGGTGTCATCGGGCACATGTAAGTCGATGTATTTTTCCATTCTAATTTCAAAAGGATTGGTCTTATCATCGGTGTCACCGCCAACTGAAACAAGGCCACTTTCTACGCGCTCGGGTGTGGCAGGAGCGCCTGGACCAATATCCCAGGGCTTTCCGGCTTCCTTGAATATGTTCCACAACCTTGTCCCAAACTGGGCGTCCTTCAGATAGATTTCAAACCCTCCCTGCTTGGACCAGCCGGAACGTTGAATGGCGACAGGGATCCCCTCAATTTCACATTCTCTAAACCAAAAATACTTCAGCTCTCGCACCCAATTCCCGACCACATGCGCGACAACATCCTCGGCTTTGGGGCCCTGGATTGCCATCGGCGAAACATCGGGCTCACAGATCTCAACGTCGAGACCACGTTCCGCAGCGATTGCCCTAGCCCAGAGCTCTACATCACTGTCGGCGATGGAAAGCCAAAACAAATCATCAGCTAACTTTAGCAAAATCGGATCGTTAAAAATGGTGCCCCGGTGATCACATATCGCCACATATTTTCCTTGTCCGACCTCACACCTTGATAGGTCTCTTGTCACAAGAATTTGTGCCAACTTGGCTGCGTCTTTTCCTTTCAGCTGGACTTGGCGCTCAACACCAACATCCCATTGCGACACCCCATTAATTAGTCGCCAGTACTCACCCTCTGGGTCCCCATATGACGTAGGCATAATCATACGGTTGTAGACGTTTGCCATTTTGAGACCATCAAGGATTGCTGCCTCTAGAAAGGGTGAAGGCTTAATTCGACTATTAGGCTGAAATAAAAACATCTGCTCGCTCCCCAAGATCGAACAAAAGATAGAATTTAGTACTGTGGCACTCAATCAATCGATTTATGATCTTTGCCATTACAAAAAGTTATGCATAGTCATATTCTATGTATCGCGATCTTCCACCACTTACATGGCTTCGTGCGTTTGAAGCATCAGCAAGATTGCTGAGCTTCACGGCTGCGGCGCATGAATTGAACCTTACACAAGCGGCAATTTCCAAACATGTGAAGTCATTAGAGCTGCGCCTGAAACGCCAATTGTTCATTCGCCATCCCCGAAGCTTGGAAATGACAAAGTGGGCGGAGGCGTACCTCCCAAAAGTTCAGGACTCGCTACAAAGGCTATCGCGCGGGACTAGAGAAGTTTTTGGAAGCACTCAAGGGGATGTACTGACAATCCGCTGTGCCATTTCGTTCTTGGTAAACGTGCTATCTGAAAAAATTCCAAAATTCCTGGCTGACCACCCCGATCAGAAAATACGCATCATATCAAGTGTGTGGGTCGATGCATTTGATCATGAAGCCTACGATTTTGATATCCAATATGGAACGGGGACTTTTCCTGGCGCCAAAAGCTATCGTTTATCGTATGAGAAAATTACTCCAGTTTGCGCGCCATCCAGGGCGGAAACCCTGAAGCACCCTGAACAGCTTAGCACTGAGCGACTAATCCATGTACAAGGTTACCAAGATGGGTGGGGCACATGGCTCAATGCGGCAAATCTTCAGGGCGTTGACCACGGACTCGGGCTGCAAGTCGATAACTCGCTAGCCGCATATGAATTGGCTGCACAAGACGCAGGCATTGCACTTGGCAGAAGTTCGTTGGTCGCTAACGACCTGGAAACGGGCCGGTTGGTAGCACCATTTGAGTTTACTCAAGAAATTGAAGAAGGGTTCTTCCTATTAGAGCCTCTAACATCAACAACGCGTGCGGACGCCGCAGCATTTGCGAAATGGTTGTTGAATGAACTTCAATAGTAAATAGAAGCGGATTTTATTGCTCCATACTTTGGCCGGATGATGGAGACCGGGATAGACGCAATTCAGCGGGAGAATGAAAATAAGAATATGACTTCGAATGACACGCCCTCAGACGGGCTCAAAATTGAGTCTCGCTGATTACAAATCAGACCAATTTCCCCAAGGTCTCTATCACCCGGTCAAAGTCTCTGTCATCATTCCAGAGATGCGGCGTAATGCGCAAAGAACCCGCGCGCTCTGATAAATATACATTTTCTTTTGCCAATTGGAGCAAGAGGTCCTCGCGTACACCTGACGGCAACTGTGCGCCAATGAAATGTGCCCCACGGCTTTCAGCGGGAACAGTTTTCAATCCAAGCGCATTGAGCCTGCGACACAAATCTGCATTACGGGCAGCGAGCGTGCTCTCAATCGCCATTACATTCCAATCAAGCAATTGTCGCAGCGCCTCGTTCACACCGGGTAGAAGCGCGAAATTTGCTCGCTCACCCATATCATATCGGACTGCGCCAGCCTCAAATGTTTCTGGGTTCTCAGTGAGACGAGAAAAATTACGCCCACCCTGCCGCGTAACCCAGCCTTCTTCGAGTGGCTTCCCTTCAAAATAGGTGGGATCCACGTAAAGAAATCCAGTAGAATATGGGCAGAGCATCCACTTATAATTTGCCACGGCCGCAAAGTCTGGGCGGATTATAGTTAAGTCAGTGACCAGCGCTCCTGCAGATTGTGTCAAGTCCAAGACGAGCGCAGCACCCACTTCGTCACATCGCGAGCGCATTTTTACCAGGTCAATATAAGCCCCTGTGGTCCAGAGCACGTTAGGCACGGCCACGATAGCGGTGCGCTCATCAATTGCCTGTAGGAGCGCAGCGGTTGCTGCCGCACCCTGGGGAACGTCTACTTCAACAAAATCCCCACCGGTCTCACGCGCTTTGCGCTTCCACGGATAGGTGTGTGACGGAAACTGATTTTTCAGAGTGATAATGCGCTGACCCTGAGTTAGGGGAATGTTATTGGCCGCCGCACTCAACCCGTAAGAGGCGGAGGGAACGACCGCAATTCGGTCCTCAGGCGCATTAACCAACTGCCCAAATAACTTTTTGGCGGTGTCTACTTCTTCAAAAAAATGATCAATGGTTAGCCGCCAGGGTTGCGCCTTCAACCGCACGCCTTCATCGATTGCTGCGACAACAGAATGCATGAGCGGCGACATGTATGCGGTGTTCAGATAGGCGACCTCGTCAGGAATATCGAAGAGATGTTTTTGAGAGGCTATAATCGGCTTACCCATTATCTATTGTCCCTAATTCACTGGGAAAAGCTGTCTTTATTATCACTAGAACACAATCTTTTTCGACATCGCTATTTGCTTTTATTTCGTGATTTTGCACTCACCAAAATTCATTTGTTCCTAATATGTATAGCATAGCTTTGGGGTACCTTAAATTCCAGGAGAATGAAAAACACGCTCCCCATTAATGCGGATGTCCACATCCACCCGATAGGTTTCCAGGGCTTCGAGGTTCAGCTCAATTCCCAACCCTGGAGCATCTGGCAATTCAATCTCTCCATTGGCATTGGGGGCGATCTGAGTAATCGTCAGCTCGCGTGCCAGCGCCGACAAACCGGTGGGATACTCACAGATTTTATGGCTCTGGAGGCCGGCATAAGGTTGGATTGAGGCTGACAGAGCTAGGTTCGATGTGAACGTGTGATTTATGTAGACCACGTCTCGCTCGGCGGCATAGCGCGCCACATCGACCGCAGGCCCAATACCACCAATTCTACCGCAATCAATTTGGATGAAGCCAACGCCTCCAAAGTCAATCAAGTGCTCTGCCATGTGCCGATTATGTGCCGCCTCTCCGCCAGCGGTTTTGACTGTGCTACATTGGCTAGAAAGCGACTGATACGCACGATATGCGTGACCGTGAAAGGGCTCCTCAAATAGCATGACATTGGCAGCCTCCATAGCTGGCAGCCGCGCCGCTGCCGCCTCCACGTCTTCACCAAATATTTGACCGGCATCTATCAAGAGGATGCCGTCTGGACCCAATCCTTCTCGGGCTGCTGCCACTTGATTGGCGTCAGCTTCAACAGACTGGCCAAAAGGTGCCCAACCAAATTTTGCGGCTCGAAAGCCACTGGATCTTATGTCTTTGGCACGGGACAATGTTATCTCAGGGCTGCTGCCAAACAAGACTGAGGCGTAGGGAGTTTTGGCGTATGCCTTCTCCCAATTTAAGAGTTGCCAAACTGGGACGCCTCGAGCCCGGCCAAGCAAGTCCCATAGGGCCATTTCAATTCCGGACCACGTGTGAGCGGCCTGCAGTAGGTCCATAGAGTTGTAAGCAACCTTTGCGGCAATTGCTCTGATATCATTTGGGCTTTCGATCCGCGCCCCGAGCACTGCGTCAGATACTGGACGACATGCGCCGTGCGAGATTGGGCAGACAAATGCAGAAATTGACGGTAATGGAGCTGCCTCACACTCTCCCCATCCCTCGTAATCGCCCCCACGCACCCTGACCACCAATGCGTCCTGGCTCCCATCAGCTGCAACCGTGACTTGCGGCATTGACAGGTAAAAGAAATCAACACTCTCAATCCTCAAACTGGACATGTCTAAGTCTCCTCGACGAGTGATGGGATCACTCTTGTAGTAATCAATCATCACACACAGTGATATCGATTTCGTAAGATGCCTACCCTCAGCAGAGTATCAAAAACATGTCGGAAAAAAAGCTTTTCACTATGGAGGAGTAAGCTGCAAACCGTCAACCGTGGGCCAATTTCTAGAATTTAGCCCAGGCTGAGCTAACATTTAAAATAGGATTGTATTGCAAGAAGAAACAATGACGGATTGCACTGTTATCATTCTGGGATCTGGGCCAAGTGTTACAAAGACACGTAACCATCCGCGCAAACCCTCAGAATTTTTTGTTGCCATCAACAATGCCTGGCGGGTGCGTGAGGATTGGGACTGGCTGATACACCCCGAAGACTTTCCCGCAAATCGACGGCCAAATTCACTGCAAAGAGGACAACGTATCGTTGGCGCACGAGAGTATGTCCCGGTGCAAAATGAATTCGGTGGCTTTGTGTATGCCGGCGGAACAATGGCTTTTACTGCTGGCTACTGGGCGCTCGGAGCACTGAAGCCTCGCGTGATCGCGATGATCGGGTGCGACATGATATATCCGGATAAGGGCCCCACTCACTTTTATGGCCACGGCAAAGCAGATCCATTGCGAGATGATATCACCCTACGGTCACTTGAGGCAAAATCAGCTAGATTTTGGGCCTTAGCGTCAAGGGCTGGCTGTGCGGTCGTGAATTTATCTATGGCGCAACAAACACGGCTCTTATTCCCGCGAGCTTGTCGCTCCGAACTCGAAGGATTAACACCAACACAATTCAAAAAAAACTGCGTGGACAAAGCACTGCAAGCCGAAGCAGCCGCTAACTATTTCGTCCCTTCAGGAAGATACTGGGAAGAGAAAAGTAACTTCGATCCAAAGGTAGTCGACGCAATTGATCTACTTTGGCTAGATGCGGTCGGGCACCAGGTTAAGCTTAATTGATCTGTAAGTGCTTTTTTCGGAGCATTCGGAAAAGAATAAATATCTTTCTCGACAAACCTCACAGGCTACAGATTGGCGGGCGGCGTGGTGACGCTGGTTAACGCGGCAGTCACACACAGAATTGCGCACATTATGCCTGCTTCCAGAAGGATGGAGCGCCGTAGGCCCTGACCAGCCGATGCGGTGGATCGGGCCATTTCCGGAACTAGTTTTAGCTTGTTAATAGCGGCCAATCCCAAGAGCGCTGTCACTAGTATCAGTTTTGCGAGAAGTGTGACGCCATAGTCAGTCGTGACTAGTGAGTGCCAAGAACCCAGCATATTGGAAGCAAAAATCAGTCCAACGACTGCCAAAGCCGGCACTGCCAGGCTCGCAACGACCCCGAACCTGTGGAGGATTACCACACCGCCTGAAGTCATTGATACTCGATACAATGGAGCCAAACTTGCAAACCAAAAACCAACAAACAAAATGTGTGTAACTATTAGTGGAGCGAGAATAAGGCGTGGCTCTCCAAGGGAATGGCCAATGGCAGCGAATGAAGACGCCAAGCATAGGGATCCAATAAGTCCACCAATATATAGAAAGCCTTTCAGCCGGATAGCAATAAAGACTAGGAATGCACCTAAAATTTGCAGCACGGCGAAGGTGCCCAACGGGCTCTCCCAGACGATCTGCAGCATGACCTGGTCCAGCATACCATCAAGCCCAATCCCAGAAATACGAGCCGACCTAGTGGCAATGCGAAGCATCAAAAGAAAGGGCACTAGAATTGCGCAGGCAATGGTGACGCGCTTTACGACCTGCCGGATCCCACTTCCCGCCGCCGGAAAGGACATTATAAATAGTGGACCGCCTAAACATAATAGACTGGCGACATAATTCCCAGCTTTGAGCGCAATTGCGATCACGATAATGCCGTCGAACATTAGTCGACAACCTCAAATGAGAAGGCACCCTCCATCGGATGACCATCACTCGAGAGGCCCCGCCATTCCACCTGATAGTTCCCTGGCGCTAATACTCCTTGTGGAGTTGCAATAAACTCAGTCGTTGGCTCTAAACCAGTTTGGCGTTCGATTTCGGCCTCTCCATGAGGCCCAGTTAGCGAGATAGCAGTCACGCGCATCGGATCGTCAAACCGGATCTCAATCTGATCAACTTCAGTCACGGAGGACATGTTTACGGGGGTGGTTTCTTCAGATTTTGAGTGAGCCTGAGCCCCTCCATAACTGCTCAAAACTAAAACACACGCTAACAAAAGAGGTTTCATTACTGTCGCTCCATTTCATCGTACATGGTCTTAATTTGCTCGGGCCAAGTGGATTTTATATAACTCAGAACCGCTATGATTTCTTCATCACTCAATACACCGTCATACGCGGGCATGTTCGACTGATAGCTAGGGTCATTTATCAGCGCAGCCACACCGTATTTTGTTAAATTAAACAGAGTTAAGCTATCGTGATGCCAAGTGTGACCATCTTCGTTGTGCGGAGGTGCTGGAAGACGTCCGTCTGACCCCCTTTGACGCCAGTTAGGCTCACCTTGAAGATCAGCGCCGTGACAGGCTGCGCAATTGTCTCTATAGATTTGGCTGCCCTGTAAGACCAAAAAAGGGTTTTCAGCGTCGAGTGTGACCGCTTCAGCGGGCTTATTACTACCTAATGCAACATAGCCAATGACACTAATAACGAGGAATCCTGCACCAAGTTTTATTGCTCGTTTCATTTCTAAGTGTATCCTCATCTCTCAGCGAATTGCCTTATCTCAGCACAATGACTGATGGCTTAAATAATTGCTAGGAGCATGCCCGATATGAAACGCATTTATGATTTCTCAAGAAAACCCGCGAAGCGCAATTACACCATAGCGGACCTGCAAGACCTAAAGGTAAATCCCAAAAAACTGTCGATGGCCAACCCGGCAAACCGCGCTGAAATACTCGCGTGCAAAGAGGCAGGCATAGACTTGTTCGTTGGAGGGATGGAGCAAATAGATGACATTCGAGAAATTGCGCCGACCCATTTCGCACGAGTAGGCTCAAGATGGGCGCAATTTGGTTCAAATGCAGAAATTCTAGCTGACGCATTTGAGGCCATGCGACGTGGCGCAGACATGTACTACACACTGCGCTCGCTTGATGCTTTGGAAATGATGTCGAGAGAGGGGATCCCGGTTCAGAGCCACATTGGGTTGATCCCAACCTTCAGTCAGTACTGTGGTGGCCTAAGGGGTTGGGGACGCAATGCCGATGAAGCAATTAAAATTTTTGAAAATCTGAAACGCCTCGAAGAAGTGGGCGTAATTGCGGTCGAAGCCGAATGCATCGCAGAGGAAGTTTTGGAGGCCGTGAACTACAAGACGTCCATCGTCACGTTCTCGCTGGGATCAGGCATGGCCGGGGACGTGATTATGTCCTTTGTTGCCGACATTTGTGGGGAAGATAGCGAAGAGGAAAGGCCGCCAAAGCATGCACACGCATTTGGCAATGTTGGACGCTTACAGAAACAAATTCACGAGGAACGCGTCGCCGCACTCACACAATTTCATAATGAGGTAGCAAACGAAAACTTCCCATATCCAAAAAACAACATTTCGATGCACGAAGGCGAGAAAGACAAATTTCTCGAGGCCTTAGATAAGTGGAGGCCAACGCATCAATAAAATTTTGACTTGATATATAAGAAATGTGGACCTGGATCATACGTGCAACCGCACGTGTAAGTCTTTAACAAACCCTCCTCAGAGGTGGCATAAGCATTGATTTCACGCCGACCTTGGTTTCGCGATATCCAGTGCGTCGTCAGCCTCAGGCCCTCTACCGTAGCTCATGCGTTTCATTTGCTTCAATACCCGATCCATTTCATTATCGGAGAGCACTGGCGGTTCACCTAACGCACAGGCGTTAATGTAAATTTTTGCTAGGGACTCTACCTCGATGGCCATTGCAAGGGCGCCGTCAACATTCTTCCCTAGGCTAATTTGACCATGCTGCGCGAGCAGACACGCCATTCTGCCTTCCAGGGCGTCTATCGCTGCATTGGAGAGCTCTTGGGTGCCAAAAGTCGCATAAGGGGCACATCGAAGGGTATTACCGCCCATTAAACCAACGATATAGTGAAAAGCCGGAATGTCTCGATGGTGACAAGCCACAGCAGTGGCGAAGGTGGAGTGACAGTGCAACACAACATCAACGTCTACACGTGTTTTTAGTATATCGCGATGGAAGCGCCACTCCGATGACGGCCGGGGCCCAAGATAGGTGCCGTCCCAATCCATCTGCACAATATCCTCAGGGCTGATTTGATCGTATGGGGTTGAAGAGGGTGTAATCAAAAATCCATCACCATAGCGTACGGAAAGATTTCCAGATGTGCCCTGATTTATACCGTGCGCATTCATCTTTAAGCAGGTCTCAATCATAATGCCGCGCAGTTTCTTCTCATCAGGTTTCATTCAACTCTCTCCCTTGCAAGCCTTTGCCAATCATCGACATATTTTTTCAAACCTTGGACCTTATCCAGTTTGGATGGATGCCCGAGCGTTGGTGGTAAAACTGTAGATGGGTAACATAATGCGACCGCTCCCCTTGAGAGGCCATCAGCCGCCTCATTTATAAAAGTTTTCGCATTAGGCGCGGATAGGGAGCGTATTGAGTTTACCATTGCTGCGTAGAGTGGCTCCTGCAAGTAGCTCCCGTCTAATATCCATGTTCGATCAGGTCCCAAGGTGTTTGCGCACTCCACCGTAAGAAGCGCACTGTGAATGATCGCCAAGGCAAGACGCTGTTCTTGTGTGTCTGGTTTTGGACCGACTATCTGCCCAGAACGCGCAGAACCTGGAAACTGGCCATTATCATCGCCCAAACTCGGTAGCACCATGGTCCCCTGCAATACCAATTCCTGGATCACACTGAGGTCGGCTCTTGCTCCGGCGGGTTGGACACCTGCGATAGTCTCATATTCACGTCCAGCCATCGTCAGTGCGCCACAAACTGGGTTGCCAAACGGATCTGAATTGCACGTCATCCCCAGTGCCTCATTCAGCTGCAGCGGGTCAAATCCCCCAGCGAGGGCCACGGTCCAAGTGCCGGTAGACACAACGGTGAACTCCTCAAGGCCTAACGATTTATAACTATAAAAATTGGCCGATGAATCATGGATCCCCGCGTGCACTTTAATATCAAGAGGCAGTGAATATTTTTGGGCCAATTCCGGTCGTATCTTTCCAAGCACCGCATCAGACGAGGTCATTGGTGGTAATATTCTCTGCCAGTTGCGATCCCGCACTAACTCCGTCCAACTAGACTGAGGCACATTCCACAAGTGAGACTGAGCACCTAAAATTGTAAATTCACTGACAGCCACACCACTCAAACGCCATGCCCAGTACTGTGGAAGGCATAAAAACCACCGAGCATGCTTAATGGCTTCAGGTAGCTCAGTTTCAATCCAAAAAAGCTGACGGGCTACGTGACTGGCACCCATCATTAAGGCCGAACCACGATCTAGGTAGCTGGCCTCAATATTTTCGTACGCCATAGCGATGTCTTCTGGAAGCTCTTGTTCATAGTCGATCATAGGTACTAAGGCTCCATCGCCAACGACCTCATTACGATCCTCAACCAACACTCCACCCGACCCATGGGCCGCTACGATGAGATCTCCAATGAAGTGGTTTTGATTTAATTCAGCTAGTGTAGAGAACACCCATTCGTTTAGCCCGATAAGATCTGTATGCCGCCAATTTTTAGATTCTACCGACACATTCCGAGTCAAGCGGCTATCTATGACGTCACCACTCTTGCTACATATGAATAATTTGACGTTTGATTTGCCGTGGTCGAGGACGGCAACTGTCTGATTATCCATGCTCACTCACTCCCCTACCACAAAGGCACAATACACTTATGAAGAACCGTATTACGCCTACTGCACGCTACCTTTGCGTAAGTTTTGGCTCAATGGGGTTATTAGTTGCAGCCACATCCGATCATCGCTTGTCCGGAACACCATTCATAACACAAACAAAGCGTACTAGTAGCGGTACAGAGATCCAAAAGCGTCAAGAACTCCTCGAAACTTGGTCGCAAATTGACGCGTTCGGCCGCCGAACTTTCATAACGCTAGAGGCGGGAGGCGTGTTATGAACAATCACTTTCGAGACAGTCGCAAGATTGACCCCAGTCGCGGTGCTGTCACCGGTGACAATACGCCCAATGACCAAGATCGAATTGAAATTGGCCCGACTCAACTTGCCTATGCGGAGTGGGCCGATGCGGGTCTACTTCTACCTGATTTGCAGGAGATGCGACGTTATCGTTGGTTCCGCCTAACGCAGGCAATTCAGGCGCGCGACTACGCCGGCCTCTTGCTCTTTGACCCCCTCAATATTCGCTATGCGACTGACAGCACCAACATGCAGCTGTGGAACACCCACAACCCATTCCGTGCAGTCCTGCTGTGTGCGGACGGGTATATGGTAATGTGGGACTATAAGAACGCGCCATTCCTGTCACAATTCAATCCACTTGTGCGCGAGGCCCGGTCCGGGGCTGATCTCTTCTATTTTGACCGCGGCGACAAAATTGACGTGGCCGCGGATCAATTCTCCAATGAGGTGAGGATCCTCCTTGAGGAGCACGCCGGCCAAAACCACCGCCTCGCCGTTGACAAAATCATGATCCACGGGCTCCGCGCGCTCGAGGCGCAGGGCCTGGAGATCATGGAGGGCGAGGAATTGACCGAGAAGGCCCGCTCAATTAAGGGGCCCGACGAGATACGGGCCATGCGCTGCTCGGTCCACGCCTGCGAGACCGCCATGCAGAAGATGGAGGACTTTGCCCGGACCGAGGTGCCGCGTGGCGGAGTTTCAGAAGACGACATATGGGCGGTGCTGCACGCAGAAAACATTCGCCGAGGGGGTGAGTGGATCGAGACACGCCTACTCACCTCGGGCCCGCGCACCAATCCATGGTTTCAGGAGTGCGGTGGACGGATCGTGCAGAACAATGAAATCATAGCCTTCGACACTGACCTCGTCGGCAGTTATGGCATCTGCACTGACATGAGCCGGACCTGGTGGGTGGGCGATCAACGCCCTCGCCCCGATATGGTGGAGGCAATGCGGCACGCTCACGAGCACATGATGAACAACATGAGCTTACTGAGGCCCGGCATCAGCATCCCAGAGCTCGTGGCGAAATCGCATCGCCTCGCAGACAAATACCAAGCCCAAAAGTATGGGTGCCTGATGCACGGCGTCGGACTGTGCGACGAGTGGCCGTTGGTGGCTTACCCCGACCAGGAGGTCGCCGGGGCATTCGACTACACTCTGCAGCCCGGCATGACGCTCTGCGTGGAGGTACTGGTGAGTGAAGTGGGACAGGATTTCTCGATCAAGTTGGAAGACCAGGTCGTCATCACTGAGTGCGGATACGAAAATCTCTCGACCTATCCGTTTGACCCAGCATTATTGGCTTCATAGTGTTCTAGAGACGCACACCCAGTCATGTCGATTTTTTCCAACCCGCGGCAAAATCTAGCCTGCGTGGTTCAGCGTTGTACTTAACCTTTAAAAATATTTTCGCTTTAGCGAATTTTTGAGCCCGACTTTGTGCTGCCAAGGCTACTAATCAATGAAGCTGTGTACACGACAAGTGCGATCCAAATAAGTGGAAAAGCAATTACTTTAGGCCCAGTAAACGGTTCCTTAAAAATGAACACCGCGCACAGGAATATCATGGTCGGAGCAATATACTGTAAGATAGCAATCGTTGTCAGACGCAGCCGCTTAGCGCCGTTGGAGTACAACAACAAAGGGACAGCAGTCACCGCACCACACCCCAGAAGCAGCAGTGTTGTCACAGGACCCTCTACGAGAAAGCTACCCGCTCCAGTTAAAATTAAATAAAATATGTAACCCAGGGCGAATGGCAGCAACACCAAGACCTCCAAAAGGAAGCCTTGATTGGGGCCAATGGGCAAACGTTTTTTGGCTAGTGCGTACATGCCCCAGCTCACAAAAAGTGCCACTGTCACCACAGGCAGGCTACCCGCTGAAACTGTCAATATTACCACAGCAATTACTGCAAAACCGATTGCCACAAGCTGAATTAAGTTCGGGCGCTCTTTTAAAAAAATAGCCCCAAGTGCAACGCTAAAGAGGGGATTAATATAGTACCCTAGCGCGGCATCTAGCGCGTGGTCATTAGCTATCGCCCAAACATAAACTGTCCAATTGAAGGAGATGAGTGCCGCGGTCAAAAGGCCCATAGACAACATCTTCGGCGACTTTAGGGCTTGCACAAGGTCAGACACTCTACCCAATAATATCAAAACTGCGGCAGCTATTGGAACAGACCAAGCTACTCTATGAGCGACAACCTCCGCCGGTGACACATGTGCAAGTAGCTTCATGTAAATAGGAAGTATTCCCCAAAGGAGGTAAGCTGATACAGCAAATGCGAGGCCCGAACGGCTATCTGTGCTTTCGTTTGCCACTCGATCAACCCTAACTCGCAGAAAAAACTTTAGTGCAACATTATAGTGTTCAAGCAGCACACACTGTTACTTCATCACCATTAGCGATTGGTGAATGTATTCGCCAGTATCCTGAGCGCTTTATGGATTTACAGGGTCAGCTGTAGTAAGAAATACACAACTTAGCTAGAAAAATGCGCCTTGAAGCGATCAATGCAACTCCTGAAACCAGCTTCAAAGTCTCCGTCTCCCTTGTGGTATACGCTCTCAAAAGAGATTACCCCTTGGTAGCTGTCTTGTCGTAAGGAACTAGCAATTTTCGGAAAGTAGGGCGCTAGCTGTCCCTCATCCATTCGGCGCACTTCAAGGTGTGCCCTTGGGGTGTCAACTTGGACGTCCTTTATATGAACGTGGCCTAAGTAACCCTGGCTCAATTCCTTGTAGCCATCAGGAAATGCCACCTCGTGACACCAGCAATTATTAGCTGGATCCCACAGAACGCCCAAGACGTCCTTTGCATCCAGATCATCAATCAGACGACGACCCGTGTAACTGGAATTAACCATCGTGCCATTACCCGTTTCAACCACTAACTTGACACGTTCAGCCCTGGCCAACTCGATTGCTGGCGCAATCAGCGGCAGAATAGCGTCCCACGCGCCCTTCGCGACGTTCCATTGCTCTGCTCCATGACTACCCCAAAGTATTTGCTCCTTCTTTGGCGTCATGATCCGTACTAATCCCGCATCTAAAATGTGTGCCATGTCGATGACGCGTTTAAGTGCGTCCATATGGGTTGTGTGGAGTGTGTCACCGGGTTTGTTGTTTTGGGTCATACCCGCAAAGATGTGACGGGAGAGGCAGGAGACGGGCTTACCGCGATCTCTCAAGAGACTGTCCATTTCTTTGATCTGCTCTGGCGTGTGATCACCCACCTCGGCATCCCAAACAAATTGTAATTCTGCGTATTCTAAGTCGAACTCATCCATTACATCGACGGCATGGTAGAGATCACGGCTGATACCGTCACAAATCACACCAAGTTTCATCTAATGGCCCTCGCCCCATCGCGGTGCAATTCTACACCGACTATTTCCTCAATAACCCGCGTACAAACCCAATTGTCTCCATTGGGGTACTTTATTTTACCTGCATGAAACACTTGCATCGCTTGAGCAGCCATATGCAGCGGCACAGTCATTTGCTGTGCCAAATCAAGGGAAATGGTTAAATCCTTGTGCATGGTAGAGATGTGACTGCCCGTCCCCTCGAATTTACGGTCGATTATATTCTCGAGAGCCGCTTTAGTAACGCCACATCCAGCTCCAGATGTGGTGAAAACATCGTGGATCACTTGCCCCGAAATGCCCGCCTTTGCAGCAAGAACACACGCCTCAAAATTCGCTGCGAAAATCGATCCAATTACTGTCTGCAGGCACGCCTTGACTGTCTGACCTTGTCCGGGGGCTGAACCAACCCGATGAATTTTGGCTGACACAGCCTCCATGACAGGCGCCGCACGATCAAGGATATCTGAAGGAGCGGCGGCCATCATTGTAAGTGTGCCCGATTGTGCTCCGGGGAATCCGCCAGACACTGGAGTATCGACCAAATCGAGCCCAGTCGATTTTAATCCTTCTGCGATCTCTTCAAGCTCATGCGGTTTAATTGTGGCAGTGATCAGAATAATTCCACCCCTACGCATGGCTTCCACTAGCCCACCCTTTCCAAAGATCACCTCCTTGGCCTGCGCGCCAGTCATCACCATTACGAACGCTGCGTCCACATTGCGGCCTAACTCGAACAAATTTTCTGCCGGTGTTCCTCCAAACTCAGAAAAACTAGCCATTCGCTTCTGATCAATGTCAAAGCCCCAAGTCTCAAAGCCAGCCTTGATCAAATTCAAAGCCAAGCCGCTGCCCATATCCCCAAGGCCAACAACCGCTGCCTTCATAATCACCCTCCACTGTTCTGCTTGCCATCCGCCGTTAAAAAGCACCGCACAAGCGGCCAAAAGCCAAGAAAAATCCCTTGCAACTTTCATATTTGATGAAATTTGATGTGATATCTGATTTTAAGCGAGTTTATTTGATGTATTTTGATGTATTAGGTACCATATGACTGGTCGCGCTCGTATCAAGGAAATTGCAAGTCTCGCCAATGTTGGCAGTGCCACTGTCGATAGGGTTATACATGGACGCAGCCATGTGTCGGACGCGACCAGACAAAAGGTTCTCCAAGCCAAATCTGCAATAGAGAGTGGTGCGTGGACGGCGCGCAGCCCTAGGCCATGGCATCTAAAGGTGATTTTGCCTGAAATGGCCGGGCTATCCACTGAATATCTTGCCCAATGTTTTAACGAGTTTGGCGCTTTGGGGAATGCCATTGTCGAATGCGCATTTTCGCCCAAACTGGAGCCTGCCGCCTTAGCTCGCAAACTACGCAACTGTGGCTCAGGCAAGTGGGACGTGATTATATTTCAGGCTCTAGAAGATCCAAGGGTTCGTGATGCTGTCTCCTATCTTAATAATAGAGGAGTGCCTTGCCTTAGTCTTCTCTCTCCCCTGCCTAATGCGCCAGTTATTGGGTTTGTTGGTAGTGACGGACGAGCGGCGGGGCGAACTGCGGGGCTCTTAATGGGTCTAGCATGCCCTCACGGCGGCGAAGTTGTAATTATTTCGGGTGGCCAGTTATATCGTTCCCACGAAAATCGAGAAATGGGGTTTCGCTCTTATCTCAGGAGCCACGCAAAGCACCTTAAAATACTTGAAACTGTGCTAGGCCATGACACGGCTGAACAAAATCACGAGAACTTAAGCCGAATTATCCGTAACACTCCCGGCTTGGTCGGGCTGTACAATGTAGGTGGCGGCAACGAAGGGATTGTGCGTGCCCTGAGTGAGGCCAATTTAACTTCAGAAATTTGCGTCATTGCACACAACCTAACACCCAGAACCCGAAGTCATCTAGGAGAGGGCATTTTTCAATTTATTCTTCACCAAGATATGAGACTGATGGCTGAGCGCGCCATAAATGTTTGCCTAAACTACCTAATCAATGGGCAAAGTGACAACATTCACGTGCCTGTAGAGATTATAACCAGGGAAAATCTGGAACCTCGTGATAGCGGCCAGCAAACATTGAATAGTTTGCCTCAATAAATGATTTATTTATTGCCACTTTCGATCATGTGTGAGCGTCATGCTCACAACATAAACGATATGACTTCGGAGCATTCTTGAGCTTTCTCAAAATTAAAACCATACCACAGCTCTTTTGGAGTGCGCCGGTCCCACTTAGTATGCGCCCCCCTTTTACGTCGTGCGCCATGCTCATATTTGGGCTAATAATTTTTGGGTTTGGGGAGACACTCCTCATAGCATCAGGATCAGGGGTGAGCCCATGGACGGTTTTTGCTCAAGGGATTTCACGCCTTACCGGCTGGAGCATAGGGTTGACGACTTTCGTGGTCAGCTGTGCAGTACTTCTTCTGTGGATCCCGCTAAGACAAATGCCGGGCATCGGGACCATTCTAAACATTATCATCGTAGCCTCAGTGATGGATTTAGCGCTGCCACATATCCCAGTTTTTGAAGAACCAATCTTCAAAATAGCTGAAGGCGCATTGGGTGTATTCACGACTGGATTTGGTGGAGCAATTTATTTGATTGCCAATCTTGGCCCGGGGCCGCGTGATGGCCTGATGACAGGAGCTCAGAGGATTACGGGATTACCGATTGTATGGGTTCGCAGCGCAATTGAAATTTTGGTGGTGACTGTAGGGTGGCTGCTCGGTGGAATTGTGGGCATCGGAACTCTTTTATTCGCATTTGGGATTGGCCCGTCGATTGCACTCAGCATGGCTATTTTAATTTCCTTATTTGGCAAAAAAAATTCACACTAATGGAAAGATTTTTAAGTTTTTATCAAATAAAACGCATGCCAAGCTGCTAGGCAGAACCTTCAAAGCCCTCTTGAAGATTACTAAAATTTTTGAGAGCCCGGCCTAATGCGCTAAAAACTTGACCAAATTTTTATCTGCTGATTAGCTCAGAGGGCGTTTGTAATTCTCATAGGCATGGTGAGTTGAGCTTGGGAGGAAATTGATGTGCTGACAGATAAACAAAAAGAATCTTTTCACACCAATGGCTACCTCGTGGTCGAAGATGTGTTTGATCAAGAAACTATCTTGGAACCCGTACGTAAAGAATACGAAAACCTACTCGATGAGCTCGTTGACGGCTGGATTTCCGAAGGGAAAATTGCAGCTAGCATAAAAAAAGAAGACTTCTACACCAAGCTCATGCACTGCTATGAAGCAGGGTGCGACTGGTTCCAGCCGATGGATATTTCCCTGCCAGGGGATGAGATCAGTGAAAACACACCCATGCACTTTGGTCCCGCCGTCTTCAAACTCCTCACCGCTGACCGACTTCTTGACATCGTAGAAGATCTCATTGGTCCTGAAATCACTTCCAACCCAATCCAACATGTTCGATTGAAACCACCAGCGAAAAGATTGCACCAGGACGAGGTCCGTCCCCACATTGGTAACACGGCATGGCATCAAGACCGTGGTGTTGCCCACGATGAAGCCGACGCCACCGACATGGTTACTGTGTGGTGTGCCGTTAACGACGCGACCGTCAGTAACGGCTGCCTGCAAGTTATTCCAAAGAAGACTGAACAGAGCTTATTGCCTCATTGCCCACAGCGACAAACCACAATAGCGGACGGCTTTTTAGAACAGAGCAATGCAATACCTTTGCCCGTTAAGTCGGGCGGCATTTTAATCCTACATCCGTTGACGCCCCACGCGTCACTAGACAACATGACGAATAAATTCAGATGGTCTTTCGATATACGCTTCAACAAAACCGGGCAGCCTACGGGTAGATCACACTTCCCAGAATTTATTGCGCGTAGCAAAGCAGATCCCGGCCAGGTGCTGACAGACTGGAAAGCTTGGAAAAAATCATGGGAAGAAGCGCGGAAAAAACTCTCGACGCAGAGCCACATACCGATCCACCGCTGGACCAGCGACGCGCCATTTTGTGCTTAAATCCCAGTTCCTGTGTGGTCTGGTAGGCTTCACGGTAGCCGAGGCCTATTTCCGTACAACCAAACCCCCAGGTGCGCAGGGGGTGCGGCTGAAATTGGTTAGTTTTCTACCATTGAATGAAAAGCAGCGCGTTAAGTCTTAGGAACTTCTAATCTTCGTATCTGACATCACTGCCTTTCATTAAATCTGGCAACCACTTCGGCATTTTAAGGCCTTGTGCGACCTGCGCATCCAACTCGGCTTCGAGAGATTTTATGCGTTCCAGCTTTTGAATAACATCATCGATCTTGGCAAAGGGAACTACAACTACTCCGTCAAGGTCAGCAACAATCATGTCACCGGTCTCAACCTGTTGGCCACCAATTTGAATTGGAAAGCCAACTGTTCCGGGCCCCGACATGTAGGGAGATGCAGGTGTGAGGCCTGTACACCAAACCGGCAGACCTACTTCGACAATGCCTGAATAATCGCGGACGGGGCCATCGGTTATAAATCCAGCAGAGCCACAGTTTTTGTACATTCCTATCAATCGATCGCCAGCCGCAGCACAACTCTGATGGGCGTCAGAAGACACAACCACCATCTCGCCGCCTTCGATTAAATCCAGAACAGCAAAGCTAGCTAAAACGTCAGCCGGACCCGAATAAGCCGTTATTGCTGGTCCTGCCGCGACACATTTGATGTCTCGGCCCGCACCCAGGGGTTGAATGTTCTCACTCAGAGCGCCTTTTCCATCTAGCGCATCTGCAACAAAGCTGGTCGGTACATTTTGAAAAGCCGCAACCTGCGCTTTGGTAGGACGGCTAATATTCCTCTTGATGATTAACCTTGGCGGATTTTCAATCATAATGGACCTTTTCTCTAACCTGTAAAAATCAAAGAATGACAAATTTACAGCTCACTGGCTATCAATTTTCGTTAGATGGATATTACGTCTACAGCCATCAATTTAGGCCAGTTTCATGAGCGTGTTAGCGAAGTTGACCGAAAAAATGGATCGGTGCGCGGTTAAAATTTTCTTGCTTTTAAAGTGGTCCATTAGACACAGTTAGTTTGATCACAAGGTGTCGAGACAATGGTTCTAGAAAACAAAAAAAGCGTAACAAAGAATAAGGTAGCTAAAGGCCACCTTTCTGGGATGTTAGTCTTCGAATTTTTCTCGACTGGAATGCCCATGATAGCCGCGTCCGCGGGTGCTGATTTTCTTATGTATGACATGGAGCACACCGGAATTGGATTTGAGACATTAAAAAATCAAATGGCTGCATGCAGAGGGCTCGATATTGCGCCGTTTGTTAGGGTACCTACGGTGGAAGGGAACACAATCGGCCAGGCACTAGATATAGGCGCCCATGGTGTGATGATACCCATGATAGAAACTGCTGACCAGGCAAGAGACCTTGTAAAGCGGGCCTACTACCCACCGATTGGCAAGCGCGGCACTGCATTTGGTGTGGCACACGACGACTATTCAGACAGGGCCCCGGCGGCAATCATGGCAGACGCCAATGAAAAAACCATTTTAATCGCCATGATCGAAACAGCTGAAGGGCTTAAAAACGTCGACGAAATTGCTGCCGTCGAGGGTATTGACGTGCTATGGCTGGGACATTTCGACCTAACCAGCTCTATGGGTATACCCGGGCAACTAGATCACCCCGACTACCTTGCCGCTGTGTCGCGGATTGTATCTGCAGCCAACAAAAATGGGAAACTTGCAGGCTTCATGGCCGTCAACAAAGCGGTCGCTGAGGAGTATTGGGGGCATGGATTTCGTATGATTGCCTATGGCATAGATCACATTTTGCTTAAGGCGGAGCTAAACAGCGGAATTAATTTCATCAATTCTCTCAGTAACAAAACCGTAGAGAATTGATGTGCAAAAGTTCAGGGTAGGAATATCGGGTTCAATTTTTGGAAGTGACGGTGCACCGTGCTTCGACCCACAGATCTTGCAAAAACTCATGGATCGCCCGGACGTTGATGCCACGATCCTACCGGTAGAAAAGACCGAAATTGACGCGCATGATGCCGAAAATTTCAATGCAATCTACTTAATGCTGGAGAAAGTTTCATTCTCACAAATAGCGCCACGCACTGGCCCCTTCACTGGTCGGTTACGCCTGCTGGCGCGCCACGGAGTGGGCTTTGACTCAGTTGATATTGATGGCATGAACAACTTAGGAATTATGGTCACCAATACTCCTGATGCGGTGCGCCGCCCGGTTGCCACGATGGCCATGACTATGATGTTGGCTGTGACCCATCGCATTATTGAGAAGCATAATTTGACGCGTGCCGGCGGGTGGTCCCACAATGCCGATTACATGGGCACGGGGCTGACTGGTAAGGTGTTAGGTGTCCTCGGGGCGGGCAGCATCGGCAAAGAAATACTTCGCCTTGCGCAACCTTTTGAAATGAAATTAGCAGCTGCTGACCCAAATTGCTCCGTAGCAGAACTAAGTGCGTTGGGCGCGGAAAAGTTAAGTACTGAAGAGCTTTTTGAAAAAAGTGATGTCCTAATTATAGCGACATCACTCAACCAGGATACTTATCACCTGGTAGACATGAGTAAGCTGTCCAGAATGAAGCGAACTGCAGCTCTAATAAACGTGGCACGTGGTCCAGTGATTAAGGAAGTTGATCTGATCGAGGCGCTTCAAAAAAATTATCTATCGTGCGCAGGGTTAGATGTTTTTGAACAAGAGCCTGTAGACATGGCGAACCCACTTCTCAAAATGGACAATGTGATCACTACATCTCACTCATTATGCTGGACAGATGAATGCTTCGATAACATCGCACGAGATGCGATCGGGAGCGTTCTGTCATACGCTGACCGGAGAACACCTCAATACATTGTAAACAGAAGCGTGCTAGAGCATCCGAGGCAACAATCCTGGTTTTAAAGATTGTTTTTCATTGGTCTATTTTCATCCTGACCAAAATTTGACTAAGATTGCGATGGCCTTGCTTCCTGACGCCTTAAAAGCCAAGCTCTCCAAAAGGCATTATTAGGAGGGTTAATATGAGCGTTACGCTCTTCGATCTGACAGGAAAGACCGCACTGGTTACAGGGTCTTCACGCGGGCTGGGACTTGCTTTTGCCAAGGGTCTGGCACAGGCCGGAGCAAGTGTAATCCTAAATGGTACTAACGACGAGAACCTCGAGGTTGCCCGTGCTCAGCTACAGGGACTGGGATTGAGCACTAGAGTTTCCGCTTTTGATGTCACCAATGAGCAATCCGTTATCTGTGCGTTCCAAGAACTTGATGCAAACGGAATTAAAGTTGACGTTTTGGTCAACAATGCGGGGATCCAGTTTCGTAAACCAATGCTTGAACTGGAGACTAAGGACTGGCATCGCGTACTAGACACAAATTTGACTGCCGCCTTCATTGTTGGTCGCGAGGCAGCTAAGCGGATGGCCGAACGCGGACACGGCAAGATTATCAATATCGGCTCGCTCACCTCAGAGCTCGCGCGTGCGACGGTGGCTCCCTACACTGTAGCCAAGGGCGGCATCAAAATGCTTACTAAAGCCATGGCAGCAGAGTGGGGAGAATTAGGCATTCAGGCCAATGCTATTGGACCCGGTTACATGATCACAGACATGAACGAGGCGCTTATTAACAACCCAAAGTTTGATGAGTGGGTCAAGTCACGCACACCAATGCGGCGATGGGGGCGGCCTGAGGAATTAGCCGGCACGTGCATATATCTTGCTTCGGACGCCTCTAACTACGTGTCAGGACAAATTATCTATGCCGATGGCGGCATGATTTCAGTTCTCTGAAGGTGATCAGAATGAAAATTGTCTTCTACGGAGCGAATGCAGTCAGTTTTCTACCGGGAGTGTCCGACCGGTTAAAAATTCCCCATGAGATCACCAGCGTACCGGACGCGGTTGATCAAATTGCGCAGGATGAACTTAACGCAGCGGACGTTATAGTGGGTGTCCACTTCAAGTCCCCCGTCACCGCTCGAAATGCGCAACTGTTCCAGCTACCCGCAGCAGGCTACGACCAGGTGGCATTTGACGCTCTTCCGGCCACCTGCAAAGTGTGTAATGCCTTCGGCCACGAGAATGCGATTGCCGAATATGTGATGTCTGCCCTTCTATCCCGTCACGTACCCCTGGCGACGGCAGACGCTCAATTGAGAGCGGGAGCTTGGAATTTGTGGGCTGGTGCGGGCCCCAAAGCGCTACGAACCGAACTGGGTGCGCAGGGCATTGGGATCATTGGCCACGGCCACATCGGGCAGGCCGTTGCAGATCGGGCGGCGGCCTTTGGCATGGCGGTGCATGTTGCCAATCGAAGCCCCGTCACCGACAGACACTATACCGCCGTTTATGGTCTCGACGAACTAAACAATATGCTGGGCGCGGTTGACATTGTGGTCAACACGCTCCCGCTCACGCCCTCCACAGTCTCATTGATTGACCACTCAGCCTTTGCCGCCATGCGGCGCCACTGCGTCTTTCTGAACGTGGGCCGTGGCGGCGTGGTAGAAGAAGACGCACTATACGAGGCCCTCGCGGACGAGAAAATTGCAGGCGCAATCATAGACACGTGGTACAGCTATCCGACTGACGCCGCCACACCACACCGCCCCGCGACGCGCCGCTTCGAGGAGTTGTCAAACATAGTTATGACGCCGCACATGTCTGGCTGGACGGACGGCACTGTAGCGCGGCGGCAGGCAACAATCGCGGACAACATCACACGCCTGACCGAGGGCCGTCCACTCATAAATCAGTTAAATTAGGAAACTCTCCAATGACCAAGATTATGCGCGTCACCCTCACTGAATTCGAATTTGAAGCCGCAAATCTGGCGCCATCCGCCGGGGGCAGTTCAATCGGCGGGCTCTATTACAGAAAGGGCGCATCCACTCCAATCAAAAAGTACGCCGTCGAAATAGAGACAGGAGACGGCTGCATTGGAAGTTACGTCGTGAACTGGGGAGCATCACTCTCGGTATTTGGGCAAATGCAGATGCTGGCGCCAATGCTAATTGGCCGCGAGGCGGAGGAGCGTGAGGGGATCTACGACGACCTCAAGCGTGAGGCCCGCCAGTTTGATCATATGGGGCATGGGCCGCTTGATATCGCCCTGTGGGATTGGCAGGGGAGAGCGCTTGGGTGCTCAATAGCAACACTACTCGGTAGCCACCGGCGGGAATTCCCCGCCTATGCGAGCACCTACCACGGCGACCGCAGTGGTGGGCTAGACTGCAAGGAGGCCTACGGTGACTTCGCCTTGGCCTGCAAGGAAATGGGATATCGCGCCTTTAAAATCCACGGCTGGCATGATGGCAATGCCCGAGAGGAGGCAGAGTTAGTGCTTCACGTGCGTAAGGTTGTGGGAGATGAGATGACGCTGATGCTCGACCCAGCCTGTCAGTTGCGCAATTTCGCGGACACGCTTTACGTCGGGAAGGCCTGCGACGAGGCTAATTACTTTTGGCTTGAAGATCCCTACCGCGACAGCGGCGTCTCAGCCTTTGCCCACAAGAAATTACGCGAAATGTTGCGCACTCCGTTGCTACAAACTGAACACGTGCGTGGCGTTGAACCCAAAGCTGACTTCTTAATTGCGGGCGGCACTGACTTCCTGCGCTCTGATCCCGAATATGACATGGGGATCACGGGCTGCCTTAAAATTCATAATATGGCCGAAAGTTTTGGCGTGGATGTCGAAGTGCATGCCTGTGGACCCGCGCATCGCCATATGATCGCCCGCAGCCGCAACTCAAATTTCTACGAGGTGGCCCTGGTGGGGCCTGACTGCCCAAATGCAGTTCCGCCAGTGTATGAATGCGGCTACACTGACCAACTCGTCTGCATTGACGAAAACGGCATGGTCCAATTGCCTGATGGCGTGGGGCTTGGCGTGGCTTACGACTGGGAGTTTATTGCCGCGCACAAAACACACCAGCTCATTTACAACTAGAGGGCCGATCTAGTCATCAAGACAATATTGGGCCCTGAGCTGGCTATTGGATCTAATCCACACTACAAAATATCATTGAGGCTCAAAAGCACCTTCGGCAGAGAGGCGGCATCCGCACCGCATGAAAAATTTTATTCCAAAAATCGTTGAAGAGAGCCTCAAGCTGTTGGTGCAGCGCCCCGAGTGGGTTCAAGTCGGCGCACTGTGCTATCGCCAGAAAAAAGGGAAATTACAGATCCTGCTGGTCACGAGCCGCGGCACGAAGCGTTGGATTATTCCAAAGGGCTGGCCAATGCCGGGCAAACACGGGTCCCCCGCTGCAAAGCAGGAAGCTTGGGAGGAGGCCGGCGTGGCTGTTGCTCAGATCGAAAGCGAACCGCTCGGACAATATCGCTATCGCAAGAAAATGGCGAGTGGCCTGGCCCTGCCCGTCACGACTTTTGTGTATCCCTGCGAGGTATCGAAGGTCACAAAAAACTACCCCGAGAAAAGCCAGCGTAAGCGTAAGTGGTTCACCCCGAAGAAGGCAGCCAAAAAAGTTTCGGAACCCGAATTAAAAAAGATGATCTTAGATTTCTCGATAGCGATAGCAGGACAAGATACACCCGTGGGGCGCTGACGAACTTCACGGCCTTGGAGAGAGATATGGCACAAAATCAGTTTGATCCACGGCACTTGGAGACCCTCGACCGTGACCTCGATCGTCTTTCTGCAATTGAAGTTGCGTCTAATTATGTTTCGCGCCCAATTGTTGGCCCCAGCCTTGCGTTTGTTTTCATTGCGATAGCCGGTTTAGCCAGTGCCACAATGTTCGGCTTCTCCGATGGTGGCTTCCTAATTGTGTTGGCAGCAATTTTTGGTGCCTACATGGCACTCAACATTGGAGCCAACGACGTCGCAAATAATATGGGGCCAGCCGTAGGCGCAAAGGCAATTACAATGGCCGGCGCAATCGCGATTGCCGTTGTATTCGAGAGCGCGGGCGCGTTGATAGCGGGCGGAGATGTGGTCTCGACCATTGCGAAGGGCATTATTGACCAATCCGCACTGTCTAACACCCAGAGTTTCATTTGGGCTATGCTCGCCGCCCTATTGGCCTCTGCCCTGTGGGTTAACCTAGCGACTTGGATTGGCGCGCCAGTGTCCACCACTCACTCAGTTGTGGGCGGGGTCATGGGCGCGGGCATCGCCGCCGCGGGGTTGGCCAGCGTTAATTGGCCCACCATGAGTGCGATCGCGGCGAGTTGGGTCATCTCACCCGTGTTGGGTGGCGTCATCGCGGCGGGCTTTTTGGCGCTGATCAAGTCTCGGATCATCTATCAGGAAGATAAAATTCAGGCGGCTCGAAAGTGGGTGCCGATTTTACTTGGAATTATGGCCGGTGCATTTGCAACTTACTTGGCGCTCAAGGGCATCAAGAAGTTAGTGAAGATTGATCTCACCACAGCGCTCGGTATCGGAGTGGCAGCGGGCATCTTAGTCACAATCCTAATGTTTCCAGTGATCAAGAAACAATCCGAGGGACTGGAAAATAGAAATAAGTCGCTCAAGGTATTGTTCCGCATACCGCTACTCGTCTCCGCGGCATTGTTGAGTTTCGCACATGGCGCAAACGACGTGGCCAATGCCGTGGGTCCGCTTGCTGCCATTGTGCAGGCCTCGAAATCAGGTATGGTGGAAAGTACCGCAGCCATTCCCCTTTGGGTCATGATTATTGGGGCGCTCGGGATCTCATTTGGCTTATTCCTATTTGGCCCTAAGCTGATCCACATGGTCGGCAATCAAATCACGAAACTTAACCCAATGCGGGCCTACTGCGTGGCCCTCTCAGCGGCTATTACGGTTATTGTGGCCAGCTGGCTCGGGCTACCAGTAAGCTCAACTCACATAGCGGTTGGTGGTGTCTTCGGAGTGGGCTTCTTCCGAGAGTGGGATGCAGATCGTCGGCGACAGAGACTACAGATTGGCCTATCGAAATCTGACCTACCGGGGCGCGAGGAGAAGAAGCGCCGCAAGCTGGTACGCCGGTCACACTTCATGACGATTATCGCCGCATGGGTGATAACAGTCCCATCTGCGGCCTTAATTTCAGCAGCAATTTACTTGGTATTTTCAAACCTCTGAGACGACTATTGTCTACCCAGCGTTATTTGCTAGCCCATAGGCAGTCCTCAGGTGGTTAAAGTGGCGTGCCGCCATACCACGATAGGCCACCCAACCCTCTGCGGTATCCCTCGCCACTTTATCCTCTAGCACCGCCAGGGGGCGTCCAGTTGCATAGGCCAGCATGAGGGTCTGGGCCGCACGCTCGAAAAAATAAAGATCCTCAAACGCATCGGCAACGGTAGGTCCCACGACAGTGACGCCGTGGTTGCCCATCACGAGCACTGATTTATCAGACAGGGCCTCTGCAATCCTTTCGCCTTCCTCTAGCGCGTCCGCAATGCCACCAAAGTGCAGGTCGTACGCGACCCGGCCGAAGAAGCGTGCAGTGTTATTGTCAATCGGCCAGAGTGTGGGGTCTTCAAGGCAGGCTAAGGCAGTCGCATAGGGCGAGTGCACGTGCAACACCACACGCGCGCTCGGCAGTCGCCGGTGGATTGTCCCATGAATACACCAAGCAGATGCATCGGGCGCATTATCCCGCGTCATGACGGATGGGTCACCTGAGTTTAAGGCCAAGAGATCCTCGGGACTGATAGTCGCAAAGTGCTGCCACCGGGGATTTAGAAGAAAGACTTTGCCATCCGGGTCTAGCGCCGCGCTGAAGTGGTTACCGACACTTTCGCTCCAGCCGAGAGCGTGACAAATTCGAAACGCATCGGCTAATTCTGCGCGCAGGGTAATTTCATGTTCGTCCATCATGACTTGAACCGCCCCTCACTGACCAATGCGCGATATGTCGAGCGCATCTCGCCGCGATCAACGTAGCAACCGCGCAGATAGCGATCTCCACTCGTTGCTGAATAGGCCGCGCGCCCGTGAACAATTCGGTGATTATCAAACACCATGCACTCGCCGCCCTTCATCATGAAGCGCATCATATACTTGTCCTCTTGGAGCATACGGCCAAACCGGCAGAAGGCGGGGTAATACTCGTCCAACAGCGTCTGATCGAGGTCAAAAATATCTGCCATGTGCTGGCTAATTGTGAGACCCGACACCTCGCCATGATTGTCGAGTTCAATCACAGTCTGGCGTGAGCGTGCATCGTAGTGGTCGTGTTCACAGAAGAACGGAATTGAGATCGTTGAGAGGAGCTCAAACCCCCGTGGGTCTCGCAGCCGGAAGTCATTAGCCACTGCAACGCCATCAGAGTAAAGGCTCTGCCCTCCCTCAACTGTGTTGACACGACAGTGAAGGAACTGAATGCCCGGCGCAAACTCCTCGGCGGGTGTGTCTGTGTGTAGCTCGAGCGCAGCCGAGGTGTAGGCGGTGTTGGTTGGATTGATGTGAGTGCGCACATCAAAATACGTGCCGAAGAATGTCGGGCGAACATACCCCATCAACTCAGCAGTCTGGGTCAATCCCTCGTCACTGTCGGGCATGTCCGTGACTATCGTAAAGCCATGGACGATCATGGCCTCAATCCACGCTGAGCGCTGTCCAGTGTCTGCAAGGAGATCCGCTTGCGCAAAACGCGGAACGTTGGGGTAGTGATCGCTGTACCAAGCCTCACGCTTGAGGTCAGCTGGATCTGGGCGGGGCTTGCCAATTGCATAAGTTTCAATCCAGTGCAGCGGCATGCGCGTCACGTGATCCTCGTCTGCCCACTCAACGTGCAGGATGCCATCAACAATCCGGGCTGCTTTCGCTCTTGGCGCTTGCTCTAAATGAAAAATGTCAAAACTGCGTTCACGCGTGACTGGGCTGAAGGAACTAGGGCAATTGTCGCGCAGCCAATAATAATTTAGGTAGCGACGGCCCTGCTTGGGTAGGGTCACGAACAGGCCCCTATCCCCCAACTCTACTGCCGTCACGACTGAGGATTTTCCGTCAAGCATTACTTTAGTCCAGATGATTGCAATAATAAATAATTACAATTGCACATTGATTTTTTTAAATATAGATGGATTTATATGAATATAACATAAGTCATGAGTTATAATCATATTATGGACCACTTCCCCCCACTTCGCTTGTTAGTCTGCTTTGAGGCATTCGCCCGGCACGGATCCATGCGCGAGACTGCCGCACAAATGAACGTGAGCCAGCCAGCGATCAGCCAGGCGATTAAGGCGCTCGAGGAATATATTGGCACCACACTATTGGATCGGCGCCGCAAACCAGCAAGCTTGACGGAAGAAGGTGAGATGCTGGCACGCTCTGTGCGGGAGGGATTGAGCCAAATTCGCGCTACCATCAGCGACATTCAGGCAGCGCAAGCGGGACATGAGCTGCAAATCACAGTCGCTTGCACTCTGGGGGTTGCAACCTATTGGCTGATGCCCCGCCTCCCGCAGTTTTACGCGCTGCACCCAGAAATAACGGTGAATGTCCAGGCGCCACCCACAGACTTACCGGTACTGTCGCCGGATATCGATCTGGCCCTGCGTTATGGGGCTCAGAATTGGCGCGACGGGCACAACGAAAAGCTGTTTGATGAAGTGGTCTGTCCCGTGGGAGCCCCTAAGTTCATCGACACACTGCGAGCAAGTGGCACTCCAATATGGAGCGCCCCCTTGATACATGTGCGAAACCCGCACACACAACACTGGGCCGGGTGGGAGGCCTATCTCTCAGCCAAGGGCATGCCAGCGCCCAAGCAGGCAGGGCACTCATTCAATAACTATGTCCAAGCCATGCAGGCAGCTCTGGATGGCCGAGGCCTCATGCTGGGGTGGCGCTCAATTACTGCTGGCGCAATTAATGACGGAACACTTCGACCACTCGCAGATCTAGCCCATAATTTTGGCACGGCATATTACATCTCAAGCTCGAAAACACCGACACAAAATACCCGCTCGTTTATTAACTGGATCAAGACGGTGGCTTAGTCCGCGGGGCTAAGTCTACAAATTATATCGACGTGCAGTTATCTTTCATCTTGATAGAAACAACACGCATGGTAGCCTCACTTAATGAGCGATCCGATTCCAGAGTTGAGACTGTGGCAAGCCGTCCTGTGGAGGGCCACTCAGGATTTACAAACAAGCGAAAGCAGCAGAGGTCGAGAGTTTCAAGACGTCAGGCGCTGGATTGGGGAATACCCATCGAGGGACTTTCGAGAAGTGTGTATGATGGCGAACTTGGAACCTGATTTTGTACACCCGCGGCTTCATAAAGCACTATCAGAAAAGTTAGAGCACCTAGCACCACACAAACAAAGTAAAAACTTTGCCGCCGAGTAGTAGTGGCGACTGAGCTATACTGCTAGTGGGGGTAAGTTATGTTTGGGTGTGCAAAAATTTACTTCCACGGGCAGTCTGCTTGCCAATCAGCGCATTTGCAGATGGGCTCAGGAGACTTCGCGGAGCAATCTGAAGAAAAGCATCGAAACTACGAGCACTGCTGCAAAACCTAACACATCTCCGACAAAAACAGCGCCAGAGGCCCGCACGTCTGTTACATCCAAAGTGTAGTGCAGGGCCGCATTCATCATTGCACCAAACGCACCTGCGAGAACCAGACTTTTCCAATCGATTGAAACCGCGAGATAATTACGCTCGATAAAGTCAAAGCGGCTCAATACCTCAAAGGCCAGAACGCAGGCCACGAGACTCCCCAATGCCAGAACAAGCCCTTCGAGGATCGTGGCCGCATCACCCCCAAGCCCCGCATAGACCGCGCTGATAGGCAGAAGGTAGAGGATGCTTCGCCACCCAAATAAATAGGCCGCTAGCACCCGAACACCATGCGGGAAGAACAGCACACTGCCATAAATAATGCCCGGCACCACGGACTGCTGCAATTTATCCGACACAACGAATACAGCCTCAAAGGCCATCGCGTAAAAGATCGAACACATGACCAAGGCCACAAGATCGGTCATAAGTGCATGCCGCATACGCACAGCCTTACTCGGGAAATTAAAAGATCAAGCCACGATAATATAATCGGACTTGCGACCTGCGCCTGCGCGCTTCAGCTTGCCCTTATCGATCAGGCAGCGCAGGGTGCGAAACTTTGTGCTCACGGGCATGTCCGCAATCAAATCCTGCGCCTCTAAATCATGCAGCGAAAATGAGCCGTCTGCTTTTGCAGCCAATGCCGCGGCACTGAGCACATATTTCTCAGCCTCAGTGAGTTGGTGAATGCCCACTGACGCCTCCATTTTTTCCAACGTATAGCGCAACCGCGCGACATTGGTGAGGAAGTCAAAATTCATAGCCAATTGCCTGCACCTTACAAAAGTTTGCCTCACTGGGTTAGATTATAACCCGCGAAACACTTGCTGCATAGCCGCTCATGTGGCCAAGCACGACCCCGCCACATAACGCTTCGGTTACTTTATGAGCAAAGCGTCAAGTGACTTGCCGGAGGCAAGGTGTGCCTCGACCCACTTTGGCTGGCGCCCACGCCCAGTCCAAGTCTGCTCTGAATTGTCGGGGTTCACGTATTTTGGCGCCACCTTGGATACCGACTTCCTTGGCTTCCCCCCCAACAAGTCCGAAAGCGAAAAGCCCATCTCAGCAGCCTGCTTCTCAAGTTTGGCTAGCGCCTCCCTCTTCATTCGGTCTTCGTAGCCATCGATAGCCTTACTGACGCGCTTATTCAAATCACGGAGTTCAGCTAAGGAAAGGTTGTCAAGATCTATATTCATTTTGATACTCCAAATGAATCACTTGAAACCAATTCAATAAATAGAAGAAAAATTCAAGATTTTTTTATAGGAGCGCCAAAAAAATTTTTAAATTTCTCATCAATAATTAATTAATGAAGCAAAAATAATTAAGTGACTAAAAAACTTCAGAATGAAAAAGTAGATTTAATACCAAAAATATAATAATACTACTCTGGCAACGAAATTTCGTGTCCAGCTCTCTTGTCAGTTCCGAGCCTAGTTACGTAGCCACCTACACACAAAGCTTTGAGTGAACGAAAAAAGAACTCCGAGACACACCGTCCTCTCCCCTCAACATTTCAAGAACCTCAACCGGAGAAAATATATTTTCCGAATTGGATGCTGCAAAGGCTGCCCTCAACACCTTCCTCTCAAGATGAGACAGGCTGCCTATCCCAGCAGCCTGCTCAATGCGCTCCAGACGCGATGCCAGTACACAGATACGAGCTAAACTTGCATGCCGCCCCATTGGAAGCCACTCCAAATAATTTAATCCACGCGGACAACGTATCTCAGCAGGTCAAATCAATCAATTGCGCCAGTAATTGAGGGTAATATTATTCATGCAATGGCAGCCATTTAGTCAAGCTACCATTACATTAGCAATCGCCAGAAATAATAAAAATTCATCGTGAGACGAGCGGCCCCAAGATATCCATGACCATATAGGCCATCAGCTCGCTGGCGACGCCTCTTGAGTTGACGCGTCTGCTTCAGCTTCCGACTGGGCGGCCGCACGCTCGAGTGCAGCTGCCTGCCGGGCTATAAAGTCACAGTGAGCACCCAATTGAGCCGACAGTAATTTACCGTCATGCGAAAGGTCAGCAATTTTCCAACGATACCCGTCGCGCAATAACGTCACGTCCACGCGCTGCGAGCCTGGAGTGCGACCGGTCAATACGGATACCTGTGCTGCTTGCAAGGTCTCTATCTGGCTCTCATAGACCAAGGTTTCAGGGAGTTCCGCGAGGACTGGCAAGACGTCGCCCATCTCTAGTGGCCCCCCATAAGCTTCCTGATGGCAGGCAGCGGCACGGGCCGAGGCCTGCACCAAATCATCGGTGAGATATTGCGGCTGCAGTTCGGGATCTGTGAAAGCGGCCATAACCACCCCACCACGGGGCGGGATCACCTGCGCCAAAGCCTGTTGAGAGGGGCTCAACTCTTCCACAGGGGGCATGCTCATCGGTTGACACCCGGCAAGGAGGGTGGCGGTCAAGATCAAAGCAACGGGCAAGTGGCGCATGGGTTTGGCCCTCCTTGGGGCAGTCGAAATTCTGGTCACGCCTCCCCTAGCAAACCCTTGCGCTTGGGGCAAAGAAATAGCGCGGGCCGAAGATAAATTCAGCCCGCACCTGTGTCTACTTGGCGGGATGCCTTAATCAGTTAGGGTTAGGGCCACAAAGCGTGGATCCCCCGCGCGGCGGATCAGCAAGAGAATAGATTTTTGCCCCGCATCACGCGCCTCTCCAACAATTTGGTCAAATTCTTGCGGAGTGGAAATCGGCATTTGCGCAACTTCGGTCACAATGTCGCCCGCCTGTAGTCCCTTTGCCGCCGCGTCCGAGCTTGGATCGACCGCCTCAATCACCACACCGCTCAGGCCCCGTGCCGCGAGATCTACACGATCCTCTTCGGTGATAGGGCCAAGGCGCAGGCCAAGCACATCCACGGATGCGGGTTTAATCGGTTCGGGCTGCCCCGCGCCGCCTGCATCCGCGGTCTCGCGGCGCCCCAAGGTAACAGAGAGGGTTTCAACGTCACCACTGCGCAGAACGTCCATATCCACCGTTTCCCCAGCAGGGGCCGCGGCCACAACACGCACCAATTCGCGGGTATCCTGAATATCCTGCCCATCAAAGCTGAGGATCACGTCCCCCACCTCGACACCCGCATCACGGGCGGGGCCTTCTGGCACATCTGTGACCAATGCACCGCGTGCCTCCTCCAAGGACAGGCCATCGGCGATATCTTGGGTCACGTCCTGAATGCGCACGCCCAACCATCCACGGCGCGTTTCGCCGAATTGCTGCAATTGATCAACCACATCGCTGACCACGGCCGAGGCCATAGAAAACCCGATACCAATCGAGCCACCGTTGGGTGACAGGATCGCAGTGTTCACGCCGATGACATCGCCCTCGAGGTTGAACAATGGCCCGCCCGAGTTACCGCGATTGATTGCAGCGTCTGTCTGGATGAAATCATCATAGGCCCCAGACAATTCCCGCCCGCGTGCCGATACGACACCGACCGAGACAGAGAACCCCTGCCCGAGCGGGTTTCCCATGGCCATAACCCAATCCCCCACGCGCAGCGCGTCACTATCCCCAAAGGAAACAGAGGTGAGCGAGCTTTCAGGCTCTACCTTCAAAAGCGCAATATCTGTGTTGGGGTCTGTGCCAATCAATTCAGCCTGCAACACCTCGCCCGTGCGGAATTCGACCGAAATCTCATCGGCCCCCTCGATCACATGATTATTGGTGACGATGAACCCATCTTCAGAGATCACAAACCCCGATCCCAAAGCCTGAGAGCGGCGAGGGGCTTGGCCCCCTTGGCCATTGCGGTTCATGAAATCGTTAAAGAAATCTTCAAATGGCGATCCAGGTGGCAACATGGGTTGGATGCCCTGCGGCCCTTGTTGGCGGGCGGCAACGATTGAGGTTGTGGTGATATTCACGACCGCATCGCCCACTTGATCCACCAAATCTGCAAATGTGTCAGGCCGCGCCGATTGCGCATGCGCGGGGCTTTGCAGGGTGATTAGCCCAAGCGCCACAAGTGCGGCAGCCAGTAATAGCGCCGCTTGGCGCAGACGCGAGACCGGCGGTGGCGCAATGGCAATTGCCTTCACTCGCGCCACAGCTCTTGGCCGCATCCATTCCGTGGTTTGATAATCGCGTCTCACCTGCACACTCCTTTTTATCTCCCAAACCACGCCCGGACGAGCTGTGGTTAGGTTCCGTCATAACCAATAGGGTCAGATGAATATTTGGCCGCCCACAAGGTTATTCAAGAACCGTCCCGATAACCCTATCTCACAACCCCGTCACAAGGCCGTGAAAGTAAATTACAAACTTCCCGTAAAGGCCAGAATGATGACCCCAAAACACACCGCGCCAAAGCCGATGAGCCGGCGTGTTTCCACGGGGATCGCTGCGAGAAACGCAATCAGATTCTCCAAACGCGAAGGGGCCAGCACAAAGACCAGCCCCTCGATCAGCAGGGCCATACCAAGCCCTGCAATTATAATGTCCCACGACAATCCCAGCATCAGCGCGGGCTCTGCGAAGACCCCAAGTAATCAAAGAATTCGCTATCAGGGGCCAAGAGGAAGGTTGAATTTCCCGTGCGCAGGGCTTGGCTATAGGCATTCATCGAACGATAGAATTCAAAGAATTCTGTATCCTGCGAAAACGCCTCGGCAAAGATGCGGTTCCGTTCGCCATCTGCCTCACCGCGGATGATTTCGGCTTCGCGGGTTGCCGCTGACACGGTCTCAACCACGGTGCGGTCGGCTTGGGCGCGGACACGCTGTGCAGCCTCGGCACCACGTGCGCGTTCATCTGTGGCTTCACGCTGCCGCTCTGCCTCCATGCGGGCGAAGGTGGCTTCAAGGTTTTGCTGTGGCAATTCCGTGCGCTTGAGGCGCACATCGAGAACTTCAAGACCAACCCGATCGGCCAGGTTGCGTGCCTGTTCCGTGATGCGTGCCATAAGTGAGGCGCGCTCGCTCGACAAAATCGTGTTTGACGTCACACCGTCAGCACCCAACACGGCACGGATCTGTGGGTTGAGAATATCTTGTAGCTGCGCCTCAGCCGCGCGCAGACCGCCCGCGCCAATCGCCTGACGGAAGGCAACAACATCCGAAATCCGATAGCGCGCAAATGCATCAACCACCAAGCGGCGATCATCAGACGGGGTTACCTCAATCGGTTGAGTGTCAAGCGAAAGGATCCGGTCGTCATAATAAACCACCTCTTGGATGAACGGCACTTTGACGTTCAACCCTGGCTCCTCGATGACCTGACGGATTTGACCAAATTGCAGAACAAGCGCCTTTTGACGCTCATCCACGATGAACAGTGAGCTGAACGCCACGGCAACAGCGAGAACGACAACGGGGATTAGGAAAGCAATACGAGACATCAGTTATTCCCCCCTGCTGCAGGGTCAGTTCTGCGCAATTCATTGAGTGGCAAATACGGCACAACGCCATTCCCTCCGCTATTCTCATCCATGACGATCAGGTTCACATCACCCAAAACCTGCTCCATGGTTTCAAGATAGATACGGCGGCGTGTCACTTCGGGCGCCCCGCGATATTCTTGAAGAACCGCCAAGAAACGGCTTGCTTGACCCTCGGCCTCATTGACCACTTGGGCGCGATACCCTTCAGCCTCTTCCAGCAGCTGCGCCGCTTCACCGCGCGCGCCCGCGAGGGCTTGGTTGGCATAGGCATCCGCCTGACGCTCTAGTCGGTCGCGCTCCTGTTCTGCGGCTTGCACGTCACGGAAGGCGTCAATCACCTCGGCGGGCGGGTCAGCGCGGTCAAGGTTAAGGCGCACAATATTAATGCCTGAATCATATCCATCCATCGTGGCTTGGATCAAATCCCGCACCTGATCTGCAACTAGGCCGCGATCCCGGTTTAAAATTGGAGACAGCTCGGACTGCGCGATGACTTCACGCATCGCGGCCTCTGATACAGAGCGTACAGTTGCCTCTGGATCTCGAAGGTTAAAGAGGAAATCTGCGGGGTCTTTAATGTTCCAAACAACTTGGAAATCAATATCGACGATGTTTTCATCCGTGGTCAGCATGAGGCCTTCGCCCGCGCGGGAAGACCCAATCGCCTCGGTGCGCTGCGTGGTGACTTCGATCACTTGGGCGCGCACAAAGGGCCAAGGCGCCAAATGCGGGCCATCGCCCGTGGTGCGATAGAAACTGCCAAAGAATGTTTCAACGCCCTGCTGAGACGGCTGAACCGTGTAAAAGGACGCCAAGAACCAAGCAACGATGCCTGCGCCCGCGCCGAGTAGGAACATGCTGCGTGTCGGTTTAAAACCACCGCCGCCTGCGCCGCCGCCAAAGCCGCCATTGCCGCCACCGCGCCCCCCCATCAAAACGCGGAGTTGCTCTTGGCCCTTGCGAACCAAATCATCCAATTCGGGGATCTGTTGCCCACCTCCCTGTTCAGGGCGGCGCGGGCCGCCATTTCGACCATCATCATCGCCACCTCGATTTCCACCAGAGCCCCAAGGGCCGCCGTTATTTCCAGCCATGCTGCGCTATATCCTCTTGTGATCTCTCATCTTACATATTCAGTCAAATCTGTGCCCTGCCGCGCCACGCTGCACCACATGGGCCATCACCGTCTTGTCACAGATGTGCCTTTGCGCCTGATTTTCAAGCCACGCGGACGGGTGTTTTCAGTGTCACCAATTCCTCCGACATGGTGGGATGCACGGCGCAGACGCGGTCAAAATCTTCCTTGGTTGCGCCCATTTTCACAGCAATACCCGCCAATTGGATCATCTCACCCGCCTGCGGGGCGACAATGTGACAGCCCAAAACGCGGCGCGTTTCAGCGCAAACCACCAATTTCATCATCACCCGATCAGACCGCCCCGCAAAACTGGATTGCATCGGTTTGAAAGAGGTCGCGTAGACCTCAATTGGGCCTGCTGCGCGGGCCTCTTCCTCAGACAGGCCCACAGTGCCAAATTCGGGCTGTGTGAACACCGCCGAGGGGATTAAGTCATGATCCACGGGCGTCTTCTTGCCTTCAAAGACTGTCGCCACAAAGGCCATCGCTTCGCGAATGGCAACGGGGGTCAGGTTCACACGATTGGTCACATCCCCAATCGCATAAATCGAAGGCACGGCGGTTTGGCTGAATTGATCCACCACAATCTCACCACCACGGCCGAATTCCACGCCGAGGGCGTCTAACCCCAACCCATCTGTGTTGGGGCGGCGACCTGTGGCAAAAAACACCTGATCAAAACTTTGCATCTCGCCATTGGTCGCCTCAACACGCAAGCCCGTGTCTGTTTTCTCAATCCCGATCACATCGGTGCCCATATGGATCGAAATCCCATTGGCCCGCATTTGATCGCAAATCAGCCCACGCGCCTCATCATCAAAGCCACGCAGAATTTGCGCGCCGCGATAATATTGCGTGACCTCAACCCCGAGGCCATTGAGAATACAGGCGAACTCGCACGCGATATAGCCACCGCCCACAATCAATATTGATTTCGGCAGTTGCGGCAGGTTGAAAATATCATCCGATACGATGCCATATTCAGCGCCCTTGACATCGGGGCGGACGGGCCGACCGCCCGTAGCGATCAAGATATGTTTCGCGGATTTGATTGTGCCATCGGCAAGGCGCACGGAATGCGGATCCGACAGGGTGGCGCGCTGCGCAAAAACAGTGACACCTGATTTGTCCAACAGGCCGTTATAAACACCTTCCAAGCGATCTAACTCGGCGGATAATTTGCGCTGGAAATTCGGCCAATCAAATGCCCCCAGTGAAATGTCCCACCCATAGGCCGCTGCATCTTCTGCCATCGGCGCATATTCAGAGGCAAAGACCATCAGTTTTTTGGGCACGCATCCGCGGATCACACAGGTGCCTCCCATGCGGCTATCCTCGGCCAAGGCCACCTTAGCCCCCAAACCTGCTGCAACGCGTGCGGCGCGCACCCCGCCAGAGCCACCACCAATTACGAAAAGATCATAGTCAAATGTCATCAATCAGCCTGAGTTGAGGGGTTAGGAGAGGTTAAAGAGGTTATCACCCTCAAGAATTTCGATCTTTTCCCGCTCGACCGTGCCATCGTTGATATTGCGCACCTCAACGGTGCCATCGCCATTGCCGATTACGATAATGTCACAAATATCGAGGAACAGACCGTTCTCCACCACACCTGGGATCTGGTTTAGAACAAGCGAGGCTTGTTGCGGGTTGGCAATGCGCTTGAGATGCAAGTCGATGATGAAATTTCCTTCGTCTGTGCGATAGGGTTCTTCCCCCGAAAGGCGCAAAGATGTGCTGCGACCCAGAACATCGAGATTGACCAACACTTCCTCAATCAGGGCTTTGGTGGTTTGCCATCCAAACGGAATAACCTCAACGGGCAAGGGGAAGGCCCCAAGACCCGTTACCTCTTTTGCAGGGTCGGCAATCACGATCATC
This sequence comes from Roseobacter sp. HKCC-CH-9208, assembly GCF_037805125.1. Lineage (NCBI taxonomy): Bacteria > Pseudomonadati > Pseudomonadota > Alphaproteobacteria > Rhodobacterales > Roseobacteraceae > Roseobacter > Roseobacter sp. HKCC-CH-9208. The sequence goes on along the minus strand of NZ_JBBLYK010000001.1, from coordinate 1,801,630 downwards.
TGATCCGAAGCGGTTGCTACGATTTTTTCTTGCAACAAAGCACCACCACCACCTTTGATGAGGTTCAGGTTTGGGTCAAACTCATCCGCGCCGTCAATCGTGAGATCCAGCCATTTCACCTCGTCCAACGTTTTGACTGTGATGCCAACTTCACGGGCAAGCTCTGCTGTGCGGGTTGATGTGGCAACACCTGTGACCTGCAATCCGTCTTCGCGCACCATCTCGCCCAGACAGCGCACCATCCATGCTGCCGTTGATCCCGTCCCAAGCCCAAGGCGCATCCCATCTTCAACAAAATCAACAGCGCGCTTTGCCGCCACATATTTTGCTTTATCAATTGGGCTAAGGTCAGCCGCCATTCGCGCGTCTCCATATTGTCATGCCAAAGGGTCAGCCGCACTGCGCCAGTGGCGTTTGTCGATCTCGCATCATGTTTAACGAAACTTGTTCAGGGATGCGAGGGTCAAAGAGACAAACCGAAACTCTGCAAAACCTGATCACGGTAGCGCGCAGGCAAAATGGCAAGCAGCCCTGCCCCCTTGGCCATTAGACGCAGCGCCCCACCCTCGGCCTTGTTGGATGTGCCAATCTGCCCCATCGGATCGAAGGTCAAACCATCAAGAGGCCAACGCAGCCCCTCAGCGGCACAGGCCACAGGGGCAAAAGGGAACAAAGAGACCCGAGTATCTCGCGGTAATTCAAAAGCTATTTCGCGATGCGCAGGGAGGTGGAAAACCACATCCTGCGCGCTTTGCAAAATGACGGGCGCGCCTTGATGCCGTGCCAAGGCCTGCATCGCGGCCAATCCATGATCGGCGCGCGGCCCGAGAAACCCAAAACCAATGATGCCCGCAACATCCAAAACCCGCAAAGATTTCTCAAAATCGGTGCTGTCCTGCTCGGGAATGTGATGCAGAACATCCCCGAATTGAGCGCGCGTCTCAGGGCTGATGGAATCCATATCGCCAATCACGGCAACGGGCTGCAGACCAAGGCGTAAGGCGTGATTAGCACCACCGTCAGCCGCGACCACAATCGCTCCAGAGTTGACCAGCGCCTTTACTGGCTGTTCTTCAATTTCTCCACCACCTATCAGGCACACAAGACGTTCGGTGTAGGCTAAACTGTTCTCTGACGCTGATATCCCGCCAAAGCTAACCTGGTTATAATTCTCCTCTACGCTCACGAATGCGTTCAATCCAAATTCTGCAACAGTGAAAAAATCGTTTTAGTTTTGGCTCATTAGCCCTAGCGTATCACTCAAAGTGATACTGCAGAAGCTAAAAAACGCTTTTGGAAAATACATGGAGCATAGCTAAACAAAATACTAAGGGGCTCTATAGCTCATGAAGCTGCGCCAATGAATTTGGATTTAAAATGTTAGGATTACAAGTTGATAAATCAATTCAAGCTCAAAGATAAAGTTGTTGTTGTAGTAGGTGGAGCAAACGGTATTGGCGAAGCCTGTGCAAATTATATGGCGTCTTTAGGTTCGCATATAATAATATTGGACAAAGATGGAGCTGCAGCCAAATCGGTTAGCGAGAATATACCAAACTCACTCTCATTCGAGCTTGATATTTGCGACGCAAACCAAATCGACGAAGTGTTCGAGAAAGTCCCGAACGTAGACGTCTTGGTGAATAGTGCCGGCGTAGCGCGTCGGCAACCGGCTCTGGACCATAACAAGTCGGACTGGGATTTGGTTGCAAACGTCAACACCACCGGATCTTTTCTATGTGCTCAGGCTGCAGCCAGAAAGATGGTCAAAGCAAAACAACCGGGATGCATCACAAATATAGCCTCAATTATGGGGCTTTCAGGGGGGGGTATTTACCCCAATGTCTCGTATCAAACGTCAAAGGGAGCTATAGTAAATATGACACGTGCCTTGGCAGTTGAGTGGGCCCCTTATGATATCCGTGTCAACTCTGTTGCCCCTACGTATGTTAGAACGGAATTTATTAGACCGTTACTTGATGACCCCTATACTGTTCGACGCATCGAGGAAATGACGCCCCTAGGCAAGATTGCTGAGCCAGGAGATGTGGCTGCCGCTGTCGCTTTTCTATCGTCGTCAGCAGCATCTATGATCACTGGGCATACTCTCCCCGTCGATGGAGGTTTTTTGGCCCAGTAGTGACAGGGTTACGATGGACCTACCAAACCAAAAGGATACCGAAGTCGATGCAAGAAGTAACTTACGATTTTTCCAATAGAATTGCTGTAGTGACGGGGGGGGCAAACGGAATCGGCTCTCAGATTGCCTCACAATACCTTGATGCCGGAGCCAAGGTAGTCATATGGGATCTCCATCCCCCAAAGAACAAAAGAAAAAATGCAATTTTCAAGGAAGTTGACGTTAGTGACCTCAGCCAAGTCGAAAATGCAACCAAAGACACAATTAACAATTGGGGCAAGATTGATTTCCTCTCACACAATGCTGGTTATGCCGGCCCAACTGAGAACACAATTAACTACGACACGGAAGCTTGGATCAAAACTGTGCAAGTCAATTTAATTGGCACTTATATCGTAGCAAAAACAGTAGCTCCATGTATGGTCTCTGAGGGGTACGGTCGCATAATTAATATGGCGTCTCTTGCAGGCAAAGAGGGTACACCCTACGCATCTGCATATTCTGCGGCAAAAGCTGGTGTAATAGGCTTTACTAAGTCGCTCGCAAAAGAGCTGGCCGAAACCAATGTTCGAGTGAATTGTGTGGCACCTGCCGCAGTAAAAACGAACATTCTCGACCAGATGGAACCTGACTTTGTGGAAACTATGATAGCAAAGTCACCGATGAAGCGCCTTGGCTATGCACGGGAGGTCGCCGATATAGTGATGTGGCTTTCCTCTAGTGCATGCTCATTTAACACCGGCGCTGTTTTTGATATGTCGGGAGGCAGAGCCACGTACTAACGCGTTAGTGTTTACCGTCTTTGTCGCCGTTGTTATCTGCCTGTCCAACGCCCTTGAAAACGGCTTTGAACGGCAGGGCCCACAAAATACCAAGCCCCACATATATGGCAAACTCCACCCAGATGGAGGGGCGCTCAAACAAGCTCATCAGCCACCACGCCGCCGCGATATAGGCAGGCAGCCCGAAGATCAGGATAAGCAGGGACAATCGCTTGCGGGTTTTATAGCCAAGGGCCATGACGGGCAGCTCTCCCTTTGGTCGGTGATCAGATCAATCCGCGAACGGGTCAGTCACAAGAATTGTGTCTTCACGCTCGGGTGAGGTGGAAAGTAGCGCCACGGGGCAGTCAATCAACTCCTCCACACGGCGCACATATTTGATCGCATTGGCAGGCAAATCCGCCCAAGAGCGCGCGCCCTCGGTCGTCTCATGCCACCCTTCCATCTCTTCATAGATTGGCGTGCAGCGTTTTTGCGCCTCAGACGCGGTTGGAAGGTAGTCAATCCGCGTGCCGTCCAATTCATAGCCCACGCAGATTTTGAGCTTGTCAAACCCGTCAAGAACATCCAGCTTCGTCAGCGCAATGCCATTCACACCAGACGTCGCGCAGGTCTGGCGCACAAGGGCGGCGTCAAACCACCCGCAGCGCCGCTTGCGCCCTGTGACCGTGCCAAATTCATGGCCACGCGTCCCCAGACGGGTGCCATCGTCATCGTCCAATTCCGTTGGAAACGGCCCCTCGCCCACGCGGGTTGTATAGGCTTTTACGATGCCCAGCACATAATCAACCGCACCTGGCCCAAGACCGACACCTGTCGCAGCCTGCCCTGCAATGACGTTGGAGGAGGTCACAAAGGGATAGGTGCCAAAATCAATATCCAGCAGCGCGCCTTGTGCGCCCTCGAACAAAATACGCTTACCCGCGCGGCGCTGTTCGTTCAGAACCTTCCAAACGGGTGCGGCATAGGGCAAAATCTCAGGCGCAATGGCCTTAAGCTTTTCGATCAGCGCATCGCGATCGACAGGCGCGATACCAAGGCCACGGCGCAGCGGGTCGTGATGCTGTAGCGCGCGATCAACACGGGCGATCAAGGTGGCCTCATCCGCCAAATCCGCAACCCGCACCGATCGGCGACCAACCTTATCCTCGTAGGCAGGGCCGATGCCGCGGCCTGTGGTGCCGATTTTGGTGCCGGCGCTGGCCGCATCTTCGCGGGCACGATCCAATTCACCATGGATTGGCAGGATCAGCGGGGTATTCTCCGCAATCATCAATGTTTCAGGGCTGATGGTCACACCATCTTGGCGGATTTTGCCGATCTCTTCGATGAGGTGCCAAGGATCTAGAACAACGCCATTTCCAATAACGCTCAGCTTGCCGCCGCGCACCACACCCGAAGGCAGCGCGTTGAGCTTGTAGACCTTGCCATCAATAACCAATGTATGGCCTGCGTTATGCCCGCCTTGAAAGCGGCAAATCACATCTGCGCGCTCGCTGAGCCAGTCGACAAGCTTGCCCTTGCCTTCATCCCCCCATTGCGCGCCAACAACCACAACATTCGCCATTTTACGATCCGTCCTTATCCGCAGGCCAGAATGGCCGGCTCTTGCAAACGATGGCGTCTATAACGACACGCAGCCTCGGTGAAAAGCGCGAAACGCATAGCCCGCCTGCAGCAGAACGCGGGACGGGCCCGCATCCTTGGGTCATGGAACTGTCATATGTGTTGCAATATTCAAAGGATTCGCCTTAAAGTTGTGAAACTCTTGGCTTGCGGCGGCGGGTCGCATCCCCTAAGTAAGCCGCGAAAAGTGACAGATTGTTACAGACACGCACCTGAGGCCGCTCATGGAAAATATCGTTCTCGTCATCCATCTTATCCTCGCAATCTGCTTGATTGCCGTGGTGCTTTTGCAGCGCTCCGAAGGGGGCGGCATGGGCCTTGGTGGCGGCGGTGGTGCAGGCGGTGGCCTTATGACAGGCCGCCAAGCGGCAACAGCCCTCAGCAAACTCACATGGGCCTTTGCGACTGCGTTTTTGATTACATCGGTTACATTGACCATTTTGGCGGCGCAAAACTCGGACACCACATCTGTGCTAGACCGCATTGGCACATCAGCCCCCGCTGACGGGGCCGCAACCGATGGCACAACCGACAGCGCGCCTGCGGCAGATAGCCTTCTGCCCCCAGCACTGGGGGATGCGCCCGCGCTGCCGCCACGGGCGGAATAACGCAGCATCTAAAATTAATTCACCGCTAAGGCCCAATAAATATTGGGCCTTTGTTATTTTTAGCCACATGATATAGCGCTGACCGCTTGCCCTAAGGACACGAATCCTGATACGGTCAAATCCCGTGATACAGGTGGCAAACGCGGTCTGTTTCCAACAGACAAAATAGCCCGCGCGGGAGAATACAGGTATATGGCACGATACATTTTTATCACGGGTGGTGTGGTCTCTTCGCTTGGTAAGGGCCTCGCGTCAGCCGCGCTTGGTGCGTTGCTACAGGCACGTGGCTACACCGTGCGTTTGCGCAAGCTTGACCCCTATCTCAACGTTGATCCTGGGACGATGTCGCCCTTTGAACATGGCGAAGTTTTCGTGACCGATGATGGTGCGGAAACCGATCTGGATTTGGGCCATTACGAGCGCTTCACAGGCGTCTCTGCCCGCGCGACAGACAGCGTCTCATCAGGCCGTATCTATTCCAACGTTTTGGAGAAAGAGCGCCGTGGTGATTACCTAGGCAAAACCATCCAAGTGATTCCCCACGTCACCAATGAGATCAAAGATTTCATCGCCATCGGCGAGGATGAAGTGGATTTCATGCTGTGCGAAATCGGCGGCACGGTCGGCGATATCGAGGGCCTGCCGTTTTTTGAGGCGATCCGTCAATTCGGCCAAGAGCGCCCGCGTGGCCAGTGTATCTTCATGCACCTGACCCTGCTGCCTTATATCAAAGCATCGGGTGAGTTGAAAACGAAGCCCACCCAACACAGCGTAAAGGAGCTGCGCTCTATCGGGCTTGCCCCCGATATTTTGGTATGCCGTTCTGAGGGGCCGATCCCGCGCAAAGAGCGCGAGAAGCTTGCGCTATTTTGCAATGTGCGCCCCGATAGCGTGATTGCCGCACAAGACCTCAGCACGATTTATGATGCACCTTTGGCCTATCACCGCGAAGGGTTGGATCAGGCGGTGTTGGATGCTTTCCAAATCGCCCCCGCCCCGAAACCAGATCTCAGCCGTTGGGAAGATGTATCAGATCGTATCCACAATCCCGAAGGCGAAGTGCGCGTGGCGATTGTTGGCAAATACACGCAGTTGGAAGATGCCTATAAATCTATCGCCGAGGCGCTGACCCATGGCGGCATGGCCAATCGCGTCAAAGTGCGCGCCGAATGGATTGATGCCGAGATTTTCGACCGCGAAGATCCTGCGCCACATCTTGAGGGCTTCCATGCGATCCTTGTCCCTGGTGGGTTTGGCGAGCGCGGAACAGAGGGCAAGATCAAGGCTGCAGAATTCGCCCGAACCCGCAAGATCCCCTATTTGGGCATCTGCTTGGGTATGCAAATGGCGGTGATCGAGGCTGCGCGCAATCTGGCGGGCATGGCCAAAGCAGGGTCGGAGGAATTTGATCACGAAGCGGGTCAAAAGCGGTTCGAGCCGATTGTGTATCACCTCAAAGAATGGGTGCAGGGCAATTATAAAGTCACCCGCAAATCAGATGATGACAAAGGCGGCACGATGCGTTTGGGTGCCTATGATGCGGTTCTCGCAGAAGGCAGCCGCGTAGCCGAGGCCTATGGCACAACCGCCATCGAGGAACGTCATCGCCACCGCTATGAAGTCGATATCAAATATCGTGATAAACTTGAAAAATGCGGTCTGCTTTTCTCGGGCCTTTCGCCCGATGGGAAACTGCCCGAGATTGTCGAGATCAAAGACCACCCGTGGTATATCGGGGTTCAGTTCCATCCAGAATTGAAATCGAAACCCTTCGCACCGCACCCGCTGTTCCGTGACTTTGTGCGGGCGGCCAAGGATGTCAGCAGGCTTGTCTAAGCCTGCCTGACAGGCCCGCGATGCTGTCTTATCAACATATCTATCATGCGGGCAATTTGGCCGATGTGCATAAGCACGCGGCCCTCGCATGGGTATTGGATTACCTGACGCGCAAAGACAAACCGCTGAGTTATCTTGAAACCCATGCGGGGCGGGGGCTTTATGATCTTGCCGCCCCCGAAGCCGTAAAAACGGGCGAGGCAGAGGCAGGCATCGCCCGCTTGCGCGCAGGTTTTGCAGCAGATCATCCTTATGCGACCCTACAGAAAAAAATTGCCGCAAAATACGGCCTACAGGCCTATGCGGGTTCCCCCCTTTTGGCGGCTGAATTATTGCGGCCTATGGATAATTTACATCTCGCGGAATTGCATCCTCAGGAACATGAGGCCCTGCAGGCGGCAATGATCCAAGCGGGCGGGGCGCAGCTCTATCGCCAAGACGGGTTCGAGATGGCGCAATCCATTTGCCCACCTGATCCACGGCGTGGCTTGATGTTGATTGATCCCTCTTATGAGGTGAAGGCCGACTATGCCCGCATCCCAAAAATCATAGGGCAGTTGGCGCGCAAATGGAATGTTGGGATTATAATCTTGTGGTATCCGATCCTCGCGAACACAGCCCATCAGCCGATGGAAACAGAGTTACGCCAAACCTTTGCTGATGCGATGCTTCACCGCCAGACCTTCCCCCCCGCCCGCGAAGGGCATGGGATGATTGGCTCGGGCCTGTTTATTCTCAACCCGCCTTTCGGCATGGAGGCCGCATTGGCCGAGATTGCAGCGGTGTTTGCAAAAGCCAAGGCGCATTAGGCGGGTTCTCTTATCGCAAAAACGGCTTATATTGGGGCCTATGTTTGCAGATCTCCTTCGCCGTCTTGGCGCGCCCAAACCAAAACCCATCACTGATAGCGATGCGCGGCTGGCGCTTTGCGCATTACTCGTGCGCCTTGCGCGCAGTGACGGCGACTATGCCCAAGCGGAACGCGCAAAAATCGCGGAAACCTTAGCGGCGCGCTACCGCCTTGACCAATCAGGCGTTGATGCCCTGATCCATGAGGCCGAGGCGGTTGAAACAGAAGCCCCAGACACGGTGCGCTTTACACGCGTCATCAAGGAGTCGGTCGCCTATGAAGATCGAATTGTGGTGATTGAGGCCCTTTGGGCGATTGCCTTAGCCGATGGGCAGCGCAGCGCGGATGAGGATGCGCTATTACGTATGGTGGCGCCCATGTTGGGGATCAACGACCGCGACAGCGCCCTTGCGCGCCAACGTGTGGCCAAACTTTAGGCAGGCGCGCAAATTACGCGCAAGCCTGCGCGAATTTCGCTGCCATTTCAAAAATGCTGCGCTAGACTGGCCGCATGAGCAGCTATCTCAACGATAATCCAGAGATCAAAACGATCCGCGTTGCGGCCTCTGATCTCAATGGTCAGCCGCGCGGAAAACGCATTGCGCGGCGCTATGCGCAAAAAGCATGGGAAGACGGAACACGCTTTCCCTTCTCCGTCATGAATCTTGATATTTGGGGCGAAGATATCGATGACAGCCCGCTCGTCTTTGAAAGCGGTGATCCCGATGGTCTGCTTCTGCCGACCGAGCGGGGCTTTGTGCCAATGCCGTGGCTGAGCAATCCAACCGCGCTGCTACCGCTTTGGATGTTCCACGAAGATGGCCGCCCGTTTGCGGGTGATCCGCGCCACGCGCTGGCGCGGGTTCTAGATCGGTATAAGGCGCTTGGCCTGACCCCTGTTGTGGCCACTGAGTTGGAATTCTACATCATCGATGATCGCGGCCCCGACTTGCGCGTGCCGCCATCGCCCCGCTCAGGCAAAAGACGCAATCAAGCCGAAATTCTGGCCCTCAGGCAGCTTGATGCCTTTGATCAGTTCTTTACCGAAATTTATGATGCCTGCGAGGCAATGGATATACCCGCCGACACATTGATTTCCGAGGCAGGCCCCGGACAGTTCGAAATCAATATGGTGCACCAATCCGATGCTTTGAAGGCGGCGGATGACGCGTGGCTGTTCAAGCTTTTGGTCAAAGGCGTTGCGCGCAAATACGGCTTTGCCGCCTCGTTTATGGCGAAACCCTACGAAGATTACTCGGGCAACGGAATGCATATGCATTTCTCGGTCCTTGATCAGCAGGGGCGCAATATTTTTGACAATGGCAGCGCCGAAGGATCAGAGGCGCTGCACCATGCCATTGCGGGGTGCTTGAAAGCGATGGCAGGGTCTATGCTGATCTTCGCCCCCCATGCCAGCAGCTATGATCGATTTGTGCCAGGCGCCCATGCCCCGACTGCTTTGGCGTGGGGTTATGAGAACCGCACAACCGCGCTGCGGGTTCCCTCTGGCGCGCCTGCCGCGCGGCGGATCGAACATCGGGTCGCTGGGGGCGATGTGAACCCCTATCTCTTGGTGGCCAGTATTCTTGGTGCGGCACTCACAGGGATTGAGGGCAAACTCACACCCCCCGCGCCCACCCATGGAAACGCCTATGAGGCGGCGAGCCCGCATTTGCCCACCACATGGGGTGAGGCCATCGCGGCCTTTGAAGACTGCCAGATGACCGCGCAAATCTTTCCGCGGGAGTTGGTTGCAAACTACCTCGCCACCAAGCGTCAAGAGATGCATTACATGGCCGAGCTTTCACCCGAAGAGCAGATGCAACTCTACCTCGACACTGTCTAAACTGCCCCCTTGCCGAACGATGCGCGGCGGCGTAGCCTTTGGACATCCTTTTTTTACAGGCCACCCATGATCATTGGCATTTTACAAACAGGCCATATGCCTGACGAATTGAAACCTGATTTCACCGATTACGCGCGGCTTTTTGTCCAGCTTTTAGATGGGCAAGATTTCGAATTCCGCGTCTATAACGTGGTCGATATGGAGTTTCCCGCAGGCATATTTGATGCCGATGGGTGGCTCATTACTGGTTCACGTCATGGGGTCTATGAGGATCATCCGTTTATCCCGCCGCTCGAGGCATTGATCCGCGACATCCACGCCGCGCGCATTCCTTTAGTTGGGGTATGTTTTGGGCACCAAATCATCGCGCAGGCCCTTGGCGGGCGGGTTGAAAAATTTTCAGGCGGCTGGTGTGTCGGACGGCAAGAATACCACCTCAAAGATGGCCGCAAATTGCATTTGAATGCATGGCATCAGGATCAGGTCATTACCCCCTGTGACGGCGCGGAAACCCTTGCCTCGAATGAATTTTGCGCCCATGCGATGCTGTCTTACGGGGGGCATACCTTTACTGTGCAGGCCCATCCAGAATTCGGGGCTGATGTGATTGCGGGGTTGATTGCACATCGGGGTCAAGGGATTGTGCCCGCCCCCCTCTTGCAGCGCGCCAAGGCCGAGCTGTCAGCCCCTACCGATAACGGGATTTTGGCTGAACAGATGGCCAGCCTATTCAAAAGCGCCAAGGTGCCTGCATGAGCAGCGTTTATGACAGTTTTCTTGACAAGCTTCCTGAGGTTGCGCGCAGTTTTCTAGAAAATCGCCGCTTGGACGAGGTGGAATGTATCGTCTCCGACCTTGCAGGTGTTGCGCGTGGTAAGGCCATGCCCGGCCAGAAATTTGCAAGCCAAACCCAGTTTTACCTGCCCAATTCTATCTTCTTCCAAACGATCACGGGGGATTGGGCGGATGCCTCGCCCGATGGGTTCACTGAACCTGATATGGTGTTGACCCCTGATTGGGATACTGCCCTGCCTGCGCCATGGACAGCCGATTGGACTCTACAGGTGATCCATAACATTCATGACCAACAGGGTCAGATGGTGCCTTTTGCCCCGCGCAATGTGCTGCGCCGCGTGGTCGAAATGTATAACGCCAAAGGGCTCGCGCCGATTGTGGCGCCTGAGATGGAATTTTACCTCGTGGCCCCAAACACCGACCCCGCCCGCGAGATCGAGCCACCTATGGGCCGCTCAGGGCGGCGGGCTGCCGCCCGACAGGCCTATTCCATGTCTGCGGTCGATGAATATGGCCCCGTGATTGACGATATCTACGACTTTGCCGAAGCCATGGGCCTTGAGATTGATGGTATTTTGCAAGAGGGCGGCGCAGGCCAAATTGAGTTGAACCTCCGCCATGGCGACCCTGTGCGATTGGCAGATGAGATTTTCTATTTCAAGCGCATGATCCGCGAGGCCGCGTTGCGCCACAACTGCTATGCCACCTTTATGGCGAAACCGATTGAGGGTGAGCCTGGTTCAGCGATGCATATCCATCATTCAGTGGTGGATATGGCCACAGGGCAAAATATCTTCTCGACCCTGTCAGGTGATGAAACGCGCGAATTTCTACATTTCATCGCAGGGCTGCAGAACAACCTGCCTGCTGCGATTGCCCTACTAGCCCCATATGTAAACAGCTATCGCCGCTATGTCCCTGATTTCGCGGCCCCCATTAACCTTGAATGGGGCCGCGATAATCGCACGACAGGCCTGCGTGTGCCCGTGTCCGACCCTGCAAGCCGCCGTGTCGAAAACCGCCTGCCAGGCATGGATTGCAACCCCTATCTTGGGATTGCCGCCTCTCTGGCCTGCGGTTTGATCGGGCTGCAAGAGAGCAAAATGCCAAGCGCAGAATTCAAGGGCGATGCCTATCAAGGCGATGACAATATTCCCCGCGGCCTTGGCGATGCTTTGGATTTATTCGTGGAAAACGCGGCAATGACCGAAATCCTCGGGCCTGAATTTTGTAGCGTCTACAAGACCGTCAAAGACCTCGAATATAAAGAATTCCTGCAAGTCATCAGCCCTTGGGAACGCGAGCATCTTTTGTTGAACGTATGAACCCGCTCTATCGCAACGACATTTCGGGACATCATGCCCCCTCTTGGTATGCGGCCTCAGTGCCCCCCGCGCCTGATCGGCCCGCATTGGCGGATACGATCCGCGCTGATGTGGCCATCTTGGGCGCAGGGTTCACAGGTCTTTGGGCGGCCCTAACCCTTGCTCGCCGTGGCGTGCGGGTTGTGGTTCTAGACGCGCATCGCGTGGGGTTTGGGGCATCGGGACGCAATGGCGGGCAGGTGCATTCTGGCTTTAACAAAGGGCAAGATTGGCTTGAGGCGCGGCTTGGGGCCGATGCGGCCCGCGCCTTGTGGGCCCTTAGCGAAGCGGCGAAGAAAAACCTGCGCGATTTTTGCGAGACCCACGCGCCCGAAGCAGAATATCGCTCAGGCATCGCGCATGGCGCCTATAGCATGGCCGAGCGGGATGAATTGGCCCGCGAGGCAGATTATATGGCCCGCACCTATGGTCATGAAATCCATGTTATGGATCGTTCCCAATTTGCAGAATTGGTCAAATCCCCGCTTTATCGCGGTGGCACGCTTGACCCAAGCGGCGGACATCTGCACCCCTTGGCTTATGCCCAAGCCCTTGCCCGCGCGGCCGAGGCCGAAGGGGCGGTCATCCACGAATGCAGCGAGGTGACAGAAATTGTCCGCGGGGCAAAGGCAACCCTGAAAACCACCAAGGGCAGCGTCATAGCAGATCACGTGATTGTCGCAGGAAATGGATATCTGCCCAATATTCTGCCGCAAGTGAATGCGGCCGTGATGCCCATTAACAGTTTCATCGCTGCGACCGAAGCCCTGCCCCAAAAATGGCAAGAGGTGCTGAGCCAAGATATTGCCGTGGCGGATAGCAAATTTGTTGTGAATTACTATCGCTTCAGCACAGATCGGCGGTTTCTATTCGGGGGACGGGAAAGCTATTCGATTGGCTTTCCCGATGATATCTCCACCGCGCTTGTCGCACGGATGCATCGCCTATTCCCTCAGCTTGAGGGGGTGAAGATCGACTATGTTTGGGGCGGCGCGCTTGGCATCACCCCTACCCGTTTGCCGATGGTCAAGCGCATCGCGCCCAATATCATCGCCGCTGGCGGGTTTTCGGGACAGGGTGTTGCGCTATCAGGCATGGCGGGGCGCGCTATGGCCGAGGCTATTTTGGGGGATGGGCGCGGGCTTGAGACAGTCGCAACTCTTCCCACGCCCCGCTTTCCAGGTGGCAGCGCATTGCGCGCGCCAATCCTTGCCCTTGCAATGACATGGTTCGCTTTGCGCGACCGATTGGGAATTTAGCGTTGCGTCACTGATGCCACAGACGCATGGCGAATTGCCCTGACCGCCCCAGTGTCACAAAAGCTTCGCTAGATTTTGAACCGCGTTTTATGTAAAGATTTTTGAAAGGGACTTTTTCAAAAAGGTGAAATCATGACCGTTGCGCCAAATGTTTATGACGCAGAACCGATCCCCGAAGCCGCGCGTGCCGAGATCGACCGCCTTCTGCACTCTGGCGACCTGTTCCGCTACACCGCCCCCGCCGATGCGCCTGTTGCGCTGCTTGAGCGCGAATTTGCAGATTTGATGGGCGTGAAATACGCGCTAGCGGTGTCCTCTTGTTCCGCCGCGCTGTTTTTATCGCTCGAGGCGCTTGGCCTGAAGCAGGGCGCGCGGGTGATTATTCCCGCCTTCACCTTTGCCGCTGTCCCCTCGTCCATCGTGCATGCACGGATGCAGCCTGTATTGGTCGAAGTGGGCGAAAACTACCGCATTGATTTGGACGATTTCACAGCCAAGATCGACCAAAATATTGATGCGGTTTTGATCAGCCATATGCGCGGCCATACATCTGATATGGATGCCATCAAGGCGCTGTGTGACGCGCGCAATATCCCCGTGATTGAGGACGCGGCCCATTCGCTTGGCACGCTATGGCATGGCGAAAAAATTGGCACCATTGGCAAAGTTGGGTGTTTCTCTTTCCAGTCTTATAAAATGATCAACGCGGGCGAAGGAGGGATTTTAATCTCGAATGATCCCGACCTGATTGCCCGCGCTGTGATCATGTCAGGGGCCTATGAACATAATTGGAAAAAGCACAAAGGCCCGAATGGTCAAAATGACCCAGAATTGGCTGAGGCCTTTGCACGTTGGCAAAACCAATTGCCGCTTTACAACATGCGCCTGCAAAACCTGTCTGCCGCAGTGATCCGTCCGCAATTGCCTGAATTGGCGCGCCGTGTGCGCGATGGCCTTGCCAATCACGACTATGTCGCGGGTGAGTTGAACAAATCACCTTGGCTGAATGTGCCCCCTGCCTTGGCGCCAGAAACACGCGCACCAGATTCTATCCAGTTTAATCTGGTGGATTTTGCGCGCGATGAAGATGCGGTCGCCTTTCAAGATGCAGCAGCAGCGCGCGGCGTGAAGGTGCAGGTCTTTGGCCTATCGACCGACAATGCCCGTGCGTTTTGGAACTGGCAATTCATTCCCGGTGAGAGGCCTGATCTGCCAAAGACCCGCGCGATGTTGATGCGCGCCTGCGATGTGCGTCTGCCTGCCCGCCTAACACGCAGCGAGCTTGACTTTATCATCAACGCGCTGGTGATGGCGGCCGAAGATGTGATGGGGTCAGAGGAGGCCGCCTACGGCACGTAACGCAGCACCCCTGATCTAACAGCAAGACAGGCCCACGCACGATTTTGCGCGGGCTTTTTATTATGGCTTTGGCGCGTTTGCCCAATTGCAGCAGCGCAGATGCGGCGCTAGCCTCTGCACAGACACGCTTGAAGGAGTGACCAGATGCCCGCGCATGATCATAGCCCGCTCAATTCATGGGAAGCCCGCGCTGAAGAATATAGTCTATATGGCTTTACCGATCTCCCATCCGTTCGGGATCGCGGCACTGTCGTTTTAACCCATGGCGAGGGGCCTTATGTGTTCGACACAAACGGCAAACGCTATTTGGACGCGAACTCTGGCCTTTGGAATATGGTCGCGGGGTTTGATCACAAAGGTTTGGCCGAGGCCGCCAAGGCGCAATATGACCGCTTTCCTGGCTATCACGCCTTTTTCGGGCGGATGTCAGATCAGACTGTTGCCCTCTCTGAGCGTTTGATTGAGGTATCCCCCTTTGACAGCGGCAAGGTGTTTTACACCAATTCTGGGTCTGAGGCGAATGACACCATGGTCAAGATGCTATGGTTCATGACACAGGCCGAGGGGCGGCCACAGGGGCGCAAGATTCTGACCCGCAAAAATGCCTATCATGGCGTCACCGCGGTTTCAGCCTCGATGACAGGCAAACCTTACAACAGCCTCTTTGGTCTTCCGATGGAGGGGTTCATCCACCTGACTTGTCCGCATTACTGGCGTGAAGGGCGCGCAGATGAAACCGAGGCAGAATTCAGCGCCCGCCTTGGCGCAGAATTGGAGGAGGTCATCACGCGGGAAGGTGCCGACACAATCGCAGGGTTTTTCGCAGAACCCGTCATGGGGGCAGGCGGCGTGATACCCCCCTCAGCAGGCTATTTCCAGATCGTGCAACAGATCTTGCGCAAGCACAACATCCCGCTCATCGCAGATGAGGTGATCTGCGGCTTTGGTCGCACGGGCAACATATGGGGATGCGACACTTATCAGTTTGTGCCTGATGCGATTATCTCCTCCAAGGTGCTGACCGCAGGCTATTTCCCGATGGGCGCCGTGATTTTAGGGCCAGAATTATCCGCGCGACTGCAATCCACCATCGACCCGGTCGAGGAATTTCCGCACGGCTTCACCGCCTCAGGCCATCCTGTGGGCTGCGCCGTTGCGCTTAAGGCAATCGATGTGGTTCTGAACGAGGGATTGGCCGATATGGTAAAGATCGGCGCACCCCGCATGGAGGCAGGTCTTCGCGAGATCGCGAAGCACCCAAATATCGGCGAGTTGCGCGGGATCGGCTATATGTGGGCGCTTGAGGCGGTGCAGGATCGCGCCACAAAAACCCCCTTTGCCTCTGATTTATCGGTCAGTGAGCGCATCGCCAACACCTGCACGGATCACGGCCTAATTTGCCGCCCCTTGGGACAGTCCGTGGTTCTGTGTCCGCCGTTCAATCTGACCAATGGGCAAATGGACGAAATGTGCGACAAGCTGAACAGCGCATTGAACGCCGTGTTTCGGGAGGTTGCCTAAACAGGGAGTAGGGCCGCACCGATGCGCCGCCCCTCGCCAAGGAGCACATTATAGCTGCGCGCGGCTGAGGGGCTGCCCATCACCTCCACACCCAATCCCGCGCTTTCAAGTGCCGCGCGTAGTTTGGCGGGGATATGCGCAATTTCCGCCCCTGTGCCAATCAGCAAAACATCAATTAAACCCGCCGCTGCAAGCAGGGGCGCGGGATCATCATAGCCGCCCCAATCCTGCCGCCCATTGGGCAAGATCAGCTGAGCGCCGTGATAGACCGCCCCGTCAATTCGGAAAAAGCCTGCGCCATATCCATCAATCGGCATGCCGCCATTATAGCGCACCTCGTTAAGTTCCATCGGACATACGCCCCCCTTCGGATTAGGTTTTTTCCGCGAAGGTCGTGCCTGCCTTCTGGTCTGGTTTTGACCAATCGCGCTTTACGCCAATCATCAACACCACGTTCTTTGCAACATAGATCGAGGAATAGGTGCCAACGATGACACCCCAGAAAATCGCAAAGACGAAGCTGCGGATCACATCCCCCCCCCAAACAAGCAGCGCCAAAAGCGCCAAAAGGGTGGTGCCAGATGTCATCAAGGTGCGGCTGAGTGTTTCATTGGCCGATAGGTTCATCACATCCTGCAAATCGCGTTTTTTGTATTTGATCAAATTCTCGCGCAGGCGGTCAAAAATCACCACAGTATCGTTGATCGAATAACCGATTATCGTCAGAATCGCGGCAATGGTCGCCAGATCGAAACGGATTTGGAGAAGGGAAAAGAGGCCAATGGTCAGCAGAACGTCATGCACCAGCGCCGCAATTGCACCCACCGAAAATTGCCACTCAAATCGCAGCCAAATATAAATCAAAATCGCCGCAAGGGACGCGCCCACCGCAATGAGGGCTGTGGTGATCAATTCACCCGAGACTTTGGGGCCAACGGATTCCACCGATGGGAATGTCATATCAGCGGCGATGGTTTGCAACGCGGCTTCAACCGCCGCGATCATCTCGGGCGTAACAGACTCTTCACCCGCCTGTGCCTGAATTCGGATCATGGCCACATGTCGGTTTTCGCCAAAGCTTGGATCGAACACTTCGGAAATCGCGATATCGCCAAGGCCCAGCGGGCTGAGGGCTTCACGATAGGCCCCAACATCGACAGGGGTCGAGCTTTCGGCGCGGATGGTCGTGCCACCCAAAAAATCAATCCCAAAATTCAGACCAAGCGCGAACCAAATCCCAATGGACAGAAACACCGCCACCACAGAGGCCCCAAAGGTGATACGGGCATGACGGAAGAAGTCGATATTGGTGACTTCTGGAACCAGTCTCAGACGTTTCATATCAGACCTCGATCTTTTTGGGGCGGGCGCGTTCGAACCATGTCACGACCATGACCCGCGTCACATAAAGCGCAGTGAAAACAGATGTGATGATCCCAATGGCCAAAGTGACGGCAAAGCCTTTGACAGGGCCAGAGCCAAGGGTGAACAGGATCACCGCGATTAGGAAGGTTGTGATATTGGCATCCACAATCGCCGACATCGCACGATCATAGCCTAGTTCAATCGCGCGGGCGGGGCCGCGTGCAGTTTTCAATTCTTCACGGATCCGTTCAAAGACCAACACATTGGCATCAACCGCCATACCAATCGTCAGGACGATCCCCGCAATCCCCGGCAATGTCAGGGTAGCACCCACAAGGCTTAGGATACCAAAGATCATCGCCACGTTCATCAGCAGCGCGATATTGGCGAAAAGGCCGAAAAGGCCGTAGCTCGCCTGCATGAACAGCAGCACCGCCACAAAGGCCACAATCGCGGCAATCCGACCCGCTGCGATACTATCAGCCCCCAATTCAGGGCCAATGGTGCGTTCCTCAAGGAAGGTCATCTCAGCAGGCAAGGCCCCTGCGCGCAGAAGAACCGCCAATTGGGTCGAACTTTCGACCGTAAAACTTCCTGTAATCTGACCAGAGCCGCCCGTGATCGCCTGACGGATTGTGGGCGCTGAAATAACCTCATTGTCCAGAACAATGGCAAAAGGCGCACCGACATTAGCGGATGTATATTCCCCAAAGAGGCGCGCGCCATGCGGGTTAAAGCGGAAGCTGACATTGGGATGGCCATTTTGCGCGTCAAAACCGGGTTGGCTGTCAACAAGATCATCGCCCGTCACCACAGGGGTTTCTTCTAGAATATAATACGCGCCCTCTTCATCCATGGAGGGCAGCAGCAGTTGCCGCGCGTCCACACGGGCCTCAGGGTCGCTGGTGCGGGTGATGACAGGGTGAAAGGTCAGGCGTGCCGTGGTGCCAATCAGGTCTTTCAACTCTTGTGCAGAGCCGACACCAGGGACTTGGATCAAAATCCGATTTTCGCCTTGGCGTTGGATTGTCGGCTCGCGGGTGCCTGCCTCATCCACACGGCGGCGCACAATTTCCACAGATTGCTGCATAGTGCGATCATCGGTTGCGATCTTCTCCGCCTCAGAGAGCGAGACGATCAGCACATCGCCCTCGCCGCGCGCCTCAAGGCTGGCTGATCCTACACCTGTTAGGCTGACAACAGGGCCGCCCAAACCGCGGGCCAATTCCACCGCGCGGGCCATGCCCGAAGCCTCACCCAATTGCACCCGCAATTCGCCTGCGGGGGCATCGGTGCGGCGAATGGGGCCGACCTCATCGCGGGCATCGCGCAAGGCATCGCGCAACTCGGGCCACAGCGCGTCCATGCGTGCGGTATAGACATCCTCAACCCGCACCTCAGCCAAAAGATGCGCGCCACCGCGCAAATCAAGCCCAAGATTAACAAGGCTTGAGGGCAGAACAGACGGCCAAAGCGCCAAATCCGCTTCGAGTTCAGGCGTAGAGGGCGCGCCACCTTCGAGGGCAGCAAGGGCATCATTGTGACGCTCGACCCGATCATAGGCCAAATTTGGAACGGCCAAAGCCAGTGCAACCAGAACCACCCCCCAAATCAGGATGCGTTTCCATAGCGGGATATCGAGCATATCTTAGCCTTTTCTCACACAAAGCCCCGTCAAATGGCAGGGCTTGGTCAGTCGAAAATTATTCTTTGGCGGGTTCTGTTTTTGAAACAACCTGCGTGATAGTGTTGCGCACAACGCGGACATTTACACCCGCTGCAATCTCAAGCTCGACCTCGCGCTCATCCTTCACTTTGCTTACCTTACCCATGATACCGCCTGCGGTCACAACCTGATCGCCACGGCGCAGGGCGGCAACCATCGCCTGATGCTCTTTGGCTTTTTTCTGCTGGGGACGGATCAAAAGCAGATACATGATCGCGAAGATCAAAATCAGCGGCACGAATTGTGCAAATGCTTCCATGGTCGGTCTATCCTTATATTCGCGCCCGCAGCGGCGGAGGCTTGATCAAATTCACCCAAGATCGGGCAGATGGTTGGCGGCCTTGGGTGTATAATGATCCAAGGCCCCTCAATTTGGCGGCACGTTACTTTCCCCCCGCCCGAAGCGCAAGGCAGGCCAATACTGCAACTGCGCCCTGCGGCAATCCTGCCATCGCGCCCTATATGGGTATAAGATGCAGTGCTGTCAGCCCCTGGGGCGCCAAGAATTGTAACACCCCCTTTCCCCGCGCCGCGCAATATTGCATACCGCCCAAAAGGGAACCTGCGCCCCGTTCTGAGATAAAGGCAAATCCAATGCATGACATCCGCGCCATTCGTGAAAACCCTGCACAATTTGACGCAAACCTTGCGCGCCGCAGTCTCGCCCCACTATCTGCGGAAATTCTGGTGTTGGACGAGGCACGACGCGCCTGCATCACGGCATCCGAGGCGGCGCAGGCCGAACGCAATGCCGCATCAAAAGATGTGGGGGCGGCCAAAGCCCGCGGTGATGAGGCTGAATTCGAGCGCCTGCGCGCCCTTGTTGCAGAAAAGAAAGACGAAATTGCCCGCCTTGAGGACGAGGCCAAGACCCGTGATGCGGCTTTGCGCGATATGCTGGCCACGATCCCTAACGCGCCCGCAGCTGATGTGCCAGATGGGGCGGATGAGAATGACAATGTGGAATTGCACAAATGGGGCACCCCGCGCAGCTTTGATTTCAAACCTGTAGAGCATTTTGAATTGGCCTCTGTTGCGCCAAGCATGGATTTTGAGACAGCCGCAAAACTGTCAGGCTCGCGCTTTGTGATGCTTGGGAGTGCTGTGGCGCGGATCCACCGCGCCTTGGCGCAATTCATGCTCGACACCCATGTCGATCAAAACGGCCTGACTGAAATGAACGGCCCTGTCCTTGTGCGCCCTGAAACAATGTTCGGCACGGGCCAATTGCCGAAATTCGGCGAAGACAGTTATGAAACCACCAATGGTTGGTGGATGATCCCAACCTCCGAAGTGACGCTGACCAATATCGTCTCAGGCGAAATTGTGGAGGAGGCCGCGTTGCCAATGCGCTATACCGCGCATTCTCTGTGCTTTCGGTCTGAGGCAGGCAGCGCAGGGCGCGATACGGCGGGGATGCTGCGTCAGCACCAGTTCGAAAAAGTTGAAATGGTTTCGATCACGCATCCCGATCACTCGGATGATGAACAAAAGCGGATGTTGCGCTGTGCTGAGGGCATTTTAGAGGCGCTCAATATTCCCTATCGCACCGTCACGCTCTGCACGGGCGATATGGGCTTTGGTGCGGTGCGCACCTTTGACATTGAAGCATGGCTTCCGGGTCAGGATTGCTATCGCGAGATTTCCTCAGTCTCAAGCTGCGGAGATTTCCAAGCACGCCGCATGAATGCGCGCTTCCGCCCATCAGGCGGCGGCAAGCCTGAATTTGTGCATACCCTCAACGGCTCTGGCCTTGCGGTTGGGCGCTGTTTGATCGCAGTGCTTGAAAATGGGCAAGAGGCAGATGGCTCCGTCACCCTGCCCGCGGCGCTGCACCGCTATTTGGGCGGCAAAACACGGCTTTTGGCGGATGGCACGCTTGGCTAACTCTGGTTTAAACCCCACAACATTTCGTGCCGCGGTCACGCTGGTCTTGGTTTTGGCCTTTGCAGGCGCGCCGCTTTTAACCGCGCCTTTCACAGGATTTGATCCCGCAACCCTGCCCTATGATGTCAGCACCCCCCCTGTGCAACCTGCGGGCTATGCTTTCGCGATTTGGGGAGTCATTTACCTATGGCTGATTGCAAGCGCGGGCTATGGGTTGTGGCACCATGCCAACACTCCAAACTGGGATGCCATGCGCTGGCCCCTAATCGTCAGCGCAGGCATTGGCGCAATCTGGATTGAGGTTGCGCTGCGCAGTCCGATTTGGGCCACGATCCTGATTTTCGTCATGCTGATCACCGCCGTTCTGGCCTGTTTGCGCGCACCAATAAGCCCAACCGCATGGGCGCGGGCGCCTTTGGGCCTATACGCGGGGTGGCTTTCGGCTGCGGGGTTTGTGGCGCTTGCAACAACCTTGACGGGTTTTGACATAGTGCCCCGCGAGATCGCAGGTTGGGCAGGTCTTTTGGGGGCGCTCGCAACCGCCTCCGCCTTGACCACGCGGCTCAGGGTCATCACCTATCCGATTGCCGTGATCTGGGCCTTGGTTGGCGTGATTGTGTCGCAATGGCAAAGTGATCCATCGCTAAGCCTTGCCGCCGTTGGCGGGATCGCCGTCCTCGCCTATCAAGGGATCCGTGCCGGCGCGTGAGGCTTGCGCGCAATCTTGCAAATTGGCAAAATAGGGTTTGCAAAGCCAACCAAGGGGCAGATCCATGCGCGCAAATGGCCAAGACACACGCAAGCTCTATGTTGGTGCGAAATTGCGCGAATTACGTCAAAGGCTTGAGCTGACGCAGAAGGACTTCGCGGCCAAGCTTGGCATTTCCTTGCCCTATCTGAACCAAATGGAAAACAACAACCGCCCGCTTTCGACTGTGGTTGTTTTGGCCTTGGCGCAAGAATTTGGTTTTGATGTGACTGAACTGACCTCGGGCGATGCGGAACGCCTGATCTCTGATATGCGCGAGGCCTTGGCAGACCCTGTTTTCACGGATGGCCAACCCGCGCTGACCGATCTGAGGCTGGCCGCCTCAAACGCGCCCGCGCTTGCCCGCAGTTTCCTGTCCCTGCATCGCGCCTATCGTCAGGCGCAAGAGCGCCTCGCCTCCTTGGATGAGGCATTGGGCCGCGATGGCAGCGGCGCTGCCCCCTCACCTTGGGAGGAGGTGCGGGATTTCTTCCATTATTGCGACAATTACATTGATGCCGTGGATCATGCCGCCGAACGTTTTGCCGCGAAAGCGCAAGGGGACTTGGCCGCGCATACCGAGACCATGTTGGCCGCGCAAGGCGTCACAATTCGGCGCGCGACAGATCAGGGATTGCGCCGTTATGATACCGAAACGCGCGTTTTGACGCTGTCGCCACGCGCCGCGCCCGAAACACAGCGCTTTCAATTGCTGCATCAATACGCGCTTTTGGGGCAGGCGCAGTTGTTGGACGCAACGCTTGATTTCGCGCGGTTCCAATCGGAGACAGCGCGCGCCATTGCCCAAGTCGGCATGGCCAATTACTTCGCGGGCGCTGTGTTAATGCCCTATACCCGTTTTGCCGAGGCCGCGCGCACCACACGCCATGATCTAGAACGCCTGTCGATCCAGTTTGGCGCTTCAATTGAACAAGTTGCCCATCGTCTGGCCACCCTACAAAGACCAGGGGCCAAAGGGGTGCCGTTTTTCTTTACCCGTGTCGATCAAGCAGGCACGATTACCAAGCGCCATTCTGCGACACGCTTTCAATTCGCGCGCTTTGGCGGGGCTTGCCCCTTGTGGAATGTCCATCAGGCTTTTGAAACACCGACCCAATTCTTGCGTCAATTGGCCGAAACGCCTGACGGGGTGCGCTATTTTATTTTGGCGCGGGATGTTTCGAAATCAGGTGGGGCATGGGGCGCACCGCTGCGCCGCTTTGCGATCTCTTTGGGCTGCGAGGTTAAACATGCCAAGGAATTGATCTATGCCGATGGCATGCCCTTGGATGATGATGGGGCCTATCAGCCCATCGGAATTTCTTGCCGCATTTGCGAACGGCAAAATTGCCACCAACGCTCTGTGCCGCCTCTCGAAGGAAAACTGCGCGTTGATCCGCATGAACGCGGCACACTGCCCTATCGCCTCGAAACTTAGACCATGCTGAATTGACGGCTGACTACCCTAGGATATAGGGTTTTCGCAACATAGTGACGGAGATGACATCCATGGAATTAGTAGCCTCTCGTATTTTAAACGCAGACCGCGCAACCGTTTGGGCGGCGCTGAATTCCGCCGAGGTGCTCAAGGCCTGCATCCCAGGATGCGAGGAATTGACAGGCAGCCCTGAGGAAGGCTTCGCCGCTACAGTCAAACAGAAGGTTGGGCCTGTTTCAGCAACCTTTAAGGGCGAGGTCACGCTGTCCGATATCGTTCCGCTTGAAAGCTACACAATCACGGGCGAAGGCAAAGGCGGTGTCGCGGGCTTTGCCAAAGGGGGCGCGAAAGTGGCCTTATCCGATGCCGAGCGCGGTGGCACCGAACTGACATATGAAGTTGAGGCCAAAGTTGGCGGTAAAATCGCGCAACTTGGCTCGCGCTTGATTGATAGCTTTGCCACTAAAATGGCTGATCAATTCTTTGAACGCTTTCAGGCGCAGGTCGAAGCAACTGCTTAGGCTTAAGGCGGGGGCCAATCAGGCCCGCCCCCAAAGTTTCAGTCTGCGATTACGCCACCGCCAACATGGCGGCGATTTCGTCTTTGAGACGCATCCGCTCCTTGCGCAGCGCCATTTCAGCTAATTCTTCCAATGGCTCAACACCTGTCTCGGCACGATGCACGGCGCGGTTCACCGCGTGATAATCAGCCGCCAGTTTTGCAAAATGCGCGTTTTGGGTTTTCAGCTCATGGATTTTCTCAGCATCCTGCGGGAAATCTTCGGCCAGTTCATGCGGGGTGTTCGACATCGGTTCACGTCCTTTTGCCATTACAGTCACGCCCCATCTAAATCTCCAAACAGGCAGCGGTCTTTGCGCTAAATCAAATGATTGCGCTTTGCATGCGTCACAGCTTGGCGCTAGGGTTTCGGCATATAAGGGAGGGACAGAATGGAACATTACGTCAATTGGGGCATTTTGGGCGCATCCAATTTTGCACTAAACGAGATGGCACCCGCGCTGCATCTGGCGGGGCGTGGGCGTCTGGCGGGAATTGCCACGCGCGATGTCGGCAAGGCCGCGCCCTTCACTCGGATCGCCCCTGACCTGAACGTGCATCACAGCTATGACGCGCTCTTGGCGGATCCGATGATTGATGCGGTCTATATTCCGCTGCCCCATACGATGCATGTTGAATGGGGGATCAAAGCGCTCCAAGCGGGCAAGCATGTTTTGGTTGAGAAACCAACCGCAATGACCGCGCCCGAAATCCAACCTTTGATCGAAGCCCGAGATAAATCAGGTCTGGTTGCAAGCGAGGCCTTTATGATCGTGCATCACCCGCAATGGCAAATGGCCCGAGAGATTATTGCATCGGGCCAATTGGGGCAGGTGCAGCGCGTGCGTGCAGCCTTTACCTATAACAATGCGGCCGATACCCAGAACATCCGCAATAAGGCAGCCATGGGTGGCGGATCATTGCCCGATATCGGGGTTTACACCATCGGCTCGACCCGTTTTGCAACAGGTGGAACCTTACGCGAGATTTATGACGCGAAAATCGAATATGAGGGCGATTGTGAAGTTACCGCAGAGGCGCGTGCAGGCTTTGACGGGTTTGATGCGCAATGGCTCACCTCGATGCGGATGCACCCGTTCCAAGAGGTCACCTTCCACGGCAGCGATGGGGTTTTGCGCGTCCCAACCCCCTATAATGCGGGCGTGTTCGACCAAGCCCGCCTCGTGATTGAAACAGGGATGGAGCGCCGCGAAATCCGCTTCCCCAAGGTCAATCAATATGTGTTGCAGGTGGAAAATCTGAATGCGGCCATTTTGGATGGTGCCGCACTCAAATGGCGACTGGAAGATGCGGTTGAAACCCAAGAAACCATTGACGCAATCCGCGCCAAGGCAGGGTAAGAAAAAAGGGGCCACGCATCCGCGTGGCCCCTTTTTCTTTGGCTGTGGTGGCGCGGGGTTATTCCATCGCCTCTAGCTCATCAATCATGCTTTCAATCATCGACAGGCCCTTATCCCAAAACGCAGGGTCAGAGGCATCAAGCCCAAAGGGCGCAAGCAGTTCTTTGTGATGCTTTGATCCGCCTGCCTTTAGCATATCGAAATACTTCTCCTCGAACCCGTCTTGGCCCTCCTCATAGGCCGCATAAAGTGCATTCACCAACCCATCGCCAAAAGCGTAGGCATATACGTAGAAGGGCGAATGCACGAAATGCGGGATATAGGCCCAGAAGGTTTCATAGCCTTCCATGAAGTTAAACACAGGCCCAAGGCTTTCGGCTTGGACGCTCATCCAAAGCGCGTTGATATCGTCAGGGGTCAACTCCCCCTCGCGCCGTGCCGCATGGAGTTTGCATTCAAAATCATAAAACGCAATTTGCCGTACGACTGTGTTGATCATATCCTCAACCTTGCCCGCCAACATAACCTTGCGCGCAGCTTGATCTTTAGCTTCGGATAACATTCTGCGGAAGGTCAGCATCTCGCCAAACACGCTTGCCGTCTCCGCCAAGGTCAAAGGCGTGGAGGACAACAATTCGCCCTGCCCTGCCGCAAGGCGCTGATGCACCCCGTGGCCCAATTCATGCGCCAAGGTCATCACATCGCGCGGTTTCCCCAGATAGTTGAGCATCACATAAGGGTGGGCATCTGCCACAGTGGGATGCGCAAAGGCACCGGGCGCTTTGCCCTCTTTCACCGCCGCGTCAATCCAACCATCGGTGAAAAACGGCTCAGCCAATTCGGCCATGCGCGGATCAAAGGCCGAATAAGCCTCGGTCACAATACGGCGCGCCTCGATCCATGGCACCATGCGCTCATCCTCCATCGGCAGGGGCGCGTTGCGATCCCAGACCTCCAAGGTCTCAAGGCCCAGCCACTTGGCCTTAAGCGCGTAATAGCGGTGCGAAAGGCGCGGATAGGCCGCCACGACCGCGTTGCGCAGCGCCTCGACCACCTCGGGCTCGACATGGTTGGCCAAATGCCGTGCCGCCTGCGCGGAAGGCAATTCGCGCCACCGATCCTCGATCTCTTTTTCTTTGGCCAAAGTGTTATGCACCCGCGCAAAGAGGGGCAATTGCGCAGCAAACCCCTTTACCAACGCGCGCGCACCCGCCTCGCGCTTGGCGCGGTTCTGCTCAGATAGGCAATTGAGCGTGGCCTCAATCCCCATCACTTCGCCATCCACCTCAAAGCTCATGCCTGCGATCGTTTCGTCAAAAAGACGGTTCCACGCAGCCGCCCCCACGACCGATTGGTCATGCAGAAATTTCTCCATCTCGTCAGACAGCTGATAGGGCTTCATCGCGCGCATCCGATCAAAGACGGGGCGATACCGCGCCAGTTCGGCATTCGCAGCCGACAACGCCTCAAGATGGGCTTCGTCTAAACGGTTAAACTCAAGGCTAAAGAATACCAGCGCGGTGGTCGCGTTGGTGATCTTGTCCTGACAATCGGACATGAATTTCGCGCGGCCTGCATCGGTGGTTTTTTGGTAATAACGCAAACCTGCAAAGGACATGATGCGCCCTGCCACCATGTCGATCTTTTCATAGCGCAGCACGCAGTCCAGCATGGCCTTGGCATCGAGATTGGCCAATTTGCCCTCGTAATCCGCGGCAAATGCCGCGCATTCTTTGGTCAGAAATTCCATGTCGCGCTTGAGTTCGGGCGCATCAACTGATGGGTAAAGGTCGCTCAAATCCCATTCGGGCAAGTCCGCCCATGCCCCGCCACCTGTCTCGGACTGGGCATCGAATTGGCGGGGATCGGTATGATGGGTCATGGCACTGCCTTTGATAAACTGCGAAATATCTTTCCTAAGATATGCGGTGCAAACCCTGCGCCCTCAACCCCTAAGGCGCAGATTTCCTCTCAGGGCACCCAGTTAAAGGTCAAGATCAACCACAACGGGGAAGTGATCGGATGCCACCAATAGCGCCGTGCGCAGATCAATATCCGCATAGCAGGCGGCATTCTCAAACGGATGCCAGATGCGCCACTGCCCCCGTTTTGCGCGTAAATCTGGGCTAACCATGATGTAATCTAGCAGCGCAGACAGATAGCGCTTTTCCTCTGGGATATAAAACCGCGCGCTGGTTTGTGTTGCCGCAGTCAGGCTTTGCAGCGAGCGCGCGGCATGCGGATCAAACAATTGTTGCGTCCGCGGCAGATCGCAGCCCAAAACAATCTCAAGCGAGGAGCGCCCAAACAGTTTTTCATATTCATCCAAACCTGGCCCGTCATTGAAATCGCCCATCACAATCAACGGATCACCTGCGGCCAAATGGTCATCAACACGGGCACGCAACCAAATCGCTTGGGCCAGTTGTTTGCGCCGATTGGCAATGGCGAGGCGCATCACTTCCTCGGGGCTACGGGCCCCATGCGGGGCTTTGGATTTCACATGAACACCGATCATGCGCATTGCGCCTTTGGCGGTTGTCACCGCGACCTCAAGCGGCGGCTTGGAAAAGCCGATCACATCGGCGCGCGCATCAATATCGAGATCAATTCGGAATTTTCCGTCAAACCGCGGCGCGGCCTCGCTTGCCACGGGATCATGGCGCACATCCATCTGATCAGGATCATACAAAAGCGCAATTTGCTGTTGTGTGTCGTTATCAAACCCTTTGATAGCCTTACGGCAGCGCAGCTCAAATCGGGCTGCAAAATTTTCAAGGGCACACACTGTGTCGCGGGATTTCTTGGTGTCTGGGGCTTCGATGATCATCACCGCATCGGCATTTAGCTCGATGAACACCCGCCCCAAGGCCCGCACTTGATCCGCGCGGGTGATCTTGTAGCGCGATGACCATGTGCCATCTTCAAGCAAGCTGCCATCATCCGCAAACAGCGCATCAAACCATTCGACATTGTAGCTGGCGAGGCGCATCTATCCCCCCTGCCGGGTCTGGGATTTTACAATCTCGTCATAGGCGCGGTTGATCGCCGCCATTTTATGAGCAGCAAGATTAACCGCTTCGGGCGGCACGCCACGGGCCTGCATCT
The DNA here is from genome assembly GCF_037805125.1 of Roseobacter sp. HKCC-CH-9208. Classification (NCBI taxonomy): domain Bacteria; kingdom Pseudomonadati; phylum Pseudomonadota; class Alphaproteobacteria; order Rhodobacterales; family Roseobacteraceae; genus Roseobacter; species Roseobacter sp. HKCC-CH-9208. The sequence goes on along the minus strand of NZ_JBBLYK010000001.1, from coordinate 1,773,452 downwards.
GGTCTGGGTGGTTTTCCCGCACAAGCGTGCGATAGCGGCTGCGAATGTCCTCTGCACTGGCCTCAGGGGATATGCCCAAAATGGCAAAGGGATCTTGCGGCGCATCAGGGATGAATGTTGCGCGCAGCGCCGAAAACCGCACAGGCGAAATTCCAAAAATCTCGGACACCCGCGCCAAAAATTCATCTTCAGCGGGGTGATAATGACCATCGGCTTGGGCGATATGAAACAGACCTGAAAGCAGATCCTCTAAAATTGGTGCGGCGGGCTCAAACATCCGTGCGATGCGGCGCGCATAATCCTGAAATCCCGCTACATCCTCGCGCGCTAGGTTGAAAACACGCGCGGCAGCAGCGGTATCCGCCGCAGGAATATGGAACACTTGCCGAAAGGCTGCGACCTCATCACGGGTGACTTGACCATCCGCCTTGGCCATTTTTGCCCCAAGCGCGATGACTGCAATGGTAAAGGCCACACTGCGCTCGGGCGGACGGCGCAGGCGCTCGAACAGAACCGAGAGGCTTTCACCACGGGCGAGGGCGGATATGGCATCCGATATTTTGGCCCAGATCGACATGGGCCTAGCCATAGCTTGTTTGGCAGGGCTTGTCAGAGTTTTTTGGGCTTTTGCCGCCACTCAAAGATCTTTCTGCATCAAGACCAGATCGTGCCAGCGTTCAAATTTCCACCCCATGCGCGGCATCCGCCCCGTTTCGGTATATCCCATCGATTTATGAAATTTCTGCGCGATGTCATTTTCGCCACCAATACCTGCCACAAAACGCGCGATGCCTGCCTTTCGCCCCTCGTCCTCAAGCGCCGATAGGAGGCGGGGGCCAAGCCCGCGTGCGCGCGCTGATGGGGCCATCAAGATCGTGTGTTCTGCGATGAACCTATAACCATCCCCCCCGCGAAACGGGCCAAAGCGCGCGAACCCAATGACCCGCGCGCCTTCAACCATAACGAGCGCGCATTGATCGGTGAGGATATGCTCCACATCTTCAATCGTCTTGAGCGTGCTTATGAACGTATAGGCCGTGTCACGGATCACATGGTTCCAGATCTCAAGGATCGAAGGAATATGTGCGGCACGGGCGGGACAAATTTCCGGGGTCATTTTGAAGGTGTCGATTGTTGAGAGAACCACATTTTAAAGAACCACCGTGCCAGTTTCAGTCGCAAGCGATACGGAAATCTTAGCCGCATCTGCCGTGGCGATAGACAGGCGAGTATCCGCGAAAAGAGGCGCAAGCGCGGCCCGAAGCGCCTCTGCCTGTGGCGTTTCCAGCGCGAGCGCCTCAAGCCGCACCCCAACCTCATTCAAGCGCGTTGCAGGGTGGCCGCCCGATTGCCATTCGATCAGCGCAGGGAAAAGGCCATCAAACGGCAAAATCCCATCTTCAGGGATCGTCATGCGCCACCGCAGATCACCACGGCCCAAATTCCAGACCTTGCCCACAGGAAAGGGAATTTGCGTCAAAGCAGCGTCCAAATCTGTAACCGCGCAGACCCAAGACCGCGCCCGCGGCGCGCCAGAGAACCGATCCAAATCAAACCAACGCGGTTGCGAAGGTGCGGGAATGTCTGGGCAGGGGGTGATCAGTTCCAAATATTCAGAAGGCCCAAGCCCAATCAGGCGGTTATGAGTGCCCATATCCATATGCTGACCGCCGCCTTGAAAGGTCAGGCCATGGGCCGCAGTCAATTCTGCCTCGGCGCTAGCCAAGTCTTCTGCGGCGATTGCCACGTGATCTAATACCATCATCATCTTCAAGTCGCCTTTATGCAGGGTTATGGTCGCGCGCAAACATCCTTGCGTCTTTGCACGACCTTATGATCGTGTTGAATGAAGATTTGGGCGCAAAGGCAAGAGGCAAAAATGACAACCCCGGATGACAAGGCGCTCTTGCGCAAATCTGCCTTCGCCGCGCGCAAATTGGCCCATACCGAATTAGGGCCTGCGCCTGAAGCCGCGACCGCGCGACTTTTGGCTGAAATCGGGCCAGTAGAGGGCGCAATCATCGCCGCGTATATCCCCATTCGCACGGAAATAGACCCCCGCCCTGCAATGGCACGTTTGGGGCAGAAAAATCGCCTTTGCCTTCCCGTAATCGTGGCCAAGGATACAGCGCTGCTGTTTCGAGAATGGGCTTATGATGGCCCGTTGATCACGGGAGAATTTTGCGCAGAAATCCCGCCCGAAGGGGCAAGCCTGATCCCTGATATCGTCATTGTGCCTTTGGTTGGGTTTGACGATCATGGCCAGCGTCTTGGGTATGGGGGCGGGTTTTACGACCGCAGCCTAGAAGGTCTGCGCGCAGCAAAGCCTAATTTGCGCGCGATTGGCTTTGCCTATAGTGCCCAACGATTTGGCGGCTTGCCCGTTGAGCCAACAGATCAACCTTTGGATGTGGTCGTCACCGAAAGCGGCCTTCACCATGCTGCGCTTGCGCAAAACACCAAAGGGGACTAGGGGTTTCCCCATGAAATGCCTTTTCTTAGGAGATGTGATGGGCCGCGCGGGGCGCGCCGCCATCACCACCCATCTGCCGCGTCTGCGCGAAGACTGGAAACTTGATTTTGTTGTTGTGAATGGCGAGAACGCTACTTCGGGTATGGGCCTGTCGGGTGGGCATGCGAAAGATATTCTGGCGGCTGGGGCTGATTGCATAACTTTGGGCGATCATGCGTTTGATCAAAAGGATATGTTTGGCTTTATCGAAAATGAGCCGCGCGTGATACGGCCCCTAAATATCTCGAAAGCGGCACCCGGACAAGGCGCGCGTATTTTCACAGCACCGGGTGGGCGCAAAGTATTGGTTGCGCAGGCCTTGGGTCAGGTGTTCATGAAACACCCCTATGATGATCCTTTCTCAGCCCTTGATCCAATCCTAAAGTCGCATCCCTTGGGCGGCATGGTGCAAGCGGTCATTGTGGATTTCCACGCTGAAGCGACATCAGAGAAGATGGCCATGGGCCATTACTGCAATGGCCGCGCGAGCCTTGTTGTGGGCACCCACACCCATGTGCCAACGGCAGACACGATGATCTTGTCAAATGGCACCGCCTATCAAACAGATGCGGGGATGTGCGGCGATTATGACAGCGTGATCGGGATGGATAAGGCCGAACCGCTGCGCCGTTTCTTGACCCATATCCCAAAAGAGCGTTTCAGCCCCGCCCTCGGTGAGGCGACTTTATCTGGGGTCTACATTGAAACCGATGACCGCACAGGCCGCGCCACTGTCGCGCGCGCAGTACGGGTCGGCGGCAAGCTGTCTCAGGCAACTGCGTGAATAGGGTGCTTGCGCTCTCCTGATCAGATGGGGAAGATGGGGCTGTGAGCGGGCTGACCTTGGCCTGCACAAGCGAGGGTGCCAATGCTAGACTTGGGACTGACACCAACGGGTGAGGCGATTACAACCCTGATCATTTTGGTTGGGATGTTCATCCTATTCCTGCGCGAGACCTACCCGACCGAGGTGGTGGCAATTGGGGCCGTTGGGCTGCTCCTAATCACAGGTCTTTTGCCCTATAGTGATGGTTTGGCAGTCTTGTCGAACCCCGCACCATGGACAATTGCGGCCATGTTCATCGTCATGGGGGCTTTGGTGCGCACAGGATCGCTTGATCGGGTGACGCGTTTGGCGGAAAGCACGGCCAAAACGCATCCAAAATTGGCGGTGACGCTGTTGCTTGGTTTTGCGGCTTTGGCCTCGGCCTTTATCAACAACACGCCCATTGTGGTCATCATGATCCCGATTTTCGTGCAGGTCGCGAAAATCCTCAAACAATCTGCGTCTAAACTTTTGATCCCGCTTTCCTATGCCGCAATCATGGGGGGCACGCTGACATTGATCGGCACATCAACCAATCTTTTGGTCGATGGGGTGGCGCGCAGTCAGGGACTAGAGCCTTTTACGATTTTTGAGGTAACGCCGCTTGGCCTTGTAGTGGTAGCATGGGGGATGATTTACCTTGCCTTGATCGGCCGGCATCTGCTGCCTGATCGCGCCTCTATGGCCACGCTTTTGGGTGGCAATCGGGCCAAAATGAAATTCTTTACCGAAGTGGCCATTCCAGAAGACAGTGCGCTGATCGGTCAAAATGTCACCGAGGTCGAGCTGTTTACCCGAGACGGGGTGCGCTTGATTGACGTTTTGCGCGGGGATGCCTCGTTGCGGCGCAACATGGACGGGGTCACGCTACAGTTGGGGGATCGTGTGGTTTTGCGCACCGAGATAGCCGAACTTTTGGGGATGCAAAGCTCAAAAGACCTGCGCACGATTGATAAGCTGTCTTCGGTGGAAACCACCACTGTTGAGGTTCTGATTACACCTGGTTGCCGCATGGTGGGTCGATCCCTCGGGTCTATGCGCCTGCGGCGGCGCTATGGCGTTTACCCATTGGCGGCGCATCGGCGGAACCAAAATATCGGTCGGCAATTAGATGACTTGGTTGTGCAAGTGGGCGACACCCTGTTGTTGGAGGGCGATCCCGCCGACATCCAACGCCTTGCGGCTGACATGGATATGGTCGATGTCTCAACCCCGTCCGAACGCCCCTATCGCCGCGAGAAAGCGCCAATCGCGCTGTTGGCTATGGCAGGCATCGTGGTTTTGGCCGCACTGAATTTGGCCCCTATTTTGCCCTTGGCCGTCTTAGCCATGGCCGTGGTTCTGATTGTACGCTGCATTGACGCCGAGGAAGCATTCTCGTTTGTCGAAGGACGGCTTTTGGCTTTGATTTTTGCCATGCTGGCTGTTGGCGCAGCACTTGAACACACGGGCGCCATCGAGCTGTTGGTTGGCAGTCTTGCCCCTTGGCTTGAAAATGTGCCGCCCGTGGTTCTGATTTGGACAATCTATTTCATCACAACACTTCTGACGGAACTGGTGTCCAACAACGCAATCGCCGTGATTATGGCCCCGATTGCCATCGCGCTTGGGCAGACGATGGGGGTGGATCCGCGCCCCTTGGTCGTGGCGGTGATGATTGCAGCCTCTGCCTGTTTTGCGACACCGATTGGATACCAGACCAATATGCTTGTTTACGGGCCTGGGGGCTATCGCTTTACCGACTATCTCAAAGTGGGTATCCCTTTGAATATATCCTTAGGTGTCGTGGTCTGTTTGACCATTCCTCTGCTTTGGCCACTGTGAAAAGGATGGTTCTTCATGACACGCAGTTTTGCACTTGTGCCTTTGATTTTTGCGCTTTGTGCTTGCGCGCTTTCCCAAGCGAACCCAAACCCTACGGACATCCGCCTGTCGCGTGTTGACCTAGAGGTGCGAATGAGTGATGGCACGACCTGCACCGCAACCGCGCCCGAAGCGGATGTGACGCTGCGGCAAGGGGCGCTTGACGGCTGCCCTGATGGCTTTGGCTATGTGGTTGAGATTGACCCGCGCAGCAATATCTTGCGCCGCGTGGTCGAATTGGTGATCAAATCCGTGGCACCCGAAGCCGAGCTTCCCCCGGTGGCAAGCGTGAGCATCACCGATCCGCGGGGCCAGACCTACGAATTTGTATCACCCCGCCCCGTGGCCCCCATTCGCTGATCATTCCGAAAGCCGCGCTTGCGCAATCTGGGCCGCAGGGCTAAAACCCCGCGCGAGTTTCAAACACAAGGACGCATGCCATGGCAGGCCATTCAAAATGGGCGAATATTCAGCATCGCAAAGGGCGGCAGGACAAGCTGCGCTCTAAGCTGTTTTCTAAGCTGGCAAAGGAAATCACCGTTGCCGCGAAGATGGGCGACCCCGATCCTGATAAAAACCCACGTTTGCGCCTTGCCGTGAAAGAAGCGAAGTCAAACTCGGTGCCGAAAGACGTGATTGAGCGCGCGATCAAGAAATCGCAAGGCGGCGATGCGGAGAATTACGAAGAAATCCGCTACGAAGGCTATGGCCCCAACGGGGTTGCGGTCATCGTAGAAGCCATGACAGACAACCGCAATCGCACCGCGTCAAATGTGCGTTCGACCTTTAGCAAGAATGGCGGGAATTTGGGCGAAACAGGGTCGGTTTCCTTTATGTTCGACCGCAAAGGTCAGGTCAGCTATCCCGCCTCAGCAGGGGATGCAGATAGCGTCATGATGGCCGCGATTGAGGCCGGGGCCGAGGATGTCGAAAGCAGCGAAGATGGCCATATCATCTGGTGCGCCGACACCGACCTGTCGGATGTTTCGACCGCCCTTGAGGATCAATTGGGGGAATCGGAAAGCACCAAATTGGTCTGGCGCCCCCAGACGACAACACCGCTTGATCTTGACGGGGCACAGAAGCTGATGAAGCTGATCGATGCGCTTGAAGATGATGACGATGTGCAAACCGTCACAGCGAATTTTGAAATTCCTGACGAGATCATGGATCAACTGTGATCTGATCTGCCCGCATGAGAATGAAAAAAAGCTGGCCATGTGGCCAGCCTTTTTTTGCACCTTATTCAGCGGCGTGTTGGCCCTGCCCGTCAGCGCTGGGTCTGACCAATCTTTTAATATCCAAAACATGCAGCAAGGGCAGGTCAGCAGGAAATTCGCCCTCTTCTGCCAAACGGCTGGGAAAGCCCACCACATGGCACCCCGCATCTTGCGCGGCATAGGCCGCGGCACCGCGATCAACGATTACCAAAACCTTGTTTGCTGGAACCTCTAGCGCCCTGATGCAGCTTTGCATGGCCTCAGGATGGGGGGCGTGGCGGGTGACATCGCCGCGCAGGATCACAGCGTCAAAGGAAATTCCTTCGCGGGCACGGGCCGTTGCCCCCAAAAGCGCGCGCACAGGCATCAAATCCGAGCGCGAGACAAAGCCAAGACCCCGCCCCCCATGGGCCGCAGCACGCAGCACATCGCGCACACCCGAACGCAAGTGAATGTTCTGAGCCAGTTTCGCTGCAAAGATTTTCTGGTGGGTCGCATCAAGTGCATCAGCACGATGATCTTCACCATGCAGCGCCGCATAGGCCGCCGCCAAATGACGATGCCCTACCTCATGGGTCAGGGACGCATATGTTTCCCATGACCAGAACCAATCTAACCCATGGATACGAAAGGCCGCGTTCCACGCGGCAAGGTCAAGCTCTGCACAATCGGCCAATGTGCCAAGCCCACCAAAAATCACCGCATCATAGCCCTGCAACCAGTCAGACATTCACCGCAACTCCTTTGGTTTGACTGAAGCAGATCAACGTAAAGGAACAATGAAATGGCCGCCCTTTCTGCATTGCAGCGTGGCAGGCTGGTGCGCGCTTGTGCAAAAAACAAGCGCGATGCCCAAGAAACAGGCAATCCAAAATTCACCTACTTTGTTTGCGGCACCGCTGGCGTGATTTGACGGCGATTCAAGACCGCTTCGCGCCATGTGATAAAGGAAATAGAGCCAATGATAATCGCCCCACCGAAAATCACATAGGGATCGGCCGCCTCGCCAAACACGACCGCCCCCATCGTGGTCGCCCATACAAGTTGAAGGAAGGTCACAGGCTGCGTGACAGTCAAAGGTGCAGCTGCAAAGGCCAAGGTCATTGTGTAATGTCCCGCCGTGGCGAAACAGGCCACAAGGAACAGCCAAAAAATCTGTTCCCATGTGGGTGTGATCCAAACCGCAAAAGCAAAGGGGGCAAGGCCGATGGTCACTGTGACCGACAGCATCCCAACCACCACTGCTGCATCAACCCGATCTGCCATGATCTTGGCGACCAAATAGCCGCCTGCAAAAAACAGGGCCGTGAAAATCATCGCGAAATGCCCCATCGATAATTCGCGAAAGCCCGGGCGCAAGATCACAAGCGCCCCAACAAAGGCCAAAAGCACCGCAAGCGCGCGGCGCAGCGCCATACGCTCGCCCAAGAAAAGCACTGCCATAACAGTGACATAAACAGGGTTCAGATAGTTCATCGCCGTCACTTCAGCGATGGGGATTTGCGTCATCGCATAGAACCAACAAATCACGCCCAAACTGTGCAACACGCCCCGCAAAGAAAACAGCGCCAGATCCCCCCGCGTCAGGCGCGCGCGCAAAATGGGGCGGATCATCGGGATCAAGAAACCCAAGCCTAAAATATAGCGCAAAAAGGCGGATTGTGCGGGCGGGACATCACTGCCAACATGTTTGACCAAGGCCGTCACTAGAACGAAACAGAGGCCCGTCAACAGCATCCACGCCATCCCAATCACGGGGCGCGTGGCTGTTTCTTTTTTGAGGCGTGGGGTGGTCGTCATAGCGCGCATGATGCGCCAATCTCAAAAAACCACAAGCCGCCCTTTGTCGATTTCAGGTGTAGCAAGCTATAGTTTGCCCCCGATGGAAATTGTCGCCTGCGCAAGCCCCGCAATGGTGCGCAATTATCCAGAGGCAGCCATCCTAAAGGCCCCCCGTCTGGTCACCGCGCCAAAATCATCTCTGCCCGATATTTGGGCCAAGGCACATTTTGGTAATAAGCATGATGCGTTTGGCCCTGCGCGGATCATGCCCTCGCTTGGGGATTGCGTGATTGGCGCACAATCGGGCCTTGGCTGGGTCGCGGCCCCACATGACATGCTCAAAGGCCCCCTTGAAACCGGCAGTTTGGTGCAAATAGGCAGCGGCAGATCGCGGGCCGAAAAACCATTTTACTGGCATCTTCAACAGCGACTTGAAGAGGCGTTTACCTCCCTCATCACAGCCCTGAACGCAGAACCCGCCTGAACGCAGGTTAGGCGGGAATGATCCCGCCCTTAACGGCCAGTTCACGCATTTTCTTTTGCAGCTTTTCAAAGGCACGCACCTCGATCTGGCGCACGCGTTCGCGGCTGACATTGTATTTTCCAGACAGTTCCTCAAGGGTGACAGGCACATCTTGTAGGCGGCGCTGCGCGAGAATCTCACGCTCGCGCTCATTCAAAACTTCCATGGCCTGCTCCATCAAGGCCATACGGCTTTGATACTCATCCCGCTCGGCGTAATCTTCGGCTTGGTTAGCATCCTCATCTTCAAGCCAGTCTTGCCATTGCATGGCACCCTCGCCATCGCTGCCAATCACCGCATTGAGCGAGGCATCCCCGCCCGACAGGCGGCGGTTCATTGAGATCACTTCATCCTCAGTCACACCCAAATCTGTGGCGATTTTGGCGACATTCTCGGGGCGCAAATCGCCCTCCTCCAACACGCCGATACGGGCCTTCGCCTTACGCAGATTGAAGAACAGCTTTTTCTGTGCTGATGTCGTACCAAGTTTTACAAGACTCCAAGAGCGCAGGACGTATTCTTGGATCGCCGCGCGGATCCACCACATCGCGTAGGTGGCGAGACGAAACCCTTTTTCGGGATCAAAACGTTTGACTGCCTGCATCAGGCCCACATTGGCCTCAGAGATCACCTCGGCCTGCGGCAAGCCATACCCACGATACCCCATCGCAATTTTAGCCGCCAAACGCAGATGCGATGTGACCAATTGATGGGCCGCTTCGGTATCTTGATCTTCCACCCAACGCTTGGCCAACATGTATTCTTGTTCGGGCTCAAGCAGGGGGAATTTGCGAATTTCCTGCAAATAGCGGTTCAACCCCTGTTCGGGGGAAGGTGCTGGAAGATTTGCATAGTTGCTCATAAGCATGTGATCCCTGATGTTCGTCTTAATTTGCACGATTTTTTTAAGAAACCGTGAATGTAACGATGATTAACTTTGTCTCAGATGGGAATTTTTATCCCCCATTCAAGGGGAAGCGTGCACAAAGACCCTAGACCTACCTCCGCAACGAGCAGCAAACAAGGCATACTGCCGTTATTTATAGCAAAGCTCACGCGGATATGATCGCAATGCGCCCCACCCCTTGTCACGAGGCAGCCGCGACATAAGCTAAGGCTCAACGCGTGACGAGGGACAAACCATGCTTAACACCACACAAGGATTTCGGGGCGCCGTGACAGCCCCCCATCATTTGGCCGCACAGGCAGGTCAGGATATTCTCGCCGAGGGCGGCAGCGCCGTTGAAGCGATGGTGGCCATGGCCGCAACAATCGCCGTGACCTATCCGCATATGAACGGGATCGGCGGCGATGGGTTTTGGCTGATCAAACGCAAGGATGCCCCTGTGCAGGCGATTTTTGCAGGGGGCCACTCTGCTGCGTTGGCAAGCCAAGCATGGTATGAGGCGGCAGGTTTCACCGATGCAATCCCCACCCGCGGCGCCAAGGCCGCGTTGACTGTTCCAGGATCAGTGGATGGGTGGCGCGCCGCGCTCGAAGCCGCTCCAAGCGCTACCCCCCTGCCCCTGTCTCGCCTTCTTCAGCATGCGATCTATCACGCAGAAGCAGGCTTTCCTGTCAGCAACAACCAATCCCAGTGCATCGCAGATAAGATTGACGGGCTGAAAGATGTGCCTGGATTTGCGGATACCTATCTGTTTGGCGGCGCAATCCCTGTTGCAGGTGCGCGGTTTACACAACCTGCTTTGGCGGCAACGCTGCGCCAGATCGCACAAAAGGGCATTAAAGATTATTATCACGGCGATTTGGCCAAAACCCACGCGGCCTTTCTTGAGGCTCAAGGCAGCCCTTTGCGTCTTGAAGATTTCACCGCATATAGCGCCCGTGCTGTGACACCGCTGTCGGTCAAGACATCAAAAGCGATGCTTTACAACATGATCCCACCCACCCAAGGGATGTCATCACTGATGATTTTGGGGATTTATGATCGCATCCAAACATGGGCCGAAGAAGGGGTCGCGCCTATTCACGCCCTGATCGAAGCCACGAAGCAGGCCTTTATTCTGCGCAATCGTGAATTGGGTGACCTCAGCGCCATGCGGCAACCGCCGGAGACGTTCTTACAAGATCAGGTGCTAGACGATCTGGCAGGGAAAATTGACCACAAGCGCGCATTGCCATGGCCCTATGAGCCAAAGAACGGTGATACAATCTGGATGGGGGCCAGCGATTCTGAAGGCACATCAGTGAGCTTCATCCAAAGCGTCTACTGGGAATTTGGATCAGGCCTGACCTGCCCCGACACGGGCGTGTTTTTCCAAAACCGTGGTGCAGGCTTTGGTATGGGCGATGGCCCGAACCAAATCGCGCCGCGCAAAGTGCCATTCCATACCCTCAACCCCGCAATGGCCGTGTTCGAAGACGGGCGGGTCATGGCCTATGGCACGATGGGCGGCGAAGGGCAGCCACAAACCCAAGCGGCGATTTTTGCGCGCTATGCCTATCTGGGTCAGGAGTTGCAGCAGGCGGTTACCGCGCCGCGATGGCTGTTGGGGCGAACATGGGGCGATGCAACGACCTCTCTGAAACTCGAGGCGCGGTTTGACCCTGACTGGATCACGGCCCTCTCCGATATGGGGCATGAGACAGAAATCTTACCCGATTACAGCGATTTGGTTGGTCATGCGGGCGCTGTTGTCACCCATGTGGACGGCTTGGTTGAGGCCGCGACCGACCCCCGCGCAAATGGTTTGGCCTTGGCGCGCTAAGCTAAGGTTGCCTCAAGGCGGGTGACGAGGGTTGCCATATCCTCGGGCAAACCCGCCTCAAAGCGCATCCATTCGCCACTGGCAGGGTGTGCAAAGCCAAGCGAGGCAGCGTGTAGCGCCTGACGCGGAAATTGGTTCACGGCACCCGCAAGCTCGGGCCCAAACAGCTTTTCCGAAACCCTACGCCGCCCGCCATAGACGGGGTCCCCCACAAGCGCGTGACCTGCATGGGAAAGATGCACGCGAATTTGATGCGTGCGACCCGTCTCTAGCCTGCATTCAATCAAGGCCAAGGCATCGTGATAGCTTTGCAAGGGTTTGACCCGCGTCACGGCGTGACGCCCCCCTTGGAACAGAACCGCTTGACGTTGACGGTCAGTTTTATGGCGCGCCAATTGGGTGGTGATCTTTAGGATATTACCATCCTCAAAACTTGTGCCACGCACACCGCGCAGGCGGGGATCAGCGGGGTCAGGGCTGCCATGGCATAGCGCGATGTAATGCCGCTCGGCACTATGGGCGGCGAATTGGTCGGCCAGCCCATGATGCGCACGATCTGATTTCGCAATGACCAGAAGGCCCGATGTGTCCTTATCGATGCGATGCACGATGCCTGGCCGCTTTTCGCCGCCCACCCCAGATAAATTGCCGCCAAAATGATGCAGCAGCGCATTCACAAGCGTGTGGTCAGGACTGCCTGGTGCGGGGTGGACAACCAAACCTGCGGGCTTATTCACCACAATCAGATCGTCATCCTCGTAGCAAATATCAAGCGGGATATCCTGAGGACGGGTTTCCACCTCTGACGCCTCGGCCACACGAATGGTGACCTGATCGCCCTCAACAACACGCGCGCGGGCATCTGTGATTGTTGCGCCATTGATCGCGACATCCCCTGCCGCAATCAACCGGGCAAGGCGGGATCGGCTGAGCGCGGCTTCTTCTGGCACATCGCGGCCAAGTGCCTTATCAAGACGAGGTGCAGGCTCTGGCCCAATCTCGAAACTAATGATGCGGAGTTCCGCCATGAACACGCCTTCCTCAGGTGACGATCCCCAATCTGCCGCGCTGCCATCCCATCTGGTCTGGCTGCAGCGTATAGTTTGGGTTTTGACCCTTGTGATGATCTTGGGCCTGATAACGGTGGTTTCGGTTTTTGTCACCCGTTTCCCAAAGCCCGCGCAAAATGAAATCACCCTCCCAACCGACCTTACCCTGCCCGAAGGGATCACAGCAACGGCCGTGACCTTTGGCGATGGGTGGATTGCGGTGGTCGATCAGCGCGCGCAGATCATTGTGTTTGACGCGACCACCATGGCCGAAATCGGACGGTTGGAAATAACAACCGCGGACTAACGACAGACTGGGAGAGAGAGATGGTACCGCCTCCCCGGCTTGAACGGGGGACCTCTGGATCCACAATCCAGCGCTCTAACCAACTGAGCTAAGGCGGCACTGTCGGCGGAAATAGCCCCCTCGCGCCGCGATTGCAAGGGGTGGATGACGCGGATATTGTCATTCATGGCGCAAAGGATTAGGGCCTTTGCCGCGAGGGGCAATGCATCCGTGCCTTTTGTCATCTGGAGAGGAAGAGATGAGTATCAATAGCGAAAGCGATATCGCCGCGAATCTACAGATCGGGCCAACAAGCCTTGGGATGGTGCGCATCTATGTCGAGGCCGAAGGTGTCGACCTTCCGCTTGATTTCGATCCTGACGAGGCAGATGAGATCGCCGAAGAATTGCGCCTCGCCGCCGAAGCCGCACGCAAATCGCGCAAATAATCAATAACGCCCCATCGGGTCGCGCATCCGCGCCAAGCGCCGCGCGGCAGTCTGCGCCAGATCATGCGTGATCTTTTTGCGCCGCGCGGGGGCCAGTTTCACCTCTGGCCCCATGCGGATCACTTCGGCATCGTAATCATCCGCAAAGATCAGCCCAGTATCCTCGGGCAGAATTTCGGTTGGGAAATCGGCATCAACCGCCCAGAAATAGCGGTCACACCATTCGAGGTAGCCGTCCCATTTGCCGTCACTGCGAAAATCAGCCACGCCTGATTTGCACTCGATAATCCAAATTTCACCTTTGGGCCCAAGTGCGATGACATCAACGCGCTTGCCCCGTTTGGGGCAAAACTCCTCCAATGTGGTGAAACCAAGCCGCGCAAAATGCCGACACACCCCCCGTGCAAGACGTTGGCCTGCGGTCATTAAATCGGACGGGTGCGGATCAGAGGCAGTCATAGCCATATGATTGGAACAAATACGGAACAAAAGCAAGGCTTGGGTTGATCCCGCCCCACTTGTCGAAAGCCACGGAAAGACCTAAGTGAAGCGGTGACGGTTCTGCGCCATTTGTATCTGTGGCAACATTCCGGTGGCCTTAATCATTTCTGAGGGAGCTGGCTCTGTCACGGCCCTGGTCGCGTTACCTGGCACCCACCTGTATATGCAGGCTCTCGGGAATTACGCCTCTACGGTGGATGCGGTTCCGTCACCTCAGCCTTAAACTTAGCCGCGCTTATCCTCACGGATACGAACGGGAATTGGCTGCATCTCGGGGGTAAGGGCCCGATCACGGCGACCCTGATCGCCTTTGTCATCATCTGATAGGGTCATAATGCGATACCCGATTTGCGCCGAACCGAAGGTAATGGTGCAAAAGATATAAAGCATCACAACGGCAAGAACCCCATAGGCGCTGTTCGGAACCAGATGACGCAGATTGGCAAGGTTGAAACCCAACAGCATCGCAAAAAAGGCAAAGGCGATCACGGCACCAATGGCCGCATGGCGTAGAATGAAATGGATATGTTCTGGCATCTCGCACCTCCCTTTGCAGGATAATTTGGGAATCCCTAAAAAGAGGTTAGCGCAAAGAAACGCCAGTGCAACGGCGATTCCTGCGACAGATCGGCCGCATGGCTTTGGCGGTTAAAACGCTTCGGGGCGTGCTTCGCGGGCGATATGATCTAGCACGGCGTTCACGAATTTTGGTTCGCGCCCTTCGGGAAAGAACGCCCGCGCAATATCAACAAATTCCGTAATGATGACCTTGGGCGGTGTATCAGACCCAACCAATTCCGCCCCAGCCGCGCGAAACAAAGCGCGCAAGGTGGGATCAATGCGGTCAATCGGCCATTTTGCAACCAAGGCACGATCGGTCATTTGGTCAATCTTGGCCTGACGCGCCACAGCATCCTCAAGAAGCTGGGTGAAGAGGTCGATATTGCCCTCAGCCATTTCTTCGCCATCCAGAACCGCACCAAAGCGATGCGCCTCGAATTCGCGGCGCACGGCGTCCACGCTTTGGCCAGAATGCTCCATCTGGAATAGGGCTTGCACCGCGTATAGACGGGCTGCCGATTTCATCTGCCGCGCATTTTGTGGGGCAGTCTCTCGGCTGGGGGTGTCATCTGACGGGGTGCTCATCGGGCTTGTATCAATCCTTGGGGCGCGGCATCTCGCGCGCGCATCATCTGTCATAGGTCGCGCCGCATCTAAGGTGCTTGGCGCGGCGCGTCAACGCAGAGAGGTGTTAACCTTTCCAATCCTGCAATCGGGCGACGTAGCGCGCGAGCATATCAATCTCGATATTCAGGCGCGCGCCCACCGCCATTGCCCCCCATGTAGTGACGGATTTCGTGTGGGGGATCACATTCACACCGAACACATCGCCTTCCACTTCGTTCACCGTCAACGATGTGCCATTCAGCGCGACCGATCCTTTTGGCGCGATAAATCCGGCCAAATCGCGTGGCGCGCGAAACCGCATACGGGTGGATTGGCCTTGGTCATACATTTCAATCAGTTCAGCCACGCCATCCACATGGCCCGAAACGATATGGCCTCCCATCTCATCACCCAAGCGCAAGGCCCGCTCAAGGTTGATGTGATGCCCCTCGACCCAGTCCGAAATCGTGGTTTTCGATACGGTCTCGGCCGAGATATCGACCGCGAACCAATCCTCACCCAATGACACAACCGTCAAACAAACGCCGTCACAGGAAATCGAAGCCCCGATATCAATGCGTGTCGTGTCATAATGTGTAGAAATGCGCGCACGCAAATCCCCGCGCGGCTCTAATGCCGTGACCGTTCCGATATCTGTGATGATGCCAGTGAACATCGGCCTGCCTTTCGTTTGAGACCCTCTTTGTCCCTCTGCCTAGCGCCGCCCCTAAGTTAGAGCAAGAGCGTGCCCAAAAGCTGCGCCAAATTTGTGCCACAATTTAGCCCTACTGCAACCAACATCTGAGCGTATGATTTTTGTGGGATCGCCTCAATCGTCTGCGCAAAGCGTTTTAGACGCGCGACCATTGGCTGATAATATCCGCCCCAACCGCACGATGGGTAAGGCGCGAGAACCGTGGTGCAGCGGCAAGTTCAGAAATCCCTAAAGCACCAAGCGCGGGCTTCCCCTCGGCACCAATCAGGCTGCCTGCGGAAAATACGCTAAGACGATCCACCAAATCCGCCGATAATAGACCTGCGGCCAAAGCCCCCCCGCCCTCGCAGAAAACGGAGGTCAGACCTACATCCCCCAACGCCTGCAATGCGGCGTTCAACTCAAGATGCCCCCCTTGGGACTGGGCAAGCGAGATCAAATGCGCCCCTGCCTCGCCCCAATAGGCACAGGCCTCATGCGGGGCGTCTTGGCCATGGACAAGCCAAAGCGGCGCCTTCACGATAGAGGCTTGCAAGCGCCCCCCACGCGGCAAATCTAACCTGCGCGAAAGGATAACACGCAACGGCTGATGCGGGCTGCCAATATCGCGCAAGGTGAGGTCAGGGTCATCGGCCCGCGCTGTGGCGGCACCGATCATCACAGCATCATGGCAGCCACGCATGACATGGGTCATACTCCGCGCCTCAGGGCCCGTGATCCAGCGGCTTTCGCCACTGGCCGTTGCGATGCGGCCATCAAGCGTTGTTGCCAATTTCAAATGCACCAAGGGCCTGCCGCGTGTCACACGCATGAAAAACCCTGCATGGGCCTGCGCAGCTTCGGGCGCAGCAATATTGGTCGTCACAGATATACCCGCGTCACGCAGCCGCGCGATGCCCTGCCCCGCGGTGCGTGGGTCGGGATCATCTTGGGCGATGACCACACGGGCCACCCCCGCCTCGATCAAGGCCATGCTGCAAGGCGGGGTTTGGCCGTGATGATTGCACGGCTCAAGCGTAACATAGGCAGTCGCCCCCCGCGCGCCCTCCCCCGCTTGAGCCAAGGCTTGCGTTTCAGCATGTGGCCGGCCCGAAGGTGCGGTCACGCCCCGCCCGATTACCAAGCCATCTTTAACAATCAAACAGCCAACAGCAGGGTTTGGCCAAGTGCGACCTTGCCCGCGCTGTCCGAGTGTCAGCGCGGCCCGCATGAAGCGTAAATCTTCTTCCTGCGATGCCGCGATCATTGCGGCTTACCCCTCAGGGGGGATCGGCGGGCGCAATTCAGCAACGAAATCTTCGAAATCATCCGCAGCTTGGAAATTCTTATACACGCTCGCAAAGCGCACATAGGCGACTGTATCAATCCGCGCGAGGCTTTCCATCACGATCTCACCGATGGTTTTCGATGGAATATCCGTGTCGCCGATGCTTTCCAAACGCCGTACAATGCCAGAGATCATTTGATCAATTCGCTCAGGCTCGACCGGACGCTTCTGCATAGAAATACGAATGGAGCGTTCAAGCTTATCGCGGTCGAAATCTTCGCGCTTACCATTGGTTTTCACGACCACCAAATCGCGCAGTTGCACCCTTTCATAAGTGGTGAACCGTCCCCCACAGCCTGGGCAGAGCCTACGGCGGCGGATGGCGACATGGTCTTCGGCGGGGCGGCTGTCTTTGACTTGGGTGTCAACATTTCCGCAAAAGGGGCAACGCATGGTGGTTCCTTATCCCTGCTCAATATCCTGCATCTGGATGTTAGTTATCCACAGCCAGTCTAGGGGAATCAATAGGGATTGGGTAGAGGCAGGTTCAAACTACTGCATTTTGCGACAAAACTACGCTTTCCACGATCACGGACGGATGCAGAAATCTTGCCGATGAATCGCTTGACACCTGCGGCGAAGGCCCGTATCCCCTCGCGAGATTAAGGGGCGTGGAGCCTTCCGCGCCCTTTTATAGTTACATACCGTTCTTATGACGAGGATGATCCAATGTCACGCGTCTGCGAATTGACTGGCAAGGGGCCGATGTCTGGCAACAATGTCAGCCATGCCAACAACAAAACCAAGCGCCGCTTCCTGCCAAACCTGACGGAAGTGAACTTGGGCTCTGAAATTCTTGATCGCAGCTTCAAACTGCGTATTTCCAACTCTGCTTTGCGCACCGTAGATGCGCGCGGCGGTTTGGATGCTGTTCTTCTGCGCGCGAAGGATGACGTCTTGTCGCCCCGCGCCTTGAAGATCAAGCGCGAGATTGCCAAAGCGCAAGCTGCGCAAGCCTAATCATCGCTTATCGAGATCCTGACCTTCGCGGGTGAGGATGCTGCAAGAAACGCCCCCGACCCTTGGTTGCGGGGTGTTTCGTTTTATGCGGCAGCGCGACACCATCGCGCAGGGCCAGACATTATCTTTTGTGGTTTTGATTGGCGCCATGACAAGCAAGGCTTCCAATTGGCTGATGACAGCGCTGATTGCGCTGATGGTGCTAACGAGCAGCGCCCACGCCATGGCGCGCGGTCAAATGGTTTGGGGCGACTTAACCACATTATGCCTCGGGGCCGAGCAGGTCTGGATCGTTACCGATGCGCAGGGCTTGCCACTTCTGGATCAAAACGGGGCGCCTGTCGCGCACAAACACGCCTGCCTTGATTGCCATCTGGCCCATGCTGCCCCGTTGATCCTCAGCCCCGCTTGGCAGGCGAATGCAAGCTATCATAAATTTGACCAGACACGTGAAGCCCCTACCCTAATTAGGGCCTCTCTCCTCCGCCACAAACAGGCCCGAGCCCCCCCATCGTTCTGTGAGTTCAACCCTATTTGAATTTCAACACAGATCTGGATGGAGATATCCAAAATGAAAAAACAGTTTTTCGTCGCGGCAGCCCTCTGCGCGCTGCCCTCTTTTGCGTTGGCCGATATGGTCGTCAGCGATGCCTATGCCCGCAGCACAGGCCCCTCGGCCCCCACAGGTGCGGCCTTTATGCAAATCACCAACGATACGGGCCAAGATGACGTCATTACAGGCGTGATGTCAGATGCGGCTGCCAAAGTTGAACTACACACTCATATCGCCGATGGGGATGGGGTGATGCGTATGGTGCATGTCGAAGCGGGGTTTCCCATTGCAGCAGGCGAAACCATCTTGCTTGAACGTGGCGGCAAGCACGTGATGTTCATGGGGCTGAATGCACCGATGGAAAATGGCGCTGAGATCGAAGTGACGTTCACCTTCGAGACGGCAAGCCCGCTGACGGTGACCATCCCCGTTGATCTTGATCGCATGCCCGAAGGCCATTCCATGAGCGGCCACGGGTCGATGGGCGAAGGCCATAACAACTGATCCCGCAAACCCGCGCAGGCAGGGCATGTGCTTGCGCGGGTTTATCATCTGAGCCCTCTTTCCTATTGGCCCGCCTTGCGCTATCTGACCGCCTACTGCACGCATAGCCTAGGGCCAACATGACCGAGCTTTCTCGCATTCGTAACTTCTCCATCGTGGCGCATATCGACCACGGCAAATCCACCTTGGCGGATCGGCTGATCCAACTGACCGGCACTGTGGCCGAGCGGGATATGAAAGAGCAATTGCTTGACGCGATGGATATCGAGCGCGAACGCGGGATCACCATCAAGGCCAATACTGTGCGGATTGAATACCCTGCCAAGGACGGCCAGACCTACGTTCTGAACCTGATCGATACGCCCGGCCATGTCGATTTCGCCTATGAGGTCAGCCGCTCGATGCGGGCGGTGGAAGGGTCGCTATTGGTTGTGGATGCCAGCCAAGGCGTTGAAGCGCAGACCTTGGCCAATGTGTATCAGGCGATTGAAGCGGATCATGAGATTGTTCCCGTTCTCAATAAGATTGACCTGCCTGCCGCCGAACCTGAGCGGGTTTGCGAACAGATCGAAGATGTGATCGGGATTGATGCCTCAGACGCGGTCATGATTTCCGCGAAAACGGGTTTGGGCATCCCTGACGTTCTAGAGGCAATCGTCACCCGCCTGCCTGCACCCACAGGTGACGCGAATGCACCACTCAAGGCCATGCTGATCGACAGCTATTACGACCCTTATCTCGGCGTGGTCGTTCTGATCCGCGTGGTGGACGGCAAGATCAAAAAGGGCGACCGCGTCCGTATGATGAAAACGGGCGGGCTGTATCAAATTGACCGCCTCGGCGTGTTCCGCCCCCAGATGGAAAATATTGCAGAGCTCGGGCCAGGCGAGATCGGGTTTTTGACCGCCTCCATCAAACAGGTGCGCGACACCCGTGTGGGCGACACCATCACCCATGATAAAGGCGGCTGTGCGGCAGCGCTTCCCGGGTTCAAGCCCTCGATCCCTGTGGTGTTCTGCGGCCTTTTCCCTGTGGATGCCAATGATTTCGAAGACCTGCGCGATGCGATTGAGAAATTGGCCCTCAATGACGCAAGCTTTACCTATGAGATGGAAACGTCAGCCGCGCTTGGGTTCGGCTTCCGCTGCGGGTTCTTGGGTCTTTTGCACCTTGAGGTCATCCGCGATCGTCTCGAACGTGAATATGATATCGACCTAATCACCACCGCGCCTTCGGTGATTTATCATGTGCACATGCGTGATGGATCGATGGTAGAATTGCACAATCCCGCGGATATGCCCGACCTGACCTATGTCGATCATATCGAAGAGCCGCGGATCAAGGCCACGATCCTTGTGCCTGATGATTTCTTGGGCGACGTTTTAAAACTGTGCCAAGACCGCCGCGGGGTGCAGCTTGACCTAACCTATGCGGGCAACCGCGCGATGGTGGTCTATGATTTGCCGCTGAACGAAGTGGTATTTGACTTCTACGACCGCCTGAAATCAGTGACAAAGGGCTACGCAAGCTTTGACTATCAGATGACGGGCTATCAACAGGATTACTTGGTCAAAATGCAGATCCTGGTGAACGATGAGCCAGTTGATGCCCTATCGACCATGGTGCATCGTGATCGGGCCGAACAACGGGGCCGCATGATGTGCGAAAAACTCAAGGAGCTGATCCCCCGCCATATGTTCAAAATCCCGATCCAAGCCGCGATCGGCGGGCGCATCATCGCACGCGAAACCTTGGCCGCGCTGCGCAAGGACGTGACTGCAAAATGTTACGGTGGGGATGCAACCCGCAAGCGGAAACTTTTGGATAAGCAGAAAGCGGGCAAGAAGAAGATGCGCCAATTCGGTAGGGTCGAAATCCCGCAAAGCGCCTTTATCAACGCGTTGAAGATGGATGATTGAGGGCGCAGCAAGGCATCAACCTGATCGGAACAGAAAAGAGATGTCAGAACCACTGGGCTATAGCGGCACGCAGATTGCGCTGCATTGGGGGATAGCCGCCCTCATCATTTATCAATTCGTCTACCACGAAGGCATTGAAGAGGCCTATGAGCAGGCGCTTGAAACAGGCGTTTACGCGCAATCCTTGGGATGGGCGAGCCACGCCATTCCGGGGATTATAGTGCTGCTTTTGGTGATCTGGCGGCTTGTTCTGCGCCTGCGGTGCGGCGCGCCTGATGCCCCCGCCGAAGAACCCACGATTTTCGCGCGGCTGTCGCATACCGCCCATTGGGCATTTTATGCGCTGATGCTGGCCTTGCCGATCACAGGGATACTGGCATGGGGTGGTCAGATTAAGGCGAGCGCCGAGGTGCATGATGTTCTCAAGTCGTTTCTCATGCTTTTGGCCTTGGTGCATGTGGGCGCGGTATTAATGCATCAATTTGTCTGGAAGACCAATATCATGCAGCGCATGAAACGCGCAGGTTAGCCCAAGAACACCTTAAGGCTTTCCACAAATTCCCGCGGAGTGTCAGCATGGAGCCAATGCCCAGCTTGCGGAATTTTGGCAAATTTCGCATTGGGAAATAGTGCCTTAATGGAGGGGCGATGCTCGGGTAGAACATAATCGGAACGCCCGCCCGATAGGAACAAGATATCACCGTCAAAGGGAGTAAGATCCCCCTCCGGCCAGCCTGTGATCTTCGCCATTTCGCGCGAGAGAACATCTAAATTTAGACGCCAAGCCTGTCCCTTAGCGTCCAGAGATTGCAGCAAAAACGCGCGTACCCCTGCATCGTCCACATGGGCCTGCAATTGGCGATCTGCATCCCCGCGCGTCGCAACCGCGCCGAGATCGATCGCGCGCATGGCATCAATCATAGGTTGTTGCGAATGGCCATAGGTCACTGGGGAAATATCCGCGATCACGGCGCGGCGGATCAATTCGGGCCGCTTCAGTGCCAACATCATTACGGCTTTGCCACCCATCGAATGGCCAACCACATCGGCACAGGCGCCATGCGCCTCGATCACTTGGGCCAGATCATTGGCCAGATCAGGGTAGCTGTGACTGTCATACCATGGGCTTGCGCCATGGTTGCGCATATCAACGGTGAGGCAATGTCGTTCGACCCGTTTTGCAATCACACCCCAATTGCGCGCTGATCCATAAAGACCATGTGCGATCAAAAGAGGCGGGCGATCCTGCGGCGTGCCATGTTCGACAATGTTCAACATAGGCCGCTTTTTAGGGGATCCCCCGCCCCTTGGAAAGGTGACTTAATGTGCGGGCGCCACAAAGGTGCCATTGCGCAAATCCGCAATTGCTTGGCGGATTTCGTCTTGGGTGTTCATCACAATTGGCCCATGCCACGCGACAGGCTCTTCGATCGGTGCGCCTGAGATCAGAAGGAACCGCACACCTTTAGGCCCCGCCTGCACGGTGATCTCATCGCCTGTGCCAAATCGGATCAACGTGCGGTCGCCAGACATATCGCGAATGTTCACTTCTTGCCCCATGACCTCTTTTTCCAAAAGCACGCCTGTGGGTTGACTTGCATCTGCGAACGCGGCTTGGCCTTCGAAGACATAGGCAAAGGCGCGGCGATAGGTGTCGATGCGGAAGTTTTTCTTCACGCCCGCAGGGATCGAAACATCCAAATATTGGGGATCAGCAGCAATGCCATCAACGGGGCCTTTCTTGCCCCAAAATTCTCCAACGATCACTTTGACACGGGTGCCATCGTCATCAATCACCTCTGGAATTTCTTGCGCGGCTACGTCTTGATAGCGCGGATCCGTCATTTTCATAGATGATGGCAGATTACCCCACAGCTGAAACCCGTGCATTTGTCCTTTGGCATTTCCGAGCGGCATTTCTTGGTGCAAGATACCCCGCCCTGCAGTCATCCATTGCACCGATCCTGCCCCCAATTTGCCAGTATTGCCAAGGCTGTCTGAGTGCTCAACCGTGCCTGCCAGCACATAGGTGATGGTCTCGATCCCACGATGGGGATGCCACGGGAACCCTTTCTGGAAATACGCGGGGTCTTCGTTGCGAAAATCGTCAAACAACAAGAACGGGTCAAGTTCGGTTGGATCGTGAAAGCCAAAGGCACGGTGCAAATGCACCCCTGCCCCTTCCAAAGTGGGCTTTGCGCTGCGCTCTTCTACAACAGGACGGATCGACATGAGCTTTCTCCTTCTTATGCCCCACACGGTCTGCAGGGTCGCGTTGTGGATCAAACTAGTGCGCAGCCCCCACCATGACAATCTGCACAAATCCGCAAAAAGATGTGCATCTTTGCGAGGGCCAATATTCCATGTATGAGCAAGGAGCAGATTTCAGCGAAAGGAATGCTTCGTGGCCAAGAAACGCGCCCCACACGAGATTATCGGTTATATCGCCCCCAATATTGCCCGCCGCAGCTTTGCGGTGTTTTGTTTGGGTGGCCTGGGGTTTCTGCTGATCATGATTGCGGCCACAAACCCGCCCCAACATCTCTTCTGGCTCTTGCTATTAATTGTGTTTGGCGTGGGGTCATTGGGGATGGCCTATAAATTGTGGAAAGCCTCATCGCATAAGCTGATCCTGACCCGCGAATGTCTGCGCGAAGAAAATGGCCGCGTGTTGTTCCATATCGACAATGTCGAAAGCGTGGATCGTGGGTTTCTAGCGATGAAGCCGGCGGGGGGCTTTATCGTATTTTTGCACAAACCCGAGGAAGGGGGACGCGTTTATGCCCCTGGTCTTTGGCGGCGTTGGGGGAAATCTGTTGCCGTTGGCGGCGTCACTTCGGCAGGCGAAGCCAAAGCTGTGGCCGATTTGATCAAAATCATATTGGCGGAGCGGGATTTGGAGGCGGAATCCTAAAGCGCGAGGCCGCCCCCGAAAGAGGTCGGCAAAATACCTGAGTTTGTCGCAACTTGACGAAACCCTTCTGCGCTGCTGTCCTAGGGTGAGCCTAGGGACAAAGGGAGAGGTCAGATGCGCTATTCAGGCCTTCGTGTGATCAGCGAAGGATTGCGAGGGCAAAAATCATGGACGCGCGCGTGGCGCGATCCTGCTCCAAAAGCGCAGTATGACATGATTATCATTGGCGGTGGCGGCCACGGTCTGGCAACCGCCTATTACCTCGCCAAAAATCATGGCATCACAAATATTGCCGTGCTTGAGAAGGGCTATTTGGGCGGTGGCAATATCGGTCGTAATACCACCATTGTGCGCGCAAATTACCTACTTGAAGGCAATTCTCAATTTTACAGCCATTCCCTGAAACTGTGGGAAGGGCTAGAGCAAGACCTGAATTACAATGTCATGCACAGCCAGCGCGGCATCATCAACCTGTTCCATTCAGACGGGCAACGTGATGCCTTTGCGCGGCGCGGGAATGCGATGATCAATCAAGGCGATGATGCGATCTTGTTGGATCGCGATGAATTGCGGCGCATGATCCCCTATCTCGATTATGATCAAACACGTTTCCCAATTTTTGGCGGGCTCTACCACAAACGCGGCGGCACAGCGCGGCATGATGCGGTGGCTTGGGGCTATGCCCGCGCGGCGGATCAACGCGGTGTAGACCTCATCCAGAATTGCGAAGTCACAGGGATTGATGTGCATCAGGGCCGCGTCACGGGTGTCCAAACCACGCGGGGTGCAATTAGCGCACGCAAGATTGGCGTTGTGGTGGCGGGACGCAGTTCTCAGGTGGCCGCAATGGCAGGCCTGCGCTTGCCCATTGAGAGCCATGTGTTGCAGGCCTTTGTCACCGAAGGGCTAAAGCCTGCAATTGACCATGTGATCACTTATGGCATGGGGCATTTCTATATCAGCCAGTCTGACAAGGGCGGACTGGTCTTTGGCGGTGACCTTGATTTTTATGCATCCTATGCCTCGCGCGGGAACCTGCCCACCGCAGAGCATGTGGTGGAAACAGGCATGACGCTCATGCCGATGATCGGACAGGCCAAAATGCTGCGCTCTTGGGGCGGGATTATGGATATGTCCTCGGATGGCAGCCCCATTATCGACAAAAGCCCGATAGAGGGCCTCTATTTGAATTGTGGGTGGTGTTATGGCGGCTTTAAGGCTGTGCCGGGATCGGGTTATGCCTTCGCGCATCTTATGGCCACAGATCAGCCGCATCAAAGCGCCGAGCGCTTTCGCCTCGACCGGTTTGAGACGGGGCGGGGCCTCATGGATGAAGAAGGCCGCGGCAGCCAACATAATTTGCATTAGAGATCGAGACGGTTATGCGTATCCCCTGCCCCATTTGCGGCGAAAGAGACAGCCGCGAATTTCGTCCCAAAGGCGATATTACATATGCAGATCGCCCTGCGGCTGAGGCGGGCGTGGCGGCGTGGCACAGCTATCTGCATTTGCGAGACAATCAACCGGGCCAAATCGTTGAGATTTGGCGCCATGCACACGGCTGCGGGGCGTGGATATCTGTAACTCGAAACACAGTCAGCCACGCCATCCTAGGGGCACAGTTGCTACGCGATCGAGGGCAAGATCATGCGGGTTGAGGGCAAAGGACGGATCAATCGCGACAAGCCGCTCAATTTTACCTTTGACGGCAAAACCTATCAGGGGTTCGAGGGCGATAGCCTTGCCTCTGCCCTTCTGGCCAATGATGTCGCATTAGTCGGGCGCAGTTTCAAATATCACCGCCCCCGCGGGATCGTGACGGCAGGCTCGGATGATCCAAACGGCTTGGTTGAACTGTCACGCGGGCCATATGGGGCCGCAATCCCGAACACACGCGCCACAATGCAATCCCTCTATGAGGGGCTTGTTGCGAACAGTCAAAACCATCTTGGGCCGCTTGGGTTTGATCTTTTGGCCGTGAATGATCTGGCCGCGCCCTTCTTAAGCGCGGGGTTTTACTACAAAACATTCATGTGGCCGCGCCGCTTTTGGGAAGCGGTTTACGAACCCCTGATCCGCCGCGCAGCGGGTTTGGGCCGCTTGTCCCGCGAGATGCAGGCAGAACCATCTGAAAAGGCCTTTGGGCATTGTGATCTTCTGGTCATTGGCGCTGGCCCTTCGGGCCTGACTGCCGCCCTTGTCGCGGCTGAGGCGGGCGCGGATGTGATCCTTGTTGACGAGAACACAGAACTCGGCGGCAGGCTTTGGCTTGAGGATGCTGCAATTGACGATATGCCTGCGCAAACTTGGCTCGCGCAGATATCGGCCAAGCTTTCTGCCATGCCCAATGTGCGGATCATGCCGCGTTGCACAGTCACGGGGGCCTATGATGGTGGCACCTATGGCATGATCGAGCGCGTGGGACTTGAGCACGCCCCGAATGGCACTGTGCCACGCGAATGTTTCTGGCGCATCACTGCGCGCGCTGCGATTTTGGCCACAGGCGCTGTTGAACGGCCCATCGCATTTGCAGACAATGATCGCCCCGCCATTATGATGGCAGGCGCAATGCGATCCTATCTCGACCGCTACGGCGTCTTGCCAGCGCGCAAAATCGCGCTGTTTGTCAGCACGGATCAAGGACATCGCGACGCGCTTGCCTTGCAGGCCGCGGGGGCAACCCTTGCCGCCGTCATCGATCCGCGCAGCGATGCGCCTGCGCTTGGCGATTATCCCCTTTATCGTGGTGCGGAGGTCGTGGCGACACGCGGCCGCACGCGTATCTCGGGCATAACCATTCGTGATGCCGCGGGAAAAACCACCGATATGGACATAGGCGCTTTGGGAATGTCTGGGGGATGGAACCCCAATATTCACCTTGCCTGCCATATGGGCGCCCGCGCAATTTGGAACGCGGAGAAATCCTGTTTTCTTGCCCCTGAGGGCGCGGTGCCTGCCCTGCATTACGCAGGCAGTGCTGCAGGATATTTCAGCACTGCCGAGTGTTTCACCTCGGGGTTTGCAGCGGCGATCAATGCCCTGTCCGAATTGGGCCTGACGGCCCCTCATACGCCCTGCCCAATCGCCCCCGCTTCGCGCGAGACAGCGAGGCCCCATTGGGTGGTTTCTGGCAAAAAGCGGGCATGGATTGATTTTGCCAATGATGTGACCACCAAAGATATCCGCCTTGCCGCGCAAGAAGGGTATCAATCGGTCGAACATATGAAGCGCTACACGACCCAAGGAATGGCGCCCGATCAAGGACGCAGTTCAAACACGACCGCGATTGCGGTTTTGGCAGATGCCACGGGTCGTGGAATTTCCGAGACTGGCACGACAACCTATCGCCCGCCCTTTGTGCCCGTGTCCCTTGGTGCGTTTGGCGCGGGCGCGCAAGGCAAAGGGTTTGCACCCGAACGCCTGACCACCAGCCATGCAGCAAGTGTTGCCCGCAATGCCCCGATGGTGGCCACGGGCCTGTGGTATCGTGCATCCTATTTCCCACAAAATGGCGAGACAACATGGCTGGAATCCTGCAACCGCGAGGTGGGCTATGTGCGCAATACGGTCGGTGTTGTCGATGTTTCCACTTTGGGCAAAATCGCCGTTTCTGGCCCTGATGCCGCGCGGTTTCTTGATTTTGTCTACAGCAATACGATGTCGACCCTGCCAGAGGGGCGTGTGCGCTATGGTTTGATGCTGCGCGAAGATGGGTTTGTTATGGATGACGGAACCTGCGCGCGGGTAGGCCCCTATGACTATGTGATCACCACGACCACTGCCGCCGCAGCCGAGGTCATGGCGCATCTGGAATTTGTGGCGCAGGTCTTTTGCCCTAATTGGAAACTCAGCCTGACCTCTACAACAGAGGCTTGGGCGCAATTCGCGGTGGCAGGGCCAAAGGCGTTTGACCTTGTGGCGGGTCTGACCACAGACCTGCGCCGGGATGAATTGCCCTTTATGGGATGGGTCGCGCGGGATGTTTTGGGCGTGCCTGCCCGCATTTTCCGCATCTCTTTCTCAGGCGAGGAAGGGTATGAAATCGCGGTTCCCGTGGGCTATGGCGCAAGCCTTTATGACGCGCTTATGCCCCGCGCCGAAGCGATGGGGGGCGGGCCTTATGGGGTCGAGGCCCTCAATGTCTTGCGTCTTGAAAAGGGCTTTATCACCCATGCCGAAATCAATGGCCGCGTGACCGCGGGTGACTTGGGCATGGCGGGGCTATTGTCCAAGAAGAAAAGTGATTTCATCGGCCGTGCAGGCGCGGCGCGCGAAGGGTTGCTTGACCCTGCGCGCCCCGCATTAATCGGGTTGCGCCCTGTTGATGGCCAATCAAAAATTCTTGCAGGCGGGCATTTGTTCGAGGCCGATTCAAAACCCAGTCGGGAAACCTCAAAAGGCTACGTATCTTCCGCCTGTTTCTCGCCAACCTTGGGCCATCCAATCGCACTTGGCTTCTTTGTGGATGGGCGCGCACGACATGGGGATCAGGTGAAAATGGTTGATCATCTACGCGGGCAAGAAACCCTTTGCGAGATTTGCCCGCCTGTCTTCTTTGACCCTGACGGAGGGCGGATGCGTGACTGATCTTTCCCTAGCCCCAGTTGTAACGGGCCCCAGTGAAATCTCTCATGGCGCGACTCAGCTCAGCATTGATGCCCCCCAAAACATCACGGCACTCTTGCCCCATCCAAACTGCCTTAATGCGGTGAACACGATCCTGAAATCTGATTTGGGCCTAAAATTTCCTGCGCCTAGTGAGGTCGTCACAAATGACACACTGCGGCTGATTTGGAACGGGCTAGATCATGCGCTTCTTTTGGGGGCTTCAGCCCCCCTTGCCCCCTTGGCACCTTACGCGCTTATGGCAGATCAAAGCGGGGCTTTGGCGCGGTTCACGCTGACAGGGCCTGATCTGGCCGAGGTTTTGGCGCGGCTTTGTCCTTTGGATCTGCGCCCGACCGCCTTCGGGCCACGGCGTTCTGCGCGCAGTTTATTGAGCCATATTGATGCGCTATTTGTGACAGCCGATGACGGAGATCACATCGAGATATTTGTGATGCGATCCATGGCACAATCAGCCCTGACCGAACTGACCCATGCTATGCAAGGGGTGGCAGCGCGCAGATCAGCCGCGCTGTGAATTTGCCCACAGGGTTCTCCACAGAGGATCGCGCGGCGGCATCTGGACAGCGCCTGCGTTCGCGCAGATACTCGCCCCATGAGTTTACCGCCTGGATTTTTGGATGAATTGCGCACCCGCATCTCGCTGTCGCAGGTGGTCGGGCGCAAAGTCATGTGGGACAACCGCAAATCCAATGCGGCCAAGGGGGATATGTGGGCCCCTTGCCCCTTTCACCAAGAGAAAACCGCATCCTTCCATGTCGATGATCGCAAGGGGTTTTATTATTGTTTCGGCTGTCAGGCCAAAGGCGATGCAATCAGCTTTGTGAAAGATACTGAAAATGTCAGCTTCATAGAGGCGATTGAAATCCTTGCGCGTGAGGCAGGTATGCCCATGCCAGAACGAGATCCACGCGCACAGGAAAAATCAGACGCGCGCGAGAAATTGGCACAGGCCACCGAGGCGGCGGTGCAATTCTATAAGCTACAGTTGAAATCCTCTGCGGCCCGTGACGCACGGGATTATCTTGAAAAGCGGGGCATAAATGAAGCCACGCTTGCGCGATTTGAAATCGGCTTTGCCCCATCAGCACGGCGCGGGGCCTTTGAGGCATTGCAGGCCAAAGGTTTCGCTGCCGAGGATATCATCACCGCAGGGATTGCCAGCAAACCCGATGACGGTGGCGCGCCCTATGATGCGTTTCGAGATCGGATCATGTTTCCCATCCGTGATCCGCGCGGGCGCTGCATCGGCTTTGGTGGGCGCGCGATGGATCCGAACGCACGCGCCAAATATCTCAACAGTCGCGAGACACCTCTGTTCGATAAGGGGCGCGCCTTGTTCAATCACGGCCCCGCCCGCGAAGCCGCGGGCAAGGGCCAGCCTTTGATCGTGGCAGAAGGCTATATGGATGTCATCGCGCTATGGCGTGCAGGGTTTGAGGCGGCGGTGGCCCCGCTTGGCACCGCCATCACCGCCGATCAATTGCACCTCATGTGGCGCATTTCGCCCGAGCCGATCATCGCCCTTGACGGGGATAAGGCGGGCTTGCGCGCCGCAATGCGCCTGATTGATCTAGCCCTGCCCATGTTGGGTGCGCAAAAATCCCTGCGGTTTTGCATCCTTCCTGAGGGCCAAGACCCTGATGATCTGATCCGTGCCAAAGGGCGCGGCGCAATGCAAACCCTGATTGACGGGGCGCAGCCCTTGGTCAACCTCTTGTGGCAGCGCGAAACCGAAGGCCGTGTTTTTGACAGCCCCGAACGGCGCGCCGAATTGGACAAATCGCTGCGCCGCGCCACGGCACAGATCCAAGATCCTGATTTACGCCACCACTACGATACAGCATTCAAAGACCTCAAATGGCAGCTGTTCCGCCAAAAACGGCAGAGTTCGGCAGCACCTAAAACAGCCCGCAGCCCCCGCAAGGCTGGGTTTATGCGCCCTGACCTCCCTCTCGAACCTTTGGCGGAAACCCTTGCCTCGGCCCTCGCATCAGGGGCAATTAGCGAAAAAGATCTGCGTTGGTCGGTCATCTTGGCGTTGTTGTGTCTTTACCCCGCCTTGCTCGATCATTTTGAGCCGCAGCTTGACCGACTACACCCTGAGCTGGAGGAATATCGCCGCCTGAGTGCGCATCTTTTGGGGACGCGATGCCGTGACAAAGAAAGCCTTAACCAAGAATTAGAGGCTTTTGGGTTATCTCCCCTTCTTGAAAATCTGCTCTCAATGGGCCATGTGCGCATCACACCGCCCATTTTATCGCAGGGCGCGGAAGACAAAGCACGAGACTGCCTCACGGAGGAATTCGCGAAACTGGCCGCGTGGCATGGGATCGACCATGAAATGGCCGAAGCCCTTGAGGGGTTGGATCGCACCGAAGACGATCCGCACCTGTCATGGCGTTTAACTCAGGCCTTAAAGACGTTACAACAAGCCACAAAGCCGAAAAGAAACGACCAAGCGGATGCCAGTGAAGACACATCTGCATATTCAAACCGCCTGCGCCACTTGATAGAGGAGCGCGTGTGGGAGAAGAAAAAACGTTAATCCGCTTTGCGAATCACTGATTCGCACTACAATGATTTCAGGTGCAAGCGTCAGCCGACCTTGGCCGAGCTTGAACGAAAAGGATAATCGCCGATGGCCAAAGACAGCGATGACGGCAAACCCGAAGGCGAAGAGACCGAAATCGGTCTAGATATGAGCCAAGCTGCCGTTAAAAAAATGATCGCCGAGGCCCGCGCACGTGGCTTTATCACCTATGATCAATTGAACGCTGTCTTGCCGCCTGAACAGGTCTCCTCTGAACAGATCGAAGATGTCATGTCGATGCTGTCTGAGATGGGCGTGAATATCATCGAAGATGATGAGGTCGAGGACGAGGAAAACAAATCCTCAGGCGGTGAGTTAGTGGAAACCTCCACCTCGCGTGAAGTGGCCTTGGCCAGCAGCGAGACCGAAAAACTGGACCGCACAGATGACCCTGTGCGAATGTATCTGCGCGAAATGGGCAGCGTTGAGTTGCTCTCGCGTGAAGGTGAAATTGCGATTGCCAAGCGCATTGAAGCGGGCCGCAACACCATGATCGCAGGGCTTTGTGAAAGCCCCCTGACCTTTCAGGCGATCACCATCTGGCGGGACGAATTGCTAGAAGAAGATATTCTTCTGCGGGATGTGATTGACCTAGACGCCACATTTGGCCGCTCAATCGGTGAAGAAGACGATGATGCGCCCGTGGTTGGTGGTTTGGATGGCGACAACCGCGACAGCGGAAGTGCTGCATCGAACCAGAGTGACGAGCAAGAATTGGACGCGGATGGGAACCCAATCGCCCGCGATGATGACGAGGACGAGGACGATCAAGCCAATATGAGCCTGGCCGCGATGGAGGCCGCCCTTAAGCCACGCGTTTTGGAAACCCTGGATCGTATCGCCAATGACTACATCTATCTGGCCGAAATGCAGGACAAGCGTATCTCGGCCACGCTTAACGAAGATTCGAGCTTTGATTCGGGCGATGAGGCCACCTATCAAAAACTGCGCGGCGAGATTGTGGAATTGGTGAATGAACTGCACCTACACAACAACCGTATCGAGGCGCTGATTGACCAGCTTTACGGCATCAACCGCCGCATCATGTCGATCGACAGCGCCATGGTGAAACTGGCGGATCAGGCTCGCATCAATCGCCATGAATTCATCGAGGCCTATCGCGGCTATGAACTTGACCCCACATGGGTGGATCGCATGGCCGAAAAACCTGGCCGTGGGTGGCAAGCCCTGATGGAACGCTCCCGCGATAAGGTCGAAGACTTGCGGGCCGATATGGCTCAAGTTGGCCAATATGTCGGCCTTGATATCAGCGAATTCCGCCGCATCGTGAACCAAGTCCAAAAGGGCGAGAAAGAGGCGCGTCAGGCGAAGAAAGAAATGGTCGAGGCAAACCTGCGCCTCGTGATCTCCATCGCCAAGAAATACACCAATCGCGGCCTGCAATTCTTGGATTTGATTCAAGAGGGCAATATCGGCCTGATGAAGGCGGTGGATAAATTCGAATATCGCCGCGGCTATAAATTCTCGACCTATGCGACATGGTGGATCAGGCAGGCGATCACGCGTTCGATTGCGGATCAGGCCCGCACCATCCGCATCCCCGTGCATATGATTGAAACGATCAACAAACTGGTGCGCACGGGCCGTCAGATGTTGCACGAAATCGGCCGCGAACCAACGCCCGAGGAATTGGCCGAAAAGCTACAAATGCCGCTTGAGAAAGTGCGCAAGGTCATGAAAATCGCCAAGGAACCTATTTCCTTGGAAACCCCGATTGGGGATGAAGAAGACAGCCAGCTTGGCGATTTCATCGAAGACAAGAATGCCGTTCTACCCTTGGACAGCGCCATTCAGGAAAACCTGAAGGAAACCACGACCCGCGTTCTGGCCTCGCTCACGCCGCGTGAAGAGCGCGTGCTGCGAATGCGCTTTGGCATCGGAATGAACACCGACCACACACTTGAGGAAGTGGGGCAACAATTCAGCGTGACCCGCGAACGCATCCGCCAAATTGAGGCGAAGGCGCTGCGGAAGCTGAAACATCCAAGCAGATCACGGAAGTTGCGGAGTTTCTTGGATCAGTGATGCACGGCCTGCCTTGGCTTTTGTTGATCGCCAAAGTCGCGCTCATACGGAAAACGGCCTAAGGGGCCATTTTGCCCAAAATCTCCGCCGCCGCCGCATCGGGGCTGATTTTGCCCTCTGCCACATCACGCACGCGGGTCTCGATGGCGGCGCGGATCGTCTTATCCTCGCGCAACCGCGCCAATAACCCGTCGCGCAATTCTGTCTCGAACCAATGGGCCGCTTGCGTGGCGCGGGTTTCTTCCCAGACGCCCGCCGCCTGCCGCCACTGGGCCAAATTTTGCATCTCGACCCATGCTGTCTCAATCCCTGCCCCTTCCACGGCAGAAACGGCCAGTGCCTTGGGGAACCCTTCGGGGTCTTGCGGGCGTTTGCGCAACAGCCGCAGCGCGCCTGCGTAATCGGCCACTGTGCGGGTTGCGGTGGCACGCAAATCACCATCGGCCTTGTTCACCAAGATCAGATCGGCGATTTCCATGATCCCGCGCTTGACCCCTTGCAATTCATCCCCGCCTGCAGGCGCCAAAAGCAGCACGAAAAGATCGCACATCTCGGCCACCATAGTTTCGGATTGACCCACGCCCACTGTCTCGATCAAGACCACATCAAACCCCGCCGCCTCACAAAGCGACACCGCCGCGCGGGTGCGGCGCGCCACGCCGCCGAGGCTTGCCTGACTGGGTGAGGGGCGGATAAAGGCAGAAGGCACGCGCGAGAGCTGCTCCATCCGTGTCTTATCGCCCAAGATTGACCCGCCTGAGCGCGCAGAGCTTGGATCAACCGCCAAAACCGCAACGCGCAGCCCTGCATCGGTCAGCATCATCCCAAAGGCCTCGATAAAGGTGGATTTCCCAACACCGGGCGTGCCCGAGAGGCCGATGCGCAGCGCCTCACGCCCATGGCCGCGCAGCGCGTCCAAAAGTGCGGCCGCCTGCGCACGATGATCGGCGCGGCTGCTTTCGACCAAGGTCACGGCACGGGCAAGCGCACGGCGTTCACCCGCCAAAATCCGATCCTTGAGATCGAGAATGTCCAATTCTGCCGTCATCGGGGCTGATTACTCCTTGACCTTACAAGGGCTTTTCTGCCTGTTCGGCCAAGCTACGTCCACCCCGAAAGATTTTTGCCGCCCTATGCGCCTGCCGATTGATGATATCCTGCCCGAGTTGATCGCCGCCCTTGCGCGCGCAGGCCGCGCCGTTTTGCAGGCCCCGCCCGGCGCAGGCAAAACCACCCGTGTGCCCCTTGTCCTGCTTGAGGCGGGGGCGGTGCAGGGTCGTATCCTCATGCTTGAACCCCGCCGTTTGGCCGCGCGTGCCGCTGCCGAACGCATGGCGCAAACCTTGGGCGAGGGGGTGGGGCAGACCATCGGCTACCGCATGCGCGGCGACAGCAAAACAGGCCCCTCCACGCGGATTGAGGTTGTGACCGAAGGCATTCTCACCCGCATGATCCAAGACGCGCCCGACCTGCCTGAAATTGGCGCGATCATATTTGATGAATTTCACGAGCGGTCGCTCAATGCTGATCTTGGCCTTGCCTTGAGTTGGGAATTACGCAGCGCGCTTCGGCCAGATCTAAAGATCTTGGTCATGTCGGCCACATTGGATGCGGCCCCCGTGGCGGCACTCCTTGATGACGCGCCCCTTGTCACATCAGCAGGCCAAGCCTTTGAGGTGGTGACCCATCACCTGCCCGCCCCCCTGCCGAAGGAGACGCGGCTTGAGCGCGCGATGGCCGATCTGATCCTGCAGGCCCTGCACGAAACGGACGGGGGCATCTTGGCCTTTTTGCCGGGTCAAGGCGAGATTGCGCGCACCGCAGCCCTGCTTTACTTACCCCGCGATATTCGCCTGCATCAACTTTATGGGGCAATGCCCTTGGCCGCACAGCGTGCGGCCATTACCCCCGAGGCAGATGGTGCGCGAAAATTGGTGCTTGCCACATCTATTGCAGAAACCTCACTGACCATTGCGGATATATCTGTGGTCATCGACAGTGGCCGCGCGAGGCGCGCGCGGTTTGACCCCGCCTCAGGCATGACGCGGCTTGTGACCGAACCCGTCAGCCGCGCCGAGGCGGATCAACGCCGTGGCCGCGCGGGTCGCGTCTCGGCAGGCATTTGTTATCGAAATTGGACGAAGAGCAGCGAAGGCGCACTGCCCGCTTTCCCCCCCGCAGAAATCGAGGCCGCCGATCTGACGGGCTTGGCATTGGAGCTGGCCCTTTGGGGCAGCGCGGATGGTTTGCCTTTTCTTACACCGCCCCCTCTGGGCGCTCTGGCTGAGGCGCGGGCCTTGTTGCAGGGGCTTGGGGGGTTGGACGCCGAAGGACGGATCACGCCCCATGGGCGCGCGATGGCGGCAATGCCCTTGCACCCGCGTCTTGCGCATATGCTGTTGTCTGGGGATGCGCGCGCCGCCCGTATTGCGGCCCTTTTGGGCGAGCGTGACCCCCTACAGGGGCAAACTTCGCAAAGTGATCTGAAACTGCGGTTGCGCCTTTTGGATGAGCCTGCAGGAAAAACCCCTACCCTTGCGCGTATCCGTCAGGAAATGGCGCGCCTCAAACCCTTGGCCAAAGGTCGCGCGTTAAGTGACGCGCAATATCTGGCTTTGGCCTATCCCGACCGCATCGGGATGCGCCGCAAGGGGGATGCCCCGCGATACATTCTGTCAGGTGGAAAAGGTGCCATCTTTGACGCAGGCGATGAATTGGCAGGCGCGCGCTTGATTGTTGCGAGTGATCTTGATGGCAACTCTCGCGAAGCCCGGATCAGGGGGGCGCTTGCCCTGACCGAAGCCGAGTTGCGCGACATCTATGGCGATCAAATTGCATGGCAAAAGATTTGCGACTGGAACCCGCGCTTGCGGCGCGTTGAAACCAAGCTGCAAGAACGCTTTGGCGCACTCATCCTAGACGAAAGGCATGACCCTATTCCAGACCCAGAGGAGGTTGCAAAAGCCCTCTGTGCGGGTATTCGCGACCTTGGCCTGAACGCGTTAGGGTGGACACGTGGCGCAAAATTTCTGCGGGCGCGCATTGCCTTTGCGGGCTTGGCCGATGTCCGCGATGAGGCGCTTTTGGCACGGCTTGAAGAGTGGGCTTTGCCCTTCCTCGGCACAGCGCGCACCGCAGATGATCTGGGGCGGTTCGACCCAAGCGAGGGGCTAAAGCTGTTGGTGGGATATGAGGCCTTAGCCGAGCTTGATCGTCTTGCACCTGCACATTGGACAACCCCCTTGGGGCGGCAAGTCGCGATTGACTATGGCGATGCCCAACCCGCCATTGCACTGCGCATCCAAGAAGTCTTTGGCGTGACCGAGCATCCGCGCATAGGGCCAGACCGCTTGCCCATTAAATTCACGCTGCTCTCTCCTGCGCAGCGCCCTATTCAGGTGACGCAAGATCTGCCGCAATTTTGGGAAGGCTCTTATGCGGATGTGCGCAAGGATATGCGCGCGCAATATCCTCGCCACCCTTGGCCCGAAGATCCACGCGCGGCTGACCCAACCCTGCGGGCCAAACCGCGCGGGACATAACCCTATTCTGCCGCAATCGCGCGGGTGGCTTCGATGGCCTCCCACAGGCGGGCGGGGGTAAAGGGCATCTCAACCTTGGCCCCCATATCCGCAAGCGCATCATTGACAGCATTGGAAACTGCCGCCAACGCACCCACTGTGCCTGCCTCGCCGCAGCCCTTCATCCCCAATGGGTTCGCGATTGAGGGAACAGGGCGGATGGAGAAGCCGATAAACGGCATATTATCGGCGCGCGGCATCGCGTAATCCATGAAGGTTGCTGTCAACAGCTGACCATCTGCGTCATAAACCACGCGCTCGCAAACCGCCTGACCAATCCCCTGCGCCACGCCACCATGCACTTGGCCCTCGGCCAACATGGGGTTCATCATATTGCCGAAATCATCTACCACAGTGTAGCGATCCACGGCCATCACACCTGTTTCGGGGTCAATCTCGACCTCTGCGATATGGCACCCATTGGGATAGGAACGTCCGGGCAGTTTGACATATTCCTGCACAACACACAGATCCGCACGGCCCGCACCGCGCGCGGCCTCGGCAGCCTCTAGCAGCGTTACCACCACATTTGATCCAGGCGCGCGGAAGACCCCTTCATCGGCATCGAAATTGACATCATCCGCATCGAGATGATCCGCCATGAAATCGCGCAAGCCACCGATGAGGCTGTCGCCTGCGGCGCGCAGCGCCATGCCCTGCACAGTGACCGAGCGCGATCCACCCGTGCCGCCACCCATTTCGATCAAATCACTATCGCCCTGCACGATCTCAATCGCCTCAAGCGGAAGGCCCGTTTGATCATGGACAAGCTGCGGATAGACCGTTTCGTGGCCCTGCCCGTTTGATTGCGTCCCGACATAAACGCGCGCGCCTGCATCAGTGAGTTCGATCTTGGCCCGCTCATCGGGGTCGCCTAGGATTGACTCGATATAGTAACAAATCCCCGCGCCGCGCAGTTTGCCCTTGGCAGCGCTGGCCGCACGGCGTGCATCAAAGCCTGATAGATCCGCTTTTTCCAAAGCACGATCCAAAAGCGCCCCAAACTCGCCCACATCGTATAGCTCCCCCGTTGCGGTGCGATAGGGCATCTGATCGGGGCGAATGAAATTGCGCCAGCGCAATTCGGCGGGATCCACCCCCAAGACGCGGGCAGCGTGATCCATGCTGCGCTCAAGGCAGAAAATCGCCTCAGGGCGCCCCGCCCCACGATAGGCATCGACCTGCGCGGTGTTTGTAAATACCGCACGGTTGCGGAAAAATACATTTTGAATGTCATAGGTGCCCGTCAAAACGCGGGCGAATAGGTTTGATTGGATCAGCTGCCCATATTGCGAGACATAAGCCCCAAGGTTCGACCAACTGTCCAAATGATAGGCCACGAGGCGATAATTCTCGTCAAAGCCAAGCTCGCTCACTGTGACCAAATCGCGGCCCGCGTTATCGGCCAACATGGCCTCGGTGCGATCGGACATCCACCGCACAGGGCGGCCCAGATGGCGGGCGGCCATCGCGGTTAGGAAATATTCGGGATAGCCCATGGTCTTCATCCCGAACCCGCCGCCTACATCGGGCGTGGTCACACGGACTTGCGAAGGATCAATGCCAAAGAATTTGGATAGATCACCTTTGGTGCCCCAGACCCCCTGACCATTTACGCCCAGATGGATACGCTCACCCTGCGGTTCCGCGAAACACCCACGCGGCTCGATTGAATTGACGATGATGCGGTTGTCTTCGATGCGCAGACTGACACGATGTTTGGCCTGCTCCATCGCAGTTTTAACAGCCGCCTCATCGCCATGTTCCCAATTATAGGCCACGTTATCGGGCGCTTCGTCATGCAGCGCCGCGCCGCCTGCAGAAAGATCTAATTTCACGGGCAGGTCATCAATATCCAATTCGATCAGTTCAGCTGCATCGCGCGCCTGAGCAAGGCTATCTGCCACGATGAAGGCCACGGCCTCGCCCACAAACCTCACACGCGAGGTGGTCAGGACGGGGCGGCGCGGGGCAGCCGCATCGCTGCCATCGCCGTTTTTCACAGTGACATAGCGCATCGCATTCAGATACCCCGCCGCCTCGATATCAGCGCCCGTGATGATCATATGCACCCCATCCGCCGCACGCGCGGCATCAAGATCAAGGGTGGTGATAGTGCCATGTGCAACAGGGCTGCGTAGCACGAACCCCACCAAGGCATCCTTTGGCGCAATATCATCAATATAGCGCCCCTGCCCCGTCAAAAGACGAGCATCTTCAAGGCGTTTCACCGATTGGCTTGATCCAAACTTTTTCATGATCCCTCCTACTGGCACGGCGCTGAGCTGCGAAACGCGCCTTCGCTTATGTTGCACAGTAGCGGGCCAGATCGATCTGTCCAGTCTCGCCCGCCGCTTTCTCACGATTTCCCGTAGAGAAGCGCCCCCTTGCCCCTTGGCCTCACCCGCCCCATTGGGTAAGGGAGGCTCTGAGAAACCACACGCAGATGCAGCCCGAAGGCGGATCAAATGGAAAAGACATTCGACGCAAAATCAGCCGAAGCGCGGATTTCCGCGAAATGGGAAGCAGGGGAATGCTTTAAGGCAGGGGCCAATGCCAAAGCAGGTTCCGAGGCGTTTAGCATCATGATCCCGCCCCCCAATGTGACGGGCGTGCTGCATGTGGGCCATGCGTTCAACAACACGCTGCAAGATGTGCTTGTGCGGTGGCATCGGATGCGCGGCTTTGACACGCTGTGGCAGCCTGGCACCGATCACGCGGGCATCGCCACGCAGATGGTGGTCGAGCGCGAATTGGCCAAGGAGGGCAAATCGCGCCGCGATATGAGCCGCGAGGAATTCCTCTCTCATGTTTGGGCGTGGAAAAAGAAATCTGGCGGCACGATCATCGAACAGCTTAAGCGCCTTGGAGCCTCCTGCGACTGGTCACGCGAGGCCTTCACCATGTCAGGCGCACCCAATGCGCCCGCAGGCGAAGAAGGCAATTTCCACGATGCTGTGATCAAGGTCTTTGTAGATATGTATAACAAAGGCTTCATCTATCGCGGCAAGCGGTTGGTGAACTGGGATCCGCATTTCGAGACTGCGATTTCCGATCTTGAGGTCGAGAATATCGACCAGACAGGCCATATGTGGCATTTCAAATATCCGCTCGCGGGTGGGGCCACCTATGAATATGTCGAGAAGGATGAGGACGGAAACGTCACCTTGCGTGAGACGCGCGATTATATCTCGATTGCCACGACACGGCCCGAAACCATGCTGGGCGATGGCGCGGTGGCCGTCCATCCCGATGACGAACGCTACAAGCCCATCGTGGGGATGCTCTGCGAAATTCCTGTCGGGCCGAAGGAACATCGCCGCCTGATCCCGATCATCACCGATGAATATCCCGACCCGAATTTCGGCTCGGGCGCGGTTAAGATCACGGGCGCGCATGATTTCAACGATTACGGCGTGGCCAAGCGGGGCAATATCCCCTGCTATCGCCTGATGGACACGCGCGCGCATCTGCGCGCCGATGGCGCAGCCTATGCCGAGGCGGCGGCGATTGCGCAGGAAGTGGCCAATGGGGAGAAGACCCTGACTGAGGCCGAAGTGGACACGCTGAACCTTGTTCCCGACCATCTGCGCGGGATAGAGCGTTACGCCGCCCGTGATGCGGTTGTGGCGGAGATCACCGCCGAAGGTCTGGCTGTGATGACCCGCGCCGATGACCCCCGCCTTGGCAAAACTGCGCTGAAACCAGACGCGGAAGGCGCGGATGCCTTGGTGCCTTTGGTCGAAGAAAAGACCATCACGCAACCCTTCGGGGATCGCTCAAAGGTCGTGATCGAGCCGATGCTGACCGACCAATGGTTTGTTGACACCGCCAAGATCGTGGAGCCCGCGCTAGAGGCCGTGCGCGAGGGGCGCACGCGGATCATGCCCGAACAGCACCGCAAGGTCTATTTCCACTGGCTCGAGAATATCGAGCCATGGACGATCTCGCGGCAGTTGTGGTGGGGGCATCAGATCCCTGTGTGGTATGATGACGAAGGCGGAATGTATTGCGCGCCAATAGAGGCGGAAGCGCAGGCGATGGCAGGCGGCAAATCCCTGACCCGTGACCCTGATGTCCTCGACACTTGGTTCTCCTCTGGCCTTTGGCCCATTGGTACGCTTGGCTGGCCTGAAAAGACACCAGAATTGGAACGCTATTTCCCGACCTCAACGCTTGTGTCGGGCTTTGACATCATCTTCTTCTGGGTTGCGCGGATGATGATGATGCAATTGGCCGTGGTCGATGATATTCCCTTCCGTGACGTTTACGTCCACGCGTTGGTGCGCGATGAAAAGGGGCGCAAGATGTCGAAGAGTATCGGCAACGTGCTTGATCCCCTCGAATTGATTGACGAGTTTGGCGCGGATGCGCTGCGCTTTACGCTGACCTCCATGGCGGCGATGGGGCGCGATTTGAAACTGTCGAAAGACCGCATCGCGGGCTATCGCAATTTCGGCACGAAACTGTGGAACGCCGCGCGGTTTGCGGAAATGAACGATTGCAAACCTGTTGCAGGGTTTAATCCAAAATCGGTCAGCCAAACTGTGAACAAATGGATCATCGGCGAAACCGCGCAGGCGCGTTTGGCCCATGACGAGGCGTTGTCGCAATATCGGTTCAACGATGCGGCAAACGGGCTTTATGCCTTTATTTGGGGTAAGGTGTGCGATTGGTATGTCGAATTCGCCAAGCCGCTTTTTGCCTCTGATGACGCGGCTGTCATCGCCGAAACCCGCGCGACCATGGCATGGGTCATCGACCAATGTCTGATCCTTTTGCACCCCACAATGCCCTTCATCACCGAAGACCTGTGGGGCGAGATTGCAAATCGTCCCAAAATGCTGGTGCATACAGATTGGCCCGACTATGGCGCGGAACTGGTCGATGCCGAGGCCGCACGCGAGATGACTTGGGTGATTTCGCTGATCGAAGAAATCCGCTCCGTGCGCGCACAAATGCATGTCCCCGTGGGGCTTAAGGTGCAATTGCTGCAACTTGATCTCGATGCGCGCGGTCAGGCCGCGTGGGACAATAACGCAGCAATGATCGAACGGCTTGCCCGCATCTCGGAGCTGACCCATGCTCATACCATGCCCAAAGGCGCGGTTACAGTTGCGGTTGAGGGCGGCACATTCGGCCTGCCCGTGGCTGATCTGATTGATGTGGCCGAGGAAAAGGCGCGCTTGCAAAAGCTGCTGGATAAATTGGCCAAGGAAATCGGTGGGCTGAAGGGCCGCGTGAACAACCCCAAATTCGTGGCAAGCGCCCCCGAGGATGTGGTCGCGGAGGCCCGCGAAAACCTTGCTGCCCGTGAGGAAGAAGAAGCCAAGATTAAAACCGCCTTCGCGCGTTTGGCGGAATTGGGCTAAGACGAACGCGGCGGCGCACGAGCGCCGCTGCTGCGTCAATCACAGTGCAAAATGTGCAAGGAAGGGCTTGGTAGCGGAGGAGGGACTTGAACCCCCGACACGCGGATTATGATTCCGCTGCTCTAACCAACTGAGCTACTCCGCCAGAAGCATCGCGGAAGTAGGACAAGCGGGGGCAAGCGTCAACCTCAAAATCGAAGCGCCCGCGCAGTTTTTCAATCCACCCGCCCGCTTGGCTCAATCGCGAGATCCTCCAAGATTGGACAATCGGGGCGGTGATCCCCCGAACAGCGCGACACAAGATCGGCCAAGGTCGCCCGCATCGCGGCCAATTTGGCCATTTTCGCATCAATATCCTGCAAATGGTATTGCGCGATCTCTTTCACATCGGCGCTTGCGCGCCCGCGATCCTCGTAAAGGGCCAAAAGCGCACGGCATTCCTCGATGGAAAACCCCAGTTCACGGGCGCGCCCAAGAAAGCCCAGCTTATGCACATCTTGTTGCGAAAAACTACGGTATCCGTTTTCACCACGCGCAGGGGCAATTAAACCAATTTCCTCGTAATAGCGGATGGTTTTGGCGGGCAGGCCCGTGGCCATGGCCGTTTGCGAGATATTCATCAATGCCCCCCCACATGACGCAGGCGTAGCGCGTTCATCACCACAAAGACCGAGCTTGCCGCCATTACGCCCGCCGCCAACATCGGGTTCAAAAGCGGCCCTCCGATCAGGGCCAATGCCCCTGCTGCCACAGGGATCAACGCCACATTATAGCCAAAAGCCCAAAACAGATTCTGCCAAATATTGCACAAAGTGGCCCGCGACAGGGTCATGGCATCCACAACACCCCATGGCGCGCCAGACACCAGAACCACATCTGCCGCCTGCATCGCGATATCGGTGCCACTGCCAAGCGCGATGCCCACATCTGCCTGCGCCAAAACAGGGGCGTCATTGATTCCATCACCGACAAAAACAACGCGCTGCCCCGCCTTTTGCCACGCAGCCACAAGTGCCAATTTATCTTCAGGCTTGAGGCGAGCATGGGCTTCTGTGATGTCCAATTCTGCGGCAAGCGCATCAACCGCAGGCGCCGCATCGCCTGAAAGAAGCGCGATCTTCAGACCCATGTTTTTCAACGCGTCAATCGTGTTGCGGGCATCTTTCTTAGCAGGGTCACGAAAGGCCAAACTGCCGGCATAGGCACCATCCTGTGCCAAGTGAATCAGGCTTGCACCCTGAGGGGGAATGTCTGGGACACTGACACCCAACTCTGCCAAATAGGCCTCTGTGCCTAGGGCGATCTCCGCGCCCCCGACAATCGCGCGGACGCCACCACCGATGCTGTTCTGGAACCCTTGCATCGCCGCGATGGTCAGCCCACGCGCCTCGGCCTCGGCCACAATTGCTTGGGCGAAAGGATGTTCTGATCCACGCTCAACACTTGCGGCCAAGGCAATCAGGCGATCTTCGTTCTGCGCGTTGTAACACGCCATAAGCGCAGGCGCGCCCGTGCTGAGGGTGCCTGTTTTGTCAAAGGCCACAATTTCAGCTTGCCGCAAATCTTGCAGTGCACGCCCCTCACGGAAATGCACCCCCAATTCCGCAGCGCGCCCCGTTCCCGCCATAACAGACACAGGTGTCGCCAGACCCATGGCGCAGGGGCAGGCAATAATGAGAACAGACACGCCAATCACCAAAGCCTGCACGGGGGATGGGCCAAAGACCCACCAAAGCGCCGTGGTTACAAACCCCACAGCGATCACGACAGGCACAAAAACCGCCGCAACGCGATTTATCAAAGATTGAATGGGCAGGCGCGTCATCTGCGCCTTTGTGACCATATCCACGATCTGCGCGAGAACCGTTTGCCCATCTGTTGCAGTCACGCGGTAAATGGCGCTGCCCGCGCGGTTCATCGTGCCGCCCACAACACTATCACCCACAGATTTCGTCACTGGAACAGGCTCGCCTGTGATCATGCTTTCTTCAACCAAGGCCTCGCCCTCGGTCACGATGCCATCGGTGGCAATTTTCTCACCTGGTTTGACGCGGATTAGATCCCCGATCCGCAGTTCAGACGCTGCCACCTGCCGCTCGGCCCCACCTTGCAAGAGGGTGGCTGTGTCAGGGCGCAGTTCCATGAGGCTGCGAATGGCTGCGCCCGCCTGACCACGCGCGCGAAATTCCAAAAAACGTCCTAAAAGGATCAAGGTGACGATGACCGCAGCGGCCTCGAAATAGATGAAGCGGCTGGCTTCTGGGATCAAACCCGGTGCAAATGTGACCACAGTGGAAAAGGCCCATGCCGCCGTGGCCCCCAACGCAACCAAGGAATTCATCTCTGGCGCGCCGCGCAGCAACGCAGGCACCCCTTGGCGGAAAAACACCGCACCTGGGCCAAATAAGACCAAGGTGGTCAGGGCGAATTGCACCAGACGAGTTGTAAATTCCCCAAAGGTCGCAACCTGCCAGTGATGAAATGCGGGGATAAGATGCCCGCCCATCTCCATGATAAAGACAGGCAGGGTTAGGAGCGCCGCCAAGATCAACTGTCGCTTCAGCAGGTGCCCTTCATTCTCTGCGCCGCTCTCGGGCTGCACCTCTGCCGCGGATGGCTCAGGCAGGATTGGATAGCCTGCTTGGCGCATCATATCGGTTAAATCGGAAATGGCCAAATCGGGGGTCGCGGTGACATAGGCCTCTTTCATGGCTAGATTGACTTCGGCTTTGATCACGGCGGGATGGGCATTTAAGGCTTTTTCAGCGCGGGAGGCACAGCCCCCGCAACTGAGATTTTCCACGGCAAAACG
Source organism: Roseobacter sp. HKCC-CH-9208 (assembly GCF_037805125.1). Classification (NCBI taxonomy): domain Bacteria; kingdom Pseudomonadati; phylum Pseudomonadota; class Alphaproteobacteria; order Rhodobacterales; family Roseobacteraceae; genus Roseobacter; species Roseobacter sp. HKCC-CH-9208. Next base: position 1,728,624 of record NZ_JBBLYK010000001.1, on the reverse strand, counting down.
CCAGTGAGTGGTCTGCGCAGGGTCAAGCGCAACGGGATATCCCGCCTTGCGCATCGCTGCATCCATCGCCGACAGATCAAACTCTGGCGTGGCTGTCACTTGGGCAGTTTTGGTGGTCAAATTGACCTGAGCAGAACGAACATGCGGCAACGCCGCAAGCGCCTTTTCGGCCCGCGCAGCACAGCCGCCACAAGAGAGGTTCTCAACAGTCAGAGGGATCACGCGCTGCGCTTGGTGGTCTAGCATTCTAAAGGGTCACTTATCATTCAGTTGGGGCATTTCCCCCTTCAGATAAGGGTTCCAGTTACTGGAAGGTCAACCCCCTTTGATGAGTGCCTGCAAATATTGCCCATATTCATTCTTGCCAAACAACTGGGCGCGCGCGGCAAGATCTGCCGCCGAAATCCAGCCTTTGTGATAGGCGATCTCATCGGGGCTGCCTGTCCGCAAACCTTGGCGTTTTTGCAATGTATAGACGAATTCCGAAGCCTCGAGCAGACTGGCATGAGTGCCTGTGTCAAGCCACGCATACCCGCGCCCCATTTGGCAAACATCCAATTGCCCATCGTCAAGGGCGCTTTTGAACTGGGCTTGATCCTACGGGGTGGTGATGATCGCAATCTCGCGGATATCGGCCAACATCAGCACCGAAAGCGGATATTAGATCATAGGCTTATCATAAATCGGCAAAAGCTGTTTCGAGAGAGCCATGGTAATCGGATAAAGCCACGTTCCCGTGCCACCCGCCAAAATGATGCCTTTGCGTGCCATAGATTCCCCGTGCGTTCCGCGGGCCTGATGTCAGCTTATGCTATGCAGGGGGCAAGGTTGAAGCAGAAACTTCAACGGAACGGGGCGGTCACTTGACCGCCCCTTCCGATAGATTACCCCACCACGTTTTCGGCAGGGCCGTATGGATAGCCCGTAATATCCTCGGCCCCATCCTTGGTGATGATCAAAATATCATGTTCGCGATAGCCGCCCGCGCCTCCCATTCCCTCAGGGATTGTCAGCATCGGCTCCATGGAAATCACCATGCCTTCTTCGAGAACAGTGTCGATATCCTCGCGCAGCTCAAGACCTGCTTCGCGGCCGTAATAATGGCTTAACACCCCAAAGGAATGGCCATAGCCAAAACTGCGATATTGCAGCAAATCGCGTTCCACGAAGAAATCATTGATCGCATGGGTGATCTCAGCACAGCTGACACCCGGCTTCATCAGGCTCATACCCAATTCATGCGCCTCGATATTCGCCTGCCAATAACCAAGGCTTGCCGCATCCACTTCGCCCACAAACATCGTGCGCTCAAGCGCGGTGTAATAGCCCGAGATCATTGGGAAGGTATTGAGGCTCAGGATATCGCCGCGCTGCAAAACCCGCCCCGTGACAGGGTTATGCGCTCCATCGGTGTTAAGCCCCGATTGGAACCATACCCAAGTGTCCCGATATTCGGCATCGGGAAAGCGTTTGGCAATTTCCAGCTCCATCGCATCGCGGCCTGCCATGGCGACATCAATCTCGCGCACCCCCGCCTTCACGGCGTCCCGAATGGCATAACCGCCCACATCGGCAACTTTCGCACCTGCGCGGATCAACTCGCGCTCGGCGACAGATTTCACCATGCGCTGGCGCATCGTAGCAGGCGCGACATCGGCGGTGGATTTTGGCGCCAAGAACTCAGTGAGAAGCGCAAATTGGCTCAAGACCAGATGATCGGCTTCGTAACCAACTGCCTTGCCCTGCCCTGCCACATGGGCCACGGCGCGCCAGTAATTGTTGCGCTGCCAATCGGTATAGGTGATCCCATCACAGGCACAGCGCCGCCATGGCTGCCCCGCATCAATGCCCGCAGAGATCACGACCGCCTCAGATGCGGTCACAACCAACGCATAGGGGCGGCCAAAGGCACAGTAGAGAAAACCCGAATAATAGGCGATATTATGCATCGAACTCAGCACAACCGCATCTAGGCCTTGCGCATCCATAATTGCGCGCAGCCCCATCAGACGGGCGTCATACTCAGCTTGAGAAAACGGAAGAATGGCTTTTTCGCCATTGTGGAAACGGAAGAATTCAGGTCGCTGCATCGCCGACCCTCCTTTGACAGAAGACCCCGGCGTTCAGGGCGGTTAAGGTCTGCCATAGGACGACGCCATCGTCCCCAACCTCGTGGCACTATCTGCTGCGAAAGCCTTGAGTCGTGCAAGTCCCCTCTAGCGGCCTAGCACGCCTTCGGTCTAAGGTTTTGCCATGTTGAGCTATTTTCTCAATCGGGCGCTTGCGATGATCCTTAGCCTTGCCGTGGCAAGCGTGGTTATCTTTTGCCTCATTGAGGTGATCCCCGGTGATCCTGCCAGTTTCATGCTTGGCCTAAATGCCACAAACGAGGCGGTTGCAAACCTTCGGGCGGAACTGGGCCTCGATGGGGGACTTCTGCCCCGATATCTGGCATGGGTCGAGGGCATGGTGCAGGGAGATTTTGGCCTATCCTACACCTATCGCGTGCCCGTGGCCGATTTGATCCAAGATAGGCTTGCCGTTTCACTGCCCTTGGCCATTTACGCGCTGATCCTGTCAACTGCCCTCGCGATCCCTGTGGGGGTGCTGGCCGCGGCCAAGCGCGGCGCATGGCCCGATCTTGGGGTGATGGCGGCTGCGCAAATCGGCATTGCGATCCCCAATTTCTGGTTTGCAATGCTGTTGGTGCTGCTGTTCGCGATACAATTACAATGGGTGTCGGCGGGTGGATTTGCGGGATGGGACAGCTTTGGGGCGGGGCTCGCCTCGCTCACGCTGCCCGCTTTCGCCTTGGCCCTGCCGCAGGCGGCCATTTTGGCGCGGGTTTTGCGTTCGGCCCTCTTAGAGACATTAGAGCAAGACTATATCCGCACCGCCCGCGCCAAGGGCCTAAGCCGCAGGCAAACCCTATGGCGTCATGCGTTGCGCAATGCAGGCATTCCCGTGATGACGATCTTGGGCCTGCAATTCTCGTTTCTGCTTGCGGGTGCCATTATCATCGAGAATGTTTTCTTTCTTCCTGGGCTTGGTCGCCTGATCTTTCAGGGCATCACCCAACGCGATTTAATCGTGGTCGAGTCGGTCACCATGCTGCTTGTGTTCGCCGTGATCCTTGTGACCTTTTTGGTTGATCTGGCCTATGCGGCCCTTGACCCTAGGCTGCGCAGATGAAGGTGCAGCGATCCTTAATCCTTGGCGGTGCGATTAGCCTGTTTTTCCTTGCCCTCGCCACCCTTAGCCTCCTCTGGGTGCCCCATGAGGTCACAAGCCTTGCGATTGCCAATCGCCTGCATGGGCCAAGCGCCACCTATCTGCTTGGCACGGATCAATTCGGGCGTGATGTCCTATCTTTGCTGATGGTGGGCGCGCAAACCTCTATTGCGGTGGCGGTGGCGGCCATTGGCATTGGGGCAAGCATTGGCGTGCCTTTGGGTCTGCTGGCAGCCGCACAGCATGGGCGCTTTGGCGATGAACTGATTATGCGGGGCAATGATCTGATCTTTGCCTTTCCCGCGCTGGTGATCGCCATTCTGATCACTGCAACCTACGGCCCCTCGGCGTTTAACGCGATCCTTGCAATTGGCATTTTCAATATCCCCGTCTTTGCCCGCGTGACCCGTGCAGGGGCGCTGCCACTTTGGACATTGGATTACATCCTTGCCGCGCGTGTGGCGGGAAAATCCAAGTTTCGGATCAGCCTTGAACATATCTTGCCCAATATTCTGAACCTGATCATCGTGCAGGCCACGATCCAATTCAGCCTTGGGATTCTTGCTGAGGCCGCGCTCTCCTATGTTGGGCTTGGGGCACAACCGCCGACCCCCAGTTGGGGCCGCATGTTGGCCGAGGCGCAAACTATGATCTACACCCATCCGATGCTGGCCATTCTTCCCGGGGCCTGCATCATGGCCTTAGTTCTTGGCTTGAACTTGGCGGGGGATGGGCTGCGCGATCACCTTGACCCAAGACTGGAGCGCGCCCTGAAATGACCGCTTCGCCCCGCCTTGAACTGAAGAACCTGACAATCACCCATGACGGGGGCGCATTGGTTTCTGATCTTTCCCTGACGCTCGCCGCGCATCGGATCACGGCCTTGGTTGGGGAATCTGGATCAGGCAAATCGATGACGGCGCTGGCGATTATGGGCCTATTGCCCCAAGGATGCAGCGCGCATGGTTCGGTTCTGCTCAATGGCACTGACAGTCTCTTGGGCCTGTCAGATCGAAAAATGTGCCAGTTGCGCGGTCGAAGGATTGGGATGATTTTCCAAGAACCCATGACCGCGCTGAACCCCGTTCTGCAAATCGGCGCACAGGTTGCCGAAACCCTTATGGTGCATCGCATCGCTCCCAATCGGCGGGCCGCAATGGCGCAGGCGCGCACCGTTTTAGATCGGGTTGGCTTGGCGCAGATCGCGCTTGATCGTTATCCGCATGAGCTGTCTGGCGGACAAAGGCAGCGCGTGGCCATTGCCGCCGCGATCGCGGCAGCGCCCGAAGTTTTAATCGCGGACGAGGCGACAACCGCGCTCGATGTCACCACCCAACAGGGGATTTTAGCGCTTTTGAAAACCCTCGTTGCCGAGGATGGCATGGCGCTTTTACTGATCACGCATGATCTGGCCGTTGTGGCCTCGATGGCCGATGAGGTGGCGGTAATGAACCAAGGCCGCATCATTGAAAAAGGCGAGACAAAGCAGCTTTTGTCCCGCCCGCGCGACCCTTACACCAAGGCGCTCTTATCCGCCGCCCGCCCCGCCCCAAAAGAGACCGAACCCCTGACAGGCGAGACACTCTTATCTGTCGAAGGGGTCAGTCGCATCTATCCGCCCAAACGCCTAGGCTTGCGCAAATCTGAACCCTTCGTTGCGGTGCGTGATGCAAATCTTACCCTTAGGCGAGGGGAATGTTTGGGGATCGTTGGGGGCTCTGGATGCGGAAAATCCACGCTCGCCCGTGCCATTTTGGGGCTAGAGGCCGCGCAGTCAGGGAAGATTGTCTTAGACGGCACAGAGGTGCATCCGAACATGCCGCTTGAAAATCGGCGGCGTCTGTCGATTGTGTTTCAAGACCCCTATGGCAGCTTTGACCCCCGTTGGCGGGTGGGGCGCGTGATCGCGGAACCGCTTGATCTGCAAAATGTCCCATCTAATGAGGTCACATCTCGCGTTGCGACTGCACTTGAGCAGGTCGGGCTTTCGCCTCAGGATGCGCAAAAATACCCGCATCAATTCTCAGGCGGGCAAAGACAGCGCATTGCCATTGCCCGCGCGCTGATCACGCGACCCGATATCTTGGTGCTTGATGAGGCGGTTTCAGCCCTTGATGTCTCCGTGCGCGCACGGGTTTTGGACTTGCTAAAATCACTGCAACAGGAATTGCAGCTTTCGTATATTTTCATCACCCACGATCTCACGGTTGTGGCCCATATGGCCGACACTATTGCGGTGATGGAAAATGGGGTGATTGTCGAACAGGGGCCAGCGCCCCAAATTCTATCTGCCCCCAGACATCCTTATGCACAAAACTTACTCAACACCGCGCCCCGCTTGGACGCGGCCCCACAGAAAGGGACAGTTTCATGAGGCTTGCAGGAAAAACCGCAATTGTAACAGGCGGCGCATCGGGATTTGGCGCAGGGATCGTGCGCAAATTCCGCGCCGAAGGGGCCGAGGTGATGATTGCCGATCTCAATGGTGCAGCAGCTCATAACATGGCACAGGTCACGGGCAGCCTTGCCCATGAAACCGATGTCGCCAAGGGCGAGAGCGTGGCCGCCCTCGCCCAATCTGCGCTCTCCGCGTGGGGGCGTATTGATGTTGTTGTGAACAATGCGGGCATCACCCATCTGCCGCAGATGATGGAAGATGTTACCGAGGAGATGTTCGACCGCGTCCTCGCGGTGAATGCGAAATCTGTTTATCTGATGGCCCGTGAAATCGTGCCGTATATGAAAACTGCAAAAGCGGGCGCGATCCTCAATATCGCCTCAACCGCGGGCCTCAGCCCACGACCAAAGCTGAATTGGTATAATGCTTCAAAAGGTTGGATGATCACCGCAACCAAGGCGATGGCGGTGGAACTGGCCCCTCAAGGTATCCGCGTCAACGCGCTATGCCCTGTGGCGGGGGAAACCCCGCTTTTGTCCAGTTTTATGGGCGAGGACACGCCCGAAATGCGGGAAAAATTTCTATCAACCATCCCTTTGGGCCGCTTTTCCACGCCCGAGGATATGGGCAATGCTGCGTGCTTCTTGTGCTCGGATGAGGCCTCAATGATCACCGGTGCCGCCTTGGAGGTTGATGGCGGGCGCTGCATCTAGGGGGATTGCGATGTTTGAGAAAGGCGCGAAAAACTTAATCACCGATGTCGCGGGCCTATATGTCGGCCACGCTCAGGATGATGTGATCAAAACAGGGGTCACTGTTCTGACAGCCGAGCGCCCCTTTGTGGCAGGGGTGCATATCATGGGCGGTGCGCCTGGCACGCGAGAAACGGCGCTCTTATCGCCTGAGCGATTGGTGCAGGAGGTGGATGCACTGGTTCTTTCGGGCGGGTCTGCCTTTGGCCTTGATGCGGCCTCAGGCGTGATGGATGGCTTGCGGGCCGCAGGGCGCGGCTTCGCCGTTGGGGATCAACAGGTGCCAATCGTGCCCGCCGCAATTCTCTTTGATCTGATCAATGGCGGTGACAAAGCATGGGGTCAAAACCCCTATGCCGCCTTGGGACGTGCGGCGTTTGAGGCGGCATCGGCTGATTTTGACCTTGGGACAGTGGGCGCAGGAACTGGCGCGCTGACCGCAGACCTCAAGGGTGGGCTTGGCTCAGCCTCGGTCACCTTTGACGGGATCACGGTGGGCGCTCTGGTCGCTGTCAACGCATTGGGCCGCGTGACTATCGGCGATGGCCCACAATTCTGGGCAGCCCCATTTGAAATGGGTGCAGAATTTGGCGGGCTTGGAACAGGGGCGTTCGATCCATCCGCACGCCCCTTGGTCAAAGGTCATCGGGACGGGGCAACCACCATCGCGATTGTGGCGACAGATGCGATCTTGACCCAAGCGCAAGCCACCCGCATGGCCACCGCCGCGCATGATGGCATGGCGCGCGCGATTTACCCCGCGCATACGCCGATGGATGGGGATTTGGTCTTTGCCGCTGCAACGGGCGCGCGCGCCCTTCGCGATCCGCTCATGGATACGCTGCATTTGGGAAATGCGGCAGCCCTGTGCCTTAGCCGCGCGATTGCCCGCGCGGTCTATGAGGCCACCCCTGCAGCACATGATCCCCTGCCCACATGGGCCGAGAAATTTGGCTGATCACTCAAAAAGCCCCGTCTGGGCAGGCGGGGTAGGAACGGGCAGCCCTAGATGCGCAAAGGCCGATTGCGTCAGCATCCGCCCCCGCGGGCTGCGCGCGATCAGGCCTTGTTGCAAGAGATAGGGTTCAACCACCTCTTCGAGCGCATCGCGGCTTTCGGAAAGGGCGGCTGCAAGCGTTTCAATCCCGACAGGGCCGCCGCCATAAGACTCCGCGATTAGGCGCAAATACCGCCGATCTGCCCCGTCAAGCCCAAGCTTATCGACCCCAAGCCGTGTCAGGGCGCGATCTGCAATCGCCGCCGTTACGCGGCCATCCCCCTCGACCACGGCGAAATCGACCACGCGGCGCAATAAGCGCCCTGCAATGCGCGGGGTGCCGCGGGCGCGCTTGGCGATCTCGCGCGCCCCCTCCTCATCGGCAGGGGCGCCCATCAGGCGCGCGCCACGGGTCACAATCTGCTCCAACTCGGGCGTGTCATAATACACCAGACGCGTGGGGATGCCGAACCGATCCCGCAAGGGCGTGGTCAACAGCCCCAAGCGCGTGGTGGCCCCGATCAAGGTAAAGGGCTGCAATTCGATGCGCACAGATCGCGCGGCGGGCCCCTCACCTATGACCAGATCCAGTGCAAAATCCTCCATCGCGGGATAGAGCACCTCTTCGACTGCGGGGTTCAGGCGGTGAATTTCGTCAATAAACAAGACATCTCGCGGCTCAAGATTGGTGAGGATCGCGGCCAAATCCCCCGCTTTTGCCAAAACGGGGCCAGAGGTCATGCGAAAATTCACCCCCAATTCGCGCGCCATAATTTGCGCCAAGGTGGTCTTGCCCAAGCCGGGGGGGCCATGAAACAGCACATGGTCCATCGCCTCACCGCGCTTGCGGGCACTTTCGATAAACACCCGCAAATTCGCCCGCGCTTCGGCCTGACCAATAAACTCGGTCAGAAGTTCAGGACGCAAAGCGCGATCTTCGCGCAGATCATCCTGCGGGTGCGGATCGGGGCGCAATGTTGGATCAGGCGTGCTCATATCAATCCTTCGGGGCCAAGAGGCGCAGTGCCGCACGGATCAGCGCAGGGGTCGTGTCGGCCTCGTCTGCCGCGCGCGCAACCGCACTTGCCGCGTCAGAGGGGCCATAGCCCAAATTGGTCAGGGCTGAAATTGCCTCAGCCTGACTTTGCGCATCGGCCTGCGCGGTTGCAGGCGGCGGCGGTGCTGCAGGGGTTGATGCAGGCCCCTGCGGGCCTTCCACCACGGGCGCAGGGGCATTCTGCGCCAAATCGCGGGCCAGACTGCCGCCCATCGCCATCAAAGCGGGGCCTTTATCCTTTAGTTCATTGACCACACGCTGCGCCAATTTCGGGCCCACACCAGGGGCTGCTTTGACCGCGCCCCAATCCCCAATCGCAATGGCACGGGCCAAGGCCTCTGTGCCAAGCGCACCCGAGATTGCCATCGCGGCTTTGGCCCCCACGCCCTGAACAGACACCAACAAACGATGCCACTCACGATCATACGGGGTTAAAAACCCAAAAAGCTGCAAAAGGTCTTCGCGCACCAGAAGTTCGGTGTAAAGGCTTGCCACCTGCCCCGCATTCGGCAGGTTCGCAAGAGTGCGTTCTGAGCAATAAACCACATAGCCCACGCCACCGACATCCAAAAGCACATGGTCACTGGCGCGGTAATCCACGCGGCCTGTCAATTTCCCGATCACAGGCTTGCCCCCACTGCTTTCATGATCCGCGTCTGCGATTGCGCATGATGGGCATGACATATCGCAATCGCCAAAGCGTCAGCAGCATCAGGGGATTTTGGCGCGCATCCGGGCAATTGCAGTCGCACCATATGTCCAATCTGATCTTTATGCGCGTGCCCCACCCCAACCACGGTTTTCTTTACTGTGTTTGGCGCATATTCAGCCACAGGCAAGCCTGCCTTGGCAGGGGCCAACATCGCAACACCACGCGCCTGCCCCAATTTCAACGTAGCCGCGCCATCACGATTGACAAAGGTCTGTTCGACCGCCGCGCAATGTGGTGCAAATTCGGCAAGGACGGCGATTAATCCATCATATAGCGCCAAAAGACGCGGGGCGAGATCATCGCCCACCCCTTCGATAACGCCATTTGATATGTGGCGTAGGCGCGGGCCATCCGCCTCGATTACGCCCCACCCAAGATAGCGAAGCCCTGGGTCAATACCGATGATACGCATGGCCTGCTCGCCCTTTGTGGTTCTTTGCGTCAGCTTAGCCCATCAATAGCACGAAACAAGAACATTCAACAAGCGGGGCGTGCCAATCACCCCATGTAGCGCAGTGTCAGCGCCGCCCATTCCCCATGCTCGGACGCATAAACCCGCTCGAACCCTGCCGCGAGATAGGCGGCAGTGACGTCCTCAGCCTGCTCCAACAAAAGGCCTGACAAGATCAAATAACCGCCCTGCGCGGCATGACGCGCCATATCGGGGGCCAGTTCGATCAGTGGCCCCTTTAGGATATTGGCAAAGATCAAATCAAAGGGCGCGCGGGCTGCAAGGGTGGGATGATCAAACCCTGCGGCTTGCACAGCCTCGATCCGATCTGCGAGGTCATTCGCTTGGGCGTTTACACGGGCGACATCAACCGCGATCTCATCAATATCAGAGGCCAGAACAGTCTGCGGAAAGACCCGTGCCGCAGCCAAGGCCAAGACCGCCGTGCCACAGCCAATATCAACCACATTTTTGAAAACATGGCCCTCAGTGAGCAGGCGATCAAACGCAATCAAACATCCAGAGGTGGTGCCGTGATGCCCTGTGCCAAAGGCCATTGCGGCCTCAATCAGCAAGGGCACGGCATCGTTTGGAACTGTATCGGCATCATGGCTGCCGTAAAGGTAAAACCGCCCCGCGCGCACAGGGTGCAATTCACGGCGCACCTGCGCGACCCAATCGGTTTCGGGCAATTCTGAGACGACAAATTCCCGCGCGCCATGCGATGCCGCCAAAAGCGCCAATCCGATCTCATTGGGGGCCTCAAGGAAATAACCGCCCACCTCCCAACGGCCAGAGCCGTCTTCGATCTCAAAAACCCCTACGCCATAGGGCGCGGGATCAAGTGCCTCTATGGCCTCACCCAAGGCTTCGGCGGCGGATTTAGCAGGCAATGTGGTAAAGGCGGTAAAGGTCGTCATAAGCACCCTATTTGATCACAGTGGTGATGGGCGCAGCCACGGGTAAACCGCGCCGCGCAAGTAAGGTTTCATTCCCCGCCTCTGGATGACGCGGCACCAAAAGCGACAAGGCGAAAGATGTCGCAGCCATCCCTGACGCAAGCAGGAACACCGCAATCGGCGAGGTCAGCCAGATATACCCCAAGATCGCAGGCAAGAACACCGCTGCGATATGGTTGATGGTAAAGGCCACGGCGGCCGTAGGCGCAATATCAGCGGGATCTGCGATTTTCTGAAAATAGGTTTTGATGGCGAGGGCCAGCGCAAAAAAGATGTGGTTGCCGACATAGAGCACCGCCGCCATACCCACGCCCCAATCAAAATGATAGAGGCCCGCATAAAGCAGGAAAATCACGAACAAGCCCGCATATTCAAACATCAAGGCCGCACGTTCCCCAAAAAAGGCAACAGCACGACCCAGAAGCGGTGCTGCGATCATATTGGCGACCAATGTGACCATGAACAGCGCTGTGATCTCATGCACGGCAAAGCCATAGCGCTCGACCATCATGAAGCCTGCAAACACCACGAAAATCTGCCGCCGCGCGCCCGACATGAATTGCAGCGCATAGTAGAGCCAATAGCGGCGGCGCAGGATCATTTTGCGGTTCTGCGGGGTTGGGCCCTCAAATTGGGGGAAGGCGAAAAATGCAATCACTGCAACCAAGGCGGTGAAGCCGCCCGCCACCCCATAGACCAAGTCATAGCTCAAATCATAAGCACGCCATGTCAGCACGATTAACCCATAGGCCAAAAGCGTGGCCAAAGACCCCATCGACATCAGCCAACCAATGGTCTGTGGCGCGCGCTTTTTGTCGATCCATTGCAATTGAAGCGATTGGTTGACTGTCTCGTAATAATGGAACCCGATGGAGGAGATCAGGGTGACAATCAACAACCCCCCCAAGGAGGGGAATTGCGAGGTCAGCGCCGTGGCCAGACCCAACATAACCAAGGACACAAGCGCCAATTTCTGCTCGCGGATCACAAGCAATAGGGCAATCACGCCAATCGCGAGAAACCCTGGAATTTCGCGCACTGAATGCAGCCATCCTATATCAGCCCCGTCAAACCCTGCCGCCTCAATCACAAAATTATTGAGCAATGCAGACCATGTGGCAAAGGCCACAGGCATCGCAAAAGCCATCAGGAACAAAAGAACCTGCGGGCGCTGCCAGCGCGGCAAATGTGAGGTTTCAGAGAGGGGCACGAGCTTCATAGACTTTGCCATAGGCCCGAAGGGCTAGGCTTGGCAATTGAAACTTTCACCCCATACAATCTGCCAAAAGAAATTCCGCCGCCGCATCAAGGCGAATATGCGGGGGGCCAAGCCCCGCGCGCAGGCTTGATATAGGCGGGGCGAAATCTGTCACCGCGAATTCATGATCCGACCAATCCCGCGCGCCTTCGCGTGCAGGGGCAAGGATATGGTCGGGATGGTCTGGCAAGTGGCCCGCATAAAGGGCGCGCATCTGATTAGATTGCCCAACACGGCCCCGCACCAGATCAACCTCGGCCCCGTCTAGAATGCGGCTTTCCTCAACGGTGCTGCGCAGGCCTGCAATCGCCATAGCCCGCGTTTTCGCCCCCCGATAATCGGCGCGCTGTTTGGCCTGTTGCACCAAAGCCTCAAGAAGATTGGCATAGGCCTGATGCTGGGATTGATGCAGGTAATCTGCCTTGGTCGCGGCAAAAAGGATACGATCGGTTTTTTGCCCCAAGAGTGCCGCCAAAGGGCCATTCGCGCCGTGGCGGAACACCGACAAAATACCCGCCATCGCCTGTCGCAAATCTTCTAAGACCTCAGGCCCACCTTGCATGGCGCTGAGCAGATCCACTAAAACCACCTGACGATCAATGCGGGCAAAATGCGCGCGAAAGAACGGCCGCACTATTTGCGATTTATAGGCCTCAAAGCGCCGCGCGGCCTCGCGCGCGATTGTGCCACGCCTCAGGGCCTCAATCGGCAAGGGGCAAAAGGTTAGCGCAGGGCTGCCCTGCAATTCGCCCGGCAAGATAAAACGGCCGGGGGTCAATTGGCTGAACCCCGCCGCGCGCGCCGCGTGCAGATAGGCGGTGAAACTTTGCGCAAGGGCCGAGGCCTGCATCTCATCATGGCGCGTCTCAGCCACAGCTTCGGTGGCCATCGCCAAGAAATCTCGCGCCGCGGCCAAGCTCTGCGCTTTGGCGGAAATCTGCGCCAAACTGGACTTAGACCATTGCGCGTAGCTTTGCGTCAACAGTCCCAAATCCAACAACCATTCACCCGGATAATCAGTGATATCCAAATGCAAGCGGCGTGGGCCCGTCAGACGCGCAAACCGTGATTTTGGCGTGACGCGCAAGGACAAGCGCAATTGCGAAACGCTGCGCGTGCCAATCGGCCAATGCGCCTCTGGCCCCGTCATCGCGGCAAGATGGCTTTCGTAATCAAATCGCGCGACTGTATCATCGGGTTGTGGTTGCAGGTAGGCCGCTTCAATCCGACCTTCGCGCTCGGGCGAGAATGCCGCCATGCGGCCCCGCTCCATCAAATTGGCCACGAGAGAGGTGATAAACACCGTCTTTCCTGCGCGAGACACCCCTGTCACCCCCAAGCGCAGGCTTGGGTTTGAAAAGGCGCGCGTCAATGCTTCGCCCGTGCTCTCCACGCTGTCACGCAGCATATCGCCCAAAGATGATATCACGCTTGGCCTGCCGCCATCTAATGCCTTGCGCAAAGATAGGATGCCAAAGCCGCCATGGATAGGGGGTTATGGGCAATTGCATGGCGCGCGCGTTTCCGTTAGCCAAAGCCATGGCCCGTTATGCGCTCAAAGTCGAATATGATGGTCGCCCCTTTGCGGGGTGGCAACGTCAGGCTGATCAACCCTCAGTGCAGGGTGCGATTGAGGCTGCGCTTTCACAGCTTGAGGCGGATGTGCCCTCCATCGCTGCGGCAGGGCGGACAGATGCAGGCGTTCATGCCACGGGTCAGGTCGCGCAATGTGACATGGCCCAAGAGTGGCAGCCCTTTCGCCTGTCTGAGGCGCTGAATTATCATTTGAAACCTTTACCGGTGGCAATTGTGGCCTGTGCGCCCGTGTCAGAGGATTGGCACGCGCGGTTTTCCGCAGTTGAGCGGCGCTATACCTATCGGCTGATCAACCGCCGCGCGCCCTTGACCCTTGATGTGGGGCAGGCATGGGCCGTCAAGCAGCCCCTTGATCTTGCCGCCATGCAAGAGGCCGCACGCCATTTGATCGGCAAGCATGATTTCACAACCTTCCGTGCCTCTATCTGTCAGGCGAAATCGCCCGTCAAAACCCTTGATGAAATACGGATTGAGGCCTTCCCGCGCAGCGATGCGGTTGAATTTCAATTTCACCTGCGCGCGCGCTCGTTCCTGCATAATCAAGTGCGCTCGATTGTCGGCACGCTTGAGCGGGTTGGGGCGGGATCATGGTCGCCTGACGATGTGCGCATCAGCCTAGAGGCGCGCGATCGGGCCGCCTGCGGCCCTGTTGCGCCGCCTGATGGATTAATCCTGACGGGCGTGGGGTATCCAGATGATCCGTTTAGGGGTCAAGGATCATGACCCCCACCGCTTGGCCCGTGACCCGCGAAATTGTGCTTGTGGGGGGCGGGCATAGTCACGCGCTTGTCGCGCGTATGTGGGGGATGCGGCCGCTTGCGGGTGCGCGCTTGACCCTTGTCTCGCCCAACCCAACGGCGGCCTATTCAGGGATGCTGCCCGGTGCGATTGCGGGGCATTACCAACAAGACGAAATCGAGATTGATCTGGTTCGCCTTGCCCGTTTCGCCAATGCCCGCCTCATCCTTGCCCCCGCCATTGGGATTGATCGAGCGGAAAAACGCCTGCATCTCGCAGGGGGCAGGTCTATTTCCTATGATATAATGTCGATTGATATTGGCATCACGACTGATATGCCCGCCTTAGCAGGCTTTGCAGATCATGCCGTGCCCGTCAAACCTCTCGAGGGGTTTGCAGCCGCATGGGAGGGCTTTCTGACCCAAGCTCCCAATTCTGCACGCATCGCCCTTATCGGCGGCGGAATTGCGGGGGTTGAGGTCGCCATGGCCGTGGCGCACCGCCTGCGCACCACAGGGCGCAAGCCCGAGGTGACGATATTTGAGCGGGCACAGGCGTTGCAAGAATTGCCTCCGCGCGCGGCACGGCTTTTGCGACAAGACTTGCGCACCCAAAATATTACCCTGCGCGAGGGCGTAGAGATCACCGAGATCACCGCGCAAATGATCCATCTGCGAGATGAGTCCCCGCTGCCCTTTGATTTGATCCTTGGCGCGGCGGGCGCGCGGGCGCATCCGTGGCTGGCAGAGACAGGGCTTGCACTCAAAGATGGGTTCATCCGCGTGGGCGCCGATCTGCGCAGCGTGACAGACCCCGATATTTTCGCCACGGGGGATTGCGCGCATTTTGATCATGCCTCCCGCAGTAAGGCGGGCGTTTATGCGGTGCGCGCGGCAAAGCCCCTCTTTCACAATCTGCGCGCGGCTGTGATGGGGCGCAGTTCGCGCATCTATCAGCCGCAACGCCACTATCTCAAGCTGATTTCCTTGGGCGATAAGCGGGCCATTGCCACGCGCGGGCGGGTGGCTGCATCCTTTCCCTTTCTGTGGATGTGGAAAGACCAAATTGATCGCAAGTTCATGCGACAGCTGACCCAGTTGCCTGAGATGGCGGCACGACCGCAACCGCCGCAAGAACACGCGCTTGGCATAATCGAGGCCATGGGGCCAAAACCGCAATGCGGCGGCTGTGGCGCAAAACTGGGCCAAGCCGCGCTTGAGGCCGCCCTGCCCCCACCCCCAACCCACCGCAAAGACATTGAGATTGGGCGGGGGGATGATGCGGCGGTGCTGCATATGGGCGGCGCGCGCCAAGTGATTAGCACAGATCATCTGCGCGCGTTTTGCAATGACCCGGCCGTGATGGCGCGTATCACTGCCATTCACGCACTTGGCGACATTTGGGCCATGGGGGCCGCCCCGCAATCAGCCTTGGCAATGATCACCCTGCCCCCCTTATCTGAACCGCTGCAAAGTGCTTGGTTGACCGAAATCATGTCAGCCGCCGCCGAGGTAATGTCAGCGGCAGGCGCCGATATTATCGGCGGCCATAGTGCGGCGGGGGCGGAACTGAGCATCGGGTTCACTGTTACAGGTCTTGTTGCAGATCGCGCAATCGGACTTACGGGGGCGCAAGCAGGGGATGCGCTGATCCTGACCAAACCCATTGGCACAGGCGTTCTTCTGGCGGCAGAGATGCAAGGATTGGCAAAGGGCGGCGACATTGCGCGCCTTTATCAGGGACTTACGACACCGCAGGGGGCGGTGGCGGATATTCTCGTCCCCCATGCGCGCACCATGACCGATGTGACGGGGTTCGGCCTTGCGGGCCATATCATGAATATCGCCCGTGCCTCGGGCTTGGGGGCGCAGATTTGGCTTGATCAAATTCCTCTCTATCAAGGCGCGCTTGATTTGGCGGCGGCGGGGGTGCAATCGACCCTCTACCCGCAAACCCGCGCGCATCTTTTGGGGCAAATACGGGGCACAAGATCGGGCCCGCGCGCCGATTTGTTATTTGATCCTCAAACCGCAGGCGGACTTTTGGCAGCCCTGCCCCAAACCGTCCTGCCAGAGGTGCAAGCGGGACTTCGGGCCGCAGGTCACAACGGATGGGTTATTGGCAAAATAACGGATCAAACTGGCACGCTAGAGATCAGCTGAGGGGATTGAACCACAGCCCCCAAGCCGCTAATCCCGTGGTCTATGACCCAAGATGCAGTCACACCCTATTTCACCCGCGCTGATGGCAGCTATCTCTTCGCCCGTTGGGGTCGGCCTATCGCCCCTGTGGTGTTTGGGGTTGAGGATGCGACCGTGTCCATCGTCAAGGGCGCGCTTGAGGCGATTGTCGCACTCGCGGGCCACCAGATGGCCGAGACAGATCCCGAACTGGGCGCGAATTTCATGGTGTTTTTCATCCGTGATTGGGACGAGGTGCTTGCCACACCCAATATGGATCGCCTGCTGCCCGATTTGGCCGAGATCATTGCGCGGCTCAAATCGATAGATGCCAACCAGTATCGCGCATTTCGGTTTGATGCAGATGGTGGCATCAAAGCGGCCTTTGTTTTTGTGCGCATGGATGCGGATTTATCGCGTCTACCCGCAGATACCATCGCGCTGTCACAAGCGGTGCAGACGATTTTACTTTGGTCGGATCAAGCCTTTCCAGGGCAATCCCCACTGGCCGCAGGGACCGATGGCGCGGCGCGCCTGAAACCTGAAATTGCCGCGATTATTCGCGCAGGCTATGATCCTGTTATGCCCGTCTGCGCGCAAGACAGCACGCATGGCCTACGCATGGCGGCACGGGTGGCTGTCTTGGAGCATAGAAATTGAACATGACGCATCACTGGCCCATCCGTGTTTATTACGAAGATACCGATCTGGCGGGGATCGTCTATTATGCCAATTACCTAAAATTCATTGAGCGCGCCCGCAGCGAGATGGTGCGCGACCTTGGCATTGATCAAGCGGCGCTAAAGGCCACCCAAGATATCGTATTTGCCGTGCGCCGCGTTGAGGCTGATTACCGCGCTCCCGCAAAATTCGATGATGAATTGGTGGTTGAAACCAAAATTCTGCGCGCAAGCCCTGTGCGCTTGGAATTGAGCCAAGATGTCATGCGCGCAGGCACCGTGATCTTTGCCGCCAAAATCACCCTCGCCACGATCAATGGTCAAGGCGGCGTGGCGAAACTGCAGCCCGAAGTGCTGTCGAAATTCCGCTAAGCCCTGAAAGCAAGGATTTGCTAATCACGCGGGCTTGAGCGCGCGCCCATTCCCAAGTGATTTTGAACCTGATATAGGTGCATGTGACCCCATACTGAGTGCCGCAAAAAGAACGGCGCCGATTTGGGGGTGCTTTGCTCAAAAGGCAAGGTCGGGCATTGAGGCAAATAGAAAGAACGGGCATGGACGCTACAACGCTTAGCATGGCGCAAGAGGCTGATTTCACCCTCATGGCGCTGTTTTTCCGCGCATCCTTTATTGTGCAGGCCGTGATGATCGCACTGATCGTGGCCTCCGTTTGGGTCTGGGCGATCACGATCAACAAATTTCGGATTTATCGCCGCGCAAGGCAAAACACAGCGGATTTTGACGCGGCTTTTTGGTCGGGTCAGCCGCTTGATTTGCTCTATGATCAAATCGCGGAAAGCCCGCAATCGGCCGCGGAACGTGTCTTTGTGGCCGGCATGGCCGAATGGCGCAACTCGCTGCGTGACGATGGCGCGCTCATCCCTGGTGTGCAGCAACGCGTGGATCGCTCGATGGATGTGGCGATTGCCCGCGAAGCAGAGCGCCTAACCGCGGGCTTGACCTTCCTTGCCACAACAGGCGCAACGGCACCGTTTGTTGGCCTCTTTGGTACAGTTTGGGGGATCATGCGATCCTTCCAAGAAATCGCGATTTCTGGCAACACATCCCTTGCCGTTGTGGCGCCTGGTATTGCCGAGGCCCTGCTTGCAACGGGTCTTGGCCTGTTGGCCGCGATCCCTGCCGTGATTTTCTACAACAAACTGTCGTCCGACTCAGATCGGATCATTGCAGGCTATGAGAGCTTTGCAGATGAGTTTTCCACCCTCTTGTCACGGCAGCTTGACTGATGGGGGCCTCGTTTGCGCAAAAATCGGGCGGCGGTCGCAGACGCGGCCGCAGACGGGAGGGCAGCAGCCGCGCCATGTCCGAAATCAACGTCACGCCCTTCGTGGACGTGATGTTATGCCTTTTGATCATCTTCATGGTGGCCGCCCCGTTGATGACTGTTGGTGTGCCGATTAACCTGCCAGACACCGCCGCAGAAGCCCTGCCGAGTGAGGAAGAAGAACCGCTTACTGTAACCATCGCCCCCGATGGGCGGGTGATGATCCAAACCACCGAAGTTTCGCGGGATGAACTGGTCACGCGGCTGTTGGCCATTGCAGGCGAGCGCGACAGCACGCGCATTTTCCTGCGCGCAGATGGCGCCATTTCCTATGAGCAAGTGATGCAAATCATGGGCGCGCTGAATGCGGGCGGCTTTCGCGAAATCGGCCTTGTGACCGATTCGGGCGGGCCTGCGCTGGATGGCGCGGCGGGCAGCGGGCCTGAGGGGTAGGTTTGATGCGGCGGGAGCTTTATGTCTCGGCTGGGCTGCACATCGCGCTGCTCTTATGGGTGGCGTTTGGAGATATTTTGTTTCACCGCAACACGGAAACCGATTTTCAGGTGACGGGCGTTCAAATCATCTCAACCGCTGAATTTGAAGAACTCACCCAAGCGGCGAGCCTGCCGCCTGCGCCCGAACCTGCGCCAGAGCCAGCGCCAGACCCTTCACCGCAACCCGAGGTGCAACCACAGCCCCCAGAAATCAGCGCACCCCCTTTGGGCGCAGAGAATGCGCCCCCGTCAGACACGCCAACACCTGAGGCTGCGCCGCGCGTGGCACCAACACCCGCGCCTGCACCGCCGCCTGACGCCGAAATCGCGCCGACTGTTGTCGAGGCAACCCCTGAGCCTGATGCACAGAGTGAAACACCCGTTGAACAAGAGGTGGCCCAAGCCCCCGAAGCCGCAACGACCCAGATCGTAACAGAGGCCGAAACACCCGCAGCAAGCCTTGCACCGATTGCGTCACCTGTGCCGACCGCACGGCCACAGCGCCCCACACCCGAACCAACACCCGAACCAGAGCCGGAGCCTGAACCTGAACCCGCGCCTGAACCTGCTGACCCGCTCGCTGATGCGATTGCGGCGGCGGTTGCAGATGCGGTCAGCGCCCCTGCGACACCCTCCGTCCCCTCTGGCCCGCCCCTCAGCAGCGGCGAGGTGGATGGTTTGATCGCGGATGTGCGCGACTGTTGGAATGTGGGCGCGCTATCCTCCGAGGCGCAGCGCACAATTGTCACCATCTCGGTCACCTTGGGGCAAGATGGGCGGCCAGATGCGGGGTCTATCCGAATGATCGACAGTTCTGGTGGCTCGGATGCATCGGTCTCCCAAGCATTTGAAGTAGGACGCCGTGCGATTTTGCGCTGTGGCGCAAACGGGTTTAACCTGCCTCCAGAAAAATATGACCAATGGCAAACCATCGAGATGGTCTTCAACCCTGAACAGATGAGGCTGAGATGAAGGCGCAGTTGATTACAGTTTTTCGCGGCTTGGGGCTGTGCCTTGCGCTTGGCGCAAGCAGCCTACCCGCATGGGCCCAAGGTGCAGGCGGGCCTTTGCGAATTGAAATCACCGAAGGTGTGATTGAGCCGCTCCCCTTCGCCCTGCCTATCTTTATCGCGGATACGCCCGACATGGCCGATGCCGCCCAAGATATCACGCGGGTGATTGCCGCCGATCTGCGTGGCACAGGCCTGTTTCGCGAAATCCCAGCCGAGGCTCATATTTCCACAATCACCAGTTTTGACAGCCCCGTGCAATTTGCCGATTGGCAAGCCATCAATGCCCAAGCCCTGATCACAGGTTCGGTGGGCCGCACCCCAGAGGGGCAGATGGTTGTGCGCTTTCGGCTTTTTGATGTGTTCTCGCAACTGCCGCTCGGGGATGGGCTGCAATTCGTGGCAACACCCGAAACATGGCGGCGCATGGCGCATCGGGTGGCAGATCAAGTCTATAGCCGCATTACAGGCGAAAGCGGATATTTCGACACACGCGTGGCCTTCATCAACGAGGAAGGGCCCAAAAACGCGCGGCTCAAGCGTCTGGCCCTGATGGATTATGACGGCGCGAATGTTCAATATCTAACAGATAGCAGCGCGATTGTTCTTGCGCCCCGCTTTTCGCCAGATGGGCGCAGCTTGCTCTACACATCCTATGAAAGTGGCACGCCGCGCATCTATCAGATGGATATTGCGAGCGTGACCCACCGTCCTTTGGCCGATCTTCCTGGAACCATGACCTTTGCCCCGCGCTATTCCCCTGACGGGCAGCGCGTTGTGTTTTCGGTCGAACGGGGCGGAAATAGTGATATTTATGTGCTTGATTTGGTCACGGGCACGCAGACACGTTTGACCGAAGCGCCTTCGATTGAAACGGCCCCAAGCTTTTCACCAGATGGCAGCCAAGTCGTGTTTGAAAGCGACCGCTCTGGCAACCAGCAGCTTTACATCATGCCTGCCACGGGTGGCCCTGCGCAGCGTATCAGCCGCGGCAGTGGTCGTTATGGCACCCCAGTCTGGAGCCCGCGCGGCGACTATATCGCCTTCACCAAACAAGAGTCAGGACGGTTCCATATCGGCGTGATGCGCATTGATGGCAGCGAAGAGCGTCTTTTGACAGCGTCTTTCCTTGATGAAGGGCCAACCTGGGCGCCGAATGGGCGCGTGGTTATGTTCACCCGCGAAACTGCAGGCACAAATGGGGCGCCTGCGCTTTATTCGGTCGATATTTCGGGGCGCAACCTTCAGCGTGTCGCTACACCGGGAATGGCGTCCGATCCCGCTTGGTCGCCGCTGTTGCAATAACCCGCACGTGATTGGCCAAATCATTATGCCCGATTCACAACGCGCTTTGGACATGTTACACAGGGCCAAAGCGGTGCCCACAATCGGGGTGGAATGACCTGCCCCTTGTCTTAGGAATGTAAACGATGAAACTTTTGGTAAAATCAACTTTGATGGTTGCGATGCTTGGTCTTGCAGCCTGTTCGCAAGCAGGGCTTGGCGGCAATGGCGCAAGTGGCCAATATGGCGCGGGCGCAGGCGGGAATTTCGACCCTGCAAGCCCCGAATATTTCAACCAAACCATTGGTGACCGCGTGTTCTTTGCGGTGGATCAATCGAACCTGTCGGCTGAGGCAATTGCGACCCTAGACCAACAGGCAAACTGGCTGTTGAGCAACCCAAACTACACCGCGATTATCGAGGGTCACGCGGATGAACAAGGCACGCGCGAGTATAACCTTGCGCTTGGCGCGCGCCGCGCGGCATCGGCACAGGAATATCTGATCAGCCGTGGGGTGGCCCCCAATCGTCTGTCGACAATCTCTTATGGTAAAGAGCGCCCGATTGAGATTTGCTCGAACGAAGCGTGCTATAGCCGCAACCGGCGCGCGGTGACGGTGATTGCCGCTGGTGCGGGGGCCTAAACGATATGCTCAAGCGGGCGCTGATCTGCGGGGTTATGGTCATTGGCCTTGGGGGCGGCATGCCGCCCCAAGCGGCCTTTGCCCAAACTGACCAAGCCCAAAGCCTTGCCGATATTCGGCAAGAGCTATCGGTGCTTTACTTCGAGATACAGCGCCTCAGGCTTGAGCTCTCAACAACGGGCGGGCCAAGCCTGCCCGCAGGAACGGCGAACCCGCTTTCGCGGCTTGATGCCATTGAGGCGGAATTGCGCCGTATGACCGCCGCAACCGAAACGCTGCAATTGCGCATCGAGGCGATTGTGGGTGACGGCACCAACCGCATTGGTGATCTGGAATTCCGCCTGTGTGAATTGGAACCTAACTGCGATATCGCAACGCTGGGTGATACGCCCTCCTTGGGCGGTGTTGCCCCCAGTGGGGACACAGGCACGCCCTTGGGCCAAGGCAGCACCCTTGCGCCCGCGCCAAGCACCGGCGGGGCCAGTGATGGCCCGCAATTGGCCGTTGCAGAACAATCGGATTTTGACCGTGCCCTTGCGGCCTATGATGCGGGCAATTGGGCAGAGGCCGCACAAGCCTTTAGCCGCTTCGCAGAAACTTATCCCGGCGGCCCGCTGTCGGGCGAAGCACATTTCCTGCGCGGTGAGGCCGAAGTCCAGCAAGGGGCTTGGAGCCGTGCAGCCCGCGCCTTTCTTGACAGTTTCTCAGGCAGCCCCGATGGCCCTCGCGCGCCTGCGGCCTTGGCCCGCCTTGGGCAATCCTTAGGCGAATTGGGCCAAATTGAGGAAGCCTGTATCACGCTGTCGGAGGTCGCTACGCGCTATCCAGAGGCACGCAGCGAAATTGCGACTGCCGAAGCAACGCGCGCGGCGCTTGCGTGCAATTGAGCCTAAGCGATAAATTTCACAGTGAGATGGCGCGGCTATGCCCCGCGCCTTTACCGCCAGTTTTGGCCATCATGGTTTCAGGTGGCAGCGATAGCCTTGCCTTGATGATGCTGGCCCATGATTGGGCCGTAGAGATGCGCCAAGACCCTGACAATGGCCCCGTGACGCTGATTGCGATTACTGTGGATCACGGACTACGCCCCGAAAGCGCCGCTGAGGCGGAAGGGGTGGCGAAAATCGCACATGATCTTGGGATTGATCACGTCACATTGCAATGGAAATGGGATGGCGTGGGCAACTTACAGGCCGCCGCGCGCGCTGCGCGCTATAGTCTTGTTCAAGAATGGCGCAGACGCAAACGGCCTGAAATTGGCGCGATCCTTGTGGGCCATACCCGTGATGATCAGGCCGAAACCTTTTTGATGCGCCTATCGCGCGGATCGGGCGTTGAGGGGTTGGCCGCGATGAAAGCCTTGCCGCTATCGCATAAGGCCGCAGATGCGGCAGGGGCTGCCCCGGTTATTCGCCCAATCCTTTGGGCGTCCCGCGCTGACCTGCGTGCGGCCCTGCAAGCGCGCAGGATGCAATGGATCGATGACCCCTCAAACGATAACGAAGATTATCTGCGCGTGCGCACGCGCAAAGAGATGCGCGATCTGGCCGAAATTGGTCTTGATGTCGACACCCTCACGCGCACGGCAGACCACATGGCCCGCGCCAGCGTTGCACTTTGGGCGCGCGCGGCGGATGTGGCCCGCGATGTTGTCACCGAACCCTATCCAGGCATTCTGCGGTTTGACCTTACGCGCCTTGAACGGATTGAAGAAGAAACCCAATTGCGCCTCTTGGCACATGGGATTGGGTGCTTGACCCAAGCCCCCTACAGGCCCCGCCTCAGCAGCCTAGAGGCCTTGGCAGAAGCCGCATATGCGGGGCGCGGGGCAACGCTTCAAGGGGTGCAAAGTTTTGTGCAAGATGATGCGCTGATCTTGGTGCGTGAATTGCGCGCAGTGGCCGATTATGAATGCCCTGCAGATGGGGCGTCAGCATGGGACGGGCGGTGGCGCATCAAAGGGCGCCGTTTGGGCGAGGCTGTGATCCGCCCCATGGGCGCGCAAAGCCTTGCTGCGCTTGAGTTGCCAAAGGGTTTGCCAAAGGCCGCGTTTCAGTCTTATCCCGCGCTTTGGGCGGGCCAAGCCTTGGTTGCCGTGCCCTATTTGGCGCGCGAGGGACTATGCGCGCCGCAATATGATCCATCGGCAGAGTTCCACCGATCTATATTATCGCATTGAAGTCAGCCAAAGCTTCCTTATCTTAGAGGGAACGCAAGCGCGCATGTGGCGCGGCTGCCGCGAAAGCGAGGAGAATTCTCTTGGGCAATGCTCGTAATATCGCCTTTTGGGTCATTTTGTTTTTGTTGATCCTTGCGCTGTTCAATCTGTTCAGTGGCAACCAGTCATCGGTCAATGCCCGATCAGTGGCTTATTCTGATTTCATCTCTCAAGTCGAACAAGGCTCGGTGAGCACGGCAACGATAGATGGCGAAGCAGTGCAGTTCACCACTTCGGAGGGCACATTTGAAACCACCCGTCCTGCGGACAATGACATCGCCACCGCCTTGATTGACCAAGGCGTGCGGGTCGAGGTTCGCCCACAGGAGCAGTCGGGGTTTATGTCCATTTTGTCGCTGTGGCTGCCCGTTCTGGTTCTCATCGGAATCTGGATTTTCTTCATGAATCGCATGCAAGGCGGCGGTCGCGGCGGGGCAATGGGTTTTGGAAAATCCAAGGCAAAACTGCTGACCGAGAAGCATGGCCGCGTCACCTTTGACGATGTTGCAGGCATTGATGAAGCCAAGGAAGAATTGGAAGAAATCGTTGAATTCCTAAGGAATCCGCAGAAATTCAGCAAGCTTGGTGGCAAGATCCCCAAGGGCGCGCTGCTTGTCGGCCCTCCTGGAACGGGTAAGACCTTGCTTGCACGCGCCATCGCTGGCGAGGCGGGTGTGCCCTTCTTCACCATCTCTGGCTCTGACTTTGTCGAGATGTTCGTGGGTGTCGGCGCAAGCCGCGTGCGCGATATGTTTGAGCAGGCCAAAAAGAACGCGCCTTGTATCGTCTTTATTGACGAGATTGACGCGGTCGGGCGCTCACGCGGTGTTGGCTATGGCGGCGGCAATGATGAACGCGAGCAAACCTTGAACCAGCTTCTGGTTGAGATGGACGGCTTCGAGGCCAACGAGGGTATTATCATCGTGGCGGCGACCAACCGCCCAGATGTTCTTGACCCTGCCCTTCTGCGTCCAGGTCGTTTCGACCGTCAGGTGCAGGTGCCCAACCCAGACATCAAAGGCCGTGAAAAAATCTTGGGTGTTCATGCGCGCAAAGTGCCTCTTGGCCCGAATGTCGATCTGCGAATCATCGCACGGGGCACGCCAGGCTTTTCGGGCGCTGATTTGGCCAATTTGGTGAATGAAGCCGCTTTGATGGCGGCCCGCGTCAATCGCCGCTTTGTCACGATGGAAGATTTCGAGAATGCCAAAGACAAGGTGATGATGGGGGCTGAACGCCGCTCAATGGTGATGACTGAGGATGAAAAACGCCTTACCGCCTATCACGAAGCGGGCCACGCGGTGGTTGGATTGAACGTGCCGCAGCACGATCCAATTCACAAAGCGACAATCATCCCGCGCGGTCGTGCCTTGGGTTTGGTTCTCTCCCTGCCTGAACGCGATCAACTGTCAGTCAGCTACACAAAATACACCTCGAAAATCGCAATGGCGATGGGGGGCCGTGTGGCTGAGGAATTAGTGTTTGGCAAAGAGAACGTCACCTCTGGGGCGGCCTCTGACATTCAACAGGTCAGCCGCATTGCGCGCGCCATGGTCACGCAATTTGGCTATGCCGAAGAGCTAGGCTATGTCGATTACGCGAATGAGCAGCAATCCTATTTGGGCTCTTATGGCGGCGGCACGAACCATTCGGCGGCCACGCAAAAGATCATTGACGACAAGGTCAAGGAATTGGTGGATCAAGGTTATGAGACCGCCAAGCGCATTTTGACCGAAAAGCGCGATGATCTTGAGCGTTTGGCACAAGGTCTGCTTGAATATGAAACCCTCACAGGCTCTGAGATCACCCGTGTTGTCGCGGGCGAACCTTTGAACCGAGGCGATGATGGGGATGACACAGGCACAGGCGGTGGCGCCTCGATCACCGCGATTCCAAAAACCAAATCGCGCAAACCGCGCAATGACAATGGCGGGATGGAGCCTGAACCCACGCCCTAAGCGGCCATGGTTTTCTAGACCACAAGACACCCCCCGATCCGTTTCGATCTGGGGGTGTTTTCATTTCTACGCGCTCTGCTTCTGGCGCACCACGGCGCGAAAAGGTCGAAAACAGTCCGCGCGATTCAGAATCGCCTCCCTATAGTCGCGCTGAATTCGACCTTTTTTCTCAACCCCAAACTATGAATGGGACACGCGCATCATGGCCTTCAAAACCGACATCGAAATTGCACGCGCCGCAAACAAACAGCCAATCAAAGAGATCGGCGAAAAGCTGGATATCCCATATGCGGCGCTGCTGCCCTATGGGCACGACAAGGCAAAAGTGTCTCAGGATTTCATCGACAGCCTTGAGGGCCGCGACAATGGCAAGCTGATCCTTGTAACTGCGATCAACCCCACCCCTGCGGGCGAAGGTAAAACCACCACCACAGTGGGGCTTGGGGATGGTCTTTGTGCAATTGGCAAAAAGGCCGCGATTTGTATCCGCGAAGCCTCGCTTGGGCCAAACTTTGGCATGAAGGGTGGTGCAGCTGGCGGTGGCTTGGCGCAAGTTGTCCCAATGGAAGAAATGAACCTGCATTTTACAGGCGATTTTCATGCGATTACGGCGGCGCATAACCTGCTCTCTGCGATGATCGACAACCATATCTACTGGGGCAACGAGCTGCAGATTGACGAGCGCCGCGTGGTCTGGCGCCGTGTTCTCGATATGAACGACCGCGCCTTGCGCGATGTTGTGACCTCGCTTGGCGGTGTGTCCAACGGTTTCCCAAGGCAGACAGGGTTTGACATCACAGTGGCCTCCGAAGTGATGGCCATCTTGTGCTTGGCAGATGATTTGGCGGATTTGCAGCGCCGTTTGGGGGATATGATCGTGGCCTATCGCCGTGACCGCAGCCCGATTTACGCACGCGACATCAAGGCCGATGGCGCAATGACTGTTCTGCTCAAAGATGCCATGCAGCCAAACCTCGTGCAGACCCTCGAGAACAACCCCGCTTTTGTGCATGGTGGCCCCTTTGCCAATATCGCGCATGGCTGTAACTCGGTCATTGCCACCAAAACCGCGCTGAAATTGGCGGATTATGTGGTCACCGAAGCGGGCTTTGGTGCGGATCTCGGCGCTGAAAAATTCATGAATATCAAATGCCGCAAAGCAGGGCTTTCGCCCGATTGCGTGGTCTTGGTTGCCACTGTGCGGGCAATGAAAATGAATGGTGGCGTTGCTAAGGCTGACTTGGGCGCAGAAAATGTTGAAGCGGTCAAAAAAGGCTGCCCAAACCTTGGTCGCCACATTGATAACCTCAAAGGTTTTGGTGTTCCTGTGGTTGTCGCAATCAACCATTTCTACAGCGACACAGATGCCGAAGTCGCCGCCGTTCAGGACTATGTGAAATCACTGGGATCTGAGGCCATCTTGTGCCGCCACTGGGCAGAAGGATCAAAGGGGATCACCGACCTTGCGACCCGCGTGGCGCAATTGGCGGATAGCGGTTCTGCTGCCTTCCAAACGCTCTATGCCGATGACATGCCACTGTTCCAAAAAATCGAAACAGTGGCCAAGCGGATTTATCGCGCGGACGAGGTGTTAGCGGATCAAAAAATCCGTGATCAGCTCAAAGCATGGGAGGATGCAGGCTATCAAAACCTGCCCGTCTGTATGGCAAAAACACAATATAGCTTTACCACAGATCCAAACCGCCGCGGCGCACCAACAGGCCATTCCTTGCCCGTGCGCGAAGTGCGTCTTTCGGCAGGTGCAGGGTTTATCGTTGTGATCTGCGGCGAGATCATGACCATGCCTGGCCTGCCGCGCGTCCCCAGTGCGGAGAATATCCGCCTGAATGACGCAGGCGAGGTTGAGGGGCTGTTCTAAGCGCCTTTTTCAATAACGCGATCCCCGCCCGTTGCAGCAGTAACGCGGTGGGGATATGTGTCTTGCCAATAGACCGAAAAACGACCCCGAATAAGGAATGACGCCATGACCGCCCATATCATTGACGGCAAAGCTTTCTCGGCCAAAGTTCAGCAAATGGTGACTGACCATGTGACCGCAATGAAAGCAGATCATGGCATCACCCCAGGCCTTGCTGTGGTGTTGGTCGGCGAAGATCCTGCAAGCGAGGTTTATGTGCGCTCAAAAGGCAAGCGCACAGTTGAGGCGGGGATGAATTCCTATGAACACCGCCTTGATGCCACAACCTCGCAGGCGGAACTTCTGGCCTTGATTGATCAATTGAACGCGGATCAATCGGTGCATGGTATTTTGGTGCAATTGCCCCTGCCTGACCACATTGACAGCGCGCTTGTGATCAATGCGATTGATCCTGCGAAGGATGTGGATGGATTCCATATTTCGAATGTGGGTCTGCTTGGAACGGGGCAGAAATCCATGGTGCCCTGCACGCCATTGGGCTGCCTGATGATGTTGCGCGATCATCACGGCAGCCTTTCTGGCCTCAACGCTGTGGTTGTTGGGCGCTCGAATATTGTGGGCAAACCTATGGCGCAACTTTTGCTTGGCGACAGCTGCACTGTCACCATCGCCCATTCCCGCAGCAAGGATTTGGCCGCAATTTGCCGTGGCGCAGATATTCTGGTGGCCGCTGTCGGCCGCCCCGAGATGATCACGGGTGTCTTCGTCAAAGAGGGGGCTACGGTGATTGATGTGGGCATCAACCGCATCGCCACCCCTGAGGGCAAAACCCGCCTTGTCGGCGATTGTCATTTTGACAGCTGCGCGGCCCAAGCGGGCGCGATCACCCCTGTTCCTGGCGGTGTCGGGCCAATGACCATTGCCTGCCTTTTGGCTAATACGCTCACCGCCTGCGCGCGCAGCCATGGCTTGCCCGAGCCCGAAGGGCTTACCGCTTAAGCGGGATCATGACAGGCGGCTGTCCCAAAACGATGGCCGCCGCATCTGCCCCCAATAGCCCGGCAAAGGCGGGATCATCGGCCCAAAGACCGCCCGTATAAGCCCCAAATGCGGGCAAGATCAGGCGCTGTGCATCCATCAAAAACGCAGCGCGCGACAGGCTACGCCCACGCAAAGCCACGCGCATTTTTGGATGATAATGACCTGAAATCTCAAACCGCTCTTTGGGTAAATCAGCCCGCGCGATATGGCGCAGGATAAAGGGCGGCGTTTCAAATTCATCCAGATGTTCGCCCGAAAGATTTACAGGGCCTGCATCATGATTGCCCAAAATCCAAACCCATTTGCGCCCTGCTTGGATGGGCCCTAAACGCCGCGCCAAATAGGGCGAGAGGTTCCGCGCGGCCTCTAGGTCGTCAAAACTATCCCCCAGACAGATCACCACAGCGGGATCATAGGTGGCAATCTCTTCCGTCAATCGCGCAAGGGTTTCAGGGGTGTCATAGGGCGGCAATAACCCTGCACCACGCCGCGCCATCCGTTCAGATTTTCCCAGATGAAGGTCGGACACAATGAGAACATCCGCCTTTGGCCAATAAAGCGCGCCTTGCGGCGTAGCCAAAAGGCGTTCCATGCCAAACTGAAATTCAAGATGGGCTTGCATCGCCTATAGATGCGCCAAGCCAAAGACAGGGGCAAGCCCCCTCACCTGTGACCAAGCGCGGCTTGGGGCAGGAATTTTGCGGCTTCTTCCTCCAACAGACGTTGATCGGCAGAACCATGGACAGGGATGCGCCCCGCCTCAAGCAACAAGGGCGCTGCAAATGGGCTGACGCGGGGCAGCGCGATATGGTCAATACGCCCGCCTACGCGGGCCAACATTTCATCAATGCGACCAAAATCGACCAACCCCCGCAACGCATCACGGCGCGTCATCTCAAGTAAGATATGGTCGCTGTCATATTTGCGCAGCGTGTCATAAAGGATATCTGACGAAAACACAGCCTGCCGCCCTGTTTTCTTGGTGCCATTCACGCTGCGCTCGATCAGCCCAGAGATCAACGCAACCGCCTTGAAACTGCGCTTCATGACGGCGTTTTCTGACAGCCACCCTTCAAAGGCCGCACGCAATAAATCAGGCGCAAAGAGCGGCCTTGGATCAGCTATGGGATCAAGCCCCCAAATCAGCGTGGCATAATCATTGGCCACAAAGCCCATCGGGGCGAGACCCAGTTGATCCATGCGATGGGTCAGAACAAGGCCAAGGGTCTGCTGTGCATTGCGCCCCGCAAAACCATGCACACAAAGATGTGCGCGGCCCTCATGGGGGTAGGTTTCCACCAGCAATCGGTCACGCTGCGGCAAGCGGGACAGGCGCGTCTGATGATCCAGCCAGTCGGCAATATGGGCGGGCAAACCCGACCAATCGCCACTTTCCAATCGCGCCAAAATGCGATCAGAGAGTTGTAGGGAAGTTGCGAATTTCGTTCCCATGAATGTTGCAATTTTCGGCCGCTTTTGGGGGCTTGGGCTGACCTCAACCACCAATTCGCGCATGCCCTCATAGCGCACGATCTGCCCCCCGATGAGGAAACTGTCGCCTTGGCGCAATTGCGCGGCAAAGTTTTCTTCAACCTCGCCCAAAGGTGCCCCGCCGCGCCGTTTGGCCATGCGCACTTTCAACCTGTCGGTTTCGATAATCGTGCCAATATTTTGGCGGATGCGCGCCGCACTGCGTGGATCTCGCAAAGCTAGCGTCCCATCGGGCCGCGTGACCAGTCTTTGCCAGCGATCATAAGCGCGCAGCGCGTAGCCACCTGTCGCGCAAAACTCCAAGGCGCGGTCGAACTCGGCACGGGTCACGCCCGCATAGGGCGCGGCTGAGGTGATCTCGGCATAAAGATCATCGGGTGCAATCGGCCCTGCACAGGCACAGATCAAGATATGCTGGCACAGAACGTCCAGCCCGCCCTGACGGATGGGGTCATCTTCAAGCTCGCCATCGCGCACCGCCTCAAGCGCCGCTTGGCATTCGAGATATTCAAAGCGGTTGGCGGGCAAAATACGCGCCTTAGATGCAAGATCAAAGCGGTGCCCCGCGCGCCCGATGCGTTGCACAAGGCGCTTAACCTCTTTGGGTGCACCAATTTGGATCACCAGATCAACATCGCCCCAGTCGATCCCCAGATCGAGACTGCCTGTGCAGACGATTGCGCGCAGGCTGCCCTCACTCATCGCGGCCTCGACCTTAGCGCGGGCCTCGCGCGACAACGCGCCGTGATGGATGCCAATCGGCAGGGTGTCCTCATTGGCCTGCCACAATTCGTGGAAAAACAGTTCGGCATTGGCGCGGGTGTTGTGAAAGATCAGCGTGGCGCGATGGCGTTTAATTTGGTTATAGACCGCCTGCACGCCATATCGCCCGCCGCCCCCCGCCCATGGGGGCGGGATATCCGCCTCAAGAATGGCGATATCGGGCGCGGGGCCTTGCGGCGCGGTGATGATCTCAGCCCCGCTGTCCGGCGCCAAATAGGCCGCGATTTGAGAGGGGTCTTTTACTGTGGCGGACAAACCCACACGGGTCATCTGGGGGGACAACCGCGCAAGCCGCGCGAGACACAACATCAGTTGATCGCCCCGTTTGCTGTCAATCAGCGCATGAATTTCATCTAGAATAACCCGCTTCACCGAGGCAAAAATTTTATCCGCGTCAGGATAGGACAATAACAGCGCAAGCGATTCAGGCGTGGTCAGCAAAATCTGAGGCGGGTCAGCGCGTTGACGCCGCCGCATATGGGCCGATGTATCACCCGTTCGATCCTCAATACGAATATCAAGGCCCATATCGGCAACAGGGATCTGAAGATTGCGCCTGATATCTGCCGCAAGCGCCTTGAGCGGCGAGATGTAGAGCGTGTGCAGCCCTTGTTTGGGTGCATGGATCAAATCCACAAGCGAAGGGAGAAAGCCCGACAGGGTTTTGCCCGCACCCGTGGGGGCGATCAAAACCTGCGCAGGTGATGTCGCGCGCAGCATCGCGCGCTGATGCGGGTGCATCTGCCATCCGCGCGTAGCGAACCAATTGTCAATTTGGGCAGGCAATGCGTCCATACCCCGATCATAGGGCGGCCCGCCTGCCCGTCCAATCAAAGATCAGATTTGCGCCGCGCCTAATCCAAGATAAAGGATCAATGTGCCCGCTAAGGCCACGCCCATAGGAAACAATTTTCCGGCCTCCCAACTGGCCCATGTTGCGGTAGCCTTGCGGATCAAGGTGATTTTGCCCGCGATACGATGCACCAACCACGACGCCAACAAAACGCCTGCAAAAAGAACCAAAAATGCTGCCCATCCCGTTTGCCGAGACCCGGGCCTATGTGCCAAAAGTGGCTGGGGTGTGGCAGGTGGCGCGGCTGTTATGCATCACGCCACCTGAATTGATTTCGGATGGCTGCGTTTTTGCAACCATGCAGCCCTAAGGGTCAGACAATATGCGCCTCTGTTGCCGCGCGCAGTTCAGCTTCGGTGACACCATCGGCCAGTTGCACGATCTTGAGGCCGCCTTCGACCACATCCAGAACGCCCAAATTGGTGATGATACGATGCACAACGCCCGTTCCTGTCAGCGGCAAGGTGCAAGATTTCAAAACCTTGCTTTCCCCATGCTTGTTGGTGTGATCCATCACAACCACAACACGGCGCACGCCTGCGACCAAGTCCATCGCGCCGCCCATACCTTTGACCAATTTGCCAGGGATCATCCAATTGGCAAGATCGCCCGTCTCAGACACTTCCATCGCGCCCAAAATTGCCATCGCAATCTTGCCGCCACGGATCATCGCAAATGATGTTGCGCTGTCAAAATAGGCGGTATGGGGCAATTCAGTGATCGTCTGCTTACCCGCATTGATCAGGTCTGGATCTTCCTCACCCTCATAGGGGAAAGGCCCCATGCCCAGCATTCCGTTTTCGGATTGCAAGGTCACGGTCATGCCTTCTGGAATATAATTTGACACGAGGGTTGGAATCCCGATGCCAAGGTTCACATACATCCCGTCTTCAAGTTCTTGTGCCGCGCGGGCGGCCATTTGATTGCGATCCCATGGCATGGATTAGGCCTCCTCACGCTGGCGCACAGTGCGCTGTTCAATTCGTTTCTCATGCTGGCCCTTGATCAAGCGATGCACGAAAATTCCAGGCAAATGGATATGATCAGGGTCTAGGCTGCCCGCGGGCACGATTTCTTCGACCTCCATGATGCAAACCTTGCCACAGGTCGCAGCAGGCACATTGAAGTTCCGCGCGGTCTTACGGAAAATCGCATTGCCCGTTTCATCAGCCTTCCACGCTTTGACGATAGATATATCCGCGAAAATCCCTTCCTCAAGGATATAGGTTTCGCCGTTAAAATCTTTGTGGTCTTTGCCTTCGGCAATCACTGTGCCCACACCTGTCTTGGTGTAGAACCCCGGAATGCCTGCCCCCCCTGCGCGCATCCGCTCGGCCAAAGTGCCTTGGGGGTTGAATTCCAGTTCCAATTCACCCGCCAGATATTGGCGCATGAATTCTGCGTTCTCGCCCACATAAGAAGACATCATCTTTTTGATCTGGCGTGTGGCCAGAAGTTTGCCCAAACCAAAATCATCAACGCCCGCGTTGTTGGAGGCCACGGTCAAATCTTTAACACCGCTGTCCACGATGCCATCAATCAGCAATTCAGGAATCCCGCAGAGGCCAAAGCCGCCTGCCGCGATCAGCATTCCATCCTGCAAAAGGCCATCCAAAGCCTCAGCAGCAGAGCCATAGATTTTCTTCATCGGGTCTCACCCTTTTTCCAAAAAGATTTGTGGCAAATTGACCCGCAACCTGCGCAGTGTCAACGTGCTGCAATGCAGCAAATATCAGTTTGCGGGTCTGTTAGCGCATATCAGAAAGGCTTGCTTCCATCTCGGCGATCCATTCGCTCACAAATGCATCAAACCGCATATCGGGTTGCTGTGCGGTGATCCGTTCTGACAAAGGATCAGGGGCGGTGATGCGACTGCCGCTCATAACCTCCAGAACCGCATGGGCGCAGAACGGCACGTGCAATTCGGAATAACCGCCTTCATGCACCATCACGAGGCGACCCTCGCACAGCGCGTCAGCCGCGTCCCGCACCTGTTCTGCCATCGCACGGAACGTGTGGCTGCCTGCCATCATTCGCCCCAAAGGATCAACACCTGACGCGTCAAACCCACAAGCGATGATAATCACATCAGGCGCAAAGCGTTCCAATTCGGGGATCACCAAACGCTCCATCGCCTCAAGATAGGCATTATGCCCGCCCCCGGGGGGCAGCGGGATATTGAGGTTAAACCCTGCCCCAGCACCCGATCCACGATCCTCAAACGCACCGCTATCGCGGGGATAATTGCGATCTTGGTGAAGGGAGATGGTCAGAACATCATCACGATCATAGAAAATCGCCTCAGTTCCGTTGCCGTGATGCACATCCCAGTCAATCACGGCACATTTCGTGGCCAGCCCTTCGGCCCGCGCGGCCTCAATCGCGATGGCGATATTGGCAAGGAGGCAAAACCCATTGGGAAAATCAGGCAAACAGTGATGCCCTGGCGGACGAGACAGCGCATAGGCATTCTCCAAATCCCCCTCAAGCACTGCAAACAGGGCTGATTTGGCCAAACCGGCAGACAGGGCTGCAATCTCGAACCCATCGGGGCCGAAAGGTGTGCGCAACCCCAACTCGCCCCCACCCTGCGCTGAGATATCTTGAAACTGGCGCAAATAGGTTTCGGGATGAATGCGCAAAATATCTTCATCGGTTGCAGGATCCGCATGGCGGGGCGCAAGTTCAGACCACAGTCCCGTGATCTCAAGTAGGTTTTTCAAGCGCCGCTTCGTTTCAGGATTTTCGGGCAGGCCGCCTGCGGCAAGAGGTTGAACCAATCCGCCCACAGGGGCGAGAAAGGCATAATTGCCACCCGAATGCCAAAAGCAGCGCTCATCCCAGAAAAACCCTGTTGCCATGATCAAACCTTTCCTCATCACCAAATCCACCGCGCGCATCTTGCACCCTAAGAGACAGAGTGCAAGTTTGCTGCTCATTGGCTTTTGAGAGGCACCCCTTGCGCAAATCCCTACCCGACCTCAGCGCCTATGCGCAGACCGGCATACGGCTAAATTTACGTGTCACCGCAAAGGCCGCGCAGAACCGTATCGTGGTCGAAGAAGACCTGTTGCGGGTCTATGTGACCCAAGCACCCGATAGCGGCAAAGCAAATCGTGCGGTTCTAAAACTCTTGGCTCAGGCAATCGGGATCGCGCCCTCATGCCTGACGCTGATACGCGGCGAGACGGATCGGAACAAAGTGGTTGGCGTGAATATGGGCTAAACACTGCGGCTTTGCCAAACCGTATAAAGGCCCGAGGCAACAATAATCAAACTGCCAATCAAGGTCAGGGCATCGGGACGTTCGCCAAACACGGCCACGGCCAAGATCATCGCGAAAACCAAACGGGTATACCGAAATGGGGCAATAACTGCAATTTGCCCTGTTCGCATGGCCATAGTCAGGCACATATAGGCGGCAACGCCAAATAAGATGGCAGGCCCTGTCAGAACCATGCCGCCCGCGCCTAGTGGGGCCACGCCGCCCTGATAACCCCAAACGATACCGCCTGCGATGCTCAGCATGATAAACCCGTAAACGCCAAGCTGCGCCGTTGTCATGCTCTTTGGTGCGGCGCGTGTCGCCAGATCACGGCCAGCAAAGCCGATCATGCCCAAGACCGCGAAGAGGGACTGCGGTTCAAACGCGTCCAGCCCAGGCCGTAGGATTAATAGCACCCCAACAAACCCTGCGCCAATCGCCGCCCATTGCCGCCAGCCCACGGTTTCGCGAAAGACCATTACCGCCCCCGCCGCCACCACCAAAGGTGTGGCTTGCAAAATCGCACTGGCCGAGGACAGGGGCGTTAAGGCAATCGCGACCGTGTAACATACCCGACCCGTTATTTCGAACAAGGCACGCCACGCCATGGCGCGACCAAAGGCCTGAGGGTGCAAGATCACCTCGCCCCGAAGGCGCGCCATGGCCACAAAGGCCAACAGCCCACCAAGCCCAAAGGTCACCATAACTTGGCCCAAGGGAATATGCGCCGCTGCCGCCTTGATAAAGACATCCTCGAGGGTAAAGGCAAGCATTGCCAAAACCATGAACAAACTGCAGCGCAAATTGGCCGCGTGATGGGATGTATCAGGGGTCATTGGGGGGTCTTAGCGGGTCGGGCGATCAATCCGATACACCCCTTCTGGCAAGTTCAGCGCTGCCGCCAACTCCCGCAACTGCGCCATAGAGATTGAGATTTTCTGAATGCTATCACTGCGCGGGTCATATTGTTCAACCTGAACGACCTCTTCAAAAGCCGTCAGCACGACATCCTCTTGGAGCGGGCTTTCCCCCTCATCCATCAAGGTTACAACCGTGGCGTCAAAATCATGCTCAATGCTAAACATAAGATCACGCTAGGGGGGAATTTCCCTCTTGGCAATCATGTGATCCTCTCGTGATGAGAATTCGATTGAGATATCTCAAAATGGGCTGCTAAATAGGGTTGGCCTCAACAAAAAGGTATTTGGTTCTGATGCGTGCAATTCTGATTTTGCCGATGCTTGCATTCCTTGCCGCGTGTCAGGTGGCAAGCCCGCCACCAAGCGGCGCACCTACAAGCACGGCAAGCAGCGATAATCTGCCCAAACTAGCCCCAGATGTGGCAATGAATAATTTCCGCACAGTAGTCGCCAAGGTCGAACCCATTGCCGAAGATATTTGCCGCCAAGAAACACCAGATCAAAACTGTAATTTCACCATTGCGATTGAGCGTGACAGAAATGCAGGCATCAACGCGTTTCAAACCTTAGACAATGTGGGCAACCCATATCTGGTCTTTACGATTGGCCTTATTGAAGATGCGCGCAATATTGACGAATTGGCCTTTGTGATGGGTCATGAGGCTGCGCATCACATCGCCCGCCATATTCCCCGCCAACGGGCCTCTGCCCAAGGGGGGGCGTTAATTTTCGGCGTGCTTGCAGGGATTGCGGGTGGCGATGCCTCTATGGTGCAAAACGCGGCGGATATTGGCGCCACAGTGGGCGCGCGCCGTTTTAGCCAAGATCACGAATTGCAAGCCGATGCTTTGGGCACTGTCATCGCCTATCGCGCGGGGTTTGATCCGGAGCTTGGCGCGCAATATTTTACCCGCCTGCCTGATCCGGGCGAAACCTTTCTTGGAACGCACCCGCCCAATGCGAACCGCATTCAAATCGTGCGGGATACGATGGCAAGCTTGCGCTAAGGGTGAGGGTCAGGCGATCTGACCCCAAAGATCATATTCACTGGCCTCATCAACTGCCACAGTCACGATGTCGCCCGCTTTGAGATCTTGGTACTCTTCATCGATAAAGAGATTGCCATCAATCTCTGGCGCGTCTGATTTGGTGCGGCAGGTGGCCCCTTCATCGTCCACCTCATCCACGATCACCTCAAGACGCGTGCCAATTTTGTCGGCCAATTTCGCCTCGGAAATGCTCTGCGCCTTTTCCATAAAGCGCGCAAAACGCTCATCCTTGACCTCTTGCGGCACATGGTCTGGCAAATCATTTGACCGCGCACCCGCAACATTTTCGTATGTGAAACAGCCGACCCGATCGAGCTGCGCCTCATCCAACCAATCAAGCAGGATCTGGAATTCGGCCTCTGTTTCGCCCGGATACCCCACGATAAAGGTTGAGCGCAGGGTGATCTCAGGGCAGTCCACACGCCAAGCTGCGATTTCGTCTAAGGTTTTACTTGATGCCGCAGGGCGGGCCATACGTTGCAACGTATCGCGATGGGCATGTTGGAATGGGATATCCAGATAAGGCAGAACCAACCCTTCGGCCATCAAAGGGATCAACTCCCGCACATGCGGATAGGGGTAGACGTAATGCAACCGCACCCACGCGCCCAGTTGGCCCAAATCGCGCGCCAAAGGAAGAATTGGGAATTTCTCATCCCGACCAGCCCAATCCGTGCCATAGGCCGAGGTGTCCTGACTGATGACCAGAAGTTCCTTCACCCCTGCCTCAACCAGTTTTTCTGCCTCACGCAACACGGCCTTTGCGGGACGGCTTTGCAGGCGGCCCCGCATATCGGGGATGATGCAAAACTTGCACTTGTGATTGCAGCCCTCGGAAATCTTGAGATAGCTGTAATGACGGGGCGTTAGGCTTACGCCTGAACTTGGCAAAAGATCGACAAACGGATCAGGCGCGGGTGGCACGGCGGCATGCACCGCATCCAAGACCTGCTCATATTGGTGCGGGCCCGTTACGGCCAGAACACGCGGGTGCGCACCTGTGATATAGTCAGGCTCGGCCCCCAAACAGCCCGTCACGATCACGCGGCCATTTTCGCGCAGCGCCTCGCCAATCGCGTCCAAACTTTCGGCCTTGGCGCTGTCGAGAAAGCCGCAGGTGTTCACAATTACCGCATCGGCACCGCCATAATCGGCGCTGATCCCATAGCCTTCGGCGCGCAGTCGGGTCAGGATCCGCTCACTATCCACAAGCGCCTTGGGGCAGCCAAGCGAGACCATCCCGATTTTGGGCTGACCCTCGCGGATCGTCTCCTCAATACGCGCACGGGCAAGATCTGGGCGAAGATTTGGTGGATTCTGTGTCATATCCCGCGCTATAGCGTGGCTTTTGGCCATCGTGAAGCAAGAAAGCACTCAGGCACCATCGGCGCGGGGCCACATCCAGCCTAATCTTGTTCTGCCGTGACCTCGCGCAACCTTGAACATAAAGGCACCGCCAAGGCTTTACGGCCCCGAACCATAGCCGCTAAACGCAAAGGTGCTTGGGGTTACAAAAATAGTTTGGGGGATTCTCGATGAAGTGGGTGTTGCGGGTCATTTTGGCTGTCGTGATTTTCGTGGGCGTGGCTGTTGGAGGGATTGCGTTAATTCCAGCGGACACCATTGCCAGATTGGCGATAGAGCGGCTATCGACCAGCCTCGCGCGTGATGTGACCCTGACGGGCGCAGTGCGGCCAAGTTTTTACCCCATGATCGGGATCAGCGCCGAAGGTTTTGAAATTTCCAACCCTGACTGGGCTGCGGATCAAGGCCCGATGCTGCGGGCTGAGGCGTTGCATATCGGGGTCGAAGTCATGCCCCTTTTTTCTGGCGAGGTGCGGATTGCGCGCGCGGAACTGATAAAGCCTGACATCATTTTGCTGCGAAACGCGGATGGACAGGCCAATTGGGAATTTTCAACCACCGCCCCCACAGCCGAGACAGGCACAAGCGGTGACCTGCCGCAAGTCAGCCTCAGCCTTGCACAGATCAGCGATGGCACCCTGCGCTATACTGATGCCACAACAGCGCAAAGCTATGCGGCCGAAGCAGTCAATCTTCGCCTTGAAGCGCCCGATCTGAACGGCAGTCTGACAGGCAGCTTTAACGCCGCAATCAATGGCGCGCGCTTGAGGGGCGATGTGACTCTCACCACCCTTGCTGATGCGCTTGCGGGGCGTGAGGCGCGCATTGATATGTCCCTGTCTTGGACAGGCGGCAGCCTTGGCTATCGCGGCGCGCTTATGCTTGCCCCGTTCAGCCTTACGGGCGAGGTGAATGCCGATATCACCGACCTGACCCCGATCACGACTGCGGCGGGTGTCGCAGCGGTGACTTTGCCCGCGGGATTGGGTCGCGATAGTATCGCGCTGAACGGCCCCATTGCGATCACGCCCGAGGGCGTTGCGCAGATCATGGATGCAACCCTTGCGCTAGATGACACGGCCATAACCCTATCTGCAGATCTCAGCACAGGCGGTGAGCGCCCTAAGATCACGGGCCGCATCGCGGGCGGGCGCGTTGACCTAAGCGCCCTGACAGAAGGCAGCGCAACCGAGGGCAGCAGCGCAGGCGGCGGATGGCCGCGTGACGAAATCGACCTCACGGGCCTCTTCGCGGTAGATGCCGATCTTGATCTGGCCCTTGCCGAATTGGATTTGGGTATGATGCGGCTGTCAGATATTGCGCTACAAACCACGCTTGATGCGGGCCGTCTGCAGCTCGATTTGGCGCGCGCCGTGGCCTATGGCGGCACGATTGCAGGGCAAACTGTGATAAATGGCCGTGGCAATGGATCCGTGGCCAGCAACATGGCGATCCGTGCGGTGCAATTGCAGCCCTTGTTGCAAGATTTTGCAGATTATGACCGCCTTTCAGGCACGGGAAACGTCACCTTTAACATTTTAGCAGGCGGGCGGTCTGTAGCGGCATGGATGAATAGCCTTGAGGGCATTGCCGCGCTTGAATTTGGTCAGGGGGCGATTGAGGGGCTTGATCTTGCGGGGATGATCCGCAATCTCGACAGCTCCTATCGGGGCGAAGGCGCGCGCACAGTCTATGACAGCATCACCGCGACCCTTGCGATTGTGGGCGGTGTGGCGCGCAATGACGACCTCACCCTGACCGCTGGATGGGGCGGTGTCACAGGGACGGGCGAGATCAATATTGGGGGCCAGTCAGTGGAATATCGCGTGATCCCCGCTGTGCAAACATCCTCCGATGGGTCGAATATTGCCGTGCCCGTCATCGTGCGCGGCCCTTGGGCTGATCTCAGTTTTGCACCTGATCTAGAATATTTGGCCAATCAGCGGCTAGAACTAGAACGCGCAGAACTTGAAGCTGCGGCCCAAGCCCGCATTGACGAAGAGCGTGCTAGGCTGGAACAAGAGGCGCGCGATCGGCTTAAACTGCCCGCCGAGGGCGATGCGCGCGATGCCATCGAAAATCAACTGCGCAATGAGGTCGAAGGTGCCTTGCGCGGCCTGTTCGGGGGGAATTGATCTATGCGCCGCCTTATAATCACAGCCCTGTGCGGGATGCTTGTGGCCTGTATTGGCACGCCCGAACCTGAACTTTACCCGGGCGAAACAGCAGAAATTCGGGCCCTAGTGAATAAAATGGCGCGCCAATATGATGTGCCCGCCCCCCTGATCCACCGCGTGATCCAACGTGAAAGCGACTATCGCGCCCATGCCCGCAACGGCCCCTATTACGGGATGATGCAAATCTTGCCCGCCACAGCCCGCAATATGGGGTTTGCGGGTGAAGATGCCGATTTATTGGATGCAGAAACCAACCTCACCTATGCGGTCAAATATCTGCGCGGCGCTTGGCTGCTGTCAGATGGATCTTATGACACGGCCGTCATGCATTACGCGCGCGGCTATTACTATGTGGCACGGGACAGATGCATGTTGGTCGAGACAGGCCTGCGGGAACGCGAGGTCAGGCGGGACTGTCAGGGGTGAGACGACTATTTCCGCGCATCATCGCTGCCTTAATGCATGCTCGGCAGAACCAGATCAGGGGGGCGATGGCCATCTGCAAAGGTCTTAATGTTGATCAAGACCTTCTCGCCCATCTCAATCCGCCCTTCGAGGGTCGCTGACCCCATATGAGGAAGGAGGATCACATCATCCAATTCCCGCAATCGGGGGTTTACATCATGGCCACGCTCAAAAACATCCAAGCCCGCACCCGCGATCTCGCCCGCGCGCAACATGCGGGTGAGTGCGTTTTCATCAATCACCTCTCCACGCGATGTATTCACAATCACCGCTGATGGCTTCATCAGCTTCAACCTGCGTGCGTTGATCAAATGAAAGGTCGAAGGGGTGTGCGGGCAATTCACTGAAATCACATCCATCCGCGCCAACATTTGATCCAAGCTTTCCCAATAAGTCGCGCCGAGCGCGGCCTCTATATCAGCGTGAACCCTGCGGCGGTTGTGGTAGTGAACCTGCATTCCAAAAGCAGCCGCGCGGCGGGCTACGGCCTGACCGATGCGCCCCATGCCCAAAATACCCAAACGCTTACCCGCGATACGCCCCCCCATAAAGGCGGTTGGCGCCCAACCCTGCCATGCGCCCGTTTGCATGACAGCCTGCCCTTCTGGCACGCGGCGCAGAACACCCAAGATCATCGCCATGGTCATATCGGCGGTATCATCCGTCATGACGCCGGGTGTATTGGTGACCAAGACCCCGCGTTGGCGTGCGGTGGCAACGTCAATATGATCGACCCCTGCACCATAATTGGCAATCAGCTTGAGCCGTTCGCCCGCTTGCCCCAACATGCCTGCATCAATCTGATCCGTCACACATGGCACCAGAACATCTGCCGATTTCATAGCTGCGACCAGATCATCGCGGCTCATTTTGCGGTCTTCGTCATTGAGCTGAACATCAAATAATTCGCTCATGCGGGTTTCCACCGCTTCGGGCAAATGGCGGGTAACGACAACTTTTAACCTTGGTGCGACCATGGGCTTCTCCTGAGGCGGATGGCATGTCTGACGCTGTTACCCTTCCCCATTCTGCGCGCGGGTGCAAGCGTTCGCGGGGCCTTGGCCGCGACGGGCGCTTCGTAATGTCATCTTCCCCCGCGATGGCTTTCTCGCTATGGTGTGGGAAAGATCAAAATAACCCAGCCCAAAGCGGCGGGACGAGGCCTATTGAGGATAGTCATGCCACGGTCAGATTGGCGCATAACCCTAGCGATGGGTGCGGTTTGTCTTGTGTTTGCGGCCACCGCAGGGGCGCAAAGCACGGATGGCGCGGTGCCGTTGCCACGCCCTGATAATCTTGTGCCAGTCGAGACACCCGAACTTGAGACCGCCACCCCCTCCCCAACGCCCAGTTTTGACGCCCCGACCACTGGGCCAGAAACAGGCTTTCCGCTGCCGCGCTATGTTTCGATGGATGCGACACGCGGCTATGCACGGCGCGGCCCCTCGCGCAACCACCGCATTGATTGGGTCTTTCAAGAACGCGATATGCCGCTTATGGTTGTGGCCGAGCATGGGCATTGGCGGCGGGTCGTTGATCATGACGGGGTGGGCGGATGGATGCATTACGCCCTTTTGTCAGGGCGGCGCACAGCGCAAATTGACATTGACCTTGCCGATTTGCGCCAACGCCCTGATCCAGAGGCCACTATCATTGCCCAAGCCCAACGCGGCGTGGTCGGACGGGTAAGCGAATGCGAACGCGACTGGTGTCGCTTTGCAGTTGATGGGTATACAGGATGGGTCGAGAAATCCGCCCTTTGGGGCGTGATGGAGGACGAGATTTTCGACTAGTCCCCTGCGCAAACGGGGCAAGCCGCATTGCGCTTTAGCTTGACGATCCGTGTCTCAGGCGCAAGCCCATCATAGAGCAGCATACGCCCCAGAAGCCCCTGACCCGCACCTGTAATCTGCTTGATGGCCTCAAGTGCCATCATGGTGCCCACCACCCCTGGAAGCGCGCCGATGACACCCGTCTCGGCACAGGTGGCAGCCATCCCTGCCTGTGGTGGATTGGGAAAGACACAGGCCATGCATGCCCCGCCAGCACTTGGATGATAGAGGGTGATCTGCCCCTCCCATGCTGAAATTGCCCCTGCCAAAAGCGGGCGCTTGGCAGACACCGCAGCGCGGTTGATCATCACCCGCGTTTCAAACTGATCCGTGCCATCAATGATCAGATCATAGTCCGCGAATAGCTCTGCCGCGATCGTCTCGTCCAAAGCACGATTGTAAGGGCGGATATCAAGATGCGGATTTATCGCCTTCATCGCACGTTCTGCTGAAAACACTTTGGGCATATCTTGATCGGCATCGCGGTGAATGATTTGGCGTTGCAGATTCGACAGGCTGACATGATCCGCGTCAATCACCCCAATGCGCCCGACCCCCGCAGCTGCGAGATACAGCAAAACAGGCGAGCCCAAACCACCCGCCCCCACCACCAAAACCTTGGCCGATTTCAGCGCCTTTTGCCCCTGCCCACCAATGTCAGGCAGGGTGATGTGGCGGGCATAGCGCTCTAATTCCTCTGGCGTGAAGGTGCCGCTTTGGCGCGGCGCGGGCGTGATCATGGGCCGGGCCACGCGGCGCAAGCGGTTTAGAGCCGCGCGATAGGCCAGAACCAACAGAACCGCGCCGCCTAGAATCAACCATGGCGCGGCAGTTTCGCCTGTCGCGATGCGCAAAGGGTGGCCCTCGGGCAATACGAAATGGCCCAAGACAACCACCCCATAGACAAGGGCGATCATCACAAGACGGGGGGTATACGCGGTTTTCATCACGGCCCCAAAGCCCCAAAGCGCAGCCATGATTGCAAAAACCGTGACCATCAGCCCTGCCCAGTCGAGCCGAAACCACCCGCCCCACGCGCGGTTTCATCCAAACCCGACACAAGCGTAAAACGCACTTGGGTTACTGGCGCCACAACGCCTTGAGCAATCCGATCCCCATGGCCAATAACAAAAGGTGCATCGCCCAAATTGATGAGGATAACTCCCAATGGCCCGCGATAATCGCAGTCAACCGTTCCGGGCGCATTGGCAAGCGTCACCCCGTGTTTCAGGGCAAGGCCAGATCTCGGCCGAATTTGCAGCTCATACCCGCGTGGCACAGCCACACGAAACCCTGTTTGGATCAAGGCGCGCGTCTGCGAGGCAAGCGTCAGCCCTGCCTCGCGGGCGTCAGCCGTGAACTGTGCGCGCAGATCAAAACCCGCCGCCCCATCGGTTTCATATCGCGGCAGGGGCAGGTCAGGATCGGCCCAGTCTTCGCGCAAGAACTTTACTTCTACTTGCGCCATTATGCCCGCCCCAAAGCCTCGGCCACGCGCAGGGCAAGGCGTGCTGCAGTCTCAGATTTGCTCAAGCGCGGCCATGGATCAGCACCTGTGCGCGTGATCAGAGTGACCGCATTATATGCCCCCCCCATGATCCCCGTTTCAGGGGACACATCATTGGCCACAATCCAATCACATCCTTTGCGCGCCAATTTCGCCTGCGCATGATCAACCAGATTTTCGGTTTCGGCAGCAAAGCCCACAACCAAGGTCGGGCGGCCTTTTTTCATCTGTGCCACAGATGCCAAAATATCGGGGTTTTCCGCAAAGCTGAGACGGGGCAGCGCGCCATCGCCTGATTTCTTGATCTTTTGGTTCGCGGCATTATCCACGCGCCAATCGGCAACGGCAGCGGCAAATATAGCGGCATCTGCAGGCAGGGCCTCTGTCACGGCCTTTGCCATCTGCGCGGCA
Organism: Roseobacter sp. HKCC-CH-9208; assembly: GCF_037805125.1. Taxonomy (NCBI): domain Bacteria; kingdom Pseudomonadati; phylum Pseudomonadota; class Alphaproteobacteria; order Rhodobacterales; family Roseobacteraceae; genus Roseobacter; species Roseobacter sp. HKCC-CH-9208. The sequence goes on along the minus strand of NZ_JBBLYK010000001.1, from coordinate 1,683,684 downwards.
GTCTCGACCTTGATGACATCCACACCATGAGGCGGTGGCACAGATGCAGGGCCTGTGACGAAACTGACCCGCGCGCCCAAATCGCGACAGGCCGCAGCAAGTGCCGCCCCCTGCGCCCCTGACGAGCGGTTGGCGATATAGCGCACAGGATCTATGGGTTCATGTGTTGGGCCAGAGGTAATCAGAACATGTCGCCCCGCAAGCGGGCCTTCCGCAAATTGCGCGGCAATTGCGCTGACAATCTCATCGGGTTCGGCCATGCGGCCTAGTCCAAATTCGCCGCAGGCCATGCTGCCCTCATTGGGGCCAACAGAACGAATCCCATCCCCCAAAAGCTGCGCCAAATTGCGTTGCGTGGCGGGATGTTCCCACATCCGCACATTCATTGCAGGGGCGATCAGCGCGGGCTTGTCAGTTGCCATCAGCAGGGTCGAGGCCAGATCATCTGCATGACCGCCCGCCATTTTGGCCATCAAATTCGCCGTTGCTGGGGCCACCACAACTAGATCTGAGGCGCGGGATAATTCGATATGGCCCATTTCGGCCTCATCGGTCAGATCAAAGAGATGCGTGTATGGCTTTTGGCCCGCGAGGGCTGCGACCGAAAGTGGTGTCACAAATTCTTGTGCCGCCTGTGTAAGGACAGGGGTAACAGCGGCCCCTTGGTCGCGCAAACGGCGGATCAGCTCAAGGCATTTATAGGCCGCGATCCCGCCCCCTATGATCAACAATATACGTTTCCCCGAAATCATGATGATCTCACCTTTTCGCCTGTTCTGTTGCGAAACCTATGTGGCGCGGCGGCGTGGGGCAATGGGAAATGCCCCTCACGCGGCCCCTTTGCGGCGCAGCGCGCCCAGAATTTCTCCGAATGAAAAGGCGCCTAACAGGCGACCAAAAAGGGCATAGGCCCCGGCACCAACTGCAATCAGCCCCGCAAGCGCGAGATAGCGCACGCCCCCCACCTCAAGAACGGGGGCAAGGATCAATCCCGCACCATAGAGCACCGCCCCCATCGCAATGGCCGCCCCCGCAATGCGTGGAATGCGCGTGAGATACCGCGCATCATAGGCAGCGACATCACCATAGGTCTTTGCACCACGGCGCAGCTGATAGGCCATGACCCATGCAGAAATGGTGGTGGCCAATGCGGCGGCAATATAGCCGATGAAAAAAGCAAGCCCGATGGCGAGAGCGGCATTTATCACCATTGCCACCACGGCATAGTGAAATGGGCGCTTGGTATCCTCGCGCGCGTAAAACACGGGCTGCCAGATTTTCTGAAGAACAAAGGCGGGCAGCCCTGCCCCATAAATCGCCACCGCCCAAGCCGTGGCAATAGTGTCTTGGCCCTCAAAGGCCCCACGTTCGAACAAGACCGAGACCAAAGGCACAGGGATAACCATCAACGCAACCGCGGCAGGAATGGTCAGAGTCATCCCAATCTCAGCCGCACGCGATAAGGCCTGCCGGCCCCCTGCATCATCGCCTGCCCGCAAGCGGCGCGAAAGATCTGGCAACAACACAATCCCGATTGCGATCCCAACCACACCGAGCGGCAATTGATATAGCCTGTCGGCATAAGACAACCATGCAATCGCCCCATCAAAGAAGCTTGCAACCTGACGCCCCACCAAAAGGTTGATCTGCACCACCCCGCCTGCAAGCATGGCAGGCCCTGCCAAAACGGCCAGTCGGCGCAGATCAGGCGTGAATTTCGGCCAAGTTGGGCGGATGACCAACCCTGCGCGTGCAGCTGCCCCCCACACCAAAACCAGTTGCGCCACGCCCGCCACGGGCACCCCCCAAGACAGGGCCAGCCCGATCATGCGCGCGGCTTCGGGGCTGTCCGTAGCGCTCTGCGCGCCAAAGATCAGCGCCGAGACAAGGATCACATTCAACAGCACAGGCGCCGCAGCAGCCGCCGCAAAGCGCCCCGCAGCGTTCAGCATGCCCGAAATCAACGCCGCCAGTGAGATCAGCAAAATATAGGCGAAACAGATACGGCCAAATTCCACCGCGATCCCAAAGCGGGGATCATCGGCAAAGCCCGATGCCATCGCCAAAACCAACCAAGGCATGGCAATCTGCGCAAGCAAGGTGAAGCCAATCAGAAACACAGCGAGCATGGATAGTGCATTGCGCGCAAATGGCATCGCATCGCCGCCGCCTTCGAGTTTTTTAGAAAAAATCGGCACAAAGGCCGTGTTCATTGCACCCTCAGCAAAAAAGCGGCGGAACATATTTGGTAAAGAAAACGCCACCAAAAACGCCTCGGCCACGCCGCCCGCACCAAGATAGCGGGCAATCAGAATATCGCGCAGAAATCCCAAGACGCGGCTGACCAATGTCCAACCGCCGACCGTGAGAAAGCCAAAGCCCAATCTGATTTGCGGGGCCGCCACAGCCGCTAGACCCCTGCCCGCTCGGCCACGCGCGCGATGGCATCGCGCAACTTGCGCTCCAACACATCTTGGCGGGATTTGGAGTGGAGTTTTAGACCAAACATATCTTTCACGTAAAACACATCTACCACCTGAACACCAAAGGTCGCGATCATCGCACTCGCAATGTAAATATTGTTCGCGGCCAAGGTCTTGGTCAGATCATATAGCAGACCAGGACGGTCGCGTGTATCCACTTCGATAATGGTGTAGATTTCCGACCCGTCATTATCGAAGGTGATATTGGTCGCCACGTTAAACGTGCGCTCGCGCTTTTTGATCTTGTCGCGCCCCTCAAACGCTTTTGAGGCTACAACCTCGCCCTTTAGGGTTTTGTCGATCATCGAGGTCAGACGCGGCAGGCGGGCATCCTCATAGGGGTTGCCATCAGCATCTTGAACCCAGAACACGGCAGTCGCATAACCATCTTTCGAGGTATAGGTGCGGGCATCGACCACATTCGCGCCCACCAGTGACAGGGCGCCAGAAAGGCGGCTAAAGATGCCTGGGTGATCCACAAGCGCAAAGCAGACGCGGGTCGCATCGCGGTCAGTATCACGCTGTGTGTCAATCCGGATTTCATCATCCCGAAGGCCAAGCAGCATATTGGCAAAGATAATCTGGCTGGCCAGATCAAGCCCTTGCCAATAGGGGCCATAATGGCGGTCTATTTCAGTTTTAAGATCCGCCTTAGGCCAAGTTGCCAAAGCATCGCGCAGGGCCTTTTTTCCCTCACTTTCCAATTTGTCGCGGTTAAGATCCTCAAGACCCGTCTCCAAGGCTTCAGCCGTGGCGCGATAGAGGCCGCGCAACAGCGTGGCTTTCCAGTTGTTCCATGTGTCAGGCCCAACCCCGCGAATATCGCAAACTGTCAAAACAGTCAGCAAATCCAGACGCTGCCGCGTTTTTACCAGCTTGGCGAAGTCCCGCACTGTGCGGGGATCTGCAATGTCGCGTTTTTGGGCCATGTCGGACATCAACAGGTGGTAGCGCACAAGCCATTCCACTGTTTCAGTCTCATCGGGTTTGAGGCCCAAGCGAGGGCAGAGTGCACGCGCAATCCGCGCGCCCAAAATCGAATGATCTTCTTTCCGACCTTTGCCAATGTCATGCAGCAAACAGGCCACATAAAGCACTTTGCGGTTTACCCCACGCTTCAAAATACCAGATGCAATGGGCAATTCCTCGACCAATTCGCCCCGTTCGATCTGCGCAAGGGTAGAGACAACTTGGATCGTATGCTCGTCCACTGTGTAGCTGTGATACATATTGAATTGCATCATCGCCACGATAGCCGCAAAATCAGGGATGAATGCGCCCAAGAACCCCAATTCATTCATCCGCCGCAAGGCACGTTCGGGATTGCCTTGTTTCAAAAGCAAATCAAGGAAAATGCGGTTCGCCTCTTTGTCGCGGCGCATTTCTGTGTCAATGAGGTGCAAATTGGCCGAGATCATCCGCATTGCATCAGGGTGCAGAAGATAGCCCGTGCGCAAGGCTTCCTCAAAAATGCGTAATAGATTGATCTTATCGGCCAAAAACGCCTTTTCATTTTCGACAGTCAGACGATTTTGTTTCAGCGCATAGCCGTCTTTGAGTTTCTTTTTGCGACTGCGCCCGCGCAAAAAGCCCAAGATCATCGGTTCGCCTTTGGCGTGACTGGCCTCAAGCGCGGTCAAAAAGATGCGGGTTAATTCGCCCACGCGGGTGGCATGGCGGAAATAATCCTGCATGAAATGCTCAACCGCACGGCGGCCTGAGTGATCGGCATATTGCATCCGTTCCGCGACCTGCACTTGCAAATCGAAACTCAAACCATCCTGTGCGCGGCCTGCAATTGCGTGCAAATGACAGCGCACCGACCACAAGAACCGTTCGGCCGCATCAAACGCGTCAAATTCTTCGCGGCTGAACACCTTGAGGGCAACCAGATCTTCGGCCCGCGCCACGCCATGCTGATATTTCGCAATCCAATAGAGCGTCTGCAAATCGCGCAGACCGCCCTTCCCCTCTTTTACATTCGGCTCCAACATATAGCGTTGGCCACCTTGCTTTTTGTGGCGGCTGACCCGTTCCTCAAGCTTGGCTTCGATAAATTCGGAAAGGCTGCCCTCAAACAAATCTTTGCGCAGTGCCGTCTTGAGCTTGGCCGATAATTCGGCATTGCCCGTCAAGTGGCGCATTTCCAACAAGGCCGTGCGGATTGTAAAATCCTCGCGCCCTAGACGCAGACAATCTTTGATGTTGCGGGTGGCGTGGCCCACTTTCAGCTTGAGATCCCAAAGCATGTAGAGACTAGATTCAATCACGCTTTCGACCCAACCTGTGCTTTTCCATGGGGTCAAAAACAGAAGATCAACATCCGAGAACGGGGCCATCTCGCCACGCCCATAGCCGCCAACCGCCAAGATCGCCATCCTCTCCCCCTCGGTCGGGGTGGGATTGGGGTGCAAGCGTGTAGATGAGACGCGCAGCACCTGCTGCACCAACCCATCGGTCAGATGCACATAGGCGCGCGTCACACGGCGTGCGGTGAGGGGATTTTCCGCAAATGCCGCATCAATGGCAGATCGACCCTTTGCTTGGGCATCTTGCAAGATCGCCACGACCGCCGCGCGAATTTTGGCAGGATCGCTCAGATCAGATATCGCGTCATCAATTGCCGCCGTCACGGCCTCTGCGTCAAAAATATCTTCAGCGGGATAAATCAATTGCCCCGCTGCAGATGGGATGACCGAAAAGCGTGGGTTCTGCTCAGAATCCAGCGCCGAGGGTTCTTGGGGCGGGGTCAACAAGGATGATCTGCCTGTCTTGCAAAGTCACTACGGCAAGGCCGCGTTCAATAGAGCCATCGGGTAGCAATCGGAATACGCCGTTCGCGCCCGCAAAGCCAGAGCCTGATGCAAAATCCACACCGCCCAAACGGCCCGTGCGACCTACGGTGTCAATCACAGCGCGCATCCCGTCATAGGCCAAGGGCGCAAGGTTATGGGGGGCTTGCTGATAGGCCAATTGATAGCGCGTGCGAAACGCACTTTCGGCATTGGGATCGGGCAAGACAAACCACCCGCCCTGTAAGCCACGAATTTCCAAGGTCTGCGCAGGGATATCCCAACGGGTCAGACCAATGATTTTGGTGGCCTCAGTGTCAAAGCCATTATCTGGCAAGAGTTGACCGAAGAGCGGCAAAGCCCCTGAGGCGTCCGCGGTCAAAATCATCGCATTTGCGCCAGTTTGTGCGACCATTGCCTCAACCTCAGGCAAGGCAGCAACAACGCCAGTCTGACTGAACTCATAGGCGATTTCACCCACAACCGTGGCACCTGAGGCCGCCGCCGCACGGCGCACCGCATCACGCGCCACTTCACCCGCCAAATTGCGCGCATGCACCACCATGATGCGATCACGGCCATTCGCCGCCGCATAGGACACCATCCGCGCGGCGGCATTGTCGTAAGTCAGGCCAAGCACAAACAGATTGCGCCCTGCAATGCTGGCATTGTTCGAGAAACTAAGAACCGAGACATTGGTATTCGCCACGGCCACACCAACCGCCGCCGCCGCGTCCGAGCGCAATGGCCCAAGGATCACATCCGCCCCTTCCGCCACCGCCTGCTGTGCCACAGCTGCGGCCGTGCCTGCATCGGCTTGGGTTGGATAAACCACCAATTCGATTTGCGTGCCAACGGCCTCGGCGGCTGCGAGGCGCGCGGCGTTCTCAAGGCTACTGGCCAGAAGGTCGTCCCCTGCATTGGGCGAACCATAGGGCAGCAGCATCGCAACGCGCACCGATTGCCCGACCTGTGGCCCCGTTCCCATTGTGGCCTGACAGGCCGACAGAACCACGCCAAACAGCAAAAGCAAACTCAACCGCAAGAACTTGTGAAATCTTGTCAAAGCAGGGATCATAGTGATCTCTCCCAGTGGGGCCATTTTGCACAAACCCTAGCCAGTCCTGTCCGCCAAGTAAACGCTCGCAATGGACAGACTGCGCAGATATGTAAGTGAGCTGATGCGAAACGACACAGAAAACGGGCGCGAATTTGCCTACACCCCCCGCGACAGCAAACTGGCCGCAGGTTTGTATTTTGTCGCAACCCCGATTGGCAGCGCGCGCGACATCACCTTGCGCGGCTTAGACATTCTCGCCAGCTGCGATGTCATCGCCGCAGAAGACACGCGCACCTTGCGCCATTTGATGGAAATTCATGGGGTGGCGCTGAATGGCCGCGCAGTCTTGCCCTATCACGATCACAACGGCGCAGAGATGCGGCCAAGGATCATGTCCCTTTTGACCGAAGGAAAATCCGTGGCCTATGCATCAGAGGCAGGGACGCCGTTGGTGGCCGACCCTGGTTTCGCCTTGGGGCGTGCTGCCATTGCGGATGGGCATATGGTCACCACCGCACCGGGGGCATCCGCCTCATTGGCCGCACTGACCGTGTCGGGCCTGCCCAGTGACCGCTTTCTTTTTGCGGGTTTCCCACCCCCAAAATCGGGAGAACGGCGCAAATTTCTGCAAGATTTGGATCAGACCCAAGCAACGCTGATCTTATATGAAAGCCCGAAGCGCATTCATAAATTGTTAAACGAGATGGCCGAGATTTGGAGCCAAGATCGCCAGATCGCTCTGTGCCGCGAATTGACCAAAAAATTTGAGGAGGTCATTCGCGGATCGCTTGCAGATGTGATTGCGGCGATCGAAGGTCGAGCATTGAAAGGTGAGATCGTGGTTGTCATTGACCGCGCGGAAAAGCAAGCCGCTGATGAGGCCACCGTGATTGCGGCGCTTCGGGCGCGACTTAAGACAGCACGGCTGAAGGAGGCTGCGGCGCAGGTGGCAACCGAACTGGGCCTGCCGAAACGCGATGTTTATCAATTGGGTCTGTCCTTGGACGCGGATCCGTGAGCGGGAAAACCGCCTATCTTGCGGGGCTATCTGCCGAGGATCAGGTGGCGCGGCTCTATGAAACCCATGGCTATCACTTGCGGGCGCGGCGATGGCGCGGGCGGGGCGGCGAGATAGATCTGATTTTTGAAAAATCAGGCGAAATAACTTTTGTGGAAGTTAAAAAATCGCGGGATTCTGACACCGCTGTGTCACGGGTCAGCCTCGCACAAAGAGCGCGCATCCTACAGACAGGTGATGAGTATTTGGGTCTTTGTCCCATGGGCCTTGCGACACCGTGCCGTTATGATCTCGCAGCCCTCAACCAGATCAGACAGGTTCACATCATCGCGAATGCGTTTCTCGAATAGCCTGCCTGACATGAATTGGGCATTGCGTCCCCCCCTGCCAAAGGCCATGAAAGGGTTGGTATAGATACGGGGTGAGACATGGCACTAAAAGTCGCAATGCAGATGGATCCAATAGCGCCGATTAACATTGAAGCGGATAGCACGTTTCGCGTGGGGCTGGAGGCACAAGCGCGGGGGCATGAGCTGTTTTACTACACTCCAGATCGTTTGTTTTTTGACGAGGGTCGTGTCTGCGCGCGCGGGTGGCCGATCACCTTACGCTGCGAAAAAGGGAACCACTTCACCCTTGGGGCAGAGCAGACCATCGACCTAGGCGATTGGGATGTGGTGCTTTTGCGCCAAGACCCGCCTTTTGACATGGGTTACATCACCACCACCCATCTTTTGGAACGGATTCATCCCAAAACCTTGATCGTGAATGACCCGTTTTGGGTGCGCAATTATCCTGAAAAATTGTTGGTTCTGGAATTCCCCGATTTAACCCCGCCCACTATGATCGCCCGCGATCTTGGCGCTTTGCGTGAGTTCCGCGCGCGCCATGGGGAAATCATCATCAAACCGCTCTACGGCAATGGTGGCGCGGGCGTTTTTCGTCTTGAGCCAACGGATCGCAACCTCAATTCCTTGCATGAGATGTTCACTTCTATCAGCCGCGAACCCCTGATTGCGCAAAAATTCTTGCCTGATGTGACGGCGGGGGACAAGCGGATCATCTTGATTGACGGCGAGCCCGTTGGGGCGATCAACCGCGTGCCTGCCGAAGGCGAAACCCGATCAAATATGCATGTTGGCGGACGGGCTGAAAAAATCGGGCTGACCGCGCGCGAACATGAGATCTGCGCCAAAATTGGCCCGCTGCTGCGCGAAAAAGGCCAGATTTTTGTGGGGATTGATGTGATCGGCGATTACCTAACCGAGATCAACGTGACCTCACCTACGGGAATTCAAGAATTAGAACGCTTTGACGGGATCAATGTCGCCGAAATCATTTGGCAAGCCATCGAGGCACGGCGTGCGGGCTAATCTTCACGCCCTGTGCTGATGCGATAACTGACCGCTTCTAGGATATGCGCCTCTTCGGTTTTGTCGGATGCTGCCAAATCCGCAATGGTGCGCCCCATCCTGTGCCAAGGACACCACCGCTAGGGGCAATATCCAATTCTCACAACAGACCATCTGCCTTCTCTCTGGTGAAATTCTGTGACCGAGAGAGGGGGGATGGTATGGGCATAAGCCTGATATGCGCTTAGCCCTGAATGACGCGCGATTTGCGTTAGGATTGCGCCGAAATGGCATGTAAAGATCACATCTTGATCAGGGTGCTGCGCCAGAACGCGATCAGACGCGCGGCTCACCCGCGCAATGACCATCGCCCAACTTTCCCCGTTGGGCGGGCAGATGTCTTCCCCACCCTCCCAAAAGGCGCGCGAAAGTTCAGGGGCAGATTGGCTAACCGCATCAAACCCCTGCCCCTCCCATTCGCCAAAATGAAATTCGCGCAGATCAGGCTCATGAGGCAAGCGCAGGCGCGGCGATAGCGCATCTGCAGTGGCCTCAGCACGGTTGAGGTCAGAGGAAATCATCACTGCCTGTGCGGGAAGATAGGCGTCAAGCCGCGCGATTTGCGCGTGATCGCTGAGATCAGCAGGAACATCACGCCACCCCGTGATCACCTTGGCATGGGTCGGCCCATGACGCAGCCAAAAGGCACGGCGCATCACCCCTGCCCCTTTGGCAACTGCCCTTTGAGGACGACAGGCAGACCTGCGGCCACCATCACCACAAGATCCGCTGCGGCAGCGATGGCTTGGTTCAATTCCCCTTGATCCTGACGAAAGGCCCGCGAGAGGGGATGATCCGGCACAACGCCCATTCCAAGCTCGTTCGAAATAATGACAACAGGGGCCGGGCAATCAGCTATGGCGCGGGCCAGCGCCGCCCATTCAGCCCGCCAGTCCCGTTTAGCCATACCCAGATTGGCCAACCACAGCGTAGCGCAATCAATCAACACGGCCTCGCTTTTGTGCAGTTGCGTCAGAGCCGCAGGAATATCGGTCGGCACTTCGACTGTGCGCCACTGGGCCGCCGCACGCGCGGATTTATGCTTGGCGATTTTGGCTTCCATCTCGGCATCATGGGCCTGTGCTGTCGCGAGATAAACGGGCGACAGCCCCGTGTTCAGCACCAAATCCTCGCCAAAGCGCGACTTGCCAGACGCCGCACCGCCAAAAACCAATGTCAAACCCGCCAAACCCGTCAAAAGAAATTCCTCACCAAAAGTGATCCATTCATCATGCTGCCGCGTAACACCAATAGAACCGCACAAGATGCGGAACAAGACACTGCCAAAAATGATACGCCAACAGGGGGTGCTTTATGGCTTTGGACATGAGTGGAGAAAAAGCGCTTTCGCGCCGTGCGATGAAAGCGGAACTGTTAGACGCAGAGACGGAATTGCGACTGGCCTATGCTTGGCGCGATCATCGCGATGAGGAAGCCTTGCACCGTCTGGTGACGGCCTATATGCGCCTTGCGATTTCCATGGCCGCTAAATTCAAGCGCTACGGCGCGCCGATGAATGACCTGATCCAAGAGGCGGGTCTGGGTTTGATGAAGGCGGCAGATAAATTTGACCCTGATCGTGGCGTGCGGTTTTCAACCTATGCCGTGTGGTGGATCAAGGCATCTATCCAAGATTACGTAATGCGCAATTGGTCGATGGTGCGCACGGGGTCTACCTCCAGCCAAAAATCACTTTTCTTCAACATGCGCCGCGTGCAGACGCGCATCGAACGCGAGGCAATGGCCGCAGGCCAAAACCTCGACAAGCATCAATTGTTGCAGATGATCGCCACAGAGGTCGGCGTGCCGCTGCATGATGTTGAGATGATGGAAGGTCGCCTTGCAGGATCTGATTATTCTTTGAACGCCACGCAATCCGTTGAGGATGAAGGACGCGAATGGATCGACACGCTTGAGGATGACAGCGAACAGGCTGCAGATTTGGTTGAGCAGGCCCGCGACCGCGCGCAACTGCGCGAATGGTTGTTGAATGCCTTGTCATCATTGAACGAGCGCGAGCGGTTCATTGTGCGCGAACGCAAATTGCGGGATGAGCCGCGCACGTTGGAATCCTTGGGCGAAGAACTGGGCCTGTCCAAGGAACGTGTGCGCCAACTTGAGGCTGCCGCATTTGCCAAGATGCGCAAATCCCTTGAGGCGCAATCGCATGAGGTGACAGCATTTCTCGCGGGTTGATCCTTCACGCGCCCCTTGTGTTGATTTTTGGCTTGGCCATCTTGGCCATGACCACAAACACGCCGCAAGCGGTGGTAACAAAATCCCCGATTGAGCCAATAATCGTGGCTGCCGCCCGCTAGATCAGCGTTTGCGAAGGCGTTGCAAAAGCAAGGCCAACCCCCCTGGGATCAATACAAGCGACAGGGCAAATCCTGTCACAAATCCTGAAAGATCAGAGACCACGCTGCCCCAATCGCCTTGCAAAAAAGCGAATAAGATTTGAATGGCCAAAAGCATTGCAATCAGGGAAAAAGCACGCATCGGATTGTCACCTGTCCGACCCATATTGGCCCAGAGGATAAAGGTGAAGGCACCGATCAGAGCATAGACACCCGGATACCCGCCGATCAGGGGATAGGTGCTGTTTAACAAGCCCACAAAGGCCAAAGCCCCGATGATGGAACCCGCAAAGAACAGAACCAAGATCGACAGCCCTGAGAAAACCTGTGACACCATTTTGCCAATGGCCAGTATGAACACGCTGACGAACACGGCATGGATAAAACCGCCATGGATCAGCGGGTAGGTCACAAGACGCATCAGATCATTTGCGGGATAGCTGTTACTGGCAAACATCCAAGCGGCAATTTCGTGGAACACGCCATAATCCCGCACCGCGGCCATGCGCCACCCAATCCCGCCTGACCCGCCCAAAAGCCCAGCAGTGGCCAGCTGAAACATCACCTCAAGGCCAAAGATCACCACAGCCAAACCAAGAACGACTGGGTGAAGGTCGTTGAACAGGCTATTATTCTCTTGATCCATGGCTGCACCTTCGGTTGACCTTATTGCGCCTCGTGGGTAAGCGATGCGCAAGGCAAATGCCAGTATTGTGGAATGATTTTCTTCTGGCATCCAATCACAACCGCAATAGGTCACCAATGGCTGAGACAAAATTCACACCACGCGTCTTTTCAGGCATCCAACCTTCGGGCGGGCTGACCCTTGGGAATTACTTGGGCGCGATGAAGCGTTTTGTAGATATGCAAGAGGCGGGCGGATTTCAGACCATCTATTGCATGGTGGACATGCACGCGATTACCGTTTGGCAGAACCCAAGTGACCTTACCAAAAACACCCGCGAGCTTTGTGCGGGCTTCATTGCCGCAGGGATTGATCCAGAAAAATCCATCCTCTTCAATCAAAGCCAAGTGCCTGAACATGCGCAGCTTGGGTGGTTGTTTAATTGTGTGGCCCGCATGGGATGGATGGGCCGCATGACCCAATGGAAGGACAAAGCGGGGAAAAACGCCGAAAACGCCTCGCTGGGGTTATTCGCATATCCCGCGCTGATGGCCGCCGATATTTTGGTCTATCACGCCACCCATGTGCCGGTTGGCGAAGATCAAAAACAACATTTGGAACTGACCCGCGATATTGCGGCCAAGTTCAACCATGATTTTGGGGTCGACTTCTTCCCGATCGCTGAGCCCGTGATTGAAGGGGCGGCAACACGGGTTATGAGCCTAAAAGACGGCACCAAAAAGATGTCGAAATCCGACCCTGCAGATGCAAGTCGGATCAATATGACCGATGATGCTGATGCGATTTCCAAGAAAATCCGCAAGGCGAAGACGGACCCTGATCCGCTGCCGGATGCATTGGCCGAACTGGCGGCGCGGCCCGAGGCCCGCAATCTGGTCAATATCTACGCCGCTTTGGCAGAAATTGATCCGCAGGCCGTTTTGGATCAGCATCAAGGAGCGCTCTTTGGTCATTTCAAAATGGCGCTGTCTGATTTGGCTGTGGCAAAACTTGCCCCAATCTCGGCGGAAATGGCGCGCCTGATGCAGGATCAGGCCGAAATTGATCGCATTCTCGGTCGCGGTGCAGAACGTGCGCGCGAAATTGCAGCGCCGATTTTGGCGCAGGCCTATGACATTGTCGGGATGGTGCGCAGCTAGACGCCATTAGTGCATTTTTGCACAGAACCCCTACGAAATGGTCAGTTTATGTGCGCATGCTTTGGGAGCAGATTGCCCGTAAAGGAGGACATCATGACATATACTGCACCTGACAGCTTGGCCATTGGCCATGTCCACCTGAAAGTCACCGATCTTGAGCGCTCTATCGCATTTTATCGCGATGTCTTGGGGTTAGAGCTAAAACAACGCTATGGCCGCCAAGCGGCATTTCTATCGGCCGGGGGATATCACCACCATATTGGTCTCAACACTTGGGAATCCGCGGGGGCTGGCCCCGCACCGCGGCGGGCGGCGGGTCTTTACCACGTAGCTTTCCTCTATCCTGACCGCAAAAGCCTTGGCCGTGCCTTGGCGAATGTGGTTGCCAAGGGCGTGCAGCTTGAAGGGGCGGCGGACCATGGCGTGTCTGAGGCGCTCTATCTTTCTGACCCCGATGGCAACGGGATTGAACTCTGCCGCGACCGCGCGCCTGCTGATTGGCCCCGCGATGCATCAGGCGCATTGGAGATGGTCAATGCCCCGCTTGATCTAGAGGCGCTCTTGGCGGAGGCTTGACTTTTTGCTGCATTGCGGCGTATATTTTGCAAACGCGGCAAGAATAGTGCCGCGCTTAACACTTTCTTTGTCATACCGATGTTAAGGTTTGCACGCATCCTAAGGCAGGGCGCTTTTGCGCCCTCAACCTCCGTTGGCTGATTTCGGTCGACGGTTCACACGAAACGGAGGTTCGACATGACTACGATATCGAAGAATGAAACACCGCAGTCGCCCAAATTGGGCGCAGCACCACAGGCGGCAAAGCCTGCTCAAGATCCGAAAGCTGGCCCAAAACCCGCGTCATCAGCGATGGAATATCAATTGGGCTTTGCAACTGGCCCAACGGGCTGAAGCGGCCTATAGGTAGCCATGAGGAGGATCACTCATGGCAACTGGCAGCAATATAAAAACCTATTTCAACGGCGCGTGGCATGATGGGGATATCCCTGTCATCCGCGCCGCTGATCATGGCGCTTGGCTTGGCTCCAATGTGTTTGACGGCGCGCGCTATGTGGACGGGCTCGTGCCAGACTTGATGGCGCATTGCGCAAGGGTCAACAGATCTGCTGAGGCGTTGATGATCACGCCAAGCCATAGCCCAAAGGCCATGTTTGAAATCATTTGGGAAGGATTGGCGCGCTATCCCGCGGATGCCGCCGTATATATTCGCCCCATGTATTGGGCGCTTGATGGGGGCGAATTGGGGATATTGCCAAAGGCGGGCGCAACAGGATTTGCGATCAGCCTTGAAGAAATCCCAATGCCCGACCCCAAGAAAACCGTGCGCCTGACCACCACATCCTTCCGCCGCCCCGTCTTGGCGGATAATGTGGTCAACGCAAAAGCAGGCTGCCTATACCCCAACAATGCGCGGATGCTTCTTGAGGCGAAAACCAAGGGTTTTGACAACGCACTTGTGGCCGATGCGATGGGGAATGTTGCGGAAACCGCCACCGCAAATGTCTTTATGGTGCGCGATGGCGTGGTCTATACGCCAATTCCAAATGGCACATTTTTGGCAGGCATAACACGCGCGCGCCATATCAAAAACATGCGCGAAAATGGCATCACGGTGGTTGAAACCGTGCTCAGTTTTGATGATTTCCGCCGCGCCGATGAGGTATTTTTGACGGGGAACTTGCAAAAAATCACCCCCGTCAGCGCCTTTGACGAGATCTCCTATGAGATCGGGCCCATCAGCCAGAAAGCGCGCGATCTCTATTGGGATTGGGCGCGCAGCGAGGCGGCCTCATAAGGCATCACGCGTTTGTTGTTGAAATGGCGCGTGCAAATGCGCATCCTTTGATACGGTGAGAGGGGATGAAAATATGCGTAAGTTTCTGGTGGTTCTAGACGACACGCGTGAATGTCTTAACGCGATGCGCTTTGCCGCGATGCGCGCAGCCAACACCAAGGGCGCGGTTGAAATCCTCTCCATCATCCCACCTGAGGAATTCCAACACTGGATCGGCATTGGCGATTTGATGCGCGCCGAAGCGCGGGAACGGATCGAGGCACATTTCGAAGTGTTTGCAAAATGGATGCGCGACCGACAGGGGATTGATCCCAGTCTCGCCATCCGTGAAGGGGAACCTGTCCAAGAAATTCTCGCCCATATTCACGATGATCCCAATATTGGTGTGTTGGTTCTTGGGGCAGGATCGGGCAAGGGTGGGCCTGGCCCATTGGTCACTCAATTGACGAAACAGGCCGGCAGTTTGCCTGCGCCGATCACCATTGTTCCAGGTGAGTTGACCAAAGAACAGCTTGAGCAAATCACCTGATTGCTAAGTTTTAGAACTATTCTAAAACTTGACTTATCGGGGGTGCCATATCATATCAGGCTCATGCTTGCGCGCAGGAGAAAGCCCAATGTTTATTCAAACGGAATCCACCCCGAACCCAGCCACGCTGAAGTTTTTGCCAGGGCAAACCGTTCTGGACATGGGCACAGCCGATTTTCCATCGCGCGAGACGGCGGATAAATCGCCACTTGCCGCGCGCATTTTTGCGGTTGATGGCGTAACGGCGGTATTTTTTGGCACCGATTTCGTGACTGTGACCAAGGCCGATACAATCGAATGGGATCATATCAAGCCTGCCCTTCTCGGCGCGATTATGGAGCATTTCCAGTCTGGCGCGCCCGTGATGGGGGATGAGGGGCCCGCCGCAGGGGGCCATGCTGACCACAGCGGCGAGGATGCCGAGATCGTGGGTCAGATCAAAGAATTGCTCGACACCCGTGTGCGCCCTGCTGTGGCGCAAGATGGCGGCGACATTACCTTTCACGGCTTTGATCGTGGGGTGGTGTATCTGCATATGCAAGGGGCCTGCGCGGGCTGCCCCTCATCAACCTTGACCCTGAAAATGGGTATTGAAAATCTGTTGCGCCATTACATCCCCGAAGTGGTGGAAGTGCGCCCTGTCACGGTCTAATCCCCTTTGCTTTGCTTAGGGATAGATACATCGGCCGCGCATTGCGCGGCCGCTTTGGTAGACGGGGGCACAGTCCTTGCTGCGCGGTTTGAACCAATGGCGAAAGGTCAGGCGGAACGCCTGATGCCTTTGGTAGATGAGATTTTCGCAGAAGCAGGTAAAACAGCCGCAGACTTGGGTGCCATTGGTGTTGGCATCGGGCCGGGCAATTTCACAGGCCTACGTATTTCCGTCTCAGCCGCCCGTGGTCTTGCACTGGCCTTGGCGCGACCTGCGATTGGTGTCTCAATTTTTGAAGCGCGCCGTTATGGGATCAAAGGCCCCCTCAGCGTGATCGAAGATGCCCGCCGCGATGAGGCCTATCTGCAAAGCTTTGATGATCAGGGCCGCGCAGATGAAGCGCGGCTTGTCACCCTGAACACGCTCTCCGCTCGTGAACTGGCTCAGCAGGTCACAGGAAGTTTGGGGCCGCAAATTGCCGATGCTTATGGGCTAACCCATGTCGCCCCACCTGTCATGATCGCCACAGCAATCGCCCATATCGCCGAGGCCAAACAAGCTACAGATATGCCGCTGCCGCGCCCTTCGCCGCTTTACTTGCGCGCGGCAGATGCAGCCCCTGCGCGCGAATATGGGCCGCGTTTGCTGTGACCCGCACCGCTGCACAAATGGCCGAATTACACGCCCGCGCCTTTAACCAAGGCGGCGCATGGACGCGCAAGGATTTTGAAGAGTTGCTTGTGGCGCACAATATGACCATCAGCCATCATGATCACGGCTTTGCCGTTCTTCGGATCGTGCCACCAGAGGCTGAAATCTTAACCATTGCAATTGACCCAAACCATCAGGGAAAGGGTCACGGAAAAGCTCTGCTTTCTAGACTAATCTCAATAGCTAAGGAGGCTCAAATTAAAGAGATTTTTTTGGAAGTGGACAACAAAAACAGTATTGGCCGGGCGCTCTACACCTCTTTTGGTTTCAACGAAATTGGATTTCGCAAAGGCTATTATCAGTACAAAAATGGCAAGTGCAGCGATGCGATAATGTTAGCAAAAACTCTAGATACAAATTAAAAATCGCCGATTGATCCAAAATCATTGTGAAAGTTTTATTTTTTTTCCAATATCCTCTCCTGCCAGTAGACTACCCAATAAAAAACGATTTGGCATAGATCTCGTAACCACCAGGCCCATTCCCTAGGTTCAGATCACAAACATGGAGGTTAAAATGAAATTTGTAAAACAAACTAGCCTTGCAATAGGCTTCACGCTCTTATGCACTGCATCAGCCAATGCATTCACTGCATGCCAAGTTACTGACGTTGGCGGAATTGATGACGCTAGCTTCAACCAAACAGCTTGGCATGGGGTTGAAAACGCGATTGCCAATAGAGGGATCGAAGGAAGATTTTTAGAGTCCCAATCAGAAACTGACTACGCAGCTAATCTCAACGCATTGATGGATGGATCATGCGATATAATTGTTACAGTAGGTTTCCTGATGGGAGAAGCCACCGCTAATGCGGCCACTGCAAACCCTAATCAAAAATTCTCAATTGTGGATTTTGCATATGATCCCACAATTCCAAACGTCCTTGGGCAAGTTTTCGCGACTGACGAAGCCGCGTTTTTAGCTGGATACCTGGCCGCAGGAATGACAGAAACAGGTACTATCGGCACATTTGGGGGTTTAAACATACCTCCTGTGACAGCCTTCATGAATGGCCTTGTATATGGCGTTGACTATTATAATGAACAACACGGTACATCCGTAGCAGTTCTTGGCTGGAACCCAAGTTCACAGGAAGGCCTATTTACGAATAACTTCGATAGCTTGGATGACGGCCGTGCATTTGCACAAAACCTATATGATGAAGGTGCCGATATTGTAATGCCAGTAGCTGGTCCCGTTGGCTTGGGCTCGGCTGCACTAGCGGCAGAACTAGGTTCCGACAGTTTGAAAATTATCGGCGTGGACGCCGATTTAGTTGCTACTGATCCAGAACGTGCTGATGTATACCTAACTTCAGTCCTCAAGCGTATGGATAGTACTGTTGAAGCAGTTATCAACGCAGCTATGGATGGATCTTTTGAAGGAGGCCTTACCGTTGGCACTTTAGCTAACAACGGAGTCGGGATCGCACCATATCATAACTTTGAGAGTGCCGTCCCCTCTGAATTAAAGGCGGAAATTGACGCGGTTCGTGCCGGAATAATTGACGGCTCGATTTCGGTAGGGCCTTAAAAACCTAATCCCTCCCCTGATAAGTTCGGGGGAGGGATCCTTAAGGGTCTATGATAATGGACATAGAATTAAAAGGCATTACAAAACGGTTTGGTTCTGTAATTGCGAACGATCAAATTAACCTGCAAATCAAAGCGGGCGAAGTGCTGGGCTTACTTGGTGAAAATGGCGCTGGAAAATCCACGCTTATGAACATCCTTTCTGGGCTTTATGCGCCCGATGAAGGAAAATTACTAATCGATGGCATTGAAGTAAATTTTCGAGGCCCTGGAGACAGTATCTCTGCAGGAATAGGGATGGTTCATCAGCATTTTATGCTGGTACCAATATTTTCAGTCGCTGAAAATGTAGTTCTTGGAGTTGAGCCAGTTAAGACAGCTGACTATTTAGATTTATCAAAGGCTCGCACTCTAGTTAATAAAATTAGCTCTGAATATGGCCTATCAGTTCCCCCAGATGCCATTATCGAAGATCTTCCAGTTGGGATACAACAGAAAGTTGAAATTATAAAAGTTTTATTTCGAGAAGCTAATGTAATTATTTTTGACGAGCCAACTGCGGTCCTGACACCAGGTGAAGTAGAAGACTTTTTTTCAATAGTAAGGGCCCTTAAAGCGTCAGGTAAGGCGATAGTATTTATTACTCATAAATTACACGAAATCAAAGAAATCGCCGATCGTGTTACAGTGCTGAGGCATGGGCGTATTACAGGCGAAGGAAATCCTAAAAGACTTACCAAAGAAAAGCTTGCAGAGATGATGGTCGGGCGACAGGTGTCTTTTACTGTAAATAAAATAAAGTCAAAAATAGGCCACCCTATTTTAAAGCTCGATAATGTCGAGCTCTATACAAAAGATAACGAACGAGTTCTAAAAAATATAAATTTCAGTATTAACGCTGGAGAAATAGTAGGTGTTGCCGGTATTCAGGGGAATGGCCAGACAGAATTAATAGAAGTCATTACAGGATTAAGAAAAAACTACGCAGGTGAAATGTTTTTGGGCGAACTAGATATTACGAAAGCTAATGCACGCCAGCGCCATATAGCAGGTATGGCCCACATTCCAGAAGACCGTCATAAATTTGGAATGGTTGAAAACTTTTCAATCACAGAAAATATTATTATCAATAATTACTACGAAAATATTATCTCTAATTTTATCACAATAAATTGGAAAAAAGCTAGGTCGATTGCAGAACTATTGTGTGAAGAATTCGATGTGCGGACACCGTCAGTTGAACTTAATGGCAAGAGCTTGTCTGGCGGCAATCAACAAAAAATGGTTGTTGCAAGAGAACTAGGCCGCAAACCAAAAATCGTCATTGCTGCACAACCGACGAGAGGCGTTGATGTTGGCTCGATAGAGTATATCCACAGCCGCCTCGTCCAGAGCCGTGATGATGGAAATGGTGTGTTACTTGTTTCATCTGAGTTAGACGAAATCATATCTTTATCTGACCGGATACTTGTCATGTATGATGGCTCTATTGTTGCAGAATTTGACAATACAGATGCAAAACCCAAGCGAAACCAAATTGGACTAGCGATGGCAGGTTCGACAGAAGAAATTTACAATGATCACTAAATCAACTTTTCGAAAAACTGCCGCTGATTTACTAATGCTACAGCAAGGCGCTTACCGAGACGCCATAGTTTTGCCGATCATAGCTATAGCAACTGCGCTCCTAATTGGCGCGCTTATAATGACTGCAACCGGAGTTGATATTGATACTATTGGTAGAAGTTTTTCTGCATTGGGATACGGTGCATTTGGATCAATTAATGCAATTTCTGAAACTTTTACCGCCGCGATACCGTTAATATTAGCAGGTTTGGGGATTGGCTTAGGCTTCCGAGCGGGATTATTCAACATCGGAGCAGAAGGCCAGATAATTATCGGTGGCCTACTAGCAGTAATCTTTAGTTTTACTTTCTCAGATCTGCCAACAATCGTTTTAGTTACTTTTACGTTAATTGTGGGATCCTTGGCAGGAGCAGCCTACGCGGGAATTGCGGGGGTGTTGCGTGCTGTCACAGGCGCGCACGAAGTAATTCTTACAATTATGTTGAATTTAATAAGCTATCGGATCCTTGACTATGCATTACGCCAACCATTCATACAAAAAGATGGTCGCTCGGATCCAATATCTAAGTCGGTCCCAGACAATGGACAATTACCAAAATTACTAGACTGGATAGATCCAAATCTACGCCTTCATGTAGGTGTTTTTTTGATGCTAGGGGCTGTCATCCTACTGTGGTGGTTAATAAGAAAATCAAAAATGGGTTTTGCCATTCGTACAAACGGAGAGAACTCGCATGCAGCGCTTTACGCGGGCATGAACCCCAAGATGGTAATTATAGGCTCCATGGCAATAGCCGGAGGATTAGCCGGCCTTGCTGGCGCAGTGCAAATTTCGGGCGTTTTAGAACGCGCCAGTCCTGGTTTTTCCGCGGGTATTGGATTTGATGCAATCGCGGTGGCGCTCTTAGGTCGTAGCCATCCAATTGGAATTTTATTCGCGGGGATATTGTTTGGGGGACTTGAAGCAGGCGGCCGCCAAATGCAAATTGATGCAGGAGTTTCAATCGATCTAATTAGTATAATCCAAGCATTGGTTGTTGTGTTTATCGCTGCACCCTTAATTATTCGTACGATTACTCCATGGGCATTCTCAAAAAATAAGAGAACATCATGAGGATTTCCGATATTTTTAATCATAAAAAAATAAATAGATCTCAAACGAGTGGGATAATCCTTTTAACGCTTTCCGCGATTGTTCTGTTCTTTTTGAATGTACCAGATGGATCGTATGCAACTTTCAAACTATCGCGGCCAAACGATGCCCTACCTTTGAAAGACTTAGTTCTATCCGGTGGACCATTTAACACTGTGGCTTCAATGATCCTCGCATTTATTGGTGTGCGGCAATTTTTGAAGGGAGGTGGCCGATGGATCGCGCTTTCTTTAGGATTTGGCTTTCTGATAACAGTCGCCGCTTTTCTGGTTTGGGCCACTGCTGATAAAAGTCTTAATCTCACAGGAATGCTGCAAGCTACCGTAGTGAGGGCCGTACCAATAGCATTAGGTGCACTTGCGGGCCTTCTTTCAGAAAGAGTTGCAGTGATCAATATTGCTATCGAGGGAATGCTACTTGCGGGCGCATTCACGGGTGCACTGGCAGGATCATTGTTCGGTGGCTGGGGCGGAATGATTAGTGCAATAATCATTGGTGGAAGCTTTGGCTTTATCCTCGCAACGTTAGTTATCACTTTCCGTATGGATCAAATTATTGCCGGAGTGGTCATAAACCTATTAGTGCTTGGACTTACCTCATACGTATCCTCGCAGGTTTTTTCCGAATACAGACATCTGAACAACGCGCCAGTATTTAGGGCAATAAAAATCCCATTACTAAGCGATATACCTATAATCGGACCAGTAATTTTTTCCCAAAATATATTTGTTTATGGCGCACTAATTTTAGTTGCAATCACCACCTATTATCTTTTCTACACGCGCAATGGCCTTAGGGCTCGAGCAGTGGGCGAACATCCGAAAGCGGCAGACACCTTAGGTATAAACGTAATTCGTACGAGGTATTTCCACGTTGTGTTGGCCGGCGCAGTCGCTGGCTTTGGCGGGGCTTGGTTCACGCTCGGTTCAGTTGGACGATTTGATGAAGGGATGACCGGCGGCCGTGGCTTCATCGGCTTGGCGGCGATGATATTTGGACGTTGGCATCCTGTAGGTGCATTGTCAGCTGCACTCGTTTTTGGCTTTGCCGATAGTCTTCAACAAAAACTTGCGCTGCTGAATACTCCAATACCATCTGAATTTCTTGCGATGGCACCTTACTTAGCAACTATAGTCGTCGTCGCAGGTATAATCGGACATGCACGGCCTCCTGGCGCAATAGGAAAACCGTACCAGAAAGAATAGCCAACCACTCAAAATGTGATTTGACTATTTGTTCTCCACCAAACGCAAACTATAAATGAAATTATTGCAGTTAAAAAATGGATAATATCTCAAAAATTCAGTCAATTACGGGAACTATGCCACCCGATATAGGTGTAATCTTAGGGTCAGGAATGGGCCATCTTTTAGATTTAGTTCAGGGACACAAGATACCCTACTCTGATCTTTTAAATTTTCCAATTTCTAAGGTTTCAGGTCACAAATCTGAACTTGTTATAGGAGAATTGGAAGGTCGCAGAGTTTTAATTTTTAATGGCCGAAGTCACTACTATGAACAAGGCAAAGCAGATGCAATGCGCACACCGTTAGAAACTTTCAAGAAACTCGGTGGCAAGAGGATTATAATCACCAACGCGGCGGGATCGTTAAGTTCAGAATCTCTTCCCGGAGACTTAATGTTAATAAACGATCACATCAATTTTTCAGGACTAAACCCACTTATCGGTATCGAAGACGATGCCCGATTTGTTCCGATGAAAAATGCTTATAGTACTGCGATGCGTGCAGACTTGCGCCATGCCGCAGAGGAAAAGGGCATCCGCCTTCGCGAAGGGGTCTATGCGTGGTATTCTGGCCCTTCCTTCGAGACGCCAGCCGAAATCCGCGCAATCCGCACCCTTGGCGCAGATGCGGTGGGAATGTCCACTGTGCCCGAAGTCATCTTATGTCGCTTTTTAGGTCTTGAGGTTGCGGCGATATCGGTCATCACAAACATGGCAGCAGGCCTCTCTGATGAAGCCATCAGCCATGAGCATACAAAGGCCATGGCCCCCTTGGGAGCACAGAAATTCGAAAGCCTTTTGCGGCACTATCTCAAAAATGGTTAAAGAAATTTAACTTTTCCCGACTGTCTGCCTGTGCTGTAACGGGATAAGAGTGATGAACGGCCCCCCTTATGCAAATCTATCTGCCCATCGCCGAAGTCAGTGTTGACGCTTTTGCCATTCTCGGGATTGGCGGATTGGTTGGCATATTGTCAGGTATGTTCGGGGTCGGCGGCGGCTTTTTGATCACGCCTTTGCTGTTTTTCATCGGCATCCCCCCCGCTGTGGCGGTTGCCACATCCGCCAGTCAGGTCGTGGCGTCATCCGTTTCAGGCGTGATGGCCCATCTCAAGCGGCGCACAGTTGATTTGCGCATGGGTGCGGTTTTGCTGATTGGCGGCTTGATCGGCGCAGGCGCAGGTGTGCAGCTTTTCGCGATTTTGCGCGCCATGGGTCAGGTCGATCTGGTGGTGCAGATTTCCTATGTGGTGTTCTTGGGCATCATCGGCAGCATGATGTTTGTCGAAAGCCTACGCGCCTTGCGCAGAAGTCGCCATGGCACAGCCCCAAAGCGGCGCAAACATAACTGGGTTCACGCCCTGCCCTTCAAAATGAAATTCCGTGTTTCGGGGCTGTATATTTCTGTAATCCCCCCACTTGTTGCAGGGGCGTTTGTCGGGCTTTTGGCGGCCATCATGGGGGTCGGTGGCGGGTTCATCATGGTGCCTGTCATGATCTATCTCCTGGGAATGCCCACCAAAGTTGTGGTTGGCACATCCCTGTTCCAGATTATTTTTGTCACTGGCTTTGCCACTGTGATGCATGCCGCAACGAACCGCACGGTCGATATTTTTTTGGCGATTGTTCTTTTGGTCGGCGGCGCGATTGGCGCGCAAATCGGAACGCAAATCGGCACAAAATTACGGGCCGAGCAATTGCGGATTTTATTGGCGAGCCTCGTCTTGATCGTCTGTGCAAAATTGGCTTTTGATCTCTTGGTCGAACCCGCCGAGCTCTATTCCATATCCTACCAAGCGGGGGTGGGACTATGAGAATGCTTGTCGCAGTCTTGGTTTATCTGTCCACGCTGCTGCCGGTCTGGGCCGAAGATGTGGTCGCTGGGTTCAGCCAAGACAGCATCTCGATTACGACCAATTTCTCTGGTTCGGAAATTTTGATTTTTGGCGCTGTGCGGCGCGAAGCGCCCATTGCACGCAATACAGACCTTGAGGTCGTGGTGACTGTCGCAGGCCCAAGCCGCCCTGTCACAATGCGGCGTAAGGAACGCTTTGGCGGGATTTGGATCAACCGCGCCTTTGCGCATATCGATGCTGCGCCAACATTTTATGCTGTCGCCACCAGCGCCCCCTATCGTGACGCGATTAGCAGTGTTTCTGATGTGCTTTATAGCATCTCTCTGCCGCGTGCGTTTCGCAATGCCGCTGGCGGAGCAGATCA
Organism: Roseobacter sp. HKCC-CH-9208; assembly: GCF_037805125.1. Classification (NCBI taxonomy): domain Bacteria; kingdom Pseudomonadati; phylum Pseudomonadota; class Alphaproteobacteria; order Rhodobacterales; family Roseobacteraceae; genus Roseobacter; species Roseobacter sp. HKCC-CH-9208. Next base: position 1,659,334 of record NZ_JBBLYK010000001.1, on the reverse strand, counting down.
TACCAGTGGGTTCCTCGAAGCCCTAGCCCGTCTGCGCGCCGAAGAAGGCCTCTATCAGATTAATGAAAACAGTGTCGATCTGCGGGAAGATACCCTATTTTCGACCTCTATCACCCTGCCCGCAAATTTGGTTGAGGGGGATTACTTGGTGCGCATTTTCCTGACCCGTGAAGGGCGCGTCATCAGTGCACATGAAAACACGATTGCCGTTCAAAAAGTCGGGATTGAGCGCGCAGCCTATCGTCTCGCAAATGAACAGCCGCTGCTTTACGGGTTTTTGGCGCTCTTCATCGCCATTGCCGTGGGGTGGCTTGTCTCCGCTCTATTCCGCATGATCCGGGCCTAATTGGGCAGCTAAGACCAAAGGAGCGCTTGGCACCTCCAGATCACTGACCCCAAGCGGGCTTTTGGGTTTTGACAGCATATAGCGCGTCACCCAAATCAAGCGGTTCTCAGCCCGCGTAATCGCCACATAGGCCAAGCGTTTCCACAAAGGTTGGCTCGCTTCGACACGGCCCATGCGGCTTGCCGCGTAAAGATCAGGGGCAAAGACCTGCACATCGGGCCATTGGCTGCCTTGTGCCTTATGGATCGTCACCGCAGCCCCATGCAAAAACGCAGCGCCCATATGGGCGGCATAGGGGATGAATGGTTCCTCCTCATCGGGCAGTTCAATTTTCACGATAGAGGCGGCCGAAAGGCGCGGCGCCTCGGCCCCTATGACATGCAAGCGCGAAAACCCAGGTTTCGAGCCTGGCCCAACATAGACAACCTGCGCCCCCTTAATCAAACCGCGGGCCTCAAGATCAATGCGCTTCTTGCGATGCTTCAGCGGCAATTCAATCCCATCACAAATCAGAGGTTCGCCTGGCAATAGCGCATCAGAGGGCACGCAATGCACCGATCGGAAGCCCGTGATCAATCGCACCCTTGTGGTATTGCGCCAAACCAAAACGGGGCTGCGGGCCATCAAATCACTATCAGCGCGCGGCGAAACAACCACGCGCTCATCCCGCGCGGCCGCCTGCTCAATCATCCGTTCAAATTGCTCGAACTCAAGCGCGGGATCCCCCAAGGCATGGGCCAGATCAAGGATCGGGTTATCTGCATCTTGGCGATGGATACGGCCCAAGGAAAAAACCGCTTTTTGATTGATCTGCTCGAACACCATTTTGCCTGACTGCCCCACGGGCGCCAATTGGGCAGGATCGCCGAACAGAACAAGCGCGGGAAATATCTCGCGCAAATCCGTGAATTGCTTATCATCCAACATGCTGGCCTCATCGACCAGACCGATATCCAACGGCTCCTCTCGCCGTTTCCAGCCTGTGATGAAATCTGATCCCCGCAACCCCGCCGCTGCCAAGGCTGCAGGAACCGATTTATGCGTTTCATAGGTCAGGCGCGCGCGCTCGAGCGCCTCATCACTCAGGGCTTCAATCTGCGGCCTTTCCCCCTGCCCTGTAAGCCATTCTGCGACCTTTTCAAATTCAGGGTCATAAACAGGCGTATACAGAATACGGTGGATCGTTGTGGCTGGCACCCCACGCATGCGCAAAACGCTTGCGGCTTTATTGGTGGGGGCAAGGATTGCAGCAGACCTGCGGTCTTTTCGGCGGCGTGGCTCGAAATCACCTGTGATCAGGTCGACCCCGGCGGTCTCAAGACCTTTTACCAAGGCCGATAGTAGCATCGTTTTCCCAGAGCCCGCTTTTCCCGTAATCGCCAGAACGCCTGATTGGCCATCTGAGATTGGGGTGATCGTCTCGGCTTCAATGTCCACACCATGCCCCGCCAACATGGCGGCAATACTATCAAAGGCCTCGGCCTGATCGGAAGAGAAGGTCAACGCAGACATGGGCTCACCCTAACGCCCAAGATGCCCCCCTTCCACGGCAAAAACACCACTTCGGAGAAGTTAACCAAAATTCATGGAAAGTGTTTTTCAAATTTTGGGTTTTTTTTATTCATCTTGGCACGGCATGTGCAGCACCAGAGCGCCCGCAGGGGAAGCCTGTCGGGATACGGCTCGGAGACTCTGGCCATAATTAATTGGTACGGGAAAACCCAACATGTCCATGGAAGATGAAGAACTGCTTGAGGCAGTTTTGGCTTTGCTTATGACTGAAACATCAGATTTCAGCGATTGCGCCAAAACTTGCAAAAGAATGGCCCGAAGTGGGCGTGTCCGATGTGATCGGCGTAGTGCTAAAAGCCTGCGAAGTGATCGCACGCACTTTCAAGGATGGCGAAAATCGTCAAGACATCCGCAAAGGGCGTGAGTTCGCGCTATGGCTCTCTTACACGGCTTACGAATTACCCAGCGCGGGGTCGATCCCGTGCTCATGCAAGACCTGCACAAGGTTGAGGGCGCAGATTAGGCAGCGCCCAACTCGACAGCCAAAACCGCTGCACAATCCCCTGATTTAATCAGGCCTGGTGCGTGGCGAGCCACGAGCAAACCATCACGCTTGGCCAGAAGGCCGAGCGGGGGTTTGCCTGTGGCCTCAACAGGCCAAATACGGGCGACAAGATCGCCCGCGCGCAGGCGCGCGCCCAAATCAACAACGGGTTCATAAAGCCCATTCATCTCGGCAAAGGTAAAACAATCCGCATCAGGCATATCTAACAGGCTGCTTGGTGCCTGTTCTACCTTGCCCTGCAAAACGCCCAAATGAACCAAAAAATTGCGCACCCCGCGCTTGGCGATCGCGACTGTTTCCGCACGCGCCATCCCTGCGCCACCAAGCTCGGTCGTCACGAAGGTTTTCCCTGCGCGCTCAACCGCGCCGTCAAACATACCTGTGTCATCAATCTCAAGCATTTTAACAGTATATGGTGCGCCAAAGGCGCGGGCGGCCTGCGCACAAGCCTGATCTTGGGCCGCATCGGGCAAGACATGGCTAGCGGCAAAGGGCAGAAAATCCAACGTCTTGCCGCCTGAGTGGAAATCCAAAACCGCATCAACCCACGGCAGGAGTTCATCGTTGAGATATGCTGCGATTTTCTGTGTGACCGTGCCCCGCGCATTTCCAGGAAAGGCGCGGTTCATATTACCTTGATCAATCGGCGATGTGCGGCTTGCCGCCAAAAAGGCGGGCGTATTCATCTGCGGCAGAATGATGACCCGCCCCGCGACATCAGAGGCCTCAAGCGAATAGGCCAAATCATGCAGGGCAATCGGCCCTTCATACTCATCCCCGTGATTGCCGCCCGTCAACAAAACGGTCGGGCCATCCCCATTGCCGATGACGCATATCGGAATCATAACATGGCCCCATGCGCTGTCATCGCGGCTATGGGATAGGCGCAAATGGCCATGCGCCTTGCCCATGCCATCAAGGGCAATGGTTGGGGTCATTTCACAAATACCTCGCGTGGCAAGTTAGACAGGCATTCAACACCTGTCTCGGTGATTAGGATCGGCTCAGTGATTTCAAGCCCGCCATCATCCAACCACAAAGCAGGCATGAAATGGAAGGTCATTCCTGGTTTAAGAACGGAACGATCCCCGCGCCGAAAGCTCATCGTGCGCTCGCCCCAGTCAGGCGGATAGCTTAGACCAATCGCGTAGCCACAACGACTGTCTTTCTCGAACCCCATTTCATTGAGCTTTTTGTTAAAGGCATTCGCAATATCTTCACAGAAATTCCCTGGCTTCGCTTGTTCAAGGCCTGCATGGATTGCCTCGACCACCGCCTCTTCGGCACGGCGATATTTTTCAGGCGGCTCGCCCAAGAATAGGGTTCGCGATTGAGGGCAATGATAGCGGCGATAACAGCCTGCGATTTCAAAAAAGGTCGCTTCGCCCGCAGCCATAGGTTTGTCATCCCATGTCAGATGCGGGGCCGTGGCATCCACACCTGAGGGGGTCAGGGGCACGATGGCGGGATAATCGCCCCAATGACCATCCGCACCCAAAATGCCTGTGCGGCTAATCTCGGCCACAAGAGCGTTTTTCGGCATGCCGGGCTCAGCCGTTTCACGGATGACTTCGTGCATCCGCTCCACAATCTTTGCAGCGCGGCGCATATAGGTGATTTCCTGCTCGGATTTCACCGCGCGTTGCCAATTGACCAAACCTGTGCTGTCCACAAATTCAGCATCAGGCAGCCCCTTCACTAGAGCCGCATAGGCAGCAGCAGAGAAATAGTAATTATCCATCTCAACGCCAATGCGCCCTCGCAGGCCACCATGATCATGGATCAGGCTCGCAAGGGTTTCATGCGGGTGTTTTTCGGGGTTTTGCACATAGGTGTCATCATAGCCAACCACAGCGTCATCTGACATCCAGACTGTGCGTAAAGCACCCAATCCATCCATCGCGCGGCCCCACCAAATCGGCTCGCCTTTATGGCCCAAGAGCACCGCTTGATGGACGTAAAATGACCAACCGTCATAGCCCGTCAACCACGCCATATTGGACGGGTCAGTTACAATGATGAAATCCAAATTTCGCGCGGCCATCTCGGCGCGCGTGCGCGCAATACGCGCCTGATATTCTTGGGTTGGAAAGTTATGAATGCGAGAAACCATCTGCCGCCTCCTGTTGGTGGGCCAAGTTTTCGATAATTCACCGCCCACCGCTTCCCGCTTCGCGTCATTGCTTGCACCAAAAACGTCGCTTGCGCCAATCACAGTGTCGGGTCTGTGATCCATGACTTCGCCGCAAGGCATGGCACTGGGACGGATTTTCTCTTAGGCTTGCGGCAAACGTGCCAAACCACATGACAAAGGACAAAGCCGATGCTTACCAATGATCAGCTGTCGAAATGGGATCGCGACAGCTTCATGCACCCTTCAACACATCTTGCGCAGCACGCCCGCGGCGAAAGCCCCAATCGGATCGTGCAAACCGCAAGCGGCTGTCACATCACCGACCGCGATGGAAATCGTTTTTTGGACGCATTTGCTGGGCTTTACTGCGTGAATATCGGCTATGGCCGTCAAGAAGTGGCCGAGGCCATTGCCGAGCAAGCCCGCGAATTGGCATATTACCACGCCTATGTAGGCCATGGCACTGAAGCCTCAATCACGCTTGCGCAGATGGTCATGGATCGTGCGCCCGACCATATGTCAAAGGTCTATTTCGGGCTTGGTGGATCGGATGCCAATGAAACCAACATCAAACTGGTTTGGTATTACAACAATATCCGTGGGTTGCCGCAGAAGAAAAAGATCATCTCGCGCTGGCGCGGCTATCACGGCTCAGGCCTGATGTCGGGATCCCTGACAGGGTTGAGCCTGTTCCATCAAAAATTTGACCTGCCTCTTGATGCGGTCTTGCACACAACCAGCCCTTATTACTTCCGCCGTGATGACCTCAGCCTCTCCGAGGCGGAATTCTCTGCCAAATGCGCGGCTGATCTTGAGGAGCTGATCGCCCGCGCAGGTGCAGACACTATCGCGGCCTTTATCGCAGAACCCTTGCTGGGAACAGGCGGGATTGTACCGCCGCCGGCAGGGTATTGGGAGGCAATCCAACCCGTTCTGCAAAAGCATGACATCTTGTTGATTGCAGATGAAGTGGTCACGGGCTTTGGCCGCATGGGATCAATGTTTGGCTCGCCCCATTATGGCATCACACCAGACATCATGACCATCGCCAAGGGCCTAACCTCGGCCTATGCGCCGCTCTCAGGATCCATTATTTCCAACAAAGTTTGGAAGGTTCTTGAGGATGGCACCGATGAATTCGGCCCCTTGGGGCATGGTTGGACATATTCCGCCCACCCCATCGGCGCGGCGGCAGGTGTTGCCAATCTCAAACTTTTGGACAGCCTGAATTTGGTTGAGAATGCCCGTGACACGGGCGCCTATTTCAACCAAGCCATGCGCACCGCCCTTTCCGAGCATGCCCATGTGGGCGAGGTGCGCGGTGATGGCATGCTCTGCGCGGTGGAATTGGTCGAGGATCGCGACACTCGCACCTTCTTTGACCCCGCCAAAAAGATTACCCCCCAGATTGTCGCCGAAATGGCGCGGCGCGGGGTGATTGCACGGGCCATGCCACAGGGCGATATCATTGGCTATGCGCCACCGCTATGCCTCAGCCGCGAGGAAGCTGATACTGTCGTCAGCGTGACGGCCGAGGCAATCAAAGAGGTTTTGGAACGACGTTAAATGAGGTCAATGCAACTTGGCCCCATTTCAAATCCATAATTTCTCAGAAAACAGGAGCTCTTAGCAGTATCACAGAATAGCTGCCCTCAAGCGTTGTAACTTTAAAAAACCGAGTTCCCTCAAGACCATTTGTCACTGCATTTTACCAGCATCAAAATACTCTTGAGGGACCTACACGCTCTTTTTGCTAACTTTTAGACGGACACGATTTGTGGCTTCTTTGGTGCCGTCATGATCTGTGCCAAACCAAACGTCTAATGGAACCTCCATAGTTCCATAGTTACATTCAAAATACCTATGATGTAACTGATGATGGAAGTCCGCCGAGTCGAGTAACGTCGTCTTTTTAGCCAGAATTTTTTCAAAACCAGAATGTGAAAAAGCCGGGCCAAGCGACGTCATAAATAGATGAACAAAGACTATAGCGGGTTCGGACGGTATCACAAAATGTATCAATACTGACGATTGATAAATTAAGTTTTCGATTGGATGCATTGAAATGCCAGACCATGGACCGGTGTGCACGTTCCTATGATGGGTACTGTGGACATGCTTGTACAAGAAGGGATGATGCAGCAACCGATGGATAAAATAAAAATGACCAGATCGAACCATTGGCAGCACCAAAAGCCATGCAAAAAATTGTAAAGGGTGGTCGTTGAATGGCATCACGCTTATCAAGCCATTGGCGAGAAGGTTCAAATACAAAATCTCGTATGCCGTCCACACGGTAACACCGCTAACCAGGCTCCAAAAAATATTGTCATACACCTGGTCATTAAAACTGAAAAACTTGTTTTTTTGGGCCATTTTTCGTTTTAAAAATTTAAAGTCATCGCCCTGCATCCTTAAAGAATAAAGATACATATGAAGTGACCCGGCCACCAAAAATAGTATGGCTGAGTTACGAACATAGGTTAAAGCTATAATTTCAGAACTTGGTTCCTGAAAGGCTTCAAGGCTAGGAGTTAAGTAATGATAAGCTCCAACCGCTAGTATTGCGATAAACAATGCCCGTGAAATGCTGATCCAACGGAAAACAATCCATCTGAACGTCTTCGCGACATCGATAGGCCACTCAAACAACGGATTGTATCGAATAGGCTCATTTGGACTATAGTTCCAAGATTTTTTATCAACGGAAGAATTAGCCATTTTTTATCACCAAGCCCAAAAACACAAGACACCGTACCCAAGAGACCACCTAGATCGAAAAAAGCGAATTCGTCAGCGGAACCCGTATGCTACTGCAGAATTCGTAATCTTCATAGTTCTCAAACAGTTTTGACAAAGCTTACCTTATTATTTCATCTTTCTATAAGTGTAAGCTTCAGAGGCAGTGTACCTATGACAGAACTCAAAGCATGCCCATTTATGCGACTTCATCCTGATGACAACACACTTGTTGCGAGAATTAACGCTGATGAGGGCACAAAGATCGACATGGATGGAGGCCAGGTGCAATTGTCTCAAATGATCCCAATGGCTCACAAGATCGCCTGCAGGCATATCAAGTCTGGAGATGTAGTCTTAAAATATGGCATGCCGATCGGCGTAGCTACAGTGGACATCGCGCCTGGCGAACATGTGCACGTCCACAACGTACGTTCTGCCTATACACCAAGCGTTGTATTACACGACGCAGATGCCGTCAGCTGAGGAGAGTAAAATGATTGAAGGCTGGCTGCGACAAGATGGCAGAAAAGGTATACGAAACAGTGTTTTAGTAGCGTATTTAGTGGAATGCGCACATTTTGTAGCATCCGAAATCGTGACAGAGTTCCGGGGCCAAGACGTACAATTAATTGGTTTTCCAGGTTGCTTTCCTAATGAATATGCTGCGCAAATGATGGAGCGCCTCTGCACCCATCCCAATGTTGGTGCAGTCCTATTCGTTTCTCTGGGATGTGAAAGCTTCGACAAAGTGCGTGTTTCTGCAGCCGTAGAAGCATCGGGCAGGCCCGTCCGCACGCTTGTAATTCAGAAAGCAGGTGGCACTAAATCGACAATAAAATTAGGCCAGGACTGGATAAAAAGCGCACTTTTAGAAATTGACAATGTTTCGCGCACACCGTTGGCACCCTCTGACCTAGTAATCGGGACGGTCTGTGGCGGATCAGATGGAACATCAGGCATATCAGGTAATCCTGCCGCTGGACGCGCATTCGATTTCCTAGTAGCCGAAGGCGCAGCCTGTATTTTCGAAGAAACAGGGGAGCTAATCGGTTGCGAAGAAATCATGGCAGAACGCGCAGTGACCCCAGAATTAGGGCAGGCAATACGAGAAAGTGTACTCAAAGCCGAACGTTATTATCAAACACTTGGGTATGGGAGCTTTGCTGCAGGTAATGCCGCAGGTGGGTTATCCACAATTGAAGAAAAATCACTCGGGGCCTATGTAAAATCCGGCAGTAGTCAAATATCCGGCCTTATCAAACCAGGCGATATCCCTCCATGCGGCGGACTGTATCTAATGGACGTGGTACCGGATGGAGACGTTCGGTTTGGCTTCCCGAACATCAGCGACAATGCTGAAATCGTTGAGATGATAGCCTCTGGTGCGCACATGACCCTATTCGTCACAGGGCGCGGCTCAGTGGTAGGCTCTGCAATATCACCAGTCATTAAAATTTGTGCCAATCCAGAGACCTATCGTGCCCTATTTGACGATATGGATATTAACGCAGGCGACATTATCGAAGGTCATCGTACGATCGACGAAGTAGGACAAGAGATTAGTGAACTTGTATATGCTGTCGCAGGCGGTCAACAAACTAAATCTGAACAGCTCGGTCATCGAGAATTCATACTTACCTACAAAAGCTTTGAGCCGATTGGACCAGCCTGTTTACCAAATCTTCATTCATAACTTGAGTGTTTATTGGCAAAGCATCCAATCATAGCTAACGGTTGCTCTGGGCTTTGAGAAACAAACAATCAAGAGTGCGCTGATTACGTGGCCGGTTGTACTGATGTGTTGGGTGCTTTTGAGCCATATTCAAAAGGCACTACAGCGAGTAGAAAGCGCATAAGCGCGCCCCCCAGTGCGATCGCCGTCAACGCCAAGATCGCTGCGAATGACAGGGTAGGCACACCAGACAAGCCAGCACCCACGGTGCATCCGCCGGCCAGAACTGCGCCGAAGCCCATCAGTCCGGCACCAGCCAAATAGCGCGCGGTTTGGCGAGGGCTGTCAAAGCTAGACCAAGCAAATTGCCCCCGTAAGAGCGCCGCCGAACCCGCACCCAGCACTGTGCCTCCCATCAATCCCACACCAAAGCCAGGCGCAATGGCGGTCGAGGCAACAACCCAAAACAAAGTTTCGGTGACAGGTGCCGTGAAAGACAGGCTTTGCAATGCGATTGGATCGAAGTCGTCAAACAAGATATAGCCCGTGCCAACCCAGCCCAGAGGCACCAAAAGCCCCAACAGCGCTGCCAGACCCAGCATTCCGGCCCCAAGGCCCGAACGCCAGGCAAAGACCAATGCAGCGCCCGCAATCAGCGCCGCCAACAGGAGTGGCGTACCCGGCAGAGCAGGGGCTAATTCCATGGTGATAGCTTTTAAGCTAGTGTGCAGGCCCGACAGCACCCCTTTTAACGTGGCATGGGCGACAATTGCGAATACCACTAGCACCAGAAGCGCTCGCAGATTGCCGCTCGCGCTCAGTACAGTCAGCCGCGACACGCATCCGCGCGTCAAGATCATGCCAGCGCCAAAGGCGAACCCGCCAACGACAATGGCCACAACGGGCAGATTTGTGACCATGAAGCGATGACCTGCAAAATCGATCCAGCCCATCAGTGTGGCTGCCTGCGTACCCAGCGTAGCTGTGGCCAGCGCCATCAGCCAGATACCGGCGGCTTGACGGCGGTCCTCACCATCGATCATCCGGCGAAAGCAGAGGCGCGTGATTTGCGCCAAAGCACCAAAGGCGCATCCCAAAATCAATGCAAACCACAGAGCGGCCTGAGGAGCAGTAAGGGTTTCAAAGCCCAGCTGTTCGAACATGGCGAATCCTCACAAAAGCGGAACTTTGTCCTCTTTCGCGAGAAAATAAGGTGCTGACAAGCCCAGAATAGCCCAGAAACACGGCTAAATGTGGAACATTTGTTCTGTTTTTTTGCATAGAGGCAAACGCCTTTCTGCCCAAGCGCCGAGGCAAGAGAAAATGGCCCGCCAGATCCGGTGGGCCATAACAATGGTTCTTTTTGTTTTACCGCCCGCGAGTGCCCATACTTAGTTGAAGCGCAGCGCGTGGGTAGTCAATCCTGGCGACCCAAAGGTAACGCTCTAATAGACCCGTAGCGGCGATATAACAGTGGCAGGGTGGGGTGTTAGAGCTTTTCGGGCAGGGTGACTACCCTCAGTCCCTAAATGTAATCTGACATGGATTTTTATTTTGGCGATGCGTTGTTGTTGAATGGGAATCATCTTGCAAAAAAAGGGATACAAATTATTTTCATGAGACCCATTGAAGTGTAATTTAATGAAACTATTACTCAACGGAACCTATCAAGATTAATACAGGTTATGGAGTTTCAACAATGTCACTCAATTCCTTACGAACTATCATTGTTAGTTTTTTAATTCTGATAATTTTTGCTCCAACATACGCATTTTCAGCCTCTGAATTTATAAAAATGCAGTGCTCTGGAGAACGTGAATTGATGCTGATCGCAGAAAATACTTATGATGGTCAGGTAAGAGGTGGCAATGATTTTATTTTTACTGAGATTAGTCCCGATAGGTTAAATTTTTCTTCTAAAGGCTCTGAATGGTCTGTTGATCTTGCTACTGGCAGTCTTTCAATGGACGGGATGTCTTTCCCTCAGCTGGTCACCTGCGAAGTGGAAACTATTAGTACCATTGAAGTGATCGCTCCTGCCACATCTGTACAATGCAAAATTGAGAACGAGGTTTACCCTTTTTTAATCGATAATGATTATGGGGATGTAGTTATTGGTGGCGATATATACAAAGTTAGCCAATTTTCTAACTACATATACATGAATAGTGACGCTGGCGTTTATACAATAGAACGAAGCACTGGTAATATGTACTCAGGATCGAGCATGATCGAGGGGATGAATTGTTCCATCGAAGATACTGACTTGGCATTAAACACTGCCCCTTTATATTCTGCGAATGGAAATATTGATCCGGCAAACATCAGTTCATGGCAATTGCCACAACCGCTAATCCTAACTTATCTGGAGCTTGAAGAACGGCCGGAAGAGTTCAGTTACGAGTATCGTCTGGAAGCAGATATCGCCACCAATGCCGATTACGTGATAACGGTAGTTTTCAATATTGGTTTTTTTGCGGTTGATGATACCTTTTTAGGCGGCTGTTCAGAGGTGGAGGATATAGCGCCTCGTGATCCAGCCAGTCTAAGATGCGATGTGGTTTTGGCGGAACGTCCATCTAACGGTTATCAAATCAAGTATTCAATTTTTGGATATCAGGAGAACTGATTTTTGATTTGGCAGGTTTACAAGCTCCAACTTTGAAGCCTGTGACCCACCGTTTGAACATTGCGATCCTTGACGGTTAGTTGTTTCGGTGGTCTCATTCTTGGATGAGGCATCGTATTAGTCAAATAGCAATCACCACACTTCTAGCCGTAACATCAGCTACGGCACAGGAAGTTGATCCTCGCATAGAGGCAATGGTCTCAGAACTTCATGCAGAAGGTTACACGGAGTTTACGCTCAATGACTCCATCTTCACGCCACCGACTTTGGTAGCTGAACAAGCGGCTATCCTTCTTCGGCTAAGGCTTGATCCTGATACTCTTGCACCAACAGCAGCTTCTATGGCGTTAGACACAGACGGTGACGGCATACTCTCTGCACGAGAGCGGCGTAAGCGGATTGAGCTAGTTGACGCATCTGGTCAAGCAATCTTGGCGTTGAGCGTAATAAACGAAGTAACTAACCGTATTGAACAACATATGCAGGCGTCTTTGGTATTTGTTCAATCTCTAGGGGGTGCTGGTGGTTGGGTTGCCATTCGTACAAATATACTGTTTGGCGGTTGTGATGCTGATCCAAATGAAGACTGTCACTTTGATCCAATATGTGGGTGTGAAGCTCCATATGCAAACCTGTCCCCTGTTGGCAAAGCTTTGGCTGATGGCAAAATCGGTGGTGGACAAAATAGCGATGCTGTTAGAGATGCCGCAAGAGATGCCGTAGCGCCTGCCATCAATGATCGTGCTAACGATGCCAGAGATGCCGCCAGAGACACCGCAAGAGATGCCATCAGTGATCGTGCAAGCGATAGACGATAGGGCCACGCCATGAAGCGCATCATCTTAGCCACAACCATTGCAGCCGCCACATTCGCAGGGCCAGCTTCTGCAGGACAGAATGATGGATAACCTTCTTCACCCAGCTACTCACTACAAGCAACGATGCCCTAGATGTCAGTCACCACTGAACACGATTGTTGTGCATGGGCATGAGCAGTGCGCAATATGTAAGTCCAATATTTTTGAATGCTGTTCAGGCGATACTTGTGAGACTGACCACAACCTGAATGTGGGCTATAAGCGGGGATGAAATTGACGGGTCATTCCGATGGCCCCCTAAACCCCTCCTTTGGAGCCTATGCGTACGTGTCGCCATACGTGCCACTGTACGTAACAAATGGTATTTTGTGGATTATATCTATATATTTTATAATAAAATAAATGGGTTAGGAGGATTTGGTGGAGCCTAGGGGGATCGAACCCCTGACCTCTTGCATGCCATGCAAGCGCTCTCCCAGCTGAGCTAAGGCCCCAAAACCGTTTGCAACATTCGTTGCGATCTGCGGTTTATGGTGTCGCGCGGGGCAGATCAAGGGAAAAAACCGCCCCACACGCAATGGTCAGCAGAGTGATCTACTCTTCATCATCCGAGCCGACATCGGCAATGTCATCAAGCGAGACATTATCGTCATCGTCATCTTCGAGAAGATCGTCATCCAGATCGGAATCATCATCCAATACCAAATCATCTTCATCATCCAAGATCACTTCATCGTCCTCACGGTCTTTGGCCTTGGCGGCAGACGCAGCAGATGGTTTTTCCGCAACCAAGCTGCGGCCACCTTTACCGGTGTCCAATGTAACCACCTCGCCCGTATATGGGCTAACGATCGGGTCTTTTTTAAGGTCGTAGAAACGCTTGCCTGTGGTTGGGCATACGCGTTTAACACCCCATTCCTCTTTGGGCATGACACCCCCTTCAATGAACGCTATCGAGAGAATTGCGATCCCCTGCCATAATGTGAATAGGGTGTCAAAGGCTTTCCGAATACTAATTCGCGGATTGCCCGTTTAATTGATGAAAGACGGAGGCTTATTGCGATGCTGCGCAAGATATCATCTTGGATTCACCATTTGGATGGGCCACAGCCCGTTGAGGTGGTGATCAAGAAATCAGTGCGCGCCACGCGGTTTTCCTTACGGGTGTCCAACAGAGATGGCACTGTCAGCCTAACCATGCCCCATTGGGCGCTCGAAAGTGAGGCTTTGGCCTTTTTGAACGCTCGCCGTGAATGGTTGATGAGGCATCTACAAGACCGCCCAGCAGCACAGCGCCCTGCTATTGGTGCGGTGATTCCCATCGAAGGTGCTCCCCATCCGATCATCGAAGGCAGTGGCCGTTCGGCAAAGCTTGCCGATGGGTGTTTAAGCGTTGCCGATGATCCACGCTTGCCCATTCGCGTGGCCGCGTTTCTGAAAACCCGCGCCAATGCGCGGCTCCACGCAGCCTCTGAATATTACGCTAATAAATTGGGAAGACAGTTTTCCAAGCTCACACTTCGTGACACCAAAAGCCGCTGGGGCAGTTGCTCGGCGCAGGGTCATTTGATGTATTCTTGGCGACTGATCATGGCCCCGCCTGAGGTGCTAGATTATGTCGCCGCCCATGAGGTTGCGCATTTGGCAGAAATGAACCACGGTCCAAAATTCTGGGCACATTGCGCCTCGCTCTGCCCTGATTATCAACGGCATCGCGCATGGCTGAAAACCCATGGGAACGAGATTTTAGCGTGGCGCTTTGAGAGCTTGCCAACAGGATAGGGTTTGTGATCACATATGGCCTATGCCGACTAACCCGCGCCCAACTGAACAAACCGTTGCGGTGGCCCATGAACGGGTCTATCGCGCTTTGCGCTCGCGCATTATGCATGGCGAAATTTTGCCAGGGCGGGCGATGACGCTGCGTGGAATTGGCCAAGAATTTCAGGTCTCGATGACGCCTGCACGCGAGGCGGTTAGGCGTTTGGTGAGCGAAGGCGCACTGTCCCTATCGGCGTCAGGCCGCGTGTCGACCCCCGAACTCAGCAATGAACGGATCGAAGAACTGGCGGCGTTGCGCGCATTGCTTGAGCCTGAATTGGCCGCACGCGCCCTGCCGCGGGCGCATATGGCCCTCATCGAACGAATGGAAAGCACTAATAGCGCTATTGCAGGGGTGATCCATACGGGCGATGCCATTGCCTATATCCGCCACAACCTTGAATTCCACCGCACGCTCTATTTGCGGGCGCAAGCGCCAGCAATGTTAGCTTTGGCCGAAACGGTTTGGCTGCAATTGGGACCAACAATGCGCGCGCTCTACGGGCGGCTACACCGAACCGATGCGCCACAGCATCATCGTTCCATCCTCGCCGCATTAAAAGCTGGAGATGAGCCAGGGCTGCGATTGGCTGTTCGGGCCGATGTCACCCATGGATTGAGGCTATTGGCCACCTGAGGCTGACCATTAACCATTGCTTAAACTGCATCAGGTTTTGAATGGGCCATGCGGTTTACAGTCCCCCAATCAAGAACCCGCCGTTAGACTTGCCCAAGGTTTTTTCAACTGTTGTGCAAGACACCCCAATGGAGAGATGCCGAATGCCTCCCCTGCATTCGGCATCTCTTTGTTTCAAACGCCGCAAGTCAGGCGTGGATCGCCCCATCCCCACAGGCCAATGCCGCCTCGCGCACTGCCTCAGAGAATGTAGGATGCGCATGACAAGTCAGCGCCAAATCCTGCGCACTGGCGCCAAATTCCATCGCGACACAAACCTCATGGATCAAATCCCCTGCCGCAGGGCCAATGATATGAGCCCCCAAAATGCGGTCAGTGTCTTTGTCGGCAAGGATTTTCACAAAACCATCCGCCGCGAAATTCGCCTTAGCGCGGCCGTTGCCCATAAAGGAGAATTTCCCAACCTTATAGGCGCGGCCCTCAGCCTTCAGCATCTCCTCAGTCGCGCCAACCGAAGCCACTTCGGGGTTTGTGTAAACCACGCCGGGGATCACACCATAATTTACATGACCATGTTTGCCCGCGACAACCTCGGCAACGGCCATACCTTCGTCCTCGGCTTTATGCGCCAACATTGGGCCTGCGATGCAATCACCAATCGCATAAACGCCCTTAATATTGGTCTGCCAGTGGCCATCCGTTTTGATTTGGCCGCGCTCGGACAGTTCCACCCCAAGCGCATCAAGGCCAAGCCCCTCGGTGTAGGGTTTGCGCCCAGTCGCAACCAGAACCACATCTGCAACAACCTGATGGTCGCTATCATCTTTCTTTAATTTGTAGCTGACAGTCGCATTGGTCTTGGTCGTTTTTACCCCTTGAACAGCGGCCCCAAGCGTAAATTTCAAACCCTGTTTTGAAAGAATTTTTTGGAAATTCTTGGCAACTTCATTGTCCATACCGGGGGTAATGGTATCGAGATACTCAATCACCTCGACCTCGACCCCAAGACGGGCATAGACCGACCCAAGCTCAAGACCGATGACCCCAGCACCAATGACAACCATTTTCTTGGGCACTTTACCCAGAGCCAAGGCACCCTCAGAAGTGACCACGACTTTTTCGTCTACCTCAATGCCTGGCAGCGTGGACGGCGTTGAGCCAGATGCAATAATGATCGATTTTGCGTTATGGGTTGTGTCACCAACCTTCACCTGACCCGCTGCGGGGATGGAACCGAAACCTTTGATCCAATCCACCTTGTTCTTTTTGAACAGGAATTCGATCCCTTTGGTGTTTTGGCCAATCACATCATCTTTATACGCCAGCATACCTTTCCAATCGACCTTGGGCGCAGCACCTTTGAGGCCCATCTTGGCGAAGTTATGTTCTGCCTCGTGCAAGGCATGGCTTGCGTGCAGCAGCGCCTTAGAAGGAATGCAGCCAATATTAAGGCATGTGCCGCCCAATGTGTCGCGGGCTTCGACACAGGCGGTTTTTAGACCCAACTGTGCGCAACGGATTGCGCACACATAGCCACCAGGGCCTGCGCCAATAACGATAACATCATAATCTGCCATAATCTTCGCCTCCTTAGCGCTCGGTCGTGGCCCTGTGTCAGGCCGAACTCGCCAAGCGCATAGGAAATTGGCGTGCGCGAAACAAGGATTTTCACCCCTCACCCCCCCAAAAACGGGCCAAAATAGCGCGGCTCAGGGGGTGATTTTCGACTTTGTGATCACAAATTAAAAAACTGCGATCACAACCATAGAGATTGTCGCAAAGAACCCAACCGCCCAAATGATAGACCGCCACGGCGTAAGTCCCTGCGCATAGGCAGGCACATAAAGAATCCGCGCCACCAAATAGGCATGTGCGCAGATTTTAGTGGCGGCATTAGACGCCCCAAGCGCTGTCACCAAACCCACCGCTATGGCAAAAAGGATCAATGCCTCAAAATGGTTGTTTAAGGCGCGCTGCAATCGGCCCGCAACACCCGTTAGGCTTTTGGCTGTATCCCTCGGGCTCATGGAATACCCGACCCCGACCTGTAAATTCGCAACAACGCCGTAAAGTATCAATTGGAATACCTGTAAAAAGAAAGCGAGGGCGAGAATGTAGAGCTCGGTCGTCAATGTGGTTTGCATGCCTAAGCCTTTCGTTGCAGCGGGCCAAGCTATCGCAGCTTGGGTGGTTTATCTGGATCCGATCCCGGCGCGGGGCGTTTCCGTGGCTTTTCAACCTGCGGCAAATCAAAACGCAAGCCAACCTTCGCTAATTTCGCGACAAAGGCCTCATGTGCCGGCAAAAACACCACATCAAGCATTCCCGCCTCAACGCCCGACAGATGGAGCGTTTCTGAAACGGCACGCGCCAAGGCCTCATGCGCCTCGGGCGCAGCATCGATAAAGCATAGGATATGGCTGTGACTGCCATCGGCATACTCGGCTAAGGCAAGATAGGCACCTGCGGCCAACCCCGTCAGCCCTGCTAATTTGGCATCCAACGCAATGAACATATCTTGTGGCAGGCCGCGTGGTGCGTTCAGCGACACGGGGCGCGCATCTATGGATGTTGGCCCCTTCTCTGCAATATCGCGCAGCCAAATCATCGCAGCGCCGTCAAGCAAGATCTCGCTGGGCGCGACCCCAAGGTTCAAGCCCAGACCAATATCCTGAGGCGCCAACATTTTGGCCAAGGCCCGCCCCGTAAGCGCAGCATAGGGCGCTTCTACCCAGTCCACGAACTGAGACAGCCGCTCTTCTCGGTCAAAGGCTAAGACGAAGGAAACCCCCTCAGATGTCAGGATTTTTGGCTCAATCCGATCCTGCCCAGCGGCCATTGGGCGCTCAAGCAGCACGAATAGCTCGGCCCCCAAAAGGCGGTCATAGAACCGCAGTCGCGGCATCTGGGCATCTGGGTCTGCTTGCATTTGCGCATAGGCATGATCCAAGGGCGTTTCGGTCATCCATCAACACTCCAACATCTTGCGCAAAAGACGCGCAGTTCAGGATTATTCACCCCGTCCCGTATTGCCCCGCCTCGGCCTGCGCAAGGGCGGGGGGCAGGATCACACGCAATCTTGCAACAAAATGCCAAACACTTTACCTATCTATAAGTGTCTTTCCTGTCGCGCCTGACGAGGTGGCTTATCAGCGCAGTTTTGAAAATACATTGCTTGCCTTCCTTGTGTTTTCGGGCATCTACCTGTTGATATCAATGACAGCATCCATTCTTCGCGAACAGGTATCGGCGTAAAAACTATGAGAGACGTGCAAATCGGAAATCTGACGGTCGGCAACGACCGCCCGCTCACCCTTATTGCGGGGCCTTGCCAATTGGAAAGCGCGGATCATGCGCAGATGATTGCAGGTATCCTAAAAGAGGCCTGCGAAAAGGCAGGCGCGCAGTACATTTTCAAGGGCAGCTTTGATAAGGCCAATCGCACCTCACTCAATGCCGCGCGCCCCTTGGGCTTGGATAAAGGCCTTGAGGTTTTGGCATCTGTTAAATCCACGATTGGCGTGCCTGTTCTGACCGATATTCACGAAAAAGAGCAATGCGCGCCCGTGGCCGAGGTGGTGGATGTTCTCCAGATCCCTGCTTTTCTGTGTCGCCAAACCGCCCTTTTGCTAGCGGCGGGAAGGACGGGTGCCGTGATCAACGTCAAAAAGGGACAGTTTCTTGCCCCGTGGGATATTCCCAATGTGGTCGCCAAAATCGAAAGCACGGGCAATGATCGGATCCTGCTCACCGAGCGCGGGGTCAGTTTCGGCTATAACCGCCTCGTGGTTGATATGCAGTCTCTGCCCGAGATGGCAAAAACGGGCTGCCCCGTTGTAATGGATGCAACCCACGCTGTGGCACAACCTGGGGGCTTGGGTGGCGCATCAGGCGGGCAGCGCGAATTTGCACCTGTTTTGGCCCGCGCCGCCGTGGCGGTTGGTGTGGCCGCGGTCTTTACCGAGACGCACCAAGACCCCGACAACGCCCCTTGCGATGGCCCCAACATGATCCGCCTGGCGGATATGCCCGCATTAATTGAAATGTTGATGCAGCTTGACCACTTGGCCAAAGCCAACCCAATCCGCATTTAACCCAAGCCCAATAAGGTATTCGTCATGACAAAACCCCTCACCGAGGTCACCCCGAATACATGGGCCTTCTTGCGCGATCCGATGATCAAACCGACAGGGTTTCGCGAATATGATGCACGCTGGCGTTTTCCCGAAGAGATTAACCTGCCAGGCGTTACTGCCTTGGGTCTAGGGCTTGGCACACAAATGCATGAGGCCGGCATTCGCCCTGAGATCGTGGTGGCCAATGATTACCGCGACTATTCGCTCTCGGTCAAAAACGCGCTGATCTTGGGTTTGATGCAGGCGGGGATCAAGGTGCGGGATATCGGCCCCGCCCTCAGCCCGATGGCCTATTTTGCGCAATTTCACCTTGATGCGCCAGCCGTGGCCATGGTGACAGCCAGCCATAACCCCAATGGATGGACAGGGGTGAAAATGGGATTTGAAAAGCCCCTCACCCATGGCCCAGTCGAGATGGCGCGTTTGCGCGATATCGTTTTGGACGGCGCGGGCGTGGCGCGCACGGGCGGCGCGTATGAGTTTGTCGATGGCGTCAAAGAGGCCTATTTGGATGATCTCGTTGGCGATTTCAAAATGACCCGCAAGCTGCGCGTGGTCTGCGCCACGGGCAATGGCACGGCTTCGGCCTTTGCCCCTGAGTTATTCGCGCGCATGGGGGTCGAGGTGGTCGCATCGCATAATGCGCTTGATTACACATTCCCGCATTACAACCCAAACCCCGAAGCGATGGAAATGTTGCATGACATGGCGGACACGGTGCGTGAAAGCGGCGCTGATTTCGCGCTTGGGTTTGACGGGGACGGCGATCGTTGCGGCGTGGTCGACAATGAAGGCGAAGAAATTTTCGCCGATAAGATGGGCGTGATCTTGGCCCGCGATCTGGCCAAACATCACAAGGGTGCGATTTTCGTAGCTGATGTGAAATCTACGGGGCTGTATGCCTCTGACCCTGAATTGCGGGCGCTTGGCGCGCGGGCGGATTATTGGAAAACCGGCCACAGCCATATGAAACGCCGCGTGCATGAATTGGGCGCACTCGCGGGGTTCGAAAAATCGGGCCACTACTTCTTCGCGCCGCCTCTGGGACGTGGCTATGATTGCGGCATGCGCGTTGCGGTAGAAATCTGCAAATTGATGGATCGCAACCCTTACGCCTCTGTGGCGGATCTGCGCCGCGCTTTGCCCCAAACCTACGCCACCCCGACCATGTCGCCCTATTGCGCGGACACGCAAAAATACGATGTTCTCGCTCGGTTGGTGGAAAAACTCGTGGCTTTACATGGTCAAGGCGGCTCACTGGGCGGGCAGAAAATCGTGGATGTCGTAACGGTAAATGGCGCGCGGGTGGTGTTGGAAAATGGCGGATGGGGCCTTGTGCGGGCCTCATCCAATACGCCAAATTTGGTGGTTGTCTGCGAAAGTCCCGCCAGTGAAGCAGAAATGCGCGCAATCTTCCAAGACCTAGACGCGATCATTCGAACAGAACCCGATGTCGGGGCCTATGATCAAACGATTTGAGACCACGAAAATAAACCAAAGATTTTTCACACAAGGGTCTTGATCCTACGACCCGCGCAAAGTAACTAGCGCGTCACAGTTGGGGTGTAGCCAAGTGGTAAGGCAACGGTTTTTGGTACCGCGTACCGTAGGTTCGAATCCTACCACCCCAGCCAGTTCTTCCCAAAACTGACCGCTACACCCGACAGGTAACAAAATGGCGCGCTCGCGGCTGATCATGCCATCCCAGCAGTGGATACGTCTATATTTCGTTGGGATTGCGCGCTTTGATGCGCGCATCCTTTCGCGATAGCTGATAGGGTCTCTCATTGGACAGGTTCGGAATTTGTGCCCTCGCGTGATCTGCACGACTCAAATCCAAATCGCAGATACGCAAAGCAGGCGCGGCCGTGCCTGCATCCACCAAAATCTCGCCCCATGGCGCGACAATCATCGAATGACCATAGGTGCTGCGCCCATCTTCATGGCTGCCTGATTGGGCGGCGGCTACGATAAAACTGCCCGTCTCAATGGCACGAGCACGCAGAAGAACCTCCCAATGAGCTTGGCCCGTGGTCACAGTAAAGGCCGATGGCACAAAGATCATGCGCGCGCCCGCCTTGGCATAGTCGCGAAAGAGATGGGCAAAGCGGATATCATAACACACGCTCATCCCCCACGGGCCCCAAGGGGTGTCGACCAACATCGCCTGATCCCCCGCGCTAAATCGGCTCGACTCTCCAATTGGGGCCTGCCCGTCCAATGCGATATCAAACAGATGAATTTTATCATAGACCGCGACCACATCCCCATCAGGCGCGATCAAAACAGCGTGATTGCGGAATTTTTCTGCGCCTTCAGGTCGGATCGGTGTTGTGCCTGCTTGGATCCAAAGGTTGTGCCTGCGCGCCGCATTGCGCGCGGCATCCAGAAACGGATCTTCCGAAGCGGTCTTGACCTGTGCCAAAGCTTTCTCACGATCGCGGCACATCAAACCCGCCACTTCAGGCAGACATAAAAGATCGGCGCCCGCTGCCGCCGCATCGCGTGCAAACTCTTGCATCACGGCGATATTTGGGGCGTGGGTCGTGGCAGAACACATCTGCCCAAGAGCCACACGCAGATGATCGGCGTCCTCGCTCATGACCCGCCTGCCTCGGCGCGGGCAATAAGGTTTGCAACCTCAGGGCCAAGTGCCTCGACCACCAAAGCCACGCCCTTGGCATTAGGGTGAATGCCATCGGGCTGCATCAAATCGCTCAATGCCTCTTGGCGGTTACTTTCTACGGCCGCGGCAATAGGCCCAAGAAAATCAAGCACGAGACTAGTCTCATATTGGGCCGCAAGATCGGGATAAATAGCGTCAAATTCAGCCTTAAATGCGGGGCCGTAATTGTTGGGCGCGGGCAAGCCCACCAAAAGAACAGGCAAATTGCGCGCAGATATTTTCTGCAAAATTGCCTCAAGGTTGGCGCGGCTGGTTGCAGGTGGAATGCCACGCAACAGGTCATTCCCCCCCAATGCCACGATCACGGCATCCACATCAGGGGTCAACGTCCAGTCAATCCGAGACAGCCCGCCTGCGGTCGTGTCACCCGAGACACCCGCATTGACGACTTGTGCATCAAGACCTTGCTCATTGAGCCAATTTTGCAGCTGCGGCACAAAACCTTCGCCTTGGGGCAAGCCGTATCCTTGCGTCAGACTGTCGCCCAAGGCAACAACCTGCACCTGCGCGGCGCCCGTCTGTGGTAGCAGCATCAGCAGCACGCCAAAGAGCGCCGCCCAGACAGGCCGCCCCTTGCCGCAGCGCGGCAAAACCCCATATCGAGATGCAACCAAGTATGCGGGGTTATTGAACATGGCCGAAACCATCCTTTCGCTTGAAGACGCGGGTCTGTCCTTGATAGGCAATGCGGGCCCTGTCGATATCCTACATGGGGTGTCTTTGACGATAAGCAAAGGGGAAAGCGTCAGCCTCGTTGGGCCATCGGGTTCGGGCAAGTCCTCGCTCTTAATGTTGATGGGTGGATTAGAGCGCCCCACATCGGGCACAGTGCGTGCGCTTGATCATGATTTAGGGCGTATGGATGAAGATGCCTTGGCGCGGTATCGCCGCAACCATATGGGCGTTGTTTTTCAATCTTTTCACCTGATCCCAACCATGACCGCGCTTGAGAATGTTGCAACGCCCCTTGAATTGGCAGGGGTGGCCGATGCGTTTGATCGGGCCGAGGCGGAACTGGCTTCGGTTGGCCTTGCGCATCGTGCGGGGCATTATCCTGCGCAAATGTCCGGCGGTGAACAACAGCGTGTGGCCTTGGCCCGTGCGGCAGCACCGCGCCCCTCGATCTTATTGGCGGATGAACCCACAGGGAATTTGGACGCAACCAATGGGGCGCAGATCATGGACCTTCTGATGGATCTGCAAACCCGTCACGGGGCTACGCTGATCCTCGTCACCCATGCTTCGGAACTGGCCGCAAAATGTGACCGCATGGTCACCTTGCGCGATGGTCGGGTCGTCTCAGAAACACGCCCGCAAAAAGGATCGCGCACATGATCATGGCGTGGCGAATTGCGCAGCGCGAATTGCGCGCACAATGGCGTGGGGGGTTGCGTGGTTTTCGCATTTTTCTCGCCTGTTTGATTTTGGGCGTGGCGGCTATCGGCACTGTTGGCACAGTGCGCAGCGCAATTGGCGATGGCTTGTCGCGTGAGGGGGCGGTGATCCTTGGCGGAGACGCTGAAATGGAATTCACCTATCGCGGCCCAAATGATGAAGAGCGCGCCTTTATGGCGGCAATCTCAACGGATCTCTCTGAGACCATCGAACTGCGGTCTATGGCGGGTTTCACGGGGCCCGAGGGGATGGATTACGCCCTGACCCAATTGCGGGCGGTCGATGCGGCCTATCCGCTCTATGGCGCGGCGGGTCTTATACCAGATCACCCGATCCAAGAGGCCATTTCTGCGCAAAATGGCCTGCATGGCGCTGTGATGCAGCAAGTGCTGATTGATCGTTTGGGCATGCAAATTGGTGATGTCTTCACCATTGGAACGGCAGAATTTCAGCTGCGCGCCGCCCTTGATGCAGAACCTGATGGCGCGGCAGGCGGCTTTGGCCTTGGCCCGCGCACCATCATATCGCTGGACGGATTGACCGCCTCAGGCCTGATCCAACCCGGCACACTTTATGAAACCGAAGTGCGGCTGAAACTGCCCGAAGGGGCAAATTTCGATAGCTTGCGCAGTCAGATGGAGGCAGCTTTTCCCGAAGGCGGTATCCGCTGGCAAGACAGCCGCCGCGCGGCCCCGGGGGTGCAACGCTTTGTCGATCGTATCGGCACGTTCTTGGTGTTGGTTGGCCTCGCAGGTCTGGCCGTAGGTGGGGTTGGCATTGCTGCCGCGGTGCGGGCCTATTTGGAAAATCGTCTATCCACCATTGCGATCCTGAAAACCATCGGGGCCGAGGGGCATACAATCTTTGCCGCCTATCTGATCCAAATTATTATTTTGGGTGCCGTTGGTGTTGGCATGGGCGTGGTGCTTGGGGCGGTGTTACCGCTTGTGGCGGCTCCGTTCTTGGCCCCGCATATGCCTGTGGATTTGAACATAACCATTGCCCCTGCTGCCCTTCTTGAGGCGGCAAGCTATGGCGCGCTGACGGCGTTAATCTTTACGCTGCTACCGTTGGCGCAAACCGAACGCTTGCGCGCCGCAGCGATCTTTCGAGATGCGGCAAGCCCGGCCATTGCCACCCCGCGCAAACGCTATATCGCAGCGCTGCTTGGCCTATGCGCAGCGCTCTTGGGTTTGGCGCTATGGCGGTCTGGCGTGCCGATTTTGACGCTTGGCGCAGCAGGGGGGATTGCCGCAGCACTTTTGATCCTATGGATGGCTGCATGGGTGTTGCGCCGCGTCTTACGCAATTTGGCGCGCGGGCGCGCCTTACGCGGACGGGTTATGCTGCGCGCGGCCCTCGCTGCGATTGCCGCCCCCCGTTCAGAAGCAACCGCGGTGATGATCTCGCTGGGTCTGGGCCTGTCAGTTCTGGCGGCGGTGGGGCAAATCTCATCCAATCTACAAAATGCGATTGACCGCGACCTTCCCGAGGTTGCCCCCTCCTATTTCTTTGTCGATATCCAACCAAACCAGATTGACGCCTTTCTCACCCGCACGGCAAGCGACCCGGCGGTATCACGGGTGGAAACCGCGCCTATGCTGCGCGGCATCGTGACGGGGATCAACGGGCAAGACGCGCGCGAAGTGGCAGGGGATCACTGGGTCGTGCGCGGGGATCGTGGCCTGACCTATCTGGACGAAGCCCCACCACCTGAACAAATCGTTGCAGGGCAATGGTGGAATGAAGGCTATGACGGGCCTCCTTTGATGGCCTTTTCCGCCGAAGAGGCCGCCGAATTAGGTGTCGGGCTTGGCGATCAGATCACTGTTAACGTTTTGGGGCGGGACATCACCGCGACCATTGCCGTGCTGCGTGAGGTTGATTTCTCGAATGCAGGGATTGGGTTTGTTATGACCCTCTCCTCTAACGCGCTTGCAGGCGCACCTCATACATTCATCGCAACAGTCTATGCCGAAGACTCCGCAGAAGCGCAGTTGTTGCGTGATATTGCGGGCGATGCCCCCAATATTACCGCCATTCGCATCCGTGATGCACTAGACCGCGTGGCCGAGGCGCTTGGGGCCATTGCAACGGCAACGTCCCTTGGCGCAGGCGTGACCCTGTTGACAGGATTGATCGTCTTAATCGGTGCGGCCGCATCGGGCGAACGGGCGCGCAGCTATGAGGCGGCACTTTTGAAAACCCTCGGCGCCTCGCGTGGGCAAATCCTGTCATCCTTCGCCCTTCGTTCCGCATTGTTAGGGGCGATGGCGGGCTTGGTCGCCCTTGGCGCAGGCACGCTTGGAGGCTTTGCGGTCATGGAATTTGTGATGGAGGCGCCCTTTCAGTTTGATCTCACCTCGGCCATTCTCATCATTGGGGGCGGTGCCTTGGTCAGCCTTGCTGCGGGGCTTGGTTACGCATGGCGACCTTTGGCCATGCGCCCTGCGGGACGGTTGCGCGCGCGCGATTAAGCGCGCGGCCGCACCGCAAATTTAGCCTTGCTTATGCGCCCATATCCGCGCAGATTTTAACCATGTTCAAACTGTTCAAGCGCACCCCCAAACCCACAGGACAGGCAGCCCTAGGTCAGGGCAAAGGCGGGCAACCGCGGCCTGAATTGGCAAGCTATATCGTGGGCGACCTTATGGGCTGCGCTAGTTTGCTTGAAGGCATTTTGGCGCGCATTGATGCCCATATCGGCAATAGTGGCGCAACAAATCCACAATTGGTGTTCGTTGGAAATTACCTGCACGCGGGCGGGCAAGGGCTAGCCACGCTCGATCGCCTGATGGATCTGACCCAAGAATTTCCAAATAACGTCACCTGTCTTTGCGGTGCGCAGGAGCGACTTTTGCTCGATAGTTTAGACGCGCCGGCGGTGCGACTTCAACGCTGGCTGCGTGCAGGGGCCCCGCGATTTTTACATGAACTCAAGCTTGACCCGAACCTGCCCCCCGATGACTTGGTTGCACATTTATCAGAAGTCTTGGGAGAGGCGCGCATTGCGTGGTTAGCCAACCTGCCGTTGTTTTGGAAATCAGGCAGCTTGGCTGCAACCCATGCTGGCGCTGATCCGCATCATCCGCTTGACCAACAAAGCGGGCGCAATCTGATCTGGGGCCATCCTGAATTTGCCTATCGCCTGCGTGGAGATGGCCTATGGATAGCCCACGGCCATAACGCTGTCGAAAGCGCAACCCAAGCGGAGGGGCGCATCGCGCTAAACACCCGCCCCGATGAAACAGGACGCCTAAGCGCCGTGGCAATTTTGCCCGATGGCAGCACCACCGAATTGCATACCTAAGAGAGAGGTGAGCGCGGACTAACCGGGGAGAGCTGATCAATCCGCGCTTTTAAGGAGAAATCGGGTGTCCCTCAGGGGTGACGGCAGGATCCCGTCAGGACACCCGAAACGCTTTGCCCATCTCAAACCACTGGAAGGGACTAACAACCAGAGACTTGGGCCTTGCGTGTAAATGGCCTTTGCGCGCGTGCCTTCGCATCGGCCCAATCAGATTTGCGCCTGATCATGACCAAGATTTAGGGTCACCCTTGCTGAAAGAAAATATTGCATTAAAACATATTTTGATAGGAAAAAACTAACGAGGCATCTGCCATGCCAATTCCAAAAATTCCGCTTACCTTGCGCCAACTTCGGTACTTGGTCGCGATTGAGGAAACGGGCCATTTCCGCCTAGCGGCAGAATCCTGTGGGATATCGCAACCCTCGCTCTCGGTGCAGATCAAAGCCCTGGAGGAGGCATTATCCCTGACCCTGATTGAACGGGGGCGCGGGCCTGTCAAATTGACCCTAGCGGGACGCGAAGTTGTGGCGCGCGCGCGCGATATTTTGGACGCGACCCAAGCAATTGTTGATCTATCCGCAACCTTGCAAACGGGCCTCGCGGGCACATTGCGCCTTGGCACGTCCACCACGCTGGGGCCTTATCTGATGCCACATATCGTGGGCGATTTGCATCGCTCCCACCCTGATTTGCGTCTCTATGTGCGCGAGGCGGCGCCACATGACCTTGCCCGTCAAATCAGCGAAGGGGGCCATGATCTGATCCTGACGCAGTTGCCAATCCCTGGCGCGTCTTTGGTCACGGAACGATTGTTCCGAGAGCCCTTGGTCGTGGCAATCTCAGCCGATCATCCGCTCGCGCAGCGCAGCCAAATTGAGCCGCAAGACCTCAGCGGCGAAACAATCCTGTCACTGTCACCGAATTATGCGCTGCATGATCAGATATCTGCACTTTGTGTTGAAACAGGGGCGACATTGTCGCGCGAATATGAGGGCACATCGCTTGATGCCCTGCGCCAGATGGTTGCAATGGGGATGGGGACCACGTTTTTGCCTGCGCTTTATGTGCGTTCTGAAATATTGGGGCGCGCGCAGGATGTTGCGGTAAGGCCTTTTAAGGGCAAGCGTTTTTCGCGCTCTATTGGGCTTGTATGGCGCTCAACCTCAGGGGCCAGCACTGCGCATCGGCAATTGGCCGATGTGATCCGCAGCTATGCGCGTCAATTGCCCGAACTGATCATCGAGGGCTAGGCGCGCCCCAATATCGCACCGCTTTTGCCGCGCTTGCGCCCTTCTGCCGCCGTTCTTGAGTGAAACAATCTGTGCCATAGAGGCTCAATGTTGAGCCGCAGTGTAAAAGGCGTCAGAGTATGAATGAGCAGCAAGACGAAAACAATCAACGGCTATGCCTTGCCGATTTAGAGGCGCTGAGTTTTGACAGCCTCAGCAGATTGTCGGCCCAAAACACATCAAGCCAAACCTCTTGCACGCCGCATCGCCCGCGCCGAAGCCGAAGGACGCGCCAGCGCAGGCCTTCGCTATTTATTGCATTGCCTTGAGGATCTGGCGCTTGGTCGCTGTGATGGGGGGACGATGCCGAAATTGCAGCCCAGACAAGGCATGCGGTTACATTGTGACATCGCCAACGGCTTTTTGCCCGCGGCCTTTGATCTGGCCCTGCCCGAGTTTCTGCAGATCGCCGAGGCGGAAGGGGCGGCCTGTTTGGCCTTTGCCAATGGTCATAGCCCAGGATTTCTGCCGCAGATGGCCGAAGACGTTGCGCGGCGCGGCTATGTGAGCTTGGCGCTATCGACCGATACGGCCTGCATCAGCACAAACCCGCCTTTGCCACCGACTTTGGGGGATAATCCAATGGCACTAGCAGTCCCTGACAAGCGCGGACAAGGTGTGTTGATTTTTGAACAAGGCCAAGCCGCGATATTGCGCGACACTGTATTTGATCACATCAAATCAGGAACCACCCTGCCGCCCCAGCTTGCGCTTGATGATCACGGGCGCGCCACGCAAAACCCCCGCGCAGCGATTGATGGCAGCATCTTGCCTGTTCAGGGCAGCTACGGGTTCAATATTGCGGTGATGGTCGAAATTCTCGTGCTCAGCCTTGTTGGGGCGGGGGCCTCGGCCATGATCAGTGACCCTGATGATCCAAGCAGCGGGCCGCTGCGCATGGGGCATTGTCTTTTTGCCATCAAGCCGCAATCATACGGGCAGGTATCGGCGCTTGAGCAATTCACCCAAGCGCTTCTTGCCGATGCCACCAATAGGTTGCAGGCGTTTTCGCGCAGGCAAAAATTTGAAACCGCGCTGACAGAAGGGGTCGCTGTGCCTCAGGCGCTATTGGAACGGATCATCGCCGCATGACGCGACCCGATCTTAAGGGGATCAGCCTCAAGAGCCTTGAGACCTTCGAGGTCATGGCGCGCACGGGATCGCTGTCCGATGCGGCCGAGGAGATGGGTCTATCCGTGCCCGCCGCCTCGCAACAACTGCGCAATTTATCTTTGGCGGTGGGGGTTGAATTGATTGACACCCGCAGGCGGCCTATTGGCCTGACACCTGCAGGGCGGTTGTTCTTAAAACGGGTGGAAGTGGCGCTTGGCGCGCTGCGTGCAGGGCAAAAAGATCTGAGCCGCTTGAACCTATCGGGCATATCCGCCCTGGGTCTTGGGGTTATTGATGATTTTGAGAATGATCTAACCCCACAATTGGCCGCACGTTTGGCCGAGAGGCTCAGCGATTGTAAATTCCGCCTGCAAACTGGGGCGAGTCACATCTTGCTGAATATGTTGGCCAAGCGGAACCTTGATATGATCATTTGCGCCGCACCGCAGACCGCGCCCGCCGATATCGTGGCGCACCCGATTTTGCAGGATCCCTATATTTTGGCCTTCCCAAAAGGATATGCTTTTGAGGGAAGGTTCGAAGACTTGGGCGGGCTTGCTTTTTTTGGTCGCGACCCTGCGCAGGTTATGGCGCAGCATATTGATGAGTATCTTCAGGCGCATGATATGCAGGTTAGTCGCAGATTTGAGATCGACTCGAACCAATCCATTTCGGCCCTTGTGGCGGCAGGACTTGGCTTCACCATTACAACGCCCCTGAGCCTGATGCGGAGCGAGCGATTTGCTGATGGGATTGACACCTACCCCTTGCCCGCGCCCGCGCAAACGCGCCAGATCATGCTCTATTGCACCGATGACTGGACGGGCGCCATTCCCAGTGAAATGGCGAACCTGATCCGCGATCTTTCACAAAAGCTGTTCATCGCGCCAGCCCTGCAAAGGATGCCTTGGCTGGGGGCGGATTTCCGTGTGCTTTAGCGCTCTTAATTTCAGGTGACTCGCGCGCGGTTTTGGCCCTCCATCAACCGATAATCAGGAAAAACACCACATGTTGGGGTTGCGCCGCAGCGCAGAATTTAGCGCCAACTCTCTAAAAACGCGCAAATACAACCTATGGTTAAAAATGCTCACCACCAAACTAGGTATGTTTTCCAAGGAAATTTTCGAAAATTGTTAATAAATTTACAAATTCTGCAACGCAGTGTAAATTTATTACACAGAAATCGTGGAAATCAGGATGTATTCCTTCTGAAGCCAAAAACTTGTTGTAAACTGTTTGTGATTGATAGCGGTGTGCCTGATTGGGAAATCAGGCCAAGGATGGGGCCGCTGTCGACTTTGCGAAACCGCCCAATGGAGGGGGCAAGGACGCAAAATTTGGGGATCGGGGAGGATCTGTTTTAGTCATCACATGAGCTGCGTTTGTGTCGTTTGTTTACGTTGAACAAGCACGAACCGCCATATTTCCACGAAGGGATCGGGGTGAGCGACACCCAAGCTGCGGCGCGGCACCCTTTGTCAAACGACATCCGCGCCGCCACCTTTGAGGGAGAACTACATTGCCAACGACTTCGAAATTCCCTGATCTTCTTGCTGGCGCGCACATTGACGCGGATAAATACACAGCAATGTATGAGGCCTCCATTTCCGATCCCGAGGCGTTTTGGGGTGAACAAGGTAAGCGCCTTGATTGGATCAAGCCCTACACCAAGGTGAAAAACACCTCCTTTGCCTATGACAACGTAGATATCCGTTGGTATGAAGACGGCACGCTGAACGTAGCGGCGAACTGCATTGATCGTCATCTGGCAACGCGCGGCGATCAGACTGCGATTTTGTTTGAACCAGACGATCCAAACGAAGCCGCGCAGCATATCACCTATTCACAGCTTGGCGATGAAGTGGGCCGTTTTGCCAACACCCTGAAATCATTGGGCGTTAAGCGCGGTGATCGTGTTGTTCTCTATTTGCCGATGATCCCCGAGGCCGCCTATGCCATGCTGGCCTGCGCGCGCATCGGCGCGATCCACTCCGTGGTCTTCGCGGGCTTCTCGCCTGACGCATTGGCAAATCGGATCAATGACTCGGAAGCACGGGTTGTCATCACTTCGGACGGCGCCCCCGCGGCGGTCGTGTGACCGATCTGAAATCTAACGTGGATAAGGCTCTTTTGCATTGTGATGACCATGTGAAATGCTTGGTTGTGAAGCGCACAGGCCAAGATGTAGCTTGGGCCGATGGTCGCGATATCTGGTATCATGAGGCCTCTGCGGGCCAATCCTCCGCCTGCCCTGCGGAAGAAATGAACGCTGAAGATCCGCTGTTCATTCTTTACACCTCGGGCTCAACGGGCAAGCCGAAGGGTGTTGTTCATACGTCAGGCGGCTATCTGACTTATGCTGCGATGACGCATCAATACACATTCGACTATCATGATGGCGATGTGTTCTGGTGCACCGCAGATGTAGGCTGGGTGACAGGCCACAGCTATATCATCTACGGCCCGCTTGCGAATGGCGCGACAACTTTGATGTTTGAAGGCGTGCCAACCTATCCTGACGCGGGTCGTTTCTGGGCTGTTTGTGAAAAGCACAAAGTGAACCATTTCTACACCGCCCCTACAGCCATTCGTTTGCTGATGGGTCAGGGTAATGAATTCGTGACCAAATATGATCTCTCTAGCCTCAAGCTTTTGGGGTCGGTGGGCGAGCCTATAAACCCCGAAGCATGGAATTGGTATAATGACGTTGTTGGCAAGGGGAACTGCCCCATTGTTGACACATGGTGGCAGACCGAAACGGGCGGCCATTTGATTACGCCTCTGCCAGGTGCAACCAAACTTAAGCCGGGCTCAGCAACAAATCCATTCTTCGGCGTTCAGCCCGTGCTGTTGGATGCGACCACAGGTCAAGAAATCCACGAAACCGCCGCAGAAGGCGTTTTGTGTATCAAAGACAGCTGGCCTGGTCAGATGCGCACCCTGTGGGGTGATCCTGATCGATTTGTGCAAGCTTATTTCAGTGACTATAGAGGTTATTACTTCACTGGGGACGGATGCCGCCGTGACGAAGATGGTTATTACTGGATCACGGGCCGCGTGGATGATGTGATCAACGTGTCGGGCCACCGCATGGGCACAGCCGAAGTTGAATCGGCGCTTGTGGCACATGAAAAAGTATCAGAGGCCGCAGTGGTGGGCTTCCCCCATGATCTCAAAGGTCAGGGGATCTATTGCTACGTCACGTTGATGGCGGGCGAAGAGCCCTCCGAAGAATTGCGGGCAGAATTGACCAATTGGGTGCGTAAAGAGATCGGCCCAATTGCAAAACCAGACGCACTGCAATTTGCACCTGGCCTGCCCAAAACGCGGTCGGGGAAAATCATGCGCCGCATTTTGCGTAAGATTGCCGAAAACGATTTCGGCAGCCTTGGTGACACATCAACCTTGGCAGATCCAAGCGTGGTGGATGACCTCATCGCCAATCGCATCGTCAAGTAACGCGTGGAATTCAGTAAATGACGGCAGATACGATGACACGACCAGTTAACTTAATCCTTCTCGGGCCTCCGGGCGCTGGGAAGGGCACCCAAGCCCGCATGCTAGAAGAGGCATTCGGGCTTGTGCAGCTGTCCACTGGTGACTTGCTGCGTGGCGCAGTCAATGCAGGCACACCCGCAGGCTTGGCCGCGAAATCGGTTATGGAAAAGGGCGAGTTGGTCTCGGATGAGATTGTGCTCGCCGTTCTCGAAGAACGCCTTCAGCAGCCCGATGTGGCCGCAGGCACAATTCTGGATGGTTTTCCCCGCACTGCCGCGCAAGCCGAGGCGCTTGATGGCCTTTTGGCGGCACGCAACCAGCAGATTGACGCTGTCATCAGCCTTGAGGTGGATGATGAAGCGATGGTGGCCCGCGTATCGGGTCGCTATACCTGCGCCGATTGTGGCGAGGGATATCATGACGAATTCAAGCAACCCGCAACAGCGGGTGTTTGTGACAAATGTCAGGGCAGCTCGTTTAAGCGCCGCCCTGATGATAATGCCGAAACAGTGCGCACGCGCCTGTCGGCATATCATGCCCAAACGGCCCCCCTTATCGACTATTACAATGCCCGCGGCACGCTTAGCAAAGTCGCGGCTATGGGGGCTATTGACGATATTGCCAAGGCACTTGGCAAGATCGTGTCCCACCTCACTGGGGCGTAATTGGGCAAAAGAATTCTGTCGGCGCCTTAGGAGGAGGCGGCGTCAGATGTCACCGTTGGGGCAGTGCCTCACTGGTTAGAAACCGAAGGGAGATATCAATGGCCGAAAAGGCAAATAACTCTGAATACTGGGCCGCGAACATCCGCTTGGTCACCCTATGCTTGGTGATCTGGGCGCTGTGTTCCTATGGCTTTGCTATTCTTTTCCGCCCGATGCTTAGCGGCATCGCGGTGGGTGGCACAGATCTGGGCTTCTGGTTTGCTCAGCAAGGTTCAATCCTCGTATTCCTTGTTCTGATTTTCTTCTACGCAGCGCGTATGAATAAATTAGACAAAGAATATGGCGTGGACGAAGAGTAAGGGACGGGCCAGATTATGGAACAAACAACACTCAATATTATCGTTGTGGGGCTGTCGTTTGCGCTCTACTTCGGTATCGCAATTTGGGCCCGCGCGGGCTCCACATCTGAATTCTACGCCGCGGGGCGTGGTGTTCCGCCTGTCTTAAACGGTATGGCAACTGCAGCTGACTGGATGTCGGCGGCCTCCTTCATCTCGATGGCAGGTCTTATCGCATTCGTAGGCTATAACAACTCGACCTTCCTCATGGGCTGGACGGGCGGTTACGTGCTTATGGCGATGCTTCTTGCACCCTATTTGCGCAAATTTGGCAAGTATACGGTTCCTGAGTTCGTAGGCGACCGTTTCTACAGCCAAACTGCACGCGTTGTGGCCGTAGCCTCACTGATTGTGATGTCCGTGACTTACGTTATCGGTCAGATGACTGGTGCTGGCGTGGCCTTCTCTCGCTTCCTCGAAGTTGACAAAACAACGGGTCTCTACATTGCCTCCGCAACCGTTTTCGTTTACGCGGTTTTAGGTGGCATGAAGGGCATCACCTATACGCAGGTGGCGCAGTATTGTGTTCTGATCACTGCGTATACGATCCCTGCTGTGTTCATCTCACTGCAACTGACAGGTAACCCAATCCCAAGCCTCGGCCTCTTCTCCGAGCATACCGCCTCTGGCCAGCCTCTGCTGACCACATTGGACGGCTTGCTGACGGATCTGGGCTTCAATGCTTACACCACAGGCTCTAGCCCATGGTTGATGGCTTTGTTTACCTTGTCTCTAATGATTGGTACCGCGGGTCTGCCCCACGTGATCATTCGCTTCTTCACCGTTCCCAAAGTGTCAGACGCACGTTGGTCTGCTGGCTGGGCGCTGGTGTTCATCGCGCTGCTTTACCTAACCGCTCCTGCGGTGGGTGCTATGGCTCGTTTGAACATCATGACCACCATGTGGCCAAATGGCGTTCAAGGTGAGCCTGTTGCACAAGCTGATCTGCCTGATTGGTTCAACACTTGGTCGGTGACTGGCCTTCTGGCTGTTGAAGACAAGAACGGCGATGGCCTGATCCAGTACTACAATGAAAATAACGCTGGTATGGCTGAAATGGCAGCTGAGCGTGGTTGGGCAGGAAACGAGCTTGTCACGTTCAACCGTGACATCCTCGTTTTGGCAAACCCAGAAATCGCACAGCTTCCAGGTTGGGTTGTCGCTCTGATCGCGGCAGGTGGTCTGGCAGCGGCTCTGTCCACTGCGGCGGGTCTTCTGTTGGCGATCTCCTCTTCCATCAGCCACGACTTGATCAAGTCGGTGATCAATCCTGACATCTCCGAGAGAGGCGAGCTTCTGGCCGCACGCATCTCGATGGCAGGCGCGATTGCTTTGGCAACCTATCTTGGTCTGAACCCTCCAGGCTTTGCGGCGCAAACCGTGGCTCTGGCATTCGGTCTGGCAGCAGCTTCGCTGTTCCCAACACTGATGATGGGTATCTTCTCCAAGCGCATGAACTCCGCAGGTGCAACAGCAGGTATGCTTGCAGGTCTGATTTCGACCTGTCTCTACCTGTTCACATTCTTGGGTTGGTTCTTCATCCCAGGCACCAACATGCTGGAGAACACTGCAGCGAACTACCTGTTCGGCATTCCACCAACCCATTTCGGGCCAGTGGGCGCGTTGCTGAACTTTGCAGTCGCATTCGCAGTATCCCGCGTGACAGCAGAGCCTCCGCAGGAGATCCAAGACCTCGTGGAATCCGTACGTATCCCACGTGGCTCAGGTGCAGCCCTCAACAAGTGATCCTTTGATCACTTAGGGGCTACCCCTTAAGAAAAATGGGCGCATTCCGATCAATCGGGATGCGCCTTTTTCATAAATAGTCTAGGCTGAGCCAGACCGACCAAACAGACCCAGATCCAGATGCCAAAAGAAATCCTGACACTTCTGTCACAAACGCACCCCTATGACAGCTTACCGCATGATTATCTGGCGGAACTGGCAGGGCAGGTGAACCGCTCCATGGCGAAAGCGGGCGCTGTGATTTATCACGCGGGCGCGCCGCTTGAGGCGCTTTACCTCATCGTGTCAGGGCAGGTTGATATCACCGAACCCAATGGTGAACTGGTCTCGATCCTCGGCCCCAAAAACTCCTTCGGAGAGCGTGGCTTGATGCGCGATGGTATTGCGCCTGTCACCGCAACCGCCGTGAAACCAACCGAATTTTTGGAAATCTCGGCGCCACTTTTCCATAAATTGGTGAAAGAGCACCCCGCCTTTCTAGATTTCTTTGACCGCACCCGCCCAGCCCGCGCCAAGCGCAGTGCGTTGTCGACCCAAACCTTGGGCGATTTAATGACGCACAATCCTCTGACCTGCACAGCGCAAGACAGCTTGCTGAGCGCCGCGAAAAAGATGCGGGATCACCGCGTCTCTTGCTTGCTTGTCACCTCCAAAACGGGGGCGCTGCAAGGGATCATCACCACACGCGACTTAACCAATCGCGCTATGGCGGCGGGGCTGCCATCAGACACGGCCGTGGCTGAAGTGATGACGCGTGATCCCAAGACCTTGCCCGCCTCCGCCCTCGTGGCTGATGCGCTGCATTTGATGGTCGAGCATGGGTTTACCCATATGCCCGTCATGGATCGCGGGCAGCCCGAAGGCATATTAAGCCAGACCGATATGATGCGCTTTCAGGCGACCAGTTCCGCCTCAATCATCATGGATATCGCCTATGCCGCGAATAGCGCAGAAATTGCCAAATATGTAAAAGGCATCCCTGCCCTTTTGATGCAATTGGTTGGGGCAAATAATGATCATCAGGTGGTCACACGCCTGATCACCGATATCGGCGATGCCGCGACCCGGCGGTTGCTAAAACTTGCCGAAGACCATCTTGGGCCGCCGCCTGTGCCCTATCTGTGGCTGGCCTGCGGCAGCCAAGGTCGGCAAGAACAAACGGGCGTGTCCGACCAAGACAATTGCCTGATCATAGACGATGCCATGCGCCCAGAAGATGACGCGTATTTCGCCGCTTTGGCAAAATTCGTCTCGGATGGTTTAGATGAGGCAGGCTATTTCTACTGCCCAGGTGATATGATGGCGACCGCCGCGCGTTGGCGGCAACCCTTACGCGTTTGGCGAAACTATTTCTCGAAATGGATCAACAAACCTGACACCGAGGCGCAGATGTTGGCATCGGTGATGTTTGACCTACGGCCCATTGGCGGCACGATGGCCCTGTTTGACGATCTTCACGCCTCGACCCTTGCAGAGGCTTCGGGAAATTCGATTTTTGTGGCTCATATGATTTCCAATTCGCTCAAGCATACGCCCCCGCTTGGTCTCTTTCGGGGCTTTGCCACTGTTCGGTCAGGCGAGCATAAAGATCGCATTGATCTCAAGCATAACGGCGTTGTGCCCGTGGTGGATTTGGGGCGCATCTATGCGCTGAAAGGACAGTTGACCGAAGTAAACACCCGCGCGCGCTTGGTTGCCGCAATTGACGGAGGTGCGGTTTCTGCCTCGGGCGGACGGGATTTATTGGATGCCTATGACATGATCGCGGAAGCGCGGCTTGCGCATCAAGCGCGCAAAATACGCAATGGCCACGCGCCCGATAATTTCATGGCACCTGCTTATTTATCCGATTTTGATCGAAGTCATCTCCGCGATGCCTTCGTTGTGATTAAAACAATGCAATCGGCAATCGGACAGCAGAGCGGGTTTCTATAACCCCTGCGCCTGTTTTTGATTGCCACGAAAAGAGAAAGACCAACGAAATGCAAATGTTCCTCGTCCTTATTGCGGCACTGTCCTCAGCCTTTGCAGGGGCAGGCATCGCCTATGGCCTGCGCCGCCTGATAGGAGAGCGGATACCAAAATGGTTTGTGCCTGCGGGCGCAGGGCTGGCGATGATCCTGACCACGATATCCCTAGAATACTCATGGGCGCGCGGCGTCATGGCCACCCTGCCCACAGACACTGTAATGATCGCCACCCGCGAACAGCGCGCAGCTTGGCAGCCATGGACATATGTGAAGCCATGGATCAAAGGCTTTGTCGCGGTTACCCCGTCAGAGACTGTCGAAACAGTCGAAGGCTCGGGCCAATGGGTTGTGCAAACGCGCCTGCACGAGCGGTGGCAACCCGCGATCATCAAGCCTATCTTGGTGGATTGCACGACCCCCGCCCGCGCAGAGATTTTTCCAACCACCAGTTTTGATGCCGATGGCCGCGCCGAGAATGCCGATTGGTTAGCGGTTTCCCCTGATGATCCGTTGATTGCCGTGGTCTGCCCAACTCTGGGCGGCTAGGCCGCGTCACCGCTGCGGGAGGAGGAGGCCCGCACGCCCATGTTCACCCATCTTAGTTTGCGTTTGCGCATCTTTTTGTTCTTTGCGCTCTTGGCCTTTGGGGGCGCGGCCCTGCTGACTGCGGGTCTGGTGATCGGGTATGTTCGTTTGGGCGAGGATCACGCGCTATCGGCCTTTATCACCGCAGGGGCGGTAGGGGCATTTGCAATTATCGGCCTGTCTGCTTGGGTTTGGACGAAGTTCGATGAATATGTCGCCCGCCCCCTTGAGGCATTGGCCGCGGATATGCGCGCCCGCGCCCATGCCAATGTGGATGATGAAATCAATCCAAACTATGCGCGATATTTGGGTGATTTAGCCCCTGCTGCTGCGGCTGTTGCCGCGCATTTGACCGAAACGCGCAACGCAATGGCATTGGCCGTGGGGCGTGAAACAGCACGGCTCGGCCTTGAGAAGCAGCGGCTTGAAACCTTACTGGCTGAAATTCCCGATGGGGTCGTGTTCTGCACGCCTGACCATAAAATCGCGCTTTACAATGGCAAGATGCGGGATCTCTTCAATGATGATGAGGGGTTGGGTCTGAACCGCCCCCTTGATCAGCTTTTGCGCATGGCCCCCTTGCGGGAGGCTTATGGCAGGCTGTTGCGCGCACAGAGCGCCAAAGGCACGGATATTTTGGTAACAACCCGCCACGATGCACGCCTTTTCGAGGCACGGATGCGCTTATTCTGGCTCGAAGGTCAGGAAACAGCCGATCCTGCCTATCTCTTGTGCTTGCAAGACCGATCCAAGGATTTAGCACTGCATGGCACGCGCGAGGCCCTGTTTTCCGATTTAATTGAGGCCGTGGATGCCGTTTTGCGAGACCTGCCTCAAGGGGCGCCACGTGCACAGTTGGAAAAGACGTTGCGCGATGTGCAAAAAGAAAAGGTCAAAACCGATACAGCATGGTGGCCCCTTGAGCAGCTTGACCTATCCGATATTGCAATCGCGCTTGCCACGCGCTTGGCGCAAAAGGATATCCAACTGCAGTATGACGCGCTGCCTGACTTGCGACTGCGCGCCGATGGCTTTGCTATCAGCCGCTTGTTAGAGCGCCTGACGCTGTCATGGATTGGCGCGGGGGCGTCTGACATTCGACTTGCGGCCCGTCTGACAGAGGGAGAGGCCATTCTTGACTTGCAGGGAGATGCAAAGGCCCCTGACGCAGCACGGCTCAAAGACTGGTTAGACAGCCCCCTGATCACGGGCCATTCACGCTTTGCGGGGGCCGATGTTTTACGCAGCCACGGCGCCAAGATCAAAGCCACAGATCATAGGATCAGCCTGTCCCTAGCCGCCGCCCCCGAAGCGCTGCAAACGCCGCGCGTGATCCAATATGATTTTGACCTGTTGCAAACCGCACTGCCTGCTGAGCTGTCACAGGCCCCGTTAAAGAACTTGTCTTTCGTGGTGTTCGACACAGAAACCACCGGGTTGAACCCGCAAGTCGATGAAATCTGTCAGATTGCCGCGATGCGGATCGTAAACGGCAAATTGGTCGAGAGCGAACGCTTTGACACATTGGTCAACCCTGCGCGCAAAATCCCTGCGGCCTCAACAGCGGTGCATCACATCACCAATGAGATGGTGGCAGACGCCCCATCGGTTGTTGATGCCTTATCGCGGTTTCATCGCTTTGCCGATGGCGCGGTTCTGGTGGCCCATAACGCCCCCTTTGACATGGCCTTTCTACAGCGGCGTGAAGGGGCCATTGGCGCGCGTTTTGATCAGCCGATCTTAGACACTGTTCTGTGTTCGGCCATCCTTTTTGGTCAGTCTGCGGAACACACATTGGACGCGCTATGTGACCGCCTTAGCATCCGCATACCCGACAATGCCCGTCATACCGCACTTGGCGACACATTGGGAACGGCGCGGGCCTTTGTGAAGATGTTGCCCATGCTTGAGGCGACAGATATCCAAAATTTGGGACAGTTGATCACGGCCTTTGATCGTCATGCGCGGCTCTTGCGCCATTTGAACTAAGGCGCGAAGGCTTGACATTCCCTTGCCCGCGCGCGTACTAAGGGCACAACTTCCAGCAAGCTTTGG
Organism: Roseobacter sp. HKCC-CH-9208; assembly: GCF_037805125.1. Classification (NCBI taxonomy): domain Bacteria; kingdom Pseudomonadati; phylum Pseudomonadota; class Alphaproteobacteria; order Rhodobacterales; family Roseobacteraceae; genus Roseobacter; species Roseobacter sp. HKCC-CH-9208. Next base: position 1,619,611 of record NZ_JBBLYK010000001.1, on the reverse strand, counting down.
CTTTCTGGTCTTAGGATATGTCCAAGATCGCCCCCCGTCAGCGAGTTTCGCCCACGGGGGCCTTGGTGCATTGCAATGCGGTGGCCTGATGCACAGAACACCAAAGAGATGACGCGAAAAAGGGGCCTTGGCCAATGTTTGAAACACTTTCAGAACGCCTCTCCTCGGTCTTTGAGGGGCTGACAAAGCAAGGTGCTTTGTCTGCTGATGATGTGAAAACAGCCCTGCGCGAAGTGCGGGTGGCTTTGCTTGAGGCAGATGTCTCTTTGCCTGTGGCGCGTGAATTTATTCGCGCGGTCGAGAAAAAGGCCACAGGCGCTGCGGTGACCAAATCGGTGACCCCTGGTCAACAGGTCGTCAAAATTGTGCATGACGAATTGATCGCCACGCTTCAGGGCGAAGGCGAGATTGGCGCACTGAAAATAGACAACCCGCCTGCACCCATCCTGATGGTGGGTCTGCAAGGGTCAGGGAAAACCACAACAACCGCGAAACTGGCCAAGCGCCTGAAGGAGCGCGAAGGCAAGCGCGTGTTGATGGCATCCCTTGACACAAACCGCCCTGCCGCGATGGAGCAGTTGGCCATCCTTGGCCAACAAATTGGCGTGGATACCCTGCCCATCATCAAAGGTGAAAACCCTGAGACGATTGCAAAGCGCGCCAAAACCCAAGCAGGGCTTGGCGGCTATGATGTCTATATCCTCGACACCGCAGGGCGCTTGCATATTGATCAAGACCTGATCGCGCAGGCCGCAGCCGTGCGTGACATTGCCAACCCGCGCGAGACACTCTTGGTCGTGGATGGCCTCACGGGCCAAGATGCGGTGAATGTTGCACAGGAATTTGACGATAAAATTGGCGTCTCTGGCATCGTTTTGACCCGTATGGACGGCGATGGTCGCGGCGGCGCGGCACTGTCGATGCGCGCCATCACGGGCAAACCGATCCGCTTTGTGGGTTTGGGTGAAAAGCTCGAGGCGCTTGAGACATTCGAAGCACAGCGTGTCGCTGGCCGCATCTTAGGCATGGGCGATATCGTGGCCCTTGTTGAAAAAGCCCAGGAAACCCTAGAAGCTGAACAGGCGGAGCGCATGATGAAGCGCTTCCAAAAAGGTCAGTTCAACATGAATGACCTTAAAGGCCAACTAGAGCAGATGCTGAAAATGGGCGGGATGCAGGGCATGATGTCGATGATGCCGGGCATGGCCAAGATGCAAAAGCAGCTTGATGATGCAGGGCTTGATGACAAGGTGATCAAACGCCAGATCGCGCTGATCCAATCCATGACGAAGCGGGAAAGGGCCAACCCTGACCTTTTGCAGGCAAGCCGCAAAAAGCGCATTGCCGCAGGCGCAGGGCAAGATGTCTCTGACCTGAACAAACTTTTGAAAATGCACCGCCAGATGGCCGATGCGATGAAGAAGCTGGGCAAAATGGGCAAAGGTGGGATGCTCAAGCAGGGCCTTGGCGCATTAATGGGCAAAGGCGCACCCAAAGATTTGACGGGCATGGATCCTTCAGCAATGGATCCCAAAGCGATGGAGGCCGCAGCCCGCAAGATGGGGCTTGGCGGCTTGGGTGGCGGCGGCGGTCTGCCGCCCCTGACGGGCTTTGGCAAAAAGAAATAAAGGGATTGCATCATGACCGATACAGCCGCCCGCGCCGCAGCGCTGCTCAAGGAACATCGCGCCTCGATTGATCGCTTGGACGCAATCCTCGTCTATACTCTTGGCGAGCGGTTTAAGCACACCCAAGCCGTGGGGAAATTGAAGGCACAACATGATCTGCCCCCGTCCGACCCAGACCGCGAAGCCAAACAAATCGCGCGGCTTGAGCGTTTGGCTGAGGAGGCCGATCTCGACCCCGAATTCGCCAAGACCTTTCTGAAATTCATCATTCAGGAGGTCATCCGTCACCATGAACAACACATTGAAAACGGGCAATAAACAAAAACGCCCCGATCATCTATCCGAAGGAGAAGACTAACATGGCAATGAAAATCCGCTTGGCCCGTGGTGGCTCGAAAAAGCGCCCATTCTACAGCATCGTGGCCTCTGACAGCCGCATGCCCCGCGATGGCCGCTTCATCGAGAAGCTCGGCACATATAACCCGCTCTTGGCAAAAGACAGCGAAGATCGCGTGAAAATGAACATGGAGCGCGTGAAATACTGGCTCGAGCAGGGCGCACAGCCCACCGACCGCGTAAGCCGTTTCTTGGAAGCAGCTGGCGTGTTGGCCGCGAAAACCCGCAACAACCCGAACAAAGCTGTTCCAGGCAAAAAGGCACAAGAGCGCGCAGAAGAAAAAGCCGCTAAGGCCGCAGAAGCAGCCGAAGCAGCAGCCGCACCTGCACCTGCCGCAGAAGAGGCGCCCGCAGAAGAGGCCGTTGTTGAAGAAGCAGCTGCACCTGAAGAAACGCCTGCCGCTGAGGAAGCCGCAGAAGAAGCAGTTGCACCTGAAGAAGCGCCTGCCGCTGAGGAAGCCGCAGAAGAAGCAAAGGCTGAGTAATCAGCCCCCTGCCTTGCCCCCGCTTGTTATGTCTTGGGGGCAAGGCGGCCTTAGGGCCAAGCGTAGATGTGGCTTTGAGTATCTTAAATGCGCCGCCTGATCCTAATTTCGATCCTGTGCCTTGTCGCCTATATAGGTGGGCGCGTTGAAGAACGGCGCAATGCGCAAGCGGCCTGTCTTGCCCTTTCGGGCGAATGGGTCAGCGCAGATCGGTTATGCCTAAGAGAGGGCCCCGTGGAATGAGCGATCAAAACCTGATTTGTGTCGGTGCGATTGCAGGCTCCTTTGGCGTGCGCGGTGAAGTGCGCCTCAAAAGTTTTTGCGCCAATCCCGAAGATATCGGCACTTACACCCCGCTGTTTTCTGAAAAAGGCGATCGAAGCTTTGATCTTAAAATCACCCGTGCGGTCAAAGGTGGCTTTGCCGCGCGGGTTGTTGGGGTCATGACAAAAGAAGCGGCAGATGGCCTTCGCGGCACCCGTTTGTTTGCCCCGCGCACGGCCCTGCCCGCTCTTCCTGATGACGAGTTTTATCACAGCGACCTTCTCGGTCTTAACGTGGTCGACACAGGCGGCGCAGCGCGCGGCAAGGTGGCAGCCGTTTTGAACCATGGCGCAGGTGATATTCTCGAACTGCGCAGCGTGCCCAATCACAAAGGCAGCGTTCTTGTGCCCTTTACACAGGCGGTTGTCCCCACAGTTGACCTCAGCGCCAAGCGCATCGTGATTGATCCGCCAGAAGGCTTGTTTGACGATGACGTCTAAACCACCCCGCAGCTATGGCCGTCTGTCGATTTCGGCCAATGCCACCCCACGCGATTTGATGGGGCCGCAGCGCCTAAAGGATGCATGGTGCGCGAAGGTCATCACACTCTTTCCTGACATGTTTCCAGGTGTCTTGGGGGGCTCGCTGACAGGTAAGGCATTGCAAAGCGGTCTTTGGGCCTTAGACACTATCGACCTGCGCATCTTCGGCGAGGGCAAGCACCGCAATGTTGATGATACGCCCGCAGGCGGCGGCGCAGGGCTGGTCTTGCGTCCCGACATTTTGGGGCGCGCCATGGACATGGCCGCTGATAACACACCACGTGACCCTGCACGCTGGCCGCGTGTCTATCTGTCACCTCGGGGGCGGCCTTTTACACAGGCCGATGCCGCGCGCCTTGCGAGCTGTGACGGCATGACCCTTTTATGCGGGCGGTTCGAAGGGGTGGATCAACGTGTAATTGACCATTACGAGATGGAAGAAATCTCGCTGGGTGATTTTGTTCTGACGGGCGGCGAGATTGCCGCCCAAGCGGTGCTTGACGCCACCATTCGCCTTATTCCGGGTGTCTTGGGAAATTTTGACTCGACCCAAGAAGAAAGTTTTTCCAATGGCCTGTTGGAGCATCCGCATTATACCCGCCCCGCTGAATGGCGCGGGATGGCGATCCCCGAGGTTTTGACATCTGGCAATCACGCCCGCGTTGCGGAATGGCGCCATGCCCAAGCCGAGGCTTTAACGCAATCGCGCCGTCCTGATCTTTGGGCGGAATATCTCTCTAAACAGGGCAAGACAGGGCGCGATAAGGCTTGATCCTTTGGGATTTGCAGCCTATACGCCATCCGTCCGCAGTCGGAATCGGCTGATCGGGCCCCTTTGGTTTTTCTTGGGGCTTCGTCCCCGCGCTTTTGCGGAACTTCGGCGCAAGGCAGATTAGCCAAAGATCACATTAGGAAAGTCAGCGTGACCTCTGGCGGACACCCCCATATGGGAACAGGTGGATCCGGTCGAAGACCAGAGCTCTCAGATGCGACCACACCTTCGCGGAGCAACCGCGAGCATTTAGAGGAGAAGATCCAATGGATCTGATCGCACAAATCGAGGCGGAACAGATTGCCGCCCTTGGGAAGACCATTCCCGATTTCAAAGCTGGCGACACCATTCGCGTTGGCTTTAAAGTGACCGAAGGGTCGCGTTCTCGTGTTCAGATGTATGAAGGCGTTTGCATCAGCCGTAAAAACGGCAAAGGGATCGCAGGTTCGTTCACTGTTCGCAAAATTTCATTTGGTGAAGGCGTAGAGCGCGTATTCCCCCTCTACTCGACCAATATCGATTCAATCGAAGTGGTGCGCCGCGGCCGTGTTCGCCGTGCGAAGCTGTACTACTTGCGTGATCGCCGTGGTAAGTCGGCCCGTATCGCCGAGAAAACAAACTATCGCGAACTCAGCGATAATGCCGAAGCGTAAGAAGGGCTTAGACGATGAAAAAAGACATCCATCCCGATTACCACGTCATCGATGTCAAAATGACCGATGGTACCGTTGTTCAGATGAAATCCACTTGGGGTTCCGAGGGCGATACGCTTGCGCTGGATATTGACCCTTCCGTGCACCCTGCATGGACAGGTGGTGGCGCGCGCTTGATGGATACAGGCGGCCGCGTTTCCAAGTTCAAAAAGAAATACGAAGGTCTGGGTTTCTAATCCAAACCCACCTGACTATTTCAAAACACCGTCCCTTTGGGACGGTGTTTTTTATTTTAACCACAATTTAAATGTCTTTGCTGCTTAACAGTGCTGAATTCCTTCCGTGTATTGAATGTCAACAGAATGCACCCCAAATGGCACAGCTCTTTCAATTCAGCAGGTGGTATTTCGGGTTATGTAATCCGGCGAATGGACGCCATGATTTCATCCCGCTCGAAGACGTTTTGCCAATCATCGCGCATCAGGGCTGGGATGCCGAATTCGATTGCTTTGTTGCACGCGTCCGAGAAAACACCGTCCTGAACATTAAAGATTACAGCACCCAAAATGTTCATATGACCGAGCAAGAAGTCACGTGCGCATTCCTCAGAAACGCCAGTTTTCACAACTTCGTCCATCGCTTGTTTCATCACGACCAGAAGCGAGGCACAGACGGTTTCGGACAGGCCAGGTTCTAGGTAGGCCATCTGTTCGACCGTCACGCGGTATGTGGTGCGCACGGGCGCGTAGATCGCTTTCGCCACCTCATCGCCGATCGCGTAGTGCTCTTCTGGGCCCTGCATCAGGGCATTCACGACGCCCTGCGGATGAGCCACCCCACCGAAACGATCGAGGCGCGCAGCTTCTTTGGCTTCATTGTGGTAGATCATCGGGTGACATGGGTGGGTCACAAAGTAAGTGATATCTTTTCGTTCTGGCAAATGGCCCGCGAAAGGTGCAGCCGCATCGAGGATCACAACCATTGTGCCTGGGTTCAGTTTGTCGACGATGCTTGTGGCGACAGCGCCAATGGCCGTATCCGGAACAGCAAGAAGCACGACGTCAGCGTTAGCAATTGCGGTCTCAGCATCAACGCAATCAACACCAACGGCCTCTTTTAGGCGTGCGCGGCCAGCTTCGCTCACTTCAATGTGGGACACATCAAAGTCAGTTTTAGCCAAATTGAGAGAGCATCGGACTCCCATTTTGCCACCAGCGCCAAAAACTGCCACGTTCGTCATAATATGTTCTCCTACCGCTCTATCCGAGCCCCTTGCATGCTATGCATCTCTGCCCTGCCCACATTGATACTTCGTTTGCCCGTGAAGCGCAAAAGATGAAAATTCTATCAGCTACGACGGCCTATCATACAGAAATAGAAAAAGCCCCGCTCTGCAGAGCGGGGCTTTTTCATTTCATAGCGGGGTCTAAAGCCAGCGCGATGATTACTCATCTTTGTTCAAGGCAGCTCCAAGAATATCGCCCAAGCTTGCACCAGAATCGGATGAGCCATACTGCTCGACCGCATCTTTTTCTTCGGCGATTTCGCGTGCCTTGATCGACAGACCCAGTTTGCGGGTCTTTACATCGATATTGGTTACGCGCACATCAATCTTGTCACCAACCGAGAAACGGTCAGGACGCTGATCACCGCGGTCGCGACTGAGGTCCGAGCGGCGAATGAAGGATTTCATGCCTTCATATTCCACTTCCAGACCACCTTCTTCGATCGAAGTCACAACAACAGTGATGACCGAGCCACGTTTCACGCCGCCAACTGCATCTGCGAATGGGTCGCCATCAACGGCTTTGATCGACAAGGAGATACGTTCTTTCTCAACGTCAACTTCGGAAACAACCGCCTTGACCATATCGCCTTTGTGGTAATCGCCGATCACATCCTCGCCACGGCCTTCCCATGTCAGGTCAGACAGGTGAACCATACCGTCAATGTCGTTGTCGAGGCCGATGAACAAACCAAATTCAGTGATGTTCTTGATCTCGCCTTCAACCGCGGTGCCAACAGGATGGGTTTCTGCAAACACTTCCCATGGGTTGCGCATGGTCTGCTTGAGGCCAAGCGATACGCGGCGCTTGGAGCTGTCGATCTCCAGAACCATTACTTCAACTTCTTGGCTGGTCGAAACGATCTTGCCAGGATGCACGTTTTTCTTTGTCCATGACATCTCAGACACGTGCACAAGACCTTCAACGCCAGGCTCCAGCTCAACAAATGCACCGTAATCGGTGATGTTGGTCACGCGGCCCATGTGAACGGATTCAAGCGGGAATTTCGCTTCAACGGAATCCCATGGATCGTCCAACAGCTGCTTCATGCCGAGGCTGATACGATGGGTGTCTTTGTTGACCTTGATCACCTGAACCTTCACGGTCTCACCAATTGTGAGAACCTCTTTTGGATCATTCACACGGCGCCATGCCATGTCGGTGACGTGCAACAGGCCGTCAACACCGCCCAAGTCAACAAATGCGCCGTATTCGGTGATGTTCTTGACCACACCATCCACGATGTCGCCTTCGCCCAGTTTGCCGATAACTTCGGCGCGCTGCTCGGCGCGGCTTTCCTCAAGGATTGCACGGCGGGACACAACGATATTACCACGGCGGCGATCCATTTTCAGGATTTGGAATGGCTGCTTGAGGCCCATCAAAGGCCCTGCATCCCGCACGGGGCGCACGTCAACCTGAGACCCAGGCAAGAACGCAACAGCACCGCCAAGATCAACGGTGAAGCCGCCTTTGACGCGGCCAAAGATTGCACCATCGACACGCTCTTCTGCGGCATATGCTTTTTCCAAGCGATCCCATGCGGCTTCGCGGCGGGCCATTTCGCGGCTCAGAACCGCTTCGCCACGCGCGTTTTCCACATTGCGCAAGTAAACCTCTACCTCATCACCAACTGCGATTTCGGGGGCCTCGCCGGGATTTGCGAATTCTTTAAGGTCGATGCGGCCTTCCATTTTGTAGCCCACATCAATGATGGCTTGGCCCGCTTCGATTGCGATGACCTTACCAGTGACAACCGCACCTTCTGCGGGGGTATCAATCTCGAAGCTTTCGTTCAGAAGGGCTTCGAATTCTTCCATAGTTGCTTTAGCGCACATAAATATTCAGTTCCTTTTCATAGAGCTATTCGGGCCATGCGGTTGTCTCCGCAGGTCTTTGGTTTCGTTTTCAATCGCCCCCTCGAAAATGATGAAGGGCCGGAGGATATCCCGACCCTGCTCAATCCGAGACGTTGACCGTCTGCTTGATTGCGTGGCTCATACAGTCATTGCGCCAGTATGACAAGGGTTTTGGCCATTTTTCACACTAGCCCTTGAGGCGGGCTGTCACATGTTCTGCCGCAAGGCGAACAGCTGCCTCAATGTCCAAATCGCTGGTGTCGATCACCACCGCATCCTCGGCGGCACGCAATGGGGCATCTGCACGCGACATATCGCGGCTGTCGCGCTCAATGATCTCGTTCAAGATCTGCGCTTCATCTCCCCCAAGTTCCAAATAGCGGCGATGCGCGCGCACTTCGGGGCGGGCTGTGATGAATAATTTCAAATCCGCATCGGGGCAGATCACCGTGCCAATATCGCGCCCATCCAAAACGGCGCCGCCACTTTGACGGGCAAACTCGCGTTGAAATGTCACCAAGGCACTGCGCACCTCGGGGATCACAGCAACTTTTGAGGCGGCTTGCCCCGCCGCATGGCTGCGCAGATCAGTGCGGGCCAGATCGGCGGCTGTCAGATTTTGCGCGGCCATCTCAGGCGCGGCGCCATCGGCCACTTTTGCCCCAACGGCCCGATAAAGCAGGCCTGTATCGAGATGGGCAAAGCCAAATTGATCAGCCAAGCGGCGGCTTATCGTGCCCTTACCTGCGGCCGCAGGCCCATCAATGGCGACCGTGAAAATCAAACGTCCACCTCGCCAAGCGTGGCGCCAAGCCCCCGCATCAGGTCAATGAAGATGGGGAATGAAGTCGTAATTGGCCCGCCATCATCAATTTGCACGGGTTCTTTCGTGGACAGCCCCAAGCACAAGAAAGACATGGCGATCCGATGATCCAAATGCGTTGCACATATCGCGCCGCCTTGCACACCGCCCGCACCGCGGCCCTGCACAATCCACCAATCAGGGCCATCTTCCACCTCAACCCCATTTGCGCGCAGACCTGTGGCCATGGCATCAATGCGGTCGCTTTCCTTGACGCGCAGTTCTTTGACCCCGCGCATCACAGTCGCGCCCGTGGCATTCGCGGCCACAACCGACAGAATTGGGTATTCATCAATCATACTTGCGGCGCGCTCAGGCGGAACTTCGATCCCCTTGAGACGAGGTGAGAAACGCGCACGGATGTCTGCCATAGGCTCTCCGCCTTCATCGCGGATGTTTTCATAGGTCAAATCCGCCCCCATCTCGATCAGGGTTTCAAACAAACCTGCGCGGGTGGGGTTAAGTCCGATATTTGGCACCAATACATCTGAGCGTTCCGTGATAAGCGCCGCACAAATTGGAAAGGCCGCGGAGGAGGGATCACGGGGCACAGTGATATCCTGTGGGCGCAATTCTGGTTGGCCCTCTAAGGTGATCACGCGCCCCTCATCGGTCTGCTCGCTCGCAATCGTTGCGCCAAAACCCGCAAGCATCCGTTCGGTATGGTCCCGCGTGGCCTCTTCTTCGATGACCACAGTTTGTCCGCGCACATTCAAGCCCGCCAACAGAACCGCAGATTTGACCTGCGCTGATGGCACAGGCAACTTATAGCGCACAGGCACGGGGGTTTCCGCACCGATAATCGTCATCGGCAAGCGCCCTCCTGAGCGCCCAAAGGCCTGTGCACCAAAAAGGGCGAGCGGGTCTGTGACCCGTGCCATGGGGCGCTTATTGAGGCTTGCATCGCCTGTAAAGGTGGCGGCAATTGGGGTTGTGGCCATAGCCCCCATAATCAGACGCACACCCGTTCCAGAATTGCCGCAATCAATCACATGATCAGGCTCGGCAAAGCCACCAACACCAACGCCGTCCACATGCCACTCGCCATCCCCAATACGCGTTACGCGGGCACCAAAGGAGGCCATCGCCTTGGCCGTATCCAAAACATCTTGCCCCTCAAGCAACCCTTTGATGCGCGTTTGCCCAATGGCCATCGCCCCAAAAATAAGGCTGCGATGCGAGATGGATTTATCGCCTGGCACATGCGCCTCGCCCGACAAACCCGCGGATTTCCGCGCCTGCATTTTGATAGGTTTTCCGTGGGCAGACATGCTTCATTCCCTCGCAAATTAACTTGGCCCATCTGATAGCGGTGACAGCCCGCCGCGTCCACAGGCTTTGAGGGTATTACCCCAATCGGCGGAAGGTCAGATAATGGGGAACCCGCCCCTCCCGCAGGGCTTTTTGTTCGTAACGGGTGGAAATCCAATCGCCCCAAGGTTTGCGCCAATCCTCTGGCCCTTCGGCCAACCATTCAAACCCTACCTTTGGAACTTCCTCCAATGTCTGGCGGACATAGTCGGGAATATCAGTGGCAACCCGAAAAATCGCGCCGGGCTGCAAAACCCGCGCTAAAGGTTCCAAATGCTCAGGCGTGACGAAACGGCGGCGATGGTGGCGTTTCTTCGGCCACGGATCAGGATAAAGCAAAAACGCACGCGCTATTGATGCATCAGGCAGCACATCAAAAATATCGCGCACATCGCCCGGAAAAACCCGCAGATTGGCGACACCGCTGGCGCGGATTTTGCCAAGCAGCATGGCCACGCCATTGATATAGGGCTCGCAACCAATCAATCCGACATTGGGGTTCAGCGCGGCTTGGTGCACCATGTGCTCGCCGCCGCCAAACCCGACCTCAAGCCAAACATCGCGCCCGCCAAACAGCGTCTCAAGATCAAGGGCTGTGCGATCGGGGTTCTCGTCCCAATCAACCGCGCCAGGACTAAGCTTGGCCAAGTCCTGTTCCAAATAGGCTGCTTGGCTGTCGCGCAGGTTATGCCCTTTACGGCGGCCATAGAAATTGCGGTGGGGTCTGGCTTCGGTCATCTTTGAAAGAAGGCCCCACCAAAATCGGTCAGGGCCATACTCCATGTGCAAGGTTCAAATTAGAGCGCGGATTTGATCGCATCGACCAGATCAGTGCGCTCCCACGAGAAGCCACCATCTGCCTCGGGGGCGCGGCCAAAATGGCCATAGGCCGCGGTGCGCTGGAAGATTGGCTTATTCAAACCCAAATGCAGGCGAATGCCGCGTGGGGTCAGGTTCATCGCCTGCGCCACGGCGCGCTCAATCGCGGCCTCATCGACATTGCCCGTGCCATGTGTGTCGGCATAGATCGACAAAGGCTTGGCCACGCCAATCGCATAGGAAAGCTGAATAGTGCAGCGATCTGCAAGACCCGCAGCCACCACGTTTTTCGCCAAATAGCGCGCCGCATAGGCGGCTGAGCGATCCACCTTGGTTGGATCTTTGCCCGAGAACGCACCGCCGCCATGTGGGGCCGCGCCACCATAGGTGTCTACGATGATCTTGCGCCCTGTGAGGCCCGCATCGCCATCAGGGCCACCAATGACGAATTTACCCGTTGGGTTAACGTGCCATTCTGTGGCGGCGGTCAGCCACCCCTCGGGCAGCACTTCGCGGATATAAGGCTCGACCAAGTCCCGCACACCAGCGGAGGTCATGCTTTCGTCCAAATGCTGTGTCGACAAAACCAAGGAAGTGATTTCAACTGGCTTGCCATCCTCATAGCGCACAGAAAGCTGCGATTTCGCATCTGGCCCAAGCTGCGGGGCCGCGCCCGATTTGCGTGCCTCAGCCAAACGGCGCAGGATCGCATGGGAATATTGGATCGGGGCGGGCATCAGATCAGGGGTTTCATTGGTGGCAAAGCCAAACATGATCCCTTGGTCGCCTGCACCCTCGTCTTTATCCTCTGCGGCGTTCACGCCTTGTGCGATATGGGCGGATTGCTCGTGCAAGAGGTTGGTGATCTCACAGGTTTTCCAATGGAATTTGTCCTGCTCATACCCAATGTCGCGGATACACGCGCGGGCGATATCTTCGATACGGCCCATGTAGTCGCGCAGCTTATCTTGGTCGGACAAACCAACCTCGCCGCCGATAACAACGCGATTGGTCGTGGCGAAAGTCTCGCAGGCAACACGCGCTTCGGGTTCTTCGGACAAAAACGCGTCCAAGACCGCATCAGAGATACGATCGCATACTTTATCAGGATGACCTTCCGAAACGGATTCGGAGGTGAAAACATAGTGCTTACGGGACATAATAAGTGCTCCATTGGGATTAAAGCCGCCACGTCAGGAAGCCGTTGTGGGGCCAAGATTGCGCCGCTTTATCTTCAACTGCGGGTGGGATCAACCATGTCAACACGCCGCTTACGCAAAAATGCGCCCAAGAGCCCGAAAAGCATCGCCCCATAAGCTACATCCCCAAACCGCGCATAAAGGGTCGTGGGTAAGGATGGGGGCAAGGTGGCATCAATCACACCCATCTCTCCCATTCCCAAAGCAGACATGATTTCGCCACGCGCATCTATCACGGCGCTGACCCCTGTATTGGCGGCGCGCAAAACGGGCAAACCTTGCTCTGCTGCGCGCAGCTGAAGCAGGGCCAAATGCTGGTACGGGCCTGAAAACTGACCAAACCACGCATCATTGGTGGCATGGAACATCCAATCAGGGCGCGGCACATCCGTGATATAATGCGGGAAAATCGCCTCGTAACAGACCATCGGGAACACCGTTCCAAGATCTGCGCCGAGGTCAAAGACCTGTGGCCCTGACCCGCGTGAGAAACTTAGACCCATGCGATTTGCGAGCCCGTGCAACCCCATCTCGCGCGCAAGGGATTGCAAGGGCATATATTCCCCGAAAGGCACCAAATGATGCTTATCATAGGTTGCAGTCACTGCGCCGGTTTGATCCACCAAGGCAAGGGAGTTATAAGCAACCTCCCCGTCAAGACGTTGTGCGCCCAAAAACAATATGCCACCGCCTGCAGCAGAGGCCAGATCCTGGCGGATGGTTTCAGTATTCTCCAAGAGCGAAGTTAAAACCGTTTCGGGATAAAGCACCAAATCGGGCCGTGCGCCCCCTGCCTCACGGACGGGCAGAGCGGTGAGATCAAGAATCCGATCTTGAAAAAACGGCTTCATCTCAGGCCGCCATTTGAGGTCTTGTGCAGCATTGGGTTGAATGATGCGGATGAGCGGCGCATCTGGGGCCGCCTGTGGCGCGGGAAAGACTGGCATGAACACCCAAAGCGCCACAATGCCGCCCAACAGCCCCCCAACGAAACGCCACGCGCCGTTAATTGTAAAATGGGCCAAAAGACCCGCCGCACCGAGCAACAGGAGGCCCATCCCATGCGCACCGATGACCCCTGCCAAAATCCGTAGATTGGTGCCAATCATGGCGTGGCCAAACATTGCCCAAGGAAACCCCGTCAGGATATAGCCGCGCAGATATTCCCCGAATGACAGCGCCAGAACTATCGCCATGATGCGGGCCGCGCGGCCTTGGGGACGGGCCAAGGCGCAGATCACCCAGACGGGCAGTGCGAAAAACAGGGCCAACCCACCTGATAAGCCCAAAATCGCGAAAGGGGCCATCCACCCCTCTTGCGCTGCATAGACCATGAAGGGCTCGACAATCCAATGCAGCGCAAGGATGAAGTAGCCCAATCCCCCCCAAAACGCAGAAACCGCGGCGGCCTTAGGGGTTGGCGATTGGGCCAAGAGATAGATCAAAGCGCCCAATCCCAACGGGATCGCGATGAGTATGTTAAACGGCGCAATGCCCAGAGCCGCGCCTAAACCTGCGCAAAATGCCAACAGACGTGGATCGCGCAGCCGTGTCATGATCACGCAGCGTCACCTTTGGGCAATCGCACACGCAACCGTTTGATCCGCCGCGCATCGGCATCGACAACTTCAAACTCGGCACCAGAAGGATGCGGAACGATTTCCCCGCGCGCGGGAATACGCCCCGTTAGTTTGAACACCAAACCACCAAGGGTGTCTATTTCCTCATCTTCGTCAGTGTCCAGCAGTTTGATCCCAATCTCGGCTTCAAACTCGTCTAATGGGGCGCGGGCAAGGGCGAGATAAGCGCCTGATTTCTCATGGCTCCATGGGCTGTCTTCTTCGACATCATGCTCATCTTCAATCTCACCGATGACCTGTTCGATCAAATCTTCGATGGTCACCAAACCATCGACACCGCCATATTCATCAATCACCAAAGCCATATGGGTGCGCTCGGTCTGCATTTTTTGCAGAAGCACCCCAATCGGCATGGAGGGCGGTGCATAAAGCAAGGGCCGCAGCATAGAGCGTAAATCGAAATCACCGTCCGACTTGTGAAAGCCATGGCCTAAAGCAACGTCTTTCAAATGGACGAGGCCGATGGGGCTATCGAGGGTGCTATCGTAAACAGGTAGGCGCGTGTTGCCGCTTTCGCGAAACACCGCGATGAGATCGTCAAGGCTGATATCAGCGGGCACCGCCGTTATCTCGACACGCGGGATCGACACATCCTCGACCCGCAAACGGCGCAGATTGGACATGCCAAATTGCGCAAAGGATTTACCCTCGCTTGCGGGGTGGCTCAAGCTTTCGCCTTCGGCATGATCTGCATGATCGGGGTCTGATGGGCTAGACCCAAAAAGACGGGAGAAGAAACTTTGCCTTTGCGGCAGAGGCTCGTCATCAAGGGGCGCGCTTTGCGCCGCGATAGACGAGGGTTCGGGATTTGAGCTCATAGCCCCTTTCCAAGGTTACACTGACAAAACTCGTGCCATCCACCCTAATATGGGTCAGCAACCCCCAGTCTGGCAAGGATGCGTGTCTCTAAACTTTCCATCACCGTGGCATCGGGGTCATTTACATGATCAAATCCCAACAAATGAAGGATCGAATGAACCATCAAATGGGTCAAATGATCATCAAAATCTTTGCCCTGCTCCTCCGCCTCGCGGGCGCAAGTCTCATAGGCGACTGCAATATCGCCCAATTCATGTGGTGGGCCATCCGCGGCGGGGGTCGGCAATTGGGGCATTTGACCAAGGGGCAGATCAATCTCTTCTACGGGCCAAGACAACACATTGGTCGGTGTCGGCTTGCCGCGAAAATCGCTGTTTAGGGTTGCGATGCGGGTATCGTCACAGGCCAAAACCGAAACTGCAAACCGCGCAGGATCAAGCCTAAGCTCGGCACATATACCTTCTGCCGCGCGCGCAGTGACATCTTCAATGTCACAGGCCTGCCACGCAGGGTTTTCCATCAGAATGTCAATTTCCATGCGCCTTGCGCCTAACCTTTAACCTCATCGGCGTCATAGGCCTCGATAATCTTGGCGACCATCGGATGACGCACCACATCTTTTGCGGTGAAATAGTTAAAGCTGATCCCTGAGACAGCACCCAAAATGCGTTCGGCCTCAGCAAGGCCAGAATTTACGCCACGCGGCAAATCAACCTGACTGCGATCACCCGTGATAACCATGCGGCTGCCGCGTCCCAGACGGGTCAAGAACATCTTCATTTGCATTGTGGTTGCGTTTTGGGCTTCGTCCAAAACCACATAGGCATTGGCCAATGTCCGCCCCCGCATAAACGCCAAAGGTGCAATTTCAATGGTTTTTTCTTCCATAAATTTCTGCAATTGCCGACCGGGCAGAAAATCGTGCAGCGCATCATAAAGGGGCTGCATATAGGGATCGACCTTGTCCTTCATATCCCCAGGCAAGAATCCCAAACGCTCGCCCGCTTCTACGGCGGGGCGCGACAAGATGATCCGATCCACATGGCCATTGATCAAGCGGTTCACAGCGACAGCAACCGCCAAATAGGTTTTTCCCGTTCCCGCAGGGCCGATCCCAAAGGCCAGTTCGTTTTTCAGCAAGTTTTGAACATAGGCTTTTTGCGCATCGGTGCGAGGCTCGACCGTTTTCTTGCGGGTGCCGATTTCCAACGAGGATGCACCAAACATTTCAATCTGGTCACCCGCGCTAACGCCTGTCCCCTCAACAGAGCCACGCATACGGATTGCGCCCTCGACATCTTCGGCCTCTACTGATTTTCCTGCCTCTAATCGCGCATAGAGACTGCCCAAAACTTCGGCCGCGCGCTCCCGCGCCTCGCCATGCACGACCAATTGGTTGCCACGGCGAATGATCTGCACCAATAGCGTTGTTTCAATTTGCGTGAGATTTCGGTCGAATTCTCCACAAAGGTCGATCAGAAGGCGATTGTCAGGAAAGCTCAGCTGCAAATCCGCAGGGGGGCCAGATTTAGGGGTGGCGGGTGCGCTCAACGTGGACAATGCCAACATACTCTCCTTCGCTCAGAGAAGATTCCTGAGTTGAGAGTGCCAAGCCCTCGCAGCCAAATCAATAGCTAGTGTGATATGCACGAAAATTTCACATATCTAGGCGACAGATGACCGATTTTTGCGCCTAGAACAGACCAGAGGAGCGAGTATCAGGCACAACCCCACCTGTAGCGTAGTCACCAACAACTGAATTTGGCAGCGCAAGAGCCGTGCAAACAGGCAAGCCAGACACGGGATCACGGCGGCGCGACCAATACCCTTCCGCGCCATCGTCAATCATCCAAATGTGGCAACCATCAGGGTCGAGATAGATGGCGGCCTGTAACTGGCTCAGGTCTTTTGCGTCAAAACCGCGATCACGATTACTCGCAATTGGGCGGTCTAGACCTGAACAACCCGACAAAAATGTAGCCGCCCTGATTAGGGTAATCGCCAAATATCGCTGACGCATCATGGCCCCCTTCATCTATAACATACGATTTCAACGCGGCGGTTGCGCTGCATATTGGAGGTGCTGTCATTGGGCGCAATTGGTCGGCGTTCGCCATAGCCAATTTCACGCGCCACGCACGCCCCAACACCGTGCGCCACATTGGCCACCGATTCGGCACGGGCCTGCGAGAGGCGGATATTGTATTCATCTGAGGTGCGCGCATCACTATGCCCATAAATCGCATAGGCAAACGCACCCGCCGAGCGGAAAAACTGTTCCAACTGCGCGCGACCATTTGCGGTCAAATGCGCGCTGTCTGTCGCGAAAAAAACATCGCTATTCGTCACTGCGCAGGCGTTGACGCGCATACAGACAGGCATCCCCGTTTGGGGATTCACACGTCCCTCCATGTAGCCCTCAAGACCGCCATCGGCGACCCAATGCATACAGCAGTCAGGATCAATCCAGATCCCCGGCTGCACGCGGCCAGAAATAGACCCACTCTGCGCCGCCGCGAATTGTGGCACAAAGGCAAGCAGCCCAATCGCCAAAAACCGCACGGCATGTGCCATTCCATGTTGGATAAGCTTTTCAAAAGCACGCCCAATCTCAAAATTCTTTCCCTGCGACCATCCAGCTAAAATGCGGAAGAATGGTTAACAGCGCGATTATTCGAGAGAATATCCGAGCAATTTCGCTTCGGAAAGAAAAATATATCAATATTTAGATATAAATTGAGAAAAAATCTCAACAAATTGTTAGAAATTGTTCCTATTGGGGCATCCTAACCGCCAAAGGCCACCCCAGACATCCGCAGACTATACCAACGCGCCTGTCAAGGAATTGGTGGCAGACTTAATGATTCGAACCATTGCCACTTGGCCAATTAATTCCGCGGGCGCGATAGCATGAACCGAATGCAAATAGCCCGATTTCCCAATCAATTGCCCTTCTTGGCGCCCATGCTTTTCAAACAGAACTGGCATTTCGCGCCCCACCATACCGTCTTGAGCCGCCCTTTGTTGTTCGGTCAAAAGCGCCTGCAATTCTTGCAAACGGGCATCTGCAATCTCAGGCGCGACATCTGCACGCTCGGCTGCGGGCGTGCCGGGACGCGCGGAATATTTGAAGGAATAGGCCTGTCCGTAATTCACTTTGCGCACCAAATCCATCGTTTGCGCGAAGTCTTCATCTGTCTCGCCGGGGAAGCCCACGATGAAATCCCCTGACAGCAACAAATCAGGGCGCGCGTCACGGATGCGTGCGATCAGGTCGAGATAGTCCTGCGCGGTATGTTTGCGGTTCATCGCTTTGAGAATACGATCAGACCCCGATTGCACAGGCAAATGAAGATAGGGCATCAGCTTGTCACAATCGCCAAAAGCCGCGATCAGGTCATCTTCCATGTCATTAGGGTGCGATGTGGTAAAGCGGATACGCGCCAAATCTTCGATTTTCGCCAATTCACGGATCAGGCGCGCAAGCCCCCATTCACGCCCATCCTCATCTTGCCCATGATAGGCATTCACATTTTGCCCCAAAAGCGTGATTTCGCGCACGCCGCGTTCGACCAGATCGCGCGCCTCCCCCAAAATGCGCGCAACGGGGCGACTGACCTCAGCGCCGCGGGTATAGGGCACAACGCAAAACGCACAGAATTTGTCGCAGCCTTCCTGCACCGTCAAAAACGCACAAGGCCCGCGCTTAGCACGGCGATCTTTTGGCAGATGCAGAAACTTATCTTCTTCGGGGAAATCCGTATCAAGGGCCTTTTCCCCTGCCTCAACCGCGCGCATCATGGCAGGAAGACGGTGATAAGTCTGCGGGCCAACGACCAAGTCCACAATCGGTTGACGGCGCATAATCTCTTCGCCTTCGGCCTGCGCGACACAGCCCGCAACACCGATTTTCAGATTGGGGTTTTCATCGCGCAAAGGTTTCAGGCGGCCCAATTCCGAGTAGATCTTTTCCGATGCCTTCTCGCGAATGTGGCACGTGTTCAGCAGGATCATATCCGCTTCTTCCGCACTGCCCACCTGCTCATAGCCCTGACCAGACAGCGCCTCTGCCATACGCTCGCTGTCATAGACATTCATCTGGCAGCCATAGGTTTTCACGAATAGCTTTTTGGGTTCAGTCATTGCATGGGGCCTTTTTCGCAGATCGCAGCACAGGGTCATTTAGCCCAAGAGGGGGCGCACATCAACGCATGTGACCCATTGCAATAGACCACAAAGCCCCGCAAATTGGGTTTGGGTTACAAAAATTTCAGAATTGGTCGGAATAAACCGCATATGCAGATCAAAGACTATGCATCTTTGGCCGAATTTCGCCGCCTGCCGCGGGGTGGGTTTGGCAAGGGGCCTTTTGCAATTTTGATTGCAGAGGATCGGGTTGAATTGGCCTCGACACTGTCTCATTTGATGCAATTGGGGTTTCGCCATGTGTTCATCGCAGCCCCCACTGGTTTGGACATTACCCCCGAGACAGAGGGGCACACCCCAAACACTGTTTCGATTATTCGCGCGCAAACCCGCCGCGCAGATGCTGCCGCCCGTCTTGTGAATGCGCTAATCCCTCTCGTGCCAAATGAATGGGTTCATTACTGCTATAACGCTGAATATTTCTTTTACCCGTTCTGCGAGGATCGCACTGACAGCGAAATGGCAGCCTTCATCGCGGAAGAACGCCGCGACTGCGCGCTGACCTATGTGATTGATCTCTACGCACAAGACCTGAACATCGCACCAAGTGCCGTGAACCTAGAGCATGCCATGCTCGACAGTGCAGGGTATTTTGCCGATGCGCGCCGTGATGAAACGGGCCGCGCTAAGGATCGCGAACATGATTTTTTGGGCGGTTTACGCTGGCGCTTTGAGGAACATGTTCCCAAAGAACGGCGGCGCATTGATCGGATCGGGTTCTTTCGGGCGAAGGAAGGGCTGCAAATGTTCGAAGATCATCGCCTCAGTGACGAGGAAATGAACACTTTTGCGTGCCAATGGCACCATTCCATCACCGCAACCATCTGTTCGTTTCGCGTGGCCAAAGCACTGCGCAGCAATGCAGGGTCTCGCTATGAGATCGGGGATTTTCGCTGGCACCGCTCAAAGCGGTTCCAATAGTCTAGTCAGCAATTGATGGATTTGGGGCTGATGGAACCGGGGCAATGGTTCTAGGGCCACGCCCAGTCCTGCCACCGATCACCGCCTGCGCGCGCGAGGGAGGGCGCACGCGCAGGGGTGTCTGAAGGTCTGTCTCAGACCTCTACATCTGTTACTTCAAGTGCAGGTGTTTGTTTGGATGCCTTGCCAGATGTGATTGCAATCTGACGCGGTTTTTTTGCCTCTGGCACCTCACGCAAGAGATCTACATGCAACATGCCGTTCTCATGGCTTGCTTGGGTCACACGCACATGATCGGCCAATTGGAACCGCTTCTCAAAGGCGCGGGTCGCAATGCCACGATGCAAATAGGTGCGGGCGGTGTCGTCTTTCTCTTTGCGGGCCGCGATGACCAGTTCCGTCTCGCGTTGCTCAACACGCAATTCAGCCTCTGAAAAACCCGCAACAGCGATTGAAATACGATAGGTATTCTCATCGGTTTTTTCGATATTATAGGGGGGATAGCTGTTCGCGCCCGTTTCCTGCGTCAGCAGGCTGTCTAACAAATCAGCCATACGATCAAAGCCGACAGTGGCGCGGTATAGGGGGGTTAGGTCGTAGTTTCGCATAGGACATCCTCCATCAGAAGCGATACCAAGGTTTTCGTGGCGCTCTACATCATGAGACACGCCAACAAAGGTTCAGGTCGGCCCGCTTGGCGGCACCGACCTCTCTGATATTGGAAGCAGCTGTTCGGGTTTCAAGACCCCTGAAACAGGGATTTAGCGCAAGATTGGCACAGGCATTTCCTGCGGTGCGCGCGACATCGCAGGCGGTTTCGGCCCACCTGTGGCCCAATCAAGCAACTCGACCGTATGCACCACAGGATGCCCTGTGCCTGACCCAATTTGCATCATGCAGCCGATATTGCCCGCAGCAATCACATCGGGCCGCAAGGCCTCAAGCGTGCGGATTTTGCGCGCCTTAAGCTTGCCCGAGATTTCAGGCTGCATGAGGTTATATGTGCCTGCCGATCCACAGCATAGGTGACTGTCGGCAGGTTCCAGCACCGTGAACCCTGCGGCTCTGAGCAAATCCTTTGGCGCGGTTTTCACCTTTTGCCCATGTTGCAGCGAACAGGCCGCATGATAGGCCACGTTCAAATCTTCGGGGGCTTTGGCGGCAGACAAGTCCAACTTTTGTAGAAGCTCTGAAATATCCATCGCAAGACCTGAGATGGTTGCAGCATCTTCCGCCAAAGTATCATTGCGGAACATATGTCCGTAATCCTTGACTGTGGTTCCACAGCCAGACGTGTTGATCACAATCGCGTCCAATCCTGCGCCGCGCGCCTCGCGCATCCATGCTTTGATATTGGCTGCCGCAAAGGCATGCGATTCCGTCTCGCGGCCCATGTGATGGGTCAAGGCCCCACAGCAGCCCGCATCTTCGGCCACAACCACCTCGCAGCCCAAACGGCGCAACAGGCGAATTGTGGCATCGTTGATATCCGTATTCAGCGCCCGTTGTGCGCATCCCGTCATCAAAGCAACCCGCATTTTGCGCGTGCCATGCGGCGCAAAACTTTGCGCATCATCATTGCGACTAACGGGCGGGATTTGCGCAGGCACCATGTTCAACATCGCCTTGAGCCGCGCATCAGGCATCAAAAAGGCAAAAGGCCGCCCAATCTTCGCCCCCAAAAGTGCAAGGCGAAACCGTGTCGGATAGGGCAGAATTTTCGCCAAGGCAAAGCGCAGAACACGATCCATAAAGGGGCGCTTATAGGTGCGCTCAATATGGGCGCGGGCGTGGTCGACCAAATGCATGTAATGCACCCCCGAAGGGCAGGTGGTCATGCAGGCCAAACAGGACAAGCAGCGGTCAATATGTTTGACGGTGTTTGCGTCTGCTGGACGCCCAGATTCAAGCATATCCTTGATCAGATAAATCCGCCCACGCGGACTGTCTAACTCATCGCCCAACACTTGATAGGTTGGGCAAGTGGCCGTGCAAAATCCGCAATGGACACAGGCGCGCAAAATCTCGTTCGAGCGCTCAGTGGCGGGATCAGCAAGCTGTTCTAGGGTGAATGTCGTCTGCATGGCGAAACACGCCCTTCCTTATGCGGCAGGCATGGCCGTGGCCATCAGCCCTGTGTTCAAAATTCCTTTTGGGTCGAATTTGCGGCGCAACCCATCTGACAGCGCCGCCAAAGGCGCAGGCTCAGGGTGGAAGGTCGGGATGCGCGCATGCGTGGCCTCAGATGCACGGATCAGCGTGGCATGGCCACCAGATGCACCAAGGGTCTTGCGCAGATCATGCCCTTCGCCAACCAAGGCCCAAATGAGACCGCCACCCCAGTCATAGATCACTTCGCCCTTGATTTTCGCGCCGATTGCAGGCCCGTCACTAGGTTTGCACGAGATGCGCCAGACATCGCCCGTTTGCCCCGCAAACGCAGTCACATCACGTTGATCTTTCCACATCTGGCGCACCAGATCGGGATCAGATATCACCTCCACTTCCCCGAACTCGGCAAGAACGCCGCGTAGGGCATCTGTCCGATAGGCCACGCTTTTGGCAAAACCTTCAAGACGCAGCATGGTGCGTGACCTGCTACCACGATTGGCGGCATGCGCGGCCCCTGTCACCTCATAGGGCGAAGCTAGGGCGCGCGACAGCGCGGCCACGGCGGACTGATCCGACAGCCCCTCAAGGATCAGGCAGGCGCAGGTTTCGACTTCAGGAAGAAGCTTGAAGGAGACTTCGGAAAGAACCCCAAGCGTGCCGTAACTGCCTGCCATCAGTTTCACGAGGTCATAGCCCGTGACGTTTTTCATCACGCGACCGCCATTCTTGATGACGGTTCCCGCCCCATCAACAAAACGCACGCCGATCAAGCTGTCACGCGCGGCGCCCGCTTGAATGCGGCGCGGCCCCGAAACATTGCCAGCAACCACCCCACCGATTGTGGGCGTGCCGTCTGTGCCCAAAAGCGCGCGATGATCCATCGGCTCGAAGGGCAGGCGCTGGTTCTCGGCATGAAGCACGGCCTCAATTTCGGCCAAGGGCGTACCAGCTTGCGCGACCAAGGTCAGCGCACCCGGCTCGTAAAGCGTGATCCCCGTCAAGGCCGCCGTTGACAAAACTTCGCCCGCAACCGCGCGGCCAATCGGGCGGGTGCCACCACCACGGATCGCCATGGGATGTTTTGCTACGGCGAGACAATCGGCCAATTCAGCCTCAGATTTCGGTTGCAACATAGCGCAACGTCCCTTTCATAAGGTAGGCCCCCAAGAGCGAGATCGGGGGATGAAATTTCGCTTAGGCAGCGTGATCGCGGCGGGTTTCAGTGACCGAAAGCGGAAACACCTTTGCAGGGTTCAAGAGCCATTTGGGGTCGAACACATCCTTCACCCAAAGCTGCGCTTCGAGGTCTGTTGGGGTATATTGCGTCAGCATCAGATCACGCTTTTCAATACCCACCCCATGTTCGCCCGTCAGGCAACCGCCCACCTCAACACAGAGCTTGAGGATATCCGCGCCAAAAGCCTCGCACAGCTCCAGATCGCCTGGTTTGTTGGCATCAAACAGGATCAACGGGTGCATATTGCCATCCCCTGCATGGAAGACATTGGCAACGCCAAGTCCGTATTCCTTGCTCATCTCGCCGATGCGGCGCAGAACGTAAGGCAAGCTTGAGACGGGGATCGTGCCGTCAAGGCACATATAATCATTGATCTGACCCATCGCACCGAAGGCGGATTTTCGGCCCAACCAAATGCGTGCGGCCTGATCGGCATCTGCCGCCTCACGCAATTCCACGGGATTGTGGCGCTTGGCAATGTCGAGGATCACATCCAATTGTTCGCGGATTTCCGCTTCAGATCCTTCAACCTCGACAATCAACAAGGCCTCGCACATCGGGTAGCCCGCCTTGGCAAAGGCCTCGGTCGCCTCGATACAGGGTCGATCCATGAATTCG
Organism: Roseobacter sp. HKCC-CH-9208; assembly: GCF_037805125.1. Classification (NCBI taxonomy): domain Bacteria; kingdom Pseudomonadati; phylum Pseudomonadota; class Alphaproteobacteria; order Rhodobacterales; family Roseobacteraceae; genus Roseobacter; species Roseobacter sp. HKCC-CH-9208. The sequence goes on along the minus strand of NZ_JBBLYK010000001.1, from coordinate 1,595,982 downwards.
ATTGCCACAGGCAGAACGCCCGCCTTGATAATATCAGAGACGCATTCCCCTGCGACCTCATTGCTGTCAAATCCCATCAATACGGGGCGCGCACCTTCGGGTTTGCGGAGGATACGCAAAGTGGCCTCCGTGACTACGCCAAGCTGTCCTTCGCTGCCGCAAATCACGCCCAAAAGATCAAGGCCGCCCGCATCCAAATGCGCGCCTCCAATCTCAACAACTGTGCCATCCATCATCACCATCGTGATGCCCAATAAGTTATTGGTCGTCACCCCATATTTCAGGCAATGCGCACCGCCAGAATTCATTCCGATATTCCCCGCAATCGCGCAGGCCAATTGGCTTGATGGATCGGGGGCGTAGAAAAAATCATTCGCCTCAACAGCGCCCGTCACGCTGAGATTGGTGCGCCCTGTCTGCACACGGATGAATCGATTGTCGTAATCGGTTTCCAACACCTGTGTCAGGCGCGCCACCCCCAAAATGACGCTATCGGCCGTAGGCAAGGCCCCGCCTGCAAGCGAGGTGCCAGAACCACGCGGAACAACAGGCACACCCTCTTCGTGGCAAATGCGCAGCACCTCAGAGACTTCAGCCGTGGACTGGGGCAACACCGCCGCCAAAGGCGGGCAGCGATAGGCCGTCAAAGCGTCACATTCATAGGCCCGCGTTTCATGCGGATCATCAATAACCGCATCATGGGGCAGCACATCGTGCAACCGCGAAATGATCCGCGTGCGCTTGGCCAAAATGGCGGGGTTTGGTTTTGGCATTTCCATAATCAGCCCTCCCTGCGGTATTGGTAAGATTTCTAGACCAATTTGAAGGATTGCGCAAGCAAAAGCCATGCGCGACCGAATTGCCCATAGACGAGACATAACAAAAGAGGCAGCAAGGCAGCATGGATTGGGTCAAAGTCATACATATTCTTTGCGTCATGGGCTGGATGACAGGTATTTTTGCTGTCCCCCGCGCCATTATCTTTTGGAAACGGGAATATGCGTGGCTTGGTGAATTTGGCCCAACAGGCGATCTGACGATTCGCATTTACCGCTTTTCGCTAGGGCTTGGTGTCATTGCGATTGCCACTGGGCTATGGCTTGGGTGGTTTTGGAATTTCGCGCCTTGGGTCTGGGTGAAACTGGGCCTCGTCAGCCTGCTTGGCGCGCATTACGCGTGGACGGGTCGCTTGATCCTGCGCGCCCTAAAAGGCGAGTTCCGCGAAAGCGATTTTTACCTGCGGGTCTTTAATGAGGTCAGCGTGTTTGGCGCCATCGCCGTTTTAATCGTGGTGGTCTTTAAGCCCTTCTAAAGCGCCCTTCACGCAGCCATGCGGCGGCAAGCGCAGCCAAACCTACGATCAGATACACCCAAACAGGAACAAGCGGTCGGGCGCGCACATCCTCCGTGACAAAGGCGTCACGGGCATAAATCCCCATCCAACCGCGCCCCACTGCACCGCGCCCTTCTGGCACAAGACGCAGACCAGGCAGAGCATCGCGGAGGAAAAACACCGCCCCGCCCGTTGCCTCTAGGTGAGGACGAAGAAGATCGCCTGTCGCTACAACCTCGTTAAATTCACGCGGGTTGGCAGGGCCAATGCCCACAACGATATCTGACAGATCTGCCGCATTTGGATCGCTTACGCGGTAAAGCCCATCTTCGGGGGCAAGATAGCTGCCTTCAAACATGCCTTCGGCCGTCTCACGCAATGGCACGGTGATGTCTTCCCCATCTGGCGCTGTCACAATGACTAAGGCAACGCCCGCCCCCATAGTTTGACGAATGATGCGCATCTCGCGACCATCGGCTTCGGCGCTTAGCGCCTCCTCCTCAAGATCTGGCTCTTTCATCATCCAATGGGCCAGACGGCGCAAAAGCTCTAATTGTGGGCCGCCGCCCTCGTATCCCCGATCCCACAGCCATGCATGATCCGAGGCCAAGAGCGCGACACGCCCCTCGCCCACACGATCAAGGATCAAAAGCGGCGCATCACCCACCCCCTCAAGCACGACGTCGCCCGCGTTTGGGGCAACCTCAACTTGCCGGAACCACCGCCCCCATGGCTGATCTGATCCTGCTATGGGTAAATGCGCCGCCTCAAGGCCACGCGTCACAGGGTGGCGCGCACCAAGGCGGGAAAGATGCGGCACATATGGTTCTTCAAACACGCGCGCGGTCGGCTCGGCGGGCAAAATATCGGCCAAAGGTGAGCGATACAGCGACCCTGCCCCCGCAAAATCTGGGCCCGCCGCCACCAAAACCGCGCCGCCATCGCGGACATAGCGCGCCACATTTTCAAGATAGATCAGGGGCAATATCCCGCGCCGTTGATACCGATCAAAGATGATCAAATCAAAATCATCAATTTGATCCATGAACAGCTCACGCGTGGGAAAGGCAATCAAGGACAATTCCGACACAGGAACATTGTCGCGCTTTTCAGGGGGGCGCAGAATGGTAAAATGCACCAAATCCACCGCAGGGTCAGATTTCAACAAATTGCGCCATGTCCGTTGGCCCATATGTGGCTCGCCGGAGACAAGCAACACCGACAAACGATCCCGCACCCCATTGACCTGCGCATAAGCGACATTGTTGCGCGGGGTTAATTCCCCCGCCTGCACAGGCACCTCAAAGCGCACAACGTTTCGTCCTGCATGGGCGAGGTTCAATGTTAATTCAAGCGGCTGCCCAATTGGCACAATCGCGCGTTGTCGCTCGTTCCCGTCAATCGAATAAATCACCTCGGTCTGGCGCGCATCCACCCCATCAGGGAGGGGGCCGAAATCACTGACACGCAATGCAATTTTTACATCTTCGCCCAAAATGCCATAGGCGGGGGCAGTTTCAATTTGAAGGGCACGATCCCAATCATCCGTCTGCCCCGTGATCAGCGCGTGAACGGGGCCAATCCCTCTGGGCATTGCGTCCAGATCATGCACTTGCCCATCTGTCAGCAAAAATGCGCCAGCAATGCGCTCTTGGGGCAATTCCGCGGCAAGCCCGCTTAAGGCAGACAACAGCTGCGTCCCTTGATTGCCATCCGCATCGGCCACATAGCGCAGTTCAACCTCGACCCCTTTTGCCTCTAATTCTGCGACAAGGGCGGCAAGCGCGGCTTCGGTTTGGGCGGGACGATCGGCCAAGCCTTGCGATGCCGATTGATCCACCACCACTAGGGCGATATCGGCCAGAGGGGCGCGGGTTTCCTCCTGCCAGATTGGGCGCATCAGCGCCACAAGTGCAACCATCGCCGCAACGGCACGATAGGGCCACCCGCGCAGGCCGCGCAGTACAGCATAGCCCGTGATCACCAACAACACAGCCGCCAAAACAGCCACGCCCATGGGAGGGAGATAAGGATCGAATAGGATCATCATACCCATCCTTTAATTCCCCAATCTTTGCAGCAAGGCCGGCACATGGACTTGGTCGGATTTGTAATTTCCAGACAAGACATGCATTACAAGATTGACCCCAAACCGGAGCGCAATTTCGCGTTGCCGTTCACCGGCATATCCGTGCCCAATGGGCAAGAGTGGACGACCTACCCCATCAACCGCCCATGCCGCAGCCCAGTCATTGCCACCAATAATCACGGGGCTCACCCCATCATTGAGCGCGCGAAAGGGCATGCCCTCGGCAGGGTCAGGTTCGGGTGGGGCCGCCTCAACCCAAATATCGCGCGATGTATAGCGCCCTGGGAAATCGGCCAATAAATAGAAGGCGCGGGTCAAAACATGATCCTCTGGGATTGGCGCGAGGGGCGGAATGTCCAAGCCCTGCGCCAAATCCTGCAAACGGCGTGCAGCGGGCGTTGCGCCACCAATGCCGCCAAGATCCCCATCTCGGGTATCAAAAACAATCATGCCCCCACCGCGCAAATAGGCATTGAGGCGCTGATAGACATCATCAGAAGGGCGGTTTTGGCCTTCTGTCACGGGCCAATATAGGAGCGGGAAAAACGCCAACTCATCGCGCGTCAACTCTACACCTACGGGTGGGCTCGGCTCAATCGTGGTGCGCGCCCAAAGCGTATCGGACAAACCCTGCAGCCCTGCGCGCGAAATCTCGTCCACCGCATCATCGCCGGTAACGACATATGCCAAGCGCAAATCTTCGGTAGCCATCAGGCCAAACATGTCTTCGGGCGCTAGGGTTTGCGCGTCACTGGGTGCGAAGGGTGCAACCAAGACCACCACAAAAAGCGCGGCTTTGGCCCGCACAGACAGCCGCCCCGTAACAGCCAAGCTGCCAATCATGTCTGCGGCAAGCGCAATCAGCGCCAATAGGAACAACCAAGGTGCAAGGGGCGTTGGTGGGGCGCTCAGCCCCCGTATGACCGACACATTTTCAGGCCAATCTGCCACGGTCAGATCCTGCGCAGATTTAATCACATTTAGCGCCACGCGACCCGTGGTGGTCTGATACAGGCCTGGCGGCATATCGGCCGATAGTGCCCCGTTTTGCAAATCTTCACCTGCAACTGTGATTTCGCCCTGCGCATCATAAAGCGCACCAAACCCGTCCAACACTTGCGCAGAAACAAAGCTAAGCCCTGTGTAATCTTTGCTCTCCGTGCTGATCGGGAGGGTAGAGACAGAGAGCCGCTCTAACATCTGCACAAACAGACCCGACAGCGGCAGGTTCGACCATTCTGCATTGGCGGTCACATGGAACAAGACGACACGACCTGCGCCCCGTGTCATTTGCGTGACCAATGGCGTGCCATCTTCCAAGGCGGCCAAACTGCGCGCCGCCAAATCTGGGCCTGGCTGCGCCAAAACCTGTTGGCTGACCGTAACCTCATCAGGAATGGCAAGGCCAAAAAAGGGGGATGTCTCTGGGAAATGGTCTAGCTTGCGCGGATCGGCCCATGACATCGCCCCGCCCAAAGCACGCCCACCTTGGCGCAGTTGCACGGGCATCAATGCATCGGCTTGCATCTCGGCGGGTGACAATGCGGCCATTCGTGGCCCAGCAAAGCGTAATAACAGACCGCCTTGTTCCACCCATGCCGTCAAATCAGATTGTTCTGTTTCGGGCAAACGGGTCACATCAACCAAAATGATCACATCGGGGTTTGCGGGCAAAATCTCGGCCAAACCGTCCTCGATAAGATCGACATTTGGGGCCAGCGCCTCGCGCAGATAATGAAATGGGGAAAGCAAGGCCTGCCCTTCCTGAGGGGCATTTGTCGCGACCAAACCGATCTCGCGCCGTGCGAGACTGTCATCAATCAATAAACGCGCAGCCGCCTGCGGTTGTCCCGCCACTTCAAAGCGGGTCAGGCGATTGCGCAATTCGGGCGGCAGGGTAAGGGCAAGGTTAGCCGCTACAGCCCCCTCTTCAAAGACCGCTTCAGCCTCAACCAACACGCGCGGCACGCCTGATGGATCCGGCCCAAACCCTTGCACGAGATAACGCGCCGTTGGCAACGCAGGCCATTCCGCGCGCAAGAGCCTAAGTGTGACACCATCCCCGCCTTGCTCAAGCGGGGCAAGGGCGACCATCCGCAAAAGATTGTCGCCCGTTTCGATCACGCGCAGCCGCGCCGCCCGCGCCGCCAAAAGCTCAGCTAGGCCCGCGCGTTCACTGCCATGCGCCAATCCGTCTGAAAACCAAAGCCCGTCAAAGAGGATGGATTGCTCTGCGAACCAGTCTGACCATGCGCCATAATCGGGCACGAAGGGTGCGGGACGCATCGCAGACAACCGCGTGATTTGCTCATCCCCAGAGGTCAACAGCGCCTCAAGCGAAGCCTGAGGCTGCTCGGTCAGGCTAATGACGACAGCAGCACGCCCATCGCGGATGGCGGCGCGCAAATTGGCCTCGATGGCCTGTTGTTCTACAGACCAATCAAGCGCGCTTGCCCAACCCCCATCGCGCAAAATCACCAAAGGGGCTTGTGGCGTTTCATCCCCCTCAGACGGAGGCGGGTTCAACAAGGGGCCAGACAAGGCCAAGATTAAAAACCCTGCCGCCATAAGGCGTAGCATCAACAGCCACCACGGGGTTTTGGCACTGTCATTTTCTTGATCGGTCAATCCCAGCAAAAAGATCAGCGCGGGGAAGTAAACGCGCTTTGGCTGCGGCGGCACAACGCGCAACAGCCAACAAAGGGCGGGCAACACCGCCAAAGCCGCCAAGGCCCATGCCGCCGAAAATCCAAGCGCCCCAATCATTGCCGCGCCTCTAACAAAGCCTGATAGATAGACTTCAACGCCACACTGGCAGGGTGGTCGGTTACATGAGTGAAAAAGGGCCATCCATGGCGCTGTGCCTCGGTCATCAGATTGGCACGATGGGCGTCTAACCGTGCTTGATACTCATGGCGCAATGCATCTGCCGCTTGCGTCTCGAACTCGGGCCCTGCGTGATGATCTTGGAACAAAACGCGTCCCGCAAAAGGGAAGGCCATTTCAGCGGGATCCATAAGATGAAGAATGACACCGCGCGCGCCCGCCTCGGTCGCCTTGCGCAGAACCATGGCCAATTCATCCGTCCCCCGCAGAAAATCGGACAGGATCACGATCTTTGCGCCTTTGGGTATGCTCTGCGCCATGACCGCGCCTGATTTTGGGGCAAGCAAATCGCGTACCAAACCTTCGCGCTGTGTGACCCCTGCACGCGGCGGGGTCTGGCTATTTAACCACCCGACCCGTTCACCCGCGCGTAAAACCAATTCGGCCAAGGCCAACGCAATCACATCCGCGCGCATCCGTTTTTGCGCCATTGGATCAGAGAGAGAACTATACCGCATAGAGGCTGCAGGGTCAGACCATATCAGCAGGCTTTGCGCAGCCTGCCATTCGGTTTGGCGGGCGTAATATCCATCCCCTCGCCCCGACCTGCGCCAATCAATCGCTGTGGCGCTGTCCCCTGCTTGGACATGTCGATATTGCCAAAACTCATCCCCCCCGCCTGCGCGGCGGCGGCCATGATCCCCCAAATGCAGGCTGGACGCCAAATGCTCTGCCGCAACCAACAACGCGGGCAAACGTGCGGCATGGGCAGCCGCATCAGCGCGGAGGCGCATGAGATCGTTTGGATCACTATGCAAGGCGCGTGGGGGCATTTAGGCTGCGTGATCCAAAACAAGATCAATTTCGCGGGTCAAGAGAGCGGCCAGATCATGGCCTTCGGCCCGCGCGGCAAAACCAAGCGCCATGCGGTGGATCAAAACAGCAGGGGCCATAGCGCGAATATCCTCGACAGAAGGCGCATATCGCCCCTCCATCAACGCCCGTGCGCGCACCGAAACCATCAAGGCCTGCGCGGCACGCGGCCCCGCACCCCAAGCCAAATGCGCCGCGATCCGCGCGGGATCAGCCGCAGGGTCAGGGCGACATCCGCGCACCAGATCAAGGATCATGTCACAAATCCGATCCCCTACGGGCATGTGGCGCACCAATTTTTGTGCCGCAATCAAATCGGCTTCGGTAAAGACTTGGGCTGTTGCCGCCTCACTTGGGCCCGTTGTCGCAATCAATATGTCCCGCTCCGCCGCGCGATCAGGATAGGCCACATCAATGCGCAACAAAAAGCGATCAAGCTGCGCCTCAGGCAATGGATATGTGCCCTCTTGTTCAATCGGGTTCTGCGTGGCCAGAACCAAAAATGGGGCGGGCAATGGGCGTGCAGCACCCGCGATTGTGACCTCTCGCTCCTGCATCGCTTGCAGGAGGGCGCTTTGCGTGCGCGGGCTGGCGCGATTGATCTCATCGGCCATCAACAGCTGACAAAATACAGGCCCCTCCAAAAAGCGAAAGCTGCGCTGCCCATCTGCGCCTGTATCCAAAACTTCGGACCCCAGAATATCGGCGGGCATCAGGTCAGGGGTAAATTGCACCCGATTGGCACGCAGACCCATGACTTGGGCCATCGTATCGACAAGCCGTGTTTTCCCCAAACCAGGCAACCCCATCAGCAGGGCATGGCCGTTTGACAACATCGCTGCCAGGGCCAAACTGACCACTTGATCTTGACCGATAATGCGTTTGGAAATTTCTGCCCGCGCCTGACCAAGCTGCGCACCAAGCCGATCAATCTCGGATGTCAGGTTTTCAAGCTCAGCCATAGAAATGCTCCGCATAATGATTATGTTGGGGTCGTAACCTGTTCGCTAGTAAATCTAACTATGGCGCCGACCACAAATGGCAAAAGCCCATAGGAGACAAAACATCGTGACCATGACGCCTGAATCCCTATTGGCCGCCGCGACCAATGCGCAAAAGCAAGGCAAACTGCCCCCTGTAGATCAATGGAACCCACCCTTTTGCGGCGATATCGACATGGAAATTCGGCGTGACGGGACATGGTTTTACAACGGCACCCCGATTGGGCGACCGCGCATGGTGCGCCTGTTTTCAACGATTCTGAAACGGGAGGGGGACAAATACTTCCTTGTGACCCCCGTAGAAAAGGTGGGGATCAGGGTCGAAGATGCCCCGTTCGTAGCGCAGGATTTTACCGTGATAGGCGAGGGCGCGGCGCAAGAGGTGCAATTCACAACCAATGTGGGCGACACCGTCAGGGCCAGCGCCCAAAGCCCCATTCGCCTCACCCGCAGCGCAGATGGGAAACCTTCGCCTTACGTTATGGTGCGCAGCGGCCTTGAGGCGCTTATCGATCGCAAGAGCTTTTATCGGCTTGTCGATCTTGGTGTGGCGTATAACACGAGCGGCGCAGACTGGTTCGGCGTCTGGTCTTGCGGGACATTCTTTCCCTTTATTCCTGTCTCAGAACTCACAACCTAAGCCAAAGCTCTACTGGCGTCATGCCGCTGAAACTCAAGCGCAGAGGCGAAGCACCACGGACAAACAAACCTAAAATGTAAGGAAAATGGCGCGCTGGGGAGGATTCGAACCCCCGACCCCTTGATTCGTAGTCAAGTACTCTATCCAACTGAGCTACCAGCGCGTGGAGGTGGCTCTTAACGCCCATGTCACCGCAGCGCAAGGGCGAATTCACCCCAAAGGTTGCGAGGGCAGCCAAATTCTAAATTCAGTGCCCTCAGAGGTGCTGCATTCTAAAGTCAGCGCGCCACCATGCCCGCGCACCAATTCCGCCGCTATGGCAAGGCCAAGACCCGAGCCACCTTTGCGCGCGCTGCCTTGGAAAGGTTTGAACAAATGTTCTAGAGCCTTTTCTGACAGTCCCGGGCCCGTGTCGCGAATACGAATTTCCCACCCGTCTTCATTTGGCGCAGCTTGGGCCGAGATACAGATCACGCCTGCCCCCCCTTGTGCTGCAATGGCCTGCCTTGCGTTGCTGATAAGGTTGCTCAACACGCGGAAAATCTGTTCAGCATCACAGCGCAGGGTCAAACCTGTTTCAACAGAGATATCGAATTCAATCGCCTCCGCATCTGGCCCAAGCGATTCACTTTCCACCACATCGCGCAGTAACCCCGCTGCATCGACCCGTGCTAAGGCAGGTGGTGGCTCTTGCGCACGGCCAAAGGCCAAGGTGCCTTCGCAAAGATTGACCGCCCGTGACAAGGATTGCAGCAACTTTGGCGCGGTGCGCTGCACGGCAGGATCATCGCTGCCCTCCAAACGATCCGCCATCAGACTGGCTGTGGTCAGGATATTTCGCAAATCATGGCTGATTTTGGCCACAGCCGCGCCCATCTGCGCGAGATGATCCTTCTGCTTCAGGGCGGCGGTCAGTTGGGTCTGCATCTTATTCAAAGCGACCTCGGCATCCCGCAACTCATGCAAGCCCGCGCTTGGCGTTATGATGCGGCGGGCATCTTCGGGTGCATCTGCATAGGCGCGCACCTGCCCGACCACGCGGTTCATAGGTGTCACAAGGAAAAACCGCACAGAGAAAAATAAAAGCGCCGCCGTGAAGGCAGAAATCACCGCCGACAGGGCAAGGATCCGCAGGCCAAACTCGACCATCGCGGCGCGTAAGGGGGCGCTGTGCATGGTCACCTCGATCTCAAGGCCCGCATCGCGCACAGGCGCCCCAATCACGCGGATTGTGCGATCTCTTTGATCCCAAAGCTGCATCATGGCATCGCGGATCAAACCCAAGGATGGAGGATTGCGCAGATCATAGGTGGTGGCCACAGGTGGGATTTGCGGCGCAGCGAGCACCAGTTCCCGCACCGCGTCCCGCCGCAACACAACGTTTAAAACATCAGCATTGCGCAGCAATTCATCCTCAAGCGCAGGATCAACCATCCCATCATTCGCCAAAAGGGCCAGTGACGCAATTTGCGCCCTCTCAAGGCGCGACAAAAGATAATCCTCACGGAATCGGGCCACCGATGGCACGAAGATCAAAACCTCTGCCAACATTACGAAGCACAGGGTCAAAATCAAAAATCGTCCCGAGAGTGTGTTAAACACGAAACCTTCCCCGCATACCCTCAACCACATAGATAGTTGTTTTATTGTGGAATTGTAACGCCCCGCGCATATGTTGCGCGATTCTATGCCCATCACAATAAACTTGAGTTAGGTTGCATTTTACCGCGCGCATTTATTGACACGCCGCTTTGCTTTGCGTATGCCGCAGGCCTTATACGGATTCTTTTGGTCGTGTGACTTGCGCGCGTAGGCGCGCGCCGACCAACAAACTGGAGCAAGCCGATGTCAAAACGGACTTTTCAGCCTTCGAACCTCGTGCGCAAGCGCCGTCATGGCTTCCGCGCACGCATGGCGACCAAAGCAGGCCGCAAGGTTTTGAACGCGCGCCGCGCGCGTGGCCGCAAATCTCTGAGCGCATAAGCGTTTCTCAGGCTTTGAGGGGCAACCCTCAACGCGCCCCTGCCGAGATTTCGTCAGGGGCTTTTTGCATTTGAACGCCAGATCGAGTTTGGATCATGGAAACCTTGCGCAAACGTGCCGATTTCTTACGGGCTGCCAAAGCGGCCCGTGCGCCTGCGCCTGCCTTCTTGCTTCAGGCGCGCAAGCGTGATGCGGATGAGGGCGTGGATCCAAAGGTGATCCGCGTTGGCTATACCTGCTCCAAAAAGATCGGCAATGCGGTGGCGCGTAACCGCGCAAAGCGCCGCTTGCGTGAAATTGCGCGCGACACACTGGCCCTGCATGGGCAAGCGGGGTGGGACTATGTGTTGGTGGGCCGCCCTGAAGTCACTTTGTTGCATCCTTATGCGCAAATGCAGGTGGAGTTGGTCGCAGCCTTATCCCGCATCCACGCGCCGCGAACGCGGGGGGCGTAGATGCGCATCTTGGCATGGATCCTATCTTTGCCCATTCGGGCTTATCGGCTGATTTTCAGCCCATGGGTGGGGTTTAACTGCCGCTATCAGCCGACCTGCAGCGCCTATGCGCTTGAGGCGCTTGAGCGACATGGGCCGATCAAAGGCAGCTATCTTTTGCTGCGCCGCATTGGACGCTGCCACCCTCTTGGCGGATCAGGTTATGACCCGGTGCCGCCAAAGGGCGAGGATCAAACCCGTTCAAAATAAATGATGACCTCGCCGATGGTCACGCCAAAGCGCTTCATATAGGCACGGTTGAGCAATCGGTCATCACTCAAGAGCCACATCCAGTCATCAAAGCTGACCCGCAGGGTTTCACCCTGCCCCACTGGCAAATCGATCGTATAGGCCCAATTAAAGACATCTCCACGCTCCTCACCCGCTGCGATGCCGATCACACCGTCAGCCGTGCCTTGCCATCGTTGTTCGTCCAGCCTTTCCAAGAGCCAAATACGCTGTTCAGTGCTGCCATCTTCATAAACGAAATCTTCGACCAAACGCAGGGTTTCCCCATCCCATGTCCCGTTGATCTTCACCTCAAAGCGGCGGCGCACCTCGCCCAAGACATCCTGAAACTGACCATAGGCCACAAGATCACCTTGAAAGAACTCTTCTAGTTTCAAGTTGCGGGTGCTGAGATTTGGATCATCAAGCGCAGGTTTACCCGTGCAGGCCGCCAACATCAAAAGCACCGCCAATGCCAATTTTTTCATGATGCCCCATCCTTATCTGCCTATTTGCGAAGCTAGCGCAAACGAGCAGAAAGCAAGTTTACTTGACGTTTCTGCCTTGCCTCGCCTATGGCAGGCACATCAAAACCACGTGAAGATGAAGGCCGCACCATGTTGGACGATGCAGAGGATATCCACCCGCTCTTTCACGGCGCGCCCTCAAGCACCGAATTTAAGAAACTGCGCAAGCGGATCATCCGTGAAACCCGCGAAGCGATTGACCGCTACGGCATGATCGAGCGCGGCGCGAAATGGTTGGTCTGTCTGTCGGGCGGCAAAGACAGTTACACGCTTGTGGCAGCCTTGACCGAATTGCAGTGGCGCGGCGTGCTGCCCGTACAGATTTTGGCCTGCAACCTAGATCAGGGCCAACCTGGATTTCCTGCAACGGTGTTGCCAGAGTTTCTCACAAAGATGGGCGTGCCGCATCGGATTGAATACCAAGACACCTATTCAATTGTGATGGATAAAGTGCCGCAAGGCCGCACTTATTGCGCGCTGTGTTCACGATTGCGCCGTGGCAACTTATATCGCATTGCCCGCGAAGAAGGGTGTTCAGCCGTGGTTTTGGGCCACCACCGCGATGACATTCTGGAAACATTTTTCCTCAATCTGTTTCACGGCGGCAAACTGGCCTCGATGCCACCCAAGCTTTTGAATGATGAAGGGGATCTTTTTGTCTATCGTCCGCTGGCCCATGTCAGCGAAGCGGATTGTGAAAGCTTCGCCCGCGCGATGAACTATCCCATCATTCCCTGTGATCTTTGCGGATCGCAAGACGGGCTACAACGCCAAGCCATCAAACGCCTCTTGGATGAGTGGGAGGCCCGCGCACCTGGACGGCGGCAAAAGATTTTCTCGGCCTTGATGAATGCGCGCCCTTCGCATCTGCTTGACCCTGAATTATTTGATTTCATCGGCTTGACGCGGCGTGCCGAAAATACGGGCCAAGACTAGGCCAGATTGGCGCAGTTCTCGCGATATTCGGCGCAAACCCCTTGACCTTTGCGCCGCTAGCCTATTGAACCCGACTGTCAATAAATCATAGGGCATAGCGCGATCATGGAAGATCAGAACAAGAACCTGATCCTGGCCACGGCCTTGAGCTTTCTCGTCATTTTGGTGTGGTTTCTTTTGTTTCCCCCCGAAGACCCACAGGTAACGCAAACGGACGCGGCAGTCGCATCCGATACGGCCGCGCCCGCAGATGCCATTCTGCCGCCAAGCGCAGGGTCAAGCGACCCCGTTCTGATCGGTGCGGAAGAAACACGCGCCGTGGCTTTATCCTCCTCGGCACGCGTGGCGATTGAAACCGATGAATTGCTCGGCTCAATCTCACTGTTGGGCGGGCGGATTGATGACCTATCCCTGAAAAACTATCGTGAAACGATTGATGAAGACGCAAATATCGTGCGCCTTCTGTCGCCAGTTGGCGGCCCAAATGCCTATTACGCCCTTTATGGATGGGCGCCCGGCGGCGCGCTTGATTTTGACCAAGTGCCTGGCCCTAACAGCGAATGGCGTTTGGTCGAGGGCGAAACCCTAACGACCACAACCCCCGTTACCCTTGAATGGGATAATGGAAACGGCCTGATTTTTAATCGCGTGATCTCGGTTGATGAGAATTTCATTTTCTCTGTGACGCAATCTGTGCGCAACACCACAGGCGAAGCTGTGCGCTTGGCCCCTTACGGTATCGTGGCCCGCCACGGCCTACCCGCAGATTTGCAGAATTTCTTCATCCTTCATGAAGGTGTTGTTCGTAAAGCAGACGGCACTTTGGACGAGATCGGTTATGAAAACGTCACCGAATTCGATGTCATGCCCAGCGAAGGCGCGGCGGCAGAATTGGTGGATATTGCCGACAACGGCTGGATCGGTTTTACCGATAAATATTGGATGACCACCTTGATCCCCGGCGCGGGTCAGCCCTTTGTGGCCGCAACGCGCCACGTGGCGGGGGCGGACATCTATCAAACCGAAGCGCGGATGCCTGCAGTTGATGTTTCTGCTGGGGCAACGGCCGAAGTCACCACCATGCTCTTTGCAGGGGCGAAGGAATGGGAAACCATCCGCAACTATCAAGACGCAGGCGGGATTGATCGCTTTCTCGACTCGATTGACTGGGGTTGGTTCTATTTCATCACCAAGCCTATGTTCTGGCTGCTGCACAATCTGAATGTGATGATTGGCAATATGGGTCTTGCGATTATTGCGCTGACCTTCATCGTCAAGGCTGTCTTATTCCCGCTTGCCTATAAATCCTATGCCTCTATGGCGCGGATGAAAGAACTTCAACCAGAGATGGAGAAGCTGAAAGAGCGCGCAGGTGATGACCGCGAAGCCATGCAAAAAGGCATGATGGAGCTCTATAAGAAGAACAAGGTGAACCCCGCTTCGGGCTGCTTGCCGATTTTGCTGCAGATCCCGATTTTCTTCTCGCTCTATAAGGTGATTTTCGTGACGCTAGAATTGCGCCACGCACCGTTCTTTGGCTGGATTCGGGATCTATCCGCGCCTGATACGACCTCGATCTTCAACCTGTTCGGCCTGTTCCCATGGCCCGCGCCAGAGCCAGGCACGATGCTTGCGCTGATCTTTATCGGGGTTCTGCCCATCCTTTTGGGCATCTCGATGTGGTTGCAGCAAAAGCTGAATCCAGCGCCCACTGACCCAACACAAGCCGCTATTTTCGCGTGGTTGCCCTTTATCTTTATGTTCATGTTGGGCCATTTCGCGACAGGCTTGTTGATTTACTGGATCGTGAACAACACCCTGACCTTTGCGCAGCAATACACGATCATGCGCCACCAAGGGTATAAGCCCGATCTGTTTGGCAATATCCGCGCAAGTTTCAAACGCGGCGGAGCAAAGAACGCCAAGTGAGCGTCACACTCGATCAAATATGGCGACACCCGATTAAGGGTATTGGCGCAGAACGTATTTCGGGGGCCTTTATGGCCCCCGATTGCGCTTTGCCGCTTGATCGCGCCTATGCGGTCATTGAAGCGGGGGCTGACCCCTTGCAGGGGCAATGGCAGCCCTGCCGAAATTTCCTGCGCGGCGCAAAAGCCCCTCAGCTTATGGCCATCACGGCCTACTGTTTGGACAATGGCACAGTCTGCCTGTCGCACCCTGATTTGCCAGATCACATATTCGACCCAAATGGCGACCACAGCGATTTGATTGCATGGCTAGGGGCAATTTATCCGCCCGAGCGACCCGCCCCGAAGGCGGTGGTCGCAGCGCCTAAATCAGGCATGACCGATGCAAATTTTGCCTCGATTTCAATTCTAAATCTTGCCTCGCTGCGCGCCTTAGAGGCGCGGGCCGATATGCCACTGGATCCGCGCCGCTTTCGTGGGAATCTTTGGCTTGAGGGTCTAGCCCCTTGGGAAGAGCTTGACCTGATTGGGGCGAGCCTTGTGATTGGCGAGGCCCGCCTAAAAATCGTAGGACCAATAACCCGTTGTCGCGCAACTGAAGCAAATCCTGACACAGGGGTAAGGGATGTGCCAACTCTGCAAATATTGCAAAGCGGTTGGGATCACAGCGAATTTGGCGTATACGCAAAAACCACCCAAGCAGGGCATATCGCCCAAGGGGATAAAGTGGAGATTATCTGGTGAGTGCAGCCCTGCCTTTCCCGCTGGCCGAAGATGCCGATGAGATCAGCCTTGAGAAGGGGCGGCTGCTTTTTGCGCGCGGTGCAGATTTTGTCAAAGGCGTTGTTGCCATGGATGGCCTGCCCCCTGCAGATCGGCTTGAAATATGCTTTGCTGGGCGCTCGAATGTTGGGAAATCTTCGCTGATCAATGCGCTGACTGGGCGTAAAAACTTGGCACGGGCCTCAAACACACCCGGACGGACGCAAGAAATCAACTTCTTCACACTTGGCGAGAGCCATTATGTGGTCGACTTGCCGGGCTATGGCTATGCAGAAGCGCCTGTTGCGGTGGTCGAGAAATGGCAGAAATTGCTCAAGGCCTATCTGTCAGGCCGCGTCTCATTGCGCCGCGCTTTCGTGCTTATCGACACACGGCATGGGATCAAGGCGGTTGATGACGAGATCATGACCCTGCTTGATCAATCAGCTGTGACCTTTCAGGTCGTGATGACCAAAGCCGACAAGGTAAAAGAAGCTGAACGCGATAAAATTTTGGCCCAAGTGCGCAAGGCGCTGTCAAAACACCCCGCCGCCTATCCCGAGCTCTTGATGACCTCGTCAGAAAAAGGTTGGGGTATTGAAAACCTTCGGGCCTTGATCGCAGGGCTTGCTTGAGAACAGCCACCTTCACAGCCAAGCCTTCCTGCCTTATGGAAGTAATCGAGCGCGCCCAATATAGCGCGGGATCAGTTTGGAACGCCAAAGATGAAGAAGCAGACAGCCAAAATGCGTGATTTTCTCTCGACCGCCCGCACCTTGAACGAAGCCCTGCCTTACTTGCAGCGCTATCACGGGGCGATTGTGGTGATCAAATTGGGCGGTCATGCGATGGGATCGGATGAGGGGATGGCCTCATTCGCGCGCGATGTGATGCTGATGCGCACTGTTGGGGTGAACCCTGTGGTGGTGCATGGCGGCGGGCCAATGATCAATGAGATGCTTGAAAAGCTTGGCGTGACCTCCACCTTCACGCGCGGCAAGCGGGTCACAGATACCGCCACGATGGATGTTGTGGAAATGGTTCTATCGGGTCAGGTTAATAAGCGGATCGTGCAGGCGATCAACGCCGAAGGCGGGCGCGCAGTTGGTCTGTCGGGCAAAGATGCCTCGATGATCACCTGCACAATGGCCGACCCCGAACTTGGCTTTGTCGGCGAACCCAGTGAGGTAGACACGACCCTTCTGCGGCAACTCTTTGAAGCCGAGATGATCCCTGTGATTGCCCCCATCGGTGCAGATCGTGATGGTCACAGCTATAATATCAATGGCGACACGGCAGCGGGGGCTATTGCCGCCGCCCTGAAGGCAGATCGCCTGCTGCTTTTGACTGATGTGTCGGGCGTCAAAAATGCCGATGGCGAAGTGGTAACCGAATTGAGCGCCGCCGATGTTGAGGCCATGACCGAAAGCGGGGTCATTGCAGGCGGCATGATCCCCAAAACCGAAACGGCCCTGTCAGCCGTGCGCGCAGGCGTGCGCGCTGCCGTTATTTTGGACGGGCGCGCGCCCAATGCCTGCCTTTTGGAATTGTTCACGGATCACGGGGCAGGATCAATCATCCGCGCCTAGTTTCGCTTGCGCAGCGCAGAACAATCAGCGCAGGCTAAAGAATGAACCTGACCGACCTTTTACAAGGCGCGCATGCGCGGCACCTGCGCATTTTGGGGCATTTTGCCCCAGAGGACAGTCACGGCCTAGGCCATGAGGTAAAAACCGTGGTGCTTTTGGGGCCTGATGAGCCTCAGTTTTGGTCTGCGTTTGAAGACAGCGCCGAATATCGTGATGGCGCCCCTGACCCGATGGATCGCTGGTCTGCGCGGGTCATCGGTGACTGGGCCCGCGAGATTGGGGGAGAAGCCTATTTTCCCTTTGGTGGCCCACCCTATGCACCATTTTACCAATGGGCTTTGGCGACAGGTGCGGTATGGCCCAGCCCAATAAGGCTGCTCATCCATGCGCAATCAGGATTGTTTGTCTCCTTTCGCGGCGCACTTGGCTTGCCCTATGCGATACCTCAAGCGCCTGCCCAAGACCGCCCATGCGACAGCTGCACGCACCAACCCTGCCGCAGCGCATGCCCTGTCGCAGCTTTTGACGGATCGGGCTATGATACGATCCGATGCCACGACCATCTGAACACAATGGCGGGGGCAGATTGCATGACCAAGGGCTGCAGGGCGCGGCGCGCCTGCCCGATCTCACAAAACTTTGGACGCGTTGAGGCGCAATCACATTTCCACATGCGGAGCTTTCACCCATGACCCTGACGTTGATCTTAATACGCCATGCAAAATCAGATTGGGGCAATGCAGGGTTGGATGACCATGACCGCCCCCTCAATGCCCGCGGGATAGAGGATGCACCGCGCGTTGGAACATGGCTTGCGGCGCAGGGGTATCGGCCTGATCACGTGCTTAGCTCGACCGCAACCCGTGCTGTCGATACATGGGCGGCGATTTCCCGATGCCTCAGCGGTGCGGAAATCGAAGTTTCTTATACACGCGCGCTTTATCTCGCGATGCCGCCTGATATGCTGAATGTCATCAGGGCCAGTGAGGGCCGCACATTGGGCGTCATCGGGCATAATCCCGGTATTGGTAGCTTGGCGCGCTCGCTGGTGGCAACACAACCCCAACACGAGAAATTCACCCGCTACCCTACAGCCGCGACCTTAGTCGTGGACTTTAACGCAACATCTTGGGCCAATATAGAAATAGGCGCGGGGGTCGCCCGCGCCTTTATCACCCCGCGTGACTTGCCCTAAGCGGGATCAGTGCCCCAAGATTTGGCTCAAGAACAACTTGGTGCGGTCATTTTGCGGGTTGGTGAAGAACGGCTCAGGCTCGTTTTGCTCAACAATCTGGCCTGCATCCATAAAGATCACGCGATTGGCAACCTGACGGGCAAAACCCATCTCATGGGTCACGCAGAGCATGGTCATACCTTCTTCAGCCAATTGGATCATCGTATCCAAAACTTCCTTGATCATCTCAGGGTCAAGTGCCGATGTCGGTTCGTCAAACAGCATGATACGCGGACGCATACAGAGACTGCGCGCGATGGCCACACGCTGCTGCTGGCCCCCTGACAGCTGACCTGGATATTTATGCGCTTGATCGGGGATTTTCACCTTCTCAAGGAAATACATTGCCGTTTCTTCGGCCTCTTTCTTGGGCGTCTTGCGCACCCAAATTGGGGCCAATGTGCAGTTTTCCAAAATGGTCAAATGCGGAAACAGGTTGAAATGCTGAAAGCACATCCCAACCTCGGAACGGATTTTGTCAATGTTCTTGAGGTCATTTGACAGCAATGTGCCATCCACAGTGATGGAGCCCTTTTGATGCTCCTCCAATGCATTGATGCAGCGGATCAGCGTAGATTTCCCCGAGCCAGATGGCCCGCAGATCACGATACGTTCGCCGCTGTTCACAGTGAGGTTGATGTCCCGCAAAACATGGAACGAACCATACCATTTGTTCATATCGCGAATTTCAACCGCCACCTCATCGGTGACTTTCATCTGCGAACGGTTGATCTCACGATCTTGGATGGAGGGGGTGGCTTCACTCATATCGGCCTCTCCTTAATGACGATCTGTTGCGAGCTTGCGCTCAAGATATTGCGAATAGCGGGACATCGCGTAGCAAAACACAAAGAAGCAAAGCCCGATGAAGATGAACAATTCCCAGTAAATCCCATTCCATTCGGTCGTGGCGCGGATCGCGTTAGACAATCCGATTGGGTCAAGCAGACCTATGAACACCACGAGGGTTGTGTCTTTGAACAAACCGATAAACGTGTTCACGATGCCCGGGATTGAGATTTTCAAAGCCTGAGGCAGGATGATCAAGCGCATGGATTGCCAGTAATCCAAGCCCAGACTATCTGCCCCCTCATATTGCCCACGAGGCAGGGCGGCCAAACCACCGCGCACAACCTCGGCCATATAGGCAGCGGCAAAGAGCGTGACCATGATAATCACGCGGAGCATCAGGTCAAAATTCGTCCCAGGCGGCAGGAAGTAGTTCAACAAAAGCGATGCCGTGAACAGCCACACAATCAACGGAACGCCACGGATCACCTCAATAAAGATCACCGAGAATTTGTTGATGATGAACAAATCAGACTGACGCCCAAGCGCCAGCAAAATCCCAAGCGGCAAAGACAGAACAATGCCCGTGATCCCGATGATCAGCGCCAACATGAACCCGCCGAAATCCTTGGATTGAATATTTTCAATTCCAATGGGCAAAATGCCATCGGCCAGTCCCGTTAGTGGGGCAACCCCAAAGCGCCAATAGATCAGCGGCACAAGGATGCTCGCCAGGATGCCTGCCAAAGCCCCGAATTGCCGTGTGATCTGGCCATAGGCCAACCATGCCAAAACAAAGCCCAGAGCCGTCAGGATTGGCCCCCAAATCGACCCGCCCCATAACAGCCAGTAGCAAATGAAGGGCGACACGGCCGAGAAGATCGCCAATTTGCGGCCACCAAAGTTGAACATCACAGGCGCAACGGCGATGAAAAACACAATCAAAGCCACAACAGGGCGCCAATATGCATCGGCGGGGTAGAACCCAAAGAGAAGTTGGTTCCAACGCTCGCTCAAGACGGCCCAACAGGCGACATTGCGACCATCGGCGTAAAGCGCGTCACGCACCTCACGGCATTCACTCAGTGAATTTGCAGTCCAAATGCCATATGCGAACCATTGGAAAACATGGCTGACCACCCAATAGATCGCGACCAAAGACAGAATTGTTAGGATTGTATTGAGCGGGCCAGAGAACAGGTTTTCACGCACCCATTTCACCACGCCTGCTTCCGAGACAGGCGGGGCCTGCTCGGGCAGCATCTCGGTGCGCACATAAGAAACGGAGCTATTCGCAGAATTTGCCATCTCAGCGCTCCTTCAACTTAACGGCGTTGTTGTAGACATTCATCACGCCCGAAATGATTAGGGATGTGACCAAGTAAAAGACGCCCAAGAGGAGCATCCCTTCAAGCTCGCGGCCTGTTTGGTTGATCGTGATCCCACCCAAGGTAGACCGCACATCCATATAACCCACAGCAATCGCCAAGGAGGAGTTCTTGGTCAGGTTTAGATATTGCGAAATCAGGGGTGGAATGATCACGCGCAAGGCCTGCGGCAGGATCACCAAATTCATCGTGCGGTTGGGGCGCAGGCCCAAGGCAAAGGCTGCTTCAGTTTGCCCGCGTGACACCGCCAAAATCCCTGAGCGCACAATCTCTGCGATGAACGCACCCGTGTAGAGCGACAACGCAAACCACAAGGCAATCAGCGAGTTGCGCACCTGTAGGCCGCCCGTAAAGTTGAACCCACCCAATTCAGGCAACTGCAGCGTGACTGGCCCGCCCAGAATGAAGTAGAAAACAACCGAAGGCACAAAGAACAAAGCCGTAGAAATCCAGAACACAGGCAGGATTTGACCCGTTGCCTCTTGTTTTTTGCGCGCATAGCGGCGGAAGGCCCAAATGGCAAAGAGTGAAGCAAAAAACACAGCCACAAGCAGGGTTGAGCCCTCACCCCAAATCGGACGTGGGATAAAGATACCGCGATTTGTAATCGCGATACTGTCGAACAGGATCATGGACGCATCCCCGCCTTCGCGGAAATCGCGCGGCTGTGGGGTGGCTTCGGTCATGACGGCGAAGATCACAAGGATCCACAACAGCAACGGCACATTGCGGAACCCTTCTACATAAACCGCCATCAACCGCGCTACGATCCAGTTTTTTGACAGACGCAAAACGCCTGCGATCACGCCAATTATCGTGGCAAGAATACAGCCCAGAAAAGCGACAAGCAGCGTGTTTAATATCCCAATAATCGCAGCACGGCCATGGGTGCTGTCGTTGGAATATTCGATCAAGCGCTGGTTGATATCATAGCCTGCGCGCGACCCTAGAAAGCCAAAATCAAAATCTTTGCCAAGCGCGGACAGGTTTTGAACCGTGTTCCAGCCAAGCTGCCAAAGAAAGGCCATGATCGTAATGAAAGCGAATACTTGGATCGTCATTGAGCGATAACGACGATCGTAAATCAATTGACCCAAGCGGAAGGGTTCAGAACTTGGATCCGGTATCGAGGCCATGGCGGAATCCTGTCAATAAATCAGCGTAAAAAAGTTTGAGTGCGGCACAAACGGGTCGCAACACTTTCAGCGTAATTTTGGATATTAAAATAGAAGAAGGGCGCGAGAATGCCGCGCCCAACTTCCGTTCAGACCTTAGCGGAATGGTGGGGTGTAGAGCAGGCCACCATTAGTCCACTGCGCGTTCAAGCCGCGTGCCAGACCGATTGGGGTGCTTTCGCCCAAGTAACGCTCAAAGATCTCGCCATAGTTACCACCAGCAGAGATCGCGTTAACCGCCCAGTTTGCCTCAAGACCGAGCATCGCGCCGAGGTCGCCCTCAGTGCCAAGAATACGGTTGATTTCTGGGTTCTGACCAGGTGCAGCAGCCAATTCAGCAATGTTTGCCGAAGTGATGCCCAGCTCTTCAGCTGCGATCAAAGCGTTCAAAGACCAGCGAACGATGTCGCCCCACTCGTTGTCGCCGTGACGAACAAGCGGCCCGAGAGGCTCTTTAGAGATGATTTCAGGCAGAACAACGTGGTCACCTGGGTTCTCGAAGGTCGCGCGGGTTGCCGCAAGACCAGACGCGTCTGTGGTGTAAACGTCACAAGCGTTTGCGAGATACTGCTGCTGTGCTTCCGCGTTTGTTTCGATAGGCACGGGCTCGTAGCTCATGTTGTTCGAAGCAAAGAAGTCAGCCAAGTTCAACTCGGTGGTTGTGCCAGTCTGGATACATACGGTTGCACCGTCCAACTCAAGCGCGGAAGACACGCCCAAGGATGCAGGAACCATAAAGCCCTGACCGTCATAGTAGTTCACGCCCACGAATTCGAACTTCAGATCAACGTCACGGCTGAAGGTCCATGTGGTGTTACGTGCCAACATATCAACTTCGCCAGAGGCCAACGCGGTGAAGCGGGTCTGACCAGTGGTTGGAACGAACTCAACCGCCATTGGGTCGCCGAATACGGCGGCTGCAACGGCACGGCATACCGCAACGTCAAAACCTTCCCAAACGCCGCTGGCATTTGGTTCTGCGAAGCCTGTGAGACCTGTGGTCACACCACAGTTCATGCTGCCACGCGCTTTGACCTCATCAAGGGTCGACGCTTGGGACATACCCGCAGCCATACCAGCAACTGCCAGCGTAGCTAGGACTACAGATTTTTTCATATTTACCTCTTCCTATTGGACCGCCCTTTTGGGCTGTTTCCTCAATGGCCGTAAGACCACCTTCATGTGAGTGGCCCGCAGAAGCGAGCCAATGCCGCTTAATTGGGCAAAAATACCGCCCAAGGTCAAGGCTTGAAGCTAGGTTTACGAAACGTAAAGCCTAACTTTACAGCAGCCGTTCGTGGGATGCTTGCTGCTTAGGCAGATTACATATTCATTAAAAAACAAGGCCTCAACCTGCCACAAGGGCCTCGTGCCCGCCTGCAAGTCTGTAAAAATGTGCTGCGTGAAGAAAAGCGTCCTTTTTCTTCGCGGCCACATCCAAGGCTTCTTCGTCTTCGCCCCAAAGCTCTGCCTGAAAATTTTCATCGATTCGCGACAGATTCCATGCCTCTTGCGGCGAGAACTGGCCTTTCGCCACGGCAAGCCCCAATAGGGCTGAGCCAGAGATGGAAATCAGGTCATGCAATGCGGTCAAAGAAAAATTATCAAACTGCGAGAGAAGTTGATGCACCCGATCAAGGCTATCTTGCGGTTGCGGTACAGGCAAAACGCCGATTGTGACGATCAAGGGCGCGTTAAGCTCGCTTGCAGCCCAGTCCAAGACGGGTCGCCATCCCGCTTCTTGGCGTGTGGCCAATTCCTGTGGATGATCGGCCCTGTGACAGAGTAAATCTGTCTCAGCATAGGCCGCTAGCATCGCCACAACCTCTAGCTTTTGTGCGCTGACCTTATCAATCGCGGCATTTGCCGACCGTGTGACAGGCATGGTGAGGGGATTAATCTCTTCGGCTTGGGCCATCCATTCTGCTGCAATCGCCTCGGCCATGGTTTGGGTTGGCACAATCAGCGGCGCCTTAAGCGGTGTTTTGACGGCCCGTGTGTCCAAGTGAACCGTATAGCCACCTTCCACCGTTTCAACGCTGGCAGATGTCCAAAAACGGCGGGCTTTCCATTCGCTCATGTCAGGCTCCAAATTCGTTCAAGGGCAGCGGGCAAATCACCAAAGTGCTGCAAAATGGGGTCGGCCCCAGACTGCCGCAAATCCTCTACGCTGTGATACCCCCAAGAGACGCCAATAGCCTGTGCACCTGCGGCCTTCGCCATTTCGACATCATAGGTCGTGTCACCAATCACCACGGCCCGCGCGGCGGGCACATCACATTCAGACAAACAGGCCTTCAACATTGCGGGATGTGGCTTTGAGGGGTGATCATCGGCGACCTGAACGGAGGCAAAATAGGGTCGCAGCCCATGTTGATCCAAAATATGTTCCATCCCCCGCCGTGACTTGCCAGTTGCAATAGCCAAAACAAAGCGCGGGTCAGACTGCAGTTTCTCTAGAACTGACATCGCCCCCTCAAACAACGGCGACAAGGCCGCCCCATCCGCGCTGAGGCGCAAAGATTGAAAGGCCGCCTTATACCCTTCGACCAAATCGGCGCGCATCTCGGCACTATGATCAGGCGCAAGGCGCAGCATGGCCACGGGTAGCGATAGGCCTACGATTGACAAGGTCTGCGCACGGCTTGGCGCAGGCAAATCAAGGCCGCCAAATGCCGCCTCCATCGAAGCTACAATATGTGCCTGACTGTCGATTAACGTGCCATCGACATCGAAAATGATCAGATAAGGCGCAGTCATCCAAGCTCGTCATAAAACGGGTCAACGGGCACATCTTCGGCGCGCCAGTCGAACAATTCCCAAGTGCGGGCCATGTGATCAGGCAAGGCTGCGGTTAACGTTAGATCCCGTTTTGTGAAAGGGTGACGGAATTTCAGATAGCGCGCGTGAAGATGCAGTTTGCGGCTGATTTCACCCCCCAATTGCGCGCCCCATCCATCGCCCAAATTTTCCTGACTGCTGCCGCCATATTTGCCATCCCCCACGATCGGGTGGCCAAGCTCTGCGATATGGGCGCGCAGTTGATGGGTGCGACCAGTAATCGGCACCATCGCCACCCATGACACCCGCCCCCCAAGCGCAGAGAGCGTTGCATAATCCGTCTCGGCCCGCTTGGCCCCATCGGTGGTGGCGATTTCAGACGGATGAAGGCAGCGCATCTTTTCGCCTTCGCCCCCTTTGCCATGGCCTGCGGCCTTTACCAGTCCAAACTTGATTTTGCCCATTCGGGGCAAAGGCGCGCCTGCAACGGCGGCCCAGTAAATCTTGCGCGTCTCACGATGGCGAAAGGCATCGGTGAGGGCCTGCGCGGCTTGCCTGCTGCGCGCCAAGAGCAAAACGCCCGATGTGTCCTTATCCAAGCGATGAACAAGGCGCGGCTTATCCTCACCCTCGCGCGCGAGACAGGTCGCCAAAGCATCAACGTGCCGCCCCCCTTGCCCGCTGCCGCCTTGTGTGGGCAAACCTGCGGGTTTGTTAATCGCAATCAGATGATCATCTTGATAGAAGACCGTGCGGCGCATCATCGCGGCATCCGCGTCCGAGATGGCCGATTTCTGCACCCGCGGCGCGCTAAGCGCATCTTCGGGCATTGGGTCAGGCAAGGGGGGAATGCGCACCTCCTGCCCAGATTGCAGGCGTGTTGCGGGTTTCACGCGCCCACCATCGACACGGATTTCACCTTTACGGCACATCTTCTCAATGCGGCCTTGCGGGATATGCGGGAAAAGGCGGCGGAACCACCGATCAAGCCGCTGGTCCGCATCTGCATCTGCGACAGCCAAAACCTGAACACCCGTCATGGCAGCGCCACCCGTGTCAGCATCAACCCCAAGAAAATCGCAACGAGAGACAGGATGACTGAGCCCAGAATATATGCCGCCGCCAACCCTAAATCGCCCCGCTCATAAAGCGTGATGACCTCAAGCGAAAAGGAAGAAAATGTTGTAAACCCGCCCAAGATCCCCGTCATGACGAAAGGGGATAAATGGGTCAGCCCGCGCTGTGCGGCAAGACCCACAAAAAGACCCATCAATAAAGAGCCAAGGATATTGACCGATATCACCCCAACAGGAAACGCGGTCTGCCCAAGCGCACGATGTAGACCCACGCCAACGAGATAGCGCAGCGATGCACCAATCGCGCCCCCAAGGGCCACCTGAAAAACTGTCCAAATCATGGGTGGCTCTTTCTGCCCCTGCCTGTCTGTTGTCAACCAAAAGCCGCGGCACGGGTCACTCATCGCGGTTTCGGTCGCGCCTAAGCTTCGCAAAATATGCCACCCGCTTTCCAAGATCACGCTCAAACCCACGCTCTACAGGTTCATAGAAACTGGGGCGCGTGATTGTATCGGGAAAGTAATTCTGCCCAGAAAACCCATCTTCTGCATCGTGATCATAGGCATAGCCTGCGCCATAGCCCTGCTCTTTCATCAGCTTTGTTGGGGCGTTTAAGATATGCTTTGGAGGGGCAAGTGACCCTGTCTGCGCCGCCAATTTACGCGCGGCCTTATAGGCGACATAGGCGGCATTCGATTTTGGCGCGAGGGCCAGATAGATCACAGCATTGGCCAAGGCCAGCTCACCCTCGGGCGAGCCCAAACGCTCGTAGCTTTGCCACGCGGCCAAACACACCTGCTGCGCCTGTGGGTCAGCAAGGGCAATATCCTCTACCGCCATACGCGTCAGACGGCGCGCCAAGAACCGCGGGTCTTCGCCCCCCTCCAACATGCGCGAGAACCAATAGAGAGCAGCGTCTGGATCAGACCCGCGAATGGATTTGTGCAAAGCAGAAATCAGGTTGTAATGGCCATCGCCCGACTTGTCATATTGCGCGGCGCGGCGCTGTAGTCGCACAGAGAGCGTGGCCGCGGACACCCCCGCATGGTCGGGCCATGCAGCCACCTGTTCGATGAGGTTCAACATGGCACGCCCGTCCCCATCGGCCATGGCAATGAGGGCCGCTTGAGTTTCTTCAGGCAAGGCCAAATCGCGCACCAATTCGCGCTCAGCCCGTGCCAAAAGGGCGCGCAGGTCGTCCTCGCTAAGACGGTTCAAGGTGAGAACCTGCGCGCGAGACAGCACAGCGGAATTGATCTCAAAACTGGGGTTCTCGGTCGTGGCCCCCACTAACAAGATTGTGCCATCCTCCATCAGGGGCAAAAAACTATCTTGTTGGGCTTTGTTAAAGCGGTGGATTTCATCCACGAATAAAAGCGTGCCCTGCCCCGCTTTGCGGCGCAGCTTTGCGGCATCGAATGTTTTGCGCAGCTCCGCCACGCCTGAAAAAATCGCGCTGATCTGTTCAAACTGGAAATCCGTCTCGCGCGCCAAAAGCCGTGCAAGCGTGGTCTTGCCCACGCCAGGTGGCCCCCAGAAAATCAACGAGGACAGCGCCCCGGCATCCAACATCAACCGCAAACTGCCCTCAGGCCCTAGCAAATGCTGCTGACCAATCACATCCTTCAACTCGGACGGGCGCACACGATCTGCCAAGGGGCGCATAGCCTGCGCCTTTGGGGAGGGGTCTGGATCAGATTGAAAGAGATCACTCATGGCCAAAGCCTAGCCTTTGCAGAGGCAGAGGAAAATCCCCCATGCGCGGTCGTGCAAAAAGAAAACCCCCCGCGATTGGCGCGAGGGGTTTTCAAAACTATTCGCAAAAGAGTTGCGCTTATTCAGCAGCCGCTTCTTCTGCAGCAAGGCGGGCACGATCTGCGGCACCTTTTGCTTCGGGATCACGATCCACGAATTCGATGATGGCCATTGGCGCCATGTCACCATAGCGGAAACCCGCCTTGAGAACGCGCACATAGCCGCCCTGACGCTCCGCATAGCGGGGGCCGAGAACTTCGAACAATTTCTTTACATGGGCGTCTTGCTTCAACGCAGCAGCCGCTTGACGGCGTGCGTGCAAGTCACCGCGCTTGCCCAATGTGATCAGCTTCTCAACCACACGGCGCAGGTCTTTCGCCTTAGGCAGGGTGGTTTTGATCTGCTCATGCTCAATCAATGAGCCAGCAAGGTTCGAGAACATCGCTTTGCGGTGTTCATGGGTTCTGTTCAGACGGCGATAGCCAGATCCGTGACGCATGGTTAAATCTCCTTCATTTCATGCTTTGTCCGAGAGCCGTGCGTTGCGTCTCTCTCCTTATTGGGGCGGGATGCCCGGGGGTGCGAGAGGCGCGCATCACGCGCGCCCCTTGCGAAATCAAAAATTGTCTTCGTATTTCTTAGCCAGCTCTTCGATATTGTCTGGCGGCCAATCAACGATATCCATACCCAAATGCAGGCCCATACCAGACAGAACTTCCTTGATCTCGTTCAAGGACTTGCGGCCAAAGTTTGGCGTGCGCAGCATCTCGGCTTCGGTTTTCTGGATCAGATCACCGATATAGACGATGTTGTCATTCTTCAGGCAGTTTGCAGAGCGAACCGACAATTCCAACTCGTCCACCTTCTTGAGGAGCAACGGGTTGAATTCGAGATCATCATCATCATCCTGACGACCTGCGGCTTCTGGCTCGTCAAAGTTGACGAAGATCTGCAATTGATCCTGCAAGATACGTGCAGCATAGGCCAAGGCATCCTCAGGGGTGACCGAGCCATCTGTTTCCACTTTGACAGTCAGTTTGTCGTAATCGAGAACCTGACCTTCACGGGTCGGCTGCACGTCATAGGATACTTTCTTGACGGGCGAATAGATCGCGTCAATCGGGATCAGACCAATTGGCGCATCTTCCGGGCGGTTCTTATCTGCAGAGACATAGCCTTTGCCCGTGTTCACCGTCAGTTCCATGAAGAAATCCGCGCCGTCATCCAAGTGACAGATCACGTGATCCTTGTTCAGAACTTCAATACCTGCGCTTTCGGAAATGTCGCCTGCGGTGACAACCTTAGGCCCTTTTGCGGTCACGGAAAGGCGCTTTGGCCCCTCAACTTCCATGCGCAAGGCCACGCCTTTGAGGTTGAGAACGATATCCGTCACATCCTCGCGCACACCGGCGACCGAGGAAAACTCGTGCAAGACGTTGTCGATCTGCACAGATGTGATGGCCGCGCCTTGCAGCGAGCTCATCAAAACGCGGCGCAGCGCGTTGCCAAGCGTCAGACCAAAGCCACGCTCAAGCGGCTCGGCAATCGCAGTTGCCTTGCGCGCAGGGTCGGTGCCAGGGTTTACAACCAGCTGGGTTGGCTTGATCAGTTCTTGCCAATTCTTATGGATCATTGTGGAGCCTCCATTCCTGTCGCTGACCGATCCAAGGCCAGAGACGCTCGAGGATCAAATAACCACTCAGGCCGCGTGACGCGCACGCGGCCCAAGAAAAATCGCATTTGTCACACGCGGCGACGCTTTGGCGGGCGGCAGCCATTGTGCGCGATTGGGGTCACGTCACGAATAGACGTGATCTGGAACCCAACAGCGGCCAAAGCACGAAGTGCGGATTCACGACCAGAGCCTGGCCCCTGCACTTCGACTTCGAGTGTTTTCACACCATGTTCCTGTGCCTTGCGGCCCGCATCTTCTGCGGCCATCTGCGCGGCATAGGGGGTGGATTTACGGCTGCCCTTGAACCCCATCGTGCCCGCAGACGACCAAGAGATCGCATTGCCCTGCACGTCAGAGATCAGGATTTTTGTGTTGTTGAACGAGCTGTTCACATGCGCCACACCAGCGGCGATGTTTTTACGTTCTTTGCGTTTTACGCGGGTCTTATCACGAGCCATTTATCTGCCTCCCCTTACTTCTTCTTACCCGCGATTGCCTTTGCAGGCCCCTTACGGGTTCGCGCGTTGGTGTGGGTGCGCTGACCGCGCACAGGCAGGTTGCGGCGATGACGGAGGCCACGATAGCACCCCAAATCCATCAAACGCTTTACGTTCATCTGAACTTCACGGCGCAAGTCACCTTCTACGGTGAAATTCGCATCGATATGTTCACGAATTTTCAAGACTTCGGCGTCAGACAATTCATTCACGCGGCGCGCAGGGTCGATCCCCACGGCTTCGCAGATTGAATATGCAGATGATTGGCCAATGCCAGTGATATATGTCAGCGCAATAGGAACGCGCTTGGCTGTGGGGATGTTGACCCCTGCGATACGTGCCACTTATCTTTCCTCTCGTTGCGGTTCCGTAGCCCCAGAACCTTTTTTCACAACCAAAAGGTCTTGCTGCAAAAAAGCCGCAAGACCTTTTTCGATTTATCAGGCGGCATCCGCCCGATGATTCCCTTCATGGGAAGCCTGCGCATAGGCTTTTTCCCTTCCCCCGTCAAGGGGATAGGGGTTAAGATCTGGGTTGATTAAGTATGGCTGCGATGCCGCCTGCGACCGCATCAATCTCGCCCAAACCATCCACCGCCTGCAAATGCCCCTTGGCATAGTAGTAGCCAATCAGCGGCGATGTCTTTTTGTAATATTCCATCAGGCGCTGTCGTAGACTGTCTTCGTTGTCATCCGCGCGGCGCTTGAACTCGGCACCGCCACAGGTGCTGCAGGTGCCATCGGCAGGAATTGGTTTGGTGATGTCATTATACACCTCACCGCAGCCACCGCAGGTTGAGCGCGCCGTGATCCGCGCCACAAGGGCCTCATTATCCACACGCATTTCAATCACTGCATCAAGTGCAAGACCCATCTCGGCCAGCAATGCCTCAAGCGCATCTGCCTGTGCCAAAGTGCGGGGAAACCCGTCAAAGATCACGCCGCCTGCGAGGCCTGCATCTAATTTCTCGCGGATCAGGCCAATGACGATCTCATCCGTCACCAATTCACCACGGGCCATCACATCGGCGACCCGTTTGCCCATTTCCGTGCCAGAGGCCTGCGCCTCGCGCAACATATCCCCAGTGGAAAGCTGAACCATGCTACGCGCCTCAACCAAGAGGCGCGCTTGGGTTCCCTTGCCCGCACCTGGGGGGCCGAGGAGAATAATCGCGGTCATTTGCGCTGTGGCGTGCGGCGCTTGGTACGCCCCGTGCCCGTCCCTTTGCGGCCACGCAGTTGAGACCGCTCAAGCAAGCCCTCGTATTGATGGGCAAGCAAATGCGATTGGATCTGCTGCACGGTGTCCATGCCGACCGAGACGATGATCAGAATGGATGTGCCGCCGAAATAAGCCGTGATTGACAAGTTCGAGCGCACAATCTCGGGCAAGAGGGCGACCAAGGTCAAATACCCTGCACCCAGCACAAGAACGCGGTTCACCACATATTCCAAATATTCCGAAGTGCGCTGACCAGGACGGATGCCCGGGATAAACCCATTTTGGTTTTTCAGATTGTCCGCCACATCATCGGTCTTGAAGGCCACGTTCAGCGTATAGAAATAGGTGAAGAAAATCAGCATACCAGCAAAGAACAGCAGATAGAGGGGCTGACCGGGGCCAAAATTTGCAAGGATCCATGACAGAGCTGGCCCTGCCGCTTCACTGCCCGAGAAGGTGGTCATGGTTGTTGGCAACAACAACAAGGAAGATGCAAAGATCGCTGGGATAACGCCCGCAGGGTTAACTTTGATCGGCAAATGGCTACTGCCGCCGTCATAGACCTTCATGCCGACTTGGCGGCGGGGGTATTGAATGTGGATCTTGCGCAGGCTGCGCTCCATGAACACAACGAAAAACAGCGTTGCAATCAACATCACAATCACGCCCAAAACCATAGGCGTGGACAAGGCACCAGAACGGCCCTGTTCAAAAAATTGCGCCAGAGCCGCAGGGATTTCTGCGATGATACCAACAAAGATGATCAGAGAAATACCGTTACCGATGCCGCGCTGCGTGATCTGCTCGCCAAGCCACATCAGGAACATCGTGCCGCCCACTAGGGTGATCACACAGGCCGCGCGGAAATACCAACCCGGATCCGAGGCAAGACCGCCCGACTCCATGCTGACAGCCAGACCATAGGCCTGCGCGGTTGCCAAGGCGACCGTGCCGTAGCGCGTATATTGGTTGATCTTCTTACGGCCTTGTTCGCCCTCTTTCTTCAACTGCTCCAAGGCAGGCACCATCGAGGTCATCAGCTGCACAATGATCGAGGCCGAGATATAGGGCATGATCCCCAATGCGAACACACCCATGCGGCTTAGGGCGCCGCCTGTGAACATGTTCAGAACACCGCCCAATCCCGCAGAAGCCGCGTCAAAGAAATTGCGCAACTCTTGCCCGTCAATCCCTGGAACAGGAATATAGGTGCCGATCCGATAAATGATCAAAAGACCAAGCGTGAACCAAATGCGCTGGCGCAATTCGGACGCTTTGCCAAACGACTTCCAACTCAGATTAGCCGCCATCTGTTCAGCTGCTGAAGCCATACCGCCCCTCATCATGTATTGCGCCGCAAGACCGAGCTTGCGATCTTGCGGCGCGAAAAACCCTGCCCTTGATGTATGCGGCTCAGCCGCAAGTCTCAAGGCTCATCTTGGTCGAAAGCCTGCGGCAGATTACTCTGCCGCTGCTGGTGCCGCTACGTTGAGCTTGCCACCTGCTTTTTCAACAGCTTCAACCGCTGCTTTGGAAGCACCTGTGACAGTGATCGTTACTTTCTTCGAGATGTCACCTTTGGCCAAAACGCGGATGCCGTCCAATTTGCGGCGCACCAAGCCCGATGCAACCAATGCATCTTCGGTGATTTCTGCTTTTGCGTCCAATTTGCCCGCCTCGAGGAATTTCTCGATCAGGCCCAAATTGATGACAGCGAATTCTTTGCGGTTTGGCTTGTTGAAGCCACGCTTTGGAAGGCGCTGATAGAGGGGCATCTGGCCGCCTTCATAGGCGTTGATGGCCACACCCGAACGGGATTTCTGACCTTTGATACCACGGCCACCCATTTTACCTTTGCCAGAACCAGGGCCACGGCCAATACGCTTGGCTTTCTTGGTTGCACCTGGGTTATCGCGCAATTCATTCAGTTTCATGTCGCTACTCCTTTAGCCGGAATTACCACCCGAGCGACCGTGGCGGCAAACGCGGCATAATGATCAAAAGCGCCCCAGAAATCTGGGGCAGGATTAAGGGCGCGGATTAACCGCGCTCCTCAATGATTTCTACCAGATGCGGGATCTTGTTGATCATACCACGCACGGAAGGGGTATCTTCCAACTCGCGGGTTTTGTACATCTTGTTCAAACCCAAACCAATCAGCGTTGCGCGCTGATCTTGAGGGCGGCGGATCGGCGAGCCGATCTGTTTTACAACGATAGTTTTAGCCATTGCTCACTCTCCTCAGGCGTCTGCCGCAACTTCGGCTTCGGGCTTGCGCAGGATGTCGGCAACTTTCTTGCCGCGGCGCGCAGCCACCTGACGAGGCGAGCTTTCCTGACGCAGACCATCAAGGGTTGCGCGGATCATGTTGTAGGGGTTCTGCGAGCCCAATGATTTCGCAACAACGTCCTTGATGCCAAGCATCTCGAACACGGCGCGCATTGGACCACCCGCGATGATCCCCGTCCCTTCAGGGGCGGTGCGCATCACGACATTGCCTGCGCCATGACGGCCCTGCGCGTCGTGGTGCAGAGTGCGGCCTTCGCGCAGAGGCACGCGAATAAGGTTGCGCTTGGCTTGTTCGGTTGCCTTACGGATCGCTTCAGGCACTTCTTTGGCTTTCCCTTTGCCAAAGCCCACACGACCACGCTGGTCACCGACAACCACAAGAGCGGCAAAGCCAAAACGCTTACCACCTTTTACGGTCTTCGATACGCGGTTGATTGCGACCAGACGGTCGGCGAATTCTGGGGTTTCTTCGCGCTCTTCGCGGCGACGGCCCCGACGTTGTTCACGTTCTGCCATGTTTGGCATCCTTCAGTTCTGGCGCATCCCGCGCGCCTGTTTTGGTCAATCGCAGTGAGGGGCACATGAAAGGCCCTCTCCCCGATCATCGAGGCGGCACTTGCGCGCCGCCTACATGGATTAGAACTTCAAACCACCTTCGCGGGCTGCGTCAGCCAAAGCTTTGACGCGGCCGTGGAACAAGAAACCGCCACGGTCGAAATAGCATTCCGACACGCCGGCTTTCTTTGCACGGTCTGCAATCGCTGCGCCCACTTTTGCGGCCGCTTCGACATTGTTCTTGCCAACAACGCCCAGATCTTTTTCGAGCGAAGATGCCGAGGCCAAAGTCACGCCTTTTACATCGTCGATCAACTGAACGCTGATATTCTTGTTCGAGCGGTGAACAGAGAGGCGCGCGCGCCCGTCTGCCATTTTCCGCAGCTTGTTCCGAACGCGCAGGCGGCGCTTGAGGAACAGTTCTCGTTTGCTGTTTGCCATCTTCGTCGCCCTTACTTCTTCTTACCTTCCTTGCGGAAGATATATTCGCCCTTGTAGCGGATCCCTTTGCCCTTATAGGGCTCGGGCGCACGCCATTCGCGAATGTTTGCTGCAACCTGACCGACCAATTGCTGATCAATCCCTTCGATCACCACTTCGGTTGGCTTTGGTGTTGTCACCGTCACACCTTGTGGCACTTGGAAATCCACATCGTGGCTGTAACCCAAGGACAGTTTCAGAACATTGCCTTGGATCGCGGCGCGGTAACCCACACCTGTGATCTCCAGCTCTTTCTTGAAGCCATCCGTCACGCCCGTGACAAGGTTCTGAACCATCGAACGGCTCATACCCCATTGCTGGCGGGCACGCTTGGACTTGCCGCGTGGTGTCACATCAACCGCGTTGTCATTGACTGCGATTGTGACATCATCGGTGGCGGTAAAGCTACGGGTGCCTTTCGGCCCCTTCACCTCAATCGTCTGGCCCGACACAGTGGCTGTTACACCACCAGGCAGTCCGACCGGTTTTTTCCCAATACGAGACATGCTTCAGGCCTCCTTAGAATACGGTGCAGAGAACTTCGCCGCCGACATTGGCCTGACGTGCATTCGCATCGGACATCACACCTTTGGAGGTGGAGACGATGGAAACACCAAGACCTTGCCGAACCTGCGGAATATCCTGCACGTTCATGTAAACACGACGACCGGGGGTGGATACGCGCTTAATCTCGCGGATCACAGGGCTGCCTTCATAGTATTTCAGGCTGATTTCCAGCGCGGGATGCCCTGCGGCATCAGAGGTGCGCTCGTAGCCGCGGATATAGCCTTCATCGGCCAACACATCCAAAACCCAAGCACGCAGCTTGGAAGCGGGCGTCACGACTGTGGACTTGCCACGCATCTGCGCATTGCGGATGCGGGTCAGCATATCACCAAGAGGATCATTCATCTGTCAGACCTCCTTACCAGCTCGACTTAACCATGCCGGGGATTTGGCCGTTCGAGGCCAATTCACGCAGCATGATACGCGAGACTTTCAGCTTACGGTAATAGGCCTTTGGGCGCCCCGTGAGCTGGCAACGGTTATGAAGACGAGTGGCTGAGCTATTACGTGGCAGCTCTGCCAATTTCAGACGAGCCTTAAAACGCTCTTCCATCGGCTTCGATTCATCATTCGCGATTTCTTTTAGCGCGGCACGCTTTGTTGCGTATTTCGCAACAAGCTTTTGGCGCTTAACTTCGCGTGCAACCATGGACTTCTTTGCCATTGTTCTACTCTCCTCCCGCGATCACGAATTGAAGGGCATGTTGAAATGCTTCAACAGCGCCTTGGCTTCCGCGTCAGTTTTCGCGGTGGTGCAAATGATAATGTCCATCCCCCAAACCTCATCGACCTTGTCGAAGTTGATTTCAGGGAAAACGATATGTTCTTTGATCCCCATGGCGTAGTTGCCACGGCCGTCAAAGGACTTGCCAGACACGCCGCGGAAGTCGCGGATGCGCGGCATAGCCACAGTGATCAGACGATCAAGGAATTCATACATGCGGTCGCCGCGCAGGGTAACCTTTGCGCCAAGAGGCATATCTTCGCGAACACGGAAGCCCGCGATAGATTTCTTTGCCTTGGTCACAACGGCCTGCTGGCCTGCAATCGCGCTGAGGTCTTCCTGAGCGGATTTGACTTTTTTGCTGTCGCGCACGGCTTCGGCGCCTGCGCCGATGTTCAGAACGATCTTATCCAAACGTGGAATTTGCATATCATTCTTATAGCCGAACTCTTCCTTCATCGCAGGGCGAACAGTCGAAGCAAAAGCCGCCTTCAGGCGTGGGGTATAGTTTGCCGTATCAAGCATTAGATGGCCTCCCCCGTGGTTTTGGCGATACGCACCTTCTTGCCGTCTTCAACCTTGAAGCCAATACGGGTGGGTTTGCCGTTTTTGTCCAGAAGCGCCAAATTGGACAGGTCAATTGGCATCGCCTTTGGCAGGCGGCCGCCTTGGCCCTGTGCAGATTGGCGGGTGTGACGGATGGCGATGTTCACGCCGTCCACGATGGCTTTGTTGGCCTTTGGCATAACGGCAGAGATTTCACCCTCTTTGCCCTTATCCTTGCCAGCAAGCACGACGACCTTGTCGCCCTTTTTCAACTTGGCAGCCATATTACAGCACCTCCGGAGCGAGCGAGATGATCTTCATGAAGTTCTTCGCACGCAACTCACGCACAACTGGCCCGAAGATACGGGTGCCAACAGGCTCGTTGTTGTTGTTGAGGATCACGGCCGCATTGCGGTCGAAACGGATAGCTGTGCCATCTTCGCGGCGAACTTCTTTTGCGGTGCGCACGACAACGGCCTTACGGACATCGCCCTTTTTTACACGACCGCGTGGGATGGCTTCCTTCACGGAGACCACGATGATGTCACCCACCGAGGCATATTTCCGCTTGGATCCACCCAGAACCTTGATGCACTGAACTCGGCGAGCGCCAGAGTTGTCAGCTACATCCAGATTGGTCTGCATCTGGATCATAGTGGTATCTCCCGACCTTTGGGGGCGCCGATGCGGACATTACCCCCAGGGTTTCGTTAAACTGAAATTCAGCGCTTAGTTTGCGATGACTTCCCAGCGTTTCGACTTCGAAATTGGCGCACATTCCTGAATGCGGACGATATCGCCAACTTTGAATTGGTTCTGCGGATCGTGGGCCCGATACTTCTTGGACTTACGAACCGTCTTCTTCATCACTGGGTGCGTAAAGCGGCGCTCTACAGACACGGTGACAGTTTGTTCATTCTGATCAGAGGTGACAACACCTTGCAGGATACGTTTGGGCATTAGTTGGCCTCCCCTGCGGCTGCTGCTGCCTTCTGAGATAGAATCGTGTTCACACGGGCCACGTCACGGCGCACTTGGCGCATACGAGCGGTGTTTTCCAATTGGCCAGTGGCCTGTTGGAAGCGCAGGTTAAACGCCTCCTTCTTCAACTGAACAAGCTGATCACGCAGCTGGTCAGGCGTTTTATCACGTAGGTCTTGCGCGTTCATCGCGTTGGTCTTCCTTTTCAACAATCAACGGAGGGCCGCAAAAAGCGTCACCCTGATTCCGTTGGAGTAGGTGGATAGGGGCGGCACATACGCGCATCTTGGGCATATGGCAACCCCACGGGGGAATTTATCCGCGTTTTTCAAAGGCGGTTGTGGTCTACCCTCGCCCCGCACCTAGACCTAGGCTATGGTTCCGTCATCCGTTCCGCGCGGCTTGGCGCATCTTGATCTAAGGAAGGCCTATGGCACAGATATCATCCTTATTCGTCACACGCCTCTATCACGGCAATCTGCAAGAGGCAGCCCCTCACCTTGATTTGGCCGAGTTAGAGCAATCTTGCCTCGTTATCGCAGAAGATGACGAAGCGGGTCAAACATGGTGCGAGGAAAACGGATATCCTGGATATACGTCCTATGCCTCGCTCACCGATCTGCCTTGGCGCTTTCCGATCTTTGCGGATTTGGTGAAAATTCTCGATCATCATGTCGCTGAATTCGTCAAGGATTTGGAATTCGATTTGGATGGCCGCGCTCTGGTTCTTGAGGATTTATGGATCAACATCCTGCCCAAAGGCGGCACGCATAGCTCGCATATTCATCCGCATTCGGTGATTTCAGGGACGACCTATGTTGCAATGCCCGAAGGTGCATCAGCGTTGAAACTGGAAGACCCGCGCCTGTCGCGCATGATGGCGGCCCCAACGCGCGCCAAGACCGCACGCGCAGAATTACAGCCCTTTATCTATGTAAAGCCGAATGTCGGTGATGTGCTGCTCTGGGAAAGCTGGTTGCGCCATGAGGTGCCCATGAATATGGCCGAGGATGAACGGATCAGCGTCAGCTTTAATTATCGTTGGGACTAAAGAAAAACCCCCGCTGATTGCTCTGCGGGGGTTTTGATTTTCACAAACGAAACTGAAATTACCAGTCTTCGCGTGCCACTGTGCGTGTTTTGATTGGCAGCTTCATCGCGGCAAGGCGCAGCGCCTCGCGTGCGATTTCTTCGTTTACGCCGTCAATCTCAAACATAACGCGGCCTGGTTTGACCTTGCACGCCCAGTAATCGACCGAACCTTTACCTTTACCCATACGCACTTCGGTTGGCTTCGAAGTTACAGGGGTATCAGGGAAGATGCGGATCCATACACGACCTTGACGCTTCATGTGGCGTGTCAGGGCGCGGCGGGCAGCTTCGATCTGGCGCGCGGTAACGCGCTCAGGCTGAAGGGCTTTCAGGCCAAAGGTGCCAAAGTTCAGGTCAGACCCGCCTTTTGCTTCACCCTTGATGCGGCCTTTGTGCATCTTGCGGAATTTTGTGCGCTTTGGTTGCAGCATCTGTCAAACTCCTCAGCGATCACGGCGCGGGCGTGGTGCCCCACCGCTATCCTGCATTTCGGCCAAACGGCGATCACGCGCCGATGGATCATGCTCAAGGATTTCACCCTTGAAGATCCAGACCTTGATCCCAATGATCCCGTAAGGTGTGGACGCCTCTGCATGCGCGTAGTCAATGTCTGCGCGCAATGTGTGAAGCGGCACGCGGCCCTCACGATACCATTCGGTACGAGCGATTTCAGCGCCACCCAAGCGACCAGCCACGTTGACACGGATACCCAAGGCACCCATGCGCATCGCGTTCTGCACGGCGCGCTTCATTGCGCGGCGGAACGAAACGCGGCGCTCAAGCTGCTGCGCGATGGACTCTGCCACCAATGCCGCATCAACTTCTGGCTTACGCACTTCAACGATGTTGAGGTGCAATTCGCTGTCGGTCATTGCGGCCAGCTTTTTGCGCAGGCCTTCAATATCCGCACCTTTTTTCCCGATGATAACACCAGGGCGCGCGGTGTGGATGGTGACGCGGCACTTGCGGTGCGGACGCTCGATGATGACTTTGGAGACACCAGCTTGCTTGCACTCTTTCGCCACGAATTCACGCATACGCAGATCTTCGAGCAACAGGTTGCCGTAATCCTTGGTGTCCGCATACCAGCGGCTGTCCCAAGTGCGGTTGACCTGCAGGCGCATGCCAATTGGATTTACCTTATGACCCATTACGCTTGCTCCTCGACCTGGCGAACCTTGATGGTTAGTTCAGAGAACGGCTTGTGGATGCGGCCAAACCGACCACGGGCACGTGGACGACCACGCTTCATGATCAGGTTCTTGCCGACATATGCTTCGGCAACGACCAATTCATCCACATCAAGGCTGTGGTTGTTTTCAGCATTCGCAATGGCAGACTGAAGGCATTTCTTCACGTCAATCGCGATGCGCTTGTTGGAGAAGGTCAACGCGGTCAATGCCTTGTCAACTTTCTTCCCACGGATCATTTGCGCGACGAGGTTCAATTTCTGCGGGCTTGTGCGCAACATGCGCAGTTTTGCCATCGCTTCATTGTCCGCCACGCGGCGGGGATTCTTATCCTTGCCCATGGCTTACTTCCTTTTCGCTTTCTTATCCGCAGCGTGCCCGTAATAGGTGCGCGTTGGGGAATATTCACCGAATTTCTGACCGATCATGTCTTCAGTGACGTTCACGGGAATATGCTTTTGCCCGTTATAGACACCAAAGGTGAGGCCAACGAATTGCGGCAGGATGGTTGAACGGCGCGACCAGATTTTGATCACTTCGTTGCGGCCAGACTCCCGCGCTTTTTCTGCCTTCTTGAGGACGTATGCGTCGACAAAAGGGCCTTTCCATACAGAACGGCTCATCTATTAACGCCCTTTCTTCTTGGCATGACGCGAGCGGATAATTAGCTTCTGCGATGCCTTGTTCTTGTTGCGGGTGCGTGTGCCCTTGGTATCCTTACCCCATGGGGTAACTGGCGTACGGCCACCAGATGTGCGGCCTTCACCACCACCATGTGGGTGATCGATTGGGTTCATCGCAACACCACGGACGCTTGGACGCTTGCCCATGTGGCGGACGCGGCCCGCTTTGCCAAGGTTTTGGTTCGAGTTGTCAGGGTTTGACACGGCACCAATGGTTGCCATGCATTCCTGACGCACCAGACGCAATTCACCAGAAGAGAGGCGGATCTGAGCATAGCCACCGTCACGACCAACGAACTGGGCATATGTGCCCGCCGCGCGTGCGATTTGGCCGCCCTTACCGGGCTTCAATTCGATATTGTGAACGATTGTCCCGATGGGCATGCCCGAAAATGGCATTGCGTTACCGGGCTTAATATCTGCTTTTGCAGAGGCGACAACCGCATCGCCAACAGCCAAACGCTGTGGCGCGAGGATATAGGCCTGCTCGCCATCGCTGTAGCGGATCAACGCAATGAAGGCGGTGCGGTTAGGATCGTATTCGATCCGTTCAACCGTGGCTGTGACGTCAAATTTACGACGCTTGAAATCCACGATACGATAGAGACGCTTCGCGCCACCACCGCGGCGGCGTGCGGTAATCCGTCCGGTATTGTTCCGACCGCCCTTTTTCGTCAAACCCTCAGTCAGGGATTTGACAGGACGTCCTTTCCACAGCTCCGAACGGTCGATCAGCACCAGCCCGCGCTGGCCCGGCGTCGTCGGCTTATACGACTTAAGTGCCATGCTTTCTGTCTTCCGTTTGCTAACGGCAGGTCATTAAAAACCCACCTATGTTGTAAGTCCCCCGAATTGGGTGACCGATAAATGAGGGCCCCGAAGGTCCCAGTGAAATGTAGTTCATGCGAACAACAGCAAAGCCCCAGACGAATCTGGGGCTATCGCGATGGCGCTGTGTAGGAAAGTGACGCCCTAAGGTCAAGGCCCCTTCCCGACTGTGCAGCTGCCTTTGCGATGGACAAGGCCCCAACCGCATCCGCAGTCGGGGCCTCGCTCAGGTCAGATCAGGCAAAACGCCCGAACGTGGGACAGATCAAAGACCTGTAGCCACGTCGATTGTGTTGCCTTCTTCCAGCGTTACATAGGCCTTCTTAACATCCTTACGGGTGCCCGCGATGCCACGGAAACGCTTGTTTTTGCCTTTGGTGACAGTTGTATTGACTGCTTTCACCTTCACACCAAACAGGCTTTCAACGGCCTCCTTGATCTGGGGTTTATTCGCATCAATCGCAACTTCGAACACAACCGCATTGTTCTCGGAGGCCATAGTGGCTTTTTCCGTGATGATCGGGCGGCGGATCACGTCATAATGTTCTGGCTTCGTGCTCATTTTAGGCGAGCCTCCAGTGCTTCGACACCCGCCTTCGTCAACACCAGAGTGTCGCGCTTGAGGATGTCATAGACATTCGCGCCCATGGATGGCAGCACATCGAGACCCTCGATGTTACGCGCCGCTTGGGCGAAGTTCGCATCAACCGTTGCACCGTCAATGATCAAGGCACGCTTCCAACCGAGGTTCTTCACCTGCTTGGCCAACTGTGCGGTTTTCGCCTCGGCCATGGCCGCTGCTTCGATGATCACCAACTCGCCTGCTGCCACTTTGGCAGACAAGGCGTGCTTCAGACCAAGCTTACGGAACTTCTTAGGAAGCTCGTGCGCATGGCTGCGTGGGGTTGGGCCTTTGTAAATGCCACCCTTACGGAAGATCGGCGCCTTACGAGACCCGTGGCGCGCGCCACCAGTGCCCTTTTGGCGATAGATCTTCTTGGTCGAATAGCTGACTTCAGAACGGGTTTTAACCTTGTGCGTGCCGGCCTGCGCCTTGTTACGCTGCCAACGGACAACGCGGTGCAGGATGTCAGCACGGGGCTCAAGACCAAAAATGTCATCGCCAAGATCAACAGATCCCGCTTTGCCACCGTCCAATTTAATGACGTCAAGTTTCATTATGCTTCACCTCCCTCGGCGGGGGCGTCCTCTGCGGGGGCCTCGGTTGCAGGCGCAGCTGCGGCGGCGGCGGATTTCAAAGCAGCAGGCAAAACAGCATTCTCAGGGAATGGCTTTTTCACCGCGTCTTTGATGGTCACCCAACCACCTTTGGTGCCAGGAACAGCGCCCTTGACCATGATCAGGCCACGATCTGCATCGGTGCGGACAACTTGCAGGTTTTGAGTGGTGACGCGCACCGAGCCCAAATGGCCTGCCATTTTCTTGCCCTTAAACACGCGGCCAGGATCTTGACACTGACCTGTCGAACCATGCGAACGGTGGCTGATCGAAACGCCGTGAGACGCACGCAAACCGCCGAAGTTGTGGCGCTTCATCGCACCCGCGAAACCTTTACCGGTCGAGGTGCCCGACACGTCAACGAATTGGCCTTCGAAATAATGGTCTGCGGTGATTTCTTCACCAACGGCCACCAAATTCTCAGGGTCGACGCGGAATTCCGCAAGCTTACGCTTAGGCTCAACCTTTGCAGCGGCGAAATGGCCGCGCATTGGCGCCGAAACGCGCTTTGCTTTTGCGGAACCTGCACCGAGCTGGATGGCGGTGTAGCCATCTTTATCAGCGGTGCGCTGTGCCACAACCTGAAGACCATCCAATTGCAAAACGGTCACAGGGATCTGACGACCATCTTCCATGAACAGGCGGGTCATACCCAATTTTTTAGCGATCACTCCAGAGCGCAACATATCCGATGCCCCCCTTAGACCTTGATCTCGACATCCACGCCAGCGGCGAGGTCGAGCTTCATCAATGCATCCACGGTCTGTGGTGTTGGATCAACAATATCCAACAGACGCTTATGGGTGCGAATTTCCCACTGGTCGCGGCTCTTCTTGTCGATGTGAGGCCCACGCAAAACAGTGAATTTTTCGATCTTGTTTGGCAGCGGGATAGGCCCGCGCACCTGTGCACCCGTCCGCTTGGCGGTGTTCACGATTTCCTGCGTGCTAGCATCCAGAACGCGGTAATCAAACGCCTTGAGGCGGATACGGATGTTTTGGCTTTGAATGGCCATTACTCTGATCCTTTACGATTGAGAGGAGGGCAATGTGTCATCACATCCCCTCGTCAAACCGGTTTCAATTTGGGTGCGCAATTGCACCCAGCGGGTGAAGTTGGCACACGGGGTCTCCCCCGCGCGCCAATCTCAAATTTTAAGCGATGATTTTGGAGACCACGCCTGCGCCGACTGTGCGGCCGCCTTCGCGGATGGCGAAGCGCAGACCATCTTCCATCGCGATGGGGGCGATCAGCTCGACTTCGAACTTCAGGTTGTCGCCGGGCATAACCATTTCCGTGCCAGAAGGCAGGGTCACAGTGCCGGTGACGTCCGTGGTGCGGAAGTAGAACTGAGGACGGTAGTTCGCGAAGAATGGGGTGTGACGACCACCTTCTTCTTTCGTGAGGATATAGGCCTCAGCTTCGAACTTCGTGTGTGGCTTCACAGAACCTGGCTTGCAGAGAACCTGACCACGCTCAACGCCCTCACGGTCAACACCACGCAGAAGCGCGCCGATGTTGTCGCCCGCTTCACCACGGTCAAGCAGCTTGCGGAACATCTCAACGCCTGTGCAGGTCGTCTTGGAGGTGTCGCGGATACCAACGATCTCAATCTCGTCACCCACATTGATCACACCGCGCTCAACACGGCCCGTCACAACTGTGCCGCGGCCAGAAATCGAGAACACGTCTTCGATCGGCATCAAGAAAGGCTGGTCAACTGCGCGTGCAGGCGTTGGGATGTAGCTGTCAACAGCTTCCATCAACGCGCGGATCGAGTTCTCACCGATCTCTGCGTCACGACCTTCCATCGCCGCCAAAGCAGACCCTTTAACAACAGGAATGTCATCGCCAGGGAAGTCGTAAGAAGACAGAAGCTCGCGGATTTCCATCTCAACAAGTTCCAACAACTCTTCGTCATCAACCTGATCGACTTTGTTCATGTAAACAACCATCGCAGGGATACCAACCTGACGACCAAGCAAAATGTGCTCGCGCGTCTGTGGCATAGGGCCATCCGCCGCGTTCACAACCAAGATCGCGCCGTCCATCTGCGCCGCACCTGTGATCATGTTCTTCACATAGTCAGCGTGACCAGGGCAGTCCACATGCGCGTAGTGACGCGCATCTGTCTCATACTCAACGTGCGCAGTCGAAATCGTGATCCCGCGCGCCTTCTCTTCAGGGGCGCCGTCAATCTGATCATACGCCTTGAAATCACCAAAATACTTCGTGATCGCTGCCGTCAGTGTCGTCTTGCCGTGGTCAACGTGACCAATCGTGCCAATGTTCACGTGCGGCTTATTACGTTCAAACTTTTCCTTTGCCATGATGGCCTCCTTGTCTTGTTCAGAGCGGCGGGAAACTGCCCGCCCTACGGTTGGTGGGTAGGGCGGGGTCCACCCCGCCACCCTGGTTTAGGCGTATTTCGATTGAATCTCGTCCGAGATGTTCTGCGGAACAGGATTGTAGTGATCGAACAGCATGGTGAACTGCGCGCGGCCCGAAGACATCGAACGCAGAGTGTTGATGTAGCCAAACATGTTCGCCAACGGAACGAAGGCATTGATCGCAACAGCGTTACCGCGTGGCTCTTGGCCAGAAACCTGACCACGGCGCGATGTCAAATCGCCAATGATCGACCCTGTGTATTCTTCAGGGGTGACCACCTCGACCTTCATCATCGGCTCAAGCAGTTTCGCGCCTGCTTTTTTCAGACCTTCGCGCATACACATACGAGATGCG
Organism: Roseobacter sp. HKCC-CH-9208; assembly: GCF_037805125.1. Taxonomy (NCBI): domain Bacteria; kingdom Pseudomonadati; phylum Pseudomonadota; class Alphaproteobacteria; order Rhodobacterales; family Roseobacteraceae; genus Roseobacter; species Roseobacter sp. HKCC-CH-9208. The sequence goes on along the minus strand of NZ_JBBLYK010000001.1, from coordinate 1,551,263 downwards.
ATTTCGAAGGCGAGAACGGAGGAGTCCACATCGTGGAATTTACCGTCCAAAAGCGCGACTTTGAAGTCGATCACAGGGAAGCCTGCGAGCGGGCCAGAGTCCATAACGGACTGGATGCCCTTTTCAACACCGGGGATGTATTCCTTAGGAACAGCACCACCAACGATGCGCGACTCAAAGCTATACCCTTCGCCGGGCTCAGTTGGCGTGATTTCCAACTTAACTTCCGCGTATTGACCCGAACCACCCGACTGCTTCTTGTGGGTGTAAGTATGCTCAACCGCGTGACCAATGGTTTCGCGATAGGCCACCTGGGGCGCACCAATATTCGCTTCCACTTTGAATTCACGCTTCAGACGATCCACCAGAATGTCGAGGTGCAATTCGCCCATGCCCTTCATGATGGTCTGGCCTGATTCAAGGTCAGTTTCCACACGGAAAGAGGGGTCTTCTGCCGCCAGACGCTGAAGACCTTGAGACATTTTCTCTTGGTCGTTCTTTGTCTTTGGCTCAATCGCGATCTCGATCACAGGATCGGGGAAGGTCATGGTTTCGAGAACCACAGGATCTGCCGCATCGCAAAGCGTGTCACCTGTTGTGGTTTCTTTCAGACCTGCCAAGGCGATGATGTCGCCTGCAAAGGCCTCATCAATCTCTTCGCGGTTGTTGGAGTGCATCATCATCATACGACCAACACGCTCTTTTTTGCCTTTGGTCGCATTGAGGATAGAACCGCCCTTTTCCAATTTGCCCGAGTAGATACGGGTAAAGGTCAAGGAGCCAACAAACGGGTCGTTCATGATTTTGAACGCCAGACCTGCAAAGGCCATGTTGTCATCTGCGCGGCGTGCAATGTTACGGGTTTCCGTCTCATCGCCTGGCTTAAAGCCCATGTAGTCAACCACATCGAGAGGGCCGGGCAAGAAGTCAATCACAGCATTGAGCAAAGGCTGAACGCCTTTGTTCTTGAACGCAGAGCCGCCCAACACAGGCACGAAGCTCAAGGACAAGGTGCCTTTACGGATCAGCTTGCGCAGGGTCGCGATGTCTGGCTCGTTGCCTTCGAGATAGGCTTCCATCGCCGCATCATCCTGCTCAACCGCATTCTCGATCAGGATCGAGCGCCACTCGTCAGCGGTATCCTGCAGGTCAGCGCGGATTGGCTGGCGCTTCCAAGATGCACCAAGGTCTTCGCCTTCCCAAACCCATTCTTCCATCGTGATCAGGTCGACAATGCCTTCCAGCTTGTCTTCGGCACCGATGGGGAAGTTCACAGGAACAGGTGTTGCACCTGTGCGGTCTTTGATCATCTTCACGCAGTTGAAGAAGTCAGCCCCGATCTTGTCCATCTTGTTGACGAACACGATGCGAGGCACCTTGTAGCGATCCGCCTGACGCCAAACGGTTTCCGTCTGAGGCTCAACGCCTGCGTTACCATCAAGCAAGCAAACCGCACCATCGAGAACGGCCAAAGAACGCTCAACTTCGATGGTGAAGTCAACGTGTCCAGGTGTGTCGATGATGTTATAACGGAACTTCGTGTCCGAAGTGCCTTCCGCGGATGGGTCTTCTTGCCACTGCCAGAACGTGGTGGTCGCAGCGGAGGTAATGGTGATCCCACGCTCCTGCTCCTGCTCCATCCAGTCCATGGTGGCTGCGCCATCATGCACTTCGCCGATCTTATGCGAGCGGCCTGTGTAATACAGGATACGTTCTGTGGTTGTGGTTTTGCCCGCGTCAATATGGGCCATAATCCCAAAGTTGCGGTAGCGCTCCAGCGGATATTCGCGTGCCATCTGGTGGTCCTCAGGCTAGAATTAAAATTACCAACGATAATGGCTGAACGCTTTGTTCGCATCCGCCATCTTGTGGGTGTCTTCACGTTTCTTGACGGCTGCGCCGCGTGCGTTGACCGCATCCACCAATTCGCCTGCAAGGCGCTCTTCCATGGTGTTTTCGTTACGGGCACGGGCCGCATTAATCAGCCAGCGGATCGCAAGCGCTTCACGGCGCTCAGGGCGCACTTCAACAGGAACCTGATAGGTCGCACCGCCCACACGGCGGGAGCGCACTTCAACAGCAGGTTTGATATTGTCGAGCGCTTCGTGGAACACTTCCACAGGCGCGCGCTTGAGACGCTGCTCAACGCGATCAAACGCGTTGTAAACGATCTTTTCTGCGACCGATTTTTTACCATCGATCATCAGATTATTCATGAACTTTGTCAGAACACGATCACCAAATTTGGCGTCGGGCAAAACTTCGCGTTTTTCAGCGCTGTGACGACGGGACATGTCTGTATCCTCTTACTTCGGACGCTTCGCGCCATATTTCGAACGACGCTGACGGCGATCTTTAACGCCCTGCGTATCAAGCACACCGCGCAGAATGTGATAACGCACACCTGGAAGGTCTTTCACACGGCCGCCACGGATCAGAACAACAGAGTGCTCTTGGAGGTTGTGTTTCTCACCAGGAATGTAGCTGATGACCTCAAAACCATTCGTCAGGCGCACCTTGGCAACCTTACGCATAGCCGAGTTCGGCTTCTTTGGCGTCGTGGTGTAGACGCGTGTGCATACGCCGCGCTTTTGCGGGCAGGATTCCAAGTGCTGCGACTTGGAGCGTTTTACTTTGGGCTGCCGCGGTTTACGGATCAGCTGTTGAATCGTAGGCATTCGGTTCCCCGTCTTGCTCATGTCAAAGGGCATCTTGCGTATGCAAAACACCAAAACCGCAAGCGCCCTTTCCCTACCTGGAGGCCGCCGCGGTGGAATTCTCAGAGGATCGAGGCATCAAATCGCCTGGATCATGACCACTCAGTTCTGTATCTCGGGCAAGCTCGCGCAACGCGCAAAATGCCGCTCATGGCGCGGCGTATAGGGGGAATCGTATGGGGTGTCAACAGCGGCAGGGTCTGCGCTAGTCCCGCTGCATTTGAGACGGGCCAGATATTGGGGCATCGGCCACTGCGGTTGCCGTCAGCGAGGCCGCCAACCGTTCAGCACGGCGCGCCACGCGATGTTCACGCAGCAACGTGAAAATGCCCGAGGCCACGACAATTGCAGCCCCAATTAAAGTCAAAAGATCGGGCCAATCCCCAAACGCGAAGAACCCCAAAATCAGCGCCCAAACAAGGGCGGTGTAGCGAAACGGCGCGACCACGCCAATTTCACCTACGCGCATGGTCATGATAGAAAACAGATAGCCCCCAATGATGCAGATTGCAGCGCCAATGATATAGGTCGCCTCAATCATGTTGATCGGTTGCCAATCTTCACTGATGGACAAAACCCCACCCGATAGGCCCACTGCAATGGCCGTGATAAAGGCCACACCCATCGAGGGGGCGTCGGGTGACAAGCGGCGGGTCAGAAGATCACGAATGGTCACAAAACCCACAGTCATCAGCGCATAGATGGAGTAGATGGTGAACCCCTCGCCCCCAGGTTTTACGATCAGCATGACACCTGCAAAACCAACCGCAATGGCCAGCATCCGCCGCCACCCGACAGGTTCGCGGAACACGAGAAAGGCAACCAACGTCACACTCAGCGGCAGAGCCGCCAGAATTGCGGCAACATTGGCCAAAGGCATATGGATCAATGCAATCATAAACGTGATCATGGCGGCTATTTCGGCCAATATGCGGCTGATCACCTTGCCGCGATCCACAGGTGGAATGTTAAAGCGCAGCTTCCCCATCCACCAAAGCAGGGCCACCATCATAATGGCCGTTAGAACCCCCCGCAAAAAGATCATCTGAAACAGTGGCACAGTCTGAGTGACCAGTTTCACCAATGTATCATTGAGCGTAAAGGCGGCCATGGCGCCTGACATCAGCAATGCGCCCTTGATATTGGGTGTCAAAAACCGCGCTCCTTGGTGGTCTGAGCGAAAATCTAGGCTCAGTCATCGTCACTATTGGGGTCACTTTCGCGCAATCGCACAAGCGCATCAAGGGTCTTGATCGGTTGCAGCGCAAAGCGGTCGCGCATCAGGGTTTGTGCTTTGGTGATCTCCATCAACTCGGCAGTGGGGGGATAGAACGATTACTGTCATTCACCCCATGCAGCGTGCGCACGAACATCACATCATTTGGATCACACCATGTGCGCACATTGGCTGCAATCTTGCGATGGTTCCACCGATAAACATTGGCGAGACTGTCATTATGCGTGACCATCGCACTGGCCAATCCCAAGGGGCCGATTTCCGAAAATTCCCAATAGGGTTTTTCTTGGGAATTCATGTTCCAATAAATGCCACGATGAAAGGCGATAGCGGCAGGCGTGTCTTCATCAGCCCACCCCAGTTTCAACAACTGATCTGCGACCGCGCGTGTCTTGTCGATATAGTCACAGGCCACGGCATCATCGTCATCAATGCGAAACCCCGTGATGAATTTCGAATGACGATCCCACCCACGCCGAAAGGCGCGGCGGGTGGAGTTTAAAGGCCCCGCTGCCTTAAGGGTGCAAACCTGCAGGAAGGGATAAGGGCCCATCAAATCCTTCAGACGCCGCCGCCACCGATAGGGCATCGTATCCGCGATCAAAGCGATCAATTTGAAATCCTGATCCGTTTGAGCGGCCAAGGACTGGAGACAGATTTGTTCAAACAACACAAATCGCTGCTTCATGCGCGCAGGATCATAGAGCATGGCCTCTAGCGCCCATTGCTTCATAGTGGCCGAAGCAAAGCCACCTTCGCCCGCATAGGAAAAACGGCAGACGCCCACAATCTGATTGGATAAATTCTTGGCCATATGCCGCTTTCATTCCCAGTTTAGCACCCCAAGCTTACGAGATGGGCGCGCATCGGGAAAGAGGCGGTATAAAAAAGGAAACGCCCCATTGCGAGATCGCAACGGGGCGCTTCAATGGCTTACTGCGCATAGCGCAAGACGCTCTTACTCTTCGCCCTCGCTTGCAGCGTCTGCAGTGGCATCGGCCAGATCAGCATCGCTTGGTGCAGCCAGGGCTGCAGCGGCTTCTGCCTCAGCGCGGGCCGCCTCAATCACCTTGTTGTCACGCTCGGCTGCGATGCGGCGAACGCGCTGTGTCGCGCCGCCTGTGCCCGCAGGGATCAAGCGACCCACGATAACGTTTTCCTTGAGGCCAACCAACTTGTCGCGCTTGCCCTGCACCGAAGCCTCGGTGAGAACGCGGGTTGTCTCTTGGAAGGACGCCGCAGAGATAAAGCTACGAGTCTGCAAGCTGGCCTTAGTGATACCAAGCAACACGGGCTCACCTGTCGCTGGACGACCACCACGGGCTTCGACCTTGGCGTTCTCCTCATCGAATTCTGCTTTGTCGACATGCTCACCCTTCAGCAGCGTTGTCTCGCCTGAGTCGAGGATTTCAATTTTCTGCAACATCTGGCGCACGATCACTTCGATATGCTTATCGTTGATCTTCACACCTTGCAGACGATAGACGTCCTGCACCTCGTCAATGAGGTAATCTGCCAAAGCCTCGATCCCCATGATCCGCAAAATATCATGCGGTGCAGGGTTGCCGTCCATGATGTAATCGCCCTTCTGAACGAAATCACCTTCGACAACGGGGATGTGCTTGCCTTTTGGAACCATGTATTCCACGGGCTCCATTGACTCATCAACAGGCACAACACTGATGCGGCGCTTGTTTTTGAAGTCACGGCCAAAGCGCACATAACCATCAACCTCTGCGATGATGGCGTGGTCTTTTGGACGGCGGGCTTCGAACAATTCCGCAACGCGCGGCAGACCACCGGTAATGTCCTTGGTCTTTGCACCTTCGCGCGGGATACGGGCCACAACATCACCCGCCTCGACAGATTGGCCATCTTCCACCGAAAGAATGGCGTCCACCGACATCGGATAGGTCACAGGGTTGCCCTGATCATTGCGCACAGGTTCGCCATCGGCACCCACGATCAAGATTTCAGGCTTAAGTTCATTGCCCTTTGGCGCAGCGCGCCAATCCATCACGATCTTCTGGGTCATGCCAGTCGCGTCATCAGTTTCATCGCGAACTGCGATGCCGCTGACGAGGTCGACATATTTCACTGTGCCCGATTTCTCGGCGATGATTGGAAGGGTGTATGGATCCCACTCAAACAAGCGGTCGCCACGAGACACTTTCGCGCCCTCGGCCACGTGCACCTTGGTGCCGTATCCCAGTTTGAACGCGGCGCGCTCGACCCCGTTATCATCAATGATAGCAATCTGCATATTGCGGCCAACAACGATCACATCGCCTGCGGCGTTCTTCAGCGTGTTGGCGTTGCGATACTCAATTTTGCCTTCTTGACCGGCTTCTTGGAAACTCTGCTGGCCACCTTGTGCAACCCCACCAATGTGGAATGTGCGCATCGTCAGCTGTGTGCCAGGTTCACCAATGGACTGAGCCGCGATGATACCGACCGCTTCACCCACGTTTACACGCGTGCCGCGTGCAAGATCACGACCATAACAGACGGCGCAAACCCCCTCTTCCGCCTCACAGGTCAAAGGCGAACGGATTTTGATCGATGCAAGACCGGCGGCTTCCACCGCATCTGCCTTGCGCTCGTCAATCAGTTCACCCTTGGAGACGATCACTTCGCCCGTTGCAGGTGCGATGACGTCTTCGCCAGCCGAGCGGCCCAAAATCCGCTCTGCCAATGAAGAGACAACCTCGCCATCATTGATCGCTGCTTCAGCGGTGATTGTGGCATCAGTGCCGCAATCGACCATACGCACGATGCAATCCTGCGCCACGTCCACCAAACGGCGGGTCAAGTAGCCCGAGTTCGCCGTTTTAAGCGCCGTGTCAGACAGACCCTTACGGGCGCCGTGGGTCGAGTTGAAGTATTCAAGAACGGTCAGACCTTCCTTAAAGTTCGAGATGATTGGCGTCTCGATGATCTCGCCCGATGGTTTGGCCATCAGACCGCGCATACCACCCAGCTGCTTCATCTGCGTCACAGAACCCCGCGCGCCCGAGTGGGCCATCATGTAAACGGAGTTTGGCTCGGACTCTGCGCCATTCTCATCGAATTTCTTCGCCGAGATGGTCGCCATCATCGCATCAGTGACTTTGTCGTTGGCCTTCGACCACGCATCAATCACCTTGTTGTATTTCTCACCTTGGGTGATGAGACCGTCCATATATTGCTGTTCGAATTCCTTCACTTGGTCGCGGGTTTCATCAACCAACGTCCATTTCGTGTCAGGAACAACCATGTCGTCCTTACCGAAGGAGATACCTGCACGGAACGCTTCACGGAAACCAAGGCTCATGATCTGGTCACAGAAAATGACGCTCTCTTTTTGACCGCAATAGCGATAGACAGTGTCGATGACCTGCTGCACTTCTTTTTTGCGCAGCAAGCGGTTCACCAATTCAAACGGCGCTTTTGCGTTTAGCGGCAGAAGCGCGCCAATGCGCAAACGGCCAGGCGTGGTTTCAAACCGCTGGTAAACCTCGTTGCCCTCGTCATCAATTTGCTTGATGCGCGCGGTCACTTTGGCGTGCAGATGCACCTCACCTGCGGTCAGGGCGTGCTCGACCTCCTCGATGGAGGAGAAGGACATGCCTTCACCCTTCATGCCTTCGCGTTCCATGGTCACATAGTAGAGACCCAAAACCATGTCCTGAGACGGCACAATGATCGGTGCGCCGTTTGCAGGCGACAGAACGTTGTTCGTGGACATCATCAAAACGCGGGCTTCAAGCTGCGCTTCAAGGCTCAATGGAACGTGAACGGCCATCTGGTCGCCGTCAAAGTCTGCGTTAAACGCAGAACAGACCAAAGGGTGCAGCTGAATAGCCTTACCTTCAATCAAGACAGGCTCGAATGCCTGAATGCCCAAGCGGTGCAAGGTCGGCGCGCGGTTCAAAAGAACGGGATGCTCGCGGATCACTTCGTCCAAGATATCCCAAACTTCGGGGCGCTCTTTTTCAACCAATTTCTTGGCTTGCTTGACTGTCGAAGACAGGCCCTTGGCTTCAAGGCGCGAATAGATAAACGGCTTGAACAGTTCCAAGGCCATTTTCTTTGGCAGGCCGCACTGGTGAAGTTTCAGCTCAGGGCCCGTCACAATGACCGAACGGCCGGAGAAGTCGACCCGCTTACCCAAAAGGTTCTGACGGAAACGACCCTGCTTGCCCTTGAGCATATCAGACAGCGATTTCAGCGGGCGCTTATTGGCACCTGTGATCACGCGACCACGGCGGCCATTGTCAAACAACGCATCTACAGATTCCTGCAACATCCGCTTTTCGTTACGGATGATGATGTCAGGTGCGCGCAATTCGATCAGACGCTTCAGACGGTTGTTGCGGTTGATCACGCGGCGATAAAGATCGTTCAAATCCGATGTCGCGAAACGACCACCATCAAGCGGCACAAGCGGACGCAATTCTGGTGGGATCACGGGGATCACTGTCAGCACCATCCATTCTGGGCGGTTGCCAGACTCGATGAAATTCTCAACAATCTTGAGGCGCTTGATGATCTTCTTCGGCTTCAACTCACCGGTGGCTTCCTTAAGGTCTTCGCGCAGCTGTGCTGCTTCAGCCTCAAGGTCGATATTGGCAAGCATTTCGCGGATCGCTTCCGCGCCGATATTTGCTTGGAATGCATCAGACCCATAAGCGTCCTGCGCATCCAAGAACTCTTCTTCGGACAAAAGCTGACCATAGCTCAGATCGGTCAGACCTGGCTCAATCACCACATAGTTTTCGAAATACAGGATCCGCTCCAGATCACGCAGCGTCATATCCAGCATCAGGCCAATGCGGGATGGCAGCGATTTCAGGAACCAAATATGCGCAACAGGTGCAGCCAATTCGATATGGCCCATGCGTTCGCGGCGTACCTTTTGCAAGGTCACCTCAACGCCGCATTTTTCGCAGACAACGCCACGATACTTCATGCGCTTATATTTGCCGCACAGACATTCGTAATCTTTTACAGGTCCAAAGATACGCGCGCAGAACAGGCCGTCACGCTCGGGCTTAAATGTGCGGTAGTTGATCGTCTCAGGCTTTTTGATCTCGCCATAAGACCAGCTGAGAATACGCTCAGGGCTGGCAAGCGAGACTTTAATCTCGTCAAACGCTTTTGGCGCGACAAGCGGGTTGAACGGGTTGTTCGTGAGTTCCTGGTTCATTTTCAAATCCTTGAATTCGGGCAGAGAGATGGGGGATCACGCAGCGGCGGGGACGGGCCCCGCCAACCGCTTACTCTTCATCCTCCGCATCCAGGAGTTCCATGTTGAGGCCGAGGCCACGCACTTCCTTGACGAGAACGTTGAACGATTCAGGCACGCCTGCTTCGAAATTGTCCTCGCCTTTGACGATCGATTCATAGACCTTGGTGCGGCCTGCAACGTCATCCGACTTAACAGTAAGCATTTCCTGCAAGGTGTATGCAGCGCCATAAGCCTCCAAGGCCCAGACCTCCATCTCACCAAAGCGCTGCCCACCGAATTGCGCCTTACCGCCGAGCGGCTGTTGAGTGACAAGGCTGTATGGCCCTGTCGAGCGCGCGTGGATTTTGTCATCCACGAGGTGATGCAGTTTCAGCAGGTATTTCACACCCACGGTGACGGGACGAGCGAATTGCTCACCCGAGCGGCCATCGTAAAGAACCGATTGGCCCGATGTGTCAAAGCCCGCGCGGGTCAGCGCATCGTTTACATCGGCCTCTTTTGCGCCGTCAAATACAGGCGTTGCAATCGGAACACCGCGGGTCACGGTTGAAGCGGACTCAACCAATGCTGTGTCGTCCAGATCGGCAAAGGCCTCGCCATACACCTCATCACCATAAGCGATTTTGAGGGCATCGCGCACAGGCGTCATGTCACCAGAGCGGCGATATTCGTCCAAGGCTTCGTCAATCTTCAGACCCAGACCGCGTGCGGCCCAACCCATATGGGTTTCCAAAATCTGACCCACGTTCATACGCGAAGGCACGCCGAGAGGGTTCAGAACGAAATCAACAGGGGTGCCATCTGCAAGGAAAGGCATATCCTCCATCGGAACCACTTTCGAGATCACACCCTTGTTGCCGTGACGGCCCGCCATCTTATCACCTGGCTGAAGCTTGCGCTTCACGGCGATAAAGACTTTGACCATTTTCATCACGCCTGGAGGCAGGTCATCGCCGCGGCGAACTTTCTCGACCTTATCCTCAAAACGATGATCCAAGGTGCGCTTCTGTGCGTCAAACTGTTGGTTCAGCGCCTCTACTTCAGCGGCGTCTTTTTCATCACCAAGGGCAAGCTGCCACCACTGGCCGTGGCTGAGCGTTTCAAGCAACTCTTCCGTGATCTCAGACCCTGCTTTGACGCCTTTTGGCCCTTTTACCGCAGTTTTGCCAAGCAGCATGGACTTGAGGCGCGCATAGATGTTGCGCTCAAGAATTGCCAACTCGTCATCACGGTCGCGTGCCAGACGCTCGACAATCTCGCGCTCAATTTGCAGCGCACGCTCGTCCTTGTCGACACCATGGCGGTTGAAAACGCGCACTTCCACGACTGTCCCGAAATCACCCGGTGGCAGGCGCAAAGATGTATCACGCACATCAGACGCTTTTTCACCAAAGATCGCCCGCAGAAGTTTTTCTTCTGGGGTCATTGGGCTTTCACCCTTTGGCGTGATCTTACCAACAAGAATGTCACCGGGCCCAACTTCGGCGCCGATATAGACGATGCCCGCCTCATCGAGGTTGCGAAGGGCTTCTTCCCCTACGTTTGGAATGTCGCGGGTTATTTCCTCAGGCCCAAGCTTGGTGTCACGGGCAGCAACTTCGAATTCCTCGATATGGATCGAGGTGAAAACGTCATCACGCACGATGCGCTCGGAAATGAGGATCGAGTCTTCGTAGTTGTAGCCATTCCATGGCATGAACGCGACAACCACGTTCTTACCCAAGGCCAATTCGCCCATATCGGTCGAGGGGCCATCGGCAATCACTTCACCTTTGCCAACACGATCGCCCACTTTCACCAAGGGGCGCTGGTTGATGCAGGTGTTCTGGTTTGAGCGCTGGAATTTACGAAGGCGGTAAATATCCACGCCCGCATCGCCCAGTTCCAGATCTTCGGTGGCGCGCACAACGATACGTTCTGCATCGACTTGATCGATGATCCCGCCACGTTTGGCCATGATCGCCGCACCAGAATCGCGTGCAACAACACTTTCGATGCCTGTGCCTACGAAAGGCGCGTCAGCTTGCAACAGCGGAACCGCCTGACGTTGCATGTTCGAGCCCATCAAAGCGCGGTTCGCGTCATCGTTTTCCAAGAATGGAATGAGCGAGGCAGCAACCGAAACCAACTGCTTGGGCGATACGTCAATCAGGTCAACCTGATCGCGCGGTGCAAGCGTGTATTCGCCCGATTGACGGGTGTTCACCAGATCATTGATGAACTTGCCGCTTGCGTCCAAGGTCGCGTTGGCCTGCGCAACTGTGTGGCGCATTTCTTCGGTCGCGGACATGTAGACGACCTCATCGGTCACTTTGGTGCCCACAACGCGGCGATATGGCGTTTCGATGAAGCCATATTTGTTCACCCGCGCGAAGGTCGCAAGCGAGTTGATCAGACCAATATTGGGCCCTTCTGGCGTTTCAATCGGGCACATACGGCCATAATGGGTTGGGTGAACGTCACGAACCTCGAACCCTGCGCGCTCGCGCGTCAGACCGCCAGGCCCAAGAGCCGACAAGCGGCGCTTGTGGGTGACTTCCGACAGCGGGTTGGTCTGGTCCATGAACTGAGACAACTGGCTTGAGCCAAAGAATTCGCGAACAGCCGCAGCGGCGGGTTTCGCGTTGATAAGATCCTGTGGCATCACAGTATCGATTTCGACCGAGGACATACGTTCCTTGATCGCGCGCTCCATACGAAGCAGGCCCACGCGATACTGGTTCTCCATCAATTCACCCACCGAACGCACGCGGCGGTTGCCCAAATGGTCAATATCGTCAATGTCGCCCTTGCCATCGCGCAGTTCAACCAAGGCTTTGATGCAGGCAACGATATCTTCGCGGCGCAGAATGCGGGTTGTGTCAGGCGCATCGAGATCGAGGCGCATGTTCATCTTAACGCGACCAACGGCAGACAGATCATAGCGCTCGCTGTCGAAGAACAGCGTGTCAAAGAGGGCGCTTGCCGCTTCAACGGTTGGTGGCTCGCCTGGGCGCATGACCCGATAGATATCCATCAACGCACCTTCGCGGTTCATGTTCTTATCAACCGCCATAGTGTTGCGGATATAGGCGCCAACATTGATGTTATCGATGTCGAGAACTGGGATGTCGGTGATGCCCGCATCCATCAGATCCTTCAGCGTGCCACCCGTGACATTGCCATCCTTGTCGGTTTCCCATGTCAACTCGTCCCCAGCTTCGACATAAATCGCGCCAGTTTCTTCGTTGATGATATCCTTCGCAACAAAGCGGCCCACGATGTGATCGAAAGGGACCAACAGTTCGGAGACTTTACCCTCATCAATCAGCTGCTTCACAGCGCGCGGGGTGATCTTCTTGCCTGCCTCAGCGATGACTTCACCCGTGGCTGCATCAACAAGATCAAATGTAGGACGGGTGCCGCGCACGCGCTCGGGGAAGAACTTGGTTGCCCAACCTTTGTTCTTAACAGAGCGGAACATCACAGTGTCATAATAGGCATCCATGATGCCTTCTTGATCCAAACCAAGCGCATAAAGCAGCGTGGTCACTGGCAATTTGCGGCGGCGGTCAATGCGCGCAAATACGATATCCTTGGCGTCAAACTCGAAATCCAACCAAGAGCCGCGATAAGGGATGATGCGGCAAGCAAACAAAAGCTTGCCCGAAGAATGGCTTTTGCCTTTGTCATGGTCGAAGAACACACCAGGGGAACGGTGCATTTGGCTGACGATCACGCGCTCGGTGCCGTTCACGATGAACGTGCCATTTGGCGTCATCAAAGGCATATCGCCCATGAACACATCTTGCTCTTTGATGTCTTTGACGGATTTTGCGCCCGTATCCTCGTCAACATCAAATACGATCAAACGCAAGGTCACCTTGAGCGGCGCAGCATAAGTCAAATCGCGGCTTTGGCATTCCTCGACATCAAACTTCGGGGCTTCCAATTCGTATTTAACGAATTCCAAAACCGAAGTTTCGTTGAAATCTTTGATCGGGAAAACCGACTGGAAAACACCCTTGATGCCTTCACCATCCAAAGGCGTGTCTTGGTCGCCTGATTTCAGGAAGAGGTCATAGGAAGATTTCTGAACCTCGATTAGGTTCGGCATTTCCAATACTTCACGGATTTTGCCATAAAATTTGCGAATGCGCTTCTGGCCTGCGTAGGTCTGAGCCATGCTCTGATACACCTTTCGTTTCTTTCGCTCCACGCGCACCGTCGGGGCCACGGCACGGGGGGCTTTGAAACAAGCGGATGGAGGATCCATTCATGCCTGCCGTCCCACCGGCAAGCTCCCGATCCTGCACCACACCTAGAAGAAGGTCTTGGCCACCAAGGCCCTCATCTAGGTGAGGATGGCTGGACAGGAAAAACCCACCCAGCCACATCGCAACATGGGGAATGCGCCAAGCGCATTCCTTCCATGATTACTTGAGTTCGACTTCTGCGCCAGCTGCTTCGAGCTTGGCTTTGATGTCGTCTGCTTCTGCTTTTGCAACGCCTTCTTTGACGGCCTTGCCACCTGCTTCAACGAGGTTCTTCGCTTCAACGAGGCCAAGACCTGTGATGCCGCGAACTTCTTTGATGACAGCAATTTTATTGCCGCCAGCAGATTTCAGGATAACGTCAAATTCGGTTTTCTCTTCAGCAGCTGCGCCGGCGTCACCACCAGCAGCAGGGCCTGCCATCATGACAGCGCCGCCTGCAGCAGGCTCGATGCCATATTCGTCTTTGAGGTAGTTCTTCAGTTCTTGTGCTTCGAGAAGGGTTAAGCCCACGATCTCTTCGGCAAGTTTTTTGATATCAGCCATTTTTCGGTTTCCGTATCTAAATTTGTGATCCAACGTCATGCGACATAGCCAAACATAACGGGTCTCAAGGTTGCATTATGCGGCTTCGGCCTTCTCTTCGATGGTCGAAAGGATGCTCGCAATATTCGAAGCAGGTGCGCCAATTGCGCCAGCGATGTTGGAAGCAGGTGCCCCAATGCAGCCCACGATCGAAGCAATAAGCTCCTCACGGGATGGCATGGACGCAACGGCTTTAACGCCAGCTTGATCAAGTACAGTGCCGCCCATAGCACCGCCAATAATGACGAATTTTTCATTCGCCTTGGCGTAGTCCTGGACAACCTTGGCCGCAGCCACAGGATCCTCGGAATAGGACAACACAGTCATGCCCGTCATCAGGTCAGCAATGCCTTCGGCAGGCGTTCCTTGAAGGGCGATCTTGGCGAGCCTGTTCTTGGCGACGCGTACAGACCCACCAGCTTCGCGCATTTTCGCGCGCAGGTCTTGCATCTCAGCAACCGTGAGGCCCGCGTAGTGAGACACCACGACAACGCCAGAGCTTTCAAAGATTTGGCCGAGTTCCTCGACCACTCTCTCTTTCTGGGCTCTATCCACAGTTCTACTCCAATTAGGGGGTCACCCCCCGGCTCAAGTTTGGCAGGTTTCCCTACCTCTTCGGGTCCAAGTGAGGGGCCCGAGCCAGACCGCCCGAAGGCGCGGTGGCCTTGCGGAAATCCGAAACTCGTTTCCCATCTCAGGAAGGATTTACGGGCATGTGCCCACCCTCCGTCTCGGACAGGTGACCGCGCCCACGAGCGAATCGCAGACACGGGTCGAAACGGGGCCATACGACAGAACGCAAAGAAACCCAAGAGGGAACACCACTTTGTGACCAAAGTTGTCCCACCCGAGTTCTTGCGGTCAAACCCCGCGGCTTTCGGCCCCCTCGCACAGAGAGGGCCAAAACTGTTTACGCGTTGGTCGCGCTTTCAACGCTAACCGACACGCCAGGCCCCATGGTGGAGCTGAGCGTGATACGCTTCAAATAAGTGCCCTTCGCGCCTGCTGGCTTGGACTTCGATACTGCGTCAACAAAGGCCCGGATATTTTCCGCCAGTTTCGCTGCGTCAAAGCTGGCTTTGCCAACTGCACAATGAACGATGCCCGCCTTCTCGACCTTGAACTGAACCTGACCGCCTTTGGCCGCTTCTACGGCCTCTTTAACGTCCATGGTCACAGTGCCGATTTTTGGGTTTGGCATCAGGTTACGAGGCCCAAGAACCTTACCCAAACGGCCCACGATTGGCATCATGTCAGGGGTTGCGATGCAGCGATCAAACTCGATCTTGCCGCCCTGAACGATTTCCATCAGGTCTTCTGCGCCAACGATATCCGCGCCGGCGGCATTGGCTTCGTCTGCCTTAGGACCGCGTGCGAAAACCGCAACGCGCACAGATTTGCCTGTGCCATTTGGCAAGGTCACTGTGCCGCGCACCATTTGGTCAGCGTGACGAGGGTCAACACCCAAGTTCATTGAAATATCAACCGACTCATCGAATTTTGCCGAAGCATTGGCTTTGATCAGCTCAACAGCTTCTTCGATTGTGATGTCTTCTTTTCCTGCGAAGGCGGCACGGGCTGCCGTTACGCGCTTACCAATCTTGCCCATAACTTACCCTTTCACCTCAATACCCATCGACTTTGCAGAGCCGAGGATGATTTTCATTGCCGCTTCAACATCGTTCGCGCTGAGGTCTTTCATTTTGGCTTCAGCGATTTCACGAACCTGAGCAACAGTCACAGTTGCGATGGTCTCACGACCAGGATTTTCTGCACCGCGTGGGCGGTTGCGCTTGCCAACAGATTTCAAACCTGCGGCCTTTTTCAAGTAATAAGACGCAGGCGGCGTCTTGATTTCCATCGCAAAAGATTTGTCTTGATAATAGGTGATCAAGGTAGGGCAAGGTGCGCCTTGCTCCATATCTGCGGTCTTGGCGTTGAACGCCTTGCAGAATTCCATGATGTTAATCCCGCGCTGACCCAATGCAGGGCCAACAGGTGGGGATGGGTTAGCTTGACCTGCAGGGATCTGCAGCTTCATCGTTCCAGCAAGTTTCTTGGCCATTTGGCCTCTCCTTTTTTTCATCGGCACAGCTTGGCTGCACCCTATCAGGATCGGGACGCGTCCCTTTCCCAGTCGCTAGCGTGGTTCGGCACATCATGCGCGCATGATCCTGCCTCCCACGAATGAGCGGAGCCTGCGCGCCGCACCCACATCAGGCGGTTTTCGACACCTGCGTGAATTCCAATTCCACGGGCGTTGCGCGCCCGAAAATCGAGACCGTCACCTTGAGGCGCTGGTTCTCATCATCAACTTCTTCGACCATGCCATCAAAATCTTCAAACGGCCCGTCATTAACCTTAACCTTTTCACCAACATCAAAAGTAATGGTCGAGCGGGGGCTGGCCTCGCCCTCTTCGACACGGTTTAGGATTACGTTCACTTCGTCATCGCGCATCGGCATGGGGCGGCCCTGCGGCCCAAGGAACCCTGTGACGCGCGGGATCGAAGAAACAGCATGATAGGCGCGGTCGGTCAATTCCATTCGCACCAAAACATAGCCAGGCATAAAGCGGCGCGGGACGGTTACTTTCTTGCCACGGCGAATCTCGATCACTTCCTCTTCAGGAACGAGAACTTCTTCGATCTCATCCTCGAGGCCCTTTTCGGCCACGGCGTTTCTGATCTGCTCGGCGATGCGCTTTTCAAAATTTGACAGCACACTCACCGAATACCACCGTTTCGCCATCCGCTTCTTCCATCCTCGAAGTAAGGCGCGATCGCGCGCCAATTATTTTAGTGTCCAACCGCTTGGCATCATGCCGCGCGTGCCGTCCCGAAACAAAAAATCAGCGTGTATCTCGAATCGATACACGCCGCCGGGAAATATTCTTTGTCCCCCTACCCCCCGAAATAGGGAAAATCAAGGGTTCAAGGGTCTTAGCCTACCGCCGTCAGCAGCAATTCCAAACCTTGGCGGATCAGCCAATCGACCATGAAAAAGAACAACGCTGCCAAAACCGCCATCGCGAATACCATCGCGGTGGTGGTCACAAGCTCGCGGCGGGTCGGCCAAACGATCTTGGCGATCTCGGCGCGGGTTTGTTGAACAAATTGGATCGGGTTGGCCATGGTCTTTTACCTTTTTCGATTGTCGGCTGATATAGGCAAGCGCGGCCGATGATGCAAGCCGCGAAGCGCGCTATATGCAGTCCAAGGCTGATAATCGGAAAAGTGGCAGGGGCAGCAGGATTCGAACCCGCGGCCTACGGATTTGGAATCCGTTGCTCTACCAACTGAGCTATACCCCTAAGGCCGTGCATGCTGATAGCGGGGCTTGGCCCCCAATGCAAGAGGAAGGCTGCGCAGATTTCTATGGTTTATCTCCCGCTTGATGCTTGCACGGCGGGACAGTTTGCGCGAAGGAACCTAGCTATGACCAAGACCGCCACAACCCTACGCAAAAGGATCGCAAATTCCGCCTTTGCAAATCGCGCGGTTGCAGCGGTTTTTGGGGCATGGGCACAGTTGGTGCGCGCAACCTCGCGCCGCGAGGAAGAGGGTTGGGCACAGGTTGAGACGGCATTGGCCACCCATGGCGCTGTGATCATCGTTTGTTGGCATCAACGGCTGATGATGACGCCCTTTATGTTTGATCTTTCTAAATATCGCTGTCGCAGCCTGACGTCTGATGCACGGGCGGGGCGGTTGGTGGGCCATATCCACCGCCATTTCGGCTATGAAAGCGTGCCAATGCCGCGCGGTATCCTTGGGGCCGCTGAAATGCGCCTGATCCTGAAAGGGTTGCGCGAGGGCATCTCGATTGGCGTCTCGCCAGATGGGCCACGCGGGCCTGCGCGGGTCGCAAAATCAACCCCGATCCAATGGGCGCGCTCCGCCCAAGTGCCTGTGGTCAGTTTTACTTTTTCAGCCAAACATTATCTCACATGGCCAACATGGGATCGGCTGATCTTTCCGCTGCCCTTTACCAAACTGCATCTGCGTTGGCGGGTTTGGGAGGCGACTGTGCCCCCGAAGCTCTCGGAGGCCGAGACCGCCACACTGGCCGAAAGACTGCAATCCTTCATGGATGCAGAGGCGCTCGCAGCAGATCAAAAAGTAGGTCACAATACCGCACAGCTTTAATGAAAAAAGCCGCCCCCGAAGGCGCGGCTTTCTTTGAGTTTAGAAAATCGCTAACGATTAAGCGATGATTTTGGAGACCACGCCTGCGCCGACTGTGCGGCCGCCTTCGCGGATGGCGAAGCGCAGACCATCTTCCATCGCGATGGGGGCGATCAGCTCGACTTCGAACTTCAGGTTGTCGCCGGGCATAACCATTTCCGTGCCAGAAGGCAGGGTCACAGTGCCGGTGACGTCCGTGGTGCGGAAGTAGAACTGAGGACGGTAGTTCGCGAAGAATGGGGTGTGACGACCACCTTCTTCTTTCGTGAGGATATAGGCCTCAGCTTCGAACTTCGTGTGTGGCTTCACAGAACCTGGCTTGCAGAGAACCTGACCACGCTCAACGCCCTCACGGTCAACACCACGCAGAAGCGCGCCGATGTTGTCGCCCGCTTCACCACGGTCAAGCAGCTTGCGGAACATCTCAACGCCTGTGCAGGTCGTCTTGGAGGTGTCGCGGATACCAACGATCTCAATCTCGTCACCCACATTGATCACACCGCGCTCAACACGGCCCGTCACAACTGTGCCGCGGCCAGAAATCGAGAACACGTCTTCGATCGGCATCAAGAAAGGCTGGTCAACTGCGCGTGCAGGCGTTGGGATGTAGCTGTCAACAGCTTCCATCAACGCGCGGATCGAGTTCTCACCGATCTCTGCGTCACGACCTTCCATCGCCGCCAAAGCAGACCCTTTAACAACAGGAATGTCATCGCCAGGGAAGTCGTAAGAAGACAGAAGCTCGCGGATTTCCATCTCAACAAGTTCCAACAACTCTTCGTCATCAACCTGATCGACTTTGTTCATGTAAACAACCATCGCAGGGATACCAACCTGACGACCAAGCAAAATGTGCTCGCGCGTCTGTGGCATAGGGCCATCCGCCGCGTTCACAACCAAGATCGCGCCGTCCATCTGCGCCGCACCTGTGATCATGTTCTTCACATAGTCAGCGTGACCAGGGCAGTCCACATGCGCGTAGTGACGCGCATCTGTCTCATACTCAACGTGCGCAGTCGAAATCGTGATCCCGCGCGCCTTCTCTTCAGGGGCGCCGTCAATCTGATCATACGCCTTGAAATCACCAAAATACTTCGTGATCGCTGCCGTCAGTGTCGTCTTGCCGTGGTCAACGTGACCAATCGTGCCAATGTTCACGTGCGGCTTATTACGTTCAAACTTTTCCTTTGCCATAGCCCTGGCGCCTCATTTTTTGGGGGGCAAAATCTGTGCCCGAGTTCAACACGCGCGCTCGTTACGAGGCTTGAGACAAAAAATCAAGACGACATTCAGACCATTCAGCCCATGGTTGCAAACTGGCTTAGGGCGTAGGACGTGGAACGGGCCTGACAGTTGGCGTGGCACTGGTTTCTGCCATGGCCATTTCGGGCACCTCAAGGGCAGTAAGATCCGCATCAGCCAAAGGATCGGGGGGCACATCTAACCCCTCAAGCGCCGCATTGGCCGCATCGGGGTCAATGCCAAACCATTGCGGGTTTTCAAGCATCCATGCCTGCACGCGCTTCGCCGCGTTGCGGGCCAAAATCTGCATCTGTTCTTCGCGGTCACGGGTGAAGCCCGATCCAAATATCGTATCGGGTGACGCGCCCTCAAAAATGGTGATTTGGTTGGGTGCCTCATGCAATTTCACCCCTGCCGCATCGTCCCAAATATTGGCAGAAATCACCAAAACCGATTTTGGGCTGAGAAGGACGGGAATACCAGGAGGGGCCAGAGAATAGGCATCTACACTCAGCGCAATATGGTAGAGCTTATCCCCCTCATAGGCCCCAAATCGGCGATCAATCTCTGAGGAGATCACCGCAATCCACTCTTCGGGCGTGGCATCGCGTGAGGGGGAGACTTGCTGCATATTATCAGCAACAACAATATTGAACCCCAAGGCAAAATCCCCCATCGGGATTTGCGCCTGACCCAAAGGATCGAGGGCTGCACAACCAAGTAGCAGCAGGGATATCATTCCCGCCGTAACACCGCGCCTTGAGAATGTTAAAAATCGCATGACAGACCCCCAGTGTTGTCAAAGCGGTTATGTAAAGCGGTTATCCCTTGGGAAACCGCGCGGTGCCATGCGCCCTGCCGTGGCCCGTTTGCCAATCCAATCGGCAAGTTCTGTTTCCGTGCGGGTGCGCCCCGCAGGATCAGACCAACTTAGACCATCGGCCAAACGCAAGCCACGCGCATCGACCAAACCGCCATCTTTGTATTTTTGCAGCCGCACACCTTTACCGCGCGCAAGTTCGGGCAGTTCGTCAAGAGGGAAGATCAGCACTTTGCGATTTTCACCGACAACTGCGATGTGATCATCCTCTGCCGCCAATCTATGGCAGACAACCGCACGTACACCTTCGCGCAGGTTCAAGACTTGCCGCCCTGTGCGCGTCTGCGCCAAAACCTCATCTTCAGCAACGAGGAACCCATCCCCCGCACTTGAGGCCAAAAGTAATTTCTGCCCCTCAAGATAGGGGAAGAACGCCAAAATCTCGGCCTCATTGGGCAAATCTACCATCAGGCGCAAAGGTTCGCCCAAGCCGCGCCCACCGGGCAGGTTCGAAGCTTGGATCGTGTAGAAACGTCCGTTGGAGGCAAAAGCCAGCAACTTATCGGTTGTTTCCGCATGGAACAGGAAACGGCCCGCATCACCATCGCGGAACTTCATCTCTGTGCCAAGATCAACATGGCCTTTGACCGCCCGCACCCATCCCATGGCTGAACACACCACCGTAACCGGTTCGCGCTCAATCATCGCCTCAAGCGGCACATCTTCAATCTCGCCCGCTTCGGCAAAGGCGGTGCGGCGTGCGCCGCCTTCGGCGCTTGCGCCAAATTTCTTGCGGAATTCACGCAATTCATCGGCAATCCGTGCCCATTGCAGGCTTTCGGTTTCCAACAAATCCTCTAGGCTCGCACGTTCTTCCATCAGAGCGTCACGTTCGCGCTGCAATTCCATCTCCTCCAGTCGGCGCAGACTGCGCAGACGCATATTGAGAATGGCATCGGTCTGCGTTTCGGTCAGTTCACCCTCGCCTTCGGGCGGGGTCTGATAATCCAATTCGGAGGTAGCGCGCACGAATGTGCGTGACCAATCTTCGCGCATCACTGCAGCTTTGGGGTCTTGGTCATAGCGGATAATATCAATCACGCGGTCAAGATTAAGGAAGGCGATCAGAAAGCCTTCAAGAACCTCTAAGCGGTGATCGATTTTTGCCATGCGATGCTCGGAACGGCGGATCAACACATCGCGGCGATGGTCGAGGAAGGCGCGCAGCACTTCCTTGAGGCTGCACACTTTTGGCACGCGCCCATCAATCAGCACATTCATATTCAGCGAAAACCGCGTCTCAAGGTCTGAATTGCGGAACAGCATCCCCATCAAAACTTCTGGGTCTACATTGCGCGAGCGCGGCTCAAGCACGATGCGAATATCTTCGGTCGATTCATCCCGAAGATCGGCCAAAATTGGCACTTTTTTCGTTTGGATCAGTTCGGCCAGCTTTTCGATCAGCTTGGATTTCTGAACCTGAAACGGAATTTCTGTAACCACGATCACCCATGATCCGCGGCCTTGATCCTCGACCTCCCATTTTGCGCGCAAGCGAAACGCGCCACGGCCCGTGCGATATGTTTCCGCAATACTATCACGCGGCTCGACAATCACGCCGCTCGTGGGGAAATCGGGGCCTTGGATATAATTCAAAAGTGTTTCATCGCGGGCATCTGGGGTTTTGATCAAATGCAAACATGCGGCAATGAGCTCGTCCAAATTATGCGGAGGAATGTTTGTGGCCATGCCCACCGCAATCCCGCTCGCCCCGTTGGCCAAAAGATTGGGGAAGGCTGCGGGCAGAACCTCGGGTTCCGTCAAGGTGCCATCGTAATTTGGGCGAAAATCAACGGCGTTTTCGTCCAACCCTTCAAGCAGCGCCTCGGCCATCGCGGTCATACGCGCCTCAGTATATCGGCTTGCCGCGGGGTTATCGCCATCAATATTTCCAAAATTTCCCTGACCATCAACCAGTGGATAGCGCAGGTTAAAATCTTGGGCCAAGCGCGCCATTGCGTCATAAATCGCGGCATCGCCATGTGGGTGGTAATTCCCCATCACATCGCCCGAGATTTTCGCAGATTTACGGAAGCCCCCGTTCGAGGCCAAACGCAACTCGCGCATTGCAAACAGGATACGGCGATGAACAGGTTTCAGGCCATCACGCGCATCAGGCAGGGCGCGATGCATGATGGTGGAGAGCGCATATTGCAGATAGCGCGTGCCAATGGCACGGCTGAGCGGCTCAATTTCCCGCTTCTCGTCAAAACTGTCATTCTGCTCGCTCATTGCACAACCTGATAGGCAAATTGCCCCGACCAAACAAGCGCCCCGTGCACCCATTGCGATAAATTATTCCTCGCCTGCGCGGTTTTTTGCCCCAGATCGCCAGAATAGCATGCCGCCGCTGTGATCCGTGATTGCGCATTTTGTGCATCACACATAGGCAAAGGCTGCGACAGGGCAAAGGCAAAGACCATGACAAAATCTATTCTGATAACAGGCTGTTCGTCAGGCATCGGGGCGTGCTGCGCGCGCGGGTTGCGGGCACGCGGTTGGCGGGTGATCGCAAGCGCCCGCAAAGCGGCGGATGTTGCGGCGCTGCGCGCCGATGGGTTCGAGGCCGTGCAATTGGATTACGCCGACCCTGCATCTGTGGAGACAGGGCTTGCAAACTGCCTTAAGGTGACGGGCGGCACCCTTGATGCGCTCTTCTCAAACGGGGCCTTTGGTATCCCCGGTGCAGTCGAAGATTTGCCACGCGGCGCTTTGGCTGAGATTTTCGAAACCAATGTTTTCGGAGTTCATGATCTGACGCGCCGCGTGATCCCTGTGATGCGCGCACAGGGGCATGGCCGCATCGTGCAACATTCGTCTATCTTAGGGCTTGTGACCTTGAAATGGCGCGCGGCCTATGTGTCGACCAAATTCGCGCTTGAAGGGCTGACCGACACGCTGCGCCTTGAGATGCGCGACACAAATATCAGCATCAGCACATTGAACACGGGCCCCGTCACCTCGAAAATCCGACAGAATTCCATTCCGCTTTTCGAAAAATGGATTGATTGGGAAAATTCTGCACGCGCGGATCAATATCGCAACGGCTTGTTGAAACGCCTTTATGAGGAGCGTGGGCCTGACCCGTTTGAACTGCCCCCCGAGGCGGTTCTGAAGAAGCTTGTTCATGCGCTTGAGGCATCACGCCCCAAGCCGCGCTATTACATCACAACGCCAAGCTATTTCATGTCGACCGCGAAACGGGTGTTACCAACCCGCACTCTTGATTGGCTGATCGCAAAAGGGTGAGATTGCCGCATCCGTCCATTGCCCTCTGGCAAAAATAATTCGCCTCTGTGAAAAACGCACTAGCTGTGGCCTATCACAGACCGCCACGACCGAAGGGAAACCCAAATGATCAACGACCCGCTTTTTATTGTTGTCGCCTTGGCCTGTCTGGTCGTTGTGGCGATCTTGTTTCTTGGCATTAATTCCTTCCGCAAAGGCACCGCCGAAAGCGCGAAGCAATCAAATAAATTCATGCAAGCCCGTATCATCGCACAATTTGTGGCGGTGATTTTGATCGTTCTTTTTGTCATTTTGCGCGGCTAGGCAGCCAATTAAGGGAGCAGACCCATGGTCGTTTTGAACAAAATTTACACAAAAACAGGTGATGACGGTGAAACCGCCTTGGGTGATGGCAGCCGAGTGGCGAAACATTCCATGCGCGTCACAGCATATGGAACCGTGGACGAGTTAAACGCGACCTTGGGCATCGCGCGGCTTGAAGCCAGTGACGAGATGAGTGCGCATCTTGCCCGCATCCAGAACGATCTTTTCGACCTAGGGGCTGATCTTTGCACCCCAAATATCGAGAAAGACGCCGAACGCCCCTATCCCGCCCTACGCATTGTTGAGGTGCAAGTGACGCGTTTGGAAAAAGAAATCGACAAGATGAACGCCGATTTGGAACCGCTGCGCAGTTTCATTTTGCCAGGTGGCACCGCCTTGTCGGCACATCTGCACATGTGTCGCACCGTCTGCCGCCGCGCCGAGCGCAATTGCGTGGAATTGGCAACAATGGAATCGGTCAACCCTATGGCGGTGAAATATCTAAACCGCCTTTCTGATTGGTTCTTCGTTGCAGGTCGCGTAGCCAATGAAGGTGGCAAAGCGGATATTTTGTGGACACCCGGCGCCAATCGCGAGGCTGAGTAGGTTACCGCAAACAAGCCATTAAAATTAGTTTTCTCGAGAGCAGCGCCGCGTTAGAGCGTCTCAGATGCCGCTTTTGGTCTGTTGCCGCAGGGAATCAGCGATTACAACAGCGTCTGAATAATCGCGCCGCGGCGCGTGATCGAAATGCTTTAACTGGAGAACGTGCGGATGAAAATTCTGGTGCCGGTCAAGCGCGTGATCGACTATAACGTAAAAGTTCGTGTCAAAGCGGATGGCTCGGGTGTTGATCTCGCCAATGTGAAAATGTCGATGAACCCGTTTGACGAGATTGCCGTGGAACAGGCAATCCGCCTGAAAGAAGCGGGCAAGGCTGAGGAAGTGGTGGTTGTGTCCATCGGCGTCAAACAGGCGCAAGACACATTGCGCACCGCTTTGGCTATGGGGGCAGATCGCGCGATCCTTGTAGAAGCCGCCGATGATGTGCATCAGGATATCGAGCCTCTGGCCGTTGCCAAAATCCTGAAGGCTGTGATTGCGGACGAGGGCCCAAGCCTTGTGATTGCAGGCAAGCAGGCCATCGACAATGACATGAACGCAACCGGTCAGATGCTTGCCGCCCTTCTAGGGTGGAGCCAAGCAACCTTCGCCTCTGCCCTTGAGGTCGAGGGCGACAGCGCCACCGTGACCCGCGAGGTTGATGGCGGCTTGCAGACAATTACGGTCAAAATGCCTGCAATCGTCACAGTTGACCTACGCTTGAACGAGCCGCGTTACGCGTCGCTGCCAAACATCATGAAGGCGAAGAAAAAGCCCCTCGATGAAAAAACGGCGGCAGATTACGGCGTGGATGTGACCCCGCGTTTGACAGTGATCAAAACGACCGAGCCAGAAACCCGCAAAGCGGGCATCAAGGTGGCTTCGGTAGAAGAGCTTATCTCGAAACTTAAAGACGAAGCGGGGGTAATCTGATGGCGGTTCTTCTTCTTGCAGATGTCACCAACGGCCAGCTTGCCGTTGATCAGGTGTCCAAGGCCCTGACAGCCGTATCTGGCTTGGGCGATGTTCATATTCTGGTTGCAGGCGAAGGTGGCGATGCCGCTGCTGCAGAGGCCGCAACCCTTGCGGGCGCATCCAAAGTAATCTTTGCGGGCGATCACGGCTTTTGCCACATGTTGGCCGAACCCGTTGCAGATTTGATCTTGTCGATGGCGGGCGGCTATAGCCATATTGCCGCTGCGGCGACCTCGGACGCAAAAAACGTGCTGCCCCGTGTGGCGGCTTTGTTGGACGTGATGATCATTTCCGAAGTTGTGGGCCTTGTGGATGCAGACACGTTCGAGCGTCCCATTTACGCGGGCAACGCCATTCAAACGGTAAAATCAAACGACAGCGTGAAGGTCATGACCATCCGCACCGCAGGGTTCGATGCCGCCGCCACTGGCAACTCGGCCCCTGTTGAGGCCCTTGGCACAGCCGCCACAACAGGCCTGTCCCAATGGGTTGAGGATAAGGTGGCTGCTTCGGATCGTCCCGAACTAACCTCTGCAGGGATCGTTGTTTCGGGCGGCCGCGGCGTTGGCAGCCAAGAACAATTTGCCCTCATTGAAGGACTGGCCGACAAGCTGGGCGCTGCGGTTGGCGCAAGCCGTGCTGCGGTCGATTCTGGCTACGCCCCCAATGATTGGCAGGTGGGCCAGACAGGTAAGGTTGTCGCGCCGGATCTCTATGTTGCCGTTGGTATCTCAGGTGCCATTCAGCACCTTGCGGGTATGAAAGACAGCAAGGTGATTGTGGCAATCAACAAAGACGAAGAAGCCCCCATCTTCCAAGTGGCGGATTACGGGCTGGTTGGGGATTTGTTTGATGTCGTGCCTGAATTGACAGGCAAGCTCTGATCCAATCAAACTTGGCACTAAAGACCCGCGCCCCGAATTGGTAGCGCGGGTTTTGTTTTTTCTAAAGCTTGAGGATTTTTTCTGAGAGGTCACGCGCCGCGCGGACATGGATATCAGGCCCAAGCAAAGCGCGCGCTATTTTCTCCTCTCCCAATCCAAAGAACATGCCCCGCGTTGGTTTTTGTTGTTCCTCACGCGTTGTCACGCAGATCGTCAATGAGGCCGCTTGCGCAGCAATTTCTTCCAACATTCCTTTGGTGACAAAAAGCGGGTCTGACCCCAACTCACGGCAATAGCCCGTTTCCGCAGGAGGGCGATGCCCGATCCATAGCAAGCGAACTGGGCAAATGGCGCGGTTCAAAAGGCTGCGCATACGCGCCATCCAAGCCATCTTTAATTCATCCACAACGATCTGAAACCGATCTTCGGAACAGGTTAAAAGATGTTCCAACATATGGCGCGACAAGTGGAAATCCGTGAAATCAACCTCGCGATAGATTACCCGTAATATGTCAGAGGGTTGCAGGAACCTATCATTGCGGCGTTGATGCACCTGATAAAAGCGGTTGGTCAGGTGATGCGCACCTGTAATTTGCAACACAATCGCCTCGGCCCTACTCATCGCATCGGCGATAGCCCCATCGCCAAGCGCCAATTCCAACCCCGCATTCATTGCGGCCATATTCGCCACGGGGCGCCCCAACATCGCCGACAAGCGGTCAGGATAGGGCTGCGGCACTAATTTGCCGAATGTCTCAGAGCCGCCCAAACACAGCAAAAACGGCTTGGTTAGATCAATTTGCGGCCCACGAAACCGCATCGGTGACCCCTTATAGGTCACAAGTTTATAATCGAGGGGGCCATGCCCCTTGAAGGCAAAGCTCATTGCCTGCTCCCACCTTGATTCGTCTCACCCAAGGGAAAGAATGGCCAAAGCCTCTTACGAATTCCCTAACCATCAGATTTTACGAGATTTTATGTTGATTTTTGAATGATCCTGCAGCTTTGCGTTCTCAACTGCTGCAGCGCTTTTGCGCGGTTACGGCTTGTGTCTTTGGGGCTTCGCCTTTTATGGTGCGGCATGCAAAGACCACGCGTTTTCAAGACAAAGGTTCAGCGATGGAAATCAGCAAAATCGGCATCGTAGGCGCAGGCCAGATGGGCAATGGCATCGCGCATGTCTGCGCCTTGGCAGGTTATGAAATCTGGCTGAACGATGTCAGCCAAGATCAGTTGGACAAGGGCGTAGCGCTGATTGACCGCAACCTTGAGCGCCAAGTAAGCCGCGAGAAAATCTCGGCCGCAGATAAGGCAAGTGCCTTGGCGCGCATCCATACGACATTGCACCTCTCTGACTTAGGCAAAACTGATCTCGTCATCGAGGCCGCGACTGAACGCGAAACTGTGAAGCAAGCCATCTTCGAAGATCTGCTTCCACATTTGCAGCCGCATACTATTTTGACATCCAACACCTCCTCTATCTCCATCACGCGCTTGGCCAGTCGCACGGATCGGCCTGAGAAATTTATGGGGTTCCACTTTATGAACCCTGTGCCCGTTATGCAGTTGGTTGAACTGATCCGCGGCATCGCAACAGATAACGAAACCTTTACGGCCTGTAAGGCGGTCGTGGATCGCCTTGGAAAAACATCGGCCACAGCAGAAGATTTTCCTGCGTTCATCGTTAATCGCATCCTGATGCCGATGATCAACGAGGCGGTTTATACCCTCTATGAAGGTGTCGGCAGCGTGCAATCAATTGACGAGTCGATGAAGCTTGGCGCCAATCATCCAATGGGGCCGCTTGAATTGGCGGATTTTATCGGTTTGGACACCTGCCTTGCCATTATGAATGTCTTACATGATGGATTGGCCGATACGAAATATCGGCCTTGCCCGCTTTTGACCAAATATGTCGAGGCAGGGTGGCTGGGACGCAAGACCGAGCGTGGCTTTTACGATTATCGGGGCGAAGTGCCCGTGCCCACCCGCTAGGGCCTAGACATAAATCGCGCGTCAGGGTTGTCTTTCAAAGACAAAACATGCGCCCTCAAATCAGCCATAAATTGACGCGGGGAGGCGCTGGCCTCCTTCCAGTCTTCTGGTAGGATCGGGTGCCCGATTACAGGGGCCTGCGGTTTATCAAACGCATTGGCCACCTCATGCAGCAAAAGACCCTGCCGCAAAATGGGCGAAATCCGATTGGCAATTTGATACCACCGCGAATTTGATCCAGGGAAATTGAGCGGCAAAATTGTTGCCCCCGATGTGCGGATCATCTTTGCGGTAAACACATTCCATTCCGCTTCAACCGCAGGGCCGAAGGCGGTTTTTGCGGCGGCGACCACCCCTGATGGGAAAAGCGCAATCAACCCGCCCGCCTTGAGATGACTCATCGCTTTGTCGCGCATTTCAACCATTTTGCGCTGGGCCTCGAATTCATGGGGAAACGGCACGGGGATCATGTATTGAGCCGCGCTTTCATCAATTCCAGTCAAGAGCGCGCGGGTCAAAATGCGGTAATCTGGCCTTTTGCGCCCGATCAGATCAGCCAAGATCATGCCATCCACCAAACCATGCGGATGATTGGCCACCAACACCACGGGCCCTGTTGCGGGAATACGGTCAAGCTGTGCCTCTGGGGTCAGCAAATCAATGCCCATGACCTTCATCGTAGCAGGCCAAAACTCCTGCCCTTTCGGGGCACCAAGTTTTTCAAATGCACGCACGCGGCGGATAATCGTGATCTTGCCCGTCATCCATTCTATCGCGCGAATAATCGTGCGTGTGACGGGGCTGTCGAATGTGTTGGAGTAGGTCAAGCTGCGCCGATCATAGACGGGGCCTTGCGGCACTTTGGCCGCCACAATGGGCGCTGCGCCAGATTTTGTTTCTGTCGTCTCAGTCACGCAGTCTGTCCCCTCCAGCCGCTTGTCGCAAACGGACCTTAACGGCCTTCGCCAAATTTATCTGCGACGAGCTCCGTTAGCGCCTCTGCCAGAGATTGCGCTTGAGTGCCAGTTGTTTCAACCTCAATTTCAGTGCCAATCGAGGCAGCAAGCATCAAAAGGCCCATAATCGAGTCGCCCGAAGCAGAAATGCCATCTTTGCTCACTGTCGCTTCGGCATCGAATTTTTCGACTGTTTCAACAAATTTCGCAGAGGCCCGCGCGTGTAGGCCTTTTTCATTCACGACTTTCAGAACACAGCGTACCGTCTCAGTCATTCAGGGGTTCCATCAAAGCTGTTGATATAGCGCCGCCCCGCCTCGGTGGCGCGCGCCACCGCTTGATCCAAGGGCAAATGGCGCGATTTGGCCAATTTGATCAGCATCGGCAGATTAACACCGGTCAGAATTTTGCGGTTGGCACTGCGGCACGCAGGCAAGGATAAGTTCGAGGGTGAACCACCATACATATCGGTAACCACAACCACACCATAGCCTGTATCCACGGCATCTGCGGCGGCAGAAATATCACGTTGGCAGGTGGCGCGATCATCTTCGGGGCCGATGGGGATCGCGCGGGCCGCGTGAACAGGCCCCACCACATGTTCAGTCGCGGCCAACAATTCGCGGGCCAATCCACCATGTGCAACGATAACAATCCCTATCACCCGCAAGACCCTATTGTATTTCAGGGCGTGGCGATGAGGCCGCGCCGCTCCAATTCTCTATGACGTTTTGACACTTGCCAGCCCGCTTGTGCAAGGTGGCTTACGATGATTTCCGTCATTGCAACAGAGCGGTGTTGCCCCCCCGTGCACCCAAACGCAACTGTCAGATGCGTTTTTCCTTCGTCAACATAAGCAGGAAGGAGCGTTTCAATCAGTCCCAAAACTTGGGTGGAGAAGGGCGCGAACCGCGGATCTTTGGCAATGAAATCGCGCACGGCTTGGTCGCGCCCATCAGATCGGCGCAGATCATCGTGCCAATACGGATTTTCCAAAAAGCGACAGTCAAACACCATATCGGCGCCAGTCGGCAAGCCGCGCTTGTAAGAAAAGCTTTGGATCGTCAGCGCCAAGCGATGCGGGGTTGTTGCGCTAAAATGGCGCGCAATCTCCTCGCGCAACTCATGCGGGCTGAGGGTGCTGGTATCGATCAGGCTTGTGGCGCGGGCGCGCACGGGACTAAGCAATTCCTTCTCACGGCGTATGCCTGTCAGTGTATCCTCAGCGGGGGCCATTGGATGACGCCGCCGCGTCTCTGAAAAGCGGCGAACAAGAACATCATCGGCGCAGTCGAGATAAACCAGTTCGGATAAAACCTGCTCATGCGCGGCCAATCCATCGACCGCAGCAATCAATGCCTGTGCGGAGAAATCGCGGTTTCGTGGATCTGTGCCCAGCGCCAGAGGCCGCGTCAAAGGTGGGCCTTCCAAGAGGCGGGGTAAGAGCGACAATGGCAGGTTATCAATCGCCTCGTATCCTAAATCCTCTAATGTATGGATGGCGCTGCTGCGGCCCGCACCAGACGGCCCTGTGACAAAGACCACCCGTTGCGCCTCGTCATCTCCGGAGGGGCGCTTGTGTTTTGGGTGGCCTGTTTTATCTTCGCTATCCATCGGCTTGGCACTTGTTAAGAACGGGTGGCATTGGCGCTTTTTCACAACTGTAGCGCAAATGGGCTGCGATCCAAGCGATTACGCGAGCGGGGCGAAGCCATGTCGCAGGGCGTGAACCACCGCGCTGGTCTGCGGGACGCGCGCATTGACGCTCAAAAGACGCGCAAAATGCCCGCGCCACATCGCCATGCGGGTGGCAGGCAGGCGTGGCTGCGGCATGTCTTGCAGATGTAAGACAAGCGCAAGGCCCGCCTGATCCACCAATGGACCCGCATTCAAAAGCCCAATCCCCCGCGCCTCAATCATCGGCAGGCGTTCAGGGGGCGCGCGCAAGGTTAAACCTTCGGCATCTGCCTCAAGCAGGATCGCGTCATCACAGATCAGCTCTGCACCAAACGCCATCAAATCAAGCGCAAGCAAGGATTTGCCTGCACCAGATGCCCCCAAGATAAGCACTCCCTGCCCTTCATACGCCACCGCCGTGGCGTGCAAACGCAGCGCAGCATCGTGCATATGGCCAAACTGCGCCAAATCGAGCGCATTGGCGAAATCCCCACGATCCTCAGCCATAGATTAAATCGGCAAGCCTACGATGAACCGCGCACCAAGCGGGTCGGAGGTGACATCAGCCTCAGTGGGGCGAATATTTTCAGTCCAAATTACCCCACCATGCGCCTCAACAATCTGCTTGGAAATCGCAAGGCCGAGGCCCGAGTGATTGCCAAATTGTGCTTGGGGCCGCTCTGAATAGAAACGGGTGAACACTTTCGTCAGCGCGTCATCAGGGATGGCTGGCCCTGTATCTTCTACCACCACCAAAATGCGATCCTCTCTTTTGCGCGCCCAGATGCGGACAGCATCCCCAGCATCGCAGAAAGACAAGGCATTGGACAAGAGGTTGACAAAGACCTGCGCCAAACGCCCCTCTAGCCCAGTGATCAGGATGGGCGCATCTGGCAAATCCGTGATCAAACTCACATCTTTCGCGCGCGCCTCGCCCGCGTGATAGTCGCAGATGTTGCGCAAGGTTCACAGAAGATCGAATTCTTCTTCCTCCTCCTTGACCAAATCAGCATCTAATCGCGAGGCATTCGAAATATCTGACACAAGCCTGTCCAATCGTTGCACATCATGGGTGATCACCTCATAGAGCCTGCTGCGCTGATCATCCGTATTGGCGCGCTGCAAAGTGCTGACCGCTGACTGCAAACTGGCCAATGGGTTTTTGATCTCATAGCTGACATCTGCGGCAAACTGCTCGTTTGATTCAATCCGATCATAGAGCGCGCCCACCATGCCACGCAGGGCCGCAGAGAGACGGCCTATTTCATCTAGTCGCCCCGTAAGATCAGGGATGCGGACACGGGTGAGGCTAAGCTTGCGGGCATTTTTATCGCGGCCCAGTTCGGCGGCATCGGCCAAATCGGACAGAGGGTTGGCAATGGTTGAGGCCAAGACAAGCGACAAAACAATCGAAATATTTCGAATCACGGTTTTTCTGCGGCCAGAATGTGGCATCTGCTTGTGAACGAACCGTTAGCGCCTCAACAAATCGGGCGAGTTCGACAAAATTTGTCCAATCGGGGAAATGGTTGCGCTAACTGTGCGGATGCGTCCTGTTCAGTAATAAAACCGTCATGTTATACGGGGCTCACGCGGGGTTGAGTGCAGCTCTGTTCCCGCGTTGATTTTCATCACTGCCGGGCAGCATCGGCACAGGAGCACAAGAGAACATGAGCACAGGACGCGTGAACCCCGCCCATCGGCTGGAGCATCAAGGCATTTCGGATCTGGGCCAGGTTCACTATAACCTGCTTGAACCTGCACTGATCCAAGCCGCTTTGACCCGCAATGAGGGTCGCCTTGGCAACGGCGGCACTCTGTTGGTCAGCACGGGGAAATATACGGGCCGCTCTCCTAAAGATAAATTTGTTGTCGCAACCCCTTCGGTCGAGCCGCATATCTGGTGGGACAACAACGCCCGCATGGAAATGGATGCCTTCGATCGCCTCTATTCCGACATGGTCGCGCATATGAAAGGCGGCGAATATTTCGTGCAAGATCTCTACGCTGGCGCGGATGCAGACCACCGCCTTGATGTGCGCGTGATCTCGGAGTTGGCATGGCACAACCTGTTCATCCGTCACCTGCTGCGCCGCCCATCGCGCACAGAACTGGACAGCTTTGTGCCCGAATTCACAATCGTCAATTGCCCCAGCTTTAAGGCGGATCCTGCGAAACATGGCTGCCGCACGGATACAGTGATCGTACTGAATTTTGACAAAAAACTGATCTTGATCGGTGGCACCGAATATGCGGGCGAAAACAAGAAATCGGTTTTCACCTTGTTGAACTATCTCTTGCCTGAGAAGGGCGTCATGCCGATGCATTGCTCGGCCAATCACGCCACGGGTAACCCTGATGATAGCGCGGTGTTCTTTGGTCTTTCTGGCACAGGAAAAACCACGCTTTCCGCTGATCCTGTTCGCGTGTTGATTGGTGATGATGAGCATGGATGGTCAGAAAATGGCATCTTCAATTTTGAGGGTGGCTGTTACGCCAAGACCATCAACCTGCGCAAAGAGGCAGAACCAGAAATCTACGCCACGACCCATAGTTTCGGCACTGTGATCGAAAATATGGTCTATGACGAAGAAACGCTCGAGCTTGATTTTGACGATGCAAGCCTGACGGCAAACACCCGCTGCGCCTATCCGTTGGAGCAGATCTCAAACGCATCCGACACAGGGCTTGGCGGGCATCCGAAAAATATCATCATGCTGACCTGTGATGCTTTTGGTGTTTTACCTCCGATTGCGCGCCTGACCCCTGCGCAGGCGATGTATCATTTCCTGTCAGGTTTCACCTCTAAGGTTGCCGGCACAGAGCGCGGCGTGACCGAGCCAGAACCAACCTTCTCAACCTGTTTTGGCGCCCCCTTTATGCCGCGCCGCCCTGAGGCCTATGGCAACCTTCTGCGCGAAAAAATCGCTGTTTACGGGTCGACCTGCTGGCTTGTGAACACGGGCTGGACGGGCGGGGCCTATGGCACAGGGTCGCGCATGCCCATTAAAGCAACCCGCGCCCTTTTGACCGCGGCACTGGATGGGTCACTCAATCAAGGCCAATTCCGCAAAGACCCTAATTTCGGGTTCGAAGTGCCTGTCGGCCTTAAAGGGGTGGATGATGCCTTGCTTGATCCACGCAGCACATGGTCAGATGCCGCAGCCTATGATGCGCAGGCCGCAAAATTGGTTGGGATGTTCGCAGATAACTTTGCGCAATATGTGCCCTACATAGACGAAGACGTAAAGGCAGCCGCGATCAGCTAAACCTCATCACAAGAGCAAGGCTTCGAAAACCGCCCCCGACACAGGGGCGGTTTTTTCATCAGCCCATCAGACCGCGGCGCACCAAATTGGCCCCTGCCACCAGTAGAACGATCAAAGTGATCTTACGAAATTTGACGGGATCAAGCCGATCAGACAGCTTAAACCCCACCTGCATGCCCAGAAAGGCAGGGATGAGCAGCGCCACCGAAAACGGTGCCGTGGAAAGGTTCAGCACCCCTGAGGAAAGATGCCCCGTCAACAGGCTGACCGACCCCAGACCATAGACCACACCCTGCACCAACATCTGGCGGGCCTTTGGGGTATCAAGAGCAATGAGATAAAGAACCGTGGGCGGCCCCCATGTGCCTGTCAGCCCCCCCAAAGCCCCCGCCAAAGTGCCGACACCCCATTCCGCCTTGCGGCGGTGCTGCGGTGGAATGTGAAATTTGATGCCCATCAACTGGATCAGGGTTAACACCACCACAGGCAAACCAAGGATCAGATACATCGTTCGGTTTGGTATGACGGTCACAAATTGCGCAACGATAATGATCATCACACAGACGATCAGGATATACCGCCAATATTCCGCGAACGCCGTTTTGGCCTCAGCCCAGCCATAACGGGCCACCTGCAATCCGTTGGAAAGGACGATCGGGAAAATGATGCCTGCAATCGCCAATTGCGGCTCTAGAAACATCGACAGACCCGAAATCATGATCAAGGGCATGGCAAAGCCAACCGCACCTTTCACGAAACCCGCTGCGAAAGTCACGCCAAGGGCGAGGGCGAAAGCCCAATATGGCATAAGGTGTAAGAAATCTGTCATGGCTGCTCCCTGCCTTGGTCAGGGTATTGCGCACATCCAACACCAAAACAAGCGCGACATTTTAATTCTTTTCGGTGCATTTTTTCGAATTAATGTTGCGCTGCGCCTGCAAAATGATTTAGAAGCAGGTGCAGAATCGAAAGATAAGCTTGCCCTTGCGCACCCTCAATTTGGAGAGACGCTATGCCCCGTGACGCCGAAATGACCGCTGCCCCTGTGATCTTGGCCAATCTCACCGCTTTGACGGCAGAGGCCCTGCCCCCAGTCGAGGCGGTTTTGGCCCGTGCCAAAGACGCCGTGCGCGATTTGGTGACAGTGGACGGGAAAATCTCGG
Organism: Roseobacter sp. HKCC-CH-9208; assembly: GCF_037805125.1. Lineage (NCBI taxonomy): Bacteria > Pseudomonadati > Pseudomonadota > Alphaproteobacteria > Rhodobacterales > Roseobacteraceae > Roseobacter > Roseobacter sp. HKCC-CH-9208. The sequence goes on along the minus strand of NZ_JBBLYK010000001.1, from coordinate 1,515,859 downwards.
GCGCGGCGATTGAGGCGGAACAGACTGCTGCCCATGGTCTGGCCTGGCTTGCCACCTATGTTGAGGCACTGCGCCAGATGCAAACATGGGCCGAACTCTTGGGCAGTGAGGGCAAGTTTGGTGATATTGAACAATTAATCTTGCAAATTGCTTTTGGCGAATATCTGGCCCAACTTCAGGGCGGGATTGCCATGAACCAAGGCGAAGTGCTGCGCCTGCCTGAACTTGGGCTTGGGAACACAGATGCAAATCTTCTGAAAACGGATGCAATCGCCACATTGGTCATACGCGGCAACACCCAAGCGGCCCGTTTGCGCCTTGTTGAGTTGATGCAGGAGCGCGCCGCAGAAATCACTGTTGGCGCCTCAGGCCTTGAAGATGAATTGGAAATGATCCGCGAACAATTCCGCCGCTATGCGCTGGAAAAGGTCGAGCCTTTCGCACATGACTGGCATCTGAAAGACGAACTGATCCCCCTCTCGGTGATCGAAGAGCTGGCAGAGATGGGCGTGTTCGGCCTCACCATTCCAGAGGAGTATGGTGGCTTTGGCCTGTCCAAAGCGGCGATGTGTGTCGTCTCGGAAGAACTTAGCCGCGGATATATTGGTGTGGGGTCCCTTGCAACGCGTTCAGAAATCGCAGCTGAGTTGATCCTTGCTGGGGGAACGGATGAGCAAAAGAAAAAATGGCTGCCCGCCTTGGCAAGCGCCGAGAAGCTGCCAACAGCCGTGTTCACCGAACCCAACACTGGCTCAGACTTGGGCAGCCTGCGCACCCGCGCGGTCAAGGATAAGGCGGGCAATTACCGCATCACGGGTAACAAGACATGGATCACGCACGCGTCACGCACCCATGTCATGACCCTCTTGGCCCGTACTGACCCCACGACCACCGATTACCGTGGTCTGTCAATGTTCTTGGCCGAAAAGACACCGGGCGATGACGAAAACCCCTTCCCCACCGCAGGTATGACCGGCGGCGAGATCGAGGTCTTGGGTTATCGCGGCATGAAAGAATATGAACTTGGCTTCGACAATTTCGAGGTGAAGGGCGAGAACCTTTTGGGCGGCCAAGAGGGGCAAGGCTTCAAGCAACTGATGCAAACTTTTGAAAGCGCGCGCATCCAAACCGCTGCCCGCGCCATCGGCGTGGCACAATCCGCCTTGGATGTTTCGATGCAATATGCCCAAGATCGCAAACAATTCGGCAAATCCCTAATCGAATTCCCGCGTGTTGCCTCAAAATTGGCCATGATGGCCGTAGAAATCATGATTGCGCGGCAACTGACCTATTTCTCCGCTCGCGAAAAAGACAATGACCGCCGTTGCGACCTTGAGGCAGGAATGGCCAAATTGCTTGGCGCACGGGTGGCATGGGCCGCCGCGGATAACGGATTGCAAATTCATGGCGGCAATGGGTTTGCGCTTGAATATAAAATCAGCCGTATTTTGTGCGATGCCCGTATCCTTAACATCTTTGAAGGCGCGGCAGAGATCCAAGCTCAGGTGATTGCGCGCCGCCTACTGGGCTAATCATGCGCGCCTTGAGGGCATGGCCCGCCCTTCTGGCACTTGCCGCCTGCAATGAAGACACGCCTATGCCCCCTGTCGGGGCATGGGTCTTGCAGTCTGATCCAAGCATAACCTTGGAGGTGGACGCAGAATTTAACTTTTACGGTCAAGGCCCCTGCAACCGTTATTTTGGTCGGTTCGAAGTGGTGGATACTGGCCTTAGGTCAGGCCTAATTGGCGCTACGCTGATGGCCTGCCCCAATCTCGACCAAGAATTCGCCTATTTCAGCGCCCTTGAGGCGACCCGCAGCACGTCTGTGAAGGATGGGCAATTGGTTCTGCGCAGTGCTGAGGGCGCAGCCCTCGTTTTCAGCCCTCAACCTTGACGGTTGAGGATATCCACTAAGCGCCCACGCGCGGCGGGAAGTGGGCGATCCCCCAAACTGGGGGCCAAATGATTGGCCAAGAAATGCCCTGTCAGGCGCAAGCCTGCTTGCAGTTCAGCGTGATCAGCGGGGCCAACCCCCTGCAAAAAACGCGGCAAGGGCAAAAGGCGATCTGCCCATTCACCCGCCGCATCGCGCGCCACAGCGCGCCCTGTGCGCGGCGACACATAGGCCAAATCCTGCGACACACCTGTGCGGGCGCAGTGGCTTAGATCAAGGCCAAAGCCCAACTCAGACAACAGCGCCAATTCCCATTGCACATAGGCATCGAGCCAATGATCCGCACCAAGCCCATCCAGCAGTGCAAGGCTATGGGCATAAAGCGCGGGGTAAGCGCTGCGTTCAGGCAGGGCAAAAGACAAAAGTGCGCAAACCGCGTTGAGCCCTGCAAGCTGCACAGGGTCGCTCATCACAGGGGCCGCGCGCGCGATCAAAGGCTCGATTGTGAAGGCGCCCATATGATCCGCGAGGCGCGCGCGCCATGTCGCCTGAAGCTGCGTTCCAACTTGCAAATGGGCGGCCATTTTGCGAGAGGCGCCACCCCGCAAAACGCCCACGAAACGGCCCTGCTCTGCCGTGAAAATTTCAAGGATGGCGGCAGATTCCCCATGACGCCGCGCCGCGAGCAATACACCTTCTGCGTGCCATTCCATCAGATCAGACCCTTTGCTGAGGCTAAAGCAATCCCTCTTGATCTAGCATATGCCGACCCGCACGATCTTCCACCTCAATCACCCAAAGATCAGGGTCAAATTCGCGCTGTTTGGCGATGGCTGCATCCACCTCGGCCTCTGGCCCTTGCGTCAGCACATCCCAGACCCGCGCACCAGTCTCTAGATCAAACCCACGATGAAACAAGGAGGCAGTGCCATCAAGCAAGGACAGCTTAACCAAGACCGCACCCGCATCGCTGTCACCCCGCGCCACGACAAAGGCGGGGATCTCGGACAAAGACAGCCGCCGCAGATAGGCCTGAACCCAAAACTCTGCGCGCAGACGGGGGGTCACTTGGTGTTCCCGTCCTTAAAATCGAGGCCCATTTCTGAGTAGCGCTCAGATTCTTCGAGCCAATTCGGGCGCACTTTAACCTGCAAAAATAGATGCACTTTGCGGCCAAGAAACTCGGCCAATTCTTCGCGCGCGGCGCGCGAAACAGCCTTAATTGTTTCGCCCCGATGGCCCAACAAAATGCCCTTATGTCCGTCACGGTTGACGTAAATCACTTGATCAATGCGCGCGCTGCCATCATCGCGTTCCTGCCAACTCTCGGTTTCCACCGTCAATTGATAGGGCAATTCTTGATGCAGGCGCAGTGTTAGCTTTTCACGGGTCATTTCCGCAGCGATCATGCGCATTGGCAAATCCGCAATCTGATCCTCAGGGTAAAGCCACGGCCCCTCTGGCATCTCTTGCGCCAACCATTCGCGCAAATCGCCCACACCATGGCCGCGCTCTGCTGAGATCATAAAGGTTTTCACAAATGGAAAAGCCGCGTTGGCCTCTTCGGTCAGCTTCAACAACTGAGGGGCCTCAACGCGGTCGATTTTGTTTATCGCCAAAGCGATCTTCCGACCCGAGGCCTTTTCAAGCAAACCGCTCAAGATTTCCCTGACCCCTTCGGTCAATCCACGATGGGCCTCGATGAGCAGGACAACCACATCCGCATCTGCGGCCCCTGTCCAAGCGGCCGCGACCATCGCCCGATCCAAACGGCGGCGCGGCCGAAACAGACCAGGCGTGTCGACAAAAACAATCTGGCTTTCTCCCTCAAGCACCACACCACGAATACGTGCGCGGGTGGTCTGCACCTTATGGGTCACAATTGAAACTTTTGCCCCGACCATATGATTAAGCAAGGTAGATTTACCTGCGTTCGGCTCACCAATAAGGGCAACAAATCCAGCGCGGCTGGTCATGGGCAGTTCCTTTTTTCAACGATCTTTGGGCATAGCGGGAAATCAGCCCTAGCGCCAGACGCATTAAGCGGAACCACCCTCTAGGGCGGCAAGCAATTTTTTTGCGGCTTCTTGTTCGGCATGACGCTTGGCTTTGGCACTGGCCTGCGCGGCCTCGCCCGAACTGAGCGTAACTTCGATGGTGAAGGTGGGGGCATGATCTGGCCCCTCACGGCTTAGCTCGGCATAGCGAGGCAAGCCTTTGCCCTTGGCCTGCGCCCATTCCTGCAAGGCGGTTTTCGCATCGCGGGCGTCATCGGCCACTGTATCGGCCTTGCCCGCCCAAAGACGACGGATCAGCCCACGCACCGCGTCATAGCCTGCATCCAAATAGACGGCGGCAATCACAGCCTCCATCGCATCGCCCAAAAGGGCATCTTTGCGGCGCCCTCCCGTCATCATTTCGGATTTGCCCAATTTCAACACCGCGCCCAAATCTACGCTGCGCGCGACTTCGGCACAGGTTTCCTTGCGCACAAGTGCGTTAAAACGGGGGGCCAATTGCCCCTCTGGCGCGTCTTGATCCTGTTCGAGCAACAGCTCAGCAATGACCAATCCCAAAACGCGATCTCCCAAGAATTCCAAGCGTTGATTATCCGCACGGGTCGGAGAGGAGAGCGAAGAATGCGTCAAAGCCCGCAAAATCAATTCGGGGCGGGAAAAGCTATGCCCTAAACGGGCGCAAAACTCGTCAATCTCACGCGATAATTTCACTGTAATGCTCTAAAAAACCGATCACTGCGCCATGTCCAGAAATAGACCATGCGATTCCCTGCAGAGGAAAAGATCACCCGATCTGCGCGACCCAAAAGATTTTCAACAGGCACGAATCCAACCCCGCCAATAGAACGTGGGAAACGGCTATCTTGAGAGTTGTCACGATTGTCGCCCATCACGAAGACATGGCCTTCGGGCACGGTAAATTCGGGGGTGTTGTCCGCGAAGGAGCGGTCATCAATATTTAACACCGCATGCGATACCCCATTGGGAAGCGTTTCAATCGCGCGGTCTTTTTCGCAGATCCCACCCGCCCCAACAGGCGCATTGGAACAGCGCGGCAGGTGGCCCAACGGGCCTTGTGGCTCGAACGCCTCAACGAAAGGTGCTGTTGGCTCTTGTGGGACGGGCGTGCCATTGATGATCAACTGGCCGTCTTGAACTTGGATCACATCCCCGGGCAGACCAATAACACGCTTGATAAAATCTGCGTCATTGGTGGGATGGCGGAAGACGGCGATATCACCACGCTCGGGCAATGTCTCGAAGATGCGGCCCGGGAAGGGACACATCGAGAAAGGGCAGCTGTGACGCGAATAGCCATAGGCCATTTTATTCACAAACAGGAAATCACCGATCAGCAACGTGTCTTTCATCGAGCCTGACGGGATCCAAAATGGCTGAAAGAACAAGGTGCGAAACACACCCGCAATCAACAGCGCGTAGACAATCGTTTTGATCGTCTCACCAATTCCCTCTTTTTTTGCCTTATAGCTTGCCATGCGTTTCGCCCCATCCGCTAAAAAATCGCGGTGGCCTTCGCCTGTGGCACCCTTGTGTCGCATCGCGGCAGGATTGCCAAAACGTCAACCGACCCATGCCCCTCATGGGCTGCGCGCGCCCTGCTGTCAAGCAAGCGAACCGTTTGGCTGGGTTGGCATAGCGGGAAGTTGCGCAGATATCTCATCAGGCAGCGCCTCGATCACAACGAATGCCTGCGCCCATGGGTGATCATCGGTCAATGTAACGTGGATAACGGCATCATACCCTTCTGGGATCATTTCGTTGAGCCGCTCTTGCGCCCATCCTGTGACGTGCATCACGGGCTGGCCCGTTTCCAAATTCGTCACCGACATATCGCGCCACGCAATCCCCATGCGCAGCCCCGTTCCCAGTGCCTTGGAACAGGCCTCTTTGGCGGCCCATCTTTTGGCGTAAACCGCAGCAGGGTTTTGCATGCGTTCGGCACGTTTTTGTTCATGTTCGGTGAACACGCGGTTGCGGAACCGATCACCAAACCGATCAAGCGCACGTTGGATGCGTTCGATATTTGCCAGATCCGTTCCGATCCCCAAAATCACGCGCGGGCCTCCTCCATCAGGCGGCGCATTTCACCGATGGCCGCAGACAACCCTGTAAACACCGCTTCGCCGATCAAGAAATGACCAATATTCAATTCGCGCACCTCTTTGATGGCCGCAATCGGGGTGACTGTCTCATAATTCAATCCGTGCCCCATATGCACCTCAAGGCCCAGATCAGCCGCCTGTTTTGCACCTGCAATCAAGCGAGAAAGTTCGGCTTTGTGGGCCTCCATCTCACCCTCGGCATGGTAATCGCAATAGGCCCCCGTATGCAGTTCAATAACAGGCGCCCCAATGCGCGCGGCCGCCGCGATTTGCAGCGGGTCTGCGGCGATGAACATCGACACACGGATGCCGGCATCGCGCAAAGGCGCAATGAATTCCGCAAGGCGCGCCTCGTCCCCTGCCACATCAAGGCCACCTTCGGTGGTGCGTTCTTCGCGCCGCTCAGGAACGATACAGGCGGCATGCGGGCGATGAGACAGGGCGATTCTTTGCATCTCCGCGGTGGCGGCCATCTCGAAATTGAGCGGGGTTTTAATCGCCGCCATCAGCCCCGCGATATCTTCGTCCCGAATGTGACGGCGGTCTTCGCGCAAATGCGCCGTGATGCCATCAGCCCCCGCCGCTTCGGCCAAGAGGGCAGCCCGCGCAGGATCAGGAAGCGCACCACCGCGCGCGTTTCGCAATGTTGCGACATGGTCAATATTGACCCCCAGCCTAAGATCGCGGGTCATCTGGTGCCTCCCACCTATTGGACAATGAACATTAATCTAGCGTTTTGCGCCCGAAGTGCCAGCCTGTTCGCGGCGTTTCTCAATCTTCGCTCTGCGCTTGGCAATACGGCGCTTTTGATACGCACGGATCAGAGGCACACTGATAAAATAGGCCAAGATTGATGATAAAATCCCCGGAATAATCGCCCCAATCATCCATGGGAAAAATGCCGTGTCATAGAAAATCTTGAGTTCATGCCAATGCGCGGGCGCCCCTGAGAAGATCGACCACAGGTTATGCAACAAATCACCCGCCGCCCCCCGAAACCGCGCAATCAACCCTGCATTCACATCACTGCGCATGGTTGAGCCAAGCATGAAATGCCCTGTTTCAAGCGAGATTATCGCAATCGGCACATAGGTCAGCGGGTTGCCGACAAAAGTCGCCAGAAGCGAAGCAATCACATTGCCCCGCAAGATCCATGCAAGCAGAGCTGCGATGAAAAAGTGGAACCCAAAAAAGGGCGTAAAGACCGCAAATACACCAGCGGCAACACCGCGCCCAATCGATTCCGCCGATCCCGGCAGGCGGTTCAGACGATGGGTGACATATTGGAAGGCACGCATCCATCCGCCACGCGGATAGACCAATTCGGCCACAATCCGAAGCAAGGGTCGCTGATCCCTTCGCTTAAACACCACGGATTGTTCCTCTCCCTTACTCGCGTAGCTACACCCGCGCCGTGTCGGGTCTAAGGATGCCTTTCGACATCTCGATAACGGCCAAGCTTAGCGACATCGCTATCAGCTTCCAATGCCATCATCACCGCATGCAGATGTTCAGCATCCCTTACATCAACATCAATTAATAAACGAAAGAAGTCTGGCTTTCGGTCGATAAAATGTAAATCAGAGATATTGGCATTTTGTTCGCCAATCAATGTGCAAATTCTTCCCAAAACACCGTTAAAATTCGAAATCGTCACGTTGATCGTGACGTTATGCACCGCAGCGTGCCGACCTTCTGACCAATGCAGGTCAATCCAACGCTCGGGCGCGTTGTCGAATTCAGCCAAAGATTCGCAGTCAATCGCATGAACCATTGGCCCACGCCCCCGATAGGTGATGCCCACAATCCGTTCACCTGGCACGGGCTGGCAACATTGGGCACGCTGCACATCTGACCCCGAAGGCAAACCAATCACAGCCCGCTTTTGATCGACATCGACAAAATCACCGCTGGTGGCGAGTTCTGGATAAAGCTTGGTCACCACATCGCGCGCCGAAATTTCAGCAGATCCGATCCGCGCCAAAACCTCGTCACCATCTTCTAAGCCAAGCGCCTTGGCGGCTGTGTCCAAGGCCTTGGGGGTGGATTTCTTATTGGCATGCTCAAACGCCACCCGCGCCAATTCGCGCCCCAATTTGATGTAACGCCCCCGATCCTCTTCGCGGAGGCGGCGGCGGATTGCGGCCTTGGCACGACCTGTCACCACGATATCAATCCATGTGGCCTGCGGGCTTTGACCTTCGGCGGTCACAACCTCGACCGATTGGCCATTTTTCAGGCGTGTCCAAAGCGGCACGCGAATGCCATCAACCTTGGCCCCCACGCAAGAATGGCCAATGCGCGTGTGAATCGAATAGGCAAAATCCAACGGGGTCGCCCCGCGCGGCAACTTCACAACATCCCCTTTAGGCGTGAAGCAAAACACTTGGTCGGAATACATTTCCAACTTCACATGTTCGAGGAATTCGTCATGATCCTCGGCCATCTCAAAGCGTTCTGTCAGCGTGGACAACCATTTTGCAGGATCAACCGCAAACGGGTTCGCCGCGCGCACACCGTCTCGATAGGACCAATGCGCCGCGACACCAGATTCAGCAACTTCGTGCATCTGGCGCGTGCGGATTTGGATTTCAACACGCTTACCATCTCGCCCTGAAACAGAGGTATGGATCGAACGATAGCCGTTCGACTTGGGCTGGCTGATGTAATCCTTGAATCTTCCCGGAACAGAACGCCATCTTTGATGCATCGCCCCTAAAACGCGATAGCATTCATCCTCTGTCTCAACGATGACGCGAAATCCGTAAATGTCAGACAAACGCGAAAACGCGAGGTCTTTTTCCTGCATTTTGCGCCAAATCGAAAAGGGCTTTTTGGCACGCCCATAGACATCGCCAGAAATACCATGCTTGGCCAAAACGGCTTCGATATCATCGGTGATCTTTGGGATCACATCGCCCGATTCTTTCTGCAGGGTCAAAAAGCGGCGCATGATCGAATTGCGCGCTTCGGGATTGACCACGCGAAAGGCGAGGTCTTCCAACTCCTCGCGCATCCATTGCATCCCCATACGGCCTGCAAGCGGCGCGTAGATATCCATTGTCTCGCGCGATTTTTGCAGCTGCTTTTCGGCGCGCATATGGCGGATGGTGCGCATATTGTGCAATCGGTCGGCCAGTTTCACGAGGATCACGCGCAGATCCTTGGACATGGCCATGAACAATTTGCGGAAGTTCTCAGCCTGCTTTGATTCGCGATTGGACAGCTGCAAATTGGTCAGCTTGGTCACGCCATCGACCAATTCCGCAACATCCGTCCCAAAACGGCTTTCCAGTTCGGAATAGGTGCCCTTGGTATCTTCGATCGTGTCATGCAGCAGCGCCGTTGCGATTGTGGCATCGTCCAGCCGCATCTCGGTTAGGATCGCTGCCACCGAAACAGGGTGGGTGAAATAAGCCTCACCCGATTGGCGCATTTGACCCTGATGCATATCCTGCGCATAGGAATAGGCCCCCCGCAGGAGGGCCTCATTGCATTTTGGATTGTAGTTTCGGACAAGACTGATCAGATCATCGGCGTCAAAAAGGCCGCTTCGATCTGATCCATTTCCGTCCATAAATCGCCTATATTACTTCTGCCCCTGCGCTTCAAGCAGGGCACGCAACATCTGTTCTTCGGTCATGTCATCCGCTTGTGGACGATCCTGATCGGCGCTTTGCAGCAATGTCATCGTGTCTTCTTCAGGCTCATCAACCTCAATCTGAGTTTGATGCGATTCAATGAAACGCTCGCGCAGGCCATCTGCGGATTGTGTCTCTTCTGCAATCTCGCGCAAAGCAACGACAGGATTCTTGTCATTGTCGCGATCCACAGTAAGCGGCGAGCCAGACGCCATTTCGCGGGCGCGATGTGCAGCAAGCATCACCAATTCAAAGCGGTTGGGAACCTTGTCTACGCAATCTTCTACCGTCACGCGGGCCATACTAAACTCTCCAAGGCTGATTAAGGGAGGGGCGCAAGCCTCGTAAATAGTCAGACCGCCCCCGAAATACAAGTGCAAAAGACCGCGCGCGCGCTCACAGTGGATTGATCTCACGACACTGTTCGGGCGGCAATTTTGCGCGCAATTCAGAAACCGTTTCGCCAAGGATCGGGTGACACCAATTTGGGGCAACATCACAGAGCGGGATTAAAACAAAGCCGCGCTCAGCCATGCGGGGGTGGGGTAAAATCAATTGATCAGGCGCGCGCGATTGCGCCTCTTTTGTCGAAAGATTGGCCCAAACTTGCCATGTGTCTGGATCTGGCAAAACCAAATTGCCGAGGCCTAAAAGATCTAAATCCAACCCACGCGCGGCCCAGCGTTGCAGACGGCTACGGCCAAAATCAGCCTCTATGGCATGCAGCTTTTCCAGCAGCAAATTTGGGCCTAACGGCCAGTCAAAGGAGATCGCTGCATTCACAAAATCAGGGCCAGAACCTGCAGGAAATGCAGGGGTTCGATAGAATTGGCTCAACTTGAAATCGCCACCACCCTGCGCGGTCACATAGTCCCGCAACTGTGCAATCGCACGATCCAAAACCACGCGCGGCGCCTGCCCCTCGACAGGTAGATTTGAGCCGAGCGCGACAAGTGCCTTGCGCGGCTCCGCATTAGAAAGGAAAGCTTGCGCCAAATGATTTATCCCCTATTTTGCTCTGCATTGCTGATCGTGATATTTTGACGAATTATTCAAGGCCACGATTGGTCTGTTTATTATAAGGTCTTTCAAATGTTTTATCGTGATGAGCGCCTCGCGCTCTTTATTGACGGCTCAAATCTTTATGCGGCAGCCAAGGCTTTGGCTTTTGATATCGACTATAAACACTTACGCCAAGAATTCATGCAACGCGGAAAACTTCTTCGCGCATTTTACTATACGGCCCTTCTTGAGAATGACGAATACTCCCCGATTCGCCCTCTGGTGGATTGGTTGAACTACAACGGGTTCACCATGGTGACGAAAGCCGCCAAGGAATTCACAGATGCGCAAGGGCGGCGCAAGATCAAAGGGAATATGGATATTGATTTGGCGGTCGATGCGATGGAAATCGCAGACCATGTCGATCATATCGTGCTGTTTTCTGGCGATGGCGATTTTCGTCCGCTTGTGGCTGCCATCCAACGCAAGGGCGTTCGGGTTTCGGTTGTGTCCACCATCCGCTCGAACCCACCTATGATTGCCGATGACCTAAGGCGGCAGGCGGACAATTTCATTGAATTGGACGAGTTAAAAGACGCAGTAGGACGCCCCCCGCGCGAAAATGGCGGTGAGGATGACTTTGAGGAAAGCTATTAAGGCGCCCCGCGCACAGGACCGCGCCCCTCTTCCTCCCCCACCAGATAGAGCGACAACATCTTCGACAAATCCCCCAAGCGCACAGGCTTGGTCAGATAGGCGTCCATGCCGACATCAATCCCCTTTTGGCGGTCATGGCCAACGGCGTCAGCTGTGATGGCGATTATAGGGATTTTTGAGAACCCTGACGCACTTTCACGCGCCCGAATTTCGCGGGCCATTTCAAAACCATTCATCGTGGGCATGTGACAATCGGTGAGGATCAGATCGAAGCAGTCTTGATCCAGCGCTGCAAGCGCCTCGCGCCCATTGATTCGCAGGAAATGTGGCATGTGTGAGGCGTTTGCGCCGATGCCGTTTAGGCAGAAACGCTAGACGGCGGGGCCACAAAGACTTAACTGTGGGGTGATCGGAGAGATACTATGCAAAAACCGCCCCTCACCCTCTATTTGGCCGCGCCGCGCGGATTTTGCGCAGGTGTAGATCGCGCAATTAAAATCGTGGAAATGGCTCTCGAGAAATGGGGCGCACCCGTCTTTGTGCGCCATGAAATCGTGCATAACAAATTCGTGGTGGATGCCCTACGCGAAAAGGGCGCAGTTTTTGTCGAAGAATTGGACGAGTGCCCAAATGATCGACCCGTGATTTTTTCTGCCCATGGGGTGCCCAAATCTGTTCCCGCAACCGCAGAGCGGCGGCAGATGATATATGTTGATGCAACCTGCCCGCTTGTGTCCAAAGTGCATATCGAGGCGGCGCGGCATCATGAGGCGGGGTTGCAGATCGTGATGATCGGCCACGCGGGCCATCCGGAAACGATTGGCACTATGGGCCAATTGCCCGAAGGCGAAGTCGTCTTGGTTGAAACAGTAGCGGATGTGGCGGCCCTCACGGTGCGCGACCCCCTGAAACTGGCCTTTGTGACGCAAACCACCCTTTCGATTGATGACACCGCCGATGTTGTTGCGGCCCTCAAGACACAGTTCCCTGCGATTATCGGCCCGCACAAAGAAGACATTTGCTACGCCACCACCAACCGCCAAGAGGCCGTCAAGGCGATGGCGGTCAAGGCAGATGCCATGCTTGTCGTGGGCGCGCCCAATTCCTCAAATTCAAAACGCTTGGTCGAGGTGGGGGCAAAAATGGGCTGCAACTATGCGCAGCTTGTGCAACGGGCGACTGATATTGACTGGCGCGCGCTTGAGGGGATTACCAGCCTTGGTCTGACGGCGGGCGCATCTGCGCCAGAGCTGTTGGTCAATGAGGTGATTGATGCCGTGCGGGCGCGCTATGATGTGACAGTCGAACAGGTTGAGACTGCCGTGGAAAATGTTGAGTTCAAAGTGCCGCGCATCCTGCGTGAGCCTGCCTAACCATCGCCCATGGATCCGCTTTACCCATTTGTTTTTGCAGGGCTGTTTTCGCCTGGGCCAAATGTTATCCTCTTGACCACATCAGGCGCGCTGTTCGGGTTTCGCGCGACCATTCCGCATATTTTCGGTGTCGCCGCAGGGGTGGGGGTGATTGCTGCTGCCTCAAGCTTAGGTGTCAGCGCGATTTTATTGGCCTATCCAGTGGCTGCCTTAGTGATGAAAATAGCCGCAGCATCTTGGATCCTTTATATGGCATCCACCCTATGGCGGGCCAGACCGGCAGATCCTAAGGCGCGACAGGTCGCAAAGCCGTTTACCTTTCTTCAGGCTGTGATGTTTCAATGGGTCAATCCCAAGGTTTGGGCCGTTAGCCTTGCCGCTGCTGCGGGCTTTGGCGCGGGTGGCACGCTTTTGACAGAAGCCTTGCGCCTTTCGTCCGCCTTTTCAGGAATTAATCTTTTTGTCTGTCTGTTTTGGGCAGCAGCAGGAACGGCCTTGGCGCGGCTTCTGACCACGCCGCGTGCATGGAATATTTTTCGCAAAACCATGGCAAGCGCCCTCGCGCTGACAGCCGCAATGGTCTTTATGTGAGCCCCGCCCTATATTGCGCCACAGGGTCAGGCTGCGACCCAATCAACCAATCAGGCCCGATGCAATGTTCCGATTTTTCGAAACACTGGTAGATCCCTATACGCCCTACGCCGATGAGGATACGCCCCCCAATCGACTCTGGCCGTTTTTGCGCGGCTATGCGCAACCCTTCAAACGGGTGTTCATCGCAGCCGCCTTTATGTCGATGGTGGTCGCTTCGATTGAATTGGGGCTGATCGTCTATTTGGGGCGCGTTGTTGATCTGCTATCAGTCAGTAGTCCCGCAGAACTGTTTGCAAATCACGGGCTCGAGCTTGGCTTAGTCGCGCTCTTTGTGGTGCTAGTCCGCCCTTTGATGCAGCTTTTGGATGTGGGGCTTTTGAACAATGCGATCCTGCCGAATTTCGGCACGCTGATCCGTTGGCGGGCACATCGGCATGTTTTACGTCAATCGGTCGGATGGTTCGAAAATGATTTTGCGGGCCGTATCGCAGGGCGGATTATGCAAACCCCGCCCGCCGCAGGCGATGCGGTGTTTCAGATTTTTGACGCCATCACATTTTCAATCGCCTATTTCATCGGCGCGGTGATCCTACTGACCCAGTCAGACCCACGGCTTGCCGTGCCCTTGGTGATTTGGTGCGGGCTCTATGGGCTGTTGGTGCGCTGGACAATCCGCAATGTCACCCCCGCCTCCAAGGCCAGTTCAGATGCGCGATCCATGACAACGGGACGGGTCGTTGACAGCTATACCAACATCCACTCGGTCAAGCTTTTCGCGCATACAACACGCGAACTGGACTATGCCTACGAGGCGATTGAGCATACCCGCCAAACATTCGCCCGCGAGATGCGGATATTCACGATAATGGACGTCACGCTATTGACCTTGAACGGACTTTTGATTGTGTCCGTTGTCGGTTGGTCGGTCTGGTTGTGGTATACGGGAACGGCGACTGTGGGCGTTGTGGCGGCGGCAGCCGCCCTCACCTTACAACTCAATGCAATGACGGGCTGGATCATGTGGGCTCTCTCAAGCCTATTCCGAGAATTGGGGGTGGTGATGGAGGGGATGGAGACCATTGCCCAACCGATCACATTGCGTGACCGCCAAAACGCATCCGCGCTCAAATTCGAGAAAGGATTGATCGAATTTGATGCGGTCAGTCACCATTATGGGCGCGGCGCGGGTGGCTTAGATCGCCTCAGTTTATCCATCCAGCCCGGCGAAAAGGTCGGGCTTGTCGGGCGCTCTGGCGCTGGGAAATCGACCCTCGTTAAACTTTTGCTACGATTTTATGATTGCGAAGGCGGCGTAATCCGCATTGATGGCCAAAATATTGCCGATGTGACCCAAGACAGCCTGCGCGCCACAATCGGCGTTGTGCAGCAAGACAGCAGCCTGTTGCACCGCTCCGTGCGCGACAACATCGCCTATGGCCGCCCCGATACAAGTGATGCTGACGTAATCCGCGCCGCAGAACGCGCCGAGGCCTTAGGGTTCATCCATGATCTAGAAGACCCAGAGGGCCGCACAGGGTTTGAGGCCCATGTTGGCGAACGCGGGGTGAAACTTTCAGGCGGACAAAGACAGCGCATTGCGCTTGCGCGGGTGGTTCTGAAAGATGCGCCGATTTTAATTTTAGACGAGGCCACAAGCGCGCTTGATAGCGAGATTGAAGCGAGCATCCAAAACACGCTGAGCGACCTGATGGCAGGCAAAACCGTGATTGCGATTGCGCATAGACTGTCGACCATTGCGCAGATGGATCGCATCATCGTTTTAGATGAAGGCCACATCATCGAAGATGGCCCACATGAGGTGCTTTTGGCAAAGGGCGGGCTCTATGCTTCGCTGTGGAACCGCCAATCGGGCGGCTTTCTTAATCCAGACGGAGGTTCCGCGTGAGCGAAGAAACCCTCACCATCACCCGCCTCGGACATCGCGGCGATGGCATTGCACAGAACGCGGGCGGAGGCCAAATCCTTGTCCCCCTTACCCTGCCTGACGAGGTGGTGCGCGGCGTGGTAAACGAAGGTCAATTGGACGGGGCCAAAATTGTGACCCCTTCCCCCGCGCGGGTAAAACCTGTCTGCGCGCATTATAAATCCTGTGGCGGGTGCAGCCTGCAACATGCCTCGGACACATTTGTCAGTGCGTGGAAGGCAGACCAAATTGCAATTGCGCTTGCCGCGCACGGGATCACAACTGATATCCGCGCAACCCTAACTTCGCCTGCGCACTCACGCAGGCGCGCCACCTTTGCCGCGCGGCGTACAAAATCGGGGACGATGGTAGGATTTCATGCCCGAAAATCGGACGTCCTTGTGCCGATCGGCGAATGTCACCTTTTGCCCGATGAGATGGTGGCCACGCTGCCCGTATTGGCCGAGATCGCCCGTTTGGGGGGATCGCGCAGTGCGGTTTTGGGCTTTAGCCTAACCCAGTCGGAAATCGGGCTTGACCTCCACGTGACGGGCGGCAAGCCCTTGGATCATGCGCTGCGGGTTGAATTGCCAAAATTCCGCACCGAATTTCTGCGCCTGACATGGGGGGATGAGGTCGTCTTTATGGAAACCCCACCCTATCACCAAATGGGGCACGCGCGTGTCACCCCACCCGCAGGTGCATTTTTGCAAGCCACCAAAGCGGGCGAAGCAGCGCTTTTGGCCACTGCACGCAGCGCGATTTCGGGGGCCACACGCATCATTGACCTTTTTGCGGGATGTGGAACCTTTACCTTTCCACTGGCCAAAACAGCGCCCGTGCACGCAGTCGAAGGCAGCGCCGATATGGTCAAGACCTTGCAAAACGCCGCCCGCTATGCGGACGGGCTAAAGCCCATTACCGCCGAAACCCGCGACCTGTTTCGCCGCCCCGTTTTAAGTGACGAATTAGCCAAATATGACGCGGTGGTCATCGACCCGCCCCGTGCAGGCGCACAGGCACAGGTGCATGAATTGGCGAAAACCGACATCCCCCAGATTGCATTTCTATCCTGCAACCCGATCAGTTTTGCACGTGACGCAAAAACCCTCATTGACGCAGGTTATTACCTTGAATGGGCGCAGCCCATCGACCAATTCCGTTGGTCGCCGCATATAGAACTTGCCGCCCGCTTTATCCGACCCCTTATGACGCGGTAACGCGCTCAAGGATGGCTGCTATGACCAGTGATTTTACGACCACGCGACAGATACTTGCCGATTGGCTAGACCGCCCTCACATCCGCCAATTCATCATCGGCGTGATCATTTTTAACGCCATTCTTTTGGGCCTTGAGACACCGCCCGAAGTTATGGGCACGGCGGGCACTATTATCCTGACATTGGACTGGATTTGCCTTGCGATTTTCGTGATCGAAATTGCGCTGAAACTGGTGGCCCATGGCGCGCGGTTTTTCCGCTCGGGATGGAACGTTTTTGATTTCTTGATTGTTGGGATCGCGCTGATGCCCGCCACCCACGGGCTGTCAGTTCTGCGCGCCTTGCGCATCTTGCGGGTATTGCGGGTCATCTCAGCAGCGCCACGATTGCGCCGCGTGGTCGAGGGGTTTGTGACCGCCCTGCCAGGAATGGGCAGCGTGTTCTTGCTGATGGGGATCATCTTTTACATCGGTGCCGTGATGGCAACCAAACTGTTCGGGGCATCTTTCCCCGAATGGTTCGGCACGCTTGGCGCGTCTTTCTATTCCCTGTTCCAAATCATGACGTTGGAAAGTTGGTCCATGGGCATCGTGCGCCCCGTGATGGATGTTTATCCTTACGCGTGGCTGTTCTTTGTGCCTTTCATCATGGTCACGACCTTTGCGGTGGTGAACCTGCTGGTTGGCCTGATCGTCAATTCCATGCAAGACGCTCATGCCGAAGAAAGCAATGCCGCCACAGATGCCTATCGTGATGAGGTGCTAGACCGACTGCGCAAGATTGAGGAGCGGTTGGGGAAGTAGGCGTTTAAGCCCGCTTCCCCAAAACATCTACGCCCAAGGTCACGAAAACCTTGGTCACGATATCCTCGGCATTCATGCCTGCCACCGCATACATGTCGCGCGGGCTGGCTTGGTCGATGAAAATATCGGGCAGCACCATGGAGCGGTATTTGATCCCCCGATCAAACACGCCCGTTTCCGCCAGATGATGCGCGACATGGCTGCCAAAGCCGCCAATTGCCCCTTCTTCAATGGTGATCAGCGCCTCGTGATGACGGGCGAGTTGGTCGATCAAATCTGTATCCAACGGTTTGGCAAAACGCGCGTCAGCAATCGTGGGCGTGATCCCTTTCTGGGCCAAAATCTCCGCAGCTTCGCGCACTTCTTTCAGGCGGGTGCCAAAGTTCAAGAGAGCCACGCGATTGCCGTCTGCGATCATCCGCCCCTTGCCGATTTCAAGCGCCTGACCGCGTGCAGGTAACTCGACCCCAACACCTTCGCCGCGCGGAAAGCGGAAGGCAGACGGGCGATCCCCAATCTCTAGGGCGGTGCGCACCATATGCACCAATTCCGCTTCATCGGCAGCCGCCATCACCACGAAATCGGGCAAATTTGCCAGATAGGCGATGTCAAAACTGCCCGCATGGGTGGCGCCATCGGCACCAACAAGCCCCGCGCGATCAATCGCAAAGCGCACAGGCAGACGTTGTATGGCCACGTCATGCACAACTTGATCATAGCCGCGTTGCAAGAAGGTCGAATAAAGCGCGCAGAAGGGTTTCAACCCACCCGCCGCCATACCCGCCGAAAAGGTCACCGCATGCTGTTCGGCAATGCCCACAT
The DNA here is from genome assembly GCF_037805125.1 of Roseobacter sp. HKCC-CH-9208. NCBI lineage: Bacteria > Pseudomonadati > Pseudomonadota > Alphaproteobacteria > Rhodobacterales > Roseobacteraceae > Roseobacter > Roseobacter sp. HKCC-CH-9208. The sequence continues at coordinate 1,497,785 of NZ_JBBLYK010000001.1, read as the reverse complement.
CAAAACAGCGTTCGGGAAAGCGTTCTTCAAATAGGTTCAGGCCTGTTCCGTCTGGCATCGCCGCCGTGATAGCCGTCACCAACGGATCCTCGGCGGCCTCGGCAATCAGCGCATCTGCAAAGACACGCGTATATGAGGGCGCGTTTGAGGGCGCTTTGTGTTGCTTGCCCGTGACCACATCGAAGCGCGCGGTGGCGTGGCCGCGATCTGGGCGATCTTCGGCATAGCCTTTGCCCTTCTTGGTAATCGCATGAATGAGCATCGGCCCATCCGCCCGCGCCTTGACGGTGCGCAAAACCGCAAGCAGCTGATCCATATCATGTCCATCAATCGGGCCAATATAATCAAAGCCCAATTCTTCGAACAAGGTGCCGCCGACTGTCGCGGATTTCAGAAGTTCTTTCGCGCGGCGCGCCCCGTGTTGGAACGGCTCGGGCAAAAGCGATACTGCGCCCTTGGCGGCGGCTTTGAATTCCTGAAACGGCGCGCCTGCATAAAGACGGGACAAATAAGCCGACATCGCACCTGTTGGCGGCGCAATCGACATTTCATTGTCGTTGAGGATCACAATCAACCGCTTTTTCAGATGGCCCGCATTGTTCAGGGCCTCATAGGCCATGCCTGCGGAAATGGAACCATCACCGATAATCGCAATCGCATCTCCCAAACCTGTCTCGCAGGCACCGCTTAAATCGCGCGCAACGGCAAAGCCGAGCGCCGCAGAAATAGAGGTGGAACTATGCGCAGCGCCAAATGGGTCATAGGGCGACTCGCTGCGTTTCGTGAAACCTGACAAGCCACCCTTTTGGCGCAGACTGCGGATACGATCCCGCCGCCCTGTCAAAATCTTATGCGGATAACATTGGTGGCTGACATCCCAAATGATCTTGTCACGCGGGGCATCAAATACGGCATGAAGTGCCACCGTCAACTCAACCACACCCAGACCAGCCCCCAAATGCCCACCCGTCTCGGAGACAGCCGAAATCGTCTCGGCGCGCAATTCATCGGCCAAGCGGGTCAGATCATGATCAGAAAACCGCTGCAAATCGCGCGGCGTGGTCACTTGATCCAAAAGCGGTGTTTTAGGTCTATCTGTCATCGGCCCTCCAGTGGTCGCCATATAGCCATGACAGGGGCCAAGGGCAACGGATCACGCCTATCTGTCGCGGGCAATGATGAATCGGGCAAGGTCGCGCAGGCTTTGGGCTTTATCCCCGAATGGTGCAAGAGCCGTTTCCGCCTCAGCGACCAAGCGCGCTGCCTCAGCCTTGGCACCGTCTAGCCCCAGAAGCGTGACAAAGGTCGCTTTGCCCGCATCGGCATCTTTGCGCAGGGCCTTACCTGCCTTGCTGCTGTCGCCTTCCACATCCAAAATGTCATCAGCAATCTGAAAGGCGAGGCCAATTGCACGGGCATATGCCCTCAACGGTGCGGGATCTTGGCCCGCTATGATCGCTGCGGCATGGGCGGGCCATTCCAACAGCGCGCCCGTTTTATTGCTTTGCAATTCCGTGATTTGTTCAAGGGTCAAGGGGGACGCAGCGGTTTCTGCGGCAATGTCCTGCGCCTGCCCTAAAACCATACCGCGCGCACCTGCGGCTTCAGCCAAGGTCGACACCAATTTGATCCGCACCTCCGCAGCCCCAAGATTAGGATCAGCCAAAAGCGTGAATGCAAAACTTTGCAGCGCATCCCCCGCGAGAACCGCAATCGCCTCGTTCCATTTTTTGTGAACAGTGGGCTGACCGCGGCGCAGGTCGTCATCGTCCATGCAAGGCAGATCATCGTGGATCAGGCTATAGGCATGGATGGCCTCAACCGCACCCGCCGCAGGAAGCGCGGAGGCCGCAGGAATGCCATATAGCGCCGATGCCTCAAGCACCAAAAACCCACGCAAACCCTTGCCACCCTGCAACGCATAGCGCATCGCCGCCGCGACATCATCTGTGCCATATTGCGCAAGCGACTCGGTCAAGAACGCAGCAATGACGCGGGAATGGGTGCTGAGGCGGGTTTGAAACTCAATAGGGGCCAAAGGCGCTCAAAGCCCCTCAACTGGGGTGCTGCCCGTTGGCGCGCCTGTGCCATCTAGGGTGATTTTGGAGACTTTTTCTTCGGCCTCTTTGAGCTTGGACTCACAACGTGCGCGCAGCGCAGCCCCCCGTTCATAGAGCGCGATGGATTGGTCAAGTGGCACATCCCCACGCTCAAGCTTGGCCACGACTTCCTCTAGGGCGCGCAAGGCGTCTTCAAAACTCATCTGCGCAAGGTCGTTGTCATCTGTCATTTCGAAGCTTCCATCAATTCTGTGACATGGGCCGCAACACTGCGCCCCAGTGAGGGCAGATCATAACCGCCCTCTAGCGCCGAGACCACCCGCCCCGCGCATTGGGTTTCGGCAAATGCGCAAATTTCTCGCGTCAGCCATGCAAAATCCGTTTCATCCCAATTTAGATTGGCCAATGGATCGGCCTGATGCGCGTCAAAACCTGCGGAAATCAGGATAAGGTCAGGCGCAAATTCAGCCAATCGCGGAAATACATCGCGAAGATAGGCCTGTTGCATCAAGGCCCCGTCTGAATTGGGTGGAAGGGGCACATTCAGGATGTTACCCGCCACGCCACGTTCGCCACGCGCCCCCGATCCTGGATAAAGCGGCATCTGGTGTGACGAGACAAACAAAGCGCGGGTTTCATCCCACAGCAAATCTTGCGTGCCATTGCCGTGATGCACATCGAAATCAATCACGGCCACCCGTGCGGCCCCCGCCCGCTCGAGTGCATGTTTGGCCCCAATCGCTACTGACCCAAAGAGACAAAACCCCATGGCTGTTGCAGTTTCGGCGTGATGCCCAGGTGGTCGCGTGAGGACGAATGCGTTTTTGGCGCGGCCCTCCATCACGGCATCTATTGCTGCGATCATACCCCCTACACCCGAAAGCGTGGCCTGCCATGACGCGGGCGACAGAAAGGTATCGCCATCAAGCGCAACTTGCCCTTGTGTGGGCAAAGCCGCTTTGAGTTGATCAATATAGGCTTGGGGGTGGCACAATCGCAGATCGTCTTCCGTGGCCAATGGGGCTGCGTGGCGTTCAAGCCCCACGAAATCTACGCCATCCAAATGGGCCTTTATGGCCGCAATGCGCGCCACCTGTTCGGGATGGCCCTCTGGCGTCAGATGATCTTGCGCAAATGGGTTTTCAAATAGCCATGTCGCCATCAGTCAGGCACCAACATGTAGCCCGCGCCGCGGACAGTTTGCAGATAACGGGGTTGTTTCGGGTCAGCTTCAATCTTGCGGCGTAGACGGGTGATTTGCACATCAATCGCGCGCTCTTGCGCAGGGTCGCCGCCTGCCATCTTGTCACGGCCCAATTCTTCGACCAACTGCTGACGGGTCACAGAACTGTTCACATGGGTTGCAAAGATCCGCATCAATGCGGCCTCGGTTGCAGTCAGGCGCAAAGGCTGATCACCCTGCCACAACTCGCCACGATCAATGTCAAAGCGCATGGCACCAAGATGCAGCAGTTTGGGCAGGTTTTGGCTGGCTTCGGATTGTGGCATACGGCGCAGGATCGCGCCGATACGCAATAGCAATTCCTTGGGCTCAAAGGGTTTTGGCAAATAATCATCTGCCCCCGCCTCAAAACCTGCAATACGATCTTGCGCCTCGCCCTTGGCCGTCAAAAGCAAGATTGGGCAATCCATCGTTTTGCGCAAATCTTGTGTCAGGGTAATGCCATCCTCACCCGGCATCATCACATCAAGCACAATCAAATCGAAATCCAACCCCTGCAACAGGCGGCGGGCTTGCGCAGCATCGCGCGCAACACTGGCCAGAAACCCGTTGCGGATCAGAAATTTCTGCAACAGCCCGCGGATGCGTTCATCATCATCCACGATCAGGATATGCGGGTTGGTGTCTGCCATTTTAGGTATCCAAACCTGCTTGGAAATGGCGCAGCATCTCAGGATCCATCATCTGCTCAAGGACAGCACGAAATCCTGCCACGGCCTCTGGCCCCGCATTGCGATAGGCCGCGCGCATGCGGTTGCGCTGCGCCTCTGACAATTCGCGTTCAAGCTTGGCGCCTGTTTCGGTGAGATAAAGATGCCGTTCGCGCTTATCCTGCACCCCAACGCGGCTTTCGACCAAACCATCGGCGATCAGACTCCGCAGAACGCGATTGAGGGACTGCTTGGTCACGCCCAGAATATTCAGCAGGTTATTGACTGTCGTTCCAGGGGTGCGGTTGATGAAATGGATGGCACGATGATGGGCGCGACCATATTCGTAATTTTGTAAAATGCGATCAGGATCAGCGGTAAATCCCCGATAGGCGAAGAACATAGCCTCAATCCCGCGGCGCAGCTGCTCATCCGTCAAAAAGAGCAAGCTTTCGCCCGTGCCGATAGGGTTATTGACTGCACGTTCTGCCATCTTCATCTCCCGCATCTTTTTGGGTCTTTGGCATCGGAACCAAGGAACACTTCACAGTTTATGTCAGCCTTGTTGACTTTCCAAGAATCAATTGTTACCGAATTGCCAGTTTTGCGAAATATTATGTCCGAAACGACCGTATTTTGCACAACATTTGCAAACTGGCGCAGATATGCGCCCTGAAGGAAAGATGGGATTGGAAAGATGAGCGGCACCTACGATAACCGCGATGGGAAAATCTGGCTGGATGGGGCTTTGGTCGATTGGCGCGAGGCCAATGTGCATATTCTGACCCATGCGATGCATTATGCATCTTCCGTCTTTGAGGGCGAGCGCGCCTATGGTGGCAAAATTTTCCTCAGCCGCGCTCATTCCGAACGGCTGCATTTTTCCGCAGGCCAATTGGACTTCGAAATTCCATTTACCGTTGACCAAATTGAGGCAGCCAAGGCCGAGGTTCTCGCGGCCAATGGCCTGAGCGATGCCTATGTGCGCGCGGTTGCGTGGCGCGGCGCGGGTGAGGATATGGGTGTCTCCTCTCGCCGTAACCCCGTTCGTTTGGCCATCGCGGCATGGGGCTGGGGCAATTACTATGGGGATGCAAAAACCAAAGGCGCCAAACTTGATATAGCGCGTTGGAAACGCCCCTCGCCCGAAACGGCGCCAAGCCATGCCAAGGCCGCAGGCCTGTATATGATCTGCACAATGTCTAAGCATGAGGCCGAAGCCAAAGGCTGCTCGGATGCCATGATGTTTGATTATCGCGGCTATGTCGCCGAGGCGACAGGCGCAAATATCTTCTTCGTCAAAGATGGCGAAGTGCATACACCAAAGCCAGATTGCTTCCTCAATGGCCTAACCCGCCAGACAGTTATCGGTATGTTGAACGATCGCCAAATCAAGGTGCATGAGCGTCATATCATGCCGGAAGAATTGGAAGGGTTTGAACAATGCTGGCTGACGGGAACCGCCGCAGAAGTCACCCCAGTGGGTCAGATTGGTAGCTATAATTTCGAGGTTGGCGCCCTGACGCGGGACATCTCGGACGCCTACGAAAAACTGGTTCGCGCCTAAGCGACACCACGCATCACGGCCCGCAAGATCAGCTGACCTTGCGGGCCTTTTTATGATCTCCCTTGCATTTCTTAGAATTCATGCCACCATCAGGCTATGGTGATGCATACTCAATCCTTTGGCGCTTCCCATATTCCCGAAAAGGTCGCCTTTGATCGTGGCGAATTATCGGCGATCCTGTCGATTTACGGCCGCATGGTGGCTGCAGGTGAATGGCGCGATTATGGAATGTCGCTGCTGAGTGATGTTGCGATTTTCTCAGTTTTCCGCCGCACCGCCGAACACCCCATTTATCGGATTGAAAAGCGCCCCAAATTGGCAGGCAAGCAGGGAATGTATTCCGTGATTGGGATGGACGGGCGCATTCTCAAGCGCGGGCATGATCTGCGCAATGTGCTGCGCGTGCTAGAGCGCAAATTGATCCGCGCCGTTGACGATTAATACCCCGTCATTCTATCAAAACATGTTTGCGCGCGGTGATCTCGCCGCCGCCAGACGTGCGAATGCGCGCCTCGGCATGGGCAAGCGGCTCATAGGCCACCGCCATGTGATGGGCATTTGCGTGCAACAGCATCTCTTCATCGGCCATGATCCCGACATGGCCCCTCCAAAACACCAAATCCCCGCGGCGCAGTGGTGCACCCTCGGGCAAAAGCGCGCCGAGCGCTGCCTCTTGTTGGTCACTGTCCCGTGGACAGTCTTGACCACAGGCGCGCATCGCCAATTGGATCAGGCCAGAGCAATCAATGCCCCATCGGCTGCTGCCGCCCCAAAGATAAGGGGTTCCAAGGAATAGATCAGCCACGCCCACCGCATCCGAAAACCGCGCCGTTAATGGGCGCAGGTGGGATTTTGGAACATGATGCCCCGTCTGGATGCGATGAAAGCTTTCACCCTCTTTCGCAGGCTCAACCACGTTGACACGTGCGCCGAAAAAGATCGACACATCGGGCGACGATTTTACATCGGGGCGCGGATAGAGATGGGTTGCGGGGGCGGTGACCCAATGGGTGACGGGCGTTTCTGCCGCAAGGGCCTGCAATAAAATATAACCTACTTGGCCGTCCCGCTCTGCTTGACCAAAAACTTGCCCATCGCGCGTTTCAAGCGCCAAAAACCGCTCGCCAAACAACAATTGGCTCGCCCGCGTGCCCTTTGGTTCGGTCATGATATTGGCCAACGGTTGCTGCACCGTCATCCATGTGCCGTCCAAGAATTCATCCGCCATAACCTGACCTTGCAGCGCCCGAAGCGCCACCCGCCCATTGCTTGCCGTGATCCGTGGATCGCTTGCCATGTCTTAAACCCCTTCAGACAGCACCGCGTATAGCGCACGAATGCCCTGACCCAAACCCCCTTTTGGGCGCGCAGGTGCATCACTTTGCTGCCAAGCAAAAATATCGAAGTGACAATAGCGCGCGGCGCCTTGGGTGAAGCGGCGCAAAAACAAGGCCGCCGTAATCGACCCCGCCATGCCCCCAGAGGGCGCGTTATCCAGATCGGCAATGCCCGGTTCAATCATAGCCTCATAAGGGGCGTGAAAGGGCATACGCCAAACAGGGTCGAACTGATCAGGGCTTTTGGCAGTAATCTGCGCGGCAAGACCCTCATCATCAGTGTAAAATGGCGCAAGGTCTGGCCCCACTGCGACCCGCGCAGCGCCAGTTAATGTTGCCATAGAAATCATTAGATCGGGGGCGCCTTCAGCCCCAAGCGCCAAGGCATCAGCCAAGACCAGCCGCCCCTCTGCATCGGTATTGTTGATCTCGACCGTCATGCCGTTGCGGGCGGTCAAAATATCACTGGGGCGAAAGGCTGAACCATCAACGGCATTTTCAACTGCAGGGATCAAAACCCGCAACCGCAGCTTTAGACCCGCATCCATGATCATCTGAGCAAGGCCCAAAACATTGGCAGCCCCCCCCATATCCTTTTTCATCGTGCCCATTGATGATCCAGGTTTCAGGTTCAAACCGCCTGTGTCAAAACACACGCCCTTGCCCACCAAGGTGATTTGCGGCCCGCCTTCGCCCCAAGTCATATCAATCAAACGAGGCGCGCGGGGACTGGCCCGACCGACCGCATGGATCATCGGGAAATTCTGCGCCAATAGATCGTCCCCAAGGATCACGGAAATCTTGGCGTTATAGCGCGCCGCCAACTCGCGGGCGGCCCCCTCCAATTCTTCGGGGCCCATGTCTTGCGCAGGGGTGTTGACCAGATCACGCACCATGGCCTCGGCTTGGGCGAGCCGTTCGAAATGCGGGGCATCTATGCCCGCAAGCGCCACTAAGGCCGCCTCGCGACCCGATTTTTTACGATAGTGGTCAAACCGATATTCCGCCAGTAAATACCCCAGTGCAATTTCTTCGCGAAGGTTTTGCGGGTGGGCCTCCAATGAGGCTGAGGCCACCTCATAAAGACCTTTTGGCAAATCAGAAATCGCGGCACCTGCAGCGAACCGTTTCCTGATCCGATCAGCGGACGTTCCTACCCCCAACAAAACAGCCGCAATTCCACCCGCCTCATTGGGCAGAAGACAGGTTTTGCCCAATGCCCCGCTAAAGCCATGGGTCACGGCCCATTGCCGTGAGGCAGCGCCCAACTGAGCCAAAGCTGCATCAGCCCCATCGGCGCTGATCGCATGAACAGGGATTGCGTCCGTATCAGGAAATTCATCTGGGCGGGCAAATCGCAGCGCGTGGGACATTCCGTCATTCCTTTGAGGTCAGGGCAATATCGCTGAACCGCAAAGTAACAACACCATCCCGCGCCGCAAGGGCGATCACACACTCATATCCTCAATATCGTAAATCGCATAAACAGATCGCTCACCCACACGGCGCAAACGAGCGAAGGTTGCGCCGATTGCGGCCATATCTTGGCGCGCCATCACGATATGAACATCGCGCGCCACCCGCGCCAAGGTCGCCATACCGATCTTGCTGGCAGAGTCGGCAATCTCAGCGAAAATCTTTTTCCGTTCAAGCGTGCTGTCGACACAGTCAATCTGCGCGAGCGCGATCATGATACGCTCTAGCCCCACAGCCACTTCATATTCTGCTTGCGTCTCGCCAATATCGCGACAAAGCCGCTCTAACCTGTCGGGATCAAACCGCGCAGGTTCTTCAAAACGCAAGACGGTCACCACATCCGTCATTTTCCCATCCCACCATGCGCTGCATGTGGTCACAGGGTGATATTTGGGGGTGAAGAAAAGGTTGATTTGAGACAGGAATGAAAAGACAGTTTATAGAAAATTATCAGAGATTGTGATCAAGTGCTCTGAAGGGACATTATGGATGCACCGCATTAAATCACTGCCAAGTTATTTGCTTGAACGCTATCAGGATTGGAAAGTGAAATCCTTTCCTGAGAACCGTGATTGGTTTCGCAAATTGGCAACCGAAGGGCAGAGTCCAAAGGCCATGGTCATAGCCTGCTGCGACAGCCGCGTTGCCGTGACATCCGTGTTTGGACAGCGCACAGGTGAATTATTCATTCACCGCAACATCGCCAATCTGGTGCCCCCTTTTACCCCTGACGGGCAGCATCACGGCACCGCTGCCGCGGTCGAGTTTGCAATTAAGAACCTCAAAATCGAGCATCTCATCATCATGGGCCATTCCAATTGCGGCGGCGTGCGGGGGTGTATTGACATGTGCCAAGGCCGCGCCCCCGATTTGGAAAAGAAAGAAAGCTTTGTGGGCCGTTGGTTGGATGTTTTGCGGCCAGGATTTGAGAGGGTCAAAGATATCACCCCCCCTGAGGTTCAACAAACCATGCTGGAAAAAGAGGGGATACAAGTCTCGCTTGAAAACCTGATGAGCTATCCCGTGGTGGCCGAGGCTGTAGGTTCAAAGAACCTGACCCTGCATGGGATTTGGGCCGATATCGCGGATATGGATATCGAAAGCTATGACGGCACATTGCGCCATTTTGTGAAAGTCTAAACTTTACCACTTGGCCCCGCTTCGTTAGGCAACGCTGAGCAAAATCTGGAGGTGTTCATGGACTCGATCCTGTCGCTCGCGGCGCAGAACCTGATCTCGCCCATCATCTTGTTTTTCGTCTTAGGATTTGCAGCTGCTTTTGCGCGCTCTGACCTCAGCGTGCCCGAGGCCGTAGCGAAAGGGATGTCGCTCTATTTGCTCTTTGCCATTGGCTTCAAAGGCGGGGCCAGCGTGGCCGCGCATGGCATTGACCAAACGCTGATCTTCTCGATTTTGGCTGGGGTGATTTTGTCGTTTGTTCTGCCTTTCATAGCCTTCGCTTTGCTGCGCGTGATGACGGGGCTAACGGCCATTGATGCCGCCGCAGTGGCGGCACATTACGGCTCGATCTCGATCGTGACCTTTGTCGCGGCAAGTTCAGTGCTGCAAACCGCAGGTTTGATGAGCGAAGGCTATATGGTCGCGGTCGCCGCCGCGATGGAGGCCCCTGCAATCTTAGCAGCCCTGTGGCTTGTGGCACGGGCGGATGCAAAAGCGGGTCAAGGCGGCGGTATGGATGCGGGTCTGCTGCGGGAAATCCTGCTAAATGGGTCTATTGTTTTGCTCATCGGATCCTTCATTATTGGCGGGATCACGGGCCAAGAGGGCTTGGATAAAATCGCCTCTTTCATCGTATCCCCCTTCCAAGGTGTGCTGTGCCTTTTCCTTTTGGATATGGGCCTTGTGGCGGGGCGCGGCCTGCGGGATGCGCGGCATTTGCTGAAGCCAGGGCTTTTCGCCTTTGGCGTGCTGATGCCCTTAATCGGCAGTTGTCTTGGCCTTGGAGCCGGGTTGCTTTTGGGTCTGTCGACAGGCGGCGTGATGTTGATGATGACGCTCTCCGCCTCGGCCTCTTATATCGCGGTGCCTGCTGCAATGCGCGTGGCCCTGCCTGAGGCCAATCCTTCAATTTATCTCACCATGTCACTTGGGATTACGTTCCCGTTCAATTTGACATTGGGCATACCAATTTATCTGGCATTGGCGCGCGCCGCCACGGGAGGCTAAGGCAATGGAAACGCATAAGGCAAAGCGGGTTGAGATCACAATTGAGGCGGTCATGGAAACCCGCCTCACGGATGCATTGGTCAAGGCGGGGGTGACAGGCTTCACCATCCTACCCGTTTTGGGCGGGTCGGGCCGTTCAGGACAATGGAGCCGCGAGGGTCAGGTCAGCCGTGCAGGCGGAATGATCAACGTGGTCTGCATCATTCGCCCAGAAAAGCTAGAGGCGCTGCTCAAAGCGGCATTCGCAGTGGTGGAGCGGCATATCGGCGTGGTCAGCGTGACTGACTGCGAAGTCCTCCGCGCCGAACGATTTTAAGAAAAAGGGGGGCCAACGGCCCCCCAATATATCTGATGCGCAACGCCATGCGTCAGCCTTTTTTCAGAACCCGATTGCCCAAGGTTTCTGCAATCTGAACCGCATTCAACGCAGCGCCTTTGCGCAGGTTGTCACTGACGCACCAAATATTCAGACCATTCTCAATCGTGCTGTCTTGACGGATACGGCTGATAAAGGTGGCATAATCGCCGACACATTCCACGGGGGTCACATAACCGCCCGCCTCACGCTTATCGACCACCATCACACCTGGGGCCTCGCGCAGAATGTCACGGGCTTCTTCCTCGTCTAGGAAATCTTCAAACTCGATATTGATCGCCTCGGAATGGCCAACAAAGACAGGCACACGCACGCAGGTTGCAGTTACCTTAACCGAAGGATCGAGGATTTTCTTGGTCTCAGCGACCATTTTCCACTCTTCCTTAGTAGACCCATCTTCCATGAACACATCAATATGCGGGATCACATTGAAGGCAATCTGCTTGGGGTAAACGCTCGGGGCAACTTCCTGACCTGGAACGAACATTCCCTTTGTCTGGTTCCACAGCTCATCCATCGCATCTTTGCCTGTGCCAGACACAGACTGATAGGTCGACACCACAACACGCTTGATCCGCGCGCGGTCATGAAGCGGCTTCAATGCAACAACCATCTGGGCGGTGGAGCAATTGGGGTTCGCGATGATGTTCTTCTTCGCATAGCCCTCAACCGCCCCAGGGTTCACCTCAGGGACAACCAAAGGCACATCAGGATCATAGCGATAGAGCGAGGAATTATCGATCACGATACAACCTTGCGAGGCCGCAATCGGTGCATAGGTTTTTGTAGCTTCAGACCCAACCGCGAAAAATGCTATATCCCAGCCTGTGAAATCGAATGTATCGAGATCCTTGGTCTTTAGGGTCTTGTCACCAAAGCTGCATTCTGTGCCAAGCGATTTACGCGAGGCAAGCACGGCGATCTCGTCAACGGGGAATTGACGCTCGTCTAGAATGTTGAGCATTTCGCGGCCCACATTGCCCGTGGCGCCGACAACGACAACTTTGTAACCCATGTTCCATATCCTTCAGGCTTACGACTGCGCATGCCCTTAAATCATGTGCGACCAAAGCGAAAGGGGCACTTGGCGCGCAATCTGGTCGCGCTTAGTCAAGGCGATCTTCGCTAAAGAGGTAAATTGCGCATCCGATCAGAACGGCAAGCCCAAAGACCCCAAACAAGGCCCCATAGGCGGCAGGCAAGGCCATCGTGCCTGACAGCGCAGTGAAGAAAGGGGCTGAGGTGAATTGCATCACACCCACCCCACCGATGCCAAACAAATTCATCAAGGTCACACCACGCCCAACCAAATGCGGGGGAAAGAAGCTGCGCCCATGGGCAACAAGGGCAGGGAAGGACGCCCCAAACAACCCCAAGGCCGCAACCAGAACAGTAGCTGTCAAAATACTGCTTTCGGGCACAGCCCAAATCGCCAAACAGGCGAAGGCACCCAACAGGTTCCCAATCAAGATAACCCATTTGCGCGTGCCAAAAAACCGATCCAGCGGGCCATAGGCAAAACTGCCCACCACCATCGCAACCCCCATGATCAGGCTCACCGTGCCGATCTCAGCAACAGTTAGATCAAAGACATCCCCCACATAAGGCCCAACCCACAGGCCACGCACCCCCGCTGACGGGGCATAGCCCACAAACATCAACGGGAAGATAAGCCAAAGCGCAGGAATGCGCAGCAGATCCATCAAGCTGCCTTTTTGATCGCCTTCTGGTTTTGCGGGGTCTTTGATCAAGAGGAACAAAGCCAGCGCAACAAGACCCGTCACAAGCGCCAAGCCCCAAACGGTTTCGCGCCACCCCACGGCCTCAACCGCCCAAGCCATGGGTGTTGCAGCTGCCAAGTTGCCCATTGATCCAATGCCAATCGTCACACCTGCCAGCGTGGCAAAGATGGCCGCAGAATAAACCCGCGCAAAGATGTAATAGGTTGCCATCAAAACGGGCGAACAGCCCAATCCGATCAACCCCATTGCAATTTGCACATCGCGCACATCCGCCGCAGTCGCAAACAGGGCAGCACCCCCCGCACCGCCAACAAGCAGCAACACCGATGCGGTCAGGCGCGGCCCAATGCGGTCAAGTGCGATACCCACAGGAATTTGCATCGCGGCAAAAACGGCGAACCACACGCCCGAAGCTGTCGCCAAGCTTTGCGGAGTAGCTCCGATATCGGATGCCAAAACAGGGGCCATGACGGCCAAAAACGCACGATAAAACTGGCTCAGCACATAGGCGAGCACAAGAAAAGCAATGCCCGCTTTCATGGCTGGCTGTCCTCCTCATCCCTCAGGCAAACTGATGCCGTAGCACCAAGGCAAGGGCAAGCCAGAAGTTAAATCTGATAATTTTTGTCGGAATTTATTTGACCCGCCGCGTGAATCGTGATCAAAAGCTGCATCCCGACTAAAATTGTCGGAAATAACTCGAACAGGAGCTTTAGGATGACCCGACCCCTCTCCCTGCTGCTTGGCAGCGTCGTTTTTCTAACCACCCTAACCGCGGCGCAGGCGCAGGAATTGAACCTGTATTCTTCGCGCCATTACGACACGGATGAGCGGCTATATTCTGATTTTACCGCTGCAACAGGCATCACCATCAACCGCATCGAAGGCAATGCAGATGAGCTGATCGCGCGGATGCAGGCCGAGGGCGCCAATAGCCCTGCAGATGTGTTTTTGACTGTTGACACAGTGCGCTTGGCGCGGGCTGCCGAAATGGGACTGTTGCAGCCCGTGGAAAGCGATGTGCTAGAAACCCGCATTCCTTCTCATCTTCAAGATGACAGCAACCAGTGGTTCGCGTTCTCGCAGCGCGCACGGATTTTGTTCTATGACAAAACCGATGTCGCCAACCCGCCCCAAACCTATCAGGATTTGGCCAAGCCAGAATATGCAGGCCAGATCTGCATCCGCTCTGCCACGAATGTCTATACACAGAACTTCACAGCAGCCTTGATCGCACATTTGGGTGTCGATGCTGTGGAGGACTGGGCCAACGCCGTGGTAGAAAATTTCGCCCGCGCGCCCCAAGGTGGCGACACGGATCAGCTGCGCGGCATTGCCTCTGGTGAATGTGACATTGCGATGTCGAACACCTACTACTTCGCCCGCATCCTGCGCCAAGGGGACGACCAAATCACCCCTGACCAACTGGCCAATATCGGATGGGTTTTTCCAAACCAGAACGATATCGGCGCGCATATGAACGTGTCTGGCGGTGGGGTCGCGGCCCATGCCCCGAACCGCGAGAACGCGATTGCCTTTCTGGAGTATCTGACCTCAGATCAGGCGCAACAGTATTTCTCAGCGGGCAATGATGAATACCCTGCCGTTCCGGGTGTGGGCCTCGCCCCATCGGTCGCGGCACTGGGCATCTTCCGCCCTGATGCGATTGATCTGTCGGATATTGCCGAAAATGTCGGCGCAGCGGTTGAGGTTCTGAACACCGCAGGTTGGGAATAGGTTCGCGCAACAGGCCACGAACCACCAAACAACTCACGAGCGCCCTATCAAGTGGCGCTCGTTTGCTTTTGGGGCGCTGAGGCGTGTTATGTCCTGACCCCACATTGCCCACCTATGGGCGCGGGGTATGACTAACCCGTTCACCTATCTTCTCGGCTCAGGCTCCAACATAAGATGGCAACTGGGACCAAACCAACGGCGCCAATGATCAGACTGGGAACTGCGGCCTCAGCCAGTCGTTCATCCGCTGCCAATCGGTGCGCTTGCACGGCGAGCGTATCATAGTTGAAGGGGCGCAGGATTAAGGTGGCGGGCAGCTCCTTCATCACATCCACGAAAACAATCAGCAGCGCAGTCAAGATCGAAGGCTGTAGGATCGGCACATGGATCCGCCGCAACATAGGTGCAGGCCCATGCCCCAATGTGCGCGCGACCGCGTCCATGTTGGGGTTCAGGGTGGCCATGCCCGCCTCATAGGTGTTCAGCGCCACCGCCATAAATCGCACCATATAGGCCATGATCATCAGCCAGATCGACCCGCTGATCAAAAGGCCCGTATCAATACCGAAATTCGTCTCCATGAAGTGGTCAAGCGCATTGTCAAAGGCCGCAAAGGGAAACAGCAGACCTACCGCAATCACGCCACCGGGCACAGCATACCCAATGCCCGCAACCCTAAGGGCCGTTTTTGACATCGGCGTGGGCCGCAAGCGCGCACGAAATCCAAGCGCGATGGCCGCCCCTACAGTCAGGAAGGCGGCAATCGCTGCAAGTGTCAAAGAATGCCGCAAGAAGCCCAAATAGCGCTCTGTGAAAAGGATATACGCTTGGTCAGCCGCAAGTGAGATCAAGATCCACACGGGCAAAACAAAGCCAAAAAGAACGGGCAAACCGCAGAATAAAATAGCCCCCAAAGCAGCGCGGCCATTGAGGGTGACAGGCTCCATCACCTCAAGTCTACGGCCCGCGTCATGATGACGGGAATTGCGGCGCTGTCGGCGTTCGAAAGTGGCAAGGGTCAAGGCCACAACCAACAGACACAGGGCAAGCTGCGCCGCCGCTGCGCGGTCAAACAAGCCAAACCAACTGACATAGATGCCCGTGGCAAAGGTCTGAACACCGAAATAGGCGGTGGTTCCGTAATCAGCCAAGGTTTCCATCAAAGCAAGCAGCACACCCCCTGCAATCGCCGGGCGAGCAACGGGCAGACTGACGCGCCAGAATGCGCCCCATGGCCCCTGCCCCAACGTGCGCGCCGCGATATAGGCGGTAGCGCTTTGGCGCAGAAACGCTGCGCGCGCCAGAAGATAAACATAAGGGTAAAGCACCAAGACCAACATTGCCGCCGCACCACCAAGTGATCTGATTTCAGGGAACCAGTAATCGCGAGGGCCCCATCCCATAAAGGCGCGCAAGGTGGACTGCACGAGTCCTGGATGATCAAGCAAATCCGTATAGGCATAAGCCAGAACATAGGCTGGGAAGGCCAAAGGCAGGGCGAGGGCAATTTCCAACACCCGCCGCCCAAAAAACCGCGTCATGGTGACAAGCCATGCGGCACCCGTCCCAATTACGGCCGTTCCTAGCCCTACGATCACACTGAGTTGCAAGGTCGCCCCGACATAGCGGGGCAGAACGCTTTGGCTAAGACTAACAATTGTGTCCAAACCACCCGAAAGCGCGGCAATCGCCACAGCAATCATCGGCAGAAGGCATAATGCGACCACAAGCTTGCCCAAAAGGCCAAACCAATGATCCCCCGTGATGCGCATTTTCTCAGTCATGAGAGAGGGCTTATGTGATTTTCAGACCTGAGGGAAGACATCCGATTAAAACAGTCGGAAATATGCGCCGCTAGTCTGTTTCTTCCTTACCGCGCAAAATTGCCGTCATCCGTGGCACGCTTGGTGCCCCAATGCGGCCATGTGTACGCAACACAGGCTTTTGGCTATCCGCAGGCCGGCTATCTTCGCGCAGCACGATATAAATACCTGACGCGATGATAACGGCTGCACCGATTACTGTGGCTTGATCCACCCCTTCGCCGAAAAACATTGTGCCAAAAAACACGGCCCAAAGGATCTGCGAATATTGCATGGGCGCAACGATCACCGCATCAGCCATGCGATAGGCCAAAATCACAAGCCACATCGCAAGCAAGGCCAAAATTGCGACCAGCGCCATCAATGCCATATCCAAGAGCGGCATCGGCTCGTAGACGAAAGGCAGTAGCGCGCCCATGACGATAAAATTGGCCATCATCGGATAAAGCATCAGGGTAACGGAGCGTTCCTCAGACCCGATCTTGCGCAAAATCACCGAGACTAAGGCGCCGCCAAATGCAGCCGCCAGCGCGGATAAATGCCCAAGGTTCAAATCCGCCGCCCCTGGTCGAAGCACGATCAAAACACCGACAAGCCCCATGACCACCGCGCTTGTGCGCCGAATGCCAATGCGTTCGCCCAACATAGGGATTGCCAGCAATGTGATCAGAACTGGCATCGCAAAAATGATCGCATAGGTCTGGGTCAAGGGCAGGGTTGAGAATGCGTAAAATGCAGTCGCCCCCGTGAACACCACCGCAATTGACCGCAATGCTGTCCAGAACGGGTATTTGGGCCGCAATGTTTCTGGCTTGGG
Source organism: Roseobacter sp. HKCC-CH-9208 (assembly GCF_037805125.1). Classification (NCBI taxonomy): domain Bacteria; kingdom Pseudomonadati; phylum Pseudomonadota; class Alphaproteobacteria; order Rhodobacterales; family Roseobacteraceae; genus Roseobacter; species Roseobacter sp. HKCC-CH-9208. The sequence continues at coordinate 1,480,770 of NZ_JBBLYK010000001.1, read as the reverse complement.
CTCGCCCATCAGCAACAACATGGTGACGGGAAAGCCAAACAAAACCGAGAAGAACACAATCTGAAAGACCGAATAGCTTGCGCCAAGATATTTGATCACCACATCGTGGGTGGCGTAAATTCCGAATGCCGCCAATGCGATCAATGCGCCTTTGATATTGGTGCTCTTGCGATCTTTGGACATGGCATTTCCTTGGCTTATTACTCAATCAAGGCATCGGCACAGCCGCTTGCCAACATTGAATATGCGAGATGGCGATATTCCTGCCCCCGATGCTGCAGCTTTGCATCGGGTGGCATATATAAACAAAAACACCCGCTCAACCTTGCGGTCAAGCGGGTGAAAATCATAACAGAGCCGAAACTTACAAAGACGCGTCTAGCGCTTTGACAATGGCATCGCCCATCTGAGCGGTCGAAACGGGTGATCCGCCCTCTGGCCCCATCAAATCGGCTGTGCGCAGGCCATCGGCCAAAACGGCCTCAACCGCTTTTTCCAAACGGGTCGCCTCATCCCCTTGATCAAAGCTATAGCGCAGCGCCATCGCAAAGCTGAGAATGCACGCAATCGGGTTTGCTTTGCCTTGGCCTGCAATATCAGGTGCAGAGCCGTGAACGGGCTCATACAATGATTTGGGGCGGCCATTTGCCATCGGCGCACCCAGACTTGCCGAAGGCAACATGCCCAAAGACCCTGTCAACATTGCTGCCAAATCCGACAGCAGATCACCAAAGAGGTTATCAGTCACGATCACATCAAACTGCTTTGGCCAACGGGTCAGCTGCATTGCGCCAGCGTCAGCATACATATGCGACAATTCCACATCAGAATATTCAGCAGCATGCACTTCGGTCACAACCTGACGCCACAACACGCCCGATTCCATAACATTGGCCTTCTCCATTGAGCAGACCTTGTTGTTGCGGCGGCGCGCCAGCTCGAAGGCCGACCGCGCCACGCGGGCGATTTCGCTCTCGGTGTAACGCTGGGTGTTCACGCCAACGCGCTCATTGCCTTCTTGATGAATGCCGCGTGGCTCACCGAAATATACCCCACTGGTCAGTTCGCGGATGATCATGATGTCCAGACCGCCGACCACATCCGCCTTCAACGAAGAAAAATCCGCGAGGGCATCGAAACACTGCGCAGGCCGAAGGTTCGCATAGAGATCCATCTCTTTGCGCAGGCGCAGCAGGCCGCGCTCGGGCTTTACGCTGAAATCGAGATTGTCATATTTCGGGCCGCCGACCGCGCCAAGCAATACCGCATCAACGCTTTGCGCTTTTTCCATCGTCTTATCGGTCAAAGGCGTGCCATGCGCATCATATGCGCAACCGCCCACCAAATCTTCGGTGACATCAAAAGTCAGGCCACGCTTTGCGCCATACCAGTCGATGATTTTACGCACCTCGGTCATAACCTCGGGGCCGATCCCGTCACCGGGAAGAATGAGAAGCGATGGGTTGCTCATGGAACTAATCCGTCTTGAAAATCCTGATTGCGCACGCCCTATCCTTTGACTGCGTCTGGGTCAAGAAAGGGCCAGTCTTTTATCAGGTGTCAGCGCCGCAATGATCCTCTTTTGATAGCTGCGGATCATGTAGCGCAACCGCAGCAGGGCCATTGCCCTGACCAACAGGCACATTGGCAAAAAGGCCCATAGGGTCACAACCCAAACCGCGCCTTGCCCATCATAGGCAAGGGTGCTCCCTGTCTGCGAAAAAACAGAACCCAAGACAGGCGGCAATATCAGCGGCAGGCCCAAGTCCCATATGATATTTCTGCGCGCATCACATTTTAAACGATGGGTCACATCGCTGCCCACTGTCGGGTCGAACATGGGCAGGTTTACCCACATGTTGATCGACATTCCCCGACCAGGCCATTTGCTAAAACGTATGAACAGGGCGAATATGAGTAATGTGCCAAGGGCGATGGTCAGGGCCAGAGCGGCCATGATCCGGACGTGATCCATGGACTCCACGGACAGGGGCGCTGCCCCAATGGTGCGCTCTATTGGCCATTGCACTGACTGTACCCTCTGGCCCGTTGAACTGCTGCAAATGAACAGGGTCAGCTGAAACAAGGCTCAGCAAGATTAACACCGAAAACAAGGCCAAAATGCGCAGACGATTATAGGGGGGCGCATCTCGAAACTCGATGATAGCGGGATGACGGGCGCTATATTCAAACACCACAAAGAGGGCCGCAATCAATCCAAACAGCATAACGCCTTCCACATCCCCGCGGGATGTATCGCCAAGGACAAGCGATGTTGTCGCGATAACAAAAAACACCAATACTGCCCTAAGCACAGCGCCAAAAAGCTGTGAAAGCACCTGCTCTTCCTCGTTCTGGATGGGGTCGGTTCATGCCTGCCCCTTATTCCACAATTTCGCCTCATTCTGACGATAAGGCCGCCTCAATTTCCATAATATTGCCTAAATTTAATACCTAATAAAACACATTAAAAAAGACCCCCACACCGATGAGGATGCAGGGGCCTGAAATTTATCCAGTCGGATCAGGGCAACAGCGCAGACGCGCTTGAAACTAGACCCAAGGACGCGCGGATTGCGCGGTTGCTTCAAAGGCGTCAATGGCCTCAACCTTGGTCAAGGACAGCCCGATATCATCCAATCCATTGAGCAAGCAATGTTTGCGGAACGGGTCGATTTCGAAGGCGATCTTCTGGCCATCGGGGCGGGTGATCTCTTGAGCCTCAAGGTCGATGGTCATAGTCGCATTCGCGCCGTTTGACGCGTCATCCATCAGCTTATCGACCTCTTCCTGCGGCAGAGGGATCGGCAAAATTCCGTTCTTAAAGCAGTTGTTGAAGAAAATATCAGCAAAGCTCGGTGCAATTACGCAACGAATGCCAAAATCCAACAAGGCCCAAGGCGCGTGTTCGCGCGAGGAGCCGCAGCCAAAATTGTCGCCAGCGACCAAAATCTGCGCGTCCCGATAAGCAGGTTTATTCAGAACGAACTCGGGGAGTTCGTTGCCTGATTGATCAAAGCGCATCTCGTCAAAGAGGTTTTTTCCCAAACCAGAGCGTTTGATCGTTTTCAAAAACTGCTTGGGGATGATCATATCTGTGTCGATATTGATCAGCGGAAGCGGGGCTGGAATCCCCGTCAGGGTTGTAAACTTATCCATAGGCCTCTCCTTGAAATTGGTCAGGCTTTAGCCAATCTGGCACGCAGGGGCAAGCCATACTCACACCCTGCGTTCATGGGATCATAAAACTCAGACCTGCCCAACGCGTGCCCCACACGGCGCCATCTTCTTGGGGTGTAATCTCATCCAAAACAACAGCATCGGCAAAATAGTCGTAACCTGACATGACAGGCAAGTTCACCTCGCCTTGATCATTGGTGCGATGCAGCGTGATCGTAACCTCGCCTTCGGGGCTGCGCGCAAACAGCTCAACCTGAACAGCGGCGCGCGGCGTGTCTTGATCAAAAAGCTGCAGCAAGAACCCATCGCTCACATCGTCATGATAGGGGTTCTCCAATGCAATGAATTCGGTCGACAGACCAAATCGCTGATCTTGTCCCGCCCCCTCACCTACGGCGAACAACGCCTTTACATGGCGGGTATAGGCCTCGGAAAAACCTGCGCGCGGCAGTCCGCGTGCATTGTGGCGCGCTTCGATTGCGCCAAAATCCTTATGCGCGGAAAATGCTGCAAATGTTTCCCACTCTGACCATGTGACCAATTTCGGCGTGCTCTCGTGGATCATCACCACCAATCCATCAGCAACACCCGAAACATGGGCGGCAGGGCGATCCCCAAAACGCCCCTCAACAGGCCGCAAACCATTGGCATCAGCAATTTCAAACCGCGTGAAATCTCGCGGCAGATACACCATCGGCGCACCACGAAATTCGGTGCCAACACGCAGGTCAGCGCGAATATCCCCGCCTGACGGAACCATGTATTCGAGGGGATCAATCCAAAATTCATGCGCAAATAACTTGCCCGCCAACAAAATTGCGCCAATGTTCAGACAAACGGCCAGTTTCATTGCATCTCTCCCCTTTAACCTAGGCAGTGACGATGATCTTAAGACGCATTTTGTCAAACAATTCCCACATCACTTTTTTGTTGGCGGCCCTCTGCTTGATGTTCAGCACATCAGCGCGGGCCCATGAAATCCGCCCCGCAGTGGCCGATGTGTCTGTCACCACCGATGCGGTGGAGATGAGCATCTCCCTGACGCTAGAGCCGCTGATTGCAGGCATTAACCTTGCGGGTCTAGAGAACACCAATGACGCGCCAGAGGCGTTGATCTATGACCAATTGCGCGCGCAATCGCCCGAGGCCCTGCGCACCGCGTTCGAGGGGGCATGGCCGCGCATTCAGGACAATATCCAGATTATGGTGGATGGGGTGACACTGCCCCCTGAATTTGTGGGTGTCAGCATCGCACCCAATCCCGATTTGGAATTACCACGCGACACCACTTTGACCCTGCGCGCAGATTTACCTATGGGGGATGCGCCCGTTCAAATTGGCTGGAGCGCGGCTTATGGCGAATTGGTGCTGCGTCAGGTCGGCGGCGGCGCGGATGCCTATCAAGGCTTTCTCGCCAATGGCGAATTATCAGCACCTTTGCCCCGCGGCACTGCTCTCAGCGAGGGGGCATGGCCCGTCTTTACCCGATATGTTGTCGCTGGGTTTGAGCATATTATCCCCTTAGGGATAGATCATATTCTGTTTGTTTTGGGCCTGTTTTTCTTCTCGCTGCGCCTCAAGCCTTTGTTGCTTCAGGTCAGCGCATTTACTTTGGCCCATACCATTACGCTCGCCCTTGCAAGTCTTGAGATTGTGCGCGTCCCCGCCTCGGTGGTCGAGCCATTAATCGCTGCTTCAATCGTCTATGTGGGTGTCGAAAACATTCTTGGCCGTGAAAACCTACGCGCCCGTACCGCGTTGGTGTTCGGGTTTGGCCTGTTGCACGGGCTCGGCTTTGCCTCGGTTCTTGGGGATTTTGGGATCACTGCAGACCGCTTTGGCGTGGCATTGGTCGGGTTCAATATTGGAGTCGAATTTGGTCAGCTTGCGGTAATCGGTCTGGCCTTCCTTGCGGTTGGCCTCTGGTTTGGCAAGCGTGATTGGTATCGCCCCTTCATCGCAATCCCCGCCTCGGTGGTCATCTCCGCCATTGGGGCCTATTGGGTGGTCGAGCGCACCTTGCTGTGACGCAACAAAAAAGCCCCGCCAAATCGGCGGGGCTTTTTCGAAATTCACCAAAGGCGAAATTACATCATCTCGCGCACATCGGTGAGGCGTCCTGTTATCGCCGCAGCCGCAGCCATTGCAGGGCTCATCAAATGGGTGCGGCCACCGCGCCCCTGACGCCCCTCAAAGTTGCGGTTTGATGTTGCTGCACAGCGTTCACCAGGCTGCAGTTGGTCAGGGTTCATCGCAAGACACATGGAGCACCCCGCGAGACGCCATTCAAAACCTGCCTCGATGAAGATATCAGCCAAACCTTCTTCTTCAGCCTGCGCGCGCACAAGGCCAGAGCCGGGCACAACCATCGCGCGCTTTACAGCGATTTTCTTACCCTTAAGAATTTCAGCTGCCGCGCGCAAATCTTCGATGCGGCCATTTGTGCAAGACCCGATAAACACCGTGTCAATCTCGACATCCTGCAAACGCTGACCCGGTTTGAGGCCCATATATTCCAAGGAACGGCGCGCAGCATCGACCTTACCGCCTTTGAAATCTTCGGGTGCAGGGACAAAATCGGTAATTGGCAATACATCCTCAGGGCTAGTGCCCCATGTCACCACGGGCGCAATGTCCTCGCCCTTGATGGTGATGACCTTATCCCAATGTGCGTCCTCATCCGAGAACAGGGTCTTCCACCATGTCAAAGCGGCCTCCCATTGCGCGCCCTTTGGCGCGTGGGGACGGCCCATTACATAGTCAAAGGTCTTTTGATCAGGCGCGATCAGGCCCGCGCGCGCGCCGCCTTCAATCGCCATGTTGCATACCGTCATGCGCCCTTCCATCGACAATTCGCGAATGGCTTGGCCGCAATATTCGATCACATAGCCTGTGCCGCCCGCCGTGCCCGTATGGCCGATGACGGATAGGGTAATGTCCTTGGCCGTCACGCCTGGGCGCAGACTGCCTGTGATCTCGACCTTCATATTCTTGGATTTTTTCTGAATCAGGGTCTGGGTGGCCAGAACATGCTCAACCTCAGATGTGCCGATCCCATGCGCAAGCGCCCCAAAGGCCCCATGGGTCGCGGTATGGCTGTCGCCACAAACCACGGTCATGCCTGGCAATGTCCAGCCCTGTTCAGGGCCAACAATATGCACAATGCCCTGACGCACATCAGAAACGGGGTAATAGTGTATCCCGAAATCCTTGGCGTTTTTATCAAGCGCCTCAACCTGAATGCGGCTTTCCTCATTCATCCCACCTTTCAAACGATCAGGTGTGGTGGGGACGTTATGATCTGGCACAGCGATGGTTTTCTCTGGCGCACGCACAGTGCGCCCTGCCATACGCAGACCCTCGAAGGCCTGTGGGCTTGTCACCTCATGAACAAGGTGGCGATCAATATACAAAAGGCAGGTGCCATCCTCAGCCTCATGGACGAGATGGGCATCCCAGATTTTGTCATAAAGCGTTTTTCCTGCGGTCATGTCTTTACTCCTTACGGGCGATTGGATCAGGGAAATCGGTTTGCGTCACAAGGACGGCAAACGCCCCCTGTCGCCAGAGGCACGCCCGAAAAAGCGCCACGGCAGGCGCGCGCGATCATCCATGTCAAACACCCGTGTCATATGGGCCATTTACTGCGCTTGAGGCTGCGGCGCAAGCGGTGAGCGCGCCACCTAGCCGTTGAGATCAGAGAGGTTAAAGGATGGCGCCAGCATATCTGGGTCAAGCCGCAATTCGATCAGATGCAAGCCTCCCTCCAAAGCCGCCTCAAAGGCAGGCGCAAATTCAGCTGTGCGGGTCACCAAATGACCCGTCCCGCCATAGGCCTTTGCCAAGGCGACATAATCAGGGTTGAATAAATCCGTGCCAGACACGCGCGCTGGATAGGTTTTCTCTTGGTGCATCCGAATGGTGCCGTAGCGGCCATTATTGGCGATCACGACGACAATATCCGCCCCAAATTGCCGCGCGGTCGACAGCTCCTGCAAGGTCATTTGCAAGCAACCATCCCCCGCCATGCAAATCACAGGGGTTTCATGATGCGCCAATTTGGCCGCGACCGCCGCAGGCAATCCATATCCCATCGAGCCAGAAGTCGGCGCAAGCTGTTGACCGTAGCGGCGATAAGAGAAATAACGATGCACAAAAGCCGCGTAATTGCCTGCGCCATTGGTCACGATCCCACGCCCCCCAAGAATACGGGACATCTCAAGCACGACTTCCTCAAGGCGCACATCACCCGTTGTGGTTTGGGGGTTTTGCCACGCGCGATAGGCCGCATGCGCGCGCGCGGCGCGACCCTGATCTTGTGCGGGGATATCGTCGAGAACCGCTCGCGCCACCCGCAGAAAAGCGGGGATTTCACAAACCATACTTGCATCAGGGCGAAAGACGCGACCCAATTCATCCGGATCAGGATGCGCGTGATAAAGCCGCCCCTGCCAACCCTTACGCGGATCGCGCAACACATATCCACCTGTCACCACCTCACCCAAGCGGGTGCCTAGGGCCAGAACCCCATCCGCCTTGGCAAAACTTTGCATGGTTGCAGGACAGGCCCCGACACCCAAATACCCCGCGAAGCAAGGGTGATGATTATCAACGTAATCCTGTCGCCTGAAACTGGTGGCGATTGGGATGTCCAAATGTGCTGCAATCTTTTCAGCATCCGCGCGGGTCTGTTCTGACCAATCGCTGCCACCCACCACCATCATGGGTAATTTGCACGCAGCGAGGGCGCCAAGCCATTCCCAAACAATCTGCGGATCAGGCAAAGAGGACGAAACACCCGAATGGGCCAAATCAACACAGTCCGCCACAGCCGAAAGAATATCCTCGGGTAGAGCCAAAACCACGGGCCCCTTCCGGCCCGATTGCGCCACGCGAAACGCGCGCGCGATATATTCTGGCAGTCGGTCAGTTTCCTCCACCTCCGCGACCCATTTCACGAGCGGGCCGAAAAACGCACGATAATCAACCTCTTGGAAAGCTGCGCGATCCCGATGCGCCAGCGGAACCTGCCCGACAAAACAGACCAAAGGGGTGCTGTCATGCATGGCCACATGCAGACCAGAGGCGGCATTGCTGGCCCCAGGCCCGCGGGTAACGAATAAAACGCCCACCTCGCCCGTGGTTTTTGCATGGGCCTCGGCCATCATGGCCGCACCCCCCTCTTGGCGACACACGATGTTCTCGATTTGGTGGTCGTAAAGCCCATCCAATGCGGCCAGAAAACTTTCACCTGGAACAGAGAAAATACGCCGCACCCCATGCGCTGCAAGTTGATCTGCAAGGATTTTGCCGCCATGGCGTGAAGGGGGGGTCATTGTTTCAATCTCTATCCTGACTATCTTTGCGAGGAGCATAGACGAAGAAGGGTGCGAGATGTCCAGAGGAAGATTAATCGGGCTGTGCGGGGCGTTGCGCAAAGGATCAAGCAATCGAAAACTGATGAACGCGGCTGCGCAGAGCTTTGACCCCGCTGAATTTATTGAAGCGAATTTGCAGCTTCCGCTCTATGATGGGGATGTTGAAGACAGCCAAGGCATCCCTGACGCGGTGATCCGCCTGCGCGATCAAATCGCAGCGGCGGATGCGGTGATCATCTCGACCCCCGAATATAACAAGGCGCTGTCAGGCGTTTTAAAAAATGCGCTTGATTGGATCAGTCGCACCGACAGCAACCCGTGGCGCGATAAACCCGTTGCGATTATGTCTTCAGCAGCAGGGCGCGCAGGCGGCGAGCGGGCGCAATATTCACTGCGCCTCTGTCTAACGCCATTTCGTCCACATCTTTTGACTGGGCCCGAGCTCTGTTTGGCGCAAGGGCCAGATCAATTTGATGGCGAGGTTTTGATCAATGCGCGCGCGCAAAAAACCCTTGATGAATTGATGGGTGAATTGCGGCGTGCAGCGGGGCTTTAGGCCTGTGCTGGCAAGGACACAGCGGGTGCGAAATCAGAGGGGATAGTATCGCGCCCCTCCAGCACCAAATCTGCCATGACATCGGCAACACGGGGGGCAATGCCAAACCCAATCTTAAAGCCACCATTGGCAATAAAGTGATCCGTCCGAAGCGGATGCCGCCCCAGCATTGGCGCGCGGCTTTTGGCACGGGGGCGCAGACCCGCCCAACGCGTGACAACCTGCGCCTCTGCCAAAGCGGGGCATAGCCTGCGCGCCTTTTCAATCAAAAAATCTAGATTGGCGTCCGTGCTGGATGGATCATTAAAGTCGCGCTCTGACGTTGACCCGATGGCAACCTGCCCGCGCCCCTGCGGCCCTTCATGCGGCACGAAATGCACCCCATCTATGAAAAGCTGTGGAAGGCTGCCCATATCCGCATCAAGGATTGCCGCCTGTCCCTTTTGGCCCGCGCCCACCACCGCGCCAAAAGCATCGGATAGCTCTGCCAAACCTGCGGCACCTGTAGCCTCAACCACGGCCCCCATCAGCGGGGCATCACTGACGATCTGCCCACCCTTGGCCCGCAAAGCTGCGGCCAAGGCGACCAAACCCTGACGCGGAGCAAGCCTTGCGCTGAGACTGTCGAAAATAACCTGCGCGGTGGGGCTTGTGATCCATGGCGCATAATCGGCGGCAGGGCGGATTTCCCAGATATAACGGCCCTGCCAATGGGTCTTGGCCCCGCTTTGACGCGCGCGCGCTAGATCAAGCCCTGCCTGATCCATGATCGGCTGCACGCGTCCGACCCGCGCATAGCCAGAAGGCAGGTTTGCGGCGTCAGCGACACCTGCCCAAAATACGGCTGCCCCATCAAGAGCTTCGAATTGGAATTGTTTTTTCGCGTTCCATTGTTCGGGCACGTGAGGGGCCAAGGCCCCCACAACACCGCCAGAGGAACCTGCGCCAATGCCGTTAGGATCGATAACTTGCACCTTTGCGCCGCGCGCGGCACAGGCCCATGCAATCGCAAGCCCAAAGATCCCTGCCCCCAAAACTGTCACATCGTAGCGCATGATTTCGGCCCTTGCCAAATTTCGGCGACAGGCTCAGTTTGCCACAAGCCCGCAATGTCGCGGGTCTTTTAAGGCAAGCCATGAATAAGAGCCAGCCACATCCCCTTGAATGGCGGACGGGTGATGTTCCCGTCTCGCGCCAATTCGATGATCCGTTCTTTTCGCTCGATAACGGATTGGCGGAAACCACCTATGTCTTCCTCAGCGGCAATGACCTACCCGAACGGTTTTGCGATGGGTTTCACATTGCGGAACTTGGCTTTGGCACGGGCTTGAATTTTCTGGCCAGCCTTGCCGCGTTTCGCGCGGCCAAGACCGTGGGCGTTTTACATTTCACATCGTTTGAAGCCTTCCCGCTGCAAAGTGATGACTTGACCCGCGCATGGGGGGCGCATCGCGCGAATTTGCCCGCCGATGCCTGTGCCGCGCTGACCCAAACCCCTAATTTGCCACCACAAATCATAGGCCCTGACTACGTTTTGCAGCTTGTTTTCGGTGATGCGCGCATGACATTGCCCCAATGGGATGGGGTCGCAGATGCGTGGTTTCTTGACGGGTTTTCACCTGCCAAAAACCCCGAGCTTTGGGAAGATGATCTTATGCAAACCGTGGCAGAGCATACCAAACAGGGCGGCACTTGTGCGACCTACACCGCCGCAGGCGCAGTGCGCCGCGCCCTTGAGTGCGCGGGGTTTTCTATCACGAGGGCGCAAGGGTTTGGCCGCAAACGCCATATGACGAAGGGGCGCAAGAATTGATCGAGCAGAACACCCGCAAGGGCATTTTCCTGATGATTGCCACGACCATCGTCTTTGCCATTCAAGACGGGATCAGCCGCCATTTGGCGGGTGAATACAATGTCATGATGGTCGTGATGATCCGCTATTGGTTCTTTGCGGCATTCGTCATCGCCATATCCGCCCGCAAGGCAGGCGGGCTCAAGGCGGCTGCCGCCACCAACCAACCTTTTTTGCAGGCCTTCCGTGGGATTCTGTTGGCAGCCGAAGTTTGCGTGGCGGTGTTGTCCTTCACGCTTCTCGGTCTGGTCGAAAGCCACGCGATCTTTGCCTGCTATCCGCTTTTGGTTGCGGCCCTATCAGGGCCAATCCTTGGTGAAAAGGTGGGCTGGCGCAGATGGGCGGCCATTGGCACGGGCTTTATCGGCATCCTCATCATCCTTGAACCTGGCGTGACTGTTTTTGCCATTGAGGCGCTAATCCCATTGGCATCGGCGCTGATGTTCGCGGTCTATGGGCTTTTGACGCGCTATGTGTCCCGCCAAGACAGCGCGGCAACCAGTTTCTTTTGGACGGGGATCACGGGTGCGATCTTTATGACAGCAGTGGGCATCTGGTTTTGGGAGGCCATGGCCCCAACCGATTGGATCTGGATGGGTTTTTTGTGCATGACAGGCGCGCTTGGGCATTATTTACTGATCCGCGCTTATGAAGTGGCCGAAGCCAGTGCCGTGCAGCCTTTCGCCTATTTGCAGATGCCGTTTTCCTCGATCATCGGGATATTAATCTTCGGCGATGTGCTGCGGGAAAACGTGGCACTGGGCGCAGGGCTTGTGGTTGCGGCAGGGTTGTTCACCCTATTCCGCGCCCGCGCCAAAGAAAAAGCGGAGCAAATCAACGCCGTTGCAGCAGTTCCGACAAATGCGGACGCTGCAACGCCCCCTTCAGACGCGCCTCGTAAATCTGAAGGCTCTCCGTGACGCGCATGATGTAATTGCGCGTTTCGGTAAAAGGCACAGCTTCGATCCAATCCACAATATCAACGGAGGGATCGCGCGGATCACCAAATCGCTCGATCCAAGAAGTCGCGCGTGAAGGCCCCGCATTATAAGCAACAGCCAAAAGCACGGGGTTCGTCCCGAAATCTTCGCTGAGATATTGCAAATATCCTGCGCCAAGCCGCGCGTTATAGGCGGGGTCGCTCAGCAAGCGCTGCTCTTCATAAGCAATGCCTTGTCGGCGCGCCTCGGATTGGGCCGTGCGCGGCATCACTTGCATCAAACCGCGCGCGCCTGCAGGGCTGATAACTGTGGGGTTAAACTCGGACTCGCGCCGCGCGATAGACAGAACAAAAGCAGGGTCAAACCCCAAATCTGCCGATGCCAAATCGGTCACGGGAAAATAGGCAGGCATGATCTCATGCCCATCCAAAGCCGCGCGTTTTGCAATCATGACCGCATAATGCGGCTCGCGCAATTCAAGCGCGAATTGCGCCAGCGCACCCGCCTCGGCACGGCTCAGGCTTTCGGTCAAATGGGTCATAAAGCGTTCCGCCAAATCCCCCTCGCCGGCCTGATGTAGCAACAACGCCGCGTGAAACACCGAAGAATTCGCAAAGGAAGCCTGCCGCCAATCGCCAAATTGCTCGCGGCCTAGGAACCCTTCATCTTGCGGGAAACCTCCGCGCTCTGCGGCCAATTGACCATAAAAACTCGATTGGAATTCAGCGCCATGGGCATAGGCAGAACGGGCCGCCTCTGTGTTGCCCAAGGCCTCATGCGCGCGTCCAATCCAATAGCCCGCACGCCCTGACGAAATGGGTGAATCCACAACCGATCGCATGGCCTCAAAATGGGTCAAGGCGCGGGCAGCATTGCCAGATTTCAGGGCATTATATCCCGCCAACCATTCCAATTCCGCGTAATCGCTTGCATCGCGTTCGGGCGAGAGGAAATGCGGCGCGGCTAATTGGTAGGCCTGCGCAAAATCCCCTTCACGCATCACATCACGGGCCAATGAGGCACGCCGCCACGACCAATATTCAGGGCGACCCAATCCGTCTTGCGAGTTTGAGCGCGCCAACATCATCTCACGCGCGCCATCCCAAAGCCCCGCCTCCATGCGCCATCGAAACCGCTCAAAAGCAAGCCCCGCATCATCTGCATATTGTGCTGGAACAGCATCAATCAGCGCATTGATGCCATCACTGCGCCCAGCCCGAAGGGCCAAACGCGCCGCCGCCAAGGCACGTGCCCCACTCTCCACTTCGGCCATCATCTGCTCGGCAAGGGCGGTTTCACCCTCCCAGAGCAACATATCAAGCCGCGCAAAATTCAGCTCGGCCAGATCCGAACGATGCCGCGCCAAGAGATCTGCAACCAAATCGCGGGACAGTGGCATGGTCATCCAAGCCTCACGCAGCACTTGCTGATAGGCTGTGTTGCTTCCACGCGCCTCAAGGGCCGCCAACAAACCGCGCAGCCCATCGGTGGTCAGGGGCATAGCACCGCCAAAATAGACAATAACCTGATCAGGGCTGCCCCCCTCAGCCATGGCCCCCTCACCTTGTTGGTGAAGATATGGCAGACCCGGCCAATCGCTACGGCGCTCTAGAAAATCGGGATATTCTGCCGCTGTGCCCCCTTCGGCGCGCAAAATAACCCATTGCACAACATCGCGGGCAACAGCGTCAGACAGACCCGATTGAAGCGCGCGCGCGCGCTCAAAATCGCGCTCTGTTGCCGCCGCGATTGCCTCGCTGAGGGGGCTTTGGGCCAACGCAGCGCGAATTGGCATCACCAATGCGACCAAAGCCAAACCCACGGCCATAATGATCTTATGCCATCTACGTCCTGTGCCTATCGCGCCTGTCACGGGTGAACCCCTATATTTTAAAAGATTAAAACCTGCTCGGGCGCTGTTATGCACCTCTTTGACCCCCAAGCTATATCTTCCCTCGACATCTGCAAGAGAGGAACTTGGCAATTCTGTCGAAGATCGCTAGTGTCCGCGCGGTCTTGCGCTTATGTTGGGACGGCAAGGCAGATCATCTGTCCAGAAACGAAAAAAGGAAGCGTGTCATGTTTAAAGGCTCTATGCCCGCATTGGTAACGCCGTTCACAAACGGCGCTGTTGATTTCGGCACGCTTGAAAAACTCGTGGACTGGCAGATCACCGAAGGCAGCCACGGGCTTGTGCCTGTTGGCACCACAGGCGAAAGCCCGACCCTGAGCCATGAAGATCATGAGGCCGTGATCAAGGCGGTTGTGAAAACCGCCGCAGGGCGCGTGCCCGTTATTGCAGGGGCAGGATCCAACAACACAGTCGAGGCATTGCGCTTTGTGCAATTCGCCAAGGATGTAGGGGCGGAGGCCGCTTTGGTGGTAACGCCCTATTACAACAAGCCCACGCAAAGAGGCATGATTGCCCATTTCGAGGCGTTAAATGAAGTCGGCATTCCGATCATCATCTACAACATTCCACCCCGCTCTGTGGTGGATATGATGCCTGATACGATGGGCGCACTCGCCAAGTTGCCAAATATTATCGGGGTGAAGGATGCCACTGGTGATCTCAGCCGTGTGCCCAAGCAACGCATTACCTGTGGCACGGATTTCGTGCAGCTGTCAGGTGAGGATGCCACTGCCATAGGCTTTAACGCACAAGGCGGTGTGGGCTGTATTTCCGTCACAGCGAATGTTGCGCCCGCACTCTGTGCCGCGATGCAAGAGGCAACTCTACGCGGCGATTACGCGGCAGCGCTTGAGTATCAAGACAAGCTTATGCCGCTGCATGAGGCCATTTTCCTTGAACCAGGTGTCGCCGGTGCAAAATATGGGCTGTCTCTGTTGGGGCGCGCAAATGATGAGGTGCGGCTGCCATTGACCACGCTGAGCGATGCTACGAAAGCACGGATCAAATCGGCCATGCAGCACGCGGGTCTGATCGCCTGATCGGCAAGAAGGGCCGATATGGCAAAGAAAGACGAGAATAAGAACTACAAGGTCATTGCCGAGAACCGCCGCGCGCGGTTTGACTATGCCATTGAATCTGACCTTGAGGTTGGGATCGTCTTGCAAGGCTCAGAGGTGAAGTCGCTGCGCCAAGGCCAATCCAATATCGCCGACAGCTATGCGGCGGTTGAGGATGGCGAATTGTGGTTGGTGGCCGCCTATATCGCACCATATGCCCAAGCCAAAACTTGGGGTCATGAAGAACGGCGTAAACGCAAACTTCTTTGCTCGAAGCGGGAGGTCGCGCGTCTGTGGAACGCCTCACAACGCGAAGGCATGACCCTTGTGCCCTTGGTCATGTATTTCAACGATCGTGGCATCGTGAAGCTCAAGATTGGCATCGCCAAAGGCAAGAAAGTCGCCGATAAGCGCGAAACCAGCGCCAAGCGTGATTGGAACCGCCAAAAGCAGCGGATTCTCAAACAGAACGGGTAAGCTGTCATGCGCCCTTTGCCTGATCATCAATTTGGGCTAGGTCTGTCTGGAGGTCGCCTTGACCCAAACGCGCCTTGGAGTTTGCTATGACTGATGATCCTAAAACCCTAGTCTCAACCGAATGGCTTGCGGCCCATCTGTCGGATCCTGACATGCGGATTTTGGATGCATCTTGGTATTTGCCCGATATGAACCGCGATGCTCGCGCGGAATATGACGCGGGCCATATTCCCGGCGCTCGCTTCTTTAATATTGACGAGATTAGCGACACCCAATCTGCCTTGCCCCATATGGCACCACCCTCTGAAAAATTCATGTCGCGGATGCGCGCGATGGGTGTGGGTGATGGGCATCAGGTGGTGGTCTATGACGGCGCGGGCATATTTTCAGCCGCCCGCGTGTGGTGGCTTTTCCGCCTGATGGGCAAAACGGACATCGCCGTTCTTGATGGGGGTTTGAAAAAATGGAAGGCCGAAGGTCGCCCCTTGGAGGATATGGCACCAATCCTGCGCGACCGCCACATGACCGCACAACGCCAAGCAAATTTGGTCATGGATGTGACCCAAGTCGCTGCTGCCGTGAAATTGCGCGATTGGCAGATTGTTGATGCGCGCGGCCCCGCGCGGTTCCGCGGTGAGGAACCTGAACCACGGGCAGGACTGCGTGCTGGCCATATTCCGGGCGCATTGAACGTGCATTATGCCACGCTGCTCAATTCCGATGGCACCATGAAAAAAGGCGAGGCTTTGCGCGCCGCCTTTACTGATCAAGGCGTTGATCTGGAGCGGCGGATTATCACAAGCTGCGGCTCTGGCGTAACGGCGGCTATTTTGTCCTTGGGGCTAGAGATCCTTGGCCATCGCGATCATGCGCTTTATGATGGATCTTGGGCCGAATGGGGCCAATTCGATCAGCTGAAAGTTGAAACGGGATGAGCCTGATTAAGGCAGGAACCGAGGTTCCCTATCGCGTCACTTTTTTGAGTATGACCGCGCGGCCTGACAACCAAACGGCACTGCCCCAAGACATCATGCTTGAGCGCGCTATGGATCCGCCCCTTTGGTATTTTTTTGCGCTCTATGACGCGGTGGGACGCGATTACGAATGGGTGGATCAACATAATCGTCCCGAGGCTGAACTGCGCGCCTTTCTCGAAAGCCCCTTGGTCGAGCTGTGGGTCGCCAAACGTGGCGGCGTGCCGCAAGGGTTTTTCATCCTTGACTTCACCGACCCGCCGATCTGCGATCTGGCCTATTTTGGCCTCACGCCAAATGCCGTTGGCCAGGGGTTGGGCCGCGCCCTTTTAAACCAAGCATTGGCACAAGCATGGGATGGCGCAGGCGTCACATCCGTCACAATAAACACCTGCACGCTTGACCATCCGCGCGCACTGGCGCTCTATCAATCGGCGGGTTTCGTGGCTGAGCGGTTCGAAGATCGCAGTCGCGTTCTGACCCGCGACAGAGACACATCGCTTCACCCTGCCTAAAGGCCTATGATGTTTGAAACGCTGACCGCCCCCGAAGCTGATAAAATCATCCGTCTGATGGGGATTTTTGCGGCTGACCCGCGCCCTGAAAAAATCGACCTTGGCGTAGGGGTCTATAGAAACAGCCAAGGGCAGACCCCAATCATGGCAGCGGTCAAACAGGCCGAGCGTAAGATTTGGGACGCACAGCACAGCAAATCTTATGTCTCGCTTGCAGGCGATAAAGCCTATCTTGATGCGGTCGAGGAGCTGCTATTTTCCACGCGCGGGGCCAAAGCCGCGATTGCAACACCTGGTGGAACGGGGGCATTGCGCCAATGTTTTGAGGCGCTCAAATATCTGCGCCCAAACCTGACGGTATGGCTGCCAGAACCAACATGGCCCAACCACGCCTCAATCCTGCGTTATTTGGGTCTGCAGGTTCAAACCTATCGCTTCCGCGATGAGGCAACAGGCGGGTTAGATCACGCAGGCCTGATGGCGGATCTGGCACAAGTGGCACAAGGGGATGCCGTGGTCATCCACGGCTGCTGTCACAATCCAACGGGGATTGAACCAACCCCAGACACATGGCGCGACATCGCCGTGACACTGGCCAAGCGCGGGGCCCTGCCCGTGATTGATATGGCCTATCTGGGATTTGGCAGTGGGATTGAACAAGATCGCGCGGGTTTAGATGTGATCTGCGCTGAATGCCCCGAAGTTTTGGTGGGGTTTTCAGCCTCTAAATCCTTTGGGCTGTATCGGGATCGCGTGGGTGCGGTTCTGGCTCAATGCCACAGCCCTGCCATTCAATCTGAGATGCAAGGCTTGCTGACATGGCTTAATCGCCAGAATTATGCCTTTCCCCCAGATCATGGGACGCGGGTGGTGCAAGTGATTTTGGATGATCCCGAACTGCGTGCAAACTGGGTGGCCGAGCTATCGGCGATGCGTCACGAGATTGACGCGAACCGCCAATGCTTTGCCGATGATTTGCGTCAGCACCAAATGGGTCGCCTTGCAGATCAAATCGCGGCACAACGCGGGATGTTCTCGCTGCTGGGCCTCAGCCCCAATGACGTGCGTCAGTTGCGCGAAACGCGGGGGATTTATCTGGTTGAGGACAGTCGCGTCAATCTTGCAGCAATGACACCCACCGCCAGCCGCATCGTGGCCGAAGCCATTTCAACGCTTGCACAAGCTGGGCAATCAGCATAGAGCGCGCCCTGTCCCGCAATGCGCGCGGGGCCAAGTCTCCGACTACCTTGTCAAAACGGATGAACATTATGAAATCTTCCTATCTTCCTGGCATCCTTGCCATGGCGGCCATCGTTTTGGCCTCAAATATCCTTGTGCAGTTTCTATTCGGCAATTGGCTGACATGGGGTGCCTTTACCTATCCATTGGCCTTTTTGGTCACTGACATCATGAACCGCGTCTATGGTGTGGCAGCCGCGCGGCGCGTTGTATTTGCGGGTTTTGTGACGGGCGTGATCTGCTCTCTCATAGGCACGCAAATCATGGGCGAGTTTGGGCCATTGGTGACGTTGCGTATTGCTCTTGGTTCTGGCCTTGCGTTCCTCGTGGCGCAGTTGATGGATGTGGCCATATTTGACCGCCTGCGCGCTGGCGCATGGTGGCGCGCGCCTGTCGTCTCGACCTTAGTTGGGTCTAGCCTTGATACCGCGCTGTTCTTCACCATCGCGTTTTCGGCAAGCCTCAGCTTCCTTGAACCTGCCAATGATGTCTCTTGGGCGGGCGACATATTGCCCATCTTGGGCCACGGCCCCGAAGCGCCGCTGTGGGTATCCCTTGCCATTGCTGACTGGTTGGTCAAGCTCGCGCTCGCGTTGATCGCGCTTGTGCCATTCCGCCTGATTACCCGCAAAGTTTTGGCACAGGTTGCGTAAAAACTTTTGACAAACACAAAATATGTGGCAACCTGTGGATAACAGCAACGTAATGAAAGGAGGTGATCCAGTGTCTAGAGAGGTATTGGAGAAAGGGTTCGGGACAGCGATGGAGGTGCGCCTTTAAGCAGCCTTAAGGGCAATAACCGAAATGGCTGGGCGATGATTTCCTAACCGCGCCCACCTCCTGATTTCTCGAAGGGCCGCTTGCAAGAGCGGCCCTTTTCGATGAGAGGTTTCCTATGACTGAGATAGATCATCTTGCATTGGCCCGCCGCGAAGGCCTGCCCGATGCGCTGCGTATTCTGTTGCAGGATTACCCGCGCGAGATATGGCAAGCGCATCCAAATTTTGGTGGCTTGGTCGCATTCTGGTTGGACCGCCACCTTATGTTCCGCAGACTTGACGCCATGTTGACCGATGCGGTGCAACAGGCGCTAGATCGCAACAATGATCCGCAAAACTTTGCGCGCAACATATCTCGCTTTGGCGGGATGCTGCTTGAGCAATTGCACGGCCATCACATGATCGAAGATCAGCATTATTTTCCGTTGCTTGCGCAAAGAGAGCCCAAACTTGAACGTGGTTTTGACATTCTTGACCATGACCACCACGCGCTTGATCCGTTGTTGGCGGAGTTTGCCACAGCAGCGAATGGGGCGATTACGGGCGCGCTTGCGGGCAAGGGGCCAGATGCAATTGCCCCTCTTGAGCGCGAGATGACCCGCCTGTCCCGTCTGTTGGATCGGCATTTGCAAGATGAAGAAGAACTGGTGGTTCCCGTTATTCTAAAATTCGGCTCTTCAGGCCTAGACGGATAACGCAAAGCCCCCGCCAGTGGGGGGCTTTGAAAGAACGTTTAGAAATCTAAGTTCTCAACACTCAGTGCGTTGGCTTGGATGAATTCGCGGCGGGGTTCTACGACATCGCCCATCAGTTTGGTAAAAATGTCATCCGCATCGGCCAGATCGTCAATTTTGACCTGCAACAAGGTGCGCGCCTCTGGATCGAGGGTGGTTTCCCACAGCTGGCCTGGGTTCATCTCACCCAAACCCTTATAGCGTTGCAGGGTCAGGCCCTTTTCACCCTCCGCCAAAATGGCATCCAGCAATTCGGTCGGGCCATGGATGATCTGGCTACGTTCTTTACGGGCAAGATGCGCTGGCTTTGCAAAAATCTCGCGTGTTTCGGCGCTGACGGAGGAGAGCTTGCGCGCCTCACCAGACCGCAGAACTGCACCATCAAGGTTTCTGATTTCTTCCACCCCGCGCAAAACGCGGCTAAGGCGGATCCCATGATCTTGGGTAATACGCCCTTGCCATCCGCGCTCGTATTCCACGGCGACCAAGTCGAGGCGCGCCGCGATTTGATCCGCAACACCCTGAAGATCGCTGTTCAAGCGGTCTTGATCAAAGCCACCCGCAAGCGCGGCCTGTTCAAGGATGTGACGGGGATAATGGGTTGGGAAGGCTTCAAGAACACGGCGGAAGGCACGCGCGCCCTCAACAACGCGCGCCAAATCTGCGCCTGCAATTTCTTCGCCAGAGGGCATACGCAGCACTGCGCCATCAACGCCCATTTGAATCAGGTAATCCTCAAGCGCTGCTTGGTCTTTCAAATAGACCTCGGATTTACCGCGCGCCACCTTGTAAAGCGGCGGCTGCGCAATAAAGAGATTTCCCGCCTCAATGATCTGCGGCATCTGACGGAAGAAGAAGGTCAACAACAGCGTGCGGATATGCGCGCCATCAACATCCGCATCCGTCATGATGACAATCTTGTGGTAGCGCAGTTTTGATAGGTCAAACTCGTCTCGCCCGATGCCTGTGCCAAGCGCGGTGATCAGCGTGCCGATCTCTTGGCTTGACAACATGCGATCAAAGCGCGCGCGTTCCACGTTAAGGATTTTCCCGCGCAGAGGCAGAACCGCCTGATTATGCCGCGACCGGCCCTGTTTGGCGGAACCGCCGGCGCTGTCGCCCTCGACCAAGAACAATTCAGATTTGGCGGGATCTTTTTCCTGACAATCCGCCAATTTACCGGGCAGGCTGGCCACATCCATTGCCGTTTTGCGGCGAGTCAACTCGCGCGCTTTACGCGCGGCTTCGCGGGCCAAAGCCGCTTCGACAATCTTGCCCACGATATTGCGGGCCTCTTGGGGATGTTCTTCAAACCATTCGCCAAGCTTTTCGTTGACCAAATTCTCCACCGCAGGGCGCACTTCTGAGGACACCAATTTGTCCTTGGTCTGGCTTGAGAATTTTGGATCAGGCACTTTGACAGACAACACGCAGGTCAGCCCCTCGCGCGCATCATCGCCTGTGAAATTGACCTTTTCGCGCTTAGCGATACCCGATGTATTTGCGTAGTGGTTGATCGTGCGGGTCAGCGCACCACGAAAACCTGCCAAATGCGTGCCGCCATCACGTTGTGGGATGTTATTGGTGAAGGGCAGCACGTTCTCATGATAGCTGTCATTCCACCACATCGCGACCTCAACGCCGATGCCATCGCGTTCGCCCGACATAAAAATTGGATCTTCCAGCATTCCTGATTTGGAGCGGTCGATATATTTCACGAATTCGCGCACACCGCCCTCATAGACCATCTCGCTGCGCAAAGGTTCGGCTGGGCGTTCATCCTCAAGCACGATTTTGACGCCCGAGTTCAAAAAAGCCAATTCACGCAGACGCGTCTCTAGGGTTTTGAAACTATATTCCAAGTTCGAAAATGTGGTCAGCGAGGCGAGAAACCGCACTTCCGTGCCCTTTTCACCATCGGAGTCCCCCACAACGCGCAAATGCTCGACCGTTTCGCCACGTTCGAACTTGGCGTAATGCTCTTTGCCATTACGCCAAATGCGCAGTTCCAGCCAATCGGAAAGGGCGTTTACAACCGACACGCCCACACCATGCAGACCGCCAGAAACCTTATAGGAGTTCTGGTCGAATTTGCCGCCTGCGTGCAGCTGGGTCATAATCACTTCGGCAGCAGACACGCCTTCCTCAGCATGCATATCCACAGGGATACCACGGCCATTATCGCGCACGGAAACTGAATTATCGGCATGAATTTTGACGGAAACTTGCGTGGCGTGACCTGCCAATGCCTCGTCAATGCCGTTATCGACAACCTCATACACCATATGGTGCAGGCCAGAGCCATCATCAGTGTCACCGATATACATACCGGGACGCTTGCGAACTGCCTCTAAGCCCTTGAGAACTTTGATGGAATCTGCGCCGTATTCCTGCGGCGCGGGCGCGTTTTCGGCCATGGGGACCTCTGCCTGTTTCTTATGCGGTTTTATAACGCGTTGTTGTGGGAATGTCACGCCTTTGCCACAATATTTAGCGGTTGAACACCGCAATCGCTATGGCCACCAAGATCAGCAGGCCGCCCGCGATCTTGTTAATCCGTGTCAGCGCCACTGGGTTCGTCACAAGGCGGCGCGCACGATCCACAAAAAGCGCAAAAAACGTATTTCCAACCAATGGCACAAACATGGAGATGGCCCCAATCAGGGCGATATCGGTCGCGTTAATCGTGCTGAGATCAAAGAACCCCGGCAGCATCCCCATGTAGAATAAAATCGCTTTGGGGTTGGCTAAAATCACCGCAAGGCCTGCAATGAACCCTGCCCAGACCCCTTTGCGATTAAGGCGGCTATCGGCGCTGATTTGGTGGCCTGCATGACGGATTAGCATGACCCCCATACCTACAAAAACAACCACAGCGAGCCAACGCAGCGCCTCCATCACCCAATCATAGCTTGCGACAATCCATGCAAGCCCGACCAAGGCCAGAACTGACCATGCGGTATCCCCCAGTGCCACCCCCAGCATCAGGGGAAACGCCCCACGCATCCCATGCGCCAATGTGCGCGCGGTCAAGGCCAACCACACAGGGCCAGGGGTGAGAAACAGCACGAAAAGCGCGCCCGCATAGAGCGCCATTTGGGCGAGCGTTATTGTCATTGTCCTACCTAATTGGCCGCCTCCACCCCGAGCGGCACCTCTTGCGCACGCGCGCCAAATTCCATGAACAATTCTGCGCCAGTGCCTGTCAAGAAAGCTTGTGCATTCAGCGCGCATATTTCGTCAAAGAGGGCTGCTCGCCTGTCTGCATCAAGATGTGCCGCCACTTCATCCAACAGCACCAAAGGTGCGCGGCCCGTGTCCTGCTTTAACGCGCGGGCATTGGCCAAAATCAGAGAGACCAAAAGGGCCTTTTGCTCACCCGTGGAGCATTGCCGCGCTGGGGCATCCTTGACGCGATAAATCGCGCCAAGATCAGTGCGATGCGGCCCAACCAACGTGCGCCCTGCTGCCATGTCCCGTGACCGTGTATCAGACCACAACGTGACCAAATCGGTGGGCGCGGTAAAACCCTCTCCCTCCTCCAAGGTCAGATCTGCGATAGGGAACCTGGTTTCCGCCTCCTCTTGCGCGGCAGCAATGCGGGTCAAGGCAGCGCTGCGATTGGCACATATTTGCTCTGCGGCACTCATCATCTGACGTTCAAGCGCTGCATACCAACCCGCATCGCGCACCTGATCCTTTAGCAAGCGATTGCGATCCCGCATGGATTTTTCATAGGCCAGAACCGCCTCACCATGATCTGGAAAGAAGCTCAGCGTAATGCGATCCAAAAACCGCCTGCGCCCTTCGGCCCCTTCAATCCAAAGCCGATCTTGCGATGGCACCAGCCAAACCATCCGCAAAAGGCGCGCAAGCGCCAATTGGGGCGCGGATTTCTCATCTATCTCGACCTGACGGGGGCTGCTTGGCTCGGCGCGGGTGATGAGCTCATGCACAGTGTCGTCAATCTGCAGGGTCGCCGCCACGCGCCACCCAATCACCTCTGGGCGGCGGATCAAATCCTCGGACGGGGCGCGCCGCAGCCCCCGACCAGGGGACAGCATCGAAATCGCTTCTAAGATATTTGTCTTACCCGCCCCATTTGGCCCATAAATCGCAACAGGCCGCCCATCGAAAGACATCCGCAAACCACGATGGCTGCGAAAATACGACAGATGCAAATTCGAGATATAGGCACTCATCCCGCGCGCTCTTTCAATCCACTTGGCGCGCGCGGCGCCTCAGACCCGCATCGGCATTACAACATAGATCGCGCTGGTGTCGTTCCCTTCGCGCATCAAGGTTGGATCACCCGATGAATTGAACATGAACACAGCGTTCTCGCGATCCACTTGGCTGGCGATTTCAAGCAGGTATTTAGCGTTAAAGCCGATCTCGAGCTTTTCATCCGCATAGGCAACCGCCAACTCTTCCTCGGCGGCGCCTGCATCTGGGGCATTTACCGACAGAACCAAACGATCCTCATCAAGGGACAGTTTCACCGCGCGTGAGCGCTCGGACGACACTGTGGCAACACGATCAACTGCACGCGCGAATTCAGAGGCATCCACCTCCAATTTGCGAGTGTTTCCCGATGGGATCACGCGCTGATAATCAGGGAAGGTTCCATCAATCACCTTCGAGGTCAGCGTGATCTCAGGTGTAGCGAATCGAATTTTTGTCTCAGATACGGAAACCGCAATCACCGCATCGTCATCTTCCAACAATTTGCGGATTTCACCCACGGTTTTGCGCGGCACGATCACGCCGGGCATGGCCTCGGCACCTGTGGGCAACTCGGTATCCACGCGCGCCAAGCGGTGACCATCTGTGGCAACCGCGCGCAGCATCCGTCCCTCTTCACCTTCGGCAATATGGAAATAAACGCCGTTGAGATAATAGCGTGTTTCCTCAGTCGAAATCGCGAATTTGGATTTATCGAACAAGCGGCGCAGCGCCGGCGCTTTGGCCGAGAAATTTGCGCTATATTCGGACGAAGACATCACAGGAAAATCTTCCTTGGGCAATGTCGCCAAAGAGAAATTCGATCGGCCCGCCTGAACGATTAAGCGACCCGAGGCTGCATCATCACTGATTTGCACCAAGGCCCCGTCAGGCAGTTTGCGCGTAATTTCATGCAGTGTGACCGCCGAAACCGTGGTGGCACCCGCTTGTTCGACATGGGCATCCACCTTGTCGACCACCTCAATATCAAGGTCGGTGGCACGAAAGGAAACATGGCTACCATCCGCCTCGATCAACACATTCGCCAAAATAGGGATCGTGTTACGGCGTTCGACAACAGATTGGGCTTGGCTGACAGCTTTGAGCAGGGCCGCGCGCTCGATCGAAAATTTCATAGCCTCGTCTCCAACATATAGCGGGGCGCAGAGGTTACTATCTCTGCGCCGCAGCACAAGTATTTTATCAGCAATGTTTCGATTGGCACAGTCGCGGTCAATGACAATCTTTCGATTGGCATGGCTTAGTGCGGAAAATCACGCCTCCAAAAGACGGCGCAGCAATTCTGCATCTTCCACGAATTGGCTATCCGTGCTCATCAATTCTTCGATTTTGCGGACGCCATGCAAAATGGTCGTATGATCACGGCCCCCAAATTTGCGCCCAATTTCTGGCAAGGATCGCGTTGTGTATTTCTTGCACAAATACATCGCCATTTGCCGAGGACGCACAATATTGCGCGCGCGATTGGGACTCATCAAATCTGCTGGACGCACTTTGTAATAGTCGCAGGTTTTTTTGATGATTTCATCCATCGTCACCTTGCGGCTGGTCGCGCGCAAAATGTCAGAAAGGCATTCTTGGGTCAGATCGAGCGTGATCTCAGCACCAACCAGGTCAGCAAAGGCGCAAAGACGCGTCAAGGCTCCTTCAAGCACCCGCACATTCGATGAGACACGATGCGCAATGAATTCCAAAACCCCGTCTGCGATTTTCAAATCACGATAGCGTTGGCGCTGTGTCTCGAGTTTGGATTGCAGGATACCAAGGCGCAATTCATAGTCGGTTGGATGTAAATCCACCACCAAGCCGCATTGCAAACGCGAGGCGATCCGACTGTCAAGATCCTCCATATCAACGGGCGCACGATCCCCCGAAATGATAATCTGTTTACCAAGTTCCACCAAAGCGTTGAACGTGTGAAAGAACTCTTCTTGTGTAGAATTCTTGCCTGCGATGAATTGCACATCATCAACCATTAAAACATCAACCGAACGGAACATCTGCTTAAAGCCGATCGTATCTTTTTCCCGCAACGCACGAACAAAGCGATACATGAACTGTTCAGCAGATAAGTAATGAATGCGCTGATTGGGCTTGTTTTTGGTCAACTCCCAAGCAATCGCGTGCATCAAGTGGGTCTTGCCAAGGCCAACACCGCCGTAAAGAAACAGCGGGTTAAACGCCACGGGGCCACCTTCGGCAACACGGCGCGCGGCAGCATGGGCCAACTCATTCGGTTTGCCCACGATAAAATTCTCGAACGTGTAAGCAGGGTTCAAATTAGACAAAGGAATGTCCGCATCGGCGCTGATCGCGGCCGAGAGGTCAGGCGCAGACTGCACTAGCGCCCCAACTGCAGGCGTTTGCAGTGCACTAGGTGTTTGGGACGTGCTCTGCACCAAGAATTCCAAGCGGTCTACTGCAAGCCCTGCGCCATGCAGGTGGCGCAAAATTACATCCCCAAATTTTTGCGAAACCCAAGTTCCAAAGAAATTCGTGGGGACACGGAAACGCGCGATGCGGGCATCGATGCTGTCAAACTCAATCGGCTCAATCCAAGATTTGAAGTTATTTTTTCCAATCGCCGATTGCAGTTCATTACACACATCCGCCCACTTGTCGTTCGTCATCATGCACCTACGCTTATTTTTAATTTTGCCGCATGAGAACCACCGTTCTGGCAGTTCCCACGCGGATCATCCCCGCTTAACGTTTTCAGAAAATCTGCCTGACCCATTGCAAGTCCAACAGCATAATTATGCCCGCTTGCAACGTCCAAACCGCGAGAGCGAACCGTCTTGAACAATCTTTACAAAAAAGGTGCCCACTCGCAGTTTGCGAGATCCTTTTTTGCCGTTCTTAAAATACGGTCACTCTCTCGAGGGAACACAAACACCTTCGGTGCATACACTTGGCATCTAAGCCATAGGTCACAGCGATAACCATGCGTAGAAACGCAAAGGCATCACTCAACCTATGGGCAGACTAATCCACCCTGTGCCGCGCACAAAAATTTGCGCGCGTTGGTTTTTACACCTGTCAGCTGTCCCCCCAGACAATCTGAATCACCTTGCGAAGCTAGCGGGAGTCGCGCCCCCCTCGCAATAGAACTTCACGCTTGACACAATTCTTTTTCAAACCCGAATCTGATGCATCCACAGAACGGCCTTGATCAGCAAAGATTTTCCCAAAAAAAAACGCCCGCAGAAGCGGGCGAATTTGTCATAATAATTAGGTCAAAGCCTAATATTACTTGGCCGAAAGCGCCTTCACACGGGCCGATAGGCGCGACATTTTCCGCGCAACCGTGTTTTTATGCAGGACACCTTTTGTCACACCGCGCATCAGCTCAGGCTGTACATCGCGCAACGCGGCTGCAGCAACAGACGCATCGCCTGTTGCAATCGCTTCTTCAACTTTGCGCAGGTAGGTGCGGATACGCGAACGGCGCGCTTTATTTACTTCATAGCGACGCTCATTCTGGCGGGCGCGTTTTTTGGACTGAGGCGTATTTGCCATTGGTTGATCCCTTCTCTCAGGCTCGTATCAATTAAAATGCAACGCGCGCCTGTCCAGCACCAACCACGGGTTTATAACCGGGTCCTCTGGCCAAAGCGGGCCTCACACGCATGTCTGAGACGCGCAGTACGGGAATTCTGACAGAATGTGAAGCCCTGAATCACTTGTCGCGAAACTGGGCTTCGCGCTTTTCAAGAAAGGCTGCCATGCCTTCCTTTTGATCTTCAGTGGCGAATAGCGCATGAAACAGGCGGCGTTCAAACAAAACGCCTTCACGAAGCGTGGTTTCATAGCTGCGATTGACCGATTCTTTGACAGCCATCACAGTGACCATGGATTTCTCAGCAATCTTGGCCGCCGCACCCATGACCTCTTCCATCAATTTTTTGGCAGGGACAACACGGCTGACAAGACCTGCCCGCTCTGCTTCTTCAGCAGTCATAAAGCGGCCTGTCAGATGCATATCCATCGCTTTCGACTTACCCACAAAACGGGTGAGGCGCTGCGTGCCGCCGATCCCCGCGACAATGCCCAAATTGATCTCAGGCTGTCCGAATTTTGCAGTATCCGCTGCAATGATGAAGTCGCACATCATCGCCAACTCGCATCCCCCGCCCAAGGCATAACCCGCAACGGCGGCAATAATGGGCTTACGACAGCGCAGTAATTCTTCGGTCTCAGTTGTGAATAAATCGCCTGCGAATACATCGACAAAGCTTTTCTCGGACATTTCTTTGACATCTGCCCCAGCGGCAAAGGCCTTATCCGAGCCAGTAATAACGATTACGCGAACCTTATCATTAGAATTGGCGGATTTAATGACCTTGGACAATTCGCCGAGCAACTGAATGTTCAGCGCGTTCAACGCATCGGGTCTGTTCAGCTTGATTAGGCAGACATGGTTTTCAATGTCCACAATCAGGGTTTCATAGGCCATCGCCAGTCAATCCTCGCAGGTTCGCATGTGCGACAGGGTTAACAGGATAAGCCAAAAGTTGAAACTACCTTTGGCAGGCAGGGCAGTAGAAACTTGACCGCCCCGATTGCACAATACGGCGGATCACGCCCGCGCATCCCGACTTGAGGCAAGGCTGGCCTTCGCGGTCATAGGCTTGGAATCCATGCTGGAAATATCCTAATTCCCCATCTGCTTGGCGATAGTCACGCAAGGATGACCCGCCCGCTTCAAGTGCCTCGGATAAAACCTCGCGAATGATTGGGACAAGGGACGCAACACGCGCAGGTGCAATTCGACCTGCTTGACGGGTTGGGGATATCCCCGCGCGAAACAGGGATTCGCAAACATAGATATTTCCCAAGCCCGCCACGATCCGCTGGTCGAGCAATGCCGCCTTGATCGGTGTTTTGCGCCCAGACAGCGCATCGACCAAATAGCGTTCATCAAACTGGTTGCCCAAAGGTTCTGGGCCAATCTCGCGGATCAGCCAGTGATCCGCCTCACCCGCAGTCGCAAACAAATCCATCGCACCAAATCGGCGTGGATCGTTAAAGGTGACACGCGCGCCTTGTGCCATTTCGAAAACAACGTGATCATGTTTTTGAGGGGCAGGATGGCCATGCACGAACTGCGCAAGTGTCTCGCGAGCGCCTTCAGGCAGCGAAATCAACATTCGCCCCGACATGCCCAAATGGATCAAGACAGTCGTGCCGCGATCTAAATCCATCAAGATGTATTTCGACCGCCGCCGCAAACGCAGGATACGCGCTCCAGAAACATCCCGCGCCATATTGGCAGGGAATGGCCAACGCAAACCCTCACGATTGAGGCGCAATTCTGTGATCACCTGCCCCTCCATGACGGGGATAAGACCACGGCGCACTGTTTCCACTTCGGGAAGTTCTGGCAAATTCTTCACTCCTTGTTCCAAGCGTCGCATTGTCAGGCGGCCCTTGCTGCCTATAAGAGGGGGGAGTTGAGAAGGAGGGCAAGGCCCGATGACATCGAAAGATGAAAGCCAAGACAGCCGCACCACCCATTTCGGTTTCCAAACCGTGGGCGAGGATGAAAAGGCAGGCATGGTGCATGGCGTGTTTTCCAATGTGGCAAGCCGCTATGATGTGATGAATGATGTCATGTCCGCAGGTATTCACCGCGTTTGGAAAGATGCGATGATGGATTGGCTTGCCCCGCGCGCGGGTCAGGACTTGCTCGATGTTGCGGGAGGGACGGGCGATATCGCTTTCCGCTTTCTCAAACGCGCGCCTTCTGCGAAGGCAACAGTGCTTGATATGACGCAATCCATGCTGATCGAGGGGCAAAAGCGCGCTGAAGCCGCGCATATGGCCGACAGCCTGAATTGGATTGTGGGCGATGCCATGGCGCTGCCCTTTGAAAACAATCGTTTTGACGTCTACACCATCAGCTTCGGCATCCGTAACGTAACCCGAGTGCAGGATGCGCTGAATGAGGCGTTTCGTGTCCTCAAACCTGGTGGACGCCTGATGGTTTTGGAATTCAGCCAATTGCCGAATACGGGCCTGCAAAAGCTTTATGATCTCTATTCATTCAATGTGATCCCGCGCATGGGTCAGATAATTGCCAATGATCGCGACAGCTATCAATATTTGGTCGAGTCGATCCGTAAATTTCCCGATCAAGAGACCTTTGCAGGGATGATCCGCACCGCTGGGTTTGAGCAAGTATCCTATCGTAATCTCAGCTTTGGCATCGCCGCGCTGCATTCTGGTTGGAAAATTTAACCGATGCGCGGGCCACATAATATTTGGCGTGTTATCCGCACAGGCGCCACATTCGAGCGCACAGGTGCGATGCGTGTGGCGCTTGAGGCGCTGAAGGCACCGCGATCCTTGCGCATTACAGCACGGGTTTTGGGCCTGCCGTTTGCATGGCTGGGGCATCGCGGTGACCCCGCCCTACCACCTGTAACACGCGCGCTGACGGCCCTTGGCCCTGCCTATATCAAATTTGGACAAATTCTATCGACCCGCCCTGATGTGGTGGGTTCAGAATTGGCGCAACAATTGCGCGTTCTGCAAGATAAGCTGCCACCCTTCTCGACAGAGCGCGCCAAAAAGGTCATTTCCGATGAATTGGAAATTCCTGTCGACCAATTATTCAGCTCCTTTTCCGAGCCAGTCGCAGCCGCCTCTATCGCGCAAGTGCATCAAGCGACGTTGGCTGAGACAGGACAAGAGGTTGCAGTTAAGGTGTTACGCCCCCAAATCGGGCGCGCCTTTCGCAAAGATATCAATGCCTTTTACCTGATCGCGTGGCTGGTCGAAACCCTTGCGCCTGCCACGCGGCGGTTGCGTCCACGTGAAGTGGTCGAGCATTTCGAAGGTGTGGTTCTGCAGGAACTTGATCTGAGGATCGAAGCTGCCGCAGCAGGGGAATTTGCGGCCAACACGGCAAATGACGAAGGCTTTGATGTGCCTCAAATTCAATGGGGCCTGTCATCACGGCAGGTGATGACGATGAGTTGGGCCAAAGGTGTGCCGCTTGGCGATGTCGCAGCGATTGACGCGGCAGGCTTTGACCGCCGCGCCTTAGCTGCGCGCGTGCTGCAGATGTTCCTACGCCACGCTCTGCGGGATGGCTATTTCCATGCCGATATGCACCAAGGCAATCTCAAAGTTTCACCTGTGGGTGACATTGTGGCCTTGGATTTCGGAATCATGGGGCGGCTCGATGAATACACGCGCCGCGTCTACGCCGAAATTTTGATGGGCTTTATTCGCAAAGATTACCGCCGCGTGGCAGAGGTGCATTTTGAAGCGGGATATGTGCCCGCCGATCGCGATGTTGATCAATTCGCACAAGCCCTCAGATCAGTTGGCGAGCCAATTTTCGGCATGGATGCAAGCCGCATTTCCATGGCACGACTTCTGTCATATCTCTTTGATGTGACTGAAAAATTTGGCATGGAAACGCGCACTGAACTGATCTTGCTGCAACGCACAATGGTTGTTGTTGAGGGGGTTGCGCGCTCCCTTGATCCACATATCAATATTTGGGATGTGGCAAAGCCCGTGGTGGAAGATTACATCGCCCGCAACATTGGACCTAAAGCCGTAATCGCCGACCTTCTGAAAACGGCAAAGGTGCTCGCGCGGTTCGGGCCACGCTTGCCAGATTTAGCTGAGGCGGCGCTGCTTGCGCAGGTCAACACCAAACCCACAAAGCCTGTCTCGAGGTGGAAGGAGCGTGTGGCCTATGGCGCGCTCGGCTTTGGTTTGGCGGGGGGAATTTTGGCAATCGCTGAATTTCTATAAGCGTCTTTATGGCATGCGCAGCGCCTCAACCTGATCGGCGGCGATTTCAACCCCACCTGCCATTGTCCTTGCCCCCAAACTCTGCCGCCCCTCTGTGGGTCGGCGATTGGTCGCGCCTGTGCCATTTTGCGCCACGGAGAGCTCGGAAAAGGGGCTTTCACCGCCAAATGCGCCCTCGCCACCACCAGAAATTCGGGCAATTGGAACATTGGGGCTAAAATAATCTGCGATACCCTTGCGCTGCTGCTCGGTTGTGGCGTTCAAAAGCCACATCAACATAAAGAACGCCATCATCGCGGTCACAAAATCCGCATAGGCCACTTTCCACGCGCCGCCGTGATGACCATCCCCGCCAACAACCTTTTTCCGTTTAATGATAATGGGGCGATTTTTCAGATCATCAACCATAGGCGGCATCCACATTCCCAAAGACAAAGCCTCACGAGCCCATAGCGTAATGCGAGAAACTTTAGGATCGGGTAAACGGCTTTTGCACTTCCCCCAAAGCCGTGGTTAACTGCGCGAAAGAACAATCTGCTCATATAGGATGGCATAACGATGGCGCGGATGATTTACATTCTCAATGGCCCAAACCTTAATCTCTTGGGCAAGCGAGAGCCGCATATTTACGGGCATGAAACCCTTGAAGATGTTGAACGGCGGTGTAAGGCGCTGATTCCCGAAGGGTTTGATCTCTCTTTGCGCCAATCAAATCACGAAGGCCAACTCATTGACTGGATCCATGAGGCGCGCGAAGCCGCCTGTGGTATTGTCATCAATCCAGGCGCCTATACCCATACCTCAATCGCAATTTATGATGCGCTTTGTGCCTATGAGGGGCCAGTGATTGAGGTGCATATATCGAATGTTCATAAACGCGAAGCGTTTCGCCATCATTCCTATGTCTCTGGACGTGCCGAAGGCGTGATCGCAGGGCTTGGGCTTGACGGATATGAGGCCGCCACGCGGCGTATCGTGACCTTAAATGGCGCGTAACTACACCACGCGGCGGTCATGCCCTAGTTTTCGGATATAGGTTTCCAAAGTCGCGCCAAGCATATCATTGCGGCGGGACAAATCTGACTGCTTGTCCCCTGTTGGCGCTGTTTCAATCAACTCAAGCTGGCCATTCTCATGTTCGGCAATCGCGTGATGCGGCCCGTCACGGCGCACCCATGAGCCACAATTGGCGAACACACCCCCGCCGGCTTGGCTCAATTCAGGCATATGACTGTGGCCGCAAATGATGCCGTCCAACCCGTCACGCGCAGCGCGCTCAAGCGCGAGCCGTTTGAAGGACTGACCCAAAAGCGGCATCCCCCCTTCAATGGATTTGCGCAAAATCAATGGTCAGAGAACCGTGGGTAAAATCTCGCGCAACTTTTCGTCATGATTGCCCGTGATGACCGTCACCCGCACACGTTCATCGCGGCGCAGGCGTAATATCTCGCTCAACACGTTCTGACAATCGTCATTCCAGAACCAACGCTTTTCTAATTTCCAGCCATCAATCACATCGCCAACCAAAAACAGGTTGCGGAATTCATAGCGCGCCAAGAGCCGCCGAACGGCCGCAAGATCAGCCGCTTTGTGGCCCATATGCATATCAGAGAGAAACAAACTTCTGATCTTGATTGGCTGACGGCGCGGATCAACCATGGCTCTCGCAGACAAGGTTCTTGTGGAACACATCGGCCACTTCTGGCCATGAATAGCGTGCCTTGGTTTTTTCATGCCGTTCTTGCGGGCTACCTTTGGCAGCAATAGCGCGGCGCACAGCATCCTCAAGATCAGTGTCACTGATCGCCCCAAGGGTCGGATCGTGACCCACAATGTCGGATGGCCTGGTTCGTCAAAGGCCGCAATTGGCAGGCCTGAGGCCAACGCCTCAATCAAAACAATTCCAAACGTGTCAGTGCGCGAAGGAAATACGAAAACATCCGCATCCCGATAGGCATCTGCCAAAGCGCGCCCTGTTAAGCTGCCTGTAAACCGCACGCTGCCATAGTCTTTGCGGAGATGTGGCAAAAGCGGGCCATCCCCCACAACGATTTTTTCCGCTGCAATGGGAAGATCGAGGAAAGCTTCGATATTCTTCTCTTTCGATACGCGCCCCACATAGAGAAGCCTCAGAGGCTCGGCGCGCTTTGGATGGGGGGCGGGATAGAACAGATCATAATCTACACCACGCAACAACCGCACCATCGGCGCGGTAAACCCGCTATCTCGCAACTGCTGCTCAATCCGCGCAGTCGCAACAAATACGCAGGTCGAGGCATTGTGAAATTTACTTAGAACGGCCATGATACTCCGCTCAGCGAAACTGCTCAAAAATTTGGGAACGCACAGCGCAATATATCGGGCAAAATCGGTGTGGAAGGCCGTGGTGAATGGAACGCCGCGCGCCGTGCAATAGCGCCAAGCCGCCCAACCCAGTGGGCCTTCAACCGCGATATGGATTGCATCTGGCGCATAGTCTTCAATCAATCGGCGCAAAAGGCGCGCAGGTAAGATTGCCAGTTCTATCTCTTTGTAAAACGGCAGCGCGATCCGCCGAAAATCTTCTGGGCCAATGACCCGAACATCCACATTGCGCGCTTCAAGCGCAGCGATGATATTTTGGTAAGTGCGCACCACGCCATTGATCTGGCCGCCCCATGCGTCCGAAATGATCAAAACACGTTTTGGCATTGGCGCTGTTGAGGTGCCGCCCATAGTCGCCCCGCTGATCCGCCATCAAACTTCGTCCCAGATGGCGCGTCTTTGTGACAGGTGCGCGTCAAATTGTGCAAAAAGCCAAAAATTTCTGAGATTTGCTATATCTTCACAACAGCGCAAGCTTCGGTCTTTATGGGGCAACCACATTTTGCGAGATGGATCATGACGACAGCTTATCGCCCCGCCCATGAATTGATGGATGAAATCGCCAAAGGCAGTCTTTCTCCAAGCGCGCTGATGGAAGAAAGCTTGGCGCGCATCGCGGCGATCAATCCCAAGATCAATGCCATCGTAGCGCTCCGTGATGAAGCTGCCTTGATGGACGAGGCCCGCGCCATGGACGCGGCCCCTCAAAAAGGGCCACTGCATGGCCTGCCCTTTGCTGTGAAAGATTTGGTTGCCACCAAAGGGATCACAAGCAGCTGGGGATCACCGATTTTCAAAGATTTCGTACCAAGCAAAGACGACCTTGTTGCAGCGCGCCTCAGGGCCGCTGGTGCGATTTTAATCGGCAAGACGAATGTGCCTGAGTTCGGTTTAGGATCGCACAGCTTTAATCCCATCTACGGCATAACCAAAAACCCGTATGATTTAGAAAAATCGGCAGGCGGGTCATCGGGCGGCGCAGGTGCGGCTTTGGCGGCGGGTTTGGTCGGTCTTGCCGATGGATCAGACATGATGGGCAGCCTGCGCAATCCGGCCGCATGGAATAATCTATATAGCCTAAGACCCACGCATGGTCTGGTGCCCGGCGAACCCCAAGGCGAAATGTTCATGCATCCCTTGTCTACCGATGGACCAATGGCACGCAACCCACAAGATTTGGCGCTTTTGTTGAATGTCCTTGCAGGGCCTGATCCGCGCGTCCCGTATCATTGGCCCAAATGTGACTTTCAAAACCTGCCGCATTTCTCTGGCGCCAAAATTGCATGGCTTGGCGATTGGGGTGGATCCTTAGCTTTGGAGCCTAGCCTGATCACCCATCTCGAGGCATCTTTGGCAGTTCTGTCCGAAGCAGGTGCCACAGTTGCGCCAGACAAACCACCTTTCCCATTCGAGAAGATTTGGGCCTCATGGTGCAGGCTTCGGCATTTTGCAATCTTGGGAAAATTGGGGGGCTATGCGTCCAATCCTCTTCAACGCGACCTGCTAAAACCCGAAGCGATTTGGGAGATTGAGGGAGGTCAATCTCTAACCCCTGCCGATATTCTCGCCGCAAGTGCGGATCGATCTGACTGGCTACGGGCCGCTGCGCGCAGCTTTGAAACCGTTGATTTCCTAGCCCTCCCCGCAACGCAGACATGGCCCTTTGCGGCAGAGCTACGCTATCCCGAGGCGATCAATGGGCGCGCAATGGATACCTATCACCACTGGATGGCGGTCGTCACACCCGCAAGCCTTGGCGGCTTACCCGCCCTAACCCTGCCAGCTGGTTTTGGTGAAACAGGCCTTCCCGCGGGCATTCAAATCATCGGGCCAAAAGGATCAGACGCGCAGCTTCTGGCGCTTGCCAATGCCTATCACAGCGTCAATCCGTGGAAGGACAAACGCCCCACCCTGTAACCGCCGCCACTCGATCAAGATCCGCGGCAAGCGATGAAGGCAATATCTAACGCCGCCTTCCAACCCGTCCAACTGGGGCTTTGGATTGGGGGTGGCGAATATGTGGGCCATATCACTTTCAGGCCGCCGTAAACCGAAGTTATAAATTCAAAGTTTGGATCAAACATAGGGGGCTTGACACTATCCGCCACGCCAGCTTGTCAGAAAAAAACTATGAGGAGACAGAGGCTGAATTTGCCCCTATGCGGCGGCTAGCACACGATTTGGACCTCGCCCTCATGGTTGTTCACCACACACGCAAAGATAGCGGCAATCCGTCAACACCGATCGAGCGCATAATGGGCTCCCAAGGGATTGGTGCCACGATTGAAACCGCTATTGTTTTAGAACAGCGGCCTGGGTCCAAAGACATAATCGCCCATGTTGTAGGCAAGGAAGTTGAAGGCGGTGAGTTTGCATACCGCTGGGACAGCCCTGGCTTCAGTTTCCAAGGCACTCCAGATGTTGCAACGCTCGGGTCGTTTCAAGAGAAATGCTACGCCTTCATAAAGCAGCATCCAAGATGCATGCAAAAGGCAATCGTTGACGCCCTGGACACAGATAAAGGATCGGTCTCTCGGGCGGTCGCCAAGCTAATCGAACGAGGATTGGTGGAGAAAGATCAGCGTGACGCGTTGATGGCAAGTCAAAATAGCGCAACCATTAAAACATGTTCGGCTTGTGCGCGAGCAAAAGCAAACACGCAGCCACGCGCGCCTGGGACGCACAACAAAAAGGTGGATAAAAGGGTAGATGTAAGTCTACGGATCTTACATAAAGATATGTTAAATAATGATTTTTTTTCTTGGAGTGGTGCCGCTGAAGGGACTCGAACCCCCGACCCCATCATTACGAATGACGTGCTCTACCAGCTGAGCTACAGCGGCCACGGGCGCGCTCATAGCAAGGTTGTGCGCGCTTGTGTAGACATAATGTAATCCGTGTTTAATTTACGCCACGGGCGGCCTGCACCGCGTCTGCTCCCTTACTGGCGTCCTCCTCATCATCAATTCGGAATTCAGGACCCAAAGTTAACGTATCCTCGTCCGATACGGGCTCGACCATAGGCTCAAATGGGGCTGTCTGCTGCGGGGTTGCAACTGTTTCAGGCGTTTCTACCGCAGCAGGGCTTGGGCCATCCAAGGCACCCACGATCAAAGGCAGCATTTGTTCAGGCCCTTGGAGCGCGGCTTCACTTTGCGGTGGCACCGCCCAATGCAATGTATCGAACCCATCACAATGGGTGCAGGTTGGGCGCCATTCGGCATGAACATGGCCACAGGCCTCGCACAACCATTGCGGCCCACGCGATGCTGTAACTGCTTTTGCAAGCCAAGCCCGCACCAGACGATCTTCACCGCCTTCGCCGCGCTCAATGGCAGCCATAACAGTCAGGCTGCGCGCATCTGGCTCATCCTGTGCCAAACTGCCAAGGGCCTTGCGGGCCTCATCAAATTCCTTGGCGGCGATTTGCAATTCCGCCTCCAAAAGGCGCGCCTCACGGTGGCCTTGATGCTGCTTTAACAAAGGACGGAAGCGTTTGATCCGCGCCTCTGGCGTTTCTTCGGGAACGATTTCGGCAAAAGCCGCGGCTAGATCAGGGTGCGGCGCAAGACCCCATGCTTTTTGGATCACCGATGCGGCCTGCTTTGCCTTACCCTCGGCAATCGACATGCGCGCCGCCATCACTGCGGCGGGCACAAGGCTTGGAGATTGCCGATTGGCGGATTTTGCCAGCTCTGTCGCGCGGGCAATTTGGCCATCTGCCAAAGCCTCACGCGCATCGGCAAGGGCCAAGACAGCGTCACGGCGCTTATGCACATCGCGCGGCAAAGTGCCTGACCGCAGTTTTGCATTCAATGTGGCCCGTGCCCCTGCCCAATCTTCATATTGCGCCTGAAGACGCAGCAAGGTGTCCTGCATATCCGCATTTTTGGGTCGCAGGGCGAGGGCCTTTTCGGCGAGTTTCAAAGCGGTGTCGGTGTCTCCTGCGGCCAGTTTCTGCTGCAACAAGCCCCGAACACCGACAAAGCGGGTGCGCTCATCTTGAACCAAGGCTTTGAATGCTTCGGTCGCGCGGGCCTTGTCGCCCGCCATTTCCGCCCCTTGGGCAATCAATAAATTCGTCACCTCTGGCCGCGCCAGCAGCTTCGCCGCGCGCTCTGCTTTACGGATGGCCAAATGCCCTTCACCCGCTGCAAGGGCGAGGATCGAGTCGGACAATGCCTCAAACCCACGTTTTTCGCTGCGGCGATTGAAATAACGGGTCAATGCAGTTTCATCGCCATTGAGGAAACGGATACCCGCCACGATCAAGCCCGTGAGGCGCATCAAGATCCACACCAAAACCAAAGCGGCCAGCGCCAACAGCACCGACACAAAAGGTGTCAGAACAAATTCGCGCCCTGCCACCGTGATTAGCGCCACATCACCGATCTCGAGCAGATAGGTGGCCCCAATCGCCAAAAGGGCGGTGGCAGCTACGAAAATCAGCGCCTTGAGCATGGACCACAACATCACATCGCCCCCCTTAACCCGCTTGACCGATTGCGGCGCGATAGGTTTCGAAGGCCTCAGTCACAGAGAGACGCGCCTCAACCTGAGCGACCCAATCCGAAAATACGGCTTGGGCAGGGGCAGGCAGGGCCGAAAGTTCAGCCAAAGCCAAAGACAAATCGCCTTGATCAACGGCCCCTTGGGCACGGGACAAGATTGCATCTGGGTCATCCCCATCACGCGGGCTGAGCGACCGACCACCAATTTGGCCTTGCAGGAACGCCCCCACGCGCGCGCTCACCTTATCGCCTGCCGTTTCGCGCAAGGCAATTGGCAGCGCATTGCGCGCCAAGGGCGCAAATTCCGTGCGAAGCTGCGACAGGCGCACCAGTCCCGTCTCGGCCGCAGCGTGCAACAGAGCGGGGGCGGAGATGCCTGATCCTGCCTCCGCATCAGATAGCGCCGCTGCAAATGGCGCACCGCTTTCCATCGCCAATGTCAGGCGTACAATCGCGCTGCTGGCCTGCAGGCGTGCCACTTCACTGGTGATCGTCTCACGTAACGCGGCGAGTTCGGTTTCAGCATCTTGTGAAACGGCCTCAAGCGCGCCCCGCTGGCTGTCTACTAGGGCCTGCAATGTGGCAATCTGCTGATCCAACGCGACACCATTTGCCCCTAAAAGTGAAACATCTGTACCTTCAGGGCGGGCTTCAAGCATGGCAATGCGCGATTGCAGATCGGAGAGCGCATTGGCTTGCGCCGCAAGATCGGCGTCAAGCGCATCAAGCTTGGCGGTCATCGGGGTCAAATCAACCTGCGGCACCGAGACTGAATCAAGATCCGTACGAAGATCGGCCAAACTCGCCTCAAGCGGCGCAAGATCGACTGTGGCTGCCCCTTGGCCTGCGAGGCCTGCGCGCAGTTCATCCTGTGTTGCCTCAATAGCAGAGAGACGCGCAGCAATATCATTGGAGGGCTCCGCGCTTGGCAAAAGACTGGCCGCAACGAAGCCAAGCCCTGCAGCAAGACCACCCCCTAAAACCATCGGCCAGACCGAATTGCGCGGCTTTGGTAAAGGCGGGGCAGCAGGCGCTGTATCGGATTGGCTTGGAACAGCATCCGTTGCGGGCTTTGTTGCCGCTTTCGGCGCAGGTTTTGCAGTGGCCTTTGTGGTGGTCTTTACAGCCGCTTTGGGTGTCACCTTCGCTGAGGTCGATTTGTGCGCCTGTGATGGTGTTCGCTTTGAACGCGACCCTGTCGAAGCCTGCGAAGATGTTGATTTTTTTTCCGCCATACAGACCTCTTACCCGTCAGAATCATGCTGTCCAGTTACATTGACAGCGTTTTTCAGCAGCTTAGAGCAGCCATCCCATGCGCTCAAGCCTTGCAGGCGACCCGATCGCGCCTTTAGCGAAGATATCTCACTAGCGCATCAATCATCGCGCCTGCATTAGGGGATTGCGCCACAGATACCCGCGCGTGAAACGCGGCAGGGATGGCGTCAGCAGTTGCTGCACTGATCGCAACAAACCGCAAATCCGCACGCATGTTCTCTGGCAAGGCCGCAAAAAACAAGGCTGCAGAGCGGGGTGAAAACAGCGGGACGACAACCGACCTATCACTTTGAAAAATTGAGGTAAATTCACTATCAGGCGCCAGTGCAACCTGCTCGTATATCGCCAAGTGATCAGCAGTCTGGCCTGCAGCTTGCAAGACCGCGCACAGATCGCCCGCTTGGTGGTGCCCATGCAGATGGATCACCCGCGCCGAGCGCGGCAGATCGGCCAAGATCAACGCTGAAAGATCGGTGACATCACCCTCCGCAGATCGCGCCATGAAACCCAAAGCCTGCGCCGCTTGCGCAGTTTTTTGCCCAACACAATAGGCTGTGACCCGCAAAGCTGCGTCAGGTTCCTTTGACAATTTAGCAAAGGCAGAAACCCCGTTTTCCGAGGTGAACACGACCGCATCATAGCGCGAGATATCCACATCCACTGGGATCACAGACATCGTCATCAGCGGATGGATCGAAAGCGCGGGACGCTGACCCAAAGCCGCCGTCATATCATCAGCAAACCGCTGCGATTGCGCAGCAGAACGGGTCAGAAGGATCAAAGGGCAAGCATTGTCAGCCATAGTCTGCAATGATACCTGCCTTGCGAAGCGCTTACAATTGGCTTCCATCGCAGATATCTTTGGTCTGCAATGGGCGAAGGATCCACTGGGCATGACCGCAGGGCAAAGACTAACCATCTTGGGGCTGGAATCGAGCTGCGATGATACAGCCGCTGCGGTGCTGCGCCGCGAGGCTTCGGGGGATCTTGTTCTTCTGTCTTCTGTTGTGACAGGTCAAACATCCCTGCACGCCGAATTCGGTGGCGTGGTTCCCGAACTGGCCGCGCGCGCCCATGCTGAAAAATTGGATCACATGGTCGAAGAGGCTTTGGCGCAGGCAGATATTCCCTTAGCCGACATAGACGCCATCGCGGTCACTGCGGGCCCTGGTCTCATTGGCGGCGTTTTGTCAGGCGTCATGGCCGCCAAAGGATTGGCTTATGGTCTCGGCAAGCCACTGATTGGGGTCAATCATTTGGCAGGCCACGCCCTGACCCCACGCCTGACAGATGAGATGCGTTACCCCTATCTGATGCTCTTGGTTTCAGGAGGGCATTGCCAGTTTTTACATGTCAAAGGCCCTGACAATTTCACGCGCCTCGGGGGCACAATTGACGATGCCCCAGGCGAAGCCTTCGATAAGGTTGCACGGATCATGGGATTGCCCCAGCCCGGCGGGCCATCAGTGGAAAAGGCGGCACAATCTGGGGATGCCCACCGATTTTCACTTCCCCGTCCGCTCTTGGATCGCGAGGGCTGCGATATGTCATTCTCAGGCCTAAAAACGGCTGTGCTGCGCCAACGTGATCAATTGGTTGCCGCCCAAAATGGGCTTTTTGAACAAGACCGCGCGGATATTTGTGCCAGTTTCCAAGCTGCAATGCGTGATGTTTTGGCCGAGAAATCACGCCGCGCCTTGGCCTTGGCAGACGGGATCACGGGCTTCGCTGTGGCGGGTGGGGTGGCCGCAAATCAAACCCTGCGCAAGGCGCTTGAGGCTGTCTCGGATGAGGCCAATACGCCATTTGTCGCGCCACCATTGGCCCTATGCACAGACAATGCTGCTATGATCGCTATGGCGGGGCTAGAACTCTATCTCGAAGGGGCGCGGGATGACATGACGTTATTCGCACGCCCACGCTGGCCCTTGGATCAAAGCGCCGATGCCATGCTTGGCTCGGGAAAAAAGGGGGCGAAGGCATGATTGATATCGCAGGCGCCGGCGCCTTTGGCACAAGCCTTGCCATAGCATTGGCCCGTGCGGGTCGGCCCGTACGCCTTTGGGCTCGCGATGGTGCCGAATACATGCGCCAATCCCGCGAAAATACGAAACGTCTGCCCGATATCCGCTTGCCTGACCAAATAGAAGTCACGGATGATTTAGACGCGCTGAGAAGCGATATTTTGCTACTGGCCATTCCCACGCAAAAGCTTGGGTCATTTTTAGATGGCTATAAGCCGCACGCGGGTCATCTTGTCTCCTGCGCGAAGGGGATTGATTTGACCACGGGTCTTGGCCCTGCATCACTGCTGAGCGCGCGATTTCCAGACAAAGTCGCGGCACAGCTCACGGGTCCCAGTTTCGCGGTCGATATCGCGCGCGGCCTGCCAACTGCCCTGACCTTGGCGTGTCAGGATGCGACCGCCGTGACTACGCTGCAAAAGGCGCTATCCACGTCCAATCTACGCCTTTACGGAAGCACCGATATTATCGGGGCAGAGATGGGGGGCGCCCTAAAAAATGTAATCGCAATTGGGGCAGGTGCAGTCATGGGGCGGGGCTTGGGCGAGAGCGCGCGCGCCGCTCTTATGGCCCGCGGCTTTGCCGAAATGCGCAGGATCGCACGCGGGTTTGGCGCGATAGATGAAACGCTTTCAGGACTGTCGGGACTTGGCGACTTGATCCTGACCTGCACTTCGGAAAAATCGCGCAATATGCGCTTTGGCCTCTCCCTGACCCAAGGCACAGCTTGGTCGGAGGACAGCACAGTTGAGGGGGTTGCGACCGCGCGGGGCTTGGCCGCGCGGGCCGAAATTGACACACCCCTTGTCGATGCCGTGGCCAAGCTGAGCGCAGGTGAAGTAGAGTTTGACGAAATAACAGAGGCGCTTTTGGCGCGCCCTTTGACCATGGAGTAAAGAAAATGCGTTACGCGTTGATGTGCACAGACAAGGCCGAAGCCCTACAAACCCGCCTTGATAACCGCGAGGCCCATTTGGCCTATATCGCCGAGACAGGCGTGGTTGAAATGGCAGGCCCACTTTTGGATGAGGCAGGCAAGATGATCGGATCGCTCGTCATCATCGAGGTTGAAACCCGCGCAGACGCCGAAGCTTGGGCCACAAATGATCCTTACGCAAAAGCAGGGCTTTTTGCGAAAACCCGCATCGAAGCATGGAAAAAGGTCATCGGCTGATGGCGTATTGGCTGTTCAAATCCGAACCCGACACGTGGAGTTGGGCGCAGCAATCTGCCCGCGGGGATCAGGGAGAGGAATGGAACGGCGTGCGCAATTATCAGGCGCGTAACTTCATGCGGCAAATGGAAATCGGGGATCAGGGGTTTTTCTATCATTCCCAGACCGAAAAGGCCGTGGTGGGCCTTGTCGAAGTCATCGCCACAAGCCACCCCGACAGCACCACGGACGACCCGCGTTGGGACTGCGTGGACATAAAAGCCCTCCGCCCCATGCCCCGCCCTGTGAGTTTGGAAATGGTTAAGGCCGAGCCTCGTCTTGCCGAAATGGCCTTGCTGCGCCAATCGCGCCTCTCGGTGCAACCCGTGACACCAGAGGCCTGGGATATCATCTGTAAAATGGGTGGGCTGGAATAAAGAAGGAGGGCCCCGATCAGATCGGAACCCTCCGCCACCCACGCGCTCTTCTCGCTTCGCACGTGTTCGAATGAGGGCCCGCCATACTGATCAGGCAGGGTGTGGATAACATAAACCCCTGCGAGCAATCAAAAAAAAGCACGTCGAATTTTATCGATCACATAAGAAGGCCCCGAACACCGCCGTGGCAGTTGGGGGCCTGTTTGACTGATAAAGCGGTCAGGTTCAGCGATAGACGCTTTCTTTACCGAAATGCTTGACCAGCATGTAATAGATCACCGCGCGGTATTTGTTCCGCTCTGAGCGACCATAGGTTTCGATGACGCTATTGATCGCATCCATCAACTGAGGGCCATCGGCCAGACCCAGTTTCTTGATCAGAAAATTATTCTTCACCGTTTCCAATTCTGACGGTTGGCTGCCTGCCACTGTTGAGGCATCTGCATTATAAATGGACGGCCCTAGACCAATCGTCACCTTGGTCAGAAGATCCATATCCGCATCCATGCCGCATTTGTTTTTCAAATCGCCCGCATATGTGGCGATTAAATCATCACGTTTGCCCGTCACAAACTCCCCCTAAAGACACATTGGCCCGAAGGGTAATCCCATCGGGCTAAGGGCAGACTGGCAAGTCAAAGATAAAAAATAAACCTAAAAATAAAAGATCGGGCGCTTTTGCCCGATCTTTCAATCTTTTCAGCCATATCGCGCAGGGTCGCGCGTCAGTAGCGGTAATGCTCTGGCTTGAATGGGCCTTCAGGCTGAACACCGATATAATCCGCTTGGGATTTATCCAGCTTGGTCAGCTTCACGCCAATCCGATCCAAATGCAGACGGGCCACTTTCTCGTCCAAATGCTTGGGCAGAATGTAAACCTCGTTCTTATAATTTCCGCCATTCTTCCACAGTTCAATCTGCGCAAGCACCTGATTGGTGAAGGAAGCGGACATCACGAAAGAAGGATGGCCTGTGGCATTGCCAAGGTTCAACAAGCGGCCTTCAGACAAAAGAATGATGCGGCTGCCCGAGGGCATTTCGATCATATCCACCTGCTCTTTGATATTCGTCCATTTGTGGTTTTTCAAAGCCGCAACTTGGATCTCATTGTCGAAATGGCCGATATTGCCCACGATGGCCATATCCTTCATTTCGCGCATATGTTCGATGCGGATGACGTCCTTGTTGCCCGTGGTGGTGATGAAGATATCCGCGCTTGCGACCACATCTTCCAACAGCACCACTTCGTACCCGTCCAT
The DNA here is from genome assembly GCF_037805125.1 of Roseobacter sp. HKCC-CH-9208. Taxonomy (NCBI): domain Bacteria; kingdom Pseudomonadati; phylum Pseudomonadota; class Alphaproteobacteria; order Rhodobacterales; family Roseobacteraceae; genus Roseobacter; species Roseobacter sp. HKCC-CH-9208. The sequence continues at coordinate 1,436,134 of NZ_JBBLYK010000001.1, read as the reverse complement.
CGCGGCCTGAAGCGCGCAAATCGGGTCAACCTCGGTGACTTTAACGCGCGCGCCCGCGCCGCGCAAACTCGCGGCGGAACCTTTGCCCACATCGCCATAACCACAGACGACAGCAACTTTACCTGCCATCATCATATCAGTCGCGCGGCGGATACCGTCAACGAGCGATTCTTTACAACCGTATTTATTGTCGAATTTCGACTTGGTGACGCTGTCATTGACGTTGATCGCAGGGAAGGGCAACTGACCCTCACGCACCAATTGATAAAGGCGGTTCACGCCTGTGGTGGTTTCCTCAGAAACGCCCTTGATCTGGTCGCGCACTTTGGTGAACCAGCCCGGGCTTTGCGCCATGCGCTTTTTGATCTGCGCTTTGATCACTTCTTCTTCTTCAGATTGCGGGACGGGGATGATGTCCTCACCCGCTTCGGCGCGCGCGCCCAAAAGAACATAAAGCGTGGCATCACCGCCATCATCCAAGATCATGTTGGGGCCATCCTCAAAGAGGAAGGATTTATCAAGATAATCCCAATGCTCTTCCAAGGTTTGGCCTTTGATGGCGAAAACGGGGATGCTGGCCTTGGCAATCGCGGCAGCCGCGTGATCTTGGGTCGAGAAGATATTGCAGCTTGCCCAACGCACATCGGCACCCAAAGCCGCCAATGTTTCAATCAGAACGGCAGTCTGAATGGTCATATGCAAAGAGCCAACAATGCGCGCGCCTTTGAGGGGCTTTTCGGCGCCATATTCCGCACGCAATGCCATCAGGCCTGGCATTTCCGTTTCAGCAATGTCCAATTCTTTGCGGCCATAATCGGCAAGGGCGATATCTTTGACGATGTAATCGTTCACGAGTGCAGCCTCCTTGAGGGCGGATAATCATGTCTCTAATTTGGCGTGGCCATAGCAGCCTTGCGGCCCCACAGCAATGGCGCTGCGTCCATTCGCGCGGGATGCGTTGCATCTGAAGCGAAGGGCTATATGGTTTCGCAAAACGTGAAGGACAAAAGAACCTATGCCGCGCTCAACACCCATCCGTGCTTGGCAACGAATGTTATCGGGTCGAAGGCTAGACCTGCTTGACCCCACACCCGTTGATATCGAGATCGAGGACATCGCCCATGGCCTCGCATTCGTAGCGCGTTGGAACGGTCAAACGCGCGGCGATTATCCGTATTCCGTGGCTGAGCATTCGCTCTTGGTTGAACAGATTTACGACCTGCAACATCCCAACGGCCCCTTGAAATGGAATCTGGCTGCGCTTTTGCACGATGCGCCCGAATATGTGATTGGCGATATGATCAGCCCCGTTAAATCCGCCGTGGGGCCTGGATATGCGGAGTTGGACGCGCGCTTAACCGCTGCAATTCATCTGCGGTTTGGCCTGCCTGCAGAATTGCCCAAAACGGTCAAAACACGGATCAAGCAAGCGGATCGCATCAGCGCGTGGATCGAAGCCGTGCAAATCGCGGGCTTTTCAGAAACTGAAGCAGATCAATTTTTTGGCAGGCCCGAAGCCAAGCTTCTGGCGCAAATCACCCTTGCGCTGCGCCCGCCCGCAGAGGTGCGCGCAGATTTCACAGCACGGCACAACGCGCTCATCGCTCGGATTTAAGACTTACTTAGGGCTGCGCTTCGCCAAAATCCGTTGCAACGTGCGGCGATGCATATTCAAGCGCCGTGCCGTCTCAGACACATTGCGATCACATAGCTCATAAACGCGTTGAATATGTTCCCAACGCACGCGGTCAGCACTCATCGGGTTTTCGGGCGGTGGGGGGAGATCATCATCACTGGCCAAAAGCGCGGCGGTGATGTCATTTGCATCCGCTGGTTTCGACAGATAATCAGTCGCGCCAATCTTTACCGCAGCAACCGCAGTTGCAATCGCGCCATAACCGGTCAAAACGACAATTCGCGCATCGGGCCGTTTCGCGCGGAGTGTTTCCACAACATCCAAGCCATTGCCATCTTCAAGCCGCAAATCGACAACCGCGTAAGCAGGCGGGCGGGCCATCGCGATGGCTTTCCCCGCTGTCACAGTTTCGGCGGCTTCGACCTCAAAGCCACGCTTTTCCATGGCGCGCTGCAATCGGCGCAGAAACGGCTCGTCATCATCCACCAAGAGAAGTGACTTATCAGGCCCGATATCCCGTAAACTGCGCTCTTGCGACATTGGTGTTCCTCCCATGGAGCCAGTCTGCCCAAGGCTCTGGCGGCCAAAATTGGTCTGTATAGCTTAATTAGGGAGAAAATCTGCGCGGGTCAAATGCACGATGTCCGTGACCCACGCAAAGTGATTTGCAAGCAAAGGTTTAGCTGCTTGCATCGAGGAAACACTGCACCGCATCTGCCATCTCTGCAGGGGCGGTATCGCGGCGGAAGAATTCGACAAACCCTGCATCAGGCAACACCAAATAGGTAAAAGTCGAATGATCCACCAAATAATATGGATCGCTTCCATCGTCATGGCTGTTGTAATAGGTGCGATACGCACGGCTTGCAGCGGCAACTTGTGCGTCACTCCCCGTCAGGCCGATCATATCGGGGTGAATGTTTTCGGTAAATTCGCGCAACCGTTCGGGCGTGTCGCGCTTGGGATCAATTGAAATAAAAACCGGCAAGACGGCTTCACCGCGTGCGGCGAGAATATCCACCACTTCTGCATTGCGCACCGTGTCCAGCGGGCAAACATCAGGACAAAACGTGTAGCCAAAATAAAGCAAGGTTGGCTCGGTGATCAGCGCCTCGCTTGTGACCAACGCGTCGTCCTCGGTGATCAATTCAAACGGACCGCCAATGGTATCAGACCCGCCCGCGATAACGGTTGAGCGGCATTGCGCATAGGCATCCTCGTTTTGAACAAGCCCCGTGCCGCCAAGCGCGCTTGGTTGTTGAAACAATGTCAAAGGCGAGCGCCCTTGCAAGATCAATGCCGTTGTCCCGCCCAAAACCAGAACGAGAATTGCAAAGGCACCAATTGCAAAATACCGTGTCATGAAGCAGCCTTTCACCGCGTTAGTCCCATGTGGGGCAATCTATTGCGAGACCCGCAGAAATTCATCCCCACCTGACTGTGACAGAAAGCCCCAATGACCAAAGACCCCGCTCAAAGATTATTTGCCGATGATGCGCGCAGCGATTGGGTGCGATTAGAGACGCTGTTGCTATTGCGCTGGTTGGCGATCATTGGCCAGACGATCACTGTCGCCATTGCCGCCTATTTCATCGGCCTTCGGGTGGAATTGGGCCTGTGCTTTTTGGCCATTGGCGCGAGTGTCATCTCCAATCTTGTCGCGATGGCTATTTTCCCACGCAGCCAGAGATTATCTGATCGCGATGCGATGCTTACCCTTCTTTTTGACCTCACACAGCTGGGGTTTTTGCTGTTTCTAACAGGGGGGTTAAACAATCCTTTCGCCTTGTTGATCTTGGCACCTGTAACCATTTCGGCCACCGCGCTGACGCTAGGTTCAACTGTCATGCTTGGCGGGATTGCCATTGGTCTGATTACAGTTTTGGCCTTTTACCATGTGCCACTGCGCAGTTTGGACGGATCAGTTCTACAAATCCCCCCGCTTTTCTTGCTCGGGTTTTGGACTGCGATTGTCATCGGAATCGTCTTTCTATCCTCCTATGCGCGGCGCGTGACCAAAGAAACGCATTCGATGAATCAGGCGCTCTTGGCCACGCAAATGGCCCTCGCGCGGGAACAAAAGCTCACTGATCTTGGGGGCGTGGTCGCCGCAGCGGCCCATGAACTGGGCACACCCTTAGCCACGATAAAACTTGTCTCGAGCGAATTGGCCGATGAACTGGCCGAGGCGCTATCAAGCCGACCAGATTTGTTTGAGGATGCAAAATTGATCCGTGACCAAGCGGATCGGTGCCGTGATATCCTTCATTCCATGGGGCGTGCGGGCAAGGATGATTTGCAAATGCGTTCCGCCCCCTTTGGCGAGGTGCTCCGCGAAGCTGCGGAACCCCATGCTGATCGGGGTATTGACCTGCTCTATGATCTCGCGCCCGCCCTACCCGATGTCGCCGATGAGGACAGTGCCCCGCCTGTGATCTATCGCAAGCCTGAAATCATCCACGGCCTGCGCAATCTTGTCCAAAACGCCGTAGACTTTGCCAATGCGACAGTCTGGATTGAGGCAACTTGGGATTTGGCCGAAATCCGTCTTTGCGTCATTGACGATGGCATGGGCTTTCCCCCTGAGGTGTTAAGCAGGCTGGGCGATCCATTTTTACGCCGCCGCTCCAGACAATCGAACAGCCCGCAACGTGTCGGGTATGAAGGCATGGGACTTGGCCTATTTATCGCCAAAACCCTATTAGAGCGTTCGGGCGCGCGGGTTAGCTTTCGCAATTCCAGCGACCCATTCCTAACGGCTGCGGAAAAAGGCGCCAAGAGCGGCGCGGTGGTTGAGGTTGTTTGGCCAAAGTCGCGGATTTGTTTGTCTGAAGAGGAACGAAATACGCCCCTAGGACAAAACAAACCTTTTTCTCCGTGAAAAACCCTCAAAATTTACGATAATTACCAGAATATTAAGATTTAATCCCCAGTGTTATCCCCAAGGGGTGTTTATGCCCTTCACGCAGCGCGCGTTCATTCTGCACAGTGAGCGCGCCAATATTAATTGGACGATGCACATCTCTGGGGGGTAAGGGTATGGCCGCAATCGGCGCAAACCCGCTATTCATTGTCGGTGGTGTCAGCTTCTTGGCGGCTTTGGTGGCTAGCCTGATGGTTCAGTTTGTCATTTTGCAACAAGGCCGCAAACTGGGGGGGGGCGGATGGATCGCATCCCGCAAGATGCGATGCGGAAATATGTGTTTCGCGAAAATTACCTGATTTCAGATGTCGAAGGGACTGATTGGTATTTGGCCGATCCCGAGGATCGCGCAGGCGCTTGGCGCAATCTTGCCCTAGGCTTAGAGCATCTGCACCAATCACAATGCTGATGAATTACGCCACATCACAAAACGGGTAAATATCGAAGGCCGATCCCTTCTCTATGGCTTGCGCCCCGTCTGATCCCTTGTAAACTTGGCGCAATGTCTGATGGATCCGCTGCACCCCTCTCTGATTTGCCACCTTGCCATGCACATCTGCGCTTGGCTTCGCCGGAAGCCATGTCAGAATTTACAGAGGCCCTCGCGCCGCTTTTGGAGCCAGGTGATGTTTTGGCGCTTTCTGGTGATCTTGGCGCAGGTAAAACCCATTTCGCGCGTGGGGTGATCCGAACCCGACTCGCGCAAATCGGACGCGTGGAGGACATCCCCTCCCCAAGTTTTACGCTGGTGCAAATCTACGAGGCCCGCCCCTGTGATATTTGGCATGTTGATCTGTATCGCCTCGGTGATCCGCGTGATGTGGATGAGTTGGGCCTTATAGATGCGTTTGAAACGGAAATATGCCTGATCGAATGGCCCGAACGGATGATGGCCGATCTCCCAATGCGCACAATCTGGCTTTCGTTTATATATGACCAAAGCGCCCCTGATCAGCGTCATATCAGGCTCTGTGCGTCCCAAGATCATCCCAAACTTCCGCAACTTTGCGCCTTGGCTGAGAGGTATCCATGACCACGCTCTCACCAGAGGCTTGCGCTTTTCTCGACCGCATGGGATGGGGCATGGCCAAGCCAAGCCCAGTTGCAGGCGATGCTTCGGCGCGCAGCTATACCCGCCTGCATCTCTCAGACGACTATAGTGCGGTTCTGATGCAGACGCCTAAAAGCGAAATCAAAAGCCAAGCGGCGTTTCGCTATGTGGCCGCCTATTTGCGCGGCTTGGGCTTGTCGGCGCCCACAGTTTTTGGCGCAGATGTTGATGCAGGCTTCCTCTTGGTTGAGGATTTTGGCGATCAAACCTACAGCGCAATTTTGGATCAAGGCCTGACCCATGAGGTTGAGCTTTATCACACCGCGCATGATCTTTTGGCGGTTTTGGCGCGGACGGGCGCAATGGGTGGGCTACCCATTTTGGCCGCCGCTGAATTGGCGCGATTGACCGCAGTCACCTTTGAAGAATTGCCCGAAGACCATGCGCTGAAATCTGAACAAGCCGCCTTTCAAAACGAGCTACAAGGCCTTGCAACATGGATCTTGCGGGGCGTGCCTGTGACGGTGTTGCGCGATTTCCATGCGGGAAATCTGATTTGGCTGCCTGACCGCACAGGGTTGCAACGTGCGGGCGTTATTGATTTTCAAGACGCACTCTGCGGCCCCAAAGGCTATGACCTCGTCTCGCTGATTGATGATGCACGGCGCGATCTGTCGCTTGAATTGCGCACCACATTGATCCGCGATCATGCGCATATTTTGAACATCAGCGAAGATGATATAATCCTGAGGACAAGCCTGCTCTCGCTGCAACGCAACTTCCGTATTTTGGGGCTGTTCCGCCGCCTCGCGCGGACTGGAAAACCAGAGTATCTGCGGCATATGCCACGGGTTGCCGCCCATATTCTTCGCGCTTTAGACCATCCAACGCTTGCGCCCTTGGCCACAACAGCGCGTGCGATCTGCGCGCATTATCTGCAATCCACCGCCGATCACGCCCCCCGCGGTGCAATGATCATGGCCGCAGGGTTTGGCACGCGTATGGGGGCGTTAACCAAAACCACGCCAAAGCCATTGCTGCGGGTGGCGGGACGGGCCTTGATTGACCATGCGCTTGATGTTACGCGCGTGGGGCATGCCGCGCCATGCGTGATCAACACCCATTATCACGCCAATCAAATGCGCCACCATCTACGCAACGCAGAGGTCATCCTCAGCGAAGAGCAGCCAGAGATTTTGGAGTCAGGCGGCGGTATTCGCCATGCCCTGCGCTACTTCTCGGATACTGCGATTTTTACACTGAATTCTGACAATGTTTGGACGGGCCCAAATCCCTTTGCCACGCTGTCTGCTGCTTGGCGGCCTACAGAAATGGATGCGCTGATGCTGCTTGTCCCACGGGACAAGGCCACAGGCCGTCAGGGGGATGGTGACTTGGGCCTTGATGCCACAGGGCGGGTTTTGTTTGACGATCCCCAAAAGCCCTATGTGTTCACAGGCGCACAAATCCTAAAGACCGCACCAATCGCCGCCATGGATATCCCCAAATTCGCCCTTCGGATGCTGTGGGAAACCCTTGCGCAAGAGGGGCGGCTGTTTGGTGTCATCCATCAGGGCGGATGGGCCGATGTGGGGCATCCAGAGGGGATCGCGTCAGCAGAAGAATTGCTTGCCACCGAAAAGGTCGCCGTCACATGAGCGGGCGAAACCTCTTTGCCACCCCCATTGGGGTAGAGTTTACCTCAGCATTGATTGCAGGGCTGGACGCGCGGCTTGCAGGGCAGCCACCCGAGGCGATTGCGCGCGTGGAAATTTGGGTGAACTCCGCCCGAATGGAACGAAATCTGCGCGCCCAATATCTGCGCAAAGAGGCGGCATTTTTGCCCCGCATTCGGCCATTCGAGGCCATGGCGCATCTACCTGATTTGGGTGGTATGGCACAACCTGCCTCAGATTTGCGGCTGCGTTTGCATCTGGCGCAACTGGTCGGGCGGCTTTTGGATGCAGCCCCTGATTTGGCACCGCGTGCCTCGATCTGGTCGCTTGCCGATAGCCTTGCCAATCTATTGTCGGAAATGCACGAAGAACGGGTCGCGCCCGAGGTGCTACAGCGTCTGAATGTCGAAGGACATTCAGAACATTGGCAGCGCAATCTAGAGTTCATCAAAATCCTACGGCACTATTTTGAGGACAACCCCGACCTGCTCACCCAAGCTGCACGCCAAAGCAGTTTGATTGATCGTTTAGCGCAACATTGGCAGGACAACCCACCTGACCATCCCGTTATTATTGCGGGCTCAACAGGGTCACGCGGGGCCACCGCGCGCCTTATGAAGGCGGTTGCAGGGCTTAATCACGGCGCGGTGGTTCTGCCAGGATTGGATTATGATCTACCGCATGACATTTGGCAGGCGCTTTTGTCGGGCGATGGCCCCACGGGCGGCCTGACGGGGCAAGACCATCCGCAATACCGATTGGCAAAATTTGCGCATGACTTGAATGTGAACCCTTGGGAAATCCCCCGTTGGATTGAAACCACGCCCCATAATGAAAACCGCAATCGCCTTGTATCCCTTGCCCTAAGACCTGCCCCACAAACGGATCAATGGCTTGAGGAAGGGCCAAAACTTAGCGATCCCCAAGGCGCTCTGCGCGATGTGACCTTGATTGAAGCTGAAACCCAGCGCGAGGAGGCGATGAGCATCGCACTCGGACTGCGCCACGCCATCGAGGCGGACAAACGGGTCGCGTTAATATGCCCAGATAGGATTTTGGTGCGTCAGGCCTGTGCCATCCTTGCCAGATGGTCGCTCTATCCTGACGATTCTGCAGGCGTGCCCTTGGGGGAAACGGCAACGGGGCGCTTCTTGCGCCATGTCAGTGATCTGATGCTTGCGCCTTTGACGGGCGAGCAGTTGTTGATCATGCTCAAACACCCCCTTTGTCACTCTGGCGGCGAAGATCGGGGCGCGCATCTGCGCCGCACCCGCAAGCTAGAACAAAAGATGCGGCGGTGTCTGTGGGCGTTCCCAAAACGATCTCAGATTATGGATTGGGCGGCTGAGCAAACCGATGATCCAGACCTGATGATCTGGGCGGACTGGGTTTGCCGCGAATTGATAGATCGGCCCGTCTTGCCACAATCAGGTGCGATGGCTGAGTTCGTGCGCGCCCATATCGCTTGGGCCGAGCGTTTGGCAGCGGGCCCTCAGGCCACTACCGAGGCCGAAGCATCGGGCGCACTTTGGCGCCAAAATGCGGGCGAGGAGGCGCTACGCCTGATGAACCGCTTAGGCGAAGAAGCCGATGCCGCAGGCGCAGTGAGCTTGCGTGATTATCGTGACCTCTTTTCTGGCATCCTCAGCGAGGCCCTTTTGCGCAACCCCGTCCGACCACATGCAGATCTGTTGATCTGGGGGCCGATGGAGGCGCGGGTGCAAGGCGCAGATCTTGTAATACTTGCAGGCCTGAACGAAGGGGTTTGGCCCAATTCAAGCGGCGCTGATCCATGGCTTAATCGCGCCATGCGGGCTGAGGCGGGGTTGCGCCTCCCAGATCGGCGCATCGGCCTTGCCGCGCATGATTTCCAACAGGCACTCGGCGCGCAAGAAGTTTGGCTCACCCGCGCCAAACGCGATGCAGAGTCCGCCACCATCCCGTCCCGATGGCTCAACCGCTTGGTGAACCTCCTTCGTGGCAGCAGCGATGCAAGCCGCGCGGCCTTGAGTGAAATGACCGAACGAGGCGCGTTTTGGTTAAGCCTTGCCGCAGAGATCGACAGACCAGAGGCGCAAGACCTAAAGCCACGCGCCAAACGACCTGCACCGAAGCCCCCCGCCGATGCGCGACCAAAATCCCTTTCGGTGACGCGCATAGAGACCCTCGTGCGCGACCCTTATGCAATTTACGCCCGCTATGTATTGGGTCTGTATAAATTGGGCGAATTAAACGCCCTGCCCAATGCCGCAGATCGGGGAACCGCGCTGCACCGCGTGTTGGAGCGCTTCGTCGACCAATGCCGCAGCGCCGAAGACTTCGGCGACCTGACATCCGCCCGAACAAAACTTTTGACCATGGCCGATGAGGTATTTGCCACAGATGTCCCATGGCCCTCGGCCCAACGGATGTGGCGCGCCAAGGTCGTTAAATTCGCCGATTGGTTCGTTATAGGGGAATTGCAACGGCGCCAAACCCAAACCCCAGAATTGCTTGAGGCCAAAGGATCTTGGCCGATTGCCGAAATTGATTTCACCCTCACAGGCAGTGCAGATCGAATTGACCGCGATCAAAACGGGAATTTATGGATTTACGACTATAAGACAGGATCCGCTCCAACGCCCAAGCAAGAAGCGAACTTTACGAAGCAACTTTGGCTTGAGGCGTTGATGGCCGAAGCGGGCGCGTTTACGGGCAAACCTGAAACCGTTACAGGTCATGGCTATCTTGCACTTGGGAAACAATCGGATGGCAGCAATTACATCACTGCAGATGATCTGCGCGGCATGTATGAAAGCTTCCTGACACTCATCCGCGCCTATCAGTCGCCCGACAAAGGCTATATCTCGCGGCGTGCCGTGTTTGATCAGAATTTTGACGGCGATTATGATCACCTCGCGCGCTACGGGGAATGGGACGAAACAGAGCTTCCACCACAGGAGGCTGACCCAGAATGACCCTGACGCCCCCAAAATTTGACGAAGCCACGCTGGCGCAGGTGATTTCAGCGGATCCTTTGCGCTCGACTTGGCTGTCGGCCAATGCTGGCTCCGGAAAGACGCGGGTTCTGACAGATCGCGTATCGCGCCTCTTGCTGCAATCTGTGCCGCCTGAACGGATTTTATGCCTGACCTATACCAAGGCTGCCGCGGCAGAGATGCAAAACCGCCTTTTCTCGCAACTTGGCAAATGGGCGATGTTAGCCGATGCCGAGTTAATCAAAGCCTTGGCGAAATTAGGGGTAGCCGAGGACGACCTTGGCACAGACACGCTCGCCCATGCCCGCACGCTGTTTGCGCGGGCGGTTGAGGCACCAGGCGGTTTGAAAATCCAGACAATCCACTCCTTTTGCGCCTCAGTTTTGCGGCGCTTTCCTGTTGAGGCGCACATATCGCCCGCCTTTGAGGAAATGGATGATCGCGACCAGACCGACCTCATCTCGAAAATCCTCGAAGATATGGCGACCGATAGTATCGGACAGGGCCGTATCGCATTGGATGCGGTCGCCCCGTTTGTGTCTGACCTCGATGGGCACGAACTGGCCAAGGCGGTCATCAACAAGCGAGAGGCGTTTGATCCTGCCGCCACAGAAACTCAACTACGCCAGTTTTTTGAGCTTGGAACCAAAACTTTTGCAGATCTGATATCTGAGACATTCATGGGGGATGAACAGGCACTTTGCGATAAATTGGCCAAGCTGTTGAGCTATGACAACAACAGGCAAAGAAAGTCCAAGATCACACTAGAATCCTATGATTGGTCAAAACACAGCCTTGCTTCCATCGCTGCGATAGAAGATGTTTTCGTCAACGGATCAACGGCGAAAAACAATCCAGATCAGGCCAAAGGCGCCGCAATTTTCAACACAGATGTGCGCAAGGAAATGGGGGATGATTTCCCAGCCCTTTGTGATTTCATGGAGCGACTTGCAACAGCGCGGCAGACCCGCCGCGCCTTGATCATGTTTGAAAAATCAAACACGCTGCATCAATTCGCGGCAGAGTTTCTCGCCCGATATGATCGCGCCAAGGAACGGCGTGGTTGGCTTGATTTTGACGACCTGATCCGCCTGACCAATCGACTTTTAACCAAAACCAGTCTGGCCCAATGGGTGTTGTTCCGCCTTGATGGCGGCATCGACCATATGCTTGTGGATGAGGCGCAAGATACCTCTCCCGCGCAATGGCAGATCATTGCAAAACTGGCTGAAGAATTTGCGGCGGGCCAATCCGCGCGCGATGGTTTGACCCGCACAATTTTCGTTGTGGGGGATAAAAAGCAATCCATCTATTCTTTCCAAGGGGCCGATCCCGAAGGGTTTGATCGCATGCGCGATGAGTTTGATCATCGCCTTGCCGCGGTTCAGTCGAAACTCCATAAAAACGTGCTGAAATATTCCTTCCGCTCGGCGCCAAGCATTTTGCAATTGGTTGACCGCGTGGCCGCCGATCAAGCCTATGCGGGTTTGGGCCAAGATGTGGAACACTCGGCCTATTTTAGCGACCTTCCCGGGCGGGTGGATATTTGGCCCGCAATTCCAAAAACCGAAAAAGCGGATATCCCCGAATGGGACAGCCCCGTAGATTTGGTTCATGACAGCCACCACACCGTGATTTTGGCTGATCAAATCGCTGATTTCATCGCGCAGAAAATCAATTCAAAGCAGATGATCCGCCTGAAAGGGGTAGACCCGCGTCCTGTGCGACCGCGTGATTTTTTGATATTGCTGCGCAAGCGCAGTGATTTGTTTCACCAAATCATCCGTGCGCTCAAGTCACGGAATTTGCCCATCATGGGCGCAGATCGCTTGCGCATCAGCGCAGAACTGGCTGTGCGCGATCTCACGGCATTGATGAACTTTCTTGCGACACCAGAAGACGATCTTTCACTGGCCGCCTTTTTGCGCTCTCCCCTTGGCGGTTTGAGCGAAGACCAACTTTACGAGTTAGCCCATGGCAGGGCGGGCGCGCTGTGGCAGGCGCTCTCTAACCACTCTGCTTACGCGGGGATCGTGTCCACGCTGAGGGAGTTACGGAACAAGGCCGATTTTGAGAGGCCCTACGAGATTCTGGAAAATATCCTCACCCAAAAAGGTGGTCGGCGCGCTTTGATTGCGCGGTTGGGTCACGAGGCCGAGGATGGGATCAACAGCCTGCTACAACAGGCGATGAGCTATGAGCGCCACGATGTGCCTAGCATTGCGGGATTTGCTGCATGGCTTCGGCGCGGGGATGTGACCATCAAGCGGGACATGTCAGGGGATGATGACCAAATCCGCGTCATGTCCATTCACGGGGCCAAGGGTTTAGAAGCCCCGATTGTGATCCTGCCCGATACGGCGCGACCGAAAAGTCGCGGCGGGGGTGGGGTTAATCTGCTTCAACCCAAAGACGGGCCACTGATTTGGGCGAATTCGTCAGACGACCTCGATGCCGATCTGCGCGAAGCCTACGATGCGCGCAAAGCCGCGCAGGATGAGGAAGAAAACCGCCTTCTTTACGTTGCAATGACCCGCGCAGAGACTTGGTTGGTCATCGCCGCCGCAGGTGATTTATCCGCAAAGTCGGGCGACAAACTATGTTGGTATGATCAGATTTGCGCCGCCGCAGAAAGCCTGCCCAACGTCCAAGCCATAGACATGGCAGGGCAAACGGGTCTGCGACTGGAGAATGGCAACTGGGATAGTCACGCTCACGACACATCTGAACCCGCCTCGCCTCAAGGTGCTTCTGCACAGGTGAAAACAGCCCTCGCCTCATGGGCGCGAGAAGCACCGCCTTCTAAAGCAAAAGACAAACCAGTGCTCAGCCCTTCAGATTTGGGGGAGACACCCGCACCTAGCCCACAAGAGGCGGCCCTCAAGACCGAATGGCGCGATGCGGAGGCAGCCAAACTGCGGGGGCGGCGTCTGCATCTGTTGTTAGAGCATTTGCCCAAAACAACCCCCGCCGCATGGGCTGCAACCGCGCCCATGATTTTGGCGGCTGAGGGCGATTGCAGCCCAGAGGAATGCGCAGCCCTCTTGAGAGAGGCAGAGCGCGTCTTGACCCACCCCAATTTGCGTGAGCTGTTTGTGGGGGATGCCTTGGCCGAAGTGCCGCTGACATCCTTTAGCAAAAAATTGAACCATCAGGTCTATGGCGTGATCGACCGCTTGATCCTGCACGATGCAGAAGTGTTGGCAGTGGATTTCAAATCCAATCAAATCGTGCCGCAAAGCCCTGCTGAGGTTTCCGAAGGTTATCTGCGCCAAATGGCGGCCTATGGAGAAATGCTAAGGGCGCTATATCCCACACGGGTCGTGAAATTGGCCATTTTGTGGACAAGCGGGCCAAGCTTGATGGAGCTGCCCTATAATCTGTTAGAACAAGCGCTGCAAAGAGCCGCAGGGAAAGGTGTGGGTTCTTGACGCAGGGCAACGGCATTCATAGGTTCCGTTTTAACCACTGTCATCCCAAGGAGGGCTATATCATGGCCACGACCGCAGTTACCGATGCGACCTTCGATAGCGAAGTTCGCCAATCCTCTCTCCCCGTCATCGTTGATTTTTGGGCAGAATGGTGTGGCCCTTGCCGCCAAATTGGCCCCGCTTTGGAAGAACTTTCGTCTGAGTTTGAGGGCAAGGTGAAAATCGTCAAAGTGAATGTTGATGAGAACCCATCCTCGCCGATGGAGCTGGGCGTGCGCGGCATCCCTGCATTGTTCATGTTCAAAGATGGCGAAGTGATTTCAAACAAGGTCGGCGCAGCGCCTAAAGCCGCGCTTCAGAAATGGATCGAAGACACGATCTAATTCACTTCTCAGACGTGATCAAAAGGGCGCCCTGATGGGGCGCCCTTTTTCGTATGCCTCTGCCTGAAGGGAGGGAGGGAGGATCAGGCAGAGGTAGCGTTCTTTACTCAGCCTTTGGTGAAGTCAGGATAGGCTTCCATGCCCAGCTCTGCCACATCAAGGCCACGGATCTCGTCCTCCTCGGATGGGCGCAGACCCATAATGCCTTTGAGGATGATCCAGACGATCAGCGAGGTTACAAAGACGAAGGCACCGATTGCCGCGATACCGATGATCTGCGCGCCCCAGTTGCCTGTGTAGAAGGCAACGGCAAGTGTGCCCCAGATACCTGCTACAAGGTGAACAGGGATTGCACCCACGACATCGTCGATCTTCATTTTGTCGAGCATTGGCACCGCAAAGACCACAATGACACCACCCACAGCACCTGTCAGCAGAGCGCCGAACAAGGACGGAGCGAGAGGCTCGGCAGTGATCGACACCAGACCTGCGAGAGCGCCGTTAAGCACCATGGTCAAATCAACCTTACCAAATAGAACCTGTGTCAGGATCAGGGCGGCAACGGCACCTGCTGCTGCGGCCATATTGGTGTTGGCGAAGATACGGCTTACATCCGCAACGTCACCCACAGTGCCCATGGCCAACTGCGAACCACCGTTAAAGCCGAACCAACCCAACCACAGGATGAATGTGCCGAGCGTGGCCAAGGCAAGGTTAGAACCAGGCATTGGGTTCGTCTTGCCGTCTTTGAACTTGCCCAAACGGGGGCCAAGGACGATGGCACCTGCTAGTGCGGCAAAGCCACCTGCAGCGTGCACAAGGGTCGAACCCGCGAAGTCGGAGAACCCAAGTTCAGACAACCAGCCACCGCCCCACTGCCAAGATGCTTCAATCGGGTAGATGAAGCCAGTCAACACGACAACGAAGACCAAAAACGGCCATAGTTTAATGCGCTCGGCCAATGTGCCCGAAACAATCGAAGCCGTCGTGGCGCAGAACATCAACTGAAAGAAGAAGTCGGAACCGACAGATGCGTAATCCAATGCGGTATCTTCCGGGGACACGCCGACAGGCTCAAGTGAGGTTGGCGCAAAGGCCCCAAGCCAGCCGCCGATGCTCCAACCATCGCCTGGATACATCAGGTTAAAGCCAACCAACCAATACATGATCGCAGCCAAAGAAAAGAGCGCGATATTTTTGGTCAGCTGCATGGTTACATTCTTGGAACGCACCAGACCCGCTTCCAACATGGCGAAACCTGCCGCCATCCAGAACACGAGGAAACCACCCATCAAGAAAAGAAGGGTCGTCAGAATATAAGAAGTGTGAAGCGCAGGTTCACCCGTAGCAACGGTGGCGTCCTGTGCAAGCCCCATTGAAGGCAGCGCGACCGAAGCGGCCACGGCGGCGAGGGGAAGGAGGGATTTAGTATTCATTGGAATGATGTCCTTCTTGTCGAAAGAGCGCTCAAAGCGCATCGTCGCCAGTTTCGCCCGTGCGCACGCGCAACGAAGACGCAACGTCCAGAACGAAAATCTTGCCATCGCCGATTTTGTCGGTTTTGGCGGTTTTGTGGATGGTGTCGACCACCTGGTCGGCAAGACCATCAGCGACCACGATTTCCAGTTTGACTTTCGGCACGAAGTTCACGGCATATTCCGCGCCGCGATAGATTTCAGTATGACCAGATTGCGAGCCAAAGCCTTTGATCTCGGTCACCATCATGCCGCGCACGCCGATCGAAGTGAGCGCTTCGCGCACTTCTTCCAGCTTGAACGGTTTAATTGCTGCAATGATGAGTTTCACGTCATTTACCCCTTGCGGTTGATGCTGTCCCCTAAGGACGTCACGGCTTCACAACACAGTGAGACGGGGGTGGCGACAATAAAACGGGCGGTTTCCAAGGGGCTGGAACGGGAAAAATGCAAAAATTTTGCGCAAATTTTGGTATCTGCCCAATTATTAATCACATGATTTATGACTTCTTTGGCCCCGCCCCCCTCCACAAGTGAGTCGAAAAGGCCTATTTTGTAGAAAAATTGGCAGGTCAAAATGAGCAAAGCCCCTTCAGGCAGACGGCCCCTCGTGGCCCCGCGCCGCAGTTCCGCTTCTGCATCACGCAGTGGCAGCGGTGCAGCTCAGTCTGCGCGGCGCAGTTCCAAGAAGAAGAAAAAACTAAGCGGCAATCATTCGCTGCTTGGGCGGTGTTTCCGTTGGATTGGACGTATGGTGTTTGCCGTGGCGTGGCGTGGCACGCTTTTGCTTGCGCTGATCCTATTTGGCTTCACCTTGTACTATTACAGCAAGCTGCCCCCCGTGTCCGACCTGTTAGACGCGCGCGCGCGCGGCTCAGTGACGATGTTAGATCGCTACGGCGAGGTTTTCGCATGGCGCGGCGAGCAATTTGGCGGCGCAATCACACCTGACACTGTCAGCCCTCATCTCTTGCATGCGGTGATCGCAACCGAAGATCGCCGTTTTTACAATCATTTTGGCGTGAGCCCGCGCGGCATTTTGGGCGCAATGATCATTAATATGCGCGAGGGACGCGGGCCCTTGCAGGGGCATGGTGGCTCAACCATCACGCAGCAGGTGGCCAAGCTGATGTGTTTGGGCACACCCTATGATCCAGAACTCTGGGACAGCGAAGCCGCCTATGAGGCCGATTGCCGCGAAACAACCATCGCCCGCAAATTACAAGAAGTGCCCTTCGCCCTCGCAATGGAGTGGCGCTACAGCAAAGATGAAATCCTAAGCCTTTATTTCAATCGCGCCTATTTGGGTGCGGGCACTCGGGGGTTTGAGGCGGCAGCGCAGCGGTATTTTGGAATATCCGCCGCCGAAGTTAACGCACCCCAAGCCGCAATGTTGGCAGGGCTTTTGGTGGCACCTTCCTATTTCGCTCCCACCCGCAACTTGGAGCGTGCGCAAGAGCGGGCCAAAGTGATTTTGGGCCTCATGGCGCGCGAAGATTATTTGACGGCTTCTGAATTGTCCGCCGCGCGAGCCAACCCTGCCACGCTTTCGGATGCAGCCCGCGACAATATGGGGGGATATTTCGCCGATTGGATCATGTCCGAAGGGCCAAGCTTTCTGACACGCGACACCACAGAAGATGTGATCCTGCGCACCACCTTTGACCCCGCCATGCAGCGCGCCGCTGAAGACGCAATCAATGATGTCTTTACCAACCAAGTCCGCGAAGGATCAGAGGCGCAAGCCGCAATTGTTGTGATGAGCGCCGATGGGGCTGTGCGTGCCATGGTCGGGGGCCGCGATCTGCGGGGGGCAGGTTTGTTCAACCGCGCAACACAAGCACAGCGGCAGACAGGCTCCGCGTTCAAGCCCTTTGTCTACGCAACCGCGCTGGATTTGGGATGGCGTTTTGACGACCTTATTCTTGATGCGCCGCTGACATTGAACATTCCAGGCTCTGGCGCATGGTCACCTGAGAATTACTCGGGGGAATTTTATGGCGAGGTCACCCTGACCGAGGCCCTTCAAGCCTCGCTCAACACCGCTGCGGTGCGTTTGTCTGAACAGGTGGGCCGCGATTTGGTGCGGCAGGTGGCCAGTGAATTCGGCATAGACAGCGATTTGGCGGCTGGCCCTGCCTTGGCGCTTGGGGCTTCTGAATCAAGCCTCTTGGAAATGTCGGGCGCCTATGCAGGTATTTTGAATGGTGGCTCTGCGGTTACGCCTTATGGCTTGTTGGAATTGCGCCTCATGGGGGAGGACACTCCCTTAATGGGCCAAACAGGCGGTATTCGCGAGCGCGTGATCACGGATAATGCAGCGCGCCAATTGATCTATATGATGAACCAAGTGGTCGAAAATGGCACAGGGCAACGGGCCAATCTTGCCAATGTTGAAGTAGCGGGAAAGACGGGCACCACCAACTCAGCGCGGGATGCTTGGTTTATTGGCTTTACCTCCGATTATGTCGCAGGCGTTTGGATGGGCTATGACGACAACCGCCCTCTAACAGGTGTCACAGGCGGCGGATTGCCCGCCGAGTTGTGGCGCCAAACAATGGAGCGTATCCAAGCAAATCAACCCGCCTCGCCTTTGCCGATGATTGACCCAATCGCCGAAGGCAGCCGCGGACCAAATCGTGTGTTGAGCAACAATGAGGGTACAGGCCAAGTCCTAGACGGCGCGGCTGATCTTGCAGAGCAAATTTTGATGCAGGTTTTGGGCGGGCTTTTGGGGCGCGGCGGCCAATAATCAGCTGGCGTTGAGCGCCGCAATGAGGGCGTCAATGCTGCCGCCATTGGCATCGAGAATCGAGCGCATTTCTTGGCCTTCGGTGCTGCGAAGGTCGATGCCTTCAATCAAGATATTAAAGATGCGCGGCTGCCCAGATCCATCAGAAACGAGCCAAATCACCTCAACAGGTGACTGCCCTGCAAGACGCGCGCGGGAGCGCACTTCGAAAAAGCTGCGGATCGGACGCGCACCCGTCACTTCGATTGAGCCGCCCTCAAATTCGTGGAAACGCGCGCCGTATTTACGGGCAAGATACCCGCGCAAGGCCTGTGTGAACGTGCGCCGCTGCGCATCTGACGCACTGCGCCAATCCACCCCCAAGACAGTTTGGGCAATGATCGGCATATCCGCATAGCGATCCAAAATGCGCTCGAACTGTGCGGGCGAAGCCGCGGCACTGCCCGATGCAATGGCGTTCAAATCAGCGCTGACGGTCTGGATCAATGCAGCCGCATCGCCCTCGTTCATCGCGGCTTGCGCCATATGCGCTGTGGAAAGCGCGAAGGACGAGGCCGCAATCAAGGCTGTCAACACAGCACGGCGGTTTGGACGGTCAAACATAGCGCGGCCACCTTTCACTGTGCATAAGGATCCGCATAGGGATCCAGATATGGATCAGCATAGGGGTCAGATGCGGATGCAGCCTCCCCCTCACCACTCACGGTTTCCAAATCACCACTTGCGAAATCGTTCAACTCAAACCGTC
Organism: Roseobacter sp. HKCC-CH-9208; assembly: GCF_037805125.1. Classification (NCBI taxonomy): domain Bacteria; kingdom Pseudomonadati; phylum Pseudomonadota; class Alphaproteobacteria; order Rhodobacterales; family Roseobacteraceae; genus Roseobacter; species Roseobacter sp. HKCC-CH-9208. The sequence goes on along the minus strand of NZ_JBBLYK010000001.1, from coordinate 1,417,081 downwards.
TGTTCTGCAGATAAATTAGTCGTGACTGCGCATAGCTATCCGCGCTGTCGTAAAGCACTGTATCAATTGTGCCGCGCAACGCGTAGCGGAGGCCAACCGTGTCAGCCACGCGCACCCGCCGCGCAGCAGACAGTGCATCATCACTGGGGCTGAGATGCCCTAAGGGGTTCATGGCAAAGTCAACAATAAGCCCCGTTGCATCCCGTGTGGTTGAGGGGCCGAAGAAAGGCAATTCCAAATACGCCCCCTCGCCCGTGCCCCAAACATGGAGCGTCTCACCGAAATCGGCGGGTTGCCCCTCGATCCCCATCAGGGTTGCGACATCAAACAGACCGGCCACGCCGATGGTCGAGTTGATCAAAAACCGCGCCCCATTGGTTGCCGCCTGATCCAAACGGGCCTGAAGAAGATTATTCACGAAATTCGAAGGCTCGCCCAAATTCGAGGCCATATTACCGATACCCGTGCGCACAGGCGCAGGGATAACCGTGCCGTAGACCATCGAAACAGGGCGCAAAACAACCGTATCGACACCTTTGTTAACCGCGTGGATACCGCGATTAACGGGTTCCAAAGGATCATTGTCGCTGCGGGTTGCCGCACCATCGCCTACGATCGAGCAGCCTGCTAGAACGGCAAAAAGAACTGCGCCAAGCACAGCTCTTACTCCCCGCTTTTGCGATGTAAAGGTCTTCACAGCCGCCACTTACCAAAATCCTATGAGTCGCACACTCAAGACAGTACATTAGTGCTGCCTGTTGGCCAGCCCAAGGCGAGAAACAATATTTTTTAATTTAATCGCCGATGTGTGCCCATTTGGCCAAGTTATTTGCAGCTGTATTAAAATGCGTTGCAATTGCCAATTGGCAGCGGCTGTGGCAGCGGTAGGGTCAAAGCAATGTTATCACAAGGGATACTGCAATGAGCCAAACCTACGAAGCCCGTCTTGCCGAGCTGGGCGTGACCCTTCCAGACGCGCCCGCCCCTGCCGCCAATTACGTGCCATTCGTGCAATCGGGCACCATGGTCTATGTATCAGGCCAAATCTCGATGAAAGATGGCGCGCTGATTACAGGCAAATTGGGTGCCGATCTTGATGTGACCGAAGGCGCGGCTGCCGCCAAATGCTGCGCTATTGCCCTACTGGCCCAAGTTAAGGCGGCCTGTGGCGGCGATCTTCAGCGCCTGCACCGCGTGGTGAAACTGACGGGGTTTGTAAACTCCACCCCAGATTTCACCGACCAGCCCAAAGTGGTAAACGGCGCCTCGGATTTTCTGGTTGAGGCCTTGGGGGATGCAGGGCGTCATACCCGCTCTGCGGTTTCCGCTGCAGCTTTGCCGTTGAATGTGGCAGTGGAAATCGAGGCGATTTTCGAAATCTCCGCCTAAAGCTGACTCGCACTGCGCGGGTCTGCCTTGACCCGCGCGGGCCATGCGCCACATTTCATACTCTGACAAAAGGGTCATAGCGCGCGCAATGAGCAACGACAATCTCACCATCGAAACGCATGATCGGATCAGCGCAATTGATGCCGAAGATTGGGATCCTTGCGCCTGCCCAGAAGCGCGCGATAGGGGCAGGCCCCTTGATCCTTTTACAACCCACAGATTTCTTGCGGCGCTTGAGGATAGCGGCTCCGTTGGGGCGGGTACAGGATGGCAGCCGCTCTATCTCAGCGTCAAATCTGAGGGGAAAATCATCGCCTGCGCGCCGATGTATGCCAAGTCGCACAGCCAAGGCGAATATATCTTCGACCATGCCTTTGCCGATGCCTATATGCGGGCGGGTGGACGCTATTACCCCAAGCTGCAAATCGCCGTGCCTTTTACCCCCGCCACAGGGCGGAGATTGCTTGTCGCCCCAGAAGCCGAAGGTGTTGGGGATCGCGCGCTGATCACAGGTGCGCTTTCGGTGATGGAAGATCATCACCTATCTTCGCTTCATATCACCTTTTGCACCAAGGACGAGGTGGCCGCCCATGCCGATGCCACCCTCTTGCCACGCAAGACCCAGCAATTTCATTGGCACAATCAGGGCTATCAAACCTTCGATGATTTTCTTGCGGCGCTGTCCTCGCGCAAGCGCAAGAACATCCGCAAAGAACGGGCAGAAGCACAGAATTTTGGGGGCGAGATTGTGCTTTTGACGGGTGATGAGATCGAACCGCATCACTGGGATGCATTCTGGGAATTTTACCAAGATACGGGCGCGCGCAAATGGGGGCAGCCCTATCTAACACGGCGCTTTTTCGATATCGCCCATGAAACCCTGCGTGACGATATGCTGTTGGCCCTTGCCATGCGCGCGCGGCAGCCCGTGGCGGGGGCGCTGAATTTCATCGGACGCGAGACGCTTTATGGCCGCTATTGGGGCTGTGTCGAAGACCATCCCTGCCTGCATTTTGAGCTGTGCTATTATCAGGCGATTGAGTGGGCGATTGCGCAAGGTCTGTCACGGGTCGAGGCGGGCGCACAGGGCGGGCATAAACTGGCGCGCGGATATCTGCCCGTTGAAACCTATTCGCTGCATGCGATGCGCGAGCCCAATTTTTCGGGCGCTGTGGCGGAATATCTCAAGGCCGAGGCCCGCGCGATGGAGGAGGAAATCGAGATCCTCACCAGCTATGGCCCGTTTCGGAAAACAGCCGTGGAGGAACAGGAATGAGCATTGCAAAACTGACCCAAGCCGAGCGCGATAGTGATCTGGCCAGCCTTATAGAAAACGGATGGTCACTTGTGGATAACCGCGATGCAATCGCGAAAACCTATCAATTTTCCAATTTTATTGCTGCTTTTGGATGGATGACCCGCGCTGCGCTACAGGCGGAGAAACTGGATCATCATCCCGAATGGTTCAACGTTTACAACCGTGTCGAAGTGGTTCTGTCCACCCATGATGCAGGCGGCCTGACAGGTTTGGATATCAAATTGGCCCGCGCCATGGATCGCCTTGCAGGCTGAACGCCCTGCCCAAAGCGAGGCAGGGCTCGCTCGTCGTCTAGATCGCAGCTAAAAGGGCTTCGCCGCCTGAGATCTCGCAGGTGCCAGGGCTTTCCTCTGGATGAAATACTTTCACGATGCCGTTTTCCGCATAGAGCGCATAACGTTTTGAGCGGTCGTAAAAGCCCACAGGTTCAGCAGTAAAATTCATACCCACTGATTTGGTAAATGTTGCTGCTGGATCAGCAAGCATTGTCAAACCTGCGGCCTTTGCCCCAGTTATCTCTGCCCATGCTTTCATCACGAAAGGATCATTCACAGAGATGCAGATAATCTCGTCCACACCTTTTTTATCAAATTCTGCCTTAGTGCGAATAAAGCTCGGCACATGGGCAGAGGTACAAGTGCCAGTATATGCGCCAGGCAGACCGAAGATCACAACTTTTCGATCCGCCAGTTTATCGGTCAATGCGATAGTTTCAGGACCATTTCCACCAATTTGCAGAAGGGTTGCTGGTGGTAGCTTAGAGCCAACGATGATCGACATTTTTTGGGCGTCCTTCGCTTGTAAAATTTCTGCGTAACTTTATAGGGTGAAGTCAAAACAACGCCAGACCAAATCTGACGAAGGGCGCGCAAATGGCAGGGATTGCAATTATTGGGGCCGGGCAGGCAGGGGCGGCGCTTGCCGCGAAACTGCGCAGCGGAGGGTATGAGGGCGAAATTGCGCTCTTTGGCCGTGAGCGCGTGCCCCCCTATCAGCGCCCGCCCTTGTCAAAGGCCTATCTCTTGGGAGAAAGCCCGAAAGAGCGCCTATTTCTTCGCCCTGAAACTTTCTACGCCGATCAGAACATCACTCTGCATCTTGGGCAGAGCATCACCGAAATTGATGCCGCAGCACAAAGCATCACCACGGCTGAGGGGGCGGTTTTCACCTATGACCAACTTGCCTTTACCACGGGTGCAGAACCCCGCCGCCTAAGTGCCGAACAAGGGGGCGGTTTGGGTAATGTCTTGACCATGCGCAGCATGGATGATGCCGATAGGCTTGCGCCCCTATTGGAGGACGGCAAACGCGCTGTGATTATCGGAGGCGGATATATCGGTTTAGAGGCCGCCGCCGTCTGCGCCAAGCGCGGGATGCAGGTTACCGTGATCGAGGCCGCCCCACGCATCTTGGGCCGTGTCGCTTGTGAAGAAACCGCCACCTATTTCCGCGACTTGCATGAGGGCAATGGTGTCACCATCCGCGAAGGCGTGGGGCTTGATCGGCTCAGTGGCACCGATGTGGTGCAGGCGGTGTATCTCACCTCGGGCGAGACTTTGGCGGCGGATTTGGTTCTGGTCGGCATAGGGATCATACCTGAAACCCAACTGGCCGAAGCCGCAGGGGTTGCGCTCGATCGCGGGATCGCAACAGACGAGATGGGGGCAACCTCGCTTGCGCATATTTGGGCCGCTGGGGATTGCACAAGCCTACCCTATCGAGGGGAACGTATCCGCCTTGAATCGGTGCAAAACGCGATTGATCAGGCCGAGGCCGTGGCCTGTAACATGCTTGGGGCCGCAACACCTTATGTCCCAAAGCCTTGGTTCTGGTCGGATCAATATGACACGAAACTGCAAATCGCAGGATTGAACACGGGCTATGATCGCATTGTCATTCGCGACAATGGTGAGGGTGCGCGCTCGCATTGGTATTATCAGGGCGACACGCTCTTGGCGGTGGACGCGATGAATGACCCCCGCGCTTATATGGTGGGCAAGCGATTGATTGAAGCGGGCAAAAGCCCCGATGCCGCAGCCATTCAAGATACAAGCGGCGATATAAAATCGCTCCTGCGCTGATGCGGATTATTGGTGGGACATTGCGCGGCAAGAAATTGGCCGAGCTTGGCGCGGGTGATCTGGCCGCACATTTGCGACCGACCTCTGACCGCGTCCGCGAAAGCCTGTTCAATCTTTTGATCAACGGGGCGCGCGGAAATCTTGTGTCGGAGGCCCGCGTCCTTGATCTTTTTGCGGGGACGGGCGCCTTGGGGTTGGAGGCGCATAGTCGCGGTGCAAGCTATGTGCAATTTGTGGAAAATGGCGCAAAATCAAACGCCATTCTGCGCGAGAATGTCACTACCTGCCGCGCCGAAGCGACCACCCACATTCACCGAATGGACGCGCTGAAACTGGGGCGCGCGACATTGCCCCCCTCGACCCTTATCTTCCTCGATCCGCCCTATGGAAAATCCATGGGCGAAGCAGCCCTTGCCGCAGCCCTTTCGGGCGGTTGGATCGCGCCCGAGGCCATTGTGGTTTGGGAGGAAAGCACCCCCCCCGTTTTGCCACCAGAATTCACCCTTCTTGATCAGCGCAGCTATGGTGGCACGCTGATTACCCTAGCCCAAAGAATTTGATCATGTCCCTCTCTGCTGCCCCTCATCTTGTGATTTTCGACTGCGATGGCGTCTTGGTGGATAGTGAGCCAATCACGAACCAAATCTTGGTCGACAATCTGGCGCGTTATGGTTTGCAGGTATCCCTTGCCGATTGCATGACGCTTTTTGTGGGCGGCACGATGCGGGGGGTAGAGACCCGCGCGCGCGAATTGGGGGCCGACTTACCCAAAGATTGGATTGATGAGATTTACGGCGATATTTACGCGCGCCTGCGCCAAGGCCTGCCATCCGTTCGCGGAATCGAAGCTGTGCTTGATCGGCTAGAGGCGGCAGATATTCCCTATTGTGTGGCCTCAAATGGCAGCGAGGAAAAGATGGAGATCACCCTTGGCGCAACGGGGCTTGCGCGCCGCTTTGAGGGCAATCGCTTTTCGGCCCATACGCTTGGCGTGGCCAAACCTGATCCGCGCTTGTTTTTGATTGCGGCTGAGAAAATGGGGTGCGATGCCGCCCATGCCGCAGTGATCGAAGACAGCCCCACAGGCGCAAAAGCGGCCGCGCGGGCGCATATTCCCTGCTTTGGCTATGCGGAACATGATGACGGCGCGCGCCTTGCTGCGGAAGGGGCCTACGTGTTCCACGATATGGCAGATTTGCCTGCGCTTTTGCGCTTGCCTTAACCTTGTGCCTTTGGCTCCGATATGGGACATAAGGGCCAAAGCAGCAAAAAAATAATCAGGCATGAGCAGCGCTGAGGCCCTTTTATCCCGTGTATTCGGCTTCCAAAGTTTCCGCCCTGGACAGGCGGAGATTGTCGAGGCCGTGGCCAAAGGTGAAAACGTCCTTGCCATTATGCCGACAGGTGGGGGGAAATCCCTTTGCTTTCAGTTGCCCGCCTTGATGCGTGATGGCGTCACTTTGGTCATTTCGCCCCTGATTGCATTGATGCGAGACCAAGTGCGGGGCTTGCGCGAGGCAGGGATCAATGCAGGCGCACTTACCTCAGGCAATACGGCCGAAGAAACCGATGCCGTCTGGGACAGTCTGTCCAAAGGCGAATTGAAACTTCTCTATATTGCGCCAGAACGCTTAGCCTCGGGCGGGATGGAGCGAGTTTTGGCAAAATCGAATGTCAGCTTGATTGCCGTGGATGAGGCCCATTGTGTCAGCCAGTGGGGCCATGACTTTCGGCCTGATTATCTGAAAATTGGCGCTCTCAGGCGCAGCCTTGATGTGCCGCTTGCGGCCTTTACCGCGACAGCAGATGCCGAAACCCGTGCCGAGATTGTGACGCGGCTCTTTGATGACCAAGCCCCCCAAACTTTTTTGCGCGGCTTTGACAGGCCAAATTTGAGCCTTGCCTTCGAGGTGAAAAATCAACCACGCCAACAAATCTTATCTTTTGCAGCAGCGCGCAAAGGACAGTCAGGCATTGTCTATTGCGGCACACGCGCAAAGACAGAAACCTTGGCACAAGCCATGCGCGAGGCGGGGCACAATGCCTGCTTTTATCATGGCGGTATGGAGGCCGAAGATCGGCGCATCGTTGAAAGCCGCTTCGCCAATGAGGATGGTTTGGTTGTGGTTGCCACCATCGCCTTTGGAATGGGGGTCGATAAACCCGATATCCGTTGGGTGGCCCAAGCCGATCTGCCCAAATCCATCGAAGGCTATTACCAAGAAATCGGGCGCGCAGGTCGCGATGGCGCACCTGCGGACACGCTCACACTTTACGGCCCCGATGATATCCGATTTCGCCGCACCCAAATTGACGAGGGGCTTGCCCCGCCAGACCGCAAAGCGGCAGATCACGCACGGCTGAACGCGCTTTTGGGGTTGGCCGAGGCTATTTCTTGCCGCAGGCAGGTCTTGCTGCGTTATTTCGGGGAAGACAGCGCGCCTTGCCAGAATTGCGATCTGTGCCAAACCCCGCCCGCGTTATTCGAGGCGGGCGAAGCCGTTCAAAAGGCGCTATCGGCAATTTTGCGCACAGGCGAAAGTTTCGGCGTTGGCCATCTAACCGATATTCTGGTCGGCAATCCCACCGAAAAAGTGCGCGAGCGGGGCCATGACAGTTTGCCCACATTTGGGGTCGGGCGCGAATTTGATACGCGGGGATGGTCAGCCGTTTTTCGGCAAATGATGGGCCATGATTTGGTGCGCCCTGACCCGACACGGATGGGCGCCTTGCGGATGACTGAGGCCGCGCGACCGATATTGCGCGGGGAACAGGGCATCACACTGCGCCGCGATACGGTGCAAAAAACAACGCGCCAACCGCAGGTCAAAACACTCGTTTCCGAGGATGATGCGCCCCTATTATCTGCCCTGAAGGCCAAGCGCCGTGCATTGGCCGAGGCAGGCGGCGTGCCACCCTATGTCATTTTCACCGACAAAACCCTGATCGAAATGGCGCAAACGCGGCCCCAAGACCTTGACGCTATGGCACGCATCTCAGGCGTAGGCGCGGTTAAACTGGAACGCTATGGCGCGGATTTTCTAGCCATCATTACAGGGGAAAGCAGCGCCAAGCTGCATCCCGCACGCCGCAAATTGGCGGGGCAGGCAGGAGCTGATCTCTATGATCAATTGCTCGAATGTCAGGCGGGGCTCTATTACGGGGCAGATAACACCGAAAAACCCTTAAGCTGCACCGCTGCGCAAATCGCGAAAATTGCGCAAATGCGTCCGCGAGATGCGCAGAGCCTGTCGCGGATTCTGGATGAAAAGCGCATCGCACGATTTGGTGACGCTTTTCTCGAAATTTTGCGCACGGGTGGATAATCACCGCGCCTAACCCTAAGTTAGGGTCAAGGTCTGGTTCAGGAGGTTTGATATGCTGGTCGTCATTTCCCCCGCAAAGCGTCTTGATTGGGCTGCGCAAGAGGCAGCCACAACCGCACCCGCCTTCGCGGCGAACGCGCGCGAATTGGCGGCTGTGGCCAAGAAACTGAAACCCGCTGATCTAAAAAAGCTCATGTCCATCTCTGATGATTTGGCAAAGCTGAACCATGAGCGGTTCCAGAATTTTGAGACCGAAACCGATCTGCGCCCCGCAATCTATGCTTTTGCAGGGGACACTTACACGGGACTAGAGGCGCAAAGCCTCTCTGACGGTGGTTTGCGCTATGCTCAAGACCATTTGCGAATTTTATCAGGCCTTTATGGCGTTCTGCGCCCGTTGGATGCCATTGCGCCCTATCGCCTTGAGATGGGCAGCCGCATGAAAAACGCCAAAGGGGCCAACCTCTATGCCTATTGGGGGGATCGTTTGGCGCAAGCCCTAAACGAGCAGGCACAAGCCACTGGCAGCGCATATTTGGTTAACTGCGCCTCGGTCGAATATTTCGGCGCGGTGGATGAAAGCAGCCTCGCCCTGAAGGTCATCACCCCCGTTTTCATGGAGGACAAACCCGCAGGGCCAAAAATCGTAAGTTTTTTCGCGAAAAAGGCACGCGGTGCAATGGCGCGGTTTATCGTTGAAAACCGCATCACCGACCCTGAAGGCCTCAAGGATTTTGATCTTGGCGGCTATAAATTCGCGCCAGAGCTCAGCACAGTAGGAAAGCCGACTTTCCTGCGGGATGAGGCCGCTGCAAAGGCGGCTTAATCGGCGGGTTTGTTCTTCTCGAAATCAGCAAATTGCGCGGCGCTGGCATCGGATTGATACTGCGCTTTCCAATCGTCATAGGGCATTCCGTAAATTGCTTCGCGGGCCGTTTCTTTGTCGATGGAAAGACCCTGTGCCTCAGCCGCTTCTTGATACCACCGCGAGAGGCAATTACGGCAGAACCCTGTCAGGTTCATCATATCAATATTCTGAACATCTTTGCGGCTATCAAGATGCGCAAGTAAGCGGCGAAATGCGGCGGCTTCAAGTTCGGTGCGGGTATGCTGATCCATTCTGCACTCTCCTTTATCTTACGCTAAACTTGGGCATCGCGAAGGGCTTGGTCAAGCAAAGGGGCCAATCGCGCGGTCCATGCTTTTTGATCCTCAGGGCGTTCAATCAAATCATTGCGCAATTCAATCAACACATGGGGTCGCCCTGTCTGTAGGCCATGGCGATCCATTGCATCCCCACCCAAGGCCCCTGAATAGGGTTGGTTATCACCCACACAAAGATCCGCTTCGCCACGCAATAGATCAAGCAGTGGCGCAGCCAAGCGCGTGTCTTGGGCATAGAGCACCCCAACCTGCCACGGGCGCAGGGCGCGACCGCGGAATTGCGGGGTAAAGGAATGCACGGCCAAAAGAACAGGGTTGGGCCGCGCGGCAATCACTTGGGCCAAAGCATTGTGATAGGGGCGGTGGAACTTCGCCAAGCGGCGCTCAACCTCAACCTCGTCCACATAGCGATTGGTCGGAATAATGGTGCCATCATACAGCTTCATCACCAAGGTCGGATCATCCTCGCCCCGATTGGGATCAATCACCAAACGTGAAAAGGTCGAGGCGACAACGGGCGCATCCATCAGCACACCCAAATGGCGCGCGACACCCAAAGCACCGACATCATAGGCGATATGGCGCGCCATATCTTCGGGCGCGATTTGAAGATCACCGCCGTTGACACAAGGCGGCACCGCATTGGACGCATGATCCACCGAAATTACCCAACGAGAGGGACGCATTTCCCCCTCGACTGTGACGGGCGCAAAATCAGGATCCGATATTTGCAGGTTTGACTTAGCCATCGTCACGGAATGCTCACGCTTGTTTGTCAGATTGGGGTTAAATATCAATCGAACTGACAAAGGGCTAGGTCATCAATTCGAATTGAAGATAGATTGCTCTTATGCGCGCTTCGTCTATAAGAGGCGCAAGATGTGAGCGCTAACATTTGCGCAAAACAGAGCCAGACCAAGAGAGCGGCCAGAGGGGAAGATCGAATGAAACGGATGCGGAATGTGAAAATTGTTGCGACATTGGGGCCTACCTCCAGTGACGAAGCGACAATTGAGGCGCTGTTCGAAGCGGGCGCGGATGTGTTCCGCCTTAATATGAGCCATGGCACGCAGGACGACATCGCCGCCCGCCATGCGATTATTCGCCGTATCGAAGAAAAAACAGGCCGCCCCATAGCAATCTTGGCCGATTTGCAAGGGCCAAAACTACGCTGCGGCGTGTTTGAGGGCGATGCCGCGCAAGATCTCGAAGAGGGGGCTGCCTTCCGTTTTGACCTCGACAAAACACCGGGCGATGCGACCCGCGTTTGTCTACCCCATCCAGAAATTTTCGAAGCCTTGGAAGTTGGCGCGCATCTGTTGGTCAATGATGGCAAGCTTAAACTGCGCGTCACCAAATGCGGCAAGGATTTTGCCGATTGTGTCGCTCTCAATGCAGGCACAATTTCGAACCGCAAGGGCGTGAACGTGCCTGATGTGGTGCTGCCTTTGGCGGCGCTTTCGGCAAAAGACCGCAGTGATCTGGAATTTGCTTGCGAATTGGGGGTGGATTGGTTGGCGCTGTCCTTTGTGCAGCGTGCCGCTGACGTTGAAGAGGCCCGTGGATTGGCGAAGGGCCGTGCGGCGATCTTGTCGAAAATTGAAAAGCCCGCGGCCGTGAAGGCGTTTGATGAAATCCTTGCCGCCTCAGATGGCATCATGGTGGCACGCGGTGATTTGGGCGTGGAATTGCCAGTGCAAAACGTGCCGCCCATCCAAAAACGTCTGGTGCGCAAATGCCGCTCTGCGGCAAAGCCCGTGATTGTGGCAACCCAGATGCTTGAATCCATGATCGAAAGCCCCGTGCCAACCCGCGCCGAAGTCTCGGATGTGGCAACCGCGATTTACGAGGGTGCGGATGCTGTCATGCTCAGCGCTGAATCAGCGGCCGGCCAATATCCGATTGAGGCCGTGCGCACGATGGACGCGGTCGCGCGCGAAGTGGAAAGTGATCAAACCTATCGCGAAGTTATTGACGCGTCCCGCCGTGTGAACCGCGCCAGTGTTGCGGATGCAATCGTGGTGGCCGCGCGGGAAATCGCCGAAACCACCAACATCAAAGCGATTTGCTGCTTCACCCAATCAGGCACCACCGCCGCCCTTGTGGCGCGCGAGCGGCCTTGCGTGCCCGTGATTGGCCTGACGCCCGTCTTACGCGTGGCGCGGCGGATGTGTTTGACATGGGGAACAACCTGCGTGCTGACCGAAAAGGTCGAGCGGTTCAAAGGCGCCGTCATCAGCGCCGCGCGCGCCGCGCGTGAAGGTGGGTTTGCCGAAGCTACGGATCAGATTGTGGTGACCGCAGGCGTGCCGTTTAACGTGCAAGGCACAACAAATATTCTGCGGGTCGCCCCTTGTGATGAACGGCTGATTTATTCTGCCGATCCTGAGTAAATTTGAATGCCCCTCGTGAACCTACTTTTGGTGACAGGGACACTCTGTGTAGGGCTCGGCGCGGTTGCGGTGATCTCAGCTTGGGCAAATCGCAAACGAAACGTCACCGCGGCGGGCGTTTTGGGGGCAGGGCTGGCGATGCTGATTGCGGTTTATACCCTCGGCGGTCTTCCCATCGGATGGGCGCCATTTGCAGCAAGTTTTGTTGAGGTGGCGGCACTTATACTCCGCTGAAGAGGGGTTGCGCTTTCACCGTTTTGGGGGTAAGCGGCGCTTTCCAACGGTGCGATCGGCCAAAAGTGGCATGCCGAATCGCGCTTGAACGTTGCCTAAGAAGGAGACGAAAATGCCCAAGATGAAGACGAAGTCGAGCGCCAAAAAGCGCTTCAAAATGACGGCGAGTGGTAAGGTCAAAGCTGGCCAAGCTGGCAAGCGCCACGGCATGATCAAGCGGACAACCAAGTTCATCCGCGACGCGCGCGGCACGACAACATTGTCGGCCCCTGACGCGAAAATCGTCAAAACCTACATGCCATACGCTCGTTAAGGAGGCGCTGAGATGTCCCGCACAAAAGGTGGTACCGTCACCCATCGCCGTCACAAGAAGGTTCTTGACGCGGCAAAAGGTTATTATGGCGCGCGTTCGCGCAACTTCCGCACTGCAACGCAGGCGGTCGATAAAGCCAATCAATACGCAACCCGCGATCGCAAGGCGCGTAAGCGTCAATTCCGCGCTCTGTGGATTCAGCGCATCAACGCTGCCGTGCGCAGCTTTGACGCCGATCTGAGCTATTCGCGCTTCATCAATGGCCTTGCAAAAGCAGGAATTGAAGTCGACCGCAAGGTTCTGGCTGATCTCGCTGTGCATGAGCCAGATGCGTTTGGGGCGATTGTTGCACAGGCGAAAGCCGCGCTCTAATCTGCGCCAAAATTTGGTAAGTGAAGCCCCTGCCAACGATTTGGCGGGGGTTTTTCTTTGCTCAACACGCAGCCAAAAGCCGTTGCCCCTGTTGCAGGCCTTGCATTTGAGGGTTCTTGTGATAGCTCAAGCGGCAATTCTACGGAGACAAACCCATGACCGCATTTGATGACCTGCGCCACCTTTGGCTTGATCGCATTGCTCAGGCCTCGGACGAAGCCTCGCTTGAAGAGTTGCGCGTGGCTGCCCTTGGCAAAAAAGGTGAGATCAGCCTGAAGATGCGCGAGCTTGGGCAGATGAGCGCCGAAGAGCGTCAGGTGGCAGGCCCCGCGCTCAACGCGCTGAAGGATGAGGTCAACAGCGCGCTTGTGGCGAAGAAAGCCGCGCTTGGCGATGCCGCTCTAGATGAACGGCTCAAGGCAGAATGGCTAGATGTGACCCTGCCCGCCCGCCATCGCCGTCAGGGCAGCATCCACCCCGTGAGCCAAGTCACCGAAGAAGTCACCGCGATTTTCGCGGATATGGGCTTTGCCGTGGCAGAAGGCCCGCAGATTGAAACGGATTTCTACAATTTCGATGCGCTGAATATTCCAGGCCATCACCCTGCCCGCGCTGAGATGGACACATTCTACACCCACCGCGCCGAAGGGGATGACCGCCCGCCCCATGTGCTGCGCACGCATACAAGCCCCGTGCAAATCCGTTATATGGAGGCCAATGGCGCGCCTTGCCGCATCATTGCACCTGGTCGCGTCTATCGCGCCGATTACGACCAGACCCATACACCGATGTTCCATCAGGTCGAGGGCTTAGCAATTGATAAAGATATCTCCATGGCCAATCTGAAATGGGTGTTGGAAGAATTCTTTTCGGCCTTTTTCGGCACGGCAGTCAAAACGCGCTTCCGCGCCTCGCATTTCCCCTTCACCGAACCCTCTGCCGAGGTGGACATCCAATGCTCATGGGAAGGCGGCACGGTGAAGGTGGGCGAGGGCAATGACTGGCTCGAGGTGTTGGGGTCAGGCATGGTGCATCCTAAGGTTCTGCAAGCAGGTGGGATTGACTCCAATGAATGGCAGGGCTTTGCCTTCGGCATCGGGATCGACCGCTTGGCAATGCTGAAATACGGCATCCCCGATCTGCGCGCGTTTTTCGACTCAGACCTGCGCTGGCTGCGCCATTACGGCTTTGCCGCCTTGGATATGCCGAATTTGCATCGGGGGTGAGGGGATCAATCCCCACGCCCCGCCCGAATAGCGCCGAAGGCGCCGGGCGAGCGCCTGCCCGCCGCACCGGGCTGGCGCGCGCCCTCATTCCACCCTTCCAATCACGCGCGCCGTGGTTTAATCGACATCCGACCGCTTAAACGGAGGCCCGCGCCATGAAATTCACGCTGTCTTGGCTGAAAACCCATCTCGACACCACCGCTTCGGTTGAGGACATCGCCGATGCGCTGACTGATCTTGGGCTTGAGGTGGAAGGGGTCGAAAACCCCGCCGCGAAATTGGCAGGGTTTCGTCTGGGCCGCGTCAGCCATGCCGAACAGCACCCAGATGCGGATCGTCTGCGCGTCTGCACTGTGGCCACCGATGAGGGGGACAAGCAAATTGTCTGCGGCGCGCCGAATGCGCGTGCGGGCATCACTGTGGTTGTCGCACGCCCTGGTGACTATGTGCCGGGCATTGATGTGACGCTTTCGGTTGGTAAAATCCGCGGGATCGAAAGCCACGGGATGATGTGTTCCGAGCGGGAATTAGAACTTTCGGACGAACATAACGGCATCATCGAATTGCCCTCAGGTGAGGTGGGTCAAAGCTTTGCGGATTGGTTGGCGGAGCATGATCCCGAAAAGATTGACCCTGTGATTGAAATTGCCATCACCCCGAACCGCCAAGATGCGCTTGGCGTGCGTGGCGTGGCGCGGGATTTGGCCGCGCGCGGTCTTGGCACGTTGAAACCCTATGAGGTCGCCCCCGTCAAAGGCAGTTACCCCTGCCCGATCTCCGTGACGATTGACACCGATACGCTTGATGGCGCGCCGCATTTCACGGGCCGCGTGATCCGTGGCGTAAAGAACGGGCCATCGCCCGCATGGTTGCAAGCGCAGCTCAAAGCCATCGGACTGCGCCCTATCTCCGCCTTGGTCGATATCACCAATTTCTTCACCTATGACCAAAACCGACCCTTACACGTTTTTGATGCCGATAAGGTCAAAGGCGGCTTGCGTGTTCATCGCGCCAAAGGTGGCGAAGAATTATTGGCCTTGGACGAGAAAACCTACCGCTTCGGCGCGGGCCATATGGTGATATCCGATGAAAATGGCCCCGAAAGCATCGCGGGCATCATGGGCGGTGAAGAAACGGGATGCACGGATGAAACCGTGAACGTGTTTCTTGAATCGGCTTGGTGGGATCCTGTGCAAATCGCCTATACAGGGCGTGATCTGAAAATCCATTCGGATGCGCGGTATCGCTTTGAGCGGGGGGTTGACCCTGAATTCACCCGTGACGGGCTTGAGGCGGCAACGCAGATGATTCTTGATCTCTGCGGCGGTGAAGCCTCAGATGTGGTTGAGGCGGGCGCGGCGTTGAAAACGGCGCGCAGCTACAGCTTGAACCCTGCGCGCGTGATCAGCCTTGTCGGTATGGACATCCCGCGCGAGGAACAGGTGCGCATCCTGACCGCGCTTGGTTTTTCGGCCAGCGGCAGTGGCGAGACACTTGAGGTTTGGGTGCCCTCGTGGCGGCGTGATGTTCAAGGTGAGGCGGATTTGGTGGAAGAAGTGGCGCGTGTCGCCTCGCTCACCAAACTGGCGCCAAAGCCCTTGCCCCGCCTCAGCACAGGCGTGACCCGCGCCGTCCTGACCCCAATGCAAAAACGTGAAGCCACGGGGCGGCGCACCCTTGCCGCTTTGGGGTATAATGAATGTGTCACCTATAGCTTTATTGATCAAAAATCTGCGGCGCTCTTTGGCGGCGGCACGGATGTGGTGCGTTTGGAAAATCCGATTTCTTCAGAAATGAGCCATATGCGTCCCGCGCTTTTGCCTGGCCTTTTGCAGGCAGCGGCCCGCAACCAGGCGCGCGGCATGACAGATTTGGCCTTGTTTGAACTGGGGGCCGCGTTCCATGGCGGGGAACCTGAAGAACAGCACACGCAGGCCGCCGGTCTTTTAACCGGTCAAACGGGCCCGCGTGATCCGCATGGGGCACGCCGCGCTGTGGATGTGTTTGATGCCAAAGCCGATGCTGAAGCCGTCCTTTCGGCCATGGGTGCGCCTGCGCGGATGCAAATCATGCGCAGCGATGATCCTTGGTGGCATCCCGGACGGCATGGGGTTCTGTGCCTTGGCCCTAAGAAAATCTTGGGCGTATTTGGTGAAATTCACCCCAAAATCTTGCGCGAGATGGATGTGAAAGGCCCTGCGATGGGGTTTGTTCTTTATCCAGCTGAAATTTCATTACCCAAGAACGTTTCGGCCAGCCGTGGCGCCTTGGAAATCAGCGATCTGCAACCCGTGGAGCGCGATTTCGCCTTTGTCACCGATGTCACGACCGCTGCTCTTGATCTGGTCAATGCGGCCCTTGGTGCAGATAAGGCTTTGATCACCGATGTTAGCGTCTTTGACGAATTCATCGGCGGCTCACTTGGGGAAGGGCGCAAGTCAATCGCGCTGACTGTGCGGATGCAGCCGCGCGACAAAACATTGACCGAGGACGAAATCGAAGCCACTGCCGCCAAAATCATTGAAAAAGTGGGTAAGGCGACAGGGGCAACCTTGCGCGGTTAATCTGCGCCCGTTTCGCTGCAATGGCGGCGAAAGGCGGATTTCAGCAAATCAAATTCTGCGCGCAGCATGTCCAACTCTGCGTGCAGATCCCCCGCAATCTGGGGATCACAGACCACAGAAAACCGATCTAACACCGCCCCTGTCTCGTGGCGGATGTCGACAATTTGCACCTGCGCCCCAATCAGATGTGCTGGCAGCTCAAGGCGCAATAGACAGGCTTAACCCGTGCCACGCGTGGCCGTTCCGATGGCAATCACCTGCCCGTTCACAACAGCCTCAAAGCGCAATGCGTCCTCGGTCATATGGGCCACTGTGGCCTCATAAACCCCATCTTTAACGCCCAACCGCGCAAGCGTCAGTTCCGTCATGCTTTGATCCCCTTACTCAAAGTTCGGCGCGCGGCATGCACACCACAAGAAAATCGCCCAACTGCAATAAGTTCATGCTGGGGCGCTCAAAAATCAGATCAATCCAGATTTTTTCGATCCGTTTGTCGTTTACTTTGGAATAGGCCATGTCGAATTCGGCACTGAGCCTGCCGTTGTGCCATTCCATTTTGCGCACCATTTGCTCGGAATTCGGGCCATGGATCACATTGACCCGCGCATAAAGATCAATCGGGAAATCCATGCTGATATCGAGCGAAACTTGAAGAATATCCGACAGCTTAACGCTCGCCGCCCGCGCGCGGAGCACATCAAGCGCCATGGATAAAAACGATCCATCAAACCGAAAAACTTCTAAGGAAATGGCAAAAGGGGCGCTTGCGTGAGGATCATTGCGCGGGGTTTGGCGCAAAATAATCACTGATTGTGTGCAATCATGAAAAATCTTGAGACCCCCTGTCAGATCAAAGGGGCTTTGCACCGCAACTGTGGTCGCGGGTTCAATCGGTTGAAACAAGACATCAGGGCGATACCCCCAATGCGCAATTTCAGGCAAACCCTCTTGGCGGTCTTGTCCAATGGCGCTGCGGCGCAAATCCTGATCCGCCAATCGCGCCAAGGTCATCAAATCACCTGCATAGGCGATGGCCTCAGCGCGGCGCTTTTGCAATTCCGATAGGGACAGTTTGCCAAGCCGCGCTTTCAAAGCCGTAATATCGGCGTTGAATTTTATCCATCTGGCCTGCGAAAATGACGGCCTGCGCCAGAACCCCATCCCATTGCCCTCAAGCTTGGCCCGCCCCTCCCAGTCAGAGGGGGGCCTTTTCCAGTTTAGCAAAGATAGAGGTAAGGGGATTTTCTCTAATTGAAAAGCCTACGCAGCAATCCAACCGTATCAAGTGTGCGCACAACGGTGCGCGCTGCCCGTGCGGGTGACACGGTGCGGGTGGTTGGGCGGGTTGGGGCACTGCTTCCTGAACCATCGCCGCTTTGCGCGGTGGCTTGATCGCTATCATACGGGCCATCAGGCAAGGGGGTTGGTTCCGCCTCGGCCAAAATTGCGGGCTGTAAACTTGTTTGATTATTGGCCGTAGCGATTTGACCCGCAAACGCGCGCAACGTCTCAAGGCTTTGCGCCTCGGTGAGGTTACTGTCTTCGAGCGCAAGAACACTGAGCGTGGCGATGCGGTTGCCCACATCCATATAGACGCGCCAGTAATCTTCTTTCACACTCCGAATGCTGCTGGCCGAACTGTCGCGCGCATTCAAAAAAAACACATCGCCTTGATGAAACATATCCAGAATTTCAACCGAATTTGGATCTTGGTCGCGGCTTAACAATCCACGCCCTTGCTCGGAGGTGAAAAATGCAGCCATTGCAGGGATATTGCTGCGCAAACTGCCCTCTGGCCCTGCCTCGGAAATGGCGGCCGTCAGGATTGAGGGATGTTCTGGCTGTGGCAGGCGCGGTGAATTTCCAATAGCCGCGCAATTTCCCAAAAGCACAAAGGCGCTTATGCCGCGATCTTGGGTCGCCGCTGGATCTATGCAAAACCCATCAGGCCCAGTGACCACCAAGCGGTCACTGGTTACGGCAATTTCTGTATCCACATCTGGAGGGGGCCCCGCATAAGGCGCCCCACCGCCCGAGCAGCCGAAAAGAAAAAGGCCCGCACCCAAGAGGGTGCAGGCCTGAACGGATTTAGATGTCCATATAGACATGCTTCTCCTCTTTGCCGCCTGGATGCGTGACCGCCCCATAGCGCGCTGAACCCACCTGCTGCGCATATTTCCAAAGCGCACCCGTGGCGTAGATTGTTGGCTTTGCGCCTTGCCAATCGGCGCGGCGGGCTTCCAATTCAGCGTCAGACAGATCAACGCTGATCTCCCCATTGATCGCGTCAATCGTGATCATATCCCCGTTTTTCAAGAGACCGATTGGCCCACCATGGGCGGCCTCTGGCCCAACGTGACCGACACAGAAACCACGGGTCGCACCCGAGAAGCGGCCATCGGTGATCAGCGCCACTTTCTTACCCATGCCCTGACCAGACAGGGCCGCCGTGGTTGCCAACATCTCACGCATACCTGGCCCGCCAGACGGGCCTTCATTGCGGATAACAATGACTTCGCCTTCTTTGTAATCGCGGGTTTGAACAGCCGCGAAAGCGTCTTCTTCTGATTCAAACACGCGGGCAGGGCCTGTGAATACAAGCTGCTCTTTTGCCATACCCGCAACCTTGACGATGGCACCATCTGGGGCAAGGTTCCCTTTCAGACCGACCACGCCGCCTGTTGGCGACAAGGGTTTCGCGATGGGATAGATCACGCGACCATCTGCTTCGCGGGTGATGATGTCGATCTCTTCACCAATGCTGCGGCCTGTTACCGTCAAGCAATCCTCATGGATCAGACCCGCTTTCCGCAATTCTTTGAGAACGACAGGAACGCCGCCCGCCTCATACATATCTTTAGCCACATATTGGCCACCGGGTTTGAGGTCGACAAAGTAGGGGGTGTCTTTGAAAATCTCGCAGACATCAAACAGGTCGAAATCAATACCCGCCTCATGGGCGATGGCCGGCAAATGGAGGCCTGCATTGGTCGAGCCACCTGTGCAAGCCACAACGCGCGCCGCGTTCTCAAGACTTTTGCGGGTCACGATATCGCGGGCGCGGATGTTCTTTTCGATAAGCTTCATCACAGCTTCGCCCGAAGCCACGCCATATTGGTCGCGGGACTCGTAAGGCGCAGGCGCACCCGCTGAATTGGGCAGCGCCAAACCGATGGCCTCAGATACACAGGCCATGGTGTTTGCCGTAAACTGACCGCCACAGGCACCTGCCGAAGGACAGGCCACACGTTCCAAAATAGCGAGCTGTTCGTCAGAGTAATTGCCCGCCTGATGTTGACCCACCGCCTCAAAAACGTCTTGCACGGTCACATCTTTGCCGTCCAACCGACCCGGCAGGATGGAGCCGCCATAGATAAACACCGATGGCACGTTGAGGCGCACCATGGCCATCATCATACCAGGCAGGGATTTATCACAGCCCGCCAATCCCACCAGCGCGTCATAGCAATGCCCGCGCATGGTCAATTCGACAGTATCCGCAATCGCTTCACGCGATGCCAAAGAGGAACGCATCCCCTCATGCCCCATCGCGATCCCATCAGTCACAGTGATGGTGGTAAATTCGCGCGGCGTGCCATTGGCGTGCTTTACACCCAATTTCACCGCCTGCGCCTGACGGCTGAGCGCAATGTTACAAGGCGCTGCTTCGTTCCAGCAGGTGGCGACACCCACAAAAGGCTGCGCGATTTCGTCCTCGGTCAAGCCCATCGCATAGTAATACGAGCGATGCGGTGCGCGCGCAGGCCCTTGCGTCACGTGACGGCTTGGCAGTTTGGACTTATCGAATTTGCTCTGCGACATGGCAGCCTCCCTTGGGGTCGATAGAAATGTTACACTCGGCATAAACTTTGGGCCCCTGCGGCACAAGCGCGATTGGAAAAGACCCATGAAACCTCAGTTTCAGACTATAGAAGGGCCATTTATGGGTTCAAGCGGAATGGGGATTTAAAGCGCTGATGCTTCGGGTATTTTTTGCACCACAAAATCAGCCCAATTTGATGGTCGAAGCCGCGCGGGCGCAACCTGCTTTGTGGCGGGTGATTGTGGGCATGGTCATCTGCCTTTTGACCTATGTCTTGGGGCTGTTGGCCTATTTCTATGCAATGTCGCATTTGATCGGCACAAAATTCGAAGCCGTATGGACGGCTGACCCGCAAACATCTGGCCCGAGCCTGACGCTGATCCTTCTGGGCAGTTTCGTGACCATGATGGTTGGCCCGTTTTTTGTGGCATGGCTGCTGCATGATCGTAGCCCATTGTCACTATTTGGCCCATTGCGCCAAATGCACCGACAGTTCTGGATTGCGGTGGCGGTGTTTTCTGCCCTCGCGACACTCAGCGCGCTGATCCCGACCGATTTTGCCCTTGTGAAAAGTCTGGGCCTCAAACAATGGTTGCTTGTGCTGCCTCTCGCCCTTGGGCTGATTGCCATCCAGACTGGGGCTGAAGAACTTCTGTTTCGCGGCTATCTTCAAAGCCAACTGGCCGCGCGGTTCAAATCCCCAATCATCTGGGCAGTTTTGCCGTCCCTTCTGTTTGGTCTTGCCCATTTTGCAGCAGAAGAACATGGCAGCGCGGCGTGGTATCTTGTGTTGGCCACAGGCGTTTTCGGGCTTTGCGCCGCTGATTTGACCCATCGCTTTGGCACAATCGGGCCAGCGTGGGGATTTCACTTTGCGAATAATGTGATGGCAATGTTGGCTGTTTCGCTGCCCGGTGCTTTGGGGGGGCTTGCCCTTTATCATTTACCGATTGCAGCCAATGATGCCGAGGCGATGGTTCCCCTCATCTTGCGCGACATTGCTGTTACAATTGTGATTTGGCTTGGCATCCGTTTTGCCCTGATATGGCGCGAAAATGCCCATCGCTGATTGCAATCTGCTGCGCCATTGCCTATTGCGAGTGTAAGGATCGGCCAATGGAAAAGACCCAATGAACTGGATCACCAACTACGTCCGCCCAAGGATCAATTCGATGTTCTCGAAGCGCGATATGCCCGAGAATCTTTGGACGAAATGCGATGAATGCGGAACCATGCTGTTCCATCGTGAATTGAGCGACAATCTGAATGTCTGCACAAATTGCGATCATCACATGGTCATCACCCCGCGAGAGCGGTTCAATGCCTTGTTCGATGGTGGTATTTTCACCGAGGTCGAAGTGCCAAAGCCAATTGCAGACCCGCTGCAATTCCGCGACCAAAAGCGCTATCCCGACCGCATGAAGGCGGCACAGAAATCCACGGGCGAAACCGATGCGATGCTTGTGGCCGAGGGTGAAATGGGGCGCACACCCATCGTGGCCTGTGCGCAAGATTTCAGCTTCATGGGCGGCTCAATGGGGATGTATGTTGGCAATGCCATCATTGCTGCTGCCGAGCGCGCGGTTAAATTAAAGCGCCCTCTGATCCTGTTCTCCGCCGCAGGTGGCGCGCGGATGCAAGAGGGTATCCTCAGCCTGATGCAAATGCCCCGCACCACAGTTGCGGTAAATATGCTCAAAGAGGCGAACCTGCCTTATATCGTGGTTCTGACCCATCCAACCACAGGGGGCGTAACCGCCTCTTATGCGATGCTCGGCGATGTACAGATTGCCGAACCAAATGCGTTGATCTGCTTTGCTGGGCCACGGGTGATTGAGCAAACCATTCGTGAAAAATTGCCCGAAGGGTTCCAGCGCGCCGAATATCTGTTGGATCACGGAATGCTTGACCGCGTGACCCATCGCACCGCGTTGCGCGATGAGTTGATCTCGATCCTTCGGATACTGATGGGCATGGAACCCCCAGTCAAAGGGGATCTGCCCGCCCCAACTGAGGCTGCGCCAAACGAGGCGGAGGCAAAATAAAAGTGAGCACCCCCCGCTCGGATCTCTTGTTGGAGCGCATGATGGCGCTTCACCCAAAGATCATTGACCTGACGCTCGATAGAATGTGGCGGATCTTGGCCGCCCTTGGTGATCCGCAACAGGCGTTGCCGCCTGTCATTCATATCGCGGGCACCAATGGCAAAGGGTCGACCCTCGCCTATATTCGCGCGGGGCTTGAGGCGGCAGGGAAAAGCGCACATGCCTATACATCACCGCATTTGGCACGGTTTCATGAACGCATTCGGTTGGCGGGAACGCTGATTGACGAAAACCACCTATCTGACATTCTTGATGAATGTTTGGCGGCCAATGGCCCAGATGCGATTACCTATTTCGAAATCACCACCGCCGCCGCGCTTTTGGCATTTGCCAGAAATCCTGCCGATTACACGCTGTTAGAGGTGGGTTTGGGTGGACGTTTGGATGCAACCAATGTCATCGATAGCCCCGCATTAAGCGTGATCACCTCCGTTGATCTCGACCATCAACAATATCTTGGCGATACAATCGAGGACATCGCGGGCGAAAAGGCGGGCATTATCAAGCGCGGGCGTCCCGTAATTGTTGCCCCGCAGCAAGGGGCCGCACTGGAGGTGATCGAAGCACGCGCCGCGCGGCTTGGCGCGCCCATCTATGCCTATGGCCAACACTGGCATGTTACGACCGAAGCAGGGCGATTGATTTTCCAAGATGAAACAGGCCTTTTAGACTTGCCGCTGCCCGCCCTTGCGGGCCCGCATCAAATCCAAAATGCAGGCACGGCCCTTGCCGCAATGCGGGTATTGGGTTTGGACGAGGCGGCCTGCGAGGGTGCCATGCGCAACGTCACTTGGCCCGCGCGCATGCAGCGCCTGCGCCACGGGCCGCTGTTTGACACTGCACCCGATGCTGAACTTTGGCTTGATGGGGGGCACAACCCCCATGCCGCGCTTGCCATTGCGGCCACGCTCAAAGGCTTGCCCCAGCGCGAGACGCATTTGATTTGCGGCATGCTGAACACAAAGGATGTGACAGGTTTCATGGCACCGCTTGCGCCCTTCGCCTCATCGCTGCACGCTGTCTCAATTCACGGCCAAGCCGCAACACTGAGTGCCGAGGACACAAAGGCAGCCGCAACCCGTGCAGGTATAGCGGCCCAAACCGCACCAGATGTGATCAGCGCGTTGCGCGACATCTGCGCCATAACCCCGAATGCGCGGGTTTTGATCTGTGGTTCCCTTTACTTGGCGGGCGAAATTATAAAAGAAAACGGCTAGGCTACTAGACAGCGCCTGCACTCTGGCCTAGCCCTATTTCATGCTCGCGATATTCCTCAAAACACTTCCATTTTTTGCGCTGATCGGTGTGGGTTTCCTCGCCGCGTATCGTGGGTTTTTCACGCAAAGCGCGACTGCCTATCTGACAAAATTCGTGTTTTACTTCGCGCTATCGGCCATGTTGTTTCGCTTTGCCTCGACCTTATCGCTTGGCGATATTTTCGATTGGAATTTCATCGGGGCCTATCTGTTTGGATGTTTTGCGATTTATGCGCTTGCGACTGTCGTTGCCTTGATCCGAAAGCGGCCCGCTTCGGAAGCTGCGATTGAAGCGCAATGTGCCGTGATCGGGAATACAGGGTTCTTGGGCGTGCCGATGTTGGTAGTTTTGATGGGGCCTGCGGCAGCGGGGCCTGTCTTGATGATCTTGGCCACTGATTTGATCGTTTTCTCAAGCTTGATCGTGATCATTATCACGGCAAGCCGTGATGGCCGCATGAGCCTAACAATTTTCCGCTCAATCGCGATTGGGTTGGTAAAAAATCCGATGATTGTGTCGATGGTCGCGGGGCTATCCGTCTCTGCCGCGGGGCTAAGCCTTCCTGCACCTGTGGATGAATTCATGACACTATTGGGCGCGGCGGCGACCCCATGTGCGCTCTTCACAATTGGGGCGTCATTGGCAGGCAAATCAACCGAGCGGGCTTCGGTCGCGCTTTGGCTGTCATTCGCCAAGCTGATCTTACACCCTGCCGCTATTGCCATTGGTGCGCTTATAATTTTCGAGGTTGATCCCTATGCAGCTGCGGTGATGATCGCGGCCTCCTCGCTGCCTGTGGCAGGAAATATCTATATGCTGGCGCAGCATTACAACGTGGCCCCGCAACGGGTGTCTGCCTCGATTCTTATGTCGACCGCCATTTCCATCCTCACTGTGTCGCTTGTGATCGGATGGCTGTCTCAAATGGCGGGCCTAAGCCTGCCTTGATCGCGAAAGGTTTGATCATGCCCAAGATTGAAGCGGTGATTTTTGACATCGGCAATGTGCTGATTGAATGGCAGCCCGAGCGGTTCTACGACCGCACCATCGGGGAAGCGCGCCGCCGCGAGATGTTTGCCACTGTGGATTTGCAAGGTATGAATGACCGCGTGGATTTAGGTGAAGGGTTCCGCGATATCATTTATGAAACGGCAGAAGCCTATCCTGAGTTTCGCGCGGAAATTCGGATGTGGCATGATCACTGGTTGGAATTGGCAAACCCTGTGATTGATCATTCCGTGATGCTCTTGCGCCGCCTACGTTCCAAGAATGTGCCCGTCTTCGCATTGACCAATTTCGGGATCGAAAGCTTTGCCTACGCGCAAGAGCATTTCGATTTTTTGAACGAATTCGACCACGCCTATGTCTCTGGCCATATGGGGGTGATCAAACCCAACCCAACCATTTATCAAATGGTCGAGGATCATTGCAAAATCGCACCAGAAGCGCTTTTGTTTGCAGATGACCGCCCTGACAACATCACCGCGGCCGAGGCCCGCGGATGGAATGCGCATCTGTTTACAGCGCCGCACGGATGGGCCGAAGTCTTGGTCGACCATGGCCTTCTAACCAAGGATGAAGCAGGACTATGACACAAGCCCCCTTCCAAATCATCGGGCCTGACGCCGAAGCCAAGCTTGATTGGCTCAAACTTGGCGCGGTGTTGGAAGCGGGGCATATGCTACCGAGTGCGGAAATTTCGGATAGTTTTCTCTATCGCGGCAAGGACACGTTGCTCAATCGTGCCGCATGGATTAACGGGCTTGGCCTCTTGGTGAAATCAGCCACAATCTTTCCTGAGAACGCCGCGCAAAATTTGCCCGCTGTGAATGGCGGTGCGGCGCTTTACAGCGATAAGAATGGCCTTCTTGAGGCTTTGGTCGATTTCCATCTTTTGACCAAATATAAGACCGCAGGCGATAGCCTATTCGCCGCGATGAAACTGGCGCGACCCGAGAGTAAAACCATTTTGATCGTTGGCGCAGGCACAGTTGGTCGCTCGTTGCGCGCGGCTTATGGCGCGGGGTTTCCTGAGGCGCGCTTCTTGATCTGGAACCGCAATATAGCGCGGGCCGAGGCCCTTGCCCGTGATTTCCCCAATACGGATGTCGCCGAAAGCCTAGCGGATGCCGTGCAGCAGGCCGATATTGTCACCTGTGCAACCATGGTGACAGAGCCCATCTTGCAGGGTGAATGGCTGAAGGCGGGACAGCATATTGACCTCATCGGGGCCTATCGCCCCGATATGCGCGAGGCGGATGATGCTGCGCTCAAAAAGGCGCGCATCTTTGTCGACAGCCGTGCCACCACGATTGAGCATATTGGCGAATTGAAACGCCCCATCGCGGCGGGGGTGATCACAGCAGATGATGTTGTGGCCGATTATTACGACATCGCCTCTGGCGTCTTTGCGCGGGGCAATGACACAGAAATCACGCTGTTCAAAAACGGCGGCGGCGCACATCTTGACCTCATGACCGCCGCCTATATCCGTGACGCGGTGAAAGGTTAGGCGGCCAGCGCCCGCTCGCGCAGGGGGCTTTCTTTCACGGGCAAATGGACGATGGCCGAAAGAAGCCCCACGCCAACACCCACCCACCAAACCGTGGTGTAGGTGCCATGCAGGTCATACATCCAACCGCCAAGCCAAACCCCGATGAAGCTGCCCAATTGATGGCTAAAGAACACGATACCATAAAGCGTGCCCATATAGCGCAGCCCATAAATATACCCCACAAGTCCTGAGGTCAGCGGCACTGTGGCTAACCACAACGCGCCCATCGTGACCGAAAACACAATTACCGTCAGGGGCGTGATCGGCATTAAAATGAACGCCGCCGCAATAATGGTGCGGCCAAAATAGATGCCCGCAAGCAGGTATTTCTTAGAATAGCGTTTGCCCAAATAGCCCGCCAAAATCGTGCCACCAATGTTGGCCAAGCCAATCAGCGAGATCGACACAGCCCCAAGCGCAGATGTGGTCGTGATGCCCAAAGAATGTAGGAAAGACCCAGGCTCGATTGGGCCGCAAAGTTCAGTCACAAAGGCGGGAAAATGCGCGGTGACAAAGGCAAGCTGATACCCACAGGAAAAGAAGCCGATAAAAATCAGACTGAAAGAGGGATCGCGAAATGCTTTGCCCAAAATCACGCTCATGCTTTCTTCAAGTTCTGCCTTGGATAGGGGCACGGGCGCGCGCAGCATGGGAAGGAACAAAAGCGCGGCCAAAATTGCCGCTGCAAAGATCAAAAAGACGCTTTGCCATGGCATCACGGCCAACAGCGCCTCTGCCACAGGCGCACCAAAGACCTGACCTGCAGAGCCCGCCGCAGTCGCAATCCCAAGCGCGAGTGAGCGATGCTCATCCGATGCGGTGCGGCCCACAATCGCCAAGATCACGCCAAAGCCCGTGCCCGCAACGCCAAAGCCCACAAGAATTTCCAAAAGCTGATGCGCGCCGGGCGTGATTGCATAAGCCGAAAACACCAAACCCGCCGCATACATCAAAGCGCCAATGATAATGGCTTTGCGATCCCCAAATTTCTCGGCAATCGCGCCAAAAATCGGCTGCCCCACGCCCCAAGCAAGGCTTTGAATGGCAATGGCCAAAGAAAATTCGGCGCGCAGCCAACCAAATTCGTCCGCTATGGGAATTTGAAAAACCCCAAAACTTGCCCGAATGGCAAAGCTGATCATAATGATAAAACAGCCCCCGATAAGGACGGGGGTGAAAATCGAATTGCGCTGCATCTTCATTTGTCCTGTCAAAGGCCGCAGGCCTGTCATGCTGCGACAGAGATTGCGCCGCAAACCCAAGAGCGTCAATGCTGATCGCGCATGCAATCCCTCTGGCCAGAGGGGCCAGAGATGTCCTATGAGGCGCTTATGTCGCAACATTTAACCGCCATATACGACACCCGCGTCAGCGAAGGCTTATTGCGCGCAGACCCCGCCCAACGCGAGGTTTTGCATCGGTTTGAATCCTTGCGCGAAACGCTTGAGGCGCGACCAAAATCAGGGCTTCTTGCACGTTTCTTTTTGGAAAAACCACAATCTGGCCAACATAGTCGCGGATTTTATGTCTGGGGCGGGGTTGGGCGCGGGAAATCCATGATTATGGATTTGTTCTTTGCGCACACGGCGATTAACGGGAAACGCCGCGTCCATTTTCACGCCTTTATGCAAGAAATCCAATCAGCCCTGCACGAGGCGCGTAAAACAGGCACAGATGATGCGTTGAAACCCGTGGCCGAGGCGATTTCAAAAGACCTGCGCCTGCTGTGTTTTGACGAGATGCAAATCACCGATATCACCGATGCCATGATTGTAGGCCGCCTCTTTGAGGCATTGTTCAAGGCAGGGGTGAGCATCGTCACCACCTCCAATCGCCCCCCAAAAGATTTGTATAAGGACGGGTTGAACCGACAGCTATTTGTGCCGTTCATCACGCTTTTAGAGCAAGAATTAGAGGTGATTGAAATGCAATCACCCACCGATTACCGCCAAGACAGATTGTCAGGCGAAACCACTTATTTCACACCCATCACCGCCGCCACGCGCCAAAGCCTTGATAAGATTTGGCACGATCTGACCCATGGGCAGGAAGAACCCCTCGATTTAGAGATCAAAGGCCGCCATGTCATCATCCCGCATTATTGGGCGGGCATGGCCCGCGCCGATTTCTGGGAGCTGTGCGGCAAACCTTTAGGCGCGGGTGATTATTTGGCGCTCACTGGGGCGGTGAAATTGCTGATGTTGGAAAACGTCCCGCGTCTTGGCATCGACAATTTCAACGAGGCAAAACGCTTTGTCACCCTCATTGATGCGCTTTACGAGGCAGGTATCCGCGTGATCCTATCTGCCGATGATGTGCCAGAACATCTTTACGCCGAGGGCACGGGCAGTTTCGAATTTGAACGCACCGCTAGCCGCCTGCGCGAGATGCAATCGGCGGATTGGGGCCAATAGATCGCGGCAGGGCTTGCAAAAACTGAACTGATCGGTTTACAATGGGGTTAGGGAGTATGCGCCATGAACATGCAAGCACAGACACGCAAAGGTCGAAAATTCGATCAAGTCATTGATGGCGCGCGTAATATTTTCCTAAGCCAAGGGTTCGAAGGGGCAAGTGTCGATGTGATCGCGCGCCAAGCGGGCGTGTCCAAAGCCACGCTTTATTCGTATTTCCCCGACAAGCAGGCGTTGTTTATGGCGGTTCTGAACCAAGAATGCGACCTGCAACGCCGCGCGCAAATGGATATCGAATTTCTGCAGCGCGATGTGCGCGATGCCTTGCACCATTTGGCCTATTCGATGCTTGAATTCCTGATGTCGGACGAAGGTGTCTCGATCTTCCGTGTCTGCGTGGCTGAGGCCCAAAGGTTCCCCGAATTGGGGCGTGCTTTCTATGAAACAGGCCCTTCAACGGCCATGTCCCATGTCGCGGGCTATCTCAGCACGCCAAAGGTGGGCAACATGCTGGATATAGATGACCCGATGAAGGCGGCGGATTTGTTCATGAAGCTGTGCCGTGGTGATCTAATGCTGCGCCGTCTTTTATGTGTCAGCAGCGAAGCCACCCATCAAGAAGTGTCCGAAGCGGCAGATGAGGTGGTGGCTACATTTATGGCACGGTATCGCAAGGGCTAATCTACAAGAGATTTGAACATCACAAGGGCGTCCACCAAGCCTTTGCTTGGATGATCAAAGGCTTGTGGCAAACGGCCCACAATCTCGAAACCTGCCTTTTGCCATGTCGCAACCGCGCGCCTGTTTTCGGAGACGACAAAGTTATACTGCATCCCGCGATAACCTTCGGCGCGGGCAGTCTGGAGCGAATGCGCCAACATCGCGCGCGCAATCCCGCGCCCCTGCGCCGCTGCAGCAGTGATATAGCCACAATTGCAGATATGGGCGCCGCCGCCCGCCTGATTGGGACGGATGTAATAGGTGCCAACGACCTCACCCCCCTGTTCCGCTATGAACACGGACTTTTCGGGGGCCGTCCAAAAGGCCAAGGCATCAGCCTCGGATATGTCAGGGTCGACTGTATATGTATCACCCGCCCGAAACACAGGCAGCAAAAGGGATACAAGTGCCGCATCATCTTGGGCCGTTTTTGGGCAAATTGTGATTTCGGTTTTCGCGTTCATGTTGTGCAAATGGCCACGCCGCGCCCGAAAGCGCAAGATGGCAGCTTGCTATAACCCCCGATTCTCTCTATATGACAGCTCAACAGGTGCTTGGCGGTCCAAACTCCACGCTCCACCCTAGATGCTTCCGCGGGCCCTGTGGCCCGTTTTTTTATGTCCATAGGTCTTATGTCCAACCTGATCGCAAAATCGAGCATTGATCGCCGCATGGCTGAGATCATTACCCCTGTCATCGAAGATATGGGGTTTGAATTGGTGCGCGTGCGCCTGATGGGCGGCGAGACAAAAACCCTGCAGGTGATGGCAGACCGCCCCGATGGCGGGATCAATGTGGATGATTGCGCCGATATCTCAACGGCGATTTCGGCAAGCCTTGATGTCGAAGACCCGATTGAGGGGGCCTATAACCTCGAAGTTTCTAGCCCCGGTATCGACCGGCCGCTGACGCGGTTGAAGGATTTCGATATCTGGCAGGGCTATGAAGCCAAACTTGAAACAAGCGAAATGATCGATGGCCGTAAACGCTTTAAGGGTGTTTTGGCCGGGATCGAAAACGATGAAGTGCTTATCAATGTTGAGCAAGGTGGCGAGACAGTCACCCTTGGCCTCAATTTTGATTGGCTTTCAGATGCGAAGCTCGTTCTGACCGATGACTTGATTGCCGAGATGCTGCGCCAGCGCAAAGCCTCGGGGGTCATTGACGAAACCCAATTTGATGAAATCACGCAAGAGCCCGAAGAGGCGGAGGACTGAAAATCCATGGCTATTACATCAGCAAACCAACTTGAGCTGTTGCAAACAGCAGAGGCCGTTGCCCGCGAAAAGATGATCGACCCCGATCTGGTCATCGTGGCAATGGAAGAAAGCCTCGCCCGCGCCGCGAAATCGCGTTACGGCTCGGAACTGGATATCCGCGTTTCGATTGATCGCAAGACAGGCCGCGCGACATTTACCCGTGTCCGCACTGTGGTTGAGGAAATCGAAAACCATTTCGTTGAAATGACACTGCGCGATGCGCGTGCCTATAAGGCGGATGCAGAAATCGGTGACGAGATCATTGACGAAGTGCCCCCTGTTGAAATGGGCCGTATCGCCGCGCAAAGCGCCAAGCAGGTGATCCTGCAAAAAGTGCGCGAAGCTGAGCGTGATCGCCAATATGAAGAATTCAAAGACCGCGCAGGCACAATCATTAACGGTG
Organism: Roseobacter sp. HKCC-CH-9208; assembly: GCF_037805125.1. Classification (NCBI taxonomy): domain Bacteria; kingdom Pseudomonadati; phylum Pseudomonadota; class Alphaproteobacteria; order Rhodobacterales; family Roseobacteraceae; genus Roseobacter; species Roseobacter sp. HKCC-CH-9208. The sequence continues at coordinate 1,386,166 of NZ_JBBLYK010000001.1, read as the reverse complement.
TCGTAAAGCGCGAAGAATATGGCAATGTGATTATCGATATTGGCCGTGGCGAGGCCGTTTTGCGCCGTAATGAAAAAATTGGGCGCGAAAGCTATCGCCCCAATGAGCGCATCCGCTGCTATATCAAAGATGTCCGCCGCGAGGCGCGCGGCCCTCAGGTCTTCCTCAGCCGCACCGCGCCCGAATTCATGGCGGAATTGTTTAAGATGGAAGTGCCTGAAATTTACGATGGCATCATCGAGATCAAGGCCGTTGCCCGTGACCCAGGCTCTCGCGCGAAGATCGCGGTGATTTCCTATGATAACTCGATTGATCCCGTTGGTGCTTGTGTGGGTATGCGCGGCAGCCGAGTGCAGGCTGTGGTGAACGAGTTGCAGGGCGAAAAAATTGACATCATTCCATGGAATGAGGACGCCCCAACCTTCCTTGTGAACGCGCTGCAACCTGCCGAAGTGACCAAGGTGGTTTTGGACGAAGATGCAGGGAAAATCGAAGTTGTTGTTCCTGACGAACAGCTGTCACTTGCCATCGGGCGCCGTGGTCAAAACGTGCGTTTGGCAAGCCAGTTGACAGGCCTTGATATCGACATACTCACCGAAGAAGAAGAAAGCGCGCGCCGTCAGGCCGAATTCGCCGAACGCACCAAGCTGTTCATGGACACATTGGATTTGGACGAATTCTTTGCCCAACTTCTGGTATCCGAAGGCTTCACCTCTTTGGAAGAGGTTGCCTATGTCGAGCAAGAAGAATTGCTTGGCATTGATGGTGTCGATGAAGCAACCGCAGACGAGCTTCAGGCCCGTGCGCGTGACTATATCGAAGAGCAAAATCGCAAAGCCCTCGAAAGCGCCAAGGCGCTTGGTGTCGAGCAAAGCTTGATCGATTTCGAGGGGCTAACGCCACAGATGCTTGAGGCGCTTGGCCAAGATGGGGTCAAAACGCTGGAAGACTTCGCAACCTGTGCTGATTGGGAATTGGCAGGCGGTTGGACAACCGTAAACGGCGAGCGCGTCAAAGATGAAGGCGTGCTTGAGAAATTCGATGTTAGCCTCGAAGAAGCCCAGAATATGGTCATGTCCGCCCGTTTGGCCTTGGGTTGGGTGACCGAAGAAGACCTTGCATCTGACCAAGAAGACGCAGGCGAAGAAGAAGAGTAAGCCCGATTTCAGGAGCCAAAACCATGTCCCGTGGCGGTGCCACCAAAACCAAAGACACGTCCGAGCGGCGCTGTATCGCAACAGGCGACACAGCGCCAAAGGCGGGGCTGTTGCGTTTTGTGGTCAGTCCTGAGAATGTGGTGACGCCCGATATCCTTGAACGCCTACCAGGTCGAGGCATATGGTGCAGCGCTGATCGCGCGGCGGTGGAATTGGCGGTCAAGAAAAACCTCTTCTCCCGCTCAGCCAAAGCGCAGGTGACTGTGCCAGATGATTTGGTGGGCACGCTTGAAACCCTGCTTGCGCGGCGCATTGGCGATTTGATTGCCTTGGCACGCAAATCTGGCGATGCCGTTGCAGGGTTCGAAAAGGTCAAAGATTGGCTTGCCACGCGCCCTGTGCGGGTACTGCTGCAAGCATCGGACGGGTCTGAACGAGGCAAGTCCAAGCTTTGGACGCCTGAGGGCGCGCGTTACTTCGATTGCCTGACCGCTTTTGAATTAGGTTTGGCATTCGGGCGAGAAACTGTGATACATGGCGCGCTGGCGACTGGCGGACTCGGCGATCGTGTTGTAGAGGAAGCAGCAAAGCTGCAAGGGCTGAGGCCCAAAACCAGCTTGAACAACGGCAAGACCGTTGGGAAGGACAAGAAAGACGCATGAGCGATCAAGACGGAAAAAAACCACTCGGACTATCTGGCGGCGCCCGCAGCGGGCGCGTGAACCAGAGCTTTTCGCGTGGACGCACGAAAACGGTTGTTGTGGAGACCAAGCGCAAGCGCGTGATGGTTCCCAAATCGGGTGCAGGCGGCAAAGACGATGGCACGGGTGATATGGAGGGGGGCAACGCTTCCGCCAATCCAGAACTCGAACGCCGTATGAAGGCCGTAATGGCCGCCAAGTCCCGTGAGGCCGAAGAAGAAGAACAGCGCCAGCGCGAAGAGCAAGAACGCGAAGAAGAGCGTCTACGCCGCCGCGCCGAGGCCGAAGCCCGCGAACGCGAGGAGCGTGAACGCGAAGAGGCCATCCGCGCCAAGGAAGAAGAAGAGCGCCGCCGCCTTGAGGAATCAAAGGCCACAAAGTCCCGTAAAGCGGACAGTGCCCCCGTGGTGACATCCCCCGCAGATCTGCCTGATCCTGCGGTCGCGGCTGCCCGCGCGAAATCGGCCGCAGCGCCTGCGCGCCGCGATACGGATCGGGACGACAAGCGCGAGCGCGTCTCGAAGGGTGATCGCGACAATGATGGCCGCCGTTCTGGCAAGCTGAGTGTCAATCAGGTTTTCTCTGATGGCGAAGGCGGGCGTCAGCGCAGCCTTGCTGCCATGAAACGCAAGCAGGAGCGTCAGCGCCAAAAGGCGATGGCATCCCAAGGTGACCGCGAAAAAATCGTTCGCGATGTGCAAATTCCAGAAACCATCGTGGTTTCCGAATTGGCCAACCGCATGGCCGAGCGCGTGGCCGATGTGGTTAAATCGCTGATGCAAATGGGCATGATGGTCACGCAGAACCAATCCATCGATGCCGATACGGCGGAATTGATCGTCAGCGAATTCGGTCACCGCGTGCAGCGTGTATCTGACGCGGATGTGGAAGATGTGATCAAGGTCGAAGAGGACAGCCCAACCGAGCTGCAACCACGGCCACCCGTCATCACCATCATGGGCCATGTTGACCACGGCAAGACTTCGTTGCTTGACCGCATTCGCAAGGCAAATGTCGTCTCTGGCGAAGCAGGCGGGATCACGCAGCATATCGGGGCCTATCAGGTGCGCACCGAAAGCGGCGCGCTTTTGACCTTCCTTGATACGCCGGGTCACGCGGCCTTTACGTCCATGCGGGCGCGTGGGGCGAATGTCACGGATATCGTGGTGCTTGTGGTTGCCGCCGATGACGCGGTGATGCCGCAGACCATCGAAGCGATTAACCACGCCAAGGCGGCCAAAGTGCCGATGATCGTGGCGATTAACAAAATCGACAAACCCGCAGCCAATCCTGACAAAGTGCGCACCGATTTGCTTCAACATGAGGTGATCGTTGAGAAGATGTCAGGTGAGGTGCAGGATGTTGAAGTTTCCGCCGCCACTGGCCAAGGTTTGGATCAATTGCTTGAATCCATCGCACTTCAGTCCGAATTGCTTGACCTGAAGGCGAACCCTGACCGCGCAGCCGAAGGGGCCGTCATCGAGGCGCAGTTGGATGTGGGCCGTGGCCCTGTTGCGACTGTTCTGGTGCAACGCGGCACGCTGAAACAAGGCGATATCTTCGTTGTGGGCGAGCAATGGGGTAAAGTCCGCGCGCTGATCAACGATCAGGGCGAGCGCGTTAAAGAAGCGGGGCCATCCGTTCCCGTTGAGGTTCTGGGCCTGAACGGCGCACCCGAAGCGGGTGACGTTTTGAACGTGGTGCAAACCGAAGCACAAGCCCGCGAGATTGCGGATTACCGCATCCAAGTTGCCAAAGACAAACGCGCCGCAGCAGGTGCTGCAACAACCTTGGATCAGCTTTTGGCGAAGGCCAAGGCGGATGAAAACGTCAAAGAATTGCCCATCGTGGTCAAAGCTGACGTTCAAGGTTCGGCCGAAGCCATCGTTCAGGCGATGGAAAAAATTGGCAATGACGAAGTGCGCGTGCGCGTTCTGCATTACGGGGTGGGCGCGATCACAGAATCCGATATCGGCTTGGCCGAGGCTTCGGGTGCGCCTGTCATGGGCTTTAACGTCCGTGCCAATGCCCCTGCGCGCAATTCCGCCAACCAAAAGGGAGTGGAAATCCGCTATTACAGCGTGATCTATGACCTTGTGGATGATGTGAAGGCGGCAGCCTCGGGTCTGCTTGGTGCTGAAATTCGTGAAAACTTCATCGGCTATGCCCAGATCAAAGAGGTGTTCCGCGTCTCTGGTGTTGGCTCGGTTGCGGGCTGTCTGGTCACCGAAGGTGTCGCGCGCCGCTCGGCGGGTGTGCGCCTGTTGCGCGATGATGTCGTGATCCATGAAGGCACGCTGAAAACGCTGAAGCGCTTTAAAGACGAAGTCAAAGAAGTGCAATCGGGTCAGGAATGCGGCATGGCCTTTGAGAATTACGATGACATCCGCAAAGGCGATGTGATCGAGATTTTCGAACGGGAAGAAGTCGAGCGTAAGCTCAGCTAAGCTGTTCGGAACACGACAAAAAAGCGCGCCCCGCGGGGCGCGTTTTTTTATGCCGATCCTTTGGCAACCTCAGGGTTCAACCGCCAAACCTCAAAATTCAAAGCGCCTGCAATAGTGACCCAAAGCAGGTAGGGCGCAATCAATACGCCCGCGACCGGATCAAGCGCCCAGAAACTGATAATTGTGCCACAAACCGCAACCCACAGCGCGCCGAGGATGACCATACCCGCGCGAATGCGGCGCAAGCCAAAGAAAACGGGGCTCCATAGCGTGTTCAGCGCGATTTGCAGCGCCCAAAATCCCATCGCATGGCCATTCTCCGCCACCAATGCCACGCGCGCCGCTGCATAGGCGGAGGCGATATAAAGCACTGTCCAAGCAACGGGAAAGAGCCAATTCGGCGGCGTGAAAAATGGCTTTCGTAAATCCCGATACCACGCGCCTGGGGGAAACATCGACCCCGTGGCCGCAGCAGCAGCGCAGGCGGCAAAAAATAATATGAAAACAGACCAATCCATGACGGGTCAGTTAGTGCGTTATGGGTTCGGTTCCAGTATGCGCCCGCGATCTTGCGCCTCTAATTGCGTCAGAACGGATATGACCTGATCACTCCATCCTGTGCGATCTGGTTGCCGCTTGGCGGCGGCATCGACCAAAAATCGGGTTTCTTCCAAAGGGGGGGCATAAAGCATCGGGCTGCGCGGCGCCAAAGTGATGATTGCGGCCTGAATCGCTGAATAGCTGAGCAACCCAAATTTTTGTCGCGCCGTTGTGAAAGCGCGTTGCGTGACACCATCATACCCGCGCCGCGCCACAGCAGCGCCAATCGCATCATAGCAGTGCCGCGCCGCCAAAATCCCCGCACGGCTGATCAAGGGCAGTTGGGACACACCCGCCTCGGAGCGTTCATAAAGCCTGCGCGCCTCAGCCAAGAGCCTGCGATTGATCCGCCGAAGGGCAGGCGAAATACGCGGATCGGAGAGAAAGCGATCAAGGTTAACACCTTCTTCCTCAAGCCAATCTAGGGGCAAATAAACGCGCCCCGCGCGGGCATCTTCGCCCACATCGCGGGCGATATTGGTTAATTGCATGGCGACGCCCAAATCACAGGCGCGCGCCAATGCATCGCCCGAACGCACCCCCATCAACACGCACATCATCGCCCCGACAGCCGAGGCAACCCGTGCCGAGTAACCACGCAAATCTGAAAGCGTGTCATAGCGCCGCTCGGTCGCATCCCATGCGAGGCCCTCAAGCAGGGCTTCGGGCAAGGCGCGGGGCATTTCGAAATCCTGCACCACCGCAGCAAAGGCACGATCAGCGGGACAGTCGACAGGCCGCCCACGATAGATACGATCCAACCGATTACTAAGATCAAGAACGGCATGTGCCTTGTTCTGACTGAAATCCACTGCATCATCGGAAATGCGACAGAAAGCATAAAGTGCCAGCGCAGGATCGCGCACAGTGCGCGGCAAGATGCGCGATGCAATATCGAAGGAATGTGACCCTTCGGCAATTGCCCCGCGGCAATAGGCAAGATCCTGATCGTCAATCATTCTGCGGCCATCTTTATCTCATGGCCAGATGAGACGGAAACCGCATCTGGCACCAGTTTTGCCAACACTTCAGCCGATGAAATGACCCCAGGCAAACCCGCCCCAGGATGCGTGCCTGCCCCAACGAGATAGAGACCCTCCGCCTCCTCCGACACGTTATGGGGACGAAAATAAGCGCTTTGCAGGATACGCGGCTCGATTGAGAAGCCAGATCCGTTGGGGGAAAGATAGCGACTTTCAAAATCTGCTGGGGTCAGCACCTCGGAGGCGGAAAGATGCGCGCCCAAATCAGGCAAAAGTTGATCTTCCAAAACCTGCTGCACCTTTTGGCGATAGGCTTCGCCCATCTTGGCCCAATCCACAGGATCATCAAACCCCAGATGCGGCACAGGTGAAAGGGCGTAGAACGTATCATCCCCCTCTGGCGCGCAGCTTGGATCAGTCACCGAGGGGCGATGAACATAAAGGCTCATATCTTCGCTAAGTTTGCCTTTGATAAAGATATCTTTGACCAAACCACGATACCGCGGGCCGTTGAGGATCGTATGATGACCCACATCCGCCCATTTGTTGCGCGTGCCCCGTGTTCCGAAATACCACACAAAAAGACCCATCGACCAACGCGCGCGGGTTAATTTTCCATCCGTCCAACGGCGGCGGGGGCGATTGCGCATCAAATGCTTATACGTATGACCCGCATCCGCGTTTGAGACGACAATATCCGCCGCAACAGTCTCGCACGTGGCAAGGCGCACACCAGTGGCGCGGTTATCGTGAAAGGTGATTTCATCCACAACGTGATGAAAGCGAAGCGCGCCGCCTTGATCCTGAACAACGCGGGCCATGGCCTTAGCAATCGCGGCGACACCGCCCATCGCATAATGGACACCGAATTCTTTCTCGAGATGGCTGACCAAGATATACATCGAGGTCACGTTAAACGGATCCCCCCCGATAAAGAGCGGATGGAAGCTAAACGCCATCCGCAGTCGTTCATCCTTAAACCGCTTTGCCGCATGCGCATAAACCGAGCGATCCGCGCGCAGCATGCCGAATTTCGGCAAAACCTTGATCAAATCCCATAGCTTGTGCATGGAACGGCGGCCGAGATCTTCGAACCCAAACCAATAGCGCGCGGCGCTATCCTGCAAGAACCGCTCATAGCCCTTGGCATCTTGCGGCGAGAGGCGCGCCACTTCGGCGCGCATCGCATCGGTGTTTTGGCTGGCGGTAAAATGTGACCCGTCTGGCCAACGGATTTCGTAAAATGGCTCAATCGGGCGCAGATCAACATCCTGATCGAAATCGCGCCCGCAGGCCGCCCATAATTCCCGAAACACTTGCGGCACTGTGACAATGGTCGGGCCGAGGTCAAAGCGATGCCCGTTCTGATAGAGCGCAGAACCACGCCCCCCCGCCATATCCAATTTATCAATGACCGTGACGCGATAGCCCTTCGCCCCCAACCGCATAGCCGAGGCCAATCCACCCAACCCCGCACCAATCACAATCGCATGAGGGCGAGCATCGCCCGCATTTGGGGCAAAGCCTGATTGAGGATCGCTATGCACTCGGTGGTCATCCATCATAGGCCCTATCGTAAACTGTCTAGTTTAATTTACAACACGAATTCACAGTTAAAGCTGATCACGAATAGAAGCACCCCAATAAACAAAAGAAATCATTGAAATATATTGCTCCCTTTCCTTTATTGGCTAAATCTGTCACTATTAGTTGACAGATAAAAAGATCGACCATGCAATCTGTAACGCTAAGCTTATTTCGATTTGGAACCGTCTCCGCACGGATGTGGGCCTTTGCCCAAATGGCAACGGCACGATTCGCCTTGCGTCGTGAGGCAGGGATCGGCTTTTTCAAATTGCTTGGCTCAGGCACGGGTGAGGGATTTACGCCCATTCCGAATGTTTCGGTTTATGCCATTCTTGCCACTTGGCCCGACCATGTGACCGCACAATCTCAGATTGCAAAAAGTCCAACCTTCCGCCGCTATCGCGCACATGCAGTCGAAGATTGCACCCTGTATCTCACCCCCAGCACAGCGCGGGGGGAATGGGATGGGCAAGCGCCGTTTATCACCGATGCTGAGCCAAAAAACGGCCCGATTGCGGCGTTGACCCGCGCCACAGTAAAGCCCCTCAATGCGCTGCGCTTTTGGCGGCGCGTCCCCGATATTTCGCAGGTCATTGGCGATGATCCTAACGTTCTGTTCAAGATCGGCGTTGGCGAAGTGCCTCTGCTGCATCAGGTCACGTTTTCAATTTGGCCAGACACGCAAACCATGGCGCGTTTTGCACGCCATGACGGCCCGCATGCCCGCGCCATAAAAGCTGTGCGCGATGGCGCATGGTTCAAAGAAGAACTCTACGCCCGCTTTGCCCTAAAAAATATCGAAGGCACGTGGGAGGGCGGCTGTCCCCTGCAATCCCGTATCCCGACCTATGAAAGGCCCATTATATGAGCCACGCTTTTCCTTTTTCTGCCATCGTAGGCCAAGATACGATGAAACAAGCCATGCTTTTGACCGCTATTGATGCGGGTATTGGCGGCGTTTTGGTTTTCGGGGATCGCGGCACGGGGAAATCAACCGCTGTGCGGGGCTTGGCCGCTTTGCTGCCTCCGATTGCGGCGATAAAGGGGTGCCCTGTGAATTCTGCCAGTGAGGCAGACATACCTGATTGGGCCAATGTTGCGGATCGCGAGGTGGTCGAAAAACCCACACCCGTGGTCGACCTGCCGCTTGGCGCAACAGAGGATCGTGTGGTCGGGGCCTTGGATATCGAAAAGGCGCTCGCCAAAGGTGAAAAGGCCTTTGAAGCAGGGCTTCTTGCGCGGGCCAATCGCGGCTATCTCTATATTGACGAGGTCAACCTGCTCGAAGATCACTTGGTCGATCTTTTGTTGGATGTGGCGCAGTCTGGCGAAAATCTGGTCGAGCGAGAGGGCCTCTCAATCCGCCACCCTGCCCGATTTGTTTTGGTGGGTTCGGGCAACCCAGAAGAAGGTGAATTGCGGCCCCAACTTTTGGATCGTTTCGGCCTTTCAGTCGAAGTGAAAAGCCCAAAGGATATCGATATACGCATTGAGGTCATCAAGCGCCGCGATGCCTTTGATCAAGATCGTGCAAAATTTGTGAGATCATGGACGAAATCGGATGAGGCTATCCGCAAATCCATCATTGCCGCGCGCAAACGCCTGTCAAAAATCCGCACAAGTGATGAGATCTTAAAGGATTGCGCCGCCTTGTGCCTTGAACTTGGGTCAGACGGGTTGCGCGGCGAATTAACCCTGTTGCGCGCCGCCCGCGCGCAAGCCGCGTTTGAGGGATCCTCCGAAATCACACGCGCCCATTTGCGGGCTGTTGCACCCATGGCGCTGTCCCACCGCTTGCGCCGCGACCCGCTCGATGAGGCAGGCTCAACCACACGCGTGATGCGCACAGTCGAGGCTGTGCTGCCATGACAACAGCACAGGACAGATGGGCCAGTTTCAATCTGGCCATCGCCCTGTTTGCGATTGACCCCGCACCCCTTGGGGGTATTTGGCTTCGGGCCCGCGTTGGCCCCGTTCGGGATCGGATTATTCAGGCTCTAAACACCGCGTTAGAAACTGATTTTTTTCCGCGCCTTCACCCAAATATCAGTGATGAGGCCCTGTTTGGGGGGTTAGACCTAAGCGCAACTTTGGTAACTGGGCGCCCTATTCAAACAGAGGGACTTCTCAACAAGGGCGGCACAGTAATCCTAACAATGGCCGAACGTGCCGAATCCGCGCTTTTGGCACGATTGGCGGGAGCGTTGGATGCTGAGACGGGCTTGTCGATTATTGCCCTAGATGAAGCCGCCGAAGAAGGCGAAGGGTTGAGGCATAGCCTCAGTGATCGCCTCGGACTGCATCTGCAGCTTGATGCCATTCCACAATCGGCGGCGCAGGAAATGGAATTTGACGGCACAGCTTTGGCCGAGGCGCGTGCGCGCTTACCCCATGTGCGACATGCGCCTGACGATTATCGTGATCTCTGCTTGGTGGCTGAGGCGCTTGGCGTCACATCTTTGCGCGCCGTTCAGCACGCACTGCGCCTTGCCCGCCATTCGGCGGCCTTGATCGGGTCGGATCAGGTCGAACAGGCGGATTTGCAACTGGCTGTGGAATTGGCCCTTGCCCCACGCGCCACGCAAATCCCCGAAACAGCCCCACCTGAACAATCGCCTCCCCCACAACCACAAGAACCCGAGGCGCAACAAAGCCCATCTGACCCCGAAGATCGGCAAAAGGAGGGGGAGGATCTTCCCCCCTTTGAGGCGTTGATCGAGGCGGCAAAGGCCATGCTTCCGCCCGACCTCTTGGCACGATTGGCAGCACAGCGCGCCGCACGGCAAAGCAAAGGCAGCGCAGGAACGGGCAACCGCAAGAAGGGCAATCACCGTGGCCGTCCCGTTGCCTCGCGCAGTGGCGAATTGGGGGGCGGCGCGCGGATTGATTTAATGGCAACCTTGCGCTCCGCTGCCCCATGGCAAGGGCTGCGCGCCCAGACGACAGCGCCCAAGCCGCGCGGCCTGCATATCCGCAAAAGTGACATCCGCGTAAAGCAGTTTGAACAAAGCTCTGACAGGGTGATTATCTTTGTGGTGGATGCGTCTGGCTCTAGCGCGATGTCCCGCATGGCCGAGGCCAAGGGGGCGATTGAGTTGATGTTGGCAGAGGCCTATGCGCGGCGCGATCATGTGGCCTTGGTTGCGTTTCGCGGCGCAGGCGCGGATATTTTGCTAAACCCCACGCGATCCCTCGTGCAGACCAAACGCCGCTTGCAAGACCTACCAGGTGGGGGCGGCACACCGCTTGCCGCAGGGCTGAAATCGGCCCTTGATCTGGCGGTTCTCACAAGTGGAAAGGGAATGACGCCGTCCATTGCGGTTCTGACGGATGGGCGCGCGAATGTCAGTCTTGATGGCAGCGTAAATCGCGCGCAGGCGGGTGAAGATGCAAACAGTATGGCAAAGGCCCTGCGCGGTCGCGGTGTTCCCGCGATTGTCATCGACACGGGGCAACGCCCAACGCGAGGGCTGGATGATCTGGCCAAGGTGATGGGCGCGGCCTATGTGCCGCTTCCGCGCGCAGATGCCAAATCCCTCAGCGCCGCTGTCGAGGCGGCACTGCCAAGCGCATGAGCGGGCTTGCGGATATTCCAAGCAACTGGCCGTGGCGCGCCCATAGCCAAATCATCGCGTCACATCCGCATCGGTGGCATGTGCAGATTATGGGCACAGGCCCTGATCTGGTTTTGATCCATGGTGCAGGCGCATCTACGCATTCTTGGCGGGCCATGATGCCACTTTTGGCACAAACTCATCGCGTCATTGCCTTTGATCTGCCAGGTCAGGGCTTTAGCCGTGCTGGCACCCGCAGTCGGTCATCCCTGTCCTTGATGGCGCAAGACGTTTTGCGGCTTTTGCAGGGCCAAGGCATCACGCCTGAGGTGATTATTGGCCATTCTGCGGGGGCCGCGATTGCCTTGCAACTGATGCTGCTTGCGCCTGATACTGCACAAGGGGTCGTGGCGATCAACGGGGCGCTTGAGAATTTCTCTGGTGCTGCGGGTTGGCTCTTTCCGATCATGGCAAAAATGATGGCGATGAACCCACTCACGGGGCTTTTCTTAGGCTCAGGGATGAGTGACCGCAGGCTGATTGCGATTTTGCAAACAACAGGCTCGGAACCTAACGCAGAAACCTTGGGCCATTATCGCGAATTGATGCGCAAACGCGCGCATATCGAGGCAACTTTAGCAATGATGGCGCAGTGGGATTTAGAGATGCTGCACCGCAGCCTTCCCCAGATCACTGCGCCGATCCTGTTCCTGCATGGCACCAAGGATCAAGCAGTTCCACTAGAGGTCGCGCAGCGCGCCCAAGGAATGGTGCCGCAGGGCGCCCTGAAGGTGATTTCGGATGCAGGGCATCTTTTGCCTGAATCACATCCCGCCGAGGCGGTTGCTGCGATCGCCGACTTCGTGCAATCGCTTCGCAAAAAATGAAAAAGGGCAGATCAATATCTGCCCTTCTCAATGCCGTCACAAAACGATGCGGTTACTGCGCCGCAAGGCTTGCGAGATATGCATAGACGTTTTTCGCGTCTTCTTCACCACGGGCACGGAACGCCATAGCGCTGCGTGCGCGGTTGTCACCGGTTGCTTCTTTCAAAAAGGCGGTCGGGTCTTGCACATAGGCCACAAACGCCTCTTCCGTCCAAACAACCCCTGCTTCACCTGCCGCGGTGATAGATGGAGAATAACGGAAATCTTCGACCGAAGCCGCAGGACGACCTGCAACGCCGTAAAGATTTGGGCCTGTGCGGCCATTGCGGCCTGCCAGAGTTTCACCTGCATCGTTTGCCACCACGTGGCAGGCGACACATTGATTGAAGACACGCTCACCTGCAGCCGCATCACCCGATGCGCCATGGCCATCCGCGAAGGCGGACGTTGCAGCGCATAGTCCTGCGACTGCTGCGATGATTGCAGATTTTTTCATGGTTCTCTCTCCCTCGGTTAAAGGTAACCGCTCAGCAACCTAGCCCTTTTTCAAGCCGCTCCAAGGGCAATTTACAGAAAACTTGTCACATCTACGCGACTGCATGCGAAACAGCGCATTGTTTCCAGAGTGTTTTCAGGGCCAAAACGAGATATTCGATGTCCTCATCCGTGTGCAAAGGGCCAGGGGTAAAGCGCAGGCGCTCGGTGCCTTTGGGAACTGTAGGATAATTGATTGGCTGCACATAAATGCCGAATTGTTCCATCAAAATATCCGACAACATTTTGCATTTCACGGGGTCTTTCACCATCACAGGAATGATGTGGCTGGCATTGTTGACATGCGGGATGCCTTCGGCATCAAGGCGGGCGCGCAAACGGGCAACTTGGCGTTGCTGCATGTCGCGCTCATAGCTTGAGTTTTTCAGATGATGAATCGAGGCGCGCGCGGCCGCCGCAACGGCAGGGGGCAGCGCAGTTGTAAAGATAAACCCGCTGGCAAAGCTGCGGATGAAATCCACCAATGCATGGCTGCCCGTTATATAGCCACCGACCACACCATAGGCCTTGCCAAGCGTGCCTTCGATCAGGGTGATGCGATCCATCAGCCCTTCGCGCTCGGCGACGCCGCCGCCGCGCGGGCCATACATGCCGACCGCGTGAACCTCGTCAAGATAGGTCATCGCGCCGTGCTTTTCAGCCACTTCGACGATCTCGCGGATCGGCGCAATGTCACCATCCATCGAATAGACCGATTCAAACGCGACAATCTTGGTCGCATTGGCGGGCAATTCTGCCAATTGCCGATCCAAATCAGCGACATCGTTGTGCTTCCAAACCCGCTTTTCGCATCGTGCATGACGGATGCCCTCAATCATAGAGGCGTGGTTCAACGCATCCGACAAAATCACCGCATTCGGAAGACGGCTGCCCAAAGTCGACAAGGCGGCCCAATTTGAAACATAGCCCGAGGTGAACAGAAGGGCCGCTTCCTTACCGTGCAGGTCAGCCAATTCCGCCTCGAGCAATTTGTGGTGATAGGCATTGCCCGAGATATTGCGCGTGCCACCTGCACCCGTGCCGCAGGCCTCGACTGTGTCGATCATTGCCTTGATCACATCGGGGTGCTGGCCCATGCCCAAATAGTCATTCGAGCACCAAACAGTGACTTCTTCTTGACCTTCGCCGTGATTTTGGACGCGGGGGAAATCTCCACATTTGCGCTGCAATTCTGCGAAGACGCGATAATTGCCCTCTTGTTTCAGGGTGTCCAACTGGCTCTGAAAGAGTTTGTCAAAATTCATCGCACGTCCTCATTTTGCAAAATGGCGATCTGGGGGCCGTCTTGGCCATTGCTTTGGCGAGACGGAAGCATCCACCGCCACAGCCGTTCATCAGGAAGGGGCAGAACCATGAACCAATGCTCTAACAAAGCGAGCATGGTCAGGGCTGCCAATAAAGCGAAACCAATCTCTTGCGACATGGTTTGCGCGCTCCAAATCCGCTCCATCCAACAGGCAGCGGCAAAGCTGAGGCCCGTGATCGAGAGCGGAAACAGCCAATTCATCCGCGCGGTGCGAAAGTGACTTGGCAAATGGTTCAGGGGTTCGGGAATAAATTCCACATTGATTTTCCGCACCCCAAGATAAAGGTTCAGCTTGGCGCTGATCCGCGCGAAAAACAGAATTGCGAATGTCCACATCCCAAAGGGGTTCACGGCGTCCAGACTAAACAGGATCATCGTCACCATCATGAACACCAACAGAAGCTCATGATAGGCAATGGTGCCCCATGCGCGGATAAAGCGTTCCCATTCAGGAACCCCATCCCTCAGGCGGTTGCGATTGGGGCCCGTGATGACACCCGTCAAAAAGGCAAGCTCGATCCACCCCCAAAGCGCGATGGCAGATAAAAACGCTACATAAACCCCGGCTAGGCTCTCGTCATAGCGGGATTCCAAGAACCCAACCGCACCCAAGATCAAAAAGGGCAGGTTCATCAAAACGGCCCAAATTCGGGCCTGACGGCCTGCCTGATCTGCGCGCCGCACAAGAAAAAGGATTGCCCCTGTGGAAAACCACCACAGGAACAAGGCGACCAAGGCCGCCACCCAAGGATTATGCAGCGCAGCCGCGATCAATAGACAGGCTCCATCCGCGTGCTGACAGGCACGGCATGAGATTTCGCAGGGATCGTGAACAGGTTCACAAAGGCCAGACCCGCACGAATGCTGGCGCCAATTCGCTTGAAGAATTTGCCGTGCGCCTTGGCATCGGCCAAATCCGCATTGGCGGCTTGCAAGGCCGTTAAACCTTTCTGCCAACGAGGATGATCAATGTCCAAAGTGATTGGGAAAATCTGCTTTGAGATGTCACTGGTCTTGCGGAACACTTCGTGGCCATACCGATCGGGATCTACACCCAAAGCCTCGTGAAAGGCGGGGCGTTGGTGGTCGCGCACATACATCGTTGCGAAAACGGCGGTGAGGAAGAATTTGATCCACAAGACATTCACGCCGCGCGTCAGCTTGGGATCAGTTTTCATCAACAGCGCGAATGCCTCGCCATGGCTAAACTCATCATTGCACCATTCCTTGAACCATTTGAAAATCGGATGGAACCGATGTTCAGGATGCGCCTCAAGATGGCGGAAGATGGTGATATAGCGCGCATAGCCGATCTTTTCAGACAGATATGTGGCGTAATAAATGAATTTCGGTTGGAAATAGGTGTATTTCTTGGCTTGGGTCAAAAAGCCCAAATTCACCGCAATCCCAGCTTCCCGCAGCGCGTCATTGATAAAACCTGCATGGCGGGCTTCATCACGGGCCATCAGCTGGAACAATGTGGTGATATCCTCATTGCTGCCGCACCGTTTCATTTCTTTGTAGAGAACACAGCCCGAGAATTCGGCCGTGCAGGAGGAAACAAGAAAATCAATGAATTCCTTTTTCAGCTTTGGCTCCATTCCATCCCAGTCGATGTGATCCCAATCTTCGTTTTTCTTGAAATGGCCCTTATTGGGGTCGGATTTCATTTGATCAATCAGCTGATCCCAATCGCTGCGGACTGATGAAACATCAATCGCATCCAATTCGTCAAAATTGGTCGTGTAAAACCGCGGGGTCAAAAGCGTGTTTTGCATCGCAAGCGCGGTTGCGCTTTCACTGTCAACCACCGCTTGTTCGTAATTGCGTGCCGCCAAAGCGTCTTCAACGGTGGTCGCATCTGCGGAATGTTTTGCTTGGACATTCATAGCGAAACCTCCTCTGAGAAACTAAATTCGCACAGCTCCATGAACTCAAAATCACCTGTCATTTTTGTCCAAAGCTGTTCGATTTTGCTGGCGCGGGTGATCGTGGCGGTGCGGGTTTCGCACACCACTTCGCCATAAGGCGCCATCACTGGCGCGCCATGCACCAATACCTCGTCACCTGGATTAATGGTTGCGCCGTTCAAAAATTTCACATGCGCGTGCAGGCTTTCGAATTTGTGGCTTACCTCAACCTCGCAAGGGGCCGTTTCGGTCGTTCTGGTCATCCATCCCATGGGTCATTCCTCCATGATGCGGGCAAAAACCCGCTCGTTATCCGCGCCAAAGCCATAAAGCTCGGTGCGGAAATCCGTCAGATCATCGCGTAGGGCGAGGCGGCCATCGGCCATTCGAACCAAACGGATTGGATCGCTGCCAGATGCGCCAACAGCGCCACGGCGGCGTTCAAGCACGCGATAAATCCCCGCGACAAAGCCACCTTCCTCTTTGCTCAAGGTGACAATCACATTGCCTTCGGTATCCATCACGCGTGCTGATCCATCCATAGTGCCGAAAATCTGGATCAACCGCTCTTCCACAACGGGCAGTTCATCAGCGGATGGGGGCATTGCCGCGAGCGGGCGATCCGTCAGCTTGGCATAGGTCACGATGACAAGAACGCTCACGCACAGCACAAACATTGCGCGCACCAGAACCTTGGGCACCATTTCGCGGTCACGTTCGACCAGTTTGTCTTCAGGGCTCATTGCCATAATCAGATCCCCCTTATTCTGCCGCAACCGCGCCACTTGGCGCAGGATCACGTTTGACAACGGGCTGGCTGACCACGGTTTCTGCCGCCTCAGACAGGATCGCAGCCACGTTTTGCGCATCAGGAATGCAACGCAACGCAGGTTGGGTGTTTTTCATCACCCATGGCCGCACATGGGGCCATGTGTTCAGATAGGACAACCGCACATTGGATGGCATCAATTCCAAGGCAATCGTGCCAGTCCCATCCTTACGCAGTCCCAAATTCGCATTGGCCACCTGACGGTAGGGCAAGTTCAACGTCATCGTCAAAGCTGCACCAATCCGCATCGCAACACGGCGGTTTGTGATTGTGTAAACCGTTGCTTTGGCTTGGACATAGGCCACACCCAAAAGCAGAACCGCCACAATCGCGCCAAGCACCAAGAAGAAGGATGCAGCAATCGCACTGTCGGCCCATGAGGTGACGGCAGCCCCAGATGTGGTGCGCCAAGCGAAGAGGAATATGAAATATCCAACGACCCACCAGAAACTCAGCGCGTCTTTCGCCAGAGCAAACCAATGGGGTGCGCCCTGCCAAAGAATTTCTTCTCCAGCAGGGGGCTTTTCGGGCAAACCACGAACAGGCTCGGTCTGAAAGTCGTCATGTGGCATGGGTCGTCCTCCTTTAGAGGTGGTGAGAAATTACAAAAGCGGGTCTGTCCGCTCTTGGGAGGCGTAGAGCGTGCCGCCACCGTAGAAGCCTGAGATTTTATCTTCCTCAAGCAAGGTCACTTGATTGGGTGACTTGGTGACAGGAACTTTGGTGAAATGCTCTGCAAAGATCGAATTGACGACAACGCGGTCAGATTTGATCTTGGCCATCTGGATCGGAACCAAGCGAGCGGTTCCATCAGCAACTTCAACCTCAAGATACCGCACCAATTGCTCAGGCGCATCGACCCACATATCGGTCACAGTGCCTGCCGCAGCGCCATCCCCCGCGATAACCGTAAGGCCACGCGGATCACGACCCGCTGAAACGCGGTAATCATCCATCTGCCCCATAGGGACAATTTTCGGATGACCATGGCCGTCCAATTCGGGCAGGTCACGGCGCTTTGCCCAGCTTGCGGGGCCAACACCATCAACCATTGGATCGCCAGTGGGCTCAAACGGATAGCCATTCGCAGCATTGGTCTGACGCAGGGCCAGATTGTCACGCGCTTGCACATCCTTGCCTGGAACAGTGACCTCACCGCGGCCATGCATCAGTTTGAATGTCTTTTCCTTTGGCAAAGGAAAAGGCCCCTGATTGGCGGCAACGCTGCCATCATCATTTTCCAGCGGATAACCTTCCCGCATATTTTCAGTTTGCAGATAGTAAATCAGTAGGGCGAAGAAGATCCAAAACAGCCAAATAGACAGGCTGGCCAGATCAAAATTGCCGAAAAATGCATTTTCCATGGATTTTATCCTCCTAGGTTCGGCGGTTACGTGGGCAGGTCGGCGAGCCCGATCTTGCCGGCCTCCCCGCGCGAGTATGTGCTTTGCGTCCGCACAAGCGGGCCCAAAGCGACAAGGGTGAAAAACAGAAGCAAAATTTCAAAATGATAGACGACCGAATAGCCCGTGGCAGGGCTATTCAACGCCTCGCCCAAGCCACCAGAGATGGCGATCTGGTTAATCGTGTCACGCAGGCCACCACCGATTGCGATGGACAAACCTCCGGCCGTTGCCTGAGCCGCGCCCCACGCGCCAAGCGCCAAGCCACGGCCCGCGCTGCCCTCGGCGGGCATGGTCATTGCGGCGGTGAGCGTTGAAACTGAAAACAAGCCGCCGCCAAAACCAATGAGGCAGGCGCCCAAGAAGAACATAAATTCAGACGCCATCGGATTTGCAAAAATCACAGCGGAAAACGCGGCAAGCCCCGCCAATATCCCGCGCGCGCCCATCCGATAGGGGTTGATACCGTCTGACAGCCAACGCGCGGCCAACGCGAAACCAACCAAGGCCCCCGCTGACCATGTCGCGGTCAAAAGCGTTGTTTTCGATACGCTCAACCCAAGGATTTCGCCGCCATAAGGTTCGAGCAAGACATCCTGCATATTGAAGGCCATGGTGCCAAGGAACACCACAACCAAAAGCCTGCCCGCAGGGCCGCCGCGCGCAAAATCGCGCCATGCGTCGCCAAAACTTGGCGCAGGCTCTTCCCGCTCGGCCTTGGTCATCGGACGGACTTTTTCCTGCTTCCAAAGGGCAATCATATTCAGCACTAAGGTCGCAACAGCGGCGCCTTGCACTACACGGATCAGGGTCAAGCTCGAGAAATCGCGCAGCAGCCAGCCAATTACGAGGGCTGAAACCGCCATGCCCACCAAATACATGACATAGAGCAACGCCACGACCCGTGGCCGTGTGTCCTCGGTCGCGCGATCTGCAGCCAAAGCAAGCCCTGCAGTTTGGGTCATATGCATCCCCAAACCCGTCATGACAAAGGCAAGCCCCGCAAGAACCTCCCCTGCAAAGGGCACCTCGTGCACAACATCACCGCCCAAAACCAACAGGCTTGCGGGCATGATGGCGAGACCACCAAACTGCCACAGCGTGCCAAACCACAAATAAGGGATCCGCTTCCACCCCAACGCGCTGCGATGGTGATCCGATTTGTGACCCAAAAAGGCACGAAACGGCGCAATCAACACAGGCAAGGCGACCATGATCGCCACCAATGTTGCGGGCAATGAAAGCTCTACGATCATCACGCGGTTCAGCGTGCCCAAAAGCATCACCCCCGCCATCCCAACGGAGATCTGAAACAGGGACAAGCGCAGCAATTGTGCCAAAGGCAGCGCGTCACTTGCGGCATCTGCAAAGGGCAAGAATTTGGTGGAGATGCGAGACAAGGCGCTCATTTCACATACTCCAAACAAGAAGAGATATAAAACCCGCGCGAGACCCGCGCGACCTCTGAAATCGAGCCTGTTGCGCCTGTTCGTGACGTATGATGACGCAGATATTTCGCCGTGTGCGGGATCATCACGGGCGAGCGATCCGAGCGCGGGAACAATTTTCCCAAACCCCAAAAGGCCATCAAAAACGCTGTGCGCGGCGCAACAGTGAACACGACCTTACCAGAAACGCGCGGACAGAGCTGCGCCAAGGCGCGGCCCAAATCTTGCGCCTCGTAATAGATCATCGAGTCCATCGCGATCACATGATCAAAGCTGCCCAAATCAGGGGACAGCATATCGCCTGCGCGAAACTCGACCTGAGATTGCAAAGTTTCTGGAAGGCGCTTTTTCGCGATTTCGACCAAGGAGGGCGAGATATCAATCGCGACTACATATGCGCCCCGCGCAGCCAGTTCAGCGGTCATCTGCCCCGCACCACAGCCTGCATCCAAAATGCGCAATCCCGTCAAATCCTCGGGCAATTGTCCAAGCATTATCGCGCGCATCTGATCACGCCCTTCGCGCACGGTTTGGCGCACGCGCGAGACAGGCGCGTCCGAGGTCAGCCGCTCCCATGTTTTGGTGGCGGTTCTGTCGAAATATTCTTCAACACGGGCGCGGGTCGCGCCATATGTCGGCGTTGCGACCATCAATCAAACCCGAGCAATTCGAAAATACGCCGATCCTCCAAGGGTTCAGGCGCAAGTGGTTCTGTGCCAGCCCAAAGCGTTTCAGCCAAACGGATATATTCTGCACGGCATTGAACGATATCCTCATCATCGGGCATCTCGAACAATGTCTTTTTCTTGAGGCGGGAACGGCGAATGGCATCCACATCAGGCATATGACCAATGCGGCGGAACCCCACCTCTGCACAGTAACGATCCACCTCATCGGTGTCGCGCGAGCGGTTCGCGACACACCCCGCAAGACGGACGTTGTAATTCTTGGATTTGGCCTGCACTGCTGCAATGATGCGGTTCATCGCATAGATGCTGTCAAAATCATTGGCGGTGACAATCAGCGCGCGGTCGGCGTGCTGTAAGGGTGCAGCGAACCCGCCGCAGACCACATCGCCCAGAACATCAAACAAGACGACATCCGTCTCGTCTAACATGTGGTGCTGTTTCAGCAGTTTCACTGTTTGACCCACAACATAACCGCCGCAGCCCGTGCCAGCGGGGGGGCCGCCTGCCTCGACACACATGACGCCATTGTAACCCGTGGTCACGAAATCCTCGGGGCGCAGTTCTTCAGCGTGAAAATCGACATCCTTCAAGATATCAATCACAGTCGGCTGCAAATGCCCCGTCAGGGTAAATGTGCTGTCATGTTTTGGATCACAGCCGATTTGCAGAACGCGCTTGCCCAATTTGCTGAACGCGGCAGATAGGTTTGAGGAGGTTGTGGATTTGCCAATCCCACCCTTGCCATAAACCGCAAAGACCTGCGCGCCTTCGATCTTCAGGCTTGCATCCTGATGCACCTGCATCGATCCATCCCCATCCTCGCCCTTGCGCAAAATTGGGGGGGTGGCCAAGCCCCGCTTGGCCAGTCCTTCGGCCTCTCGCGCGTTTGCGCGGGCGGCTGGGGGATTTTTATGGTCAAGCATCGTGGTCTCTCCTATTCCGCTGCAACATCCAGGCCTTCGAGTCGGTCTTCCAACTCATCGGCACTGGCCTGAAGCGCGGCCAAAGTTTCATCATCGGGCTGCCAGTAATTGCGTTCAAACGCCTCAAGAAGGCGGTTTGCCATCCGCACAGAAGCCTGTGGGTTCAGCGCCGACAAACGCCGCCGCATCTCTTCATCCAAGACAAAGGTTTCAGACAGGCGTTGATACACCCAAGGTTCGACCTGTCCTGTGGTCGCCGACCACCCAAGCGTGTTGGTCACTTGCGCTTCAATCTGGCGCACGCCTTCGTGGCCATGTTTCAACATCCCTTCGAACCATTTCGGGTTCAGACTGCGCGACCGCGTCTCAAGCGCCACTTGGTCTTGCAGGCTGCGCACGATGCCCGCACCGCGGGTTTGATCGCCGATGAACACAGGCGCATCGCTGCCTTTTGCCCGTTTAACCGCACGCGAAATACCGCCCAAAGTGTCGAAATAGTGATCAACGGTGGTGACGCCCAATTCGACCGATTCAAGGTTCTGATAGGCCAAATCAACATCGCCCAAAGCGGCCTGAAGGAGGCTTGCGTTTTTCTTGGCCTTCCCGTCACGGCCATAGGCAAAACTTTTGCGCGCTTCATAGGCATCGGCCAGTTCGTCCTCTTCACCCCATGCGCCACTATCGACCAAGGCGTTGACATTCGACCCATAGGCCCCTTCAGCATTTGAGAACACGCGCAAGGCAGCGTCCTCGATATCGCAGCCCATTTTCTGCGCATAATCGAGGGCATGGGCGCGGATGAAATTTTCTGTGCAGGGCTCATCCGCCGTTGCAGCCTTATAGGCCGCTTCTGCCAACATCCGTGTCTGAAGGGGGAGAAGGTCGCGGAAGATACCCGACAGCGTCATCACAACATCAATGCGCGGACGGCCGAGTTCGGCAAGCGGGATCAAATCAGCCCCGCAGAGGCGCCCATATCCATCAAATCGGGGGGCAGCGCCCATCAGCGCCATCGCCTGCGCAATCGGCCCACCATCAGATTTAATGTTGTCAGATCCCCAAAGAACAATCGCCACTGAACGGGGCAAATCACCCGCCGCATCGAGCAAACGCTGCGCTTGTTTCGCACCGTCCTGCATCGCAAACGCGGTGGGCATACGGAACGGATCAAAAGCGTGGATATTGCGCCCCGTTGGCAAAACATCAGGGCTGCGGATGAGGTCGCCACCCGCAACAGGCGCGATATAGCGCGCCGAAAGGGCGCGCATCAGCGCAGGCAATTCGTGATCCTCTTGCAGCAATTGATCGATCCGATCCAGCGTTTCAGGGTCTGTTTCGGCCATCACGCGCACATGTTCCGCCCGTTCCGCATCCCCCATGGGGCGGCCCATGACATGCAAGCCGTCTGGGATCAGCGCCGTTTCCGTTTCAAGCAGGGTCAACCACAGATGATCGGGGTTGCTGCCATCCAAATCGACCGCTTCGGCCTGCATCGCAATCAGCGCGGCAAGGTCGGCGCGCTCATGCGCATCAGGAGCAAGACTGCGATAGCGCGACAGGCTATCTTTTAGCTCGGACAGGCCCTTATACAGACCCGAAGCCGCCAAAGGTGGGGTCAAATGCGTGACTGTAACGGCATTAGAGCGCCGCTTGGCCAAAGTTGCCTCGGACGGGTTATTTGAGGCGTAAAGATAAATATTCGGCACTTCGCCGATTAAACGATCAGGCCAATCGCGCGCGCCAAGCCCCGCCTGTTTTCCAGGCATAAACTCAAGCGCGCCATGCATGCCAAAATGCAAAATCGCATCTGCCTTAAACGTATTGCGCAACCAAAGATAAAATTGCGCAAAGGCATGGGTGGGCGCAAAACCTGTCTCAAACAACAGGCGCATTGGATCACCTTCGTAGCCAAAGGTGGGCTGCACACCGACAAAGACATTGCCAAAATGGGCACCTAAAATGAACACACCGCGGCCGTTTGACTGCACCTTACCAGGCGCGGGGCCCCACGCCGCCTCAATCGCGGCCAAGGGGGGCGTGTTGCGCAAGATCGTGTCTGCATCAACAATATCGGCCACATTGGCCTCTTGCCCATATTGCGCCGCGTTGCCCTTAAGAACCGCTGCGCGCAAATCATCGACAGAAGCGGGCAGGTCAACCTGATACCCTTCGGATTTCAGGGTCGAAAGCGTATTATAGAGACTTTCAAAGACACTAAGATAGGCCGCGGTTCCCACAGCGCCCGCATTGGGCGGAAAACCAAAGAGAACAACCGAAATCCGTTTGTCGCGGTTCGCCTTACGCCGCAAAACCGCCAGACGTGCGGTTTTTTCAACCAATGACGCGATACGCTCATGGCACGGGGCCATCGCCTTTTGACAGGCACTGGCTTGGCACATATGGCTGCACCCTTGGCAGCCTTCCGCACCATGGCGACCACCAAAAACAGTGGGATTTGTCGCGCCATCAATCTCGGGCAGCGCAACCAGCATCGTAGTCTCAACTGGGCCAAGCCCACCACCTGATGCGGCCCATTGGCCCAAAGTCTGAAATTCAATCGGGTGCGCCGCGATATAGGGCAAATCGAGATCGCGCAGCACCTCAACCGCCGCCGCGCTGTCATTATAGGCGGGGCCACCAATGAGGCTAAAGCCCGTCAACGACACCATCGCATCCACGCGATCATTCGTGAAATACTCGGAAATTGCAGGACGGCCATCCAACCCACCCGCAAAGGCGGGAACCACGGCTAAACCTGCTGCCTGCATTTGACGGATCACGCCATCATAATGGGCGGTGTCAGACGCCAGAATGTAAGAGCGCATCATCAACAAGCCGACTGTCGCAATCGGATTTTCAGGCTGGGGCAAATCAGCGAGATCGGTGGTAATGCCATTATGCGGCAAGTCAGGGTGATAGAGCCCAAGTTCTGGGTAATCAATCGGCGCTTCAGCCTCTGCACCATGAAGATCACATTGGCTGGAATAGCGACCCACCAAGAAGCGGATCATTTGCTCGACATTATCATCCGAGCCACCCAACCAATATTGCATCGTCAAAAACCATGCGCGCAAATCCTGCGCCTTACCGGGAATAAAGCGCAGAATTTTTGGCAATCGGCGCAGCATGGTCATCTGCTTATGCCCAGAATTGGCGTTTGGTTTGGATGAGCCACGCAGCTTCTTCAAAAGCTTCATCGCGCCTGAGGCGGGCTTGAGCATATCCAACTCACCCATACGGGTCAGCGATACGACCTCTTTAGCCGAGATCACCCCAATCATCGCATCACAGGCATCACGGCGGGCCTGCAAGTCGGGCAAGATTGCGGTGATATGCTCCTCAATGAACAAAAGATTGGCAACAATGATATCGCCATGGCGCACAGCCAAACGCGCCTCTTCCAAGGCGGCGGGGTTTTCGGCCCATTCGGCACTGGCATGGACGGAGAGAGACAGCCCTGGAAACTCGCCCGACAACCGTTCGCTGACGCGGGCAGCAGGGCCTGCGGCGTGGCTATCCAACGTGACGATGACCACGCGATAGCCGGGGATATGATCACCATCACCGCGCATAATGGGCCTTCGCCTCATAAAGCGTATCTACGCTGATCTCAGACATGCCGCGCTCGGCTGCGAATTTTTCGGTATTCCGTTTGGCCTTACCCCGCACAAAAAACGGGATTTTCTTCAATTCTTTTTCCGCACAAGCGAGCCAAACCATGACATCAGAGCCCGTGTCTTGTGCATGTTCGTGAACCTCGGGCGTAGGGGCAGAGGGCGCCACAGCCTTACCCCCGTGGTGACTGGCGCCCGCGTCATCATGGAATTCGAAATCTTCGCGGAACATGGTCAACAAATGTTCCTCAAGACCCATCACAAGCGGGTGAATCCATGTATCGAAAATGACATTTGCACCTTCCCATCCCATCTGGGGCGAATAGCGGGCAGGGAAATCTTGCACATGCACAGGGGCCGAGATCACGGCGCAGGGGATACCCAAACGCTTGCCGATATGACGCTCCATCTGGGTGCCAAGGATCATCTCGGGCGCGGCTTCTTCGATGGCTTGCTCAACGGCGAGATAATCGTCACTGATCAGGGCCTCTAGACCAAACTCTTTGGCCAAGGCACGGATGGGCCGGGCAAATTCGCGGTTGTAGCAGCCAAGCCCAACCACCTCGAACCCCATCTCATCACGGGCAATGCGGGCGGCGGCGTGCACATGGGTCGCATCCCCGAATAGAAACACGCGCTTGCCCGTCAGATAGGTGCTGTCGACTGACTTACTCCACCAAGGTTGGCGAAGGCGGGTTGTGTCGATTTTTGGCTCTACACCGCAGATTTGAGCCAGTTCATTCACGAAATCATGGGTCGCGCCTACGCCAATCGGCACAGTTTTTGTGTAAGGTTGATCGCAGACCCGCTCAAGATGCCGTGCCGCAGCCTCGGCATGTTCAGGATACATCAGGATATTGGCATGGGCCGCACCCAATAGCGCGATATCCTCAGGCGTTGCACCAAATGGGGCAACAACATTCACGGCAATGCCCATTTGTGCCAGAAGATGTTTGATTTCTTCAATATCGTCTCGATGCCGAAACCCAAGCGCCAAGGGGCCAAGAAGATTGACCGAAACCTCCGCACTGCGCGGCATGGGTTTGGCCAAGGCTTTTACGATTTGAAAGAACGTTTCATCGGTGCCGAAGTTTTCTTTGCGCTGATAAGACGGCAGTTCCAATGGGATCACAGGGATAGGCAGACCCATGGTTTCAGCCAAGCCACCGGGATCATCTTGAATCAATTCCGCGGTGCAAGAGGCCCCCACAATCATGGCTTGAGGCACAAACCGCTCATAGGCCGCGCGGCAGGTATCGCGGAAGATACCCGCGGTATCTGCGCCCAAGTCGCGCCCCTCAAATGTTGTATATGTGACAGGCGGGCGGTGGTCGCGCCGCTCAATCATCGTGAATAACAAATCCGCATAGGTATCACCTTGCGGCGCGTGCAGCACATAATGCAGACCGCGCATCGCGGTCGCGACACGCATGGCACCAACATGGGGTGGGCCTTCATATGTCCAGACGGTCAATTTCATCGCGCGGCCCCCTGCTCGAGGATCGCGCGGCGGCGCAAGGGGCGTGAAAAGAGCCCTGCCAAATCACCCGCCTGTTCGTAGAAATGGACGGGGGTAAAGACCAGCTCAATCGCCCATTTTGTGCTCAGACCTTCGGCCTCAAGGGGATTTGCCAAACCCAGACCGCAAACCGTCAAATCGGGTCGCGCAGCGCGCACGCGGTCAAGTTGGACATCAACATCCTGCCCTTCTGAAATGCGCGGCCCCTCAGGGATCAACGCCAAATCAGGGCCAACCAAGCCACGATGGATATAGGGCGCGCCGATCTCAACGGCCTCCATTCCACATTCACGGGTCAAGAAACGCGCAAGTGGGATTTCCAACTGGCTGTCGGGCATGAAGAACACGGATTTCCCACGCAAAGCCGCGCTTGCATTCTCAATGGCCTTACGGGCGCGCGCGCGCGGGGCCTCCGTAACACGGGCAAATGTGGCGTCATCTACGCCAAACTCATCGGCGATGGCGCGCAGCCATAGGGTTGTGCCTTCCTCCCCAAAGGGAAACGGCGCCGTAATCCGCCGCGCGCCGCGCCGCTCAAGTGCGGCTGTCGTGTCGCCCAAAAACGGTTGGAGGCAGGCAAAGACGGTATTTTCACCAATCTCAGGCGCACCCTCAGCACGCGAGGACGGAAGAACACGGATCGGGCCAATGCCCATCTCCGACAAAAGCGTGATCGCCTGATCTTCGACCACATCGGGCAAGGCGCCAACCAAGACCAATTCCCGCGCTTGGCTTTCCGTCAGAACAGGCACCATCGCGGCAAGGCAAGCATCCTCGCCTTGAGTAAATGTGGTTTCAATCCCGCTGCCCGAATAATTCAGCACCCGCACATGGGGGGCGTGGGCGGTCGTCAAACGCTCGGCCGCGCGGGCGAGATCCAACTTGATCACCTCAGAAGGACACGAGCCCACAAGGAAAAGCTGCTTGATATCGGGACGGCGCGACAACAGCCGTGCGACCTCGCGATCCAATTCGTCATTGGCATCTGCCATGCCCGCCAAATCGGTTTCTTCGAGGATTGCCGTGCCAAAACGGGGTTCGGCAAAAATCATCACACCCGCCGCAGATTGCAAAAGATGCGCGCAGGTGCGGCTGCCGACAACGAGGAAAAACGCATCCTGCATTTTACGGTGAAGCCAGATGATGCCCGTCAGGCCGCAGAATACCTCGCGCTGTCCGCGCTCTTTTAGAACGGGCGCATCGGCGCAGCTTTGGGCCTTGATTGGTGCAGGGGTGTTCATCTGTCCCCCTCCAGCCGTGCTTGGCGCAGCTTATAGAGGAACTGCGTCGCGTTGATTACATAGGCCGCATAGGCCGCGAGCGCGATCCACATTTGCTGAACCGCAGGCACCCCTTGGATCAAAGCCGCCACATAGGCCAAATGCAATGCGATCACGAGAAAGCTGACCACATCCTCCCAAAAGAATGCAGGGGCGAAAAGATATTGGCCAAACACCACTTTTTCCCAAATCGCGCCTGTCACCATGATGGTCAAAAGCACCGCCGTTTTGGCAATGATGGAATATGTGGCGAGGTCATAGCCCGCGCCCGTGATCAAGAATCGTCCGACCAGCGCAAGCGATACAAGAAAGACAACAAACTGAATCGGCGCAAGAATCCCCTGAACCAACGTCCAGATGGTTGCGTCACGCCTTGCGCGCTCATCCACGCTGTAAAGCTTGCGTGACGGGCTTACTGTCAGACTATCCGATGGCATTTGTCTTTGATTCCAGTCTGTCAATTAAGGAAAGGCTAGCCCTCAAAGGGGTAAAGTGTCAATTAAAACTTACAGTCTTGAACTTGACAGTCGCCAGTTTTGCAAGGGTAATGGCCCTGTGCACGAGCGCTAATTTCCCAATATTTTTTGCATCCAAGGCGCCCATCGGCGCTTTGGCGCTTGTTGACGCAAGGGAATTGTCAATTTTCTTTGACAGATGCGGTCGTTTGCGAGACACTTGCAGGCGAAACAACTGCCCTTGAGACAGGGCAGCGGTTGTGCAACACACGCGGCGGACAGATGACGGGCCGCGACTATAGCGGCCAATACAAGGAAAAAGATCGCCCCGATCTTTTAACACAGGCCAGTAAGACTGCCTTCTCTTCAGTCTTGTTGGTGGTGAGGAGCCGAATGACCCAAGACGGTGACGCTACGTCCCGCAAAGGGACGGAAAAACGCACGGCAGAAATTACTTCGCTGGCCAAGGCCGCGATTTCTGTTTTGGCGCGTCAATCAGCACCCACCCCCGAGGGCCTCGCGCGCCGCCTTGAAACCTTATCAGAGGCATTCATCTCGCCCGAAGAGGCGCATCGTCACGATGCCCTCACCAAGCTGGCCCAAGAAGGTGTCAGCATCGAGGATACCATTGACTATGTCATTCCCGCGACCGCCCGTTTGATGGGGTTCCGATGGGCCAATGACAGTTTGAGCTTTGCCGAAGTTTCCATCGGCTCGGCCCGATTGCAGGAAACAGTGCGTGGACTGACCACGCAGCAACGCCGCGAAATTGTCAAAAACCGCGGCACGATTCTATTGGTTATTCCGTATCCTGAGCATCATACGCTCGGTGTATTTGTTGTTGCCGATCAGCTTAGACGGCGTGGTTACGATGTTCATATTTCCGTGTCTCAACACGCACGGCAGGTTGCCGAGCGGGTGAAGCGTTTTAAGTATGACATGATAGGTGTCACGGCGGCTGGACGCAGAACGCTTGCATCCGTAAGGGATTTGGTGGAAATAATAAAGCAGAGCGTTCCTCGTATAACGCCCGTCATCGTGGGGGGGTCTATTATTGACTCTGGCCTCGATACGGTCGGCATCACAGGGGCGGACTTCGCGACCGCTGATATCGAAGCTGCGCTTGAATTTTGTGGGCTAACAAAAACAGACGTTGGGCCCGCCGAAGCGTTGCAAGGCACTGAACGAAACGATGCGACCGAGAACAGGTAACGGAAACGGACGGAACGTCGTATGAACACGCGCGGAACAGATTTTTGGGATCAGCCCGCAGGCTCGCCTATCGCACCTGAGCATTTTAACGATATTGTCGCGACTGCGGCGGATTTAGCGATTGTGCTAGACACATCTGGTCTTGTGCGTTCGGTTATCACCAATCCCCTGAACCCCAGTTTGGGCCGTCTCGACCATTGGAAAGACCGCGATATTCGCGAATTCATGGCCGAAGATTCGCTATCCAAACTAGAGGCACAGCTCGAGGCCTATCGGGGCGGCAAGAAAAACAAAGTCGAAGCGATTGAGGTCAATCACCACGACAATGCCAGTTGGGAATTCCCAATTCGCTACACGCTCCACAAAACGGGGCGGGATGATGTTATTCTCATGCTTGGCCGCGATCTGCGCCCAATTGCGGAATTGCAGCACCGCTTGGTCAAAGCACAGCTTGCCCTTGAAAAAGATTACGAAACCCACCGCGATTACGAAACACGCTACCGCGTGATCATGGAAGCCGCGCGCGATGCGCTTATTTTGGTGGATGTGAATTCTGGTCGGATCACCGATCTTAACACCGCCGCCGCGCAGGCGCTGGGTGGCACAGCTGATAGTCTAACTGGCGCCACCTTTGCCACTGAATTTGAAGGCAAACGGCGGGTTGAATTCATCGAAACCTTGGTGGCGCGCGCAGGTGACAGCATCGGTGGGCCGATGATTGTCACGACCAAGCGACAGAATAAATCTTTATCGCTTTATCCATCGCTGTTCCGTGCTGCGGGCGACAATACATTGCTCTGTCGGATTGAAGTTGATGGCACCTCTGAGGTGATCGCTGCCGAGCTGTCTGAGGCGATGGCAATCCTCTATCAACATGGTGCAGATGCGATTGTCTTTACAGATAACCACGGCACCATAAAATCTGCGAATGACGCGTTCCTTGGCCTCTGCGATACAGCGCGGCTGAGCGATATTCGCGGAAAATCCCTCAGTGAGTTTTTGATCCGCGGCAGCGTTGACATGAAAGTGTTGATCGACAACGCCTCGCGCGCGGGGAAAATGCGAGTTTATTCCACGCGGCTTGAGGGCAGCTATGGCTCAGAGCTTTCGGTCGAGATTTCTGCAACCCACATGATGGGTCAATCCATGGGCGGTTTTGCCTTTGTGATCCGTGACACATCTCGAATGGAAGTTGTGCGCGAGCCAAGCTCACCGCTTCCTGCAGGCGCGCCTGTAGGTGATGATGCGATGCGCAATGTGATGGACTTGGTGGGCTCCGCACCCCTCAAAGAAATTGTCGCAGCAACCACCGATGTGGTTGAGAAGATGTGCATCGAAACCGCCGTAGAATTGACGGATAACAACCGCGTTGCAGCCGCCGAGATGTTAGGCCTGTCGCGTCAGTCACTCTATGTGAAACTGCGCAAATACGGGCTTTTGAACAAGAACAGCCAGTAAATCCCCCTTAAAACTTGGGCATAGCGCGTCTTTTGGCGCGTGCGTCAAGTATAGTTTACACTTGCCGAGTCGCTTACTGTCAGTGTAACTTGACAGTATGAGCGTAACGACCGACACGCATACCCGCCAGACCCCGCGTGCCTTTCCTGAACCACGCGCCGTCTTGACGCTCCTTAAACCCATTACATGGTTTCCCCCAATGTGGGCTTATCTTTGCGGCGCAATTTCTACAGGAGCGGCAACTTCAGGCCATTGGTTGGGCTTGGCTTTGGGTATTATCTTGGCGGGGCCGATTGTCTGCGGGATGAGCCAAACAGCCAATGATTGGTGCGACCGACATGTGGACGCGATCAACGAACCCTATCGCCCCATCCCTTCGGGGCGCATCCCTGGGAAATGGGGATTGTGGATTGCAATTTTCATGTCAGGCGCCGCCGCCATCATCGCGCTTGCGCTTGGCCCTTGGGGATTTGGCGCAACGCTTGTGGCGATCGCCGCTGCTTGGGCCTACTCCGCCGAGCCTGTGCGCCTGAAAAGATCTGGCATTTTGGGGCCTGGATTGGTTGGTCTGTCCTATGAAAGCTTGCCTTGGTTCACGGGCGCTGCGGTTTTATCGGCAGGTGCGCCGTCTTGGCCCATCGTGATAACGGCGCTTCTATACGGGATTGGCGCGCATGGGATCATGACGCTCAACGATTTTAAGGCCTTGGAAGGCGACCGCCAAATGGGCGTGAATTCGCTGCCCGTAACCCTTGGCCCACGCCGCGCCGCATTAGTGGCGGCATGGGTGATGGCCATTCCCCAATTCATCGTCATTCTTTTGATGTTCCACTGGGACAGGCCTTGGTTCGGCTTTTTCATAACGGCCTCGCTGTTGGCGCAAATCGCCGCGATGCAGGTTTTAATGCAAAACCCAAAAGAACGCGCGCCTTGGTATAATGCCACAGGCGTCTCGCTTTATGTCTCGGGCATGATGATCGCGGCCTTTGGCCTGCGCGGCTTGGGGGGATAGCGGCATGAGCCTGACATGGGTGCAGATTATTCGACTTGGGTTTATTCAGCTGTGCCTTGGCGCAATTGTGGTTTTAACAACCTCGACCCTAAACCGCCTAATGGTTGTGGAATTGGCCCTGCCTGCGATCCTGCCCGGCCTCTTGGTTGGGTTGCATTACGCCATTCAAATCACTCGACCCCAATGGGGTTATCGCTCCGATACAGGCCGGTCACGTAGCCGTTGGATCATCGGGGGCATGGCTATTTTGGCGAGCGGCGCAGTTTTGGCGGCCTATGCGCTGTCGCTTTTTGCAAGCCATTACATGCTCGGCCTATCCGTCTCCATCTTGGCCTATGTGATGATCGGTGTTGGGGTTGGGGCATCTGGCACATCACTTTTGGCGCTTTTGGCAACCGCAACCGACCCTGCGCGCCGTCCTGCTGCGGCCACCATCACATGGCTTTTGATGATATTCGGCATTGCCGTAACCGCTGGGGTCGCTGGTCAATTCCTCGACCCCTATAGCCATACGCGACTGATGGCTGTGGTCAGCGTGGTATCATTTGGCGCGGTGGGTCTGACGATTTTGTCGATCTGGGGTATTGAAGCGAAGGTCACCGCCCGCGCCAAAGAACAATCCGCGCCCTTTTTGGAGGGCTTGCGCGAAATTTGGGCCGAGCGCAAAGCGCGCCATTTCACGATCTTCGTGTTCCTCAGCATGTCTGCCTATTTCATGCAGGAATTGATCCTAGAACCCTATTCGGGCCTCGTGTTTCACTTCACCCCAGGTCAATCAACCTCCCTCTCTGGCGCACAAAATGGCGGCGTGTTTTTGGGTATGGTCTTAGTGGGCGTTGCGGGAACCGCGCTGCGCCTTGGCAGCCTCCGCCAATGGGTGGTGGGGGGGTGTTTAGGGTCTGCTGCCGCGCTCCTCGTGATTGCATGGCTTGGTCAAATCGGGCCAAGCGCACCGCTTTTGCCCGCTGTGGTGGTCATGGGGTTTTTCAACGGCGTTTTCGCTGTTGCGGCCATCGGATCTATGATGGCGCTTGCAGGCGAAGGCCGCGCCGCCCGCGAAGGCACAAGAATGGGCCTTTGGGGGGCAGCCCAAGCAATTGCCGCAGGGTTTGGTGGTCTGATCGGCGCCGCCCTTGTTGATCTGGCGCGCCCTGTGATGGGCGATGCCGATGGGTTTGCCGCCGTGTTTTTATTCGAGGCCGCGCTTTATATCGCATCCGCCCTTATGGCGGCACGCGTGATTAAAGGGCCCGCGCAACCAAGACTTTCCACGCCCCTTTCAGTGCCAGGAGAATAAAATGGATTATGATGTTGTAGTCGTAGGGGGTGGCCCATCAGGGGCGACCGCCGCACATGATCTGGCGCTGTCTGGCCATCGTGTTGCTTTGTTGGATCGCGCAGGACGGATCAAGCCCTGCGGCGGTGCAATCCCACCCCGCTTAATCGCTGATTTCGACATTCCAGACGCGCAGATCGTTGCGAAGATCACAACGGCGCGGATGATCTCACCAACAGGGCGCAAAGTGGATATCCCGATTGAAAACGGCTTTGTTGGCATGGTGGATCGGGAAAATTTCGATGAATTTCTGCGTGCCCGCGCCGCCGACGCAGGGGCCGAGCGTTTCACAGGCACCTACACAAAGATCGAACGCGATGCACAAGGCACACATGTCATCTATCGCGACAAAGAAACAGGCGACACCCGCCGTTTGACCTGTGCGGTGGTCATTGGGGCGGATGGCGCGCGCTCGAACGTAGCGCGGGACGAGGTCAAGGGCGGTGATCGCATTCCTTACGTCATTGCCTATCACGAAATTGTCGAGGCCCCCGAAGGCGGCACCGATGCTTATGACCCGGATCGTTGTGATGTGGTCTATGACGGACGGATCAGCCCTGACTTCTATGGTTGGGTTTTCCCACATGGGAAATCCGCATCCATTGGTATGGGGTCGATGGATAAAGAGGTTGATTTGAAAAAAGCCACCGCTGATTTGCGCGCGTTTTCACATCTAGCCAATTGTAAAACCATTCGCCGCGAGGGGGCGCCTATTCCCCTCAAACCGCTCGACCGTTGGGACAATGGGCGCGATGTCGTGCTTGCGGGCGATGCAGCAGGGGTGGTTGCCCCCTCTTCGGGCGAGGGAATTTATTATGCCATGGTGGGTGGCCGTGTGGCGGCCACAGCCGCCGCAGCAAAGCTGCAATCAGGCCGTATCAAAGACCTAGATCTGGCGCGGCGGTTGTTCATGCGCGAACATAAGGGCGTGTTCAAAGTTTTGGGTGCGATGCAAAACGCGTATTACCGATCCGACGAGCGGCGTGAGCGGTTTGTCAGCCTGTGTCACGATATTGATGTGCAGCGCCTGACCTTCGAGGCCTATATGAACAAGAAACTGGTCAAAGCGCGGCCTTTGGCGCATATCAAGATCGGTGTTAAAAATCTGGCCCATTTGACGGGTTTAATTTCTGCGACACGTGTGTAGCGATGGATGATGTCATGATCCCTGCATGGATCGGGGATGAGCTAAAACCCGTAGACAAGCTGTTGGCGCATCAGCGCGGACTGCGTCATAAGGCGATTTCCGTCTTTCTGATGCGCGGGACAAAGGTATTGATGCAGCGGCGCGCCTTGTCCAAATACCATACACCTGGACTTTGGACGAACACCTGCTGCACCCACCCACATTGGAACGAAGATGCACTTAGCTGTGCGCAACGCCGATTGGGCGAGGAACTGGGCCTACCCATCATTGCGTTGGAAAAACGCGATCGCGTGGAATACCGAGCAGATGTTGGCGGCGGGCTCATCGAGCATGAACTTGTCGATATATTTGTCGGCGCGTTGCCCCCTCAGATTGAGCCAACACCCAATCCCGATGAGGTGGTCGATATTGCTTGGATGGATCTCGATGGTCTATCGGCCCGCGTCAAAGCAGCGCCGCAGAGCTTTACCCCTTGGCTCAGGATCTATCTTGAGGAACACGCGGCAAAGATTTTTGGCGCTGACGCAAAGGTCTAGCGTTTCAATTTTGCGACTTTGCTGTCTTGCTCAAAATTCGGCGCGGCAATGCCAAGCGCGGCCAAGCCTGCGCGCATAATATCATCAGCCGCCAATCCCGCATCGCGATACATCGCCTTGGGGCTTGCATGTTCAATGAACCGATCAGGCAGATGCATAGTGCGGATAGACACGCCACCATCCAAACGGCCTGTGGCGGCAAGATGATGTAAAACCAAGGCACCAAACCCGAGTGCAGAGCCTTGTTCAACGGTGACAATAGCCTTGTGATGGGCGACCAGATCATTCACCAAATCTGTATCCAGCGGCTTGGCAAATCTTGCATCCGCGATGGTGACAGAGATGCCGCGCGCGGCCAAGGCGGCGGCAGCTTCCTGCACTTCGGACAAATGCGCCCCAAGGCTCAGCAGGGCAACATCACTGCCTTCTTGCAGAATGCGGCCCTTACCAATTTCCAATATCTGCCCGTTTTCAGGCATGGCAACGCCAGTGCCCTCACCGCGCGGATAACGCAGCGCAATTGGCCCATCGTCATAGGCGACAGCGGTCGCGATCATATCGACCAACTCCGCCTCATCCGCACAAGCCATCACCACCATATTGGGCAGGGCCGCGAGGTAATTGATGTCAAATGCGCCTGCATGTGTCGGGCCATCGGCGCCCACCAATCCTGCGCGATCAATCATAAAGCGCACAGGTAAATTTTGCAGCGCCACATCATGCACAATCTGATCATAACCGCGCTGAAGGAAGCTAGAATAAATCGCACAAAATGGCTTGAGGCCACCTGCGGCCAAAGCGGCGGAAAATGTCACCGCATGTTGTTCAGCAATACCCACATCGAAAATACGATGTGGCATGGCCTGCTGCATTACGTTCAGACCCGTGCCGCCTGGCATGGCCGCTGTGACACCAACGACTTTGGGGTCATTTTGCGCCTCAGCCAAAAGGCGTTTGCCAAAGACGCCCGTATAACTAGGCGCATTGGCGGTAGCCTTTTGCTGAACACCAGTTTTCGGGTCAAATTTCGCCACACCATGATAGCAATCATCCGCCATTTCGGCAGGCGCATATCCCTTGCCCTTTACTGTCACCGCATGGATTAAAACAGGGCCAGTGGCATGGGTTTTCGCATGGCGCAGCGTCTCTAGGAGCGCGCCCATATCATGACCATCAATCGGGCCGATATAGTCAAAACCCAAATGCTCAAACAGGTTTTCCCCATGCGGCAGATCGCCAATTTGCGCTTTTACCAATTCTCGCGCACGGGTCGCGCCCGCACGAAATGGCTCGGGCAAAAGGGGCACCATGCCATCGGCAATATCCTTTAATGCCGAAAGCGGCGAATGTTTCGCCAAATCTTGCAGATAGCGGGACATAGCCCCAACTGGGGGCGCAATGCTCATATCATTGTCATTCAGGATCACGAATAAGCGCCGCCCTAAATCGCCCGCGTTGTTCATGGCCTCATAGGCCATACCTGCGGAAATCGATCCATCGCCGATGACGGCAATAGCGTCTCCAGTGGCCTCACCCAATTCACGCGCCATGGCAAAGCCCAGCGCAGCAGAAATTGAGGTGGAGCTATGTGCCGCACCGAACGGGTCAAAAGCCGATTCACTGCGTTTTGTAAAACCCGACAAACCACCCTCTTGGCGCAAGGTGCGGATGCGATCACGCCGACCTGTCAGGATCTTATGCGGATAGCATTGATGCCCAACATCCCAGATTAGCTTGTCATAGGGAGTGTTGAACACCGCGTGGATTGCCACAGTGATCTCAACGACACCAAGGCTTGATCCCAGATGGCCACCCGTTTCCGACACAGCGGAGATCGTCTCAGCGCGCAACTCATCCGCAAGGCGGGCCAATTCGTCATCGCTCATGCGGCGCAAATCTGCGGGGCTATGAATGCGGTTTAGAAGCTCGGTCGTTGGTCGTGTCATCTTTCCAGCCCTCCCAAGCCAGAAAAAACCACGGGTGGGTAAACCCCAAACCCGTGGCAAGGCGCACCTACGAAGGGACGATAGGTGAGTTCTGATGGTCTGATCTGTTCTGCGATATAGTATCTATACCGCAGAACAGGGTTTTATTTTGGCCGCAGCCAAACATCACTGAAAGGCCGAATAGTCAGGCTCGCCTGATGTTGTGGCAAGCTCAGGCCAATTCGCGATCACGTTCAAGCCACGCAGTGGACGCTGCTGCCCTTGGTGACAGGTGCGACAGGCCAGTTTAGGCACATCACCATGCACAGGCCCAAGTCGTTCTGCAGGAAGAACATCAGCCAATGGCAGGATGTAGAGGTCAAGCGCCTCTTGCACCATCTGAATGCCAAGCGTTGCGGTCGCCCATTGTGGGGTGACCTGTGCCGCATCGTAAAAGGCCCGCGTGTTGTGACAGAAGGTGCAGTTCACGCCCAAAGAATTCGCAATGTAATTCATGAAGGCATAAGTGCGTTCTGCATGTTGGATCAGCGGATCCCCGTCCATCTGCTGCACGCGCGAAGCTAGATCATGCACACCGATGCGGTTATACTGGCCATCTTCGTTCAAGAGCAGGTAGGTTTCCAGATAATCCGAGGGCAATGATGTCGAGTTTGACACCATCGTCACGCGGTTCTGGTTTGCTGACCAACCGCCTGCGTTTTCATTCACAGGCGACACTTCGAACCAGATATTATTTGGCACGGGCTGACCACGGTGACAGGTGTAGCAGGTGACACCCACTTCCGCATTGGCGTTAACGTGACCCCCCCAGAATTCATTAATATTCTGGGTCATCTCGATCATGTTCCGCGCCACCACGGTTTGGTAGTTTTCCTCGCCTGCAAAGAGGTCGGGGATGCCTGTCCAAATACGCATTGCCTCGACCAATCGATCATAATTCTCAGGTGTCAAATAACCCAAGGTTGGCTCTGCATCTGCACGCACGATACGGATCGGACGCGCATTGGCTTCGGGAACAATTGGCTCGGTGGTGTAGAAATTATCCGCGTCAGGATAAGAGGCCGCCAAATCGGCTTGGAATTCAGGCACACCCATCCCTGTCCCGCGCGGGCCAGTTTGCAGCGTGTCTGTTTTGAACGGCTGACCGAAATTCACCAGCATTGCTGCTACAAAGACCGCAGCTCCGGCCGCACCAACTAAAATGGCAGGGCCAAATACATTAGTTGGATTTTTCTCGTTCCATTCGTTGAACCATTTAGGCAACATCTTAGTTTCCTCCCGTGGTTTGACCAAGGAAGCCCTCGTAGCTACCGTAAGCTTCATAACCATAGGGCGCGAGATACTCTGGTGCAAAATTATGCTCCTGCGCCCAGATGAACCAATTATCCACCACGGTTCCTGTCAAAAGGATGCCGATGCCACCTGTGATCGGGGTTAAGACCGCAAACCACCAAGCCCAACGGTGAATCCCCTCCATTGTGGCGTTAAAGCCCATCGTCCAGCGCCAGAACAAAGCGGCGCGTTCGGATGCCGTGCCACGATCATAGATCTGTTCCAATTCACGGTCGCCACCAAAGCGCGACACCGCCAGAATGGTCGCGCCATGCATCGCAAAGAGCAGCACCGAGCCATAAAGGAACACAATCGAAAGTGCGTGGAACGGGTTATAGTAGAGGTTCCCGTAACGGATTGAGAAGGCTGTCGTCCAATCAAGGTGTGGGAAAATGCCGTAAGGCACTGCCTCACTCCACTGGCCCATCAAGACGGGACGGAACAGACCCAACACAAGGAACAACCAAATCGCTGCCAGAAAGGCCCAGGCGATATGTTTGCCCATCTTATGCTGTTCAGCCAAAAGATAGGTGCGCAACCACCAAGACATCACCGAAACAAGCAGAAAGAAGCTTGCGATGATATACCAGCCGCCTTCGTTCAGCGGTGGAATGCTCAGACCATATTCAGGCCCAGGAGGTTCAAGCGCCAACCAGAACAGTTGACGAATAAACTCGGGGATCGACCAACCCACTTGGGACAGCATGTTGAGGCCAACGATGTTGAACCACAGCAAACCTGTCGCCAAGCTGATCGTGCCTGCCCAACCCAGATAAACGGGGCCAAGCTGCGCGTTGCCAATCAAACCTGCGAGGGTCGAGAAGGAGGCCGACTTCGTGCGCTCGGCCGCCAAGTTGTTTTCATTGTCCATCCCCATCTCGGGATGGCCCTGCACCTGCACCTGCGTGAAGATGTTTTGATATTCGAAATAGGCCATGGTTTACATCCCTCCCGAAACCGCGTGGATCGGGCTTGGATCTGGCCAGATCGGCAGTGTCAGCCACCAATTCCACCATTCAGGCCAACCGCTTGTCCAAACGGGGCCAGAGATCACGATACAAACCGCGCTCCAGAAACCAGCATTCAAAGCCAGCAACAGACCCAGGCGGTGGATGCCCAAAGTGCCTATGGAATAGCCGATGAAATCACGGAAGAACGTGTCTTCGTGATCAGGGCTTTTCGCTTCTTCACCTTTTTCAGGGTTCGCCGCGGATAGGATCAAACCACCATGCAGCGCCAAGGCAAAGGTCGTGGTGAAGAAGAAGGTCACCGCGATCATATGGGCTGGGTTATAGTGGAAATGCAGATAGGAATACCCAACGTTGGATACCCAATCGAGGTGGCTAAAGATGCCGTAGGGGAAGCCATGTCCCCATGCGCCAAGCAACAAGGGGCGCACAACAACCAATGTCACATAAGCCAAAATCGCGAAGCTAAAGGCAAATGGAACATGATAGCCCATGCCAAGCTTTCGGCTGATTTCAACTTCTCTTAAGGCCCAAGATACAAAGGCACCAACGGCACAAATCGTGATGATTTGCCAAAGGCCGCCTTCGAGCAGCGGGGCCATGCCCAACCCGTATGAGAGGTCAGGTGGGGCTATATTGATCGTCCAAGGGTTGAACGTGCCTTGCATGGCCGCCCCCCAGAAGATCAGGATGGTTCCAAGGGCAGCGAAGAAGATCGTGGTCACCCCAAAGAAGCCCACATAGAAAGGGCCAACCCAGAAGTCGAACAGATCGCCGCCAATCAGCGTCCCTCCGCGGACGCGATATTTTCTTTCGAAGCTTAGCAAAGCCATGCGTCTGTCTCCGCGTTTGGCGGCTTTGGATCATCTCCACTTAGCCGTCCGTTATTGGTCGGTTAGCTGCGGGCGGGCAGCCCGCCCGCAGCGATGTCATAAGGCATATCAGGCGCGCCGCAGGCGGCGGGCCTAACTCTTACATGCCTGCTGCAGCTGCAGCCTCAAACCAGTTGAGACCCGAGCTCAGAACCACCAAGTGGATCATTGCAGCGAGCAAGAAGAGAAAGACGCCCTGAGCCACGAAGACGCGGCGCGGGTCGAAGATCAGCCAGATTTTGTAAAATTTGGACATGTCTTTCTCCTCAGCCGAACCACGGGCGCCAGATATACGTGGCGATATGAGCAAGCAGGGCGATACCTGCGAACAGCCAAAGGCCGCTCATATACACCGAGTGGAGCTCTTGCGCCTGCTCGTCGGTCAGACCTGTAAAGGACAGATCGGTGTTACCAGCCATGAACTTTCCTCCGGAACGTTTGACTAGTGCCGCACACCCTGCGGCCGGGCCCCGACAAAACCTCATTGTCTTGTCGGCATTCCACCCACGCGGGTAGTCACCCCGCATTGGCGAACTTGTGTCGGCTCCGGTCGTCACGCCGAGAATTTTATCGTCTCACCTATGCGCCTTGACTGGGTCTAATCAGTCTCGAACGGCGGCTGAGTGAGAGGATCAGGCCGAAAAAATCATCGGCGTGATAATCCGCGCTTGGCTCCAAGCGCGCTTTACGGGGCCTTTTTCCGTCAAGCTTCCTGTGCGCAGCGCAGCCAAGCCCCAAGTGAGCGTGGCAAGCGGCAAGGTCGCGAGAAAAATGATCCCGAAGTAAATCATGAACTCCGTTTTGGGCGGCTTTGACCGCGCAATCTGGGTGTTGGAGCTAATATCTGTCATTATACGCCTCCCTCGTTCAGCGTCTCAAAACGGCGCGGCGCGAGTTGCGCCACCGTTTCTTTCACGACCCGCTCAGCCCCGCTTTCAAGCGCGGCTTTTTCTGCGGCATCGCGTAAAGTTTTGGCTGCCGAAATCCGTGTCAAAACGGGGTGTTCGGCAACAATTTTGTCGAGCAACGCCTGCGCATCAGCGTCCCATGGGAAATCGCGGCGCAATGTTGTCGGGGTTGCTTTGGCGCTGTCCATCTCGCTGCCAAGCGGAAGAATATGGAACAAGGCATCAAACAGGCTGTTGCAGATTTCCTGCAAAAGATAAGTGGCGCCTGCATATCCCATGAAGGGCGTGCCCGTGGCGCGGCGGATCGCGGCGCCAGGGAAACTTGCAGGGATGAAAGACGGGCGAGGGCCATGACCCGCGCTCATTTCCGCGAGATACATCTTCTCGTTGATGGATCCCATCAAGACCAAGGGACGCTTTGCAGAAATCAGGCTGCGCACTTCGTCATTGTTGGTTTTTTTGCCTGCTGTGCGTGCCACGGCAAAGGCACAGGGCAACCCAAGATCACTTTCAAGGAAATGCCGAATGCCGCGGGTATAGGTTTCATTCGCCACGATGCCAAAATTGGCCGTTGCGAAGAAATCTTGCGTGACCGACCGCCACAAATCCCAAACAGGCTTGAGGGTCGAATGCTTTTCGCGGGTGATAAAAGGCTCGGGATCTAGGCCCAGCATCTCGCCCAATTGGCGCAGGAATTTCGTGGTCGACTCAACCCCAATGGGCGCTTGCAAATAGGGCTTGCCCAAAACCTCGGCCAAACCGCGCCCAAATTCGCGATACATCACGATATTGGCATCGGCATTAACCAAGTTGCGCATTTCGGCCAAATGGCTGCCCAATGGCATGACCATATTCACTTCGGCCCCGATACCTTCCACAAGGCGGCGAATTTCGTGCAGATCAGAAGCCATATTAAAGGTGCCATACATCGGCCCAAGAATATTGACCCGCGGCGCAGACCCTTCTTCACGCTGTTTCTCGGGCGGCATACGCCCCTTGGTCATACCAAATTCCGTGAAAATCCACGTCATGGCACGATCTGCGGCCTCCCATTGATCCTCATCAATGGTGCGCGGCAAAAAGCGTTGAATATTGGTGCCTTGCGGTGTGACCCCCCCGCCAATCATCTCGGCAATCGAGCCCGTGACAACAACGGCAGGAAGCGCGGGGTCTAGCGTGCCCCACGCGCGCTTCATCGCGCCCTCAGTGCCATCACGGCCCAATTCTTCCTCGCCAAGACCCGTGGTCACAATCGGCAATTCATGGGGTGGCAACGCATCGGTGTAATGCAGAACCGATGTGACGGGCAGGTTTTCACAACCCACTGGGCCATCGATGACCACCTGCAATCCTTTGACGGCGGTAAAGGCGTAAACCGCCCCCCAATATCCGCCCGCGCGATCATGATCTTGGATCAACATCAGATCATCTCCTGCGCTTTGGCGGCACGGGCCGCTTTGTCGAGTTTTTTCTGATGCGTGGCGCGGAAATCAGGCCGCTCATTTGGGCTGCCTTCCCAAATGCCTGCTGTATCCGCGTGACCAACACCTTCAAAGAAGGCGCGCATATGATCCATGCGGTCTTTGTTTGACATGGCAGCGTTGACCACCTGCGCCAAAGACCCTGCACCCGCTGGCCCCATCAAAGGACGCGCGGAAATCAAATTGGTGAAATACAGGCTTGGGATGCCAAGCTCTTTTCCCTTCTGCACAACAGGGGTCGTGCCGATAGCAAGATCAGGCTTGATTGCTTCCATCGCGGCGCAGTCATCTTCGAGACTTGCGCGGAATTTAACCTTAACGCCCTTAGCTGTTAGCCAGTCCAAATCAGGCTCTGACCAAGGTGTTTTAGGGCAGGCCGTGCCAACATAGGGCACATCGGCCCCACTCTCGATCAACAGGCGCGCGACCAAAAGCTCTGACCCCTCATAGCCCGACAAGGTGATCGTTCCGTTGATCTTTTGGGCGGCAAGCGCACCTTTGATCGCGGGCAAAAAGGCGTTTTGTGCAGCAGCAATCTGATCCGCCGCAACACCATAAGCCGCACCAATCGCAGACAGCCATGCGGCTGTGCCGTCATATCCAACGGGGGCGCTACCAATAATCGTGCGGCCTGCGGCCTGAAATTCTCGGATGGCGGATGTGTAAAACGGGTGGATTGCTGCCACCACTTCGCTATCCAAGGCAGAATAGAGC
Organism: Roseobacter sp. HKCC-CH-9208; assembly: GCF_037805125.1. Taxonomy (NCBI): domain Bacteria; kingdom Pseudomonadati; phylum Pseudomonadota; class Alphaproteobacteria; order Rhodobacterales; family Roseobacteraceae; genus Roseobacter; species Roseobacter sp. HKCC-CH-9208. The sequence goes on along the minus strand of NZ_JBBLYK010000001.1, from coordinate 1,343,397 downwards.
TCGCGCCACTCACGGCAGGGAACGACCGGACCTGCCGCCAGACCGAGCGGCGCGAGCATCCCACCAATCCCAATGGGATCAGCTGGGAACATCTCGCCCAACAGGGTCACTGTCGGGCGATCTGATTTGCCCGAAACAGGGGCTTGGACGGGGCCAGCCTCCACCTCTTTACGGGCATAATTCAACATAGCGCCTGCAAGCACATCTTTGGCTTCGGCATGGGTGGGAATTCCAAATCCTGGCACATCAATGCCCACGATCCGAACACCGTTAATCTCCTGCGGCAGGAGACGCAGCGGAACACCAGAGGCGGTCGGAACGCAAAGATTGGTCACCACAATCGCGTCATAGCGCGCGGGATCTGCCATCTCGTGAACGGCATCCCGAATATCCTCGAAGAGCTTGCCCGTAACCAAACTTTCCGAGTTGAAAGGCACATAGCCGACTGAACGGCGCGCGCCATAAAAATGGCTGACAAAGCTGAGGCCATAGACACAGCAGGCCGAGCCAGACAAAATCGATGCCACGCGGCGCATCCGCAACCCTACACGCAAACTGCCAAAGGCAGGGCACATGCTTTGGGGTTTATCATGCGGCCCCTGCGGGTAATCGCGGGCATATTGATCAAGAATTTCGGATTTCCCCGCCATGCGCGCGGCGGCTTCCATTTCGGCCACCCCTGCATGGCAACCCATACCCTGCCCCAATTCGGGCGGGGTCTGCCCATCCGAAGCGGCAGATGCATCAGCGCGATCTTGGCCGAGGATTACCTCGACCTCATCGGCGGCATCATATCTCACTTCTTCGGACATTCTTCCTCAAACCTCGTCATAAATTACTTCAAGCGACTTTTTCGGCGCGGCGTTCTTGCCGCGCATATCGGCTTCGGTTGCAGGCTCTAGGACAATGCCCGCACCTGTATCCTTGCCATCGAAAAGGCCGATCAATTCATCTTGGCTCAGCGCCGTTGGTCGCAACGGCGGCGCTTCGCCGACATTTTCACCCAAAGCCGCAAAAAGCGCGCCCCATTGGCTTTGGTTCGTCCCAACGATTTGGTAATTCGCAGATTTCTTGCGCAGATCATCATCCGCAGGGATCGAGGCCAAAACGGGTATATTCACCGCATTGGCAAAGGCCTGAGCCTCGCCCGTGCCGTCATCTTTGTTGATGACCAAACCCGCGACACCCACATTGCCGCCCATTTTGCGGAAATATTCCACCGCCGAGCAAACATTGTTCGCCACATACAGAGATTGCAGATCATTTGATCCAACCAGAATCACCTTCTGCGCCATGTCACGGGCAATCGGCAGGCCAAACCCGCCGCAGACCACATCGCCCAAGAAGTCGAGCAGGACATAGTCAAAATCCCAGTCGTGGAAGCCTAGCTTCTCAAGCAGCTCAAAGCCGTGGATGATCCCACGCCCACCACAGCCGCGGCCAACTTCTGGCCCACCAAGCTCCATCGCGTAGACACCGCCACGCTTGAAGCAGACATCCCCGATTTTCACCTCCTCGCCTGCCAATTTCTTTTTGGTCGAGGTTTCAATGATCGTTGGGCAGGCTTTGCCGCCAAAAAGCAGGCTGGTCGTATCGGATTTCGGATCACAACCAATCAAGAGAACCCGCTTTCCTTGCTCGGCCATGATATGGCTGAGATTGGCAAGGGTGAAACTTTTACCGATGCCGCCTTTCCCATAAATCGCAATGATCTGCGTTCTCTTGGTGGGTTCGCCCTGAGGCACTTCGAGGGTCGGCTCCTGCTGCGCCTCATCGCGCAGGCGGGCATCGAAATCCTTGAGATTGGGAACATCGAGGGTCATTCTGGCTTCTCCCAATTCAAAATCATTTTCAGGCAAGTGGCATCTTCAAAGGCTTGAGGATAGGCGAGGCTTGCCTCTGCGGCGGGCAGTTGATGCGTGATCAAACCACCAAGGCTGAGCTGTCCCGCTTCGATCAAATCGCGGGTAGCGACCAAGTCGGCGCGCGTCCATTCCGCCGCGATCCGCAGCCGCGCCTCACGCATGAAGGCGGGCGGAAAGGCGAATTCGAGAGATTCGGGATAGAAACCTGCCAAGACGACTTCACCGCCCTTGGTCAGGCGCCCGATCATTTCATCCAACAACGCCGCCACGCCCGAAGCATCGTAGATGCAGCGATAATCACGGCGCGTATCATCGGTGGAATTGGTAACGAGATATCCCTCTGCGCCTGTAACACGGGCAGGATTAACCTCCCATACAGTCGGGGCGGGGCCGCCCAGCGCCAAAGTAAGACGCGCCAAGAGACGACCAAATACGCCATGTCCCACGATCAGATCAGGCAAGTCATGGCCCGCGAGCGCATGATAGGCTGTGGCAGCCAAAGCCAAAAGCGCGCCTTCAGGGCCGCTTGCACGATCAATACGCACGGCGCGCTCTGGCGCTGTAACCAACATGGAAGACGCGCCGCCAAACAGGCCACGCACATCGCCGTAGCAATTCGCGCCCGGAACAAAAACATGATCACCAACCGAAAATTCACAATTTTTCGGTGTTGAAACGACCTCACCAGCGGCTTCATAGCCGGGGATCAGGGGATAACCCATGCCTGGGAAGGGCGGCATGCGGCCAGACCAGAACAGTTTTTCGGTTCCCGTGGAAATGCCAGAGTGACACACGCGCACAACCATATCCTCAGGCGAAGGCGCCACGAGGCTAACCTGTCCGAGCCCTATTTTCTTAAGCCCTTCGAGTATGACGGCGGTCGCGTGCACTGTCGCACTTCCCCTTGGTTTTCGGATCAAATCACACCTCAAGACGCAATGAGATTCCACTTTGAGTCATGTGTCAGTTTAATATTACAGCACTGTATGTCAATTAAAATGGACAGTTTACACAAAAAGATTGTCAGCTTTTGTTGACAGTCTTTTCAGCTGTAACGATCCGCGTCACAAATGGACGCCCCGTTTTGACGGGCGAAACCCGCGCAAACCCTGCTTTCGACAATAATTCGCCGATTTGGGCGGCACTGCGGACTGTGCCTGTGCCCATCGCCATACAATAGAGCGCGAAATACGCATCCGCGCTGCGATCTGGCGTTTGCCCGCCTGACATCGGCTCGGCGATGACGATCTTACCGCCTTCGGGCAAAGCGGCATGAACCGATTTTAACAATCGAAGGACGGTTTCATCTTCGTGATCGTAAAGAACGCGGATGAGGGTAATAAGATCTGGCCCAATTGGCAAAGGATCATCGCGGAAACTGCCCGAGACAATCGTGGCCCGCGCGGCAATGCCTGCGCGCTCAAACCGATCTTGGGCCAGTGCCGCCACCTGCGGCAAATCAAAAAGGGTCACTTGAACATCTGGATGGGCCTTGGCGCAGGCCGCCAAGAACACACCCGTGCCACCCCCGATATCCATGACATGCTGCGCCTTCCCAAAGGACAGACTTGAGAGGATTTCGTCACTTACAAGATTTTGCGTCTCTGACATCAAATGCGAATAGCGCTCTGCCGTAGCAGGATCTTCCGCGGCGGCGGCCCCAAAAACATAGGGCCAAAACCGTGCAAGGTCTGGGTCTGTTTCCCCCCGAAAAAACCCTTCGGCAGGGCCCAAATCGCGATATAGAATATCGTGGTGCAAGATCATGTCGCGCAGGCCACCCACGCCATTGATCGCGGCCCCTAACCGCGCCAAGGCATAGCGCCCATCCCGCAAACGGGTCAAAAGCCCAAGACTGGCTGCGGCCTGACATAAGACAGAAATCCGTCTTTCGGGCGCATCCAACTTCGCGGCCAATTCGGAAGGATAAGCAGGGCGGGCGCGCAAATGGCGTGGCAGATCAAGCGCAACAAAAGCCTGCAAAATCTGGCTATAGGTAAAGCCTGCCACCAAATCAAAGAGCCGCTCGCCATCCCGTTTTGCAGTCGCACGCGTAAAAAGGGAATGCGCGGCCCATGATTGAAATGCAGCCGAACCCACCAAATCCAAATAGCGCGCGCGCCATTTATCCCAAAATTTTGGGCGCGGTTCGTCACTTGGGGAAATAGCAGCCATATCTCATTCGGCCGCGTGATGTGCGGGCAAAACAGGCGTAAGCCGCTCTGCATATACGCGCACCATGTCACACAGCGCCGCTTCACCCGCACAAGACGGGATCGAGGCAATCGCGCCAGATAAAATATCCTCCAACCGCGAAACAGCGCCGCGCACGCCCAGTTGTGAAACAGCATTGGGTCGCCCGTTGAGATCATCCTGACCCACAGGCTTACCCAAGGTTTTTTCATCGTAAAGCGCATCACGCAGATCATCGGCAACTTGGAATGCCTCACCAATCCGAGCTCCCAGTTCTGTCCAAGGTTCGGGATCTTCTCCCGCAGCAGCGGCACCCATTTTGGTGGCGGCAACAAACAGCGCGCCTGTTTTCGACCGATGATAAGCGGACAGGTCTATCTTATCTTCGCTTTCCCAGCCTTGGCCTGCGCAAATTCCATTGGGCATGCCTGTGGCTTGGCTTAGGATTTTGATCATCTCAACTGCCCGCAGTGGATCATCCACCGCGGCACGAGCCAAGACCTCAAAGGCCAAAACAATCAACGTATCACCCGCGAGAACCGCAATGGGTTGCGAATAGGCGATATGCACCGTGGGCTTTCCGCGCCGCAAATCTGCATTGTCAAAACAGGGCAGGTCATCATGAACGAGGCTGGCGCAGTGGATAAGCTCAATCGCCGCGCATGCCGCATTGGAAAGATTCGGCTTATCATCCCCACAGGCCTTCGCCACAGAAAGCGAGATTGTCGGCCTGATCCGCGCACCGCCCGGATTGACGGCATGATCCAAGGCTTGCGCCAATTTGCGCGGTGCAGGCTCTTTCATGGCTAAAGAGAGGGCAGCAGAGATCGCTGATTCTATGCGGGCGGACAGGGACATGGTCACTCAGCCTTCATCGAGGTTTGCGCGGAGGATCCCACGCATATGTAAATTAGACTGGACAGTTTACGGGAATATGTCAACAATATCTGACATAATCTCGAGAGTGGCCCTAATGAAAGACGCAACACTGTGACCCGCCCTATTGCACCTGTCAGGCCCCGCGCCGTCGTGATCGGTGCAGGTATGGGCGGTCTTTCAGCCGCGCTGCGCCTCGCGCATGCGGGATGTCAGGTCACAGTCTTTGATGCGATGCCCCATGTCGGCGGCAAAATGCGGCAAGTGCCATCTGCTGCGGGGCCGATTGATGCGGGGCCAACAGTGCTGACGATGCGCCATGTGTTTGACGATCTGTTTCAAACATTAGGTTTGAGGCTTGAGGATCATGTGACCCTAACACAGGATGACATCCTTGCCCGCCATTTCTGGCCAGATGGCAGCGAGTTAGATTTTCATGCTAATCTCGAAGAAACGCTTACAGCTATTGATCACTTTTCAGGTTCCAAGGCACGCGGCGAGTTTCTCAAATTCCACCAAGATACGGCCACGCTTTTTTCAGCATTCGAGAGGCCAATGATGCTGCGCGCTCATCCGCGACAAGCGGATTTGACGCTCACGGTCTTGAAATCACCCCATCTGATGCGCGCAATGGCCCCGCACCAAACTTTGGCGCAAGCGGTTTTTAAGCGGTTCAGCGATCCCCGTTTGGCACAAGTTTTTGCGCGCTATTCCACTTATGTCGGCGGCAACCCTTATCTTAGCCCCGCGCTGCTTTCGCTGATTTGGCAATCCGAGGCGGCGGGTGTGTGGCGGGCCAAAGGCGGCGTGCATCAACTGGCCCGCGCGATGCAAAATATCGGGCAATCCATGGGTATCGAGTTTCAGCTTGGGCAATCCATCGAGGCCATTACAAAAGATGCGGATCATGTCACTGGCGTCACCCTTTCAGATGGTCGGCATGTTGCGGCAGATATTGTGGTGTTTAATGGTGACCCGCGCGCGATTCATATTGGGCTTTTGGGCCAAGACCACGCGCCGCGTGTCACACGCGCACAGGTCGAACCGCGCAGCCTATCTGCCTATGTTTGGAGTTTCGCCTCCCGCGCTTGGGGCAAGACCCTGGCCCATCACAACGTATTTTTTGGTGATGACCAACGCAGCGAATTTGACCCTATCGAAAATGGTGCGCTGCCGCGTGATCCAACGCTTTATATATGCGCTCAGGATTCTGGGCTCAACTCTAACACAGATACGGCGCTGCAAAGATTTGAAATTATCATGAACGGCGCGCCGACCGAGGCCCCAACAGAAAGGGAGGTGGCCGCATGTCGTCATCTGACATTCCAAACATTAGCGGATCGCGGGTTGATCTTTCCCGACCCGATCCCCGACAGCGCATTGATGACACCACAGGATTTCGCAACGATGTTTCCCGCCTCGCGCGGATCCCTTTACGGGCTGAGCCCACATGGAATGACGGCAGCATTGAAACGGCCACGGGCGCGGACCTCTCTCAAAGGTCTATACTTGGCGGGGGGCGGCACCCATCCGGGGGCGGGAATTCCGATGGCCTGCCTCTCAGGACGGCACGCGGCCGAGGCGATCTTGACGGACCATGCTTTAACCTTGCCGTCCCGCCCAACGGCTATGCGTGGTGGTATATCGACGGCATAAGCGATGACGGAACCAAGGCTATTTCGATCATCGCCTTCATCGGTTCAGTTTTCTCGCCGTGGTATCGTTGGTCGGGGCGCAAAGACCCCGAAGATCATTGCTGCTTGAATGTTGTCACCTATGGCAAAGGCGGCCGTTGGACGATGACAGATCGGGGCCAAGATGCGCTAGAGCTTTCGGAAACAGAAATGAAAATAGGCCCTAGTCACCTGTCTTGGGACGGTTCAGCCCTCACCATTCATATTGATGAACGCACAACACCACATGGCGGGCGGTTGCGCGGCAAAGTAACACTAACCCCACGCGCAGTGACGAATGTGGAATTGCCGCTCTGCGATGATGGTGCGCATATTTGGCGCCCTTTCGCACCCGTTGCCGATATCCAGGTTCGTCTCGAAAATGCAGGTTGGTCATGGTCTGGGCATGGATATTTTGATGCCAATTTTGGCACTCGCGCCTTGGAGGAAGATTTTGATTACTGGACATGGGGCCGCTTTCCAACGCGAGAGGGCGCTTGTTGCTTCTATGATGCAACGCGCTGCGATGGCAGCAATCTTGCGGCCGCCATTGCCTTTGATGAAACGGGCAACGCATCACCCGTTGATGCGCCGCGCACTGCAAGGTTTAAATCCGCTTTTTGGGGGGTGCGCCGTGAAACCCGCGCGGATCCAGATTTTGCCCCACATGAGGTTCGGCCCATGTTGGACGCCCCATTTTACAACCGTGCCATGGTGCGAACCAAAATCAATGGTGAGACCGTGACAGGTGTTCATGAATCGCTTGATCTTAATAGATTTCGCAAAGCATGGATGATGCCGATGCTGGCCTTTCGTGTGCCCCGCCGCAAAAATTGGCCAAAGCGGTGGTTGTGATCTGATCGCGCCGCTTTCATATTGGGCGGAACATGAAAGGGTAAACATGTCGAATAGTTTTCCAGATTGGCATGGCACAACCATTATCGGTGTGCGCAAGGGTAACGAGGTTGTGGTTGCAGGTGATGGTCAAGTCAGTCTTGGCCAAACCGTGATCAAAGGCACAGCACGCAAAGTCCGCCGCCTTTCCCCGGGCGGGTATGAGGTGGTCGCAGGATTTGCAGGATCGACAGCAGATGCATTTGCCTTGCTTGAGCGTCTCGAAACAAAGCTTGAGGCAACACCAGGCCAATTACAGCGCGCCAGTGTTGAATTGGCGAAAGATTGGCGCACGGATAAGTATTTACAAAAGCTCGAGGCGATGTTGATCGTCACAGATGGATCCGAGCTCTATGTCATCACGGGCGCGGGCGATGTTTTAGAACCAGAACACGGTATTGCCGCGATTGGGTCGGGTGGAAATTACGCATTGGCCGCGGCCCGCGCGATGATGGATAGCGATAAATCCGCCGAAGATGTGGCCCGCCGCGCAATGGAAATTGCGGCTGATATTTGCGTCTATACCAATGGCAACCTCACAGTAGAGCGGATCGCAAAATGACCGACCTAACCCCTCGCGAAATCGTATCGGAATTGGATCGTTTCATCATCGGGCAAGCCGATGCAAAACGCGCGGTGGCGGTTGCCCTGCGCAATCGGTGGCGGCGCAAGCAACTTGGGGATGATTTGCGCGATGAAGTTTACCCAAAAAATATTCTGATGATCGGGCCGACTGGGGTGGGTAAAACAGAAATCAGCCGCCGTTTGGCGAAACTTGCCCGCGCCCCGTTTCTCAAAGTTGAGGCGACAAAATTTACAGAGGTGGGCTATGTTGGTCGGGATGTCGAGCAGATCATCCGTGATCTGGTAGATGCCGCGCAAATTATGGTGCGCGACCATATGCGCGAAGAGGTTACCGCCAAGGCGCACAAAGCCGCCGAAGATCGTGTGATCGAGGCGCTTGCGGGCGCCGATGCGCGCGACCAAACCCGCGAGATGTTTCGCAAGAAACTCCGCTCAGGGGAATTGGACGACACTGTCATTGAATTGGAAGTTGCGGATCAATCCAACCCAATGGCCATGTTTGAAGTTCCAGGTCAGCCCCAGATGGGGCCAATGGGCGGCGGCATGAACCTTGGTGATATATTCGGAAAGGCCTTTGGCGGGCGGAAAATCCGCAAGAAGATGACTGTGGCGGCGAGCTATGAAATCCTTATCGGTGAAGAAGCTGATAAGCTTTTGGATCAAGAAACCGTCACGAAAGAGGCCATTCGGGCCGTTGAAGAAAATGGCATCGTCTTTATTGACGAAATTGACAAGGTCGCCGCGCGCGCGGAAACCCGCGGGGCGGATGTCAGCCGCGAAGGGGTGCAGCGTGATCTATTGCCGCTGATAGAAGGGACAACAGTCTCAACAAAACATGGGCCTGTGAAAACAGACCATATCCTGTTCATTGCCTCTGGTGCATTTCACATCGCAAAACCCTCTGACCTGTTGCCAGAACTTCAGGGGCGCTTGCCCATTCGGGTGGAATTGCAGGCACTGACTGAGGATGATTTCACCCGCATTTTGACAGAAACCGATAATGCCCTGACCCGCCAATATTCCGCTTTGATGGCGACCGAAAACGTGACTGTTGAGTTCACCGAAGATGGGATCAAAGCCTTGGCAAAAATCGCGGCAGATGTGAATAAATCGGTCGAGAATATCGGTGCGCGGCGCCTTTATACCGTGCTGGAGCGTGTTTTCGAGGAGCTGAGCTTTACCGCGCCTGACAGAAGCGGCGAAAGCGTGGTCGTTGATGAAAAATATGTGCAAACCTATCTCGCCGACTTGGCGGGTAAGGCCGATCTTAGCCGCTATGTGCTATAGTCTCTATTTCCTGAGATAGACATAGAGCGCACCCGCCCCGCCATGGCGAATATGCGCCTCACGAATATCAAGGATATAGCCCGCGATTGATGGGTGGCGCAGCCACCGTGGCACGTTTTGCCGCAATACCCCACGGGCGGGCGCAATCGGGTCATAATGGGGGCCGCTAGACAGATTGCCCTTACCCGTGATCACAAGGGCCAAACGATATCCACGCGCATGGCAGTCAAGGATAAATCGCTGCAACGCAGGATGGGCTTGGGCCTGTGTCATGCCGTGAAGGTCAATTTTCGCCTCTGGCTGCAACTTTCCCCGCACCATGCGGCCATGCAATTTTTTATCCATACGAACGGGGCGCTTTTCAGGCGGGTTTTGCGGTTTCTCAGATGGGGCTGTCAGCCCAATGTCAAAGTCACTGAGATCCAACTTTGGCGTAAAATCGACAATCTCACGCGGGGGAATGGCCGCCGTGTCGGGTTTTGCAAGATAGAAATTGACGGCGGCAAGTTTCAATGGCTTAGCACTGCGTGCAACGCGATCCCATAAAGCGCGGTCTTCGCTGCTTAGGTTTTTTGGTTTTTTTGCCATGGCTTATCCTGCCCATCCATTGGGCAAATCATGACCCTTAGGCCAAAGCACGGTCAAGCTGGCGGGTTCATTTATTACGCCCGCACTCCTGCCCGCAGCATCACCTGATCCACAGAAAATATCGGCCCGCTGCGCGCCTTTAATGGCAGAACCACAATCTTGGGCAAAATAAATCCGCGCCGCACGCGTCTCGCCCGCAACCATGACGGGCAGACCATAAGGGATATATGCGGGATCAATCGCAAGCGAGCGGTTCGCGGTCAAAACCTGCCCTGTGGCACCGACCGCGCCATTTTTGTGACGCGGTTCAAAGAAGATATAGGAGGGGTTTTTCTGTAAAAGCGCGTCCATTTGGTCGGGATGGTGCCTCAGCCAATCTTTGACCCGATCTGCGGTGATCTGTTTCGCACTGATTTCGCCCATCGCGACCAATTCAGCCCCAATGGAACGATAGGGATGTCCGTTTTTTGCCGAAAACCCAAAACGGCACGTCTCACCATCTGGGTAGGTCACGGCAACAGATCCTTGGATATGGCAAAAATACTGGTCTATGCGCGAGTTGAGATAGACCAGTTCCCATCCTTGCCCCGAAAGCAAATTGCCCGCTTCGATTTCGGCGCGTGTCGCCCAAATCTCCGGCATATCTTTTGGGGCGGCGTAGAGCGGGAACCTGTATTCAGCATCTGGCGCGGCGCGGGCGGGCAAAACGGGTTCGTAATATCCCGTGATATGTCCTGCAAAGGCGGGGCCAAATCTGAGAGGCTGAAAATTTGATTGAAAAAACGCGCGGGCCTGTGAGGGGCGAACACTGCGGGCGGCTGTCAATAGATCAGCTATCGCCAAATCCGTTTGAGATTGGAAAATTGAAAGGATTTCGGCGTAATCCTCGTCATCCCAGCCCAAAAGATCGGAAAATCCTATGGGTTGGGGATAAGTCACCACGCAGTCCTTACGCTAGGATCAGCCGCCTGTGGCAACCAAAACCCAATTTGGGTTGCGGCTGCCCATTTCGCGGGCGAAGGTCCAAACGTCCCGCTGGCGTTTGATTTCGGTTGCGCTGCCTTCGACAATTTCACCATCGGAGTTGCGCACCACAGAGGTCAGTTCTGCAGCGAAGCGAACCATGACCTCACCCTCGCGCGAGGTGGCGTCAAACTGGGCTTCTTGAACAGCGATATCATTGAGGCCCACAAAGCTTGCTTCAATCTCAAGGCCTTGCGCACGGCGCGCTTCGATAACCTCATCAAAGCTCTCGGCAACCTCGGGGGATAGGAAATCGCGCACTTCCGAAATATCGCCACGTTCAAACGCCATGAGAATCATTTCATAGGCGCCGCGCGCACCAGTCAAAAATTCTCCCACCGCGAAACTGGGCTCTGCGGATTTCATCGCGGCCAAGGCACGGGCGCTTTCTGATCCTTCGGGAACATGATCGGTGATATCCCGATCAGGGCCGCCCTCGATCACCTCAAAATTACGGGATTGTGCAGATTTTGAGGTTTTTACGACTTCGGGCGATTTCTCAAACCCCTCACGCGTGCCAAGAACGGCGCGCAACCGCAGGATCAAAAAGATCGCGATTGCCGCGAGAACCAAAAGGGAAAGAAATGATGAGTTCATGTGGGTCTCAATCCAATTTTGATACCGGCTAATGTTGCCGCAGGGGTTTTAGACTGCGCTTGAGGTTCATATGTAAGGAGAGAAGGGGGCCAAGTCCATGAAGCTGGGCGCGGTTTTACCGACTATCTGCGGAAAAGGCTGAAAAAATGTGGTTATTTGTTCTTTTCATAGCGATTCCGCTGATCGAGATTGGCTTGTTCATACAAATTGGCGGATTTATTGGGTTATGGCCAACCTTGGCTGTGGTCGTTTTAACGGCAATTTTGGGGACATGGTTGGTCAGATCACAAGGATCACTGGCGCTGTCGCAAATCCGCACCAGCTTTAACGAATTAAATGACCCAACCGAGCCGCTGGCCCATGGGGCGATGATCCTAATTGCGGGCGCCCTGTTGCTAACACCTGGATTTTTCACCGATGCGATTGGATTTTCCTTGTTGGTGCCGCCCGTTCGACAATTTTTGATCCTTCAGGTCAAATCACAGATAAAAACCACCAGTTTTCAAAGCCAAGCCAATTTTCGCAGCCAATCTGGCACAATCATAGATGAAGATGGCGAGATCTTAGATACAGACCCGCATGACCCATCGGGGTGGACACGGCATTGAGGCTTTTGGATCGGGCTGTTAAGACGCCTTAAAATTTGCCTTTGGGAGATGAAAGATGGCGAAAAAAGATGCGGATGCAGCGCAGGACAGCACAACACAACCACAACCCGTAATACCGCAAATGAAAATCTTGGGACAATTCGTGCGAGATTTGTCGTTTGAGAACATCGCAGCGCAAAAATCGGTTCAAGGCGCGGGTCAGCCCGACATTCAATTGCGTGTCGCGCTCGATGGCGGAAAGCGGCCCACGGAAAAGCAGTATGACGTCATCGTAAAAGTAACGATTGAAGCGAAAACCAAAGGGGACGCCCCTGAACCAATCTTTCGCGTAGACCTTGATTATGCAGGCATCTTCCACATCGACAACGTGCCCGAAGAACAGCTCCACCCGTATCTGATGATCGAATGCCCTCGTATGCTTTTCCCGTTCATCCGCCGCATCGTTTCAGACGTCACGCGGGACGGTGGGTATTTGCCGCTGAACCTCGACACAATTGATTTTGTTGCGCTTTATCGCAATGAATTGGCGCGCAAGATGACCGAACAAAAGGCAGATGCCTAAGCGTTAACGCATCCAAACAGCCTTGTCGCCCATCTCGGAGATGAAGTCTTGATGGGCGGCGGTTTCCTCATCTGTCAAACGCGGCTTAAGGGGTTGTGGCCGCGCAGAGGCGCGCCGCATTGGCCGCACAACATCACGATCTTTGTCCTGATCATCTGGCGAGAGGGCAAAGTCAGGCTGCTTGCCCCCGATCAACTCGAGATAGACCTCGGCCAAGATTTCCGAATCCAAAAGCGCGCCGTGTTTTTCGCGCATAGAATTATCGACACCAAAACGGCGACATAGGGAATCAAGACTTGCAGGTGATCCAGGGAATTTGCGCCGCGCTATAGCCAACGTGTCGATCGCCTGATCATTTGGCAAAAGCGGTTTGTTCACCCATCCAAGTTCTGCATTCAAAAACTTCATATCGAAGCTTGCATTGTGAATGACCAATTTTGCATCACCGACAAAATCCAGAAAATCTTGCGCAATGGCGGCAAAAACTGGTTTATCGGCTAAAAACTCATCACCCAATCCATGCACATTAAACGCCTCTTGGGGCATTGCGCGTTCGGGGTTGATGTATTGGTGGTATGTCTTGCCTGTTGGCAGGTGGTTCCACAATTCAACCGCGCCAATTTCGACAATGCGGTGGCCTTCGGATGGCTCAAACCCTGTGGTTTCGGTGTCTAGAACAATCTCGCGCATCACGTTGTCCGTGCCTTTAAATCGTTGATCAAATCATGCACGGCTTTGCGCGCGCCCTCAAAGCTGTTTGTTTCTATCACATAATCCGCGCGGGCAATTTTTTCAGAACTTGGCATCTGGCGCGCAAGAATTTGATCAAATAGCTGAGGATCCATTCCCACCCGTGCCATGACGCGGGCTTTCTGCGTTTCGGCAGCAGTGGTCACAACCAAAACGGCATCCAGCCATTGATCCGCACCTGTTTCATAAAGAAGTGGAATGTCGCAAACAATCAGGGACTGTTCTGCATGGTCGTCAATGAATTTGGCCCGATCTGCGGCGACAAGGGGGTGAATAAGAGATTCAAGCCGATTGAGCGCGTTCGGGTCTGTTTTGACCCAATTTTTCAATGCTGCGCGATCCACAGTATCATTTTGGATCAACCCCATATTCAACGCTGAAAGCGGTGCCACCGCAGCGCCACCTTTGGCATATTGTTTGGCCACTGTCGCATCGGCATCCCACACAGGAACACCCGCCTCACGAAACATATCTGCGGTGGTGCTTTTGCCCATCCCGATTGAGCCCGTAAGACCAAGAAGAAAACTCATTTCGCCAAAACCGCGCGGCGCAGATCATCGGTCACAGCGGGCTCTTTTCCGAACCATTTCGCAAAGCCAGGCGCGGCTTGGTGCAACAACATCCCCAAGCCATCAACCGCGACTGCACCCATGGCACGCGCTTGTTTTAAGAGATCCGTTTCAAGAGGGGCATAAACGATATCGTTCACAACGGCGTTTTTTGCTAAATTACTCAGATCCACCGCAAGGGGTGGCTGCCCTGTCATGCCTAAGGATGTGGTGTTCACCAGAAGATTACAATCCCCAAGAAGATTTGGAAGATCTGACATCTCATGCACTGTAGCACGATCCCCAAATCGGGCAGATAGGTTTTTCGCGCGGTCAAGATTACGGTTAAGCACCCGCACCTTCGGTGCGCCTGCCTCTAGCAATGCATAGATGACCGCCTTTGCCGCCCCGCCCGCACCAAGAATAACAGCAGGGCCATCTTTTGCATCGAATGCAGACGCGTTTTGTTGAATATTGGCAAGAAATCCGTGGCCATCTGTGTTATCAGCCTCGATTTTGCCGTCTTTGTGAAAGGTCAGGGTATTCGCAGCGCCAATTGCACGCGCGCGATCGGTGACAATATTGGCCAAATCCAAAACAGTTTCTTTATGGGGAATCGTCACATTTGCGCCAACAAACCCCATCCGCGGCATTGCAGCGAGAACCTGTTCTAAGTCACCCGATGTTACATGCAGCGGCACATAATGGCCTGAAATCTGATAGGCCCTCAGCCAAAACCCATGCAACATAGGGGATTTGCTGTGACCAATTGGGTCACCAATAACGGCTGCAAGCGGCACTGATGCTGTCATCTTTCTATAAATCCTCGCAGTGCCAAGAAGTTCAAAACCTCGGTTAATGGCAGGCCCAAAACATCGAAATAGCTGCCCTCGACCCGAGAAAACAGACGAATACCCTCGGATTCAAGCATATAAGCGCCAACTGCCTGTGCGATATCGGGCCAATTACGGGAAAGGTAGGCGTCAAGATAGCTGTCACTAAATTCTGCCATAAAGAGACGCACGACACCGATATGGCGCCAAATTGGCTGCGCCTCGTGATAGATCACCGCGGCGGACATAAGTTTGTGCGATTTTCCACGGAGCATCGTCAATTGCGCGCGCGCGTCTTCCAGACTGTCTGGTTTTGATAGAATATTACCCTCAAATTCCAAAATTTGATCGCAGCCAATAACAACAGCGTCAGGATTTTTTCGGGCAAGTTTAACGGCTTTCGCCTCGGCCAATTGATCTACTAAATCGCGTGGCAGGGCACTTTCGGCCATTAATGATGTCTTTAATAACGATTCATCGATTCGCGCATTTTCTGCCATAAATGACACCCCAGCGTTCTGCAAAAGCTGCTGTCGGATTGCCGATTGGGACGCCAAAATGATTTTTTGCATTGGATAATTCCGTGGGAAGTCTTGGGGATAACCCTTTGGATCAAGTGATGACATAGTCGCATGCGCCAGTTCAACCACAGGTCATTGCTGCGAGGCGAAAAATTATCTTTCGGTTATCCACGGGTGTAATTTCTATCCTAGTGGATCGGAGAAAATGCAACAGACATCGACATATCCCAATTTTTTCCACAGGTTTTCATTCGGAATTTTTCGCTAACTAACTGATATTATTTATTTTTATAGAATTTAGGTTTGTGGGGGTAAATATCATCCCCAACGGAGAGCCTGTTGATAAGATAATGATAACTAAGTTTCCAAGGTTTTGCACCGCACAACCATATCATCATCCTTTTCTTAAAATTATTATTTTCTTTTTAAACATTGGTAAAATTTTACGCGCTAAGCTGCAGATTGACTTGAGTTCCATCTGTGCGTAGAAGACAGATCAAGTGATCGTCCGATCTCTATCCTTCCCAATTGTGCAAGAGCCTTTAAACGCGATGCGTCTCAAGAGGCATATGGAACTCTCATGACAGTTAACTCTCTCAACCTTGCTGATCTAAAGGCAAAATCACCTAAAGATCTTTTGTCTATGGCAGAAGAGCTGGAGATCGAGAACGCCTCGACCATGCGCAAAGGCGACATGATGTTCGCCATTCTTAAAGAGCGCGCAGAAGAAGGGTGGGATGTTTACGGCGATGGTGTGCTGGAAGTTTTGCAAGACGGGTTCGGGTTCTTACGCTCACCCGAGGCCAATTATCTCCCAGGCCCAGACGATATTTACGTATCGCCTGACATGATCCGCCAGCACAGCTTGCGCACGGGTGACACAGTCGAGGGTGTGATTGCTGCACCACGCGAGACAGAGAATTACTTTGGCCTCACCAAAGTTTCGAAGATCAATTTTGAGGTGCCAGAAAAGGCGCGCCATAAGGTTGCCTTTGATAACTTGACGCCGCTTTATCCTGATGAGCGGTTGAAGATGGAGATCGAAGATCCAACAATTAAAGATCGTTCCGCACGCATCATTGATTTAGTATCGCCCATCGGTAAAGGTCAGCGAGCCTTAATTGTTGCCCCGCCACGCACTGGTAAAACCGTGCTTTTGCAGAACATTGCGCATTCTATCGAAACGAACCATCCAGAGTGCTATTTAATTGTTTTGCTGATTGATGAACGCCCCGAAGAAGTGACGGATATGCAGCGGTCGGTTAAGGGTGAGGTTGTATCCTCAACCTTTGACGAACCAGCAACGCGTCATGTTGCGGTGGCGGAAATGGTCATCGAAAAAGCAAAGCGACTTGTCGAGCATAAACGCGATGTTGTTATTTTGCTCGATTCTATTACCCGTTTGGGTCGCGCGTATAACACCGTTGTCCCATCATCGGGCAAGGTTTTGACAGGTGGCGTTGACGCGAACGCCCTGCAACGCCCTAAGCGTTTCTTTGGTGCGGCGCGTAACATCGAAGAAGGCGGATCGCTTACAATTATTGCAACCGCCTTGATCGATACAGGCAGTCGTATGGATGAAGTGATCTTTGAAGAATTCAAAGGCACGGGTAACTCGGAAATCGTGCTGGATCGTAAGGTGGCCGATAAGCGCGTCTTCCCAGCTATGGATATCTTGAAATCTGGCACCCGTAAGGAAGACCTTTTGGTCGATAAGGGCGATTTGCAGAAAACCTATGTCTTGCGCCGTATCTTGAACCCAATGGGCACTACAGACGCGATTGAATTCTTGATTTCTAAATTGAAACAGACAAAAACGAACTCGGAATTCTTTGACTCCATGAACACCTAAGATGTCAGGCTTCACTGCGGATACTATCTTCGCGCTCGCCTCGGCCAACGGTCGGGCGGGCGTTTCCGTTATTCGGGTATCGGGTGCGGAGGCTGTCGATGTATGCTCAAAATTTCTTGGCGGCCTTCCAGATGTTGGTCGATTTCGGCTTCGACCTTTCAAGGACAAAGACCAGATTATTGACCATGTTTTGGCGTTGCGATTTCAGGCCCCGCATAGCTTTACAGGCGAAGATGTGATTGAGCTGCATTGCCATGGCAGCCCCGCAGTTGTGAAAGCCGTTCTTGCGGCTTTGTCAGAAACTGGCCGCGCCCGCATGGCCGAAGCTGGCGAGTTTACCCGCCGCGCCCTTGAAAATAACAAGCTTGATCTTGCTCAGGTTGAAGGTCTGGGTGATCTCATCAATGCAGAAACAGAGGCACAAAGACGCCAAGCCAGCCGCATTTTTTCGGGACATTTGGGAAAACTGGTTGAGGCGTGGCGGCAGCATTTGTTGCGCGCGACAGCACTCATCGAAGTGACGATTGATTTCGCGGATGAGGAAGTGCCCACTGACGTGACCTCTGAAGTGCAGGGCCTTATCACGCAGGTGGTGCAGAGTTTGGATGTCGAAATTGCAGGGAGTTTGGTGGCTGAGCGCATCCGTGACGGGTTTGAGGTCGCTATAATCGGTGCGCCAAATGCAGGGAAATCCACGCTTTTGAACGCTATTTCTGGGCGGGACATCGCCATAACCTCAGAAATCGCGGGAACAACCCGCGATGTGATTGAGGTGCGCCTTGATCTCGGTGGCCTGCCTGTGACGTTACTCGATACCGCTGGCATCCGTGACAGCACGGATATGATTGAATCCATCGGTGTTGAGCGGGCGATAGATCGCGCAAAATCCGCAGATTTGCGGGTTTTTCTGAAATCTAACCCAAAGGAACAGCTACCCTTTGATCTGGATGTTGATGATATATCCATATTGGGTAAGGCCGACATGCAGAGCGGCAGTGGGATTTCCGTGTCGGGACAGACAGGTCAGGGCGTGGATGAGTTGATCGCGTTAATTTCAGCGCGCCTATCGGATCGCGCCGCGAATGTGGCCACCGCAACCCATATGCGCCATCGCCAAGCAATGCTTGATGCGCGGCAAGGTTTGGCTGATGCTCTGATTGCCCTCGCAAAAGGCGACAGTCACACAGACATAGCTGCGGAATATGTGCGATATGCTATAAGAAAGCTGGATTCGCTGATTGGCCGTGTCGATGTTGAAATGGTCTTGGGCGAAATTTTTTCGCAGTTTTGCCTCGGTAAATGAGAAAAGCGGAGTGTTTCACGTGAAACATCATGATTTCGATGTTGTTGTGATTGGGGGTGGCCATGCAGGTGCAGAGGCCGCTCATACAGCCGCGCGGGCGGGCGCAAAAACGGCGCTTGTCACATTATCCTTCGATAATATTGGCGTTATGTCCTGTAATCCAGCCATTGGCGGCTTGGGTAAGGGCCATCTGGTGCGTGAGATTGATGCCCTAGGGGGTGTTATGGGTTTGGCTGCGGATCGATCAGGTATTCAGTTTCGCTTGCTGAATCGTCGCAAAGGCCCCGCGGTTCAGGGCCCGCGCACGCAATCTGACCGCAAACTATACCGCGCTGCGATGCAAGATCTGCTCGCCAGAACAGAGAATTTGTCAATTATAGCGGGCGAGGCAGCCGATCTTCTTGGCACTGATGAGGCCGTTTCAGGCGTTGTTTTGGCGGATGGTGCCGAGATTTCAGCGAAATCGGTGGTTTTGACAACAGGCACATTCCTGCGTGGGGTCATTCATATTGGCGACAAAACCATGCCTGGCGGGCGAATGGGTGATAAGCCTTCGGTGAAATTGGCGCAGCGGATCGACAGTTTTGCCCTGCCACTTGGCCGTTTGAAGACGGGCACGCCGCCGCGTTTGGATGGGCGCACGATTAATTGGGATATTTTGGAAACCCAACCCGCGGATGATGATCCTGTCCTATTCTCTTTCCTATCGGATAAGCCACATGTGCGCCAAATTGCCTGCGGTATTACGCATACCAATGAAAAAACGCATGAGATTATCCGCAACAATCTTGGCCGCTCTGCGATGTACGGCGGGCATATTGAGGGGATCGGGCCCCGGTATTGCCCCTCTATTGAAGATAAGATTGTGCGATTTGCTGACAAAACCTCGCATCAAGTGTTCCTTGAGCCTGAAGGTCTAGGGGATCACACTATCTATCCAAACGGGATTTCAACCTCGCTTCCCGCTGATGTTCAGGTGGATTATGTCCGCTCGATGGTTGGGTTAGGTGCGGTTGAGATCCTTCAACCAGGATATGCGATTGAATATGACTTTGTAGACCCCCGCGCGCTTGGGGCTGATTTGCAGGTTAAGACTGTAAAAAACCTTTATTTCGCGGGTCAAATAAACGGCACAACGGGATATGAAGAGGCGGCCGCGCAGGGGTTTGTGGCGGGTGTTAACGCAGCGCGTTCCGCGCAGGGGCGGGATGCTGTGATATTCTCGCGCCGTGAAAGTTATATCGGCGTAATGATTGATGACTTGGTGACCCGCGGTGTCAGCGAACCCTATCGCATGTTCACCTCGCGCGCCGAATTCCGTCTTTCTTTACGCGCGGACAATGCGGATCAGCGTCTTACACCGCTTGGTATTGATCTCGGCACAGTGGACGAGACGCGCAAGCGTTTATTCGAAGACAAGATGGCCCAGATTGACGCCTGCTACACCGTCCTGTGGAACCATAATCTGACGCCATCTGAGGGAAAGAGGCACGGGCTAAATATGAACCAAGATGGTCAGCGCCGTAACGGCGTCGAGCTTTTGGCCTTCCCCGACATAGAATTTTCCGATCTTGAGGCCATTTGGCCTGAATTGATCGACCATAGTGCGACGACAAAGGCGCAGATTAACCGAGAGGCGCAATATGCTGCCTATATTGAACGCCAAGAGCGCGATGTTCAGGCGCTTAAGCGGGACGAGTCGCAATTAATCCCCGAAACCCTTAATTTTATGGAGATCGACGGGCTATCAACAGAATTGCGGCAGAAATTGACCAAAGTGCAGCCACGTGATTTGGGGCAGGCGGGCCGAATTGATGGCATGACCCCAGCCGCCTTGACGTTGATCCTGACAAAACTGCGCCAAATTCAACGGAAATCCGCATGACCAAAGGCGAAGCGCAGGCATATCTTAGCACCTTTGTTTCACGTGAAACATTGGATCGATTACAGATTTACGTTGATATGTTGGTGAAATGGCAAAAGGCGATCAATTTGGTCGCCCCTGCAACATTACCTGATGCCTGGTCGCGCCATATCGTAGATTCTGCACAAATCTTTCCATTGGCGGCAAAATCCAGTCGAAAATGGCTAGATATGGGCAGTGGCGGCGGTTTTCCTGGATTGGTTTGCGCAATTATTGCAGCAGAAAAATCCTCAGATATCAGCTTTCATTTCATAGAATCTGATTTGCGCAAATGCGCGTTCTTGCGGGATGTCGCGCGTCAGGTCGGGATATCTATAAATGTGATGTCACGCAGGATCGAAGACGCGCCGCCCCAAGATGCTGACATCATTTCTGCCCGCGCGCTTAGTGATTTGTCCAAGCTTTGCACGCTGTCCTATCGCCATTTAGCAACAGATGGGCAATGTTTGTTTTTAAAGGGCCAATCTGCCCCGCAAGAAATCGACACCGCAAAGGAATCGTGGCAGATGTCGATCAAGACTCATCCGAGCGTAACCAGTGACGACGGTCAAATCATAGAAATAAAGGAATTACGCCGTGTCTGAACGCGCCTGTCCACGAATTATCGCGATTGCCAATCAAAAGGGCGGGGTTGGAAAAACAACCACAACAATCAATCTTGGCGCTGCATTGGCCGCAATGGGCAAACGTGTGTTGCTGATTGACCTTGACCCACAGGGCAATGCCTCGACCGGGTTGGGTGTCGAAGATCGTGATCTCTCAAGCTATGATTTGCTGATTGAGGGCGCGAAACTTGCGGATGTGACGCAGAAAACCAAGGTTGATGGCATTGATGTTGTCCCCGCGACAACCGATCTCAGCTCGGCTGATGTTGAACTAAGCGATAATGAAAAACGTATTATCCTATTGCGCAACGCGTTTAGCGCGGCTGATTTGCGCGCCTATGATTATGTTTTCATGGATTGCCCGCCATCCTTAAGCCTTCTGACAGTCAACGCTTTGGTCGCTGCGGATTCTGTCTTGGTGCCCCTTCAGGCCGAATTTTTTGCATTGGAAGGTTTGTCACAGCTTATGTTGACAGTGCGCCAAGTGCGTGAAGGTGCAAATTCGGAGTTGCGCATCGAAGGCGTGGTTTTGACGATGTATGATCTTCGGAATAACCTTTCAAAATTGGTTGAAGATGATGCACGGCAAACCTTGGGGGAATTGGTTTATGAAACCAAAATCCCGCGCAATGTTCGCCTGTCCGAAGCGCCATCCTTTGCGCAAACTGTTTTGGATTATGATGCAACCTCAACTGGCGCTCTGGCCTATAAGGCGCTTGCAGAAGAAATCGTGGCGCGCCACGATGCGGTAAAGTCGCGCTAGGAGAAGATAATGAGTAAACGGGATAAACGCGGTTTGGGGCGTGGTCTGTCTGCATTAATGCAAGACATTGATGTGGGCACGAGCCCAGCCGTGAATGCCGCGCCAGCGCAAGATATCGAGGGATCGCAACCCGCCCCAGCGCGCCGTTCGGATACCAAATTGCCGATTGAGCGTATTCGCCCCAATCCCGAACAGCCGCGCCGTAATTTTACCCCAGAAGCGCTGGAGGAGCTTGCCGCATCGATTAAGGAAAAGGGCATTATTCAGCCCCTTATCGTGCGCGCCGATCAAAACCACGATGGTGATTATCAGATTGTTGCTGGCGAACGCCGTTGGCGCGCCTCGCAAATGGCGCAATTGCATGAATTGCCCGTCATTATTCGCGATTTTACAGATGTTGAGGTTCTCGAGATTGCGATTATCGAGAATATTCAGCGCGCTGATCTCAATCCAATCGAAGAGGCGATGGGGTATCGGCAGCTGATTGATCGTTTTGGCCATACCCAAGAAAAACTGGCTGAGGCGATGGGGAAAAGCCGCAGTCATATCGCAAACTTAATGCGTCTTTTGCAGTTGCCTGATGATGTGCAGGCGATGCTGCGCGAAGGGCGCCTGTCAGCGGGTCACGCGCGCGCCCTGATCACAACCCCCAATGCTTCGGAACTGGCGCGCGAGATCATTGCCAAAGGGTTATCGGTGCGTGAGGCTGAGAAACTGGCAAGTGCGGCAGGCGATAAACCTAAATCACCGCGCTCAACAGCACCGACCAAAGACGCTGATACACGCGCGATTGAGGCGGATTTGTCAGCCGCCTTGGGCATGAAGGTGGATATCAGCCATGATTCAGGGTCTGGGGCTGGTAAGATCTCAATCAGCTATAAAGATATCGAAGCGTTGGACGAGCTGATGCGCCGTTTGGGTGGCGGGGCCTAGGCCAATAAGCCGCGCAACACTCCATTCAGCACGGGCCGCCCAGACGCAGTGCAACTCAGCCTATCTCCATTTAGGTCGATTAATCCTAAATATTTGAATTCATTCAACTTTTCTAGATTAACCGCAGTATTTGATAGGTTTCTGATCCTTGCAAGAGATACGCCTTCGCTGAGGCGCAACCCCATCATTAGCGCCTCTACGGCTTGATCATACGAGGAAATTTCTTCCCGCGCGGTTTCACCTGAACCCGTTTGGTTCACTTGATCCAGCCACAGATTTGGCGAAAGCTGTGTCGCTGTCGCGTATTTCACACCATCGAGCGTTAAACGCCCATGGGCCCCAGGCCCTATGCCAAGATAATCGCCGTAGCGCCAATAAACCAAGTTATGCCGAGATTGCGCCAAATCGCTGGCATGGTTGGACACCTCATATGCGGGCAATCCCGCATTATCGCAGAGTTCTTGGGTCACTTCATACATATCTACGGCCAAGTCTTCAGTGGGTAGGCCATCGAGCTTGCCAATTTTGTCACGTGCGCCAAAGGCTGTGCCCTCTTCGATTGTAAGCTGATAGGCGGATAAGTGATCCAACCCCAAGGATAGAGCGCGGCGCAACTCTGCGCGCCAGTCTTCGAGGCTTTGATGCTGCCGCGCATAGATCAAATCAAAACTGACACGGGGAAAGGTGCCGCGTGCGATGTCAAAGGCGCGCAGCGCCTCCTCGGCGCTATGCAGGCGACCCAGCGCTTTGAGATCGGGGTCATTTAGGGCTTGGATGCCCATAGATAGTCTCGAAACGCCCGCTTCGTGATATTGTTTAAATCGACTTGCCTCCGCAGAGGTCGGATTGGCCTCTAGGGTAATCTCCAGATCATTTGCTGCGGGCCAGTGTTGTAAAATTCGCACGATAATGGCATTGACCAGATCCCCATCCATCAAAGATGGCGTCCCGCCGCCAAAAAACACCGACTTTAGAACGCGCCCGCCGCACTCAGCCGCCAATCGATCAATTTCAATCAGATAGGCATGTTTCCAGCGTGATTGATCAATGGACTGCGATATATGCGAGTTAAAATCGCAATAGGGGCATTTGGCCTGACAGAAGGGCCAGTGGATATAAATCCCAAAGCCGCCATTTTCCCAATCGTCACGTTTGTTCAAACAGGCTCACCAATTTCTCAAATGCATCAGCGCGGTGACTGATCTTGTTTTTTTCCCAACGATCCATCTCGCCAAAGGTGATGTCATAGCCTTCGGGTTGGAAAATTGGGTCATAGCCGTGACCTTGGTCACCACGCATTGGCCAAACCACCTGACCCGCCATCACGCCTTCGAATATCTCGTCATGGCCATCGGGCCATGCAAGAACAAGTGTGCAACAAAACCGCGCAAGGCGTGGATGTGGGGCGTTTACAGACTCTAGCTCATTATGGGCGCGTTGCATGGCCATCACAAAATCGCGTCCGTTCGGGGTTTCGGCCCAATCAGCCGTACAAACTCCAGGTGCATTGCCAAGCGCGTCAATTTCAATACCGCTGTCATCCGCCAAAGCGGGTAGACCTGTTGCTTTGGCGGCAGCATGGGCTTTGATCCGCGCGTTCTCGACAAAAGTTGTGCCTGTTTCTTCGGGTTTGGGCAGATCGTGATCCTTGGCGGAGACGGTCTTGATGCCAAATGGGGTCAAAAGCGCAGATATTTCCTCAAGTTTGCCTTGATTATGGGTCGCTACAAGCAAAGTGTTTGAGGTGAATTTCCGCATCACGCAACCGCCGCGTTTTGCGCCAAAACAATCTCTGAAACGCCCTTATGAGCGAGTTTTTGCAATTCTGCGAACTCGTCCAAGGAAAAAGTCGCCGACTCTGCGCTGGCTTGAATCTCGATCAGCTTACCCGCGCCCGTCATAACAAAGTTACTATCGGTTCCAGCCTCTGAATCTTCGGGGTAATCAAGATCAAGAACAGGTTGGCCCGCGTAAATGCCGCAAGAGACGGCGGCGACATTATCCAAAATCGGGTCAGATGTAATGGCGCCAGAGGCAAGCAGATTGTTCATAGCAAGTCGCAATGCGACCCAGCCCCCTGTGATAGAGGCGCAGCGCGTTCCACCATCTGCCTGCATAACATCGCAGTCGATGGTAATTTGACGTTCACCCAAGGCGGAGCGATCCACGCCTGCCCGCAATGCACGTCCAATCAGGCGCTGAATTTCCTGTGTGCGGCCCGATTGTTTGCCAACCGCAGCCTCACGCCGACCCCGCGTGTGCGTGGCGCGCGGCAGCATCCCATATTCTGCGGTGACCCATCCCAACCCTGAATTTTTCAAAAATGGCGGCACGCGCTCTTCGATTGTGGCGGAACACAGAACATGGGTATCGCCGCATTTGATCAAACACGACCCTTCCGCATGGCGCATCACGGCAGTTTCAATAGAAATTTTCCGCATTTCATCTAGGTTTCTGCCTGAAGGACGCATAAATATCTCCTTGTGATCCACCCCAGTGGGATAGTCGCAGTAACGGGGCAGTTGCAAGCAGGATTGACCATCTGCGGCCCACGCTGAGAAATAAGGTGATGATTTGGGGCTGAAGAATGAGTGAAACATCACAAATTCTCGCTGAGTTGAACGAGAGATCGCGCGAAGTTTTTCGCCGCGTGGTTGAGGGCTATCTTTCCACTGGTGAGCCCGTTGGATCACGCAGCCTGACCCGCAATATGACCGAACAGATTTCAGCCGCCACTATTCGTAATGTGATGCAGGACTTGGAATATCTCGGCTTGCTCGACAGCCCCCATATTTCGGCGGGGCGTGTTCCGACCCATTTGGGACTGCGC
Organism: Roseobacter sp. HKCC-CH-9208; assembly: GCF_037805125.1. Taxonomy (NCBI): domain Bacteria; kingdom Pseudomonadati; phylum Pseudomonadota; class Alphaproteobacteria; order Rhodobacterales; family Roseobacteraceae; genus Roseobacter; species Roseobacter sp. HKCC-CH-9208. Next base: position 1,317,784 of record NZ_JBBLYK010000001.1, on the reverse strand, counting down.
ATGTTCGTGGATGGGTTGCTTGAGGTCATTGAACTCGGCGAAGACGACAAAACCCACCTTGATGCGACCGTTCAAAGTAATTCCGACACGGTTTCAACGGCCTTGGATCGGATTGGAAAGGCATTGTCGGGCATCACCCATGGCGCCAGTTTGGTGCTTGCCCCGAAACACGAGGCGCCGATCAAACATGTTGAGTTTGTATCCCTCTCAACAGAAAAAGCCCTTGTTGTTTTGGTGTTCGCTGATGGCCATGTTGAAAATCGGCTATTCACCCCACCGCCTGGATTGACGCCAAGTGCGATGCGCGAGGCTGCTAATTTTGTGAACGCATGGGCAGAAGGACGCACCGTCACAGATTTGCGCGCGGTGATGGAGCAAGAGGTCAAAACACGCCGCCGCGAGATTGATGAAATTGCAAAATCCCTAATTGAACAGGGTTTGGCGATTTGGGAAAATTCTGGTCATCGGGGCGAGCGCCTTATTGTTCGCGGGCGGGCGAATCTGTTGGACAATGCGCCAGAAATTGCAGATCTCGAACGGATCAAATCCTTGTTTGATGATCTCGAACGTAAGCGCGACATCGCGGAATTTCTCGATTTGACTGATCGTGGTGATGGTGTGCGCATTTTTATTGGGTCTGAGAACAAGTTATTCTCACTTACGGGTTCCTCTTTGGTTGTCTCTCCCTATATGAACTCGGAACGGAAAATTATCGGCGCTGTGGGTGTGATTGGGCCAACGCGCATCAATTACGGTCGGATCGTGCCGATTGTGGATTACACGGCACAGTTGGTTGGGAAATTAATCTCTGATCGTGCATAAGAGGTGAAAGATGGTAGAGCCACAGGAAGAGCAATTCCTTGATGATATTGACGCGCCTGAGGAAGATATCGACCTTGCAGAAGGCATTGGCGAGGATGTTGATACCAGCCCTGAGGGCGCTATTGCTGCGCTGACTGAGGAGCGGGATCAACTGCGCGACCGTTTGTTGCGCGTCATGGCGGATTCCGAAAATCTGCGCAAACGTGCCGAGCGGGATCGCCGCGAAGCCGAGCATTATGGCGGCACCCGCCTCGCGCGCGATTTGTTGCCTGTTTATGACAACCTCAACCGCGCTTTATCTGCTGTTGGTGATGAGCAACGTGATGTTGCGGGCAGCGTGATCGAAGGTATTGAGCTGACCTTGCGCGAGCTTTTGAATGTTTTCTCAAAACATGGCGTGACAGTCGTGAAACCCGAAGAGGGCGACCAATTCGACCCGCAAATGCATCAGGCGATGTTTGAGGCCCCCGTTCCAGGCACGACAGCGGGCCAGATCATTCAGGTTATGACCGAAGGATTCCTGTTGCATGATCGCCTTTTGCGGCCTGCGCAGGTGGGTGTGTCATCAACACCAAAATCCTAATCCTTCATCAACGCCTTTAGGTCGTAAATCAAGTCGAGCGCCTCGCGTGCCGTCATCTCATCGGGATGCACGGCATGGAGGCGATCCTCAAGCGGGGATGATTTGGGGGCTTGTGGCGCAGGCTGCGCGGTAAAGAGCGGCAAATCATCAATCAGCGATTTCTGCGCGCCGCCCTCACGATCATTCTTCTCCAATTTCTTCAAAACTTCTTCGGCGCGATGGATCACCGCAGGCGGCAATCCTGCAAGTTTCGCGACCTGAACCCCATAGGATCGATCCGCGGCGCCTTCGCGTAATTCGTGAAGAAAGACGATCTCGCCTTCAAATTCCTTGACCGCAACGGTTGCATTGCGCGCGCCTGATAGAGCGCCCGCAAGTGCGGTCAATTCGTGGTAATGGGTCGCAAAAAGCGCGCGGCACTTATTAACATCATGTAGAAATTCCAACGTGGCCCATGCGATCGACAGCCCGTCATAGGTGGCTGTCCCGCGCCCTATTTCATCAAGGATTACTAAGGCGCGATGATCGGCTTGGTTCAAAATCGCGGCTGTTTCCACCATCTCGACCATGAAGGTCGACCTGCCGCGCGCAAGATCATCTGAGGCCCCAACGCGACTGAAAACTTGGCTGACCAACCCCAGTTTTGCCGATCTTGCCGGCACAAAACCGCCCATTTGAGCCAAAATCACAATCAATGCGTTTTGCCGCAAATAGGTCGACTTACCCGCCATATTGGGGCCAGTCAGCAATTGTATGGCGGCGGCATCACTCTGCGGAGATAGCGCGCAGTCATTTGGAACAAAGCGATCTTTGCTGCCGCGAAGCGCGTCCTCAACCACGGGATGGCGACCTGCGACAATATCAAAATCGCGATCTTTTGTGATCTCTGGTCGCACCCAATCTTGTGCCCGCGCAATATGCGCCAAGGCCAGATAAAAATCCGCTGATGCGAGGGCAAATGCGGCACGCATGACGGGATCAAACTGTGCTAAAACCTCTTGGCGCAGCGTCTCAAAGATTTGTTTCTCAATTTCAATCGCCCGCGCGCCAGAATTAAGGATCTTCGTTTCGAGTTCGGACAAGTCAACTGTGGTAAAGCGCACCGCATTGGCCGTGGTCTGGCGATGGATAAACTGCTCGGACAGGGGGGCAGATAGCATCTTTTCCGCGTGGGTGGCGGTCGTTTCTATGAAATAGCCAAGCACATTATTGTGTTTGATCTTAAGGGATGGAATGCCTGTCGTGCTGACGTAGTCGGCTTGCATTTTTGCGACAATTCCACGCCCCTCATCCCGAAGGGCGCGCATCTCATCCAGCTCAGCGTGATAGCCTGACGCAACGAATCCCCCATCGCGGGCGAGGAGGGGCGGCTCCTCAATCAGGGCATCTGTCAGCAGCCCAATCAAGGGTTCATGACCGACCAGATCAGTCACTAAATTCAGCCATAACGAGGAAAGTTCGATCCCAACAAGCTGTGCTGCTACCTCCTGCGCTTGGCGTAAACCCGAACGGATTGCGGCCAAATCCCGTGGACTGGCCCGATCCAAGGATAGGCGTGACAGCGCGCGTTCCATGTCAGGCACTTTTCGCAAAATCTCGCGCAGTCTTTCCGAAATCGAAGAATTCGACAGCGCGAAGGTGACCGCATCATGTCGGGCTGTGATTTCGTCAAAATCGGTGGAGGGGGCGGAAAGGCGCCGCTCTAACAAACGTCCGCCTGCGCTGGTCACAGTTTTGTCCATCACCGCCAGAAGGCTGCCTTTGCGCCCGCCGGAGAGCGATTGTGTAATTTCCAAATTTTTCCGCGTTGCGGCATCAATCAACATCACCCGCGTCAAAGATTGCCGCTGTGGCCGTTGCAAGCGGGGCAGATTGCCCTTTTGCGTGATGTCCAAATAATCGACCACCGCCCCCATGGCGGAGAGATCAGGACGCTCAAACTGGCCAAAGGCCTCTAGGCTGTCGACCTTGAACAAATCGGTAAGCCGTGTTTCTGCGGATCTGCTGTCAAAGCTTGACGGTGCAAGGCGTGTCACGCTTGCGCCTGTCTCTTCGATTAAGGCAATGCGGCTTGGATCAAGATTTTCCGAGATAAGAATTTCGCGCGGTGCAAGGCGCGCCAATTCTGGGCCAAGCCGTGCGGGGGTTACGGGCATCACCCAAAACCCCCCAGTCGACATATCGCACCATGCAAGCGCGGCTGATCTGTCCCGTGATTCAAAATAAGCCGTTAGATAATTGTGGCGCCGCGCGTCCAGCAGGCTGTCCTCAGTCAAAGTGCCTGGGGTGACAACCCGCACGACATCGCGCTTAACAACCGATTTCGACCCGCGCTTTTTCGCCTCGGCGGGGTCTTCGAGCTGTTCACAGACGGCAACGCGAAATCCCTTGCGGATCAATGTTAGCAAATAGTTCTCAGCGGCATGAACGGGGACACCGCACATAGGAATGTCTTCGCCCAGATGTTGACCGCGCTTTGTTAGGGCGATGTCCAATGCTTCGGCGGCGGCGACAGCATCATCAAAAAACATCTCATAGAAATCGCCCATGCGGTAAAACAATAACGCATCCGCGTGGCGGGCTTTCACCTCAAGATATTGCGCCATCATTGGCGTGACTTGGCCTGTCATTCCTGCCCCCTTCTTTGGGCTTACCCTACTGTCTCTGCGGCATTGTTTGAAGGGACAAAAGAGATGCGTTGTCGCCACGGTCAAGGGATTGTAAACCGAATGAAAGAGGAGGTGAATTTATGGCAAATAAACCAAAGGTCACGCGTGAAGAGGCTTTGGCTTATCACTTGGAACCCCGCCCGGGAAAAATTGACATTTCCGCGTCAACCGCGATGTCGACCCAACGGGATCTCAGCCTTGCCTATTCGCCAGGTGTGGCCGTTCCCTGCGAGGTGATCGCGCAGAACCCCGAAACCGCGTATGATTATACGACTAAGGGCAATCTGGTTGCTGTGATCTCAAACGGGACAGCCGTTCTAGGTCTTGGAAATCTAGGCGCACTCGCCTCAAAGCCCGTGATGGAAGGTAAAGCGGTCTTGTTCAAGCGCTTTGCCGATATCAACTCGATTGATATCGAGCTTGCCACGGAAGATGTCGATGAATTCGTGAACGCCGTACGCCTGATGGGGCCCACCTTTGGCGGGATTAATCTTGAGGATATCAAGGCCCCCGAATGTTTCATGATTGAACAGCGTCTCAAGGAAGAAATGGATATTCCTGTCTTTCATGATGACCAACACGGAACAGCAGTGATCTGTGCGGCGGGTTTGATCAACGCGCTGCATTTGACGGGCAAAAAAATCGAAGATGTCCGTATCGTTTTGAACGGTGCAGGCGCGGCAGGGATCGCCTGCCTTGAGCTGCTGAAATCCATGGGGGCGCAGCATCAGAATTGTATTATTTGCGACACGAAAGGTGTGGTTTACCAAGGCCGCACGGAAGGGATGAACCAGTGGAAATCGGCCCATGCGGTGAAAACCGATTTGCGCAGTCTTGAAGACGCGATGCGCGGCGCAGATGTTTTTCTTGGTGTTTCAGCAAAAGGGGCGGTCACGCAAGACATGGTCAAATCCATGGCCGAAAACCCTGTGATTTTCGCCATGGCAAATCCTGACCCAGAAATCACGCCAGAAGAAGCCCACGAGGTGCGCCCTGATGCGATCGTGGCCACGGGGCGCAGTGATTACCCCAATCAAGTGAATAACGTTCTTGGTTTCCCGTATTTGTTCCGCGGTGCTTTGGATATTCACGCGCGCGCCATCAATGATGAAATGAAAATCGCCTGTGCGCGCGCCTTGGCCGAACTTGCGCGCGAAGATGTGCCTGATGAAGTCGCAATGGCCTATGGTGAAAAGCTGTCTTTTGGCCGCGATTATATCATCCCCACACCTTTTGACCCGCGATTGATCTATACGATTCCGCCCGCTGTTGCGCGCGCGGGTATGGATACGGGCGCAGCGCGGCGGCCAATTTTGGATCTCGATGCCTATGCCAATGATTTGCAGGCGCGGATGGATCCGACCTCTTCCATTATGCAGGGCATTTATGCCCGTGCCCGTAATGCGCAGGCGCGTATGATTTTTGCTGAAGGGGACGATATTCGCGTCTTGCGCGCCGCGGTGGCCTATCAGCGCAATGGTTTGGGCAAGGCATTGGTTGTTGGGCGTGAGGCTGATGTCGCGCAAAAACTTTCAGCGGCGGGCTTGGCGGATGCCGTGCGCGAGCTTGAGATCGTGAATGCCGCAAAAACGCGTCACTTAGATGCTTATAAAGATTTTCTTTATAACCGCCTGCAACGTAAAGGCTTTGATTGGCATGACATCCATCGTCTGGCCGCGCGGGATCGTCATGTGTTCTCGGCTTTGATGCTTGCACATGGGCACGGGGATGGTCTGGTCACAGGGGCTACGCGAAAATCTGCGCATGTTTTGGGCTTGATCAACCATGTTTTTGACGCTTCCGCCAAGGATGGCGCGGTTGGTATCACGGTGCTGATGCATAAGGGCCGTGTTGTTTTGGTGGGCGACACGCTTGTGCATGAATGGCCCGAAGCCGAGGACTTGGCCCTGATTGCCAAGCGCGGGGCAAATGTTGCGCGTATCTTGGGCCTTGAGCCGCGTGTCGCTTTTGTCAGTTTTTCAACATTTGGCTATCCGGTTTCTGAGCGCGCGGTGAAAATGGGGGATGCTCCCGCGATTTTGGCGCGCGAGGGGGTCGATTTCGAATTTGATGGTGAAATGGCGGTGGATGTTGCGCTTAATCGGGACGTGATGCAGCAATATCCATTCTGCAAACTCTCTGGCCCTGCCAATGTTTTGGTTGTTCCTGCGCGTCACTCCGCCTCGATTTCAGTGAAATTGATGCAAGAAATGGCGGGGGCTACAGTCATTGGCCCGATTTTGACAGGGCCAGATCGGCCTGTGCAGATTTGTTCAACTGTGTCGACCGCGAATGACATTTTGAATATGGCGGTCATGGCCGCCTGCGAAATTGGAAAATAACAAAAACCCCCGCAACAGCGGGGGTTTACATTAGTTTTTCAGATCATCGAAAAAGCTTTTGACCTTGTCGAAAAAGCCTGACGCGTGGGGGTTATTTCCCTTATTCAGGCTTTCCTCGAACTTTCGAAGCAGGTCTTTTTGCTCGGAATTCAAGTTCACAGGCGTCTCAAGCGCCAATTCGATATACATATCACCTGTGCCATTGCCGCGAAGTGGGGGCATACCTTTGCCGCGCAAACGCATTTGGCGACCAGATTGCGCGCCTTCGGCCACCTTCACGCGGCTGCGTCCGCCATCAATGCAAGGCACCTCGACATCCCCACCCAAGGCAGCGGTGACCATCGACACGGGCACGCGGCAGTAAAGATCAATGCCATCGCGTTTGAAAATTGGGTGTTCGACGACTTCGATGAAAATATAGAGATCGCCCGCTGGCCCGCCGCGTAGACCTGCTTCGCCCTCGCCCGAGCGGCGAATACGTGTTCCTGTTTCGACACCAGGGGGCACTTTGATGGAAAGATGACGATCTTTTTGTTCGCGACCCGCGCCCCCGCAGGATCGACAGGGGTTTTTCACAATTTGACCCACGCCTGAACAGGTGGGGCAAGTGCGTTCCACAGTGAAAAAGCCTTGTTGCGCGCGGACTTTGCCCATGCCCGAACAAGTGGGGCAAGTGACGGGTTCAGATCCGCCCTCTGACCCGCTGCCCGAGCAGCTTGAACAAGTTACGGCAGTGGGAACGGTAATCTCGCGGCTGAAACCCGCATAGGCTTCCTCCAAGGTGATCCGCATATTATAGCGCAGATCAGAGCCGCGCGTGCTGCGCTGACGCCCACCGCGGCCACCGCCACCGCCCATGAAATCGCCAAAAAGGTCTTCGAAGACATCCGAAAAGGCGCTGGCGAAATCACCGCCTGCGTGAGGGCCGCCTGCACGGGGCCCACCTGCCATACCGCCATCAAACGCCGCATGACCAAAACGATCATAAGCCGCTTTTTTATCGGCATCTTTCAGAACTTCGTAGGCTTCATTCGCTTCTTTGAACTGCGCTTCCGCATTCGGATTGTCAGAATTGCGGTCGGGGTGCAGTTCTTTCGCCTTTTGACGATAGGCTTTCTTGATTTCTTCAGGCGAAGCGCCACGCGCCACACCCAAAACATCGTAATAATCGCGCTTCGACATCGGTAGACACCCTTTTCTTAACGCATAGACCAGCCAAGGCGCACCCCAGCTGGTCTATCGGGATCAAATTTCCCGATTAGGAGCGCTTTCTGTCGTCCAGATCTTCGAAATCGGCATCTACGATGTCATCATCGACACCAGATGGTTCATCACCGCCTTCACCATCCTCGGCTTGGGCTTTGTAAATCGCCTCACCAAGTTTCATTGCAGCTTCGGTCACGTTTTGGATGCCAGATTTGATCTTGCCCGCATCATCGGTTGCGATCTGTTCTTCCAAGTTTTTTATGGCCAACTCGATTGCTTCGACTGTGGTCGGATCAACCTTGTCGGAGTGTTCTTCCAAGGATTTCTGGGTCGAGTGGATCAGGCTTTCCGCTTGGTTCTTGGTTTCCACCAATTCCTTGCGCTGCTTATCGACATCAGAGTTTTCCTCAGCCTCTTTGATCATGCGATCAATGTCCTCATCGCTGAGGCCGCCCGATGCTTGGATGGTGATCTTTTGCTCTTTGCCCGTGCCTTTGTCTTTCGCAGAAACCGAGACAATCCCGTTCGCGTCAATGTCAAAGGTCACTTCGATCTGTGGCATGCCGCGCGGTGCAGGTGGGATATTTTCCAGATTGAACTGGCCCAACATTTTGTTGTCAGCGGCCATTTCCCGCTCGCCTTGGAAGACGCGGATTGTCACCGCGTTTTGATTGTCCTCAGCGGTTGAGAAAATCTGGCTTTTCTTGGTTGGGATGGTCGTGTTGCGGTCGATCAGACGGGTAAAGACGCCGCCCAAGGTTTCAATCCCAAGGCTTAGCGGGGTGACGTCCAGAAGAACAACATCCTTCACATCGCCCTGCAAAACGCCCGCTTGAATGGCCGCGCCCATGGCCACAACCTCATCAGGGTTCACGCCTTTATGGGGTTCCTTGCCAAAGAAGTTAGACACTTCTTCGATTACCTTAGGCATACGGGTCATGCCGCCGACCAAAACCACCTCGTCAATATCACCTTTTGAGAGGCCCGCATCTTTCAACGCGGCCTGACATGGTTTCAGTGAGCGTTTGATCAGATCACCTACAAGGCTTTCCAATTTCGCGCGGGTCAGTTTCAGCACAAGGTGCAAGGGCTGGCCGTTTGACCCCATCGAGATGAACGGTTGGTTGATCTCGGTCTGGGTCGAAGAGGAAAGCTCGATCTTTGCTTTCTCCGCCGCTTCCTTGAGACGCTGAAGCGCCATTTTGTCTTGCGTCAGATCGACATTGTTTTCCTTTTTGAATTCCTGCGCGAGGTAATTCACAATCGCCATGTCGAAATCTTCACCGCCAAGGAACGTGTCCCCATTAGTGGATTTTACCTCAAACAGGCCATCGTCAATCTCAAGGATTGTGATGTCGAATGTGCCGCCGCCAAGGTCATAAACCGCGATGGTCTTGGTGTCTTTTTTGTCCAACCCATAGGCCAATGCGGCCGCTGTTGGCTCGTTAATGATGCGCAGCACCTCAAGGCCTGCGATTTTACCTGCATCCTTGGTCGCCTGACGCTGTGCATCGTTGAAATAGGCAGGAACGGTTATCACGGCCTGTGTCACATCTTCGCCTAGATAATTCTCGGCGGTTTCCTTCATCTTGGTCAGGATTTGTGCAGAAATTTGGCTGGGGCTGAATTTCTCGCCCTTTACCTCGACCCATGCGTCGCCATTGCCGCCGTCAATGATATTGTAGGGAACAAGGCTCTTGTCCTTTTCCACTTCGGCATCGGTCAAACGACGCCCGATCAGGCGCTTCACAGCAAAAATTGTGTTTTCAGGATTGGTAACAGCTTGGCGCTTTGCCGATTGACCCACCAGACGTTCGTCATCGGTGTAGCCAACAATCGATGGTGTGGTGCGGGCGCCTTCAGCGTTTTCAATCACGCGCGGTTGCGCGCCGTCCATAATCGCAACACAAGAGTTTGTGGTGCCGAGGTCAATGCCAATTACTTTAGCCATCTTTTCTGGTCCCTTTTCTTCAAGCGAACATGAGGCAACGGCCCGATCTCGGCTCCGTCACTGCTTATGTATGGGCTGCTTAGAACAGCCTGTTTCGGTGGCTATATAGGCAGGCACATCGCCCCCTGCAAGCAGCGCAACGCTAGGAATTTGGGAAAGATCAGAAGGAATTCTGCGAAATTCTTGGCTAGCGCCCCATATCCCACGATATTGAAGCCTGCTTGGTTGTGAAAAACTCAGCCATCAGGCCAACAATCAACAGGCCACAGGCAACATAAAGCGGGTATTCCCAATTCGTATGATGCGGAAAGTAATTCACGAACACGGCGCTGCGCATTTGGTCGACAATGTGAAACAAAGGGTTCCAATCAAACATCGAAATGATGAATCCCGGCACCATATTGGCGACAAACATCCCCACCTGTAAAATGCTGGTCATGATGGCCCAAACGGCACTGCGGTGCGATGAACGCACCTTTTGAACCGAGGCGTGATAGGTCACCTTAAGCATGGAAAAGAGGCTACGCCTCATCGTATTCGTTTGTCGCACTTCAAACATGGATGCTGGCCTTGATCCATAGATGTCGGTTTGTTTGGCAAGATATATATGATCTACTTGCTCCATCCAACGAGATCTGGATAACCGCAAAAGGCCATTTAAGGCAATCTGGTTAAGGAAATTGTTACAAAATGGATTTTGACAAGATCGAGCGCGTGTTTCGAAGTCTGGCCTTGGGGGCCGGCGAAAAAATCATGGAGGTTTATGCCTCAGATGATTTTGGTGTTGAAAGCAAATCAGATGACAGTCCCGTAACCCGCGCTGATCAGGCGGCGGATGCCTATATCTCTGCGGGTCTGCGCGCAGCCTTTCCCGATCTTGCGCTTGTGACCGAAGAACAGGCCGAAACCCATCGGCAATCCTTGCGGGATTTCATCATTGTTGACCCGCTTGATGGCACAAAGGAATTTGTGCAGCGCCGTGGGGATTTTACAGTCAACATTGCGCTTGTTTTGGATGGCCGTCCTGTGCGCGGTGTTGTTTATGCGCCCGCGAAGCAGCGATTGTTTTACACCCGTGCGGATGGCAAATCGGTTGAGGAACTCACGCCCTTTAACCACGATGAAATTGGCCCGCAGAAATTGCTTTCTGTGGCAGAGGCCGACAATAGCGCCTTGCGCGTTGTCGCTTCGAAATCACATCGCGATGCCGCTACGTATGCCTATATCAGTGCCTATGAAATTTCAGATTTGCGCAGCGCAGGCTCATCCCTGAAATTCTGTTTGGTTGCTTCGGGTGAGGCGGATTTTTATCCGCGCCTTGGCCGTACAATGGAATGGGATACGGCCGCGGGTGATGCAGTGTTGCGCGGTGCGGGCGGCCAGATGGTAGAGTTTTCAACCCATCAGGAATTTACCTATGGCAAGGCAGGTTTTGAGAATAGCTTCTTCATCGCCTATGCCCCAACCGTGGAGTTGATCGAGCCATGAGCGTCATTTGTGTCATACCCGCGCGGTATCAATCCTCACGCTATCCGGGCAAACCCTTGGTGCAGTTGCGTGGGGTTTCGGGCAAAACTATGAGCTTGATTGAACGCAGTTGGCGCGCCGCTTGTGCCGTAAGCGGTTTTGATGCGGTCTATGTGGCCACGGATGATGAGCGCATTCGAGACGCGGCCCAAGGTTTTGGCGCGCAGGTTGTGATGACCTCGTCCGATTGTGTGAATGGGACGGAGCGCTGCGCAGAGGCTCTCAACAATCTTGGACAAAATGTTGAGATGGTGGTGAACCTTCAGGGGGATGCGCCGCTGACGCCTGCATGGTTCTTGGAGGAGTTGATCACAGGCCTGCGCGCTGATCCGTCTGCGGACATTGCTACGCCCGTTTTGCGCTGTGATGGTGAAACCTTGGCCGCATTCAAAGCGGATCGTATGGCAGGCCGCGTAGGCGGAACCACGGCCGTTTTTGGCAGCGCGCACCAAGCACTCTATTTTTCAAAGGAAGTGATCCCCTACACCACGGGTATTTCTGAGGACGCCGAAGAAACCCCCGTCTTTCATCATGTGGGTGTTTACGCTTATCGCCCCGAGGCGCTATTGGCCTATCCGACATGGCCAACAGGGCCGCTAGAGACACTTGAGGGGTTAGAACAATTGCGCTTCCTCGAGTCGGGTCGCCGTGTGTTATGTGTCGAGGTCGAAGCACAAGGGCGCAAATTCTGGGAATTGAACAACCCTGAAGATGTGTCACGGATCGAAGCCATGCTTGCGGAGATGGGCCAAGAATGAGCCAGCCGCGCGTTAGCGTGATCGTGGTCAGCCACGGACGCCCTGATCTCTTGTTGCGGGCCGAAGAATTGCCAAATGCCCTTCCTGCTTTGGCAGGGCAAGAACAGGCCTTCGTTCTGCCCAATCCCTGCGATCCAATTTCGCTTTCCGAGATATACACGACCGAAATTGAGGAGGTCTGCGCCGAGGCCTATCGGCGCGACTATGTCAGTTTTGGATTTGGGTCTTGGGCCTAGGCCGCTTGGCTTTCTGCGCCGCCTGTCAATAACGTGTGCAGTGTCATTGGGTCAGAATTTGCCCGCAATTTTTCGCAAAGTTCCGCATCCCGCAATGTGCGCGACACGCGCGCCAGCGCCTTGAGGTGATCCACGCCCGTATCGGCAGGCGCAAATAGCGCAAAGACCAGGTCAACAGGCTGTCTGTCCGCGGAATCAAAGTTGACGGGACGTTCAAGACGGAAAAATACGCCTGTGATTTTCGTGAGCGCCGACAAACGCGCATGGGGCAAGGCCACGCCATGCCCCACGCCTGTTGGCCCTAGGCTTTCACGCTCTTGCAGAGCTTCGAAAATTTCCGAGGCGCTGACGTCAAGCAAACCTTGAGCCACATCTGCAAGAGATTGCAGAAGCCGCTTCTTGCTTGTCACATCAGAAACAACCTTCACGCCTCGCGGCTCAAGAAGCATCGAAAGTTCCATTCGCGTGTATTCCTTACCCGTCAGGGTCATTATTTCGGTCTAGCGGGGATCAATCCAGCCGATATTTCCGTCTTCGCGGCGATAGACGATGTTTACGCCTGCGCTCGCTTCGTTTCGGAATACCAGGACAGGGGCGCCCGCCAATTCCATCTGCATTACAGCCTCACCCACAGAGAGCGAAGGGATTTTAGTTTCGGTTTCTGCGATGATGATGGGCTGCAAGGTGTCATCCGCATCATCTTCGTCTTTGTCTGTTGACGCGAGGATATACGAGGCCGCAGCGAAATGTTCAACGGGTTCTGCGCGTTCGCGGTGATGATCTTTCAATCTGCGCTTGTATCGGCGTAGTTGCTTTTCCATTTTCTCGCAGCACTTATCAAAGGCCGCGTAGATTTCTGTATCGCTGCCTTTGGCAGATGCGCTGAGTCCAGTGGAAAGGTGAACATTGGATTCGCATACGAACTCATGCCCACTTTTTGAGAAAACGACATGTGAATCCGTTGGTCTTTCAGCATATTTTGCAACTGCCGCGCCAAGCCCGTCTTTCACATATGTTTGGAGTGCTTCGCCAATATCGATTTGTTTCCCACTGATTTGGTAGCGCATGTTACCTCCATTACGTAAAGATAGCGTTGAAGCGAGGTTGCAACGCTACACTATAAAAGAAGATGTCAGGGATACCGCCTGCCCAAATCTTTTTCTGCCTGCGGTCAGCAGCGCGACAGGAAATAAGAGGGTTTCGGCTCTATCAAACATCACCCCTATTTGGCGACGAATCCCCGCCATCTGTCAACGTAAAGCAGAAGATGATCAGCCGATTTTGAAATTTTGACCCAAATAGACGCGGCGCACATTCTCGTCTTGCACGACATCTTTGGAGGTGCCGCTCATTAAGATTTTGCCGTCATGCAGGATATAGGCGCGATCCACGATCTGAAGCGTCTCACGCACATTATGGTCGGTGATCAAAACACCAATGCCGCGCGTTTTGAGGTCGGCAACAAGGCTGCGGATATCATTCACTGCAATCGGGTCAACGCCCGCGAAGGGCTCATCCAGCAACACATAGCGCGGGTTTGACGCCAAGCAGCGCGCGATCTCCACCCGCCGCCGTTCCCCACCTGACAAGGATAGGGCGGGCGCGCGGCGCAAATGTTCAATCGAGAAATCGCTCAGCAAATCTTCAAGGCGTTTGCGCCGTGTTACGGCGTCTTTCTCGGATATCTCCAAGATTGATAGAATGTTTGCCTCAACCGATAGGCCGCGGAAAATCGACATTTCCTGTGGCAAATATCCGATGCCCGCCCGTGCGCGGCGATACATTGGCAACCGTGTCACATCGTGGCCATCCAACATTACTTTGCCACCATCAGGCGTGACCAAGCCCGCGATTGCATAGAAACTGGTGGTTTTGCCCGACCCGTTTGGGCCAAGCAGGGCCACGACCTCGCCTCTGCGCAATTCCATTGAAACATCACGAATGACAGGTCTGCGGCGATAGCTTTTGCGGAGGTTTGAAACGATCAAACCCGCTGCGCCCGCTTCCACCTTTAATGTCACCCGCTTTGCCATGACTTACTGGTTTGCCCCCTGCAAAGTTGTGCGCACACGCCCATCCACCGTGCCCTGCCCTGTGGCAATATCCAGTAGCATCCGCTCACCCGCAATAACACCGCTTTGTTGACTGACCAAAACATTGCCAATCATTTCCATTTCGTTGCGAGCTACGAAATAGGTGGCGGTTTCAGCCTCGGCTGCGTCCACACCGCGGGTAATCAAAACCCCACCCAGAGCTTGCACTTGGTCGATATCGTTTTGGCCGCCGCCTTCGGCATTGCTTTGATAGAGGACGTGGATTTCAGCAGCTGAGATGCGCAAATCGCCCTGCACAGCGATCACATTGCCGCGAAATATTGCATTTCCGCTGGTGTCATCGACCTCAAGACTGTCGGAGACAACTTCGATTGGAGCGCTGCTGTCATGCGGGGTGCCGCCAAAGCCCACTTGCGTCTGCGACTGCGCAGGTAGGCCTATGGCCATCAAGAAAATAGCGATGAATAATTGCCGCATATGCCCCCCTATTTCCCCTCGTATAGCAGCCGCACGCCACCCTGAAAATGCACAACCTGATGATCTGAACGGCCAGTGATTGCCATTTGCCCCGCTTCAAGGCGAATCCCGTCCGATGTGATCAAAACCGCCGCGGGCGCGATAATTTCACCAGATGCGGCATTTATAGATAATTCCTCGGTGTCTAGCCTATAGCCTTCGGGTGATGTTGCAACAATATTTCCAGTTAAACGCGTGTCAGTGGTTTGGCTATTCCATAAGGCTTGATCAGCCGTGATTTGATCGCGCTCGCCCGTTAATCGCGTTATTTCTGCCGTTACATTCGTGGCAAGAATTTGATTGGCATCTGCATCACTTGGCTCTGCGGAAGATGCGATCAATTCCACCGCATCGCCAGATCCTGTAACCATCGCAAATCGGGGGTTGGTCATCCCTTGCTGGCCCAATTGGCCATCGGCGCTTCGCGTGGCAAGAGGCAAAGCTTGGTTCGGATCAGGGCGCCCCGAAAATAGAAACATCAGAGACAACACCACCAAAGCGGCAAGCGGAAGAACCAACTTGCTGAATGTTATGATCCGAGAATAGGTGGCACCTTGGGGCATGGGGTTGGATCAATGCGCAAAGATGTCAATCTCTGGCCATCCCGCCAAATCAAGCTTGGCACGGGTTGGCAGGAAATCGAAACAGGCCTGCGCCATCTCTTGGCGGTTCTCACGGGCGAGCATGGCGTCAAGTTTATCTTTGACCTGGTGCAGATACAGCACATCTGAGGCCGCGTAATCCTTTTGGGCATCGGTCAAATGGCTTGCCCCCCAATCGGAGGTTTGTTGATATTTTGACATATCCACGCCAATCAATTCTTGGGCAAGGTTCTTCAGCCCGTGCCGATCTGTGAAGGTGCGCACCAGTTTTGAGGCGATTTTTGTGCAATAGACAGGTGCGGCCAAAGCACCAAAGCGATGATACATCGCCGCGATATCGAAACGCCCGAAATGAAATAATTTCAGCGTGTTCGGATCCGTCAAAAGCGCGCAAAGATTTGGGGCTGCTGTTTGATCTTGTGTGATCTGCACCAGATGCGCGTTTCCATCCCCGTCAGACAATTGCACCAAACACAGGCGGTCACGATGTGGGTTTAACCCCATTGTCTCGCAATCAATCGCCACAATCGGCCCCAGTTTCAGGCCGTCAGGAAGGTCGCCAAGATAAGTATGGATGGTCACGTGTCTAGCCTTTCACGGGCGGATATGGTGATGCCCTCTTGCGGCCATCTTTGCCCATTTCCCATCTGATTACGAATATAAATTGGGTATAGGCGGTGCCCATTGGGGTCAAGGCAACGATCTGTGAATTTATGCTCAGTGATGCAGAGGTTACAGGCTGAGGAAGATGAACGCGATATAGCCAGCCACGACCAGAGACACGAGGCCAACGGCGAGCGATCCCAAACCATTTGGCAACAGCAACCACCGCGCGTAGTTAAAGCAAAGGCTGATCAATATCGTCTCAGAAAGCGAGCAAGGCGGAAAACTCCCTGCTGCGGAACTGAAAGCTCTGGTGTCTGGAGAAACCATGACGGTGGACAAAAGGGTGGATGTGTTGAAGTAAAATGTTTTAAGCGATTGTTTTTATTTGATTTACAATCGTTTATTGGTGCCCAGGAGAGGCATCTAGCCAACTATTATAAGCCTTATAAATAAGGGCATTATTAGCCTACTATCCAAGCGTTGTGTAGCAAAACATATAACGTTGTGTAGCAAAAAGCTTGACATCAGAGACTATTTCTGATATAACTATACGCACAAACCATTCCCCTAAATCGCTATAACTAAGGAGGTTCGCAGATGCGTGCTTTATCAGTCGATTCCTTTGCTGAGGCACTGGCAGTCAGACGCCTTTTCCCAAACTGGTATTACACGAATAGGTATCAGCAGATTATCGTTGATGCGGCTAAATCAAACCCTGATTTCTTCGAAGCTGACACCTATGAGGGAGCGAGCTTTGCTCGCGTCACCGACAGTTCAACCACACCCACAACTTCGGAGGCCGTATGAATCTAGTAGCTGCAATCATTCAGGCTCAGGATAGAGCCGCTCTGAAACCTGCCTTCGCAGAGAAGGTCGAAATCGTGACCTGCCTTTTGCGTGCCAAGCAGGTTTTGCCTTTTCGGAGATCAATCCAGAATGGTCATAGGCATCACGAACTGGCTGGCGCAATAGCCCTAGCTCACGAGTTGAACACCACCCTTGATATTCGACATCGTTCTGCGGCCCTGTATCATGCAGATGGTCAGAGTACGATGATCCCCAAGTGGCTAACACGATGCTTGGAGACTGGGATTCTTGAAGCCGACAATGCGAACAACGTGCCGCATGGGAAACTCCGTGTTACTAATCTCGTCAGCAGGTTTGTAGCCTGACACGGCTATCATTCATTTAGCTTCAGTAGACATGGCACTGAGTGGCGCTATTCATCTGTTAGCTAAAGTATATACTAAACATACCCAACATATCTATCTATTATCAGTAGTCTTGTGCTGCTGATACCGCACCCTCTGCTTTTGCAGATGCAGGTGCAACCAATCCTCCCCCACTACATAACAATAAGGAGCCGCAATCATGACAGGCTTTATGAGCAGACCAACAGGCAACCAATCCATCCTCGAAGATTTACGATCACGCTTATCACTCAACGTATCACGTGATGCTGAAACCCTCATAGCTTCCATGCCTGAAGAGCAGCAGAACGCTATTCTAACAATGGCGAAAGAAGCTAATCGTGCCATGCTCTTTAGCCGCATCTCAGCAGCACAAGCGATTACTAGGCTGTACCCTAATGCTGATATTGATAAACGCAAAGTGATCTTGGCGTTACTGAATGCTGAAGAAGATCGCCCTGACTTTGCAGCCCAAGACGCAGCAATGGACAGAGCCTATGCACAGTGGGAACGGCTAAAGCCCCTAGAAGAGCTACTGGCTGAAACACCTTCCTTCCGTTCCACACGCAGCAGAACAAACAGTCAGACAGATGCGTTGATCTCTAGGCCACAATGCCCAACGCCCACCTATACTAGTAACGATAAGAATGACGATGCTTCCAGTTTCATGGCTGCTCTTACAACCAGTGAGTCAGGTGGTAGAGCCGATGCTGAATACACCACACGTGATGGACGCAGACATGTAGGACTTTTGCAATTCTCTGATGCAAGATTGCAGGACTACCGTAACGCTACAGGAGAGACATTCACGCAGGATCAATTCATTCAAGACGCAGAACTACAAGCCAGAGTTTCGCAGTGGCACATAGCGTCCATTGACCCAGCCATTGATGCACTTGGAGAAGCTGCTGCTGGCTTAGATCGTGATGGCCTTCGTGCTGTAGCACATCTTGGCGGTGAGGCTGGGATGCGCAGGTTTGTTAGAACCAATGGCGGCTACAATCCATCAGATGAACTTGGCACGTCATTGTCTGACTACTACGCCAGATTCAGCAGTGGGGCTTCCTGATGAAACACGAAGCAAACTTTGAAGCTGCGTCCACCCATGAATGCTCACCGTATTATCATGACGTAATCTTGGAGCGTAACGGTTACAGGATAATCAGGGGCAGAGAGACCAGAGATTATGCTAAACAATGGATCGTACAGAAGCGCCAAAGTGATAGGTATCGCAACATCTCTTACCATTTAGATTGGCATTCAATAGGCAGGGTTCACGGTGCGTGGTTAATCAATCCTGATAGTGGTGGGCCTACTCCTACACTGTAATGGCCTCGTAGAGACTCTCAGAGGCTCCCCTACGTGCTAGTGGAGCTTTTCAGGTAGGGTAACCGCCCAGAGCGTGTAAATGTACTCAGAAGTGCATTATATTCAGGGGCGATACTGGGCAGTCAGTTTCTTCTGCCCTTGGCTATCTTGGCGAGCAAACCAAGAACAATACCACCAACAATGTATAATGCTCCACGATCAACCGCTTCACCAGAAGGGCTACCTAAATAGCGCATGGAATAGAACATCCATTCTGTTGGGCTATCAAACGCGAAACCCACCCAAAGCCCTACCGCAACTTGGTAAAGTCCTATTGCAATCAGGACTGCAGCTATGACGTTTGCAACTTCTACCATGCTTGGATGTTAGAACTTAGGTCAGGCCCCAGCAAGACGTTATAATCAGCAGGATTCATCTCGCAATAATGTAGCTGCTCAACGCTTGACCCGTGCCTAAACTACGCTCAAGCTGTGGTGAAACAGGAGCCATGTGATGAAGCACCTCGTAGCCACAGCGCTCACCGCAACACTTCTAGCCGTAACATCAGCTACGGCACAGGAAGTTGATCCTCGCATAGAGGCAATGGTCTCAGAACTTCATGCAGAAGGTTACACGGAGTTTACGCTCAATGACTCCATCTTCACGCCACCGACTTTGGTAGCTGAACAAGCGGCTATCCTTCTTCGGCTAAGGCTTGATCCTGATACTCTTGCACCAACAGCAGCCACTATGGCGTTAGACACAGACGGTGACGGCATACTCTCTGCACGAGAGCGGCGTAAGCGGATTGAGCTAGTTGACGCATCTGGTCAAGCAATCTTGGCGTTGAGCGCAATAAACGAAGTAACTAACCGTATTGAACAACATATGCAGGCGTCTTTGGTATTTGTTCAATCTCTAGGGGGTGCTGGTGGTTGGGTTAATAGAACATTTGCTGTTAGCGCTTGTGGTATTGATGTAAACTGTCACTATGATCCAATGTGTGGGTGTGTAGCTCAATATTCAGACCTGTCCCCTGTTGGCAAAGCTTTGGCTGATGGCAAAATCGGTGGTGGACAAAATAGCGATGCTGTTAGAGATGCCGCAAGAGATGCCGTAGCGCCTGTCATCAATGATCGTGCTAACGATGCCAGAGATGCCGCCAGAGACACCGCAAGAGATGCCATCAGTGATCGTGTAAGCGATAGACGATAGGGCCACACAATGAAGCGCATCATCTTAGCCACAACCATCGCAGCCAGCACTTTGGCAGGAACCGCTTCTGCTGAGCAGTATGTTTGTCAGACTCAGCAATCAACAGGCTTTGCTTACGAAGGTAATGGAGAATGGGATTCTGCGCCCTATGCGCCAAGTAACACATTCTTAGTTGATACAGATCGCTTGGTGCGCAGCCAGTTTGGCGATCCTAATCGCACGGAGACACCTTGCGAGGAGCCGTATGAGTATCAAGGTAACAACTATTATGCGTGTCCTTCGATGACGGGAATCTCAGGTTTCATGTTCAATGAAACAATGCTGCGGTTTACCTTCTCTTCACACTATGGCTACGCAATTCCTGACATAAACGGAACTCCTGTGCTGGATATTGGCACATGCGTGAAGTTGGGCGGCTAAACACGCCAAGCACGTAAGTTCTTTACCCGTTGGGAGGCATGTCATCGTAGCAAGCCGTCCAAGTTCTTTCGCCAGTATTACCAACACGGCAATAGTATATTCCGGGAAAGACATCATTACCCACTGGCATACTCAGCATGCTTTCTATGCGAACTACGAAGTTGAACTCTGGAGTAAAGTTTGTCTCAGTAGCTGCCGCAATGTCGCCAAAGTAATCTTCAGAAGTGACCTTATATACATCTGATCCTAATATCTCACCCTGTATCAATATGGACTGAGAATGCACACTACCAAGCATCTCTGCTAAAGCGGCATTAGACAGGAACATTAATGCAAGTGCAGTTGGTAAGAGGTGTCTCATGCTAGTCTATCCTCGTGCAGATACCGTTGAACCAACGCTGTGTGTAGCTGTCGCCTTCACTAATCTTGAAAGACAGGAACTGGGTTGAGCGTATGAAGTGGCCCATTTCCAGACCATCTAAAGTTACCATGTCCTTGTAGCGAACACCCTCTCCGCCATCATTGTTTAGAGTATACGTGCAGTCTCCAATACTAGGGTGGCAATCAAGCGCAAACGCATACGATCTAGTGCCGTGGACTTCGTAACACGCATCAGTCATTCCGCAGCCATTACCTATCTCGCCCTCACACCGATAGCGATCCATTGCAAGGGCGGGAGATGTTAGTGCCGTGAAGGTTAAGATTAATGGAATAAGTTTCTTCATGATTGCTATACGAACACAGGACACGGTGCTTTATCAAGGTGTCTGGATGTAGTTAACCCGTGTGTGTAACGGCACGTATACCAACATCCTACACCCCCCGTGTGGCTCATGCATGGGGTGTAAAAAGCTACAACAGTGAGCGTACTATGGGATCGTATAGCAGACAATTCTAGCATCATTATTCTTGCTTTTATGTATGTGTCAAAGTATGTCATACTATTAAACGGACGTTTACTAGCGTGATAATCATGATGAATAACGACAAATGTATTGCCTATTTAAGGGTATCTACCCAAAGACAAGGACGATCAGGACTAGGTCTAGAAGCACAACGCCTTGCTGTCAGTCAGCTTACTGAAGCACGTGGTTGGACTGTAGTTGAGGAACTAGTTGAGATTGAATCTGGCAAGAACAACAAACGACCCAAGCTTCAGGAAGCATTAGCAATCTGTAAAGCCATGAACGCTACTCTGGTGGTCGCAAAACTAGATAGGCTTTCAAGGAATGCCGCCTTCCTAACGGCACTACAAGAAACCAGAGTTAAGTTCGTAGCATGTGACATGCCGGAAGCTGACGAAACTATGGTAGCTATGATGGCTGTCATGGCGCAATGGGAACGTAAAGCTATCAGCAAACGCACCAGAGAGGCTCTGGCTGCCGCAAAAGCACGAGGACAACAACTAGGTGCATATCGTGATGGTGTTTACGTGGGACACACTGGAACGCCAGAACAAGCAGCACATGCACGTAGAGCAAAGGCGATACTGACTACAAACTTGAACCTAGAGAAGCTGGTCATGCTCAAACGTGTTGACCCGCAAGGTTCGATGTCACTCAATCAAATAGCAAACAGATTTAATGAGATGGGCCTAAGTACAGTCTCTGATCCCGATGGCAGCAAAGGCTATAAGTGGACAGCTACTGCGGTACGTAGACTTAAACAGTATGATAAACGGAGTGAAGGTTATGCAGCGTAAAGTAGTACATGAACACACAATCAAGATACCACGTGTAGTGACAGTGGGCATCTATGCTGTAGCCATTGCGCTAGGTGCTAATGCAATCAAGCCAATACTTTCAGCTAACCCTGCTTTTGCTGAGTTAAACCCTCAAGACACTATCAAAGTTCGATTAGTTGATGCTCAAGGCCTATCAGTGGGTACACCTTACGGACCTTTCATAGTAGCTAATCAGTAGAAGTGCCTCAGAAAGAACCATTTGAAGGCCGAAGCTTATCAGAGCTTACTGCAGAAGAGCGGCATGAGGCTAAACGTCTGGTCATGCTTGATCCAGACTACAGGTACAAACATCCTGACGTTATCTTCTGGACACCAACATTTGAAGCACTCAACAAGAATGCTACCGATCTTGTAGACGAGATATGTGAGGCTCATGGCTTAACTTTGTCAGGCCAACGAGGTCGCAAGTACAGGATCGTAGTTGCTAGCCTTCTTCAGGCTACTAAAGAGCTTGATGAGGAAGGTCATAAGACCATTGCTGTTAGCAAGAATAACAACGCATTCACAGGCTACTCTAGTGGCGTTGGCAGAAGTACCATTGACCAAGTAGTACAAGCACTCAGTGGTAGCCTCCTAGAACGTGTAGAAGGTTCTGGAGGCTGGACTAAACCTAAGCACATTCAGTTTGACATCTTTGGCATTGGCATCGGCATATTTGCAGACGTGACCCGCTACAGGTTTGTTGGTCATGACTGCTTACAGCGTATTAAAGACGCTCAAATGGTAGAGGCTTACTCACGGATTATAGTAGTAAATAAACAAGAAACTTACCTGCAGAAGAAAGAACGCAAAGAAACTAAAGGTAAGCCTCCTCGCTTTGGTAACACAGCAGCACAGACTAAGTTTGGTAGAGAGCTAACAGTGCTTCATAATGAGGTTGAGAAGCTTAATGCCTTCTACCTGAAGCACCCTTTAGAGATTGTTCATAATGGTCACACGACCTTTGCAGCAGCAGCACACAGGGTCTTCCATGAAGGTAGACTAGATGCTGGAGGCAGGTTCTACGGCTACTGGACTAATCAGAAGGAAGCGACACGACTTCAATTCAAGATTGATGGTGAGCCAGTTGTCAGCATTGATGTGAATGCCTCACAGGCTGTCACCTTCTCCATGTTGATGGGAGAGAAGATCAATACATCAGACAGGTGGACAGACCTTTATAAAGATACAGCACCACATCTAAACAGAGAGTTGCTTAAGAAAGTTGCACTAGAGGTTATAGGCTTAGGCGATCCATACAAAGAGAAACCATCGTCTAAGAACGCTAAATGGTTTGAGACAGAAGGTAGCTGGGATAGCTATCGTGAAGCATTATTGAAGGCTGTACCTGCACTAAGACACTTAGATAAGAAGTACATGAATGGTGCTGGCTTTATTAGCTATCATGAAGCTGAGATATTGAAGCGTACCATTCATAGACTGATGGCTATGGATATACCTGCTTACTCAGTACATGACTGCATAATAGTCAGCCAGTTACACGAAGAAGCAGCAGTGGCTTATTACCAAGATACGTTTAAGGCTTATGTGATTGAACACTGTAAGAACTTTAAGCGAGACAATGTCATTAGTTGTACTCCTGCCTTGAAGCTAACTACGCTAGAAGGAAGCAGATACATTCTTGGTTCACAGCAGGTAGTCTAACTTGGAATAGTTAGGAGAGAAGAAAGGCATATAGCAGACAAAACAGACTAACTAACTGATAACGTTATATTTATTTTCGCATGAACTGAGCTCGCATGCGGAGCAACAACCGTAGGAGTTGCGGTACCCCTGATGTCCAAGTGACAAGCCGCAACTTTTGCTTGAGTTGTTAGCTATATAGTTGTCAAAAGCAGTTTTGGTTCCCACTTGATATGCACCGGGCTCGGCTCCAGTATTCAGCATCTTCTGCAGCCGATCTTGCTCTCCGTGCGGCAGTTTGAGCTTCATGAGCAGCTACACCATTCCCAACACATGCTTGGTAATTCGGGCTACCCACTTCCAAACCGTAGCTTGCACATGTTGCTTGGATATTTTCTCTAGCAACACGTTCTCTCTCTGCACGAGGGCTTATACACGCAGCCAGAACTAGGCATATTGCGAAACAAACGGATAATGATCGAAAGTTGGTGCGCATTGCTAAGCCCCCCAGATAATCAAAAGCACTAGTATTGATAGTGTTATCATTACTCTCAGTAGTCAAACAGGTTATGTTCTCTGAATGAAATCGCTATTGACGAATTGCTTCCACGAGGATGTCGTAAGTCTACGAGTTACATTCAATGACAATCGTTAGAGTTTAAGTATTGATGGATAACCTTCTTCACCCAGCCAATCATCACAAGCAGAGATGCCCAAGATGTCAGTCACCACTGAACACCGTTGTAGTTCATGGGCATGAGCAGTGTGCGATATGTAAGTCCAACATCTTCGAGTGTTGTTCAGGCGATACGTGTGAGACTGACCACAATCTCGCTCTAGGCTACAAGCGGGGATGACATAGCGTGAAACTACTCCTCGCCATCATAGCCATAATCGCAGCTTGCCTGTTCACTATCTCGAAGCTGCATGACGATGGCACGATGATCCTTGCAAGTATGGCTGAGGAATACAGCGTCTGCACCAACGTCAATGCGTGTTCAGACGATGATCTAGCTGAGATGACTAACCTGCTGCTCGAACAGGACGAGTATAACTCAAGGATGTGGCTCAGGGTTGTGCTGGGTTGGGAGCAATTCAGAGACGACTTTCGTTTATAATAAACGCACCACAGTGTCAGGGGTTTAGTTCAACAAGGTGTGGCGACCTGTAGTTCCGCCGTAGCGGCATTATAACCGTGGCAGGGTCAGGTGCTAATCTATTTTATATACTGCACAGCTACTGCGCTAAAAAGCTCACCTGACCACGCTTTTAATGATGTCCACCCATCCTCTCCACAACATCTCGCGCGAAATTAGTAGCATGACCGCTGTGCTTCTGTCTCCAGCATCCATCGCAGCAAAAGGTGCGCCGTTCCTGCTTCTGCCTCTTTGCAAAAGCTAGATTCAAAAAGAACTTACTGAGCCGCGGAATTGGCCTTTGTGCTGATCCAAGTTCTATGAGGCCGCCAAAGCATCTGAATTGGCGCAATGGCAGGCGAAGTTCACCGAAATCGAAGAGGGTTTGGCGCGCGCCGAGGCGCTTTGGGTCGCAGCACAGGCGCGGCTTGACGCGGCTTTGCAAGAATAGCCCCCGCCCCCCGATTTCATTTGACCTTTGCCCCCTCAAAGGTCAGGGATAGGGTATGGAATTTGCAACCCTCATCCCCGTTTTTGTGGCGCTTTTTGTCATTATTGATCCTATCGGTTTGGCGCCGCTCTTTGTCGCGCTGACCCGCGGCATGGGCGTGGCCGAAAGGCGGAAGATTGCGCTGCGGGCGACCCTGATCGCCTTTGCCTTGTTGACGCTTTTTGGTGTGGCGGGTGAGGCCGTTTTGAACTTCCTTGGTATTTCCATGCCTGCCTTTCGCATCGCGGGCGGGATTTTATTGTTTTTGACCGCGCTTGATATGCTGTTTGAGCGGCGCAGCGCCCGCCGACAGGGACAGGCGGATCAACCCCATAAGGACGACCCAAGCGTCTTTCCACTCGCCACCCCCCTGATCGCAGGCCCTGGTGCCTTGGCAACCATGATCCTTCTGACGGGCCAGATGGACGGCGATATCACATGGGTTTTGGCGGTGCATGGCGTGATGGCGGCGGTTTTGATCTGTGTCTTTTCGCTCTTTTTGCTCTCCACCCCGTTGGAGCGCGCCTTGGGGCCAACGGGGATCAACGTGGTCACACGATTGTTGGGCATGCTTTTGGCCGCGCTTTCCGTGCAATTCGTGATTGATGGGATGCGCGATTTACAGGTGTTATGAGGGGCAAGATGGGGGCTTTTGATCTGCAAGATATCCCGCAGCTTGTCTACCTTGGCGCTATTTTTGTCGCGGTTCTGGGCTATGCGATTGCAGCACATCGGCGGAATTTGGGCCGACTTCTGCGCCACCGCAACAAGACGCTTCTGACCGCCACGACCTCATGGAATCAGTGCGCCTAAAGTGAAGAATCAGGGCCGATACATTCTCTAAATGCTGAACCCTCCTGTGTGAAAAGCCACATATAAGAATAACGGAGTGGGTGGCACTGGCCGCTGCCCGCCCCCCTTCAAGCCTCACGTTATTGGTTCCCTAATGGTCAAGCCTTCAGGGTCACAGCATTGTCTGTTGATGCTGAGAAGTCTGGATGGGCTATGAGGCAAAGGCTTTTCAAGGAGCGGATTTAGCCGCTCTACTGAATAGTCGAACCTATTGGCCCTGCATTTGATCTATCCTGCTTTGCAACGCTGCGTTCATGTCCGCATCGCCCCACGACTTGGCAGCGTGAGCCTTCTTTAATCCATCAATGAGCGCTTCAGGTGGTATGCCGTGCTTTACATATTCGGACTGCTTGCCGACCAACCCTGTCAGTTTCCATCCACTGATATAACCTGCGAATTGGGTGTTCTGCCCAGCCGCTAAATACTTGTGTTGCAGCGTGTGGCGGAAGCTGTGGAAGGTTAGCTTTTGGTCACCATCACGAAGATGATGAATGTGTTTCTGATTAATGAGATTGCTCACGGCATCTGAACCTTTTTGGCCCCTTCCATATCGTGGGAATAGGGCCGCATTAAGGATGTCACTATCATGTGCGCGAAGCGCACTGATCCGCTTGTCGTGATATTCAACCAGCCTATCAAGAACATCACCAAACAAAGGCACACGGCGTTGAACGCCATCTTTTGTAAGCTTCCTAATAGTGTTGTCACGGAAGAAGATAAACGGAATGGGGTGCTCATTCGTTGGATGAAGATAAAGATCGTTCATCTTCAAACCAGCCGCATCGCCAATACGACAGCCAGAATGATTACCAATAAGCACTATTAGCTGAGCTTCTTCGTTCATGCGTGGCAGGTGTTCAAACATGAATATCTCAAGCTCACGTGGTGAGAATGGTCTACGATCCTTGTCAGGTACGAGCCCAACCTTCTTTTTGTCATCGTGCTCTTTGTTCAGCTTTGACCGCTTTTTTGCAAAAGGGTTGTTAGTCTTTACGTCAGTGGGCCAATCTTCTTTGCGTTCCTCATATGCCATGTTCCAGATCGAACTCATGGTTTGTAATTCACGTCCAACGGCTGACGGTGATTTGGGTATGTCAGAGCCATTCTCTCTAATAGCCAGACGGGCTAGGAACTGTTTCACATCGCCACTGCGTATGGATGCTATAGAACGCTGTAACCCAGCTTTTGGATCACCGTTGCCCAACACAAAAGCAAGGTGGCCAACTATCCGTTCCACTCTTCTAGATTCATCTTCTTTGGCGTCAGGGCTTTTGGCTTTCTTTGCAATGAACTGAAGGTATTCTTCTTTGGCGACACCCAACGTTGGCACACTTATTTGAATGCCAACGTCTTTAGTTTTGCCCAATGTAATGTTCAGCTTGTAAACCGCATCGTCCAACTTTTGTTTGGTAACGGGATCGCCTGAGTGATCATATTCCATCGCAAGTTCATGGACGTCATCATACAAACCGCCTTCGAACTGGCCGTGTTCGTCATCTATCTGTATCCATGATCCGTATGCAAAGGCTTGCCTATCACGTAGAAACTTGCGGATTACCTCTGGTGGACTGTCGATACTTGGTACTTGCGAATGGTGAAGGCCAGCTTCTCTGAGCCGATACTCGAAGTACTGGAAGTTTCGTATTCTTGTTTCATCAAGGCTCTCACTGGCAGCAAGCTCTTCTTCTTTGAGATTAAGCTTGTCCTCAAAAAGCCTATCTTCAAACTTGGATCGCCTCTTTGCCTCAGCTTCGTCCTTCGTTTTGAGTGCGAGAATATGTTCTGTCTGGCGACCACCATTATCACGCCACACGCCCTGTAAATGCTTCGGGATTCGCCTGCGGTAATACCACCAGCCGTTTGCTCTTTGCGTGGGATTCTCGTGACTTTTCGGCATAGTGAAACATTTACCACGAACAACGTTGTGTAGCAATTCTCAAAAAGTTGTGTAGCAATCCGAAAGCCGAATAAGCTTACTTCCTCAACTATTCTTGATATACTGGGAAAAGCTGCACTGTTAGTGGTGCCCAGGAGAGGACTCGAACCTCCACGTCCATACAGACACTAGCACCTGAAGCTAGCGCGTCTACCAATTCCGCCACCTGGGCCAGTGTTGTGAGGCTGTCTGTTATATATCGGCATGGGTGCTGTCAACGGCTGTTGCATGGCTGTGGCGGATTTGGATGGGGTGATGTGGATTGCGCGCATGTGACTCTTGAGCGTGATATAATTGCGCCTTGTTTCGTTTGGGTTTGCCGCGTATCAATCGCGCAAATCCAGACCAGACGACCGAAAGGCAGAACGATGTCCAAGCTTGTGACAATTTTTGGCGGCTCAGGTTTTGTGGGGCGCTACATCGCAAGACGTATGGCTAAGGAAGGTTGGCGCGTGCGTGTTGCCGTGCGCCGCCCTAATGAAGCAGGTTTTGTGCGCCCTTATGGTGTGGTTGGTCAGGTCGAGCCTGTCTTGGCCAATATCCGCGATGATGCTTCGGTGCGTGCCGCGATCAAAGGGGCCGATGCGGTTGTGAATTGCGTGGGTATTCTCGTTGAATCAGGGAAAAACAAGTTTGATGCCGTTCAGGCCGAAGGGGCTGCACGCATTGCGCGGATTGCGAAAGAGGAGCGCGCTGCGCGGCTTGTCCATGTGTCCGCTATCGGTGCGGATGCGGACAGCGATAGCCTTTACGCGCAATCCAAAGCGCAAGGTGAAGCAGGCGTTAAGGCGGCTTTCCCAAAGGCGGTGATCTTGCGGCCTTCGATTGTGTTCGGGCCTGAAGATCAGTTTTTTAACCGCTTTGCCGCCATGGCACGGCTGTCGCCTTTCGTGCCTTTGATGGGGGCGGGCAGCAAATTTCAGCCTGTCTATGTGGATGATGTGGCCCAAGCGGCTGTTACTGCCATTCTTGATGATCGGTTTAGCGGAATTTACGAATTGGGCGGGCCAGAGCAGCTGAGCTTCCGCGCGTTGATTGAAAAGATGCTCAAGGTGATTGGCCGCCGTCGCGTGATTTTGAGCATCCCAAGCCTTGCTGCGGCGCCTTTGGCCTTTGGCCTTGATATGGCGCAGGCGGTGACATTTGGCCTTTTCACCAATGGTGTTCTCACCCGTGATCAGCTGCGTCAGCTCAAGCGGGATAATGTCGTGTCGCCAAAGGCAAAAACCTTGGCAGATTTCGGCATTACACCAACTGCGCTTGATACGGTTTTGCCAGAATATTTGTGGCCTTATCGCGATGGCGGCCAATATGCAGCAATCCGCGATAGTGCATCTAAGCTGCGATAAGCCCTAGCTATACGCGATCACCAACAGCACCACGCCCAAGATCACCCGATAGATCACATAGGGTGTGTAGCTGATGGTTTTCAAAAGGCGCATCATCACAGACAGGGCCAAAAGCGCCGCGACAAAGGCGAACCCTGCGGCGATGGCACCATCGCGTGCGGCGGCCATGTCTGCGGTGCCAATGACCTCAAGCCCTAAAAGTGTGCCAGAGGCGATGATCACTGGAATTGACATGAGCATCGACAACCGCGCCGCATCTTCGCGCCTGTAGCCCAGTTTTCGTGCGGCAGTGATGGTAATCCCTGAGCGGGACGTGCCGGGGATTAGTGCAAGAATTTGCGCAAACCCCATAACCAGCGCATCTTTTAGCGTCCATGCCGTGGCAGGCTTCGTTTCTGTGCCTGTGCGGTCTGCCCAATAAAGCACAATTCCGAATCCAAGCATCGTCCACCCAATGACCGCAGTTGAGCGCAGCAGGTCAGAGAGGCCCGTAAGCTTGAACACCAATCCTGCCACAACTACGGGCACTGTGGATATGATTAGGCACAGTGCGAGAAACGCGCCGCGTGTGTCAATCTGGCCGCTCAGGAGGCGGAAAAGCCCAAATAGCGCCTCTTTTACATCGGCCCAGAAATACAAGATCACGGCGCCCAATGTGCCGACATGCACGGCCACATCAATCACCTGACCTTGGTCGGCATGATTCATCAGCGCGGGCAATAGAATCAGGTGACCAGAGGAGGATATCGGCAGAAATTCCGTGATCCCTTGGATTGTAGCGAGAATGAAAAGATAAAACAGGCTCATGAGTTCTATGTCCCAACAAAAATGAGTCTTTTCTAAAGACTTGAATTAATGTGATATTTTTTCGAATAGGTAATGGTGCGATACCTATTTTTGTAAATCAAAGTTGCAAATTGGCCGCCAGAAATGAAAACAGCATTATATAGGTCAGTATTACTGTCTTTTATGTGGTGCGCTTTCGGAATATGAGAAGCGCGTTGAAGATGGGAGTAGTTCCGTGGCTAAGCAACCGATGTTAAAATTTGTCTCCGTGGCTAAAGAAACGCCCGAGAAGAGATCCGCCGAAGAACGCCGTGCGGATTTTCGCGAGATCTATGCTGAGTATGCCGAGCAAAAAGCCGCGGAGCAAGCAGGCCGTTGCAGTCAATGTGGCGTGCCCTATTGCCAGTCGCATTGCCCGCTTCACAACAATATTCCCGATTGGCTCCGCCTGACTGCTGAAGGGCGCTTACGCGAGGCCTATGAGATCAGCCAAGCCACAAACACATTCCCTGAAATCTGTGGGCGTATCTGCCCGCAAGATCGCCTGTGTGAAGGCAATTGTGTGATCGAACAATCTGGGCATGGCACGGTCACCATCGGCTCGGTCGAGAAGTACATCACCGATACCGCATGGGATGAAGGTTGGGTGATGCCCATCTCCCCCACAACCGAGCGGGCAGAATCCGTGGGCATCATTGGCGCAGGGCCAGGCGGTTTGGCTGCCGCAGATCGTCTGCGCCGCGCGGGGCTTCAGGTGACAGTCTACGATCGTTATGACCGCGCAGGCGGGCTTTTGACCTACGGGATTCCAGGGTTCAAATTGGAAAAGCCCGTGGTGATGCGCCGCAATGAGCTTTTGGAGAAAGGCGGGGTCAAGTTCGAGTTGAACACTGATATTGGCCGCGACATCACCTTTGAGGCGCTGCGCGAAAAGCACGACTTCATCGTGATCGCGACAGGCGTCTATAAATCGCGCGAGTTGGACGTTGCAGGGCATGAGGCTTCGGGGATCGTCAAGGCATTGGATTATCTCACCGCGTCCAACCGCAAAAGCTTTGGCGATGCTGTGCCTGATTTTGACACTGGCGCATTGAATGCCGAAGGCAAAAAAGTTGTTGTGATCGGCGGTGGTGATACTGCGATGGACTGTGTGCGGAGCGCGATTCGTCAGGGTGCGACCTCTGTGAAATGCCTGTATCGCCGTGACCGCGCGAATATGCCTGGCAGCCAGCGCGAAGTTCAGAACGCCGAAGAAGAGGGCGTGGAATTTGTCTGGCTGTCCGCGCCAAAAGGTTTTGTTGGCAATCCTGGAACAGGTGTCGAGGTTCAGAAAATGCGCCTTGGCGCGCCTGATGCGACAGGCCGTCAAAGCCCCGAGGTGATTGAGGGTGCCGATTATGTTGAGGACGCGGATCTGGTGATCATGGCTTTGGGCTTTGAGCCAGAAGATCTGCCCACGCTTTGGAATTGCGCGGATTTGCCTGTCACCCGTTGGGGGACAGTAAAGACTGACTTCCGCAGCCATGAAACGGCATTGGAAAACGTCTATGCCGTTGGTGATATTGCGCGCGGGGCGAGCCTTGTTGTTTGGGCGATTCGTGATGGCCGTGAAGCAGCGGATGCGATCCTCGCAAAAGTTGCAGGCCACGGCGTGATTGCGGCTGAGTGATCCGATATGGCCCGTCTTGCGCACAGCATCGCACGTCACTTGACCCTTCTCGCATCGGCGGGCGGGGTCATGGGTGTTGCGGCGATGGCGCAAGCGGCGCAAATCACACCGCCCGCGGGGTGCGAAGCCTTCCTCACGGTTCAAAGCCGCGGATGCATGGTCTCGCATTATTGGACCTGTGAAGGTGATGCTGCGGGCGAGCATTGGCGCCTCAGCCTAGATGTCGATGGGCCCATGTCATTATCCCATACGGATCTAGAATTTCGGTGGCTTGAATCCCTTGATCTTCGCACGGGCCTTCGGTCGCGCTTGGTCAAACCTGAAATTGACCCTGCAAGCCTTAGCGAATTGCTTGAGACAGGGTGGGATAGTTTCACCTTTTCGCTGTCTGTATCAGAAGGTGACGCGCCCTTTACCCGCGATTACAGCGGTTTTGACGCCTTGACGGGTGACACAGTTGAGATTGACGGTGAGGTTCTGGCACGCACGGAATTTGCCTATACCGAAACCACGCCAGACGGCGCACGCAGCACTGTGGGCAACCAATATGTGAGCCCCTCTTTGCGGATGTTCTTTGGCGGCACCGAGACGCTGACCCTGCCAAGCGGGGAAGAAATCTCCTATGACGCAAGCCCCGTTGATTTTGCCCGTCCCAATGAGGCGGGATTTCTGAATGCACTGCCGCTTTATGATTGCGGTGATGTTTTGTCCTAGGGCCTTGGCCCGTTTCGCGCATCCCGATGATGCCCCTTCCGAAAGAAAGGTATGAGTGATGACCAAGTTTGATGCCGAATGGGTGGCCGCAGAAGAGGCCAAGCGCGCGTTTATGGCCGAGCATGGTATGTATTCCCTTGAGGAGGAACATTCCTCTTGTGGCGTGGGTTTGGTCGTTGCTGTCGATGGCAAACCTTCACGCCGCGTGGTGGAAAACGGGATCAACGCGCTTAAGGCCGTTTGGCATCGCGGCGCTGTGGACGCCGATGGAAAGACAGGCGATGGTGCAGGCATCCATGTGCAAATCCCTGTGCAGTTTTTCTACGATCAAATTCGCCGCACTGGCCATGAGCCCGCCTCTGACAAATTGATTGCAGTCGGTCAGGTGTTCTTGCCGCGTTCGGATTTTGGTGCGCAAGAGCGTTGCCGCACGATTGTCGAAACCGAAGTTTTGCGTATGGGGCACTATATTTACGGCTGGCGCCATGTGCCTGTTGATACCGCTTGCCTTGGTGAAAAGGCCAATGCAACGCGGCCAGAGATTGAGCAAATCTTGATCCGGAACGAAAAGGGCATCGATCACGAACAATTCGAGCGCGAGCTTTACGTCATCCGCCGCCGCATTGAAAAAGCTGCTGCGGCCGCAGGCGTGGGGCAACTTTATCTGTGCTCTCTCTCCTGCCGTTCGATCATCTACAAAGGTATGATGTTGGCAGAACAAGTGTCGGAATTCTATCCAGACCTTCAGGATGCGCGGTTTGAATCCGCCTTCGCGATTTACCACCAGCGGTATTCAACCAACACATTCCCACAATGGTGGTTGGCGCAGCCATTCCGCATGTTGGCTCATAATGGCGAAATAAATACGCTCAAGGGTAATGTGAACTGGATGAAGAGCCATGAGATTCGCATGGCATCCACCTATTTCGGGGAAATGGCCGAAGATATTAAGCCGATCATCCCGCAAGGGTCGTCTGACTCTGCCGCTTTGGACGCTGTGTTTGAGGTTTTGGTGCGCGCAGGTCGCAACGCGCCAATGGCCAAAACCATGCTCGTTCCCGAGGCTTGGAGCCAAACCGCCAGCGAATTGCCGCAGGCGTGGCAGGATATGTATTCCTATTGCAATTCGGTGATGGAGCCATGGGATGGCCCCGCCGCCCTTGCAATGACCGATGGACGTTGGGTTTGTGCGGGTCTTGACCGAAACGGTCTGCGTCCAATGCGCTATGTGGTGACGGGCGATGGGATGCTGATTGCAGGTTCCGAGGCAGGCATGGTGCCCGTTGATGAGGCGCGCGTGATCGAAAAAGGCGCGCTTGGGCCTGGTCAGATGATTGCGGTCGATATGGAAACGCAAAAGCTATTCCACGATACCGAGATCAAGGATGCCTTGGCTGCGGCGCGCCCGTTTGGCGACTGGGTCGGCAAGATCACGGATTTGGCCAAGGAAACCGAAGGGCTTACAGAAACGGCGATTTTCTCAGGCGAAGATCTGCGCCGCCGTCAGGTGGCTGCGGGCTATACGATTGAGGAATTGGAACATATCCTCGCACCAATGGCCGAAGATGGCAAAGAGGCCTTGGCCTCTATGGGCGATGATACGCCAAGCGCGGTTTTGTCGAAGAAATATCGCCCCTTGAGCCACTTCTTCCGCCAGAATTTCAGTCAGGTGACGAACCCCCCAATTGACAGTTTGCGCGAATATCGGGTGATGAGCCTCAAGACGCGCTTCGGCAACCTGAAGAATGTGTTGGACGAAGATAGCAGCCAGACCGAGATTTTGGTTCTCGACAGTCCTTTCGTGGGCAATGCGCAATTTGACACGATGGTAAAGCATTTTGGCGATGCCGTGGTGACGATTGACGCGACCTTTGCTGCGGGTGCGGATAAAAATGGCTTGCGTGATGGGCTGGAGCGCATTCGCCAAGAGGCCGAGGATGCTGTGCGTTCGGGTGCAGCGCATATCGTGTTGACCGACCGTTTCCAAAGCTCAGAAAAAATCGCGATGCCAATGATCTTGGCGACAAGCGCGGTGCATTCCTGGCTGACGCGCAAGGGTTTGCGCACATTCTGCTCGCTCAACATCCGATCAGCGGAATGCATTGACCCGCATTATTTTGCGGTTCTGGTGGGCTGTGGTGCAACCACAGTGAACGCCTATTTGGCCGAGGATTCGCTGGCAGATCGCATTGAGCGCGGTCTGTTGGAGGGCACTTTGACCGAAGCGGTTGCCCGCTATCGCAACGCGATTGACCAAGGCTTGCTGAAAATCATGGCCAAAATGGGAATTTCAGTGATCTCCTCATATCGCGGTGGTTTGAACTTCGAGGCTGTGGGTCTGAGCCGCGCTATGGTTGCGGAATATTTCCCCGGCATGACGAGCCGCATTTCGGGCATTGGCGTTTCAGGCCTTCAGAAAAAATGTGAAGAAGTCCACGCGCTTGGTTGGTTGCAGGGCGATGGAATCCTTCCGATTGGCGGTTTCTATAAATCCCGCCGTTCGGGGGAAACCCACGCTTGGGAAGCGCAGTCGATGCATATGATGCAGATGGCCTGCAACAAAGCCTCTTTTGAATTGTGGAAACAATATTCCGCCAAGATGCGCGCCAACCCGCCCATTCATTTGCGCGACTTGTTGGACATTAAGCCTTTGGGTCAGTCCATTGCGATTGAGGAGGTGGAATCCATCACCTCAATCCGCAAGCGCTTTGTCACGCCAGGCATGAGCCTTGGGGCCCTTAGCCCCGAGGCCCATAAGATGCTCAACGTGGCGATGAATCGCATTGGTGCGAAATCCGATAGTGGTGAAGGCGGTGAAGATCCCGCACATTTCACACCAGAGCCCAATGGTGACAACCCAAGCGCCAAGATCAAACAGGTCGCATCGGGCCGCTTTGGCGTTACTGCGGAATATCTGAACCATTGCGAGGAGTTGGAGATCAAGGTCGCACAAGGCGCCAAGCCGGGTGAAGGTGGTCAGTTGCCTGGTATGAAGGTGACAGATTTGATTGCGCGCCTTCGTCACTCGACCAAAGGGGTGACGCTGATCTCACCGCCGCCGCATCACGATATCTATTCCATCGAAGATTTGGCCCAGCTGATCTATGACCTCAAGCAGATCAATCCCCGCGCGAAAGTCACCGTGAAATTGGTGGCCTCATCGGGCGTTGGCACGATTGCGGCGGGTGTCGCCAAGGCAAAGGCGGATGTCATCTTAATCTCGGGCCATAATGGTGGCACGGGTGCAAGCCCCGCGACCTCGATCAAATATGCGGGTCTGCCATGGGAAATGGGTCTGACCGAGGCGCATCAGGTCTTGTCGATGAACAACCTGCGCGACCGAATCACCTTGCGCACCGATGGTGGCCTGCGCACAGGTCGTGACATTGTCATGGCAGCCATGATGGGGGCCGAGGAATATGGTATCGGCACGGCTGCGTTGATTGCCATGGGATGTATCATGGTGCGTCAGTGCCAGTCGAACACCTGCCCCGTGGGCGTTTGCACGCAAGACGAAAGCTTGCGCGCAAAATTCACAGGCAACGCAGATAAGGTGGTCAATCTGATCACCTTCTACGCGCAAGAAGTGCGCGAGATTTTGGCAGAGATTGGTGCGCGCAGTCTTGATGACGTCATTGGCCGCGCCGATTTGTTGACACAGGTCAGCCGTGGTTCGGCGCATTTGGATGATCTTGATCTCAACCCTATGCTGATCACAGTCGATGGGGCGGATAAGATTGTTTATGACCGCAATAAGCCACGCAACTCTGTGCCTGACACGTTGGACGCACAGATCGTGGCGGATGCAGCGCGCTTTTTGCAAGATGGCGAAAAGATGCAATTGTCCTACGCTGTGCAGAACACGCTGCGCACCATTGGCACGCGGACATCTAGCCACATCGTGCAGAAATTCGGGATGCGCAACAGCCTTCAACCAAATCACCTGACAGTGAAATTGGAGGGTTCGGCAGGTCAGTCCTTAGGGGCCTTTGCAGCGCCCGGATTGAAGCTCGAGGTGTCGGGCGATGCCAATGACTATGTGGGTAAGGGCCTGTCGGGTGGCACGATTGTCGTCAAACCCGCTCAAGTCAGCCCTCTGAAGGCCTCTGAAAACGTCATCATCGGCAACACTGTTCTTTATGGCGCCACCGATGGCTATCTCTTTGCAGCGGGTCGCGCGGGTGAGCGCTTTGCGGTGCGTAACTCAGGCGCCAAAGTCGTGGTTGAGGGCTGTGGCTCGAACGGGTGTGAATATATGACGGGCGGCGTTGCTGTGATCCTTGGGTCAATTGGGGCCAATTTCGGTGCGGGTATGACGGGCGGTATGGCCTATCTCTATGACCCAAGCGGCGAGGCTTTGATCAATATGAACCTTGAGACATTGGTGACTTGCCCCGTCACAGTCGCACATTGGGAAGAGCAGTTGCTTGATCTGATCACCCGCCATCATGCGGAAACGGCCTCGCAGAAAGCGGATATGATCCTCAAGAATTGGGAGAGTGAGAAGGCAAACTTCTTGCAGGTTTGCCCTAAGGAAATGCTCAATAAGCTGGCCCATCCGATCAGCCTTGAAGCGGCGGCTGTGCCTGCTGAATAAACCAAAAAACCGCGCGCAAAGAGATTTGCGCGTGGTTTTACTTTAGGCTTTGATAAAATCTGTTGCGGCGTAGCCTTGCATGTAAAGAAGCGCCGTTAGATCGCCGTGATTGATCCGATGCTTGGCTTGCGCTTGCACTGTAGGTTTTGCGTGTAATGCGACCCCCGCCCCTGCAAGTTGCAGCATCCCCAAATCATTTGCGCCATCGCCGACCGCCAAGACATCGGCAGGGCTAATTCCAAGCCGTAGAGTGATGTCATTCAAGGCCTTCACTTTGGCCTCGCGGCCTAAGATTGGGTCAGTCACCTTGCCTGTTAGCTGACCGCCTTCTGCGCAAAGCGTGTTTGCGCGGTGTTCGTCAAACCCGAGCCTATCTGCAATGGCCGCAGTGAAGGCCGTAAACCCTCCAGATACAAGCGCGGCATAGGCCCCATTTGCCTTCATAGTAGCCAAAAGAACGGGGCCGCCCGGCATAAGGTGAATGCGCTTTTCCAAAACATGGCTGATCACCGCGACATCGAGGCCCTTGAGCATGCTCACACGTT
Organism: Roseobacter sp. HKCC-CH-9208; assembly: GCF_037805125.1. Classification (NCBI taxonomy): domain Bacteria; kingdom Pseudomonadati; phylum Pseudomonadota; class Alphaproteobacteria; order Rhodobacterales; family Roseobacteraceae; genus Roseobacter; species Roseobacter sp. HKCC-CH-9208. The sequence goes on along the minus strand of NZ_JBBLYK010000001.1, from coordinate 1,280,338 downwards.
CGCGAAGCGCGCCTTCGAAATCCAATTCGCCATTCATCGCGCGGGCGGTAATCTGGGCCACGCGCGGGCCAACACCTGCCTCGGCGGCTAATTCATCAATGCATTCTTGGCAGATCATGGTCGAATCCATATCCGCCAGCAGCATTTTCTTGCGCCGCCCCTCTTGGGGTTGCAAAACCATATCCACACCTTCGGCCTGAAGGCTGGCCCAGATGTCTTCGAAATTGGTTGGCGCTTGCGGAATGGTGAATTCTGCTGCCGTGTTTGGGTTCAGCCACATCGCATCACCGCCGCCCAATGCATTGCGGAGGCTTGCCACTAATTCTGGTTCCAAATGGATTGCGGGATTGGTGATTAACGTGACAACAAACATGGCTTTGTCTCTTTGGGGATATGGCAAAAGTCCATTGATCCTATAGGAAATGTCCTTGGTCTTGGCCAGTCAACAATCACTTTGGGTGCGCAAGCGGCAATTTTGCGTTAGCTTGGGCCAAAGATTGGCTTGGTAAGGGGCAGACTTAGCATGATCCGCGCTGTGATTGGCCTGATACTGGGCGCGCTTCTCACATTGAGCGCCGTGATCGTCCTCGAGCGGGATCGCGCAGATATCGTGCAGCAGCAGATGCTTTGGGGTGACACTCCAGTGACATGGATGCAGCGCCCTGCATCCACGGGGCCAGTCATTATAATTGCGCATGGTTTTGCGGGGTCACGCCAACTGATGCAGGCTTATCAAATATCTTTGGCCAAAGCGGGTTATGTAACCTTTAGCTTCGATTTTGAGGGGCATGGTCGCAATCGCCAACCGATGCGCGGCGATGTCACCGCGATAGATGGCACAACCCGCTATTTGATGGAGGAACTGGCCCGCGTCACGGATCGCGCCATTGACGCGGTCGGGCAGGCAAACGGGCTGGCCTATTTGGGCCATTCCATGGCCAGTGATATCATCATCCGCCAAGCGATAGAGGATCCGCGTGTTGCGACCACCGCTGCATTATCGGTCTTTTCCTTGGCGATTACGCCTGACGAGCCGCGCTCGCTCCTGATGATCAATGGCCAATGGGAGGCAGGATTGCGCGCGGCTGCGCAATCAGTGATGCAACAAATCGGCGCAAGCGAAGGTGATCGCATTCGTGATGTGACAGGTTTCGCCCGCGCGGCCCTTGTTGCGCCGATGACCGAGCATGTCGGCATTCTCTATTCCCGCGCGGCCATTGCCGAGGTGATTGCGTGGTATGATGCAGAATTTGGCATCACCCGCGCAAGCCCGCCCTCTATCGCGCCCTATGGCGCAATAATTTTGGGCGGGTTTGCGGGGATTGTGATGGCCCTCGGTGGGCTTGCGACATTGGGATTTAGCGGCAAACCAAGGCGGGTTTTGCCAATTGCGCCGTGCGCCTTTTGGTTGGCGGCGCTTCTGCCCGCCCTCATAACGCCCGTGGTTTTACGGGGGGCATCTCTGCCGTTTTTGCCTGTAATTCTCGCCGATTACCTTGCGCTGCACCTTGCCCTTTATGGGGGGCTTGCGATTGCTATTTTGCTGATCACAGGCCATGGTTCGGTGATTTTTCCAGCGCCGCGCCGTGTTTTGCGCAGCCTGTGGATTGGGATCGGGTTTGGCGCTGTCGCACTTGGCTTTATGGGTCTTTACCTTAATCGCTATGTCGGCAGTTTTTGGGCAGGGGGCGCACGCCTGCTGCCATTTGTGATGATTCTAATCGGCGCATTGCCCGCGATGATTGCGGATGCGGCGCTGATTTCCGCCGCCCGCGCGCCAATATGGAAACGCATTTTGGTGCGTTTTGCCTTTTCGGCATCGCTTGGCCTCGCGGTCGCATTGGATTTTGATCGGATGTTGTTTTTGATCCTAATCTTGCCTGTGATCCTATTGTTTTATGCCAGTTTTGGCTTTGTCTATGGCCGATTGGGGCGGGGACGGGCGGCAGTTCTTGGCATGGGTTTGGCGCTTGGGCTGTCTTTGGCTTGGGCGCTTGCAGCCAGCTTTCCGCTGTTTCAGGCGGGTTAATATCCCGTCATCTCCAAATATCCGTGCCCTAAATGGCTGCCTGTGCTAAAAATCGGCCCTTCCCAGTAGGGGATTGTGCCGCCCATCCATGCATTGGGATTAAACGCGTTGGTGCGGATATCTAGACCCTGTTCTGGCAGGGTGATGTGCCACCCGACAGGTAAAACCCGCCCTGCCACCTCATGTGTCACAATAGGCGCCATGCGGAGTGCGCCATCACCATAAGCGGTGGGTTGGCCATTTGCCGAGATCCATGTGGCCGAGGTAAATCGGGTCTCATCGCGGCTGCGCAATGAGAACCCCATCAGCTTTTCACCCGTTTCAAAATGAAGCGATACCCAATCCCATCCCGCTTGATCCGCTGCCAATGGTTGCGATGACCATTCGCGATCAAGCCATGCTTGTCCTGACACTTGCCGTGCCCCATCGGGCAAGGTGATGGTTCCGCTGACCTCGTAAAATGGTTGGGAGTAGTAATAGCTTGCCTGACCTTCATTCGATTTCACTGAAAACCCATTCACCCCGTGGCGCACGAGCGGGCCATGAGCCGTGAGGGTGAGGTCATATGCAAATGTGTCGCCGCGCGCGCTGACAATGATCTGGTCAAGTGCATCTGTCTCTGATGCGGAGTTTAAAGACTGTAGCCCCCAATCATCTATCCAGACCTCAAGCAGATCATCGGTCAGTAGGGCCCCCGCTTGGCCTGTGCCACCACGGGCATAGCGTTCGCTGTGGTAATGCTGATCTGGCAGGGTGACAGCGGTATGGCCGAGCCAGATTTGCCCGTCTTCCCACACATTGCTTTGGCCATCAGCGGGGCGAGTTGCATTGCGAAACACAGTCCATTGCGCCCCAAGCGGGTTTCCTGCGGCATCGGTTAGATTAGCGGTCAGATACCACCACTCAATACGATAATCGGGGTGAGCCGTGTGATCCTGTGGAAACGTGATCGGTCGGTTCGGATCGACCACCGCATATCCTTCGGCGCTGAGGCCAAGCCCCGCGAAACCCTGAGCATGGGCGACAGGGGCAATCCATATAAAAGCCAATGCAAGTAGCGACCTAGCGTTCATGGGCGAATAGTCCAAGCAACCGATGGGGTGAGAGACGCGCCAATTGCCATGCGGGCCATAGGGCGGCAATCGCGGCAGCCGCTGCCGCCAAAGCGCATAGTTTGATCAGATCCGCAGGAAAGATTTGCAGTGGCAGGCGCCATCCAAAGGCCTCAACATTGATGATGGCCAAAAGGTAATGTGCCAAAGCAAGACCCAGAGGCAGCGCAAAAATGGCGCAGAAGCTCGCAAAGGCGATGATCCGCAAAAATTCGGCCCAGGCAAGGTTCCGCCGCCGCTGTCCTGCAGCCCAAATCGGGGCTATTTGCGCAAGACGCATTTCAGACAGGGTCAAGAGGCTTGTGAACATGGCGAACCCTGCCACCCCAAGGGTCAGCGCATTCAGCGCATAGGTCACTTGAAAGGTTTGTTCGAACACCCGCAGCGAGATGTCTTTCACAGCCGCTTGATTGATCATGGATTGCGCGGAGAGGCCTGTAGCCTCTGTGATGTCAGCCGCTAAATCTGTGACCGTTGCAGGATCAGTGCGCAGCGCAAAGCGCAAAGGCGGGGATTCGGGGAAGAGCGTCTTAAACAGATCAAGTCCAATGATCGCCTGCCCCTCGGGGTTTCCATAATCTGAATAAATCCCAAGGATTGGCAGGGTGAGGCTTGGGGTTACATCAAAATCTTGACCCAGTTCCAACCTTTCTCTGCGGGCGAGTTGTTCGTTGATCACAACAGCTTGGCCTTCGGCCATCTGTGACCACGCGTCAGGCAGGGCCTCGAGAAATGGCCAGTGATCCCGATATGTGGCGTGATCCACCAGCCCATGCAATTCGGCGGGCAATCCTCCAAATCGCGTAGCTACTAGGGCGAAGGGCAAAATCGCGTCAACACGAGGTGTAACATAGTCGGTGACACGCGCCGCTTGTTCGGGTGAGGCGGTGGTCAAATACATCTCGGACGCAAGCCGTTGATCCAACCAGCCTGTAAAGGTTGCTCGAAACGAGCCAACCATGGTGGATACGCCAATATTCGTTGAAAGCGCCAATAAAAGCGCCATCAAAGATAGGGATAAGGCAGGCAAAGACAGACGCATATCAGCTAAGGCCCAGTGCAAAAACGGGGCCCTGACCCGTGTTGCGATGCCCGCCAAAAGCACCGATAGGCCAAAGGGCAAAACCAATGCGGCTCCCAATAAGAGCGCAGCCAAACCGATAAAACCCATCATCAGGCCGCTGCCAAAGATCACAACAAGGCCAGATAGGGCTAAAAGGCCTAGGCCTAAAAGGGCTTGGATAAGGCGTAAGGCGGCACTGGTTTGTGCCCATGAATTCGGTGTCGCTGATCGCAAGATCGGCAAGCGCGCCACCCGCCAAAGCGCAGATGCCCCCGCAATCGCGGCCCCGATCACGGACATGGCTAGGGCAGCAACGGCCCACATCGGATCAAATTGCAGCACTGCGCCGATATCGGCGCCGTATAGCCCCCGAAGGCTTGCGGAAACCTCTGGCAAAAGAGTTGCGGCCAAACCATACCCTAAACCAAGACCAAGGATGCCTGACCCAAGTGCGAAAACCCCAAGTTCCGCAGCCAAAAGCACAATCAACCCACCCAATGGCACGCCAAGCGCGCGCAAGGCCCGCAGGCTTGTGCGGCGTTGCTCAAAGGCCAGACCAATGGTGGCGTGGGTGATGAACAAACCCACAGCAAAGGCAAGAAAGCCAAAGGCCGTTAGGTTGAGATGAAAGCTATCTGTCAGCCGTGCCAGATCATTGCTGGTTTCGGCCTGCTGAAGGATCAAGTCACCGCGTAAGGCAAGCCAAGTGTCAATCGGCACAAGGCCAAAAGGCTGGGGTGCTGAGACAATCAACGCGGTTGGCCCCATCTCACCCACAAGCTGTGCGATTGTTGCGATGTCGCCGATGACCAAGCCCGTTGCCAGCGTGTCATCATAGCTGGCATTGCCCAAGATTGTGCGCCCGTGTTCGGTCAAATCAGGGGGCAGGCCGCGGGATGCCGTGTCTGATGTCATCAACACCTGACCGCCCAGAAGAATATCCGTCACGGGGATGCTGCCAGATTGCAGGCGTTCGGGAAGTGCTGCGACTGGCAAGGTTAGAGGGTCAATCCCAAGCACACGTAAGGCATTCGGGCCAGAGCCAAGCCGTGCCTCAAGAAGCGGTGAAACAAGATAGCCTGCGCGGCGCAATTCGGAAAAGATCGCTTGATCCATAGCGCGGCCATCTTGGCGCAAGATGCGGTCAAATTGATCTTGTCCCAATAAATTCGCGGCGCGGGCATAGCTTGCGCGCGCTTCAGCGTTGAGGGCCTGAACCCCCGACCACAGTGCCGTTGCCAGTGCAAGCCCCGCAATCAGCGCAAAAACCTGCAAAGGATGTCTGCGCCAATGGCCCAAAAGCGCCGATAGGGTGGTCAGGATCAAGGCGCGGTTCATGGATCGAATGCCTGCAACTGCCCGCGTGAGAGATGTCGGCGCGTCTCGCAGGCGGCGGCAATCCGTGCTGAATGGGTGACCATCAAAAGACCCGCCCCGCTTTCTGCGATCAGTCGTAAAAAAAGTGATAGCACTGCTTGGCCATTTTCTTCGTCAAGGTTTCCCGTTGGCTCATCCGCAAGGATAAGGTCAGGGCGCAGTGCCAAGGCACGGCCAACGGCAACGCGCTGTTGTTGCCCGCCTGAAATTTCCTCTGGATAGCGCGTCAAAAGCGTCTCTAAGCCTAGGTTTTGTGACAGATGCGCGATCCAATCGCGATCATATCGACCCGCGAGCCGCGCTTGAAAGGAAAGGTTGTCACCAATGGTCAAAGCGGGGATCAGATTGAACTGTTGAAAGACCAGACCAATCGACAGACGCCGAATGGCGGCCAAGCCCCCATCATCCAATTTCGTAATATCTTGGCCCTTGATCAGAATTTCGCCGTGATCGGGCCGTTCTAGACCTGCCACCAAGTGAAGCAGGGTAGACTTTCCCGCCCCGCTTTCCCCCGTCAATGCAAGGCTCTGGCCTGCGCTCAGTTGTAAGGACAGGTCGTTTAAGACAGTGATCCGACCTTCACCGCTCTCAAAGGATTTTGAGACATTGCGCAGTTCTAATAGCATAATTCACCCGTGAGCTGTCGTGACAAAACATAGGCCGTTTTGCCCCGTTGCACAGCGCGGCGGGCTAGCGCAGGCGCAAGGGCAGATCGAAATTATATCGTGCGGCGCTAATCCCATCTGGTGCGGGTGGATATGGGCTTGCCTCTGCCACAAAAGCCAAGAGGGCTGTGTCCAAATCAGCTTGGCCCGTGCCCGCCAGAATTCGAACATCATGAAGGCGACCATCGGCATCAATCACAAGCCGCAAGGTTGCTGCGCCGCGCCCGCGTGGGCGGCTGGGGCTGCGTTCTAATTGATGTAAAATTCCGCTGCCCCAATGGGACATCAAGCGCATGATCACATCCTGATCTTCGCTGTTTGTGACGGCGGTTGTGGTGGTTGGCGCGGCCTCGGCCCCACCGCTTGCGCGTGTTGAAGGGCGCGGTGCGGGGGCGGTGGGCGTTGGCGCGTTTGGAACCTCAGGTTCTAGCGCGGGTGCCGCCTCTTGCAGTTGCGGTGCCAACTCAGGACGGCTTTCGGTCAGGTTTGGCGGTGCAAGCGGTGCAATTTCTGAGTGCATGGGCGCAAGTGGGGCAGCCATCGGTGGGACGTCCGGTATGACTTGGCTGAATTCGGGCGGCCGTGACCATTGATCAACAAGGGCCGCCAAATCTTGCGGGGCCGCCGAAAGCGACAGTTGCGCATGCCCGTGATCGCCTGCCGCTTCATCCCCGACCATGTTTTGCGGCGCCCCTGCGCCAATCCAAGTAGCAGCACCCAGATGCAGCCCAAGCGATAGGGTAAGAAACCCAAATATTTGCGCGCCAAGTCGGATCATAGGGCGCCCCCTGCGCGGGTGATGAGGTCGACACGCCCCACACCAATCGCGGCAAAATCTGCCAAAGCGCGCGCCAGATCTTGGGCGGGTAAGGTGGCATCCAGCGCAAGTTTCAGGGTAAATTCAGTCTCTGCACCCTGTAACAGAGCCAACCGAAGTTCCGCCAACACAGCCGCGCGGCCCTGTTCGGCACCATAGTGCCACAAACCATCCGCCGCGATATACAGCACCGCCTCGCGCGCGGGATCTGATGCTTCGGCTAAGGGTGACACGGGCAGGGTCAGTTCCACAGGCGCCTTGGCGCGTAAGGTTGCGCTGGTGAGAAAGAAAATCAAAAGCAAAAAGACGACATTGATCATCGGCACCATATCAAGATCGGCCAAGTGTCGTCTGCTGCGGCCTTGTGCGGGGTCAAGTCTCATTCAATCACCGCAAGATTGTCTAAACCGCCCGCCCGCAACGCGGCCATCAAGGATAACAACTGTTGAACCGTTGCACCCACCTCAGGACGCAGAATGATTTTTTGTGCGGCTTCGGATGCATCTTCTTGGATCAGGTTGTGCAATGCGGGGATGAGATCAACGACATCTATAACCTGCCCATTTAGCATTAGATGATCGGCCCCGAGTGTAACCAAACGCGGCGGGCCTTCATAAATCATGGTGGCGTTTGCGGCGGGTGCGGCGGGACGCATAGATACGGTGCTGTCGCGGCCCATTTGTGCGGCGAGCATGAAAAAAATCAACAACAGGAACACCACATCAATCATCGGCGCAAGGCTAGACTTGCGTCTGCCGATGCGGGGTTGGTGAAAGTCTAACCTCATGCCGCGGGGCCTTTGATTGCAAAAATACGCGTGGCGATATCTTCAAAGCTGTGGCGCATTTTGTCATGGATGGTGTCGAACCATGTCAGGCACATCGCAACTGGGATTGCCACGGTCATGCCTGCGGCGGTGGTTAAAAGGGCGGCCCAAATCCCCCCTGCAAGCGTGGCAGGGTCGGCATTCCCGCCCTCAAGCTGAAGGGCTTGGAACGCGTCAATCATGCCCAAAACCGTGCCCAACAGGCCCAAAAGTGGCGCAATCGTCACAACCAATTCCAAGGCACGCAACCCTGCGCTGATCTCTTGAAGCCGCGCGCGGGCGATGCGGGCAATTTCTTCCTTGCGGCTGCTTTCATCCCAGTCGGGGCTTTCGCGCAGGCGGATCGCATCACGGGCAAATTCTGCGCGCATCCCGCTGCGCGCCGCAAGCACGGCGCTGACATCCTCACCTGCGCACCACTGCGAGATTGCCGCATCGGTGGTCTGGCCTGAGCGAAGCGCGCCAAGGCGCAAAAGCTGACTGATCTTCCACAGGATCACCGCGAGGCTGATCACAGAAAGCGCTGCAATCAACATAAGGATTGGGCCGCCTTTGAGAAGTAATTCGATCATGCCGTTGCCTCTTCGCTGAGATAGGTGTCGCAGGCTGTCCGCACGGCATCATAAACCACGCGTCCCAATGCGTGACCGATTTCTGTGTGCAGTCCTGCATAGGCGTGGTGCTGATCTTCGCCTTGGACGCAGGCCAAGGTCAGGCAATCCGTGCCTGTTCCTGTGGCAATGACGGGCGCGCCGCTGACCATGACCTCATAGCGCGCCTCCATGACGGCGGCTGTGCGCGCCTCGGCCATAATGGTCAGTGCTTCAATCATCGCGGTTTCACTTAGGCACTGATTGAGACGGGCAGCAATGTTGATCGTGCCATACTCTTCAGGGCGAGCAAGGCGGCGGTGGCCGATGCGTTCAGCATTTGACAGGCCAAGGGTCACCAATGCCTCTGCTTTTGTCTGACTAACCACTGCCGTGTCAAAATGGTGAAAGCGGATATCGCGCGATGTCAGCATCGCGATTGTCTGATCCGCGTGGGCAAGCCTCTCATCAACTTGGCCCTCCAACCACGAGATCACATCAAAATCGGGCGGCAAATCGGCATTGCGCACCTCGCGCCACGCAATCTGTTGGGCAGAGACAAAACCGCCTCGATAGGGGGCAAAACTGAGACAGGCATGCGGTTTGCCGAGATCCCAAATCAGCCATGGATGGGTCAGGGTCGCGGTCATTCGACAACCTCCAAGGCTTGAAAGATCAGTCCCTGTTCTGATTGGGTGATATGCGCAGTGATGCCGAAAACGCGGCGAAGATGATCTTCGGTCAACACTTCCTCGGGCGGGCCTTCTGCAATTTTTTGGCCGCGATCCATCAGGATCAATCGATCACAAAACCGCGCCGCAAGGCCCAGATCATGCAGCGAGACCAGCGCGGCCTTGCCGCTTTGCGTCAGGCTTTGCAGATGCGCCAGCGTGGCAATCTGGTGACGCGGATCAAGCCCTGCAACGGGTTCATCGGCCATGATCAGCGGGCAGTTTTGTGCAAGTGCCCGCGCCATCAGCACGCGCGCCTGCTCGCCGCCTGACAGGGCCGTGGCAGGGCGGGTGGCAAACCCCGTCAAATCCATCGCGGCCAAGGCGTCAGAGACGGCGGCGTGATCTTCGCCGCGTGGGGATTGCCCCGCGCCTAAATGTGGAACGCGGCCCAGCATGACCAAGGTTTCCACTGATACAGGCCATACAATTTCGCGGGTTTGCGGCAGCCATGCGACAGCACGGGCACGCGCATTGGCTGGCAATGCGCTCAGCGATGAGTGGCCTTGATGCGGCAAAAGTCCAAGCGCGCCACGCATCAAGGTAGTCTTTCCTGCGCCATTGGGGCCAATCAGGCCAACTAAATCGCCTGCCTGCAATTCAGTGCTGACCTGATCCACAACAGGGCATTCCCCGCGATAGACCGTAAAACCCTGCAAGCTGAGACATGATGTGGTCATAGCTCGGCCCGCCTTGTGCGATAGATCAAATGCAGGAAAACGGGCGCGCCGATGATGGCCATGACCACACCCAATTTTAGGTCACGATCAGGCAAGATGATGCGCGCGGCGATATCTGCTGCCAAGACAAGTGCCGCGCCCCCAAGCGCCGATGCGGGCAGAAGCCGTGAGGGGCGTGCGCCCACAAATGGCCTAAGGATATGCGGGACAACAAGCCCGACAAACCCAATCGCCCCAACCACGGATGTCGCCGCCCCTGTGCAGGCTGCGACCCCCAAAACCAAAACCCACCGCAAGCGGGTCAGGTTGATCCCTAAGGATGCGGCCGCATCTTCGCCTAAGATCAGCGCGTCTAGCCCGCGTGACGTTGACAAGATCAATATCCATCCCAATGCCATAAAGGGCAGGGCAATGGTGATATGAGAAAAGCTGCGGTCTGCCAGTGATCCCAACATCCAAAAGACGATTTCAGAAGTTGCAAAGGGGTTGGGTGACAGGTTCAAAACAAGTGATGTGAGGGCCGCCGCCAAAGCGCTGATTGCGATCCCCGCAAGGATAAGGGTAAGTGACCCACCCCGTGGCCCTGCCAAAAGCAGCAGCAGCACCACGGCAACGCCCGCCCCGAACAGGCCAAAAAACGGCAAAGCAAACATCATCTGTGTGGCCAGACCCGTTTGTAAGGTGACCACTGCCCCCAACGCGGCCGAGGAGGATACACCGATCAATCCAGGTTCGGCCAAGGGATTGCGCAGATAGCCCTGCAAGGCTGCCCCTGAGAGCCCCAAACTTATCCCAACCATGATCGCAAGTAAGGCGCGCGGCAGGCGGATTTCTTGCATGACAAGGCTGACAGCATCGCCTGTGCCGCCAAAGAGCGCGGAAAGGCTGTCGGCCATAGAAAACCCGGCGGGGCCGATCAAGAGCGAAGCCAAGGTCAAAAGCCCCACAATCAGGCCAAGACCCGTGAAAAGCAGTTTTTGCGACACCCCGCTCATCCATCCATCCTCGCGCGAAGGCCGCGCAAATCTTGGATCGCGCGCAGGACGACAGGGGTGCCACAGACCCAATCCGCATTGGATTGCGTGCGCATCGCGCCAAGATGGGCGAGGGCGGGATGTGACATGACCTCTTCGGAACGGGAGTTGCCTGAATAAAGCTCGGCATGGATGAGCAGATCGGGCTGCGCCAATGTTAACAATTCCAGATCAAGCCGCCCTGATCGGCTGCGCCCCATTTCTTCGGCAATGTGACGAAACCCTGCAATCGTGATGATTTCATGGCTGAGCGTGCCTGTGCCAAGGCTATAGCTGTTGGGGTAGTAAAACGCTGCACGCGGGCCAGTCGGGGCCGCGCGTAATCGTGCCAAATCTGCCTCGAATGCACCTGCCAACTCGCCCGCGCGGGCGGTTTGGTGAAGAATTTCCCCTATCTCGCGAATGCGGTCGCTGACCTGATAAAGATTGGATACAATATCAATCTGCGCTGTGGCAATGCCAAGGCGGCGCAGCATATCCAAGACCACAGGATCGGAATATCGCCCCGCCACGACCAGATCAGGGCGCATGAGGAAGATTTCCTCTGCCTGCCCGTGGTTGATTGGATAGGCCCGCGCCGCCTCTGCCATAGGTGACATATTGGGATCGGTCGCGATATCGGACACCGAGATCAACTGCCCCTCATCAGCAAGCATCATGGCCAGCTGATCGGTGCAAAGGTTCATAGACACCACACGCAAAGGTGCGGTTTGGGCATCGGCGGCACTGGTAACCATCAGCGCCGCCATGCAAAGCGATATCAGCCTAAAACGTGCCACGAACCCCGATATAGAGTGCGCGGTCCGATGTGCCGTAACCGCGAGTGGTTTGGTATTCTTCGTCAAAAACGTTGTCGATACGCAAGAAAAGTTCCGCACCGTTGGCCAAGCTGTGGCTGATGTTTGCGTTTACAACAGTATAATCTTCAAACCGTATTCCTGATTCAAGTCGATCGGATACAGATTGTAGAGAAATTGCTGCATTCATATTATGGTTGATCGGAGTAGATGCAGACAAGCTTAGATCTCGGCGCGGCACCCGATTAAGTCTGCTGCCATTAGCAGCCCGTGCATCGGTCGAAGTGAAATTCGCCCCGATCTGAGCATCATTTACAAAAGAATAGGACAACCCAAGTTCGTAGCCATCAGAACGGCTTGTGCCGGGTACTTGCGAATAGCCGCTGCTCCAAGAAATTAAGTCGGTGATCTTTGTTTGAAAAACTGCGAAATCGGCTGTCAGGCGCCCCAATTGATGTTCAACTCCAAATTCAAGGGACTGGCTTGTTTCTGGCTGCAGGTCGGGGTTGGGTGTACTGTCAAATGGTCCGTACATTTCATTTAGAGATGGAGCCCGAAAACCCGTAGATATGGATGTGCGAACAAGTGTGTTGGAACCTGCTCGCCAGGCAACGGCAACACGGCCAGTCGTCTTGGAGCCGAAATCTGTGTTGTCTGTAAGTCGAGCAGAGATAGACATATCGATCGCTGAAACTGGAGAAAATAGTAATTCCCCAAATATTGAGTGTGTTTGATAATCCGCGTAGGTCGGGGATGAAGCCGTAGCTGAGTAGTATCGTTCAGACATTGTCTCAGCTCCAATGCTTAAAACATTTCCCGCACTCAAATCGTATGAACCAAGATATGTAGCTTTATCTCGTTCGCCCTCAAAGATTATTCGACTTCCTGACAGTGGATCAGTTCTTGAAGTTCTTGATCCCTCAATCCCAAATTCGTGCACGGACCTGTCTAGAGCGGCCGTTGCAAATATACGCCCTGCGTTCATTTGAAAATCTTGATAACGTGGCGCATCTCCTCCAGCGCCGCCCGAACTATCAAATTCAAAATTAGAATTTTGCAGGACTAGGCTTGCACCAAGGGTAAAAATTTCTGAAGCTTGAAACTCACCTCGCAGGCTAAAGTCAATCGAGTCAAATCCATCGGCTTCTGTGTTTCCAACATTTTCATCAGCTGCAGAGAATCCCTCAGTACTGATATGACTGAGGCTCATCGCTAAAAACCCACTTTCGAAACGAGTACCGTAGGTAAGCCCAGTGCGGGCCGTATTGTAACTGCCCACTTCGGCGCTGTAGCCTAGTTCACTACCAATCTCTTCTGGTGCCTCGACTGTGGTAATATTGACCGCACCTGCGATTGCGCCAGAGCCGAGGATCGCAGATTGGGCTCCATAAAGGACTTCTGCAGATGCGATACCGGCTGAAGTTAGCTTTCCAAAATCAAATCGGCTTTGCACTGAAGACGGGTCCGTCACGTCAATTCCGTTAATTCTTACGGGGATATAATTCCAGTCCAGTCCTCGAACCCGTATAGTTGCCGAGGTGCCAATGGGGCCATTTTGCGTTATGTTTACGCCAGGTAAAGATTCTAAAAACTCAGAGAATTGCAGCCGTCCGCGTCTAAACATTTCTGTGCTTGAGATCCGGTTGACGCGTACCCCCGTCCGATCCCGCGCTACATCTGTGAGGCTTGCGGAAAAGACCAATTCATCAAGGGTGAATACATTTTGTGCGGCCAAGGGTGTGGCGGCGAGACCTACGCACAGCGCGGCGAGGCTCAGAGTGGAAGAGGGGCGCATTTTTGCTCTCCAATTACGAATGGTTGGCAAGGCACATGCCTTGCGCAAAAGTGAATGGTCATTGGAGGGTTGGCCCTTCCGCAGACGGCGATTTGTGCCACCACTACGGAATTGTCCGTTGCCCGCTGCGCCCACCGCGCTTGGACAGGGTGATCACCTCGGCAGGTCTCCTGACTCGCGGGTCATTGTTTGATCGGGCCTTCCCGTGGCCCATCTGGGGCCGCAGTGGCATATGCCGATCGCACTCGCCGCTTACAGTTGCGGGGGCAGTCGCGGATTTGCACCGCGTTCCCTTTTCACCCAATGTTGTCACTACCACTGAGACCGAAGCGAGATCGGTGTAACCTTTGGAGCCCTGCAACTCAAGGGTGAAAGCGACTGTCTGCCTCGGGAAAGCGGCGGCAAACCGTCTTAGGCTTAGGCTGTTGCTGCGCGCCGTTTTGGGCCGAACACGGCGGTAAGCGCCAAGATCAATCCCGAAACTGCTGCAATCATACCCGCGGCGCTGACGGAGTTCTCGAGGCCGATCCAAAGCGGGCCATATCCCGCCAAAACATATCCCAGACTTGCCGAGAGCGTGGCAAAACCCACGCTCCACCAAATTTGACTGCGTAAACGATCGGTCATCAAACGTGCGGCGGCGGCGGGGCATATGAACATCGCGATCACGATGATAGAGCCTACGGCATCAAAAGCCGTGACGGCGGCCAAAGCAGCGACCATCACAAGGCCAAGACTGATGGCGCGCACGGGTAAGCCAAGGCTTTCGGCGTAGCCTTCATCAAAGGTTGATAGGGTCAAAGGCCGCCAAAAGAGGATCAAAAGCACAATAATCAGTGCCAAAGTCAGGGCCAGACGAGGCAGTTCTGGTGGCAGGCCCGCAAGCGCCACAGGATCAAGCAGCGAGGCCCATCCCCGCGCCTCAAGCCAGATCAGGCTTTCAAGGTTTCCCATCAGTGCGTGTTCGACATCCAAATGAACAGAAGACGCGCTGCTTTGCTCGAGAAGTAAAACGCCAAGCGCAAATAAGGTGGTGAATACCACGCCCATGATTGCGCCCACCTCAATGCGCGAGACACGTTTGATCACATCAATCATCACGACCGCGAAGAGGGCCGCAGCACCTGCACCCAAAAGCATCGCCCAAGCGTCTAGGGCTTGTGTCACCAGAAAGGCCAGCACGATCCCTGGCAGAACCACATGGCTTATGGCATCGCCAATCAAGGCCTGCTTGCGCAGCACCAGAAAATTTCCAGGCAGGGCGCAGGCGATTGCCGCCAAAATGCCGATGAGAATCGGCGGAAGCGAAAGGGGCACGAATTCAGCGCCGTTCATGACGCGTCCCCCAATCTTTTGTCGATATGGGCCAACTCATCGCGGGTGAAGGCGCGGGATAGGTCGCTCAACCCGTCATGGCGCGACAGAAATTCGGCATAATCGGGTTTGCTGCGCAAATAGGCCAGACGCGCCTCATCGCGCTGTGCTGCTGTGGCTGCAGACTGGCCGCGTTCGGTCATCACCCCATCGGCACGCACATAACCTTCGCGCTGTAAAAGCTTGCGGGTATAGGGCTCCAGAATGCGATAGCCTTGGGCCAAGGCAAGCAAGCCCTGTCTGCGATGCACGCGGCGTTGAAATTTGCGGTGCCGCATCGCGGAGGCCAAGACCCCGCGTGCGGGCGCAACCAAAAGCGAAACGAGAAAAAATCCGGCTGCCACCAAAACGATAATGGCGCCAGTGGGCAAATCGGGGGCAAGGCTTGAAAGGCCCGCGCCAATCACGCCCGATGCCCCGCCAATTGCGCCTGCAATGGGCCAGATATAAGCGGCGCGGTTGCTCCAGAGACGCGCGGTGACAGGGGGGATGATCAGCAAGGCCACGATCAAGATCAGACCCACGATTTTCAACCCCGCAACGGTTACGGCTAAAACCAATGCCATGGCCGCCGCATCAATCAGGGGCACGTTCAATCCCAACGCGCGGGCAAAGTTTTCATCGAATGCTGTGAGGGTCATCGCCCGATGAAGAACAAGACCCACAATTAAAACCAACGCTGCCCCGATTGCAATCATTTCAGCATCTTCACGCAGCATTGCAGCGGTTGAGCCAAGTAAGAGTTGGTCTAAGCCTGCTTGGCGGCCCGCGCTCATGTTTTGGATCAGGGTCAACATGACGACCCCCAACCCAAAGAAGCTCGACAGGACAGCGCCAATTGCGGCGTCCTCGGATAATCTTGTTCGGGATTTCAGAAAATTAACCGCCAATAGGCCAAGTGCCGCGCTGATCGCAGAGCCAAGCAATAAGCCCTCTAATGCGCGCCCAGTGCCGCCCAAGGCGACCATCACCATAAACCCCCCGCAGAGGCCAGGCAGGGTGGCGTGGCTGATCGCGTCTGATAGCAAGGCGCGTTTGCGCAGAAACATAAATGTTCCTGTCACCCCTGCGGCAAGGCCCAAAACGCCCGCGCCAAACATCACCAAAGCGACATTATAGGTCAGTGTGAAGGCCATAATACCCATGTCTAATAGTGACCCGCTTCCCGCAATCGATCGATTTGCGCTGTTGCCAATCGCCCGCCATAGGCCTCTTGCAAATGTGCGGTGGTAAAGGCTTGGGCCACAGGGCCTTCTGCAATGAGGCGTGTGTTGATCATTGCGACATGGTCAAAATATGCGGTGACTGTTGATAGATCATGATGCACCGCAACAACCGTTTTGCCCGCATCTTTCAGCTTTTTGAGAACGGCAATGATGGCCGCTTCGGTCGCAGCATCTACGCCTGCAAAAGGCTCATCCAAAAGGTAAAGATCAGCATTCTGGGCCAAGGCGCGGGCCAGAAAGACCCGCTGCTGTTGTCCACCTGACAATTGGCCGATTTGACGATGGGCAAAGTCCTGCATCCCGACCCGTGCCAAAGCATCCTCGGCTATGGCCTGATCGTCACGGCGGATACGGCGCAGAAGCCCTATTTTTCCATAAAGGCCCATTAAGACCACATCGCGCACATTCGCAGGAAAATCCCAATCGACACTGGCGCGCTGTGGCACATAGGCAATGCGGTGGCGTTCAGAGGCCAGTGCGCGTCCGAAAATCGACACTTGCCCCGAGAGACGCGGAACGACCCCGAGCGCCGCTTTAAGTAAGGTCGATTTGCCTGCACCATTTGGCCCAATGATGGCCGTCATCGAGCGGGGCGCCGCCGTGAGATCGACCGAGAAAAGCGCAGGCTTTTCCCCATAGCTGACGCTGAGGCCGCGTATGGCCAGCGGGCTTTGCGGGTCGAGGGGTTGGTCGTTCTGATGAAGCCGTAACATGGCCAATTCCTTGCCGCTAAGGGGTTAACGCGCCATTCATTCCGCCAGCAGGGGCTGTGCCCCCAAGCGCGCGGGTGATGGTGGTGATGTTATGATCCAACATCCCGATATAGGTGCATTCATAGCTGCCTTCTGGCCCCATCGCGTCTGAATAAAGCTCGCCTCCGATGGCGACCGCGTGACCCTGGGCTGCCGCACCTTCTTGGAGGGCGCGAATATTGCGGTCAGATACAGAGCTTTCAACAAAAATGGCCCCAATCTGGCGCGCCACCAGCTTATCGACCAAGGTTGAGATTTGCAAAAGCCCTGCTTCTGATGCGGTCGAGATGCCTTGGATGCCCAAAACCTCTAAATCAAAAGCGCGGCCAAAATAGCCAAAGGCATCATGGGCTGTGACCAGAACCCGTGCTGCTTCGGGAACGCTTGAGAGGCTGCTTTGGGCATAGGCGGTTAGGCGATCAATTTCGGCCAAATGCTGTGCGGCATTCGCTTCGAAAATCGCCGCGCCTTCGGGATATGACGCGCTCAATGCATCGCGCACTGCTAAAATAACTGTGCGCCATAGGGTCGGATCCATCCAGACATGGGGGTCAAATCGATCTTCATACTCTGGATGACTGCGCAATCTGTCTTGTGGGATAGCCTCTGCCACCGCGACAACAGTGCGGGATTGCCCAAGATCAAGCAGGAGCGGCTCAAGTTGCGCCTCAAGATAAAGCCCATTCCATAGGATCAGATCCGCATTCATTAATGCCAGAATATCCGAACGGGTTTGCCGAAAAGAATGCGGATCAACGCCCGCACCCATGAGGGTCTTTAGTTCGATCAAATCCCCCCCGATCTGACTGGCGGCATCTGCGATCATCCCTGTGGTAGCGACCACTTTGATGGGTGCAGATTGCGCAAGGGCGGGGGTGGCCAGAAAGGGCAGCAGCATCACTGTCAAAATGCGTAGGAAACGCATGAAGGTTTCTCCAGTATCGAAAGACATAGGCTCTTGCGGGCCATCATTGCCGTCACAAAGATGATATTGATAATCATTCGCAAAAAGTCAAGGAATTGCGAATAACTCGCAACTAGAGCTTGCTCTTGCCAATTTCTTATCCTGTGCAAAAGTGAGGCGAATTCACGCAGACGAGGCGGCCATGGTTAAGATTACAGATTTCGATGATGCCTATCAAAACGGGGCCTATATTCCCGATGCAGATGGGTTCATCACACGTTGGACAGAGGCCGCAGCCATTTTTCGCGCGGCCTATCCGCCCGTCACGCATCACTATGGGACAGGCCCGCGCCAGTATTTTGATCTGTTCATGCCCGATGGCGCCCCCAAAGGTCTGACTATTTTTATTCACGGCGGCTATTGGCGGCGGTTTTCGCCGCGCGAATTTAGCCATTTGGCCCGCGCCCTGCGAGACGCGGGGCAAGCGGTGGCCCTGCCGTCATACACGCTCGCACCCGAGGCGCGGATTGCTCAAATCACCGATGAAATGATGCGCGCTGTTTGCCATGCAGCGGGTTTGGTGGAGGGGCCAATCCGAATCACTGGCCATTCGGCAGGTGGGCATTTGGCCACCCGCATGATGTGCGAAGGCGTTTTGCCCGACACAGTCGCCGCTCGCGTGGTTCAGGTGATGTCAATCTCGGGCGTGCATGATTTACGCCCTCTGCTGAACACAGAAATCAACCAAGACCTGCGTTTGACCCTAGAGGAAGCCATGCGGGAAAGCCCCGCATTGTTGCTGCCGCGAAAGACCGCGCGATTCGTTGCCGCCGTGGGGGGCGATGAGCGGCCCGAATTCATCCGTCAAAATGATCTTTTGGCGAATATTTGGCATGGCGCTGGTGTTGAAATTGAAGCGATGCATCTAGCGGGCTTGCATCATTTCGATGTGATCGAGGAATTGGAGCGGCTAAACGGGCGGCTGTTGCAGCAAATCTTGGCTGATTAGCCGCGCGCGTAAAGATCAGAGACGACTGTGCGCAATTGGGCGCGTTCGTCTGGGCCGAGGCGGTCTAGAAGATCTGTTTCGGCTTCCAGAGCGGCGGCTTGAAGGCGGCGGATTTCCTCATTCCCTTTTTCAGACAGGCGCACCACCAAGCGGCGGCGATCCACTGCATCGGTCGAAACATTGATCATATCGAGATCTTCGAGGCGGCGCTGTGCGCGGCTGACGCGTGCGGCATCCATCGCGGTCAAAATGCATAGATCATGCGAGGAACATGGTTGATTCTCAGGCAAAGCCATCATGATGCGCCATTCTGGAACCTGTAAATCTGCATCCCGCATCAGGTTCTGAAACAAGGCGCTTGCGATGACAGCCATTTGGAAAGGCACAAAATCTTTGAGGCTGAACTGGCGTGTTTGTGAGAAATCTTCCACTTTGCACCCAAGGCGTGAATAAGCATCTACTACTCATCTTTAGCGCGAAATACCCCGTTGGCGCAAGGAAAACCTGTAAATTAAATCTGACATATGATTGTCACAATTTAAAGACATTGGGTTACTTGTTTATTTTTGCGCTGCGCATCTCCGCTTTTGGCCGTTTGCGCCAGTCATCAACTGCGACTCTTTTGATGTATTTTCCGACTTGCGAGCCGTGCAACATAGGTATAGCAGCGCAGGTGGGACACCCCTCCCCAACGAGGGGCATATATCTGTGAGGGTATCACATCATGGCTTTGACCACTCCGGCAACGCGGCCGGCTAATCCGCGTTTTTCGTCTGGCCCCTGCGCCAAACCCCCCGTCTGGACATTGGATAAACTGGCTGACGCCCCTTTGGGTCGGTCGCACCGTGCTGCGATTGGCAAGGCAAAGCTTTCTGCCGCGATTGACCAGACTCGTGAAATTCTGGGCGTGCCTGCTGACCATCGCATCGGCATCGTGCCCGCTTCTGACACAGGCGCGGTTGAGATGGCCATGTGGTCGCTCTTGGGTGCGCGCCCCTGCACAATGGTCGCTTGGGAAAGCTTCGGCGCAGGTTGGGTCAGTGATGTTGTCAAACAACTGAAACTCGATGCGACTGTTCTGAACGCCGATTATGGCCAGATCGTTGACATGGGCGCGGTCGATTATGACACGGATGTTGTGTTCACATGGAACGGCACGACCTCGGGTGTAACGATGCCCAATGGCGACATGATCCCTGCCAGTCGCGCGGGCTTGACTATTTGCGATGCAACCTCGGCGGCCTTTGCGCAGGATTTGCCGTGGGACAAGCTCGATGTCACCACCTTCTCTTGGCAGAAGGTCATGGGCGGTGAAGCGGCCCATGGCATGTTGATCCTCAGCCCGCGCGCGGTTGAGCGGCTTGAAAGCTACACACCTGCATGGCCGTTGCCCAAGATTTTCCGCATGACAAAAGGCGGCAAATTGATTGAGGGCATCTTTAAGGGGGAAACGATCAACACTCCGTCCATGCTCGCCGTTGAAGATTATTTGGTCGCGCTTGATTGGGCCAAATCCATCGGTGGGCTGCCTGCCTTGATGGCACGGGCCAACGCGAACGCGCAGGCGATTTTCGATTTCTGCGCGTCTCGCGATTGGATTGACAATCTGGCCGAAGATCCCGCGACACGCTCGAACACGAGCGTTTGCCTGAAATTCACGGATTCGCGCATTACGGATGGCGCAGCCTTCGCCAAGGCGGTTGCAAAATGTCTCGAAGGAGAAGGTATCGCGCTCGATATCGGGGCCTACCGAGACGCGCCTGCGGGTCTGCGTATTTGGTGCGGTGCCACGGTGGAAACCGCCGATATCGAAGCCATGCTGCCATGGCTTGATTGGGCGTTTGAAACCGAAATCGCGGCGCTTTCTGCTGCGGCTTAAACCCCTTTTTCTGGCCGCAATGCGGGTGTGATCCCTGCGGCCAGACCCTTTCCCATTTCGAACATATGAGGCCCTATCATGGCTCCTAAAGTATTGATTTCCGATAAACTCTCGGATGCAGCCGTTCAGATTTTCAAAGATCGCGGCATTGATGTGACCTTTGACCCAAGCATTGGCAAAGACAAAGACAAGCTGCTTGAGGTCATCGGCCAATATGATGGTTTGGCAATTCGTTCTGCGACCAAAGTTACTGAAAAGATCATCGCGGCTGCCGATAACCTAAAGGTCATTGGCCGCGCAGGGATCGGCGTAGATAATGTGGATATCCCCGAAGCCTCGAAAAAAGGCATCATCGTGATGAATACGCCGTTCGGCAACTCCATCACCACCGCAGAGCATGCGGTTGCGATGATGTTTGCCGTTGCCCGTCAAATCCCTGAGGCCAACGCCTCGACCCATGCTGGCAAATGGGAGAAATCCCGCTTTATGGGGGTTGAGCTGACAGGGAAAACCTTGGGCGTTATTGGCGCGGGCAATATTGGGGCGATCGTCTGCTCACGTGCACTTGGCCTCAAGATGAAGGTTGTGGCTTATGACCCGTTCCTCTCTGAAGAACGCGCCACGCAAATCGGTGTCACCAAGGTAGAACTGGACGAGCTGTTGGCGCGCGCTGATTTCATCACGCTGCATGTGCCCTTCACCGAAAAGACGGCAAATATCCTATCGGCTGAGAATTTGGCCAAAACCAAGAAAGGTGTGCGCATCATCAACTGCGCCCGCGGTGGTTTGGTGGATGAGGCTGCTTTGGCTGAATTGATTAAATCAGGCCATGTGGCAGGCGCCGCCTTTGACGTTTTCAAAGAAGAACCTGCAACCGAGAACCCATTGTTCAATCTTGAAAACGTGGTCGTGACCCCGCATTTGGGCGCTGCCACGACCGAGGCACAGGAAAATGTGGCGCTGCAAGTGGCCGAACAAATGGCGGATTATCTGCTGACAGGTGCCGTGATCAACGCGCTGAACATGCCCTCTGTGACAGCGGAAGAAGCGCGTGTCATGGGGCCATGGTTGAAGCTGGCCGAGCATCTGGGCAGTTTTGTTGGTCAGTTGACCGAAGACGCGATTGAGACAATCGAGATCACCTATAATGGCGTTGTCAAAGATATGAACCTCAAGGCGCTGAATTGTGGCGCGATTGCAGGTGTCATGAAGGCGACCAACCCTGATGTGAATATGGTGTCCGCGCCGATTATCGCCAAAGAGCGCGGCATTGAATTGTCGACTGTCACACAGGATAAATCAGGTGTGTTTGATGGCTATATTCGCCTAAATGTGAAATCAGCCTCCAAAGAGCGCTCTATTGCAGGCACGGTGTTCTCGGATGGCAAGCCACGTTTCATTCAGATCAAAGGTATCAACATTGATGCCGAGATCGGTGAACATATGCTCTATACCACCAATGAGGACGTTCCAGGCATCATCGGCACATTGGGCCGCACGATGGGTGAGATGAACGTCAACATCGCTAATTTTACCTTGGGCCGCGCCTCAAAAGGGCATCAGGCGATTGCGATGCTGTATCTGGACGAACAACCTCCCGCTGCTGCGGTTAACGCACTCAAAGCGACTGGGTTGTTCCAACAGGTGCGCCCACTTCGCTTCAGCACACATTAATCTGCACTAGATATCTGGAAATTTCTGTCCCGCCTCCTGTCTTGGGAGGCGGGTTTTTCAGTAGTTTTTTGTATAAATCTGTACAAACCAACGCAGACCTTTTTACCTAAAAATTGGGCAAAGGCTCAGGATAACCGCCAATCTTTCAGGCTTGCGACAGGGCGAATAAAGCCTGTTTCGACATCACGGCGATTGGTGATTGGGCCATGGGTTAAGCGCTTTGCAACGGGGCTGGCTGCATCCAACACACCCGCCCCGATCAGCAATTGCGTGATCACGGCTTCTGAGGCGCGGGTGCCACCATCTTCAATTTTCAGGGCAATGCCGATTTTCTTTTCGGGAATGATTGCCACAAAAACGGCCTCGGCCCCTGTTTTCACCGCAACGCGGCCCCCCATCGCCTCCATCAGGTTCGTGCAGGCGCGCCCTTCACCCGCAACCAAAATGGGGTGGGTGGCCATAGCGCGATGCAGTTTTGCCATTGCCGCCTCGCGGGCCGCGCCATCAGGGTTTGCGCCTGCATAACGCGCCATCGCCCGACCAAGCCCCAAAAGGGAGCAGGCAAAATTTGGGGCGGAGCAGCCATCAATCCCATAGCCTGCACTGATTTCGCCTGTCACATCTTCAAAGGCTTCAAGAACCGCTTTTTGCACAGGATGATCAGCTTCAATATATTCGCTGCCGCCGCCCAAATGTTTGTTCAGCGTCAAGAATCCTGAATGCTTGCCCGAGCAATTATTATGCCCCTGATCTGGCGCACAGTCGCATTTGATCAAATTCTCTCGCGCGGCGCGATCATTGGGCATCTGTGGGCCACAGCGCAAATCTGCCTCCTGAAGGCCCAAATGATCCAACCATGCTGCAACCATATCAGTATGCACCTTTGCCCCATTATGGGAGGCACAAGACAAAGCCAGCTGCGCTTGGCTCAAGCCAAAGTGATCCGCCGCACCGCTTTCAATGAGAGGTAAGGCTTGGATCATCTTGCTGCTTGAGCGGGGCAAAATAATTTTGGACGGATCGCCCCACGCCCCCAAAATTGTCCCTGCATGATCCACCACAACAGCATGACCGCGATGTTGGCTTTCGGCAAAAGGGCCGCGATGCAATTCAACGAGAATTTCCGCCGTATCATCTGGCTGGGGCATGAGCGCTTCCTTTTGATCAAGATTTTGGAGTTTCACGCGCGAAGGGCTTTCGCGGGATCGTGATTTCAGGTTATTCTGCGTCCGAGTAATGGTAAAGGCGCAATAGAAGGGATGATGGCGACGTACATCTCGCGCTTGAGGCAGTAACAAGCAGATCAGGAGGCGTGTCGGCAATGGCTGGTCGTAGAATAGCAGTTTTGGTGGCAGCAGCATTGGCTTTCACGCCGGCAGCCATCGCACAAGAGACATCGGATAACCGTGTTAACGCGCAAACGGATTGGAGTGTCTTTGTCCAATCTGACCCTGCCGTGTGTTGGGTTGTGAGTGCGCCGCGCGAAACCGTCAATACCCGTGATGGAAACCCAGTTTCGGTGAACCGCGGCGAAATTTTGCTGTTTGTAAGTTTCTGGCCGAATCAAGATCGCCGGTTTGAGGTATCCTTTACCGGTGGCTATCCTTTTGCTGAAAATTCCACTGTTGAGATGGAAATTGGCGATGCGTCTTATTCGCTGTTTACCCAAGGGGAGATGGCATGGGCCGCGTCCCCGCAGGATGACCAATCCATTGTGACCGCGATGAAGCGCGGCGCAGAAGCGGTTTTGACCGCTCGCTCTAGCCGCGGCACGCAGACAGAGGATACATTCTCGCTCTTGGGCTTTACCGCTGCGGTTGAGGATGCTGAAACACGCTGCCAAGGCAATTAAGCCAAACATGTTCTTTGATTTGCTTTGAGGCGGATTTGCGGCTATGTGTGCCGCCGCCTCAAAGGACAATGAAAATGACTCAAGCCAGCGCCCCGATCACGCAGGATGTTTTGACCATTCCGCGCAAACTGCCCGAAACAGGCCTGACAAATATCGTTGGCCTCAGCCGTGATGCATTGCGCGCGGCCCTAATCGCAGGAGGCACGCCCGAGAAACAGGCCAAGATGCGGGTTAATCAAATCTGGCAATGGGTCTATGTCTGGGGCGCGCGGGATTTTGACGGGATGACCAATCTCGCCAAGTCCTATCGCGCTGAATTGGCAGAAAATTTTTACATTGGCCTGCCTGAAATGGTCAGCCGCCAAATCTCAAGCGATGGCACGCGGAAATATCTGGTACGGATTGCGGGCGGCCATGAGGTTGAGGTTGTTTATATCCCCGAAGAAGATCGCGGCACATTGTGTATTTCCAGCCAAGTTGGCTGCACCCTGACATGTTCTTTCTGTCACACGGGCACGCAAAAACTGGTACGCAATCTGACGGCGGCTGAGATTGTTGGGCAGATCATGATGGCGCGCGATGATTTGGATGATTGGCCGCGTCCAGGCGAGGCCTATGGCGAGCGGCCACGCTTTATCTCAAATATCGTGCTAATGGGCATGGGTGAGCCGCTCTATAATTTCGATGCGGTGCGCGATGCGATGAAAATCGCAATGGACGGTGAGGGGATTAGCCTAAGCCGCCGCCGCATTACCCTTTCAACCAGTGGCGTGGTGCCAGAGATTGCGCGCTGTGCCGAGGAAATCGGCTGTATGTTGGCCATCAGCTTCCATGCCACTACAGACGAGGTGCGAGATCGCCTCGTTCCTATCAACAAGAAATGGCCTATCGCGGAGTTGCTTGAGGCCTTGCGGCAGTATCCAAAGGCTTCAAATTCTGAGCGGATTACCTTTGAATATGTGATGCTCAAAGATGTGAATGACAGCGATGAAGATGCGCATCGATTGATCAGACTGATCAAAGGTATACCCGCGAAGATCAATTTAATCCCGTTTAACGAATGGCCCGGCGCACCTTACCATCGGTCAGACTGGGCACGGATCAAGCGGTTTGCAGATATTATTTATAAGGCGGGCTATGCCAGTCCCATTCGCACGCCCCGTGGCGAAGATATAATGGCGGCCTGCGGTCAGTTAAAATCTGCGACTGAACGTGCTCGCAAATCACGGGCTGAGATTGCCGCTGAGATTCGCGGAGCATAATGCACAAAAAAGACACCCCCCTGGCTACGAAGCCGACCCTTGTTCTGCTGCTGAAGGCTAAATTAGTTTCTAACTGCCGCTACAAGCAAAAGCATAGAAAGAATTGGAGTGAGGGCGCCGACAGTAGAAGATGAAGTGTCATTCGCAATAGCTCGAGGGTCCATTGATGGAGCTGAAGTACTATTTGCAACAGCGCCACCTGCGACAAATGAGAGAAATGCTGCTAATGCGAGTTTTGTCATACTATGTTCAAACTTACGCTTAGATGAGTGTTGTAACGCATCAGACCTGTTATTGACGCTAATTTCAGCACCATACGTACATGAACACACATAATTATCAACGTAATTTAGGCAAAAAACTACCTATAGTTTTGCGCGTCGTCAAATTAGCAACAGCATCTTCATTAAAGTGTCAATTTGACCTGTGTTTCAAATTTTCCTGGTTAGACCGCTTAAGTGTTAGGGACGCGGAAGCATCAGAGATAACATTTTTGGTCTACAACGCCCCTGCACGCTACTAAACCAACACATAAGTGGTTATTGCCTCAACGGTGGATATCAATTGGCGTGCGTAAGTTCACCATTGAGTAAATCTCGCGCATTTCAGCGTTTGAAACGGCGATACAGCCCGCTGTCCAATCATTGCGGAACATCACGCCCAAAGGTGTGCCGTGGATGAAAATATCGCCCCCCGGTGATCGGCCACGCGCACGCGCGAAAGCGCGGTCTTGGGCGTTCGGATAACTTAGCCCGATCGACAGGTAAAAGGCTGAATTCGGATTACGGCGGTCGATATAATATCGCCCTTCTGGCGTGCGGCCATCGCCTTCGAATTGCTTATGACCTTCGGGTGCAAAGCCCAGTTCCACATCATAGCTGCGCAGCACTTGGTCATTATGGAACAGCGTCAATTCGCGCTCGTTTTTGTCGAGGACGATGCGCGTTACTTCAGGGCCTGTATAAGTCGGAATTGATTTTGACACACACCCGCTCAGGGCGGTGGCAAAGATAAACACGATAAATCCGCGGCGTATACTCATGACGGGCCTGAAATATGGAAAGCTGCTCTTGTGGCTGCGCATACTTGAATTTGGGCGCTCGCAAAACTGAAATTTTGAGCGCTAAAGATTACCCGCCTGCCGCAAGAATGGCCTTTAGGCCTGATTTATAGTCGGGATAAAGCCATGACAGGCCAAGATCAGCTTTCACATGGTCATTCTTGACCCGCTTATTTTCTGAATAAAAACTGGCTGCCATCGGCCCCAAATCGGCGTGTTCAAAAGCGATTGCAGGTGGAATTGGCAGGCCCAGTAATTGGGCCCCATAGGCAATCACATCCTCGGGAGGGGCGGGCATGTCATCGCATATATTGTAAAGAGCCCCACGTTTTTGCGCCGTCATTGAGGCCTCTAGCGCCATCGCGATATCCTCAACATGGATCCGTGAAAATACTTGCTCCCCTTTGATGATGCGCCGCGCTGTCCCGTTTCGCAGTTTTTCAAACGGGCCGCGATGGGGGCCATAAATTCCTGCAAGACGGAAAATATGCAACGGCGCCTTGGTTTGGCGGCAAACGGCGGCCCATTCGCTTTCCGCCGCAACGCGGGCGCGTCCGCGATCAGTGTTGGGGGTGAGCGGGCTGGTTTCATCCACCCACGCCCCCCCGTGATCGCCATAAACGCCCGTGGTCGACAGATACCCAATCCATGCTTTTTCATCCAAGCAAGGTGCAAGCGCCCCGCCCCATGCGCCCAAAACGGGATCACGCCCGCCCTCAGGGGCAACGGATGATAGAATATGAGTGGCGCGCCCGATATCGCCAGAGAGATCATCGCGCCCCCAAACCCGCGCGGTTAACCCCCGCGCGTGCAGTGCCTCTGCCTTTTTGGGGTCGCGGGTCGTGGCGATAATCTCCCAGCCTTGCGGCATCAATCGCCGTTCAAGCGCGCTTGCGCTATAGCCGTGGCCAAAAGACAAGAGGATCATGGTCGTTGCTCCAAAGCCCATTTGGCGGCATCCGATACGGCCGCATCAGGATCATCCACCAAACTGCGGGCCATTTCAATCAAGCCTGCATCGCCACTATTGCCAATTGCATAAAGCACATTGCGCACAAACCGATCCCGCCCAATGCGTTTAATCGGTGATCCTGAAAACCTATCGCGGAACCCTTGATCATCAAGGTGCACCAACTCCGCTAAATTGGGCGCGCGCAGATCATCGCGCGGGACATAGCGCATTTCGGTCGCTGTTTGAGCAAATTTATTCCACGGGCAAACGGCCAGACAATCATCACAGCCATAAATACGATTTCCCAAAGCCGATCTCAGGTCAGGATCAATCGGGCCTTTGTGTTCGATTGTGAGGTAAGAAATGCACCGCCGCGCATCCAATTGGTAGGGCGCGGGGAAGGCCTGTGTTGGGCAAATATCAAGGCAGGCTGTGCAACTTCCGCAATGGCTGACTTCTGGGCTGTCTGGTTCGAGAGGAACCGTTGTGAAAATTGCACCCAAGAAAAAGAAATTGCCCAAATCCCGCGCCAAGAGATTGGTATGTTTGCCCTGCCACCCCAGCCCTGCGGCCTGCGCAAGGGGTTTTTCCATCACGGGGGCCGTATCAACAAATACCTTAATCTGATGGTCTTCGCCTGCTTGTTCCAGCAGCCACCGCCCGAGGCGTTTGAGTCGTTTCTTGACGACATCATGATAGTCTTTGTTTTGCGCATAGACCGAAATTGCAGCGCGGGATTTCTCTTGCAAAATCGCAAGCGGGTCATGGTTTGGCGTGTAAAGATCAGCCAACATGATCACCGATTTCGCTTCGGGCCAAAGCGCGCTTGGATCAGAACGCCACGCAATGCGATCCGCCAACCATCCCATTTGGCCATGATGCCTTGCTGCCACAAATGCGTGCAACCGCGCCCCTGCTTCAGCGATATCTGTAGGTCGACAAAAGCCAATTTTGGCAAAACCTATGGCGTTTGCCTCGGTCGTGAGGGTCTGCTTCAGCGCGCTCAAAAGTCCAAATTCGCGTAATGGGGCGGCTGCGGGAAACCCGAAATTTGATCCGCCAAAACGGAACGGAATGCAGGACGCGATTTAACCTTTGCATACCAGTCCTTGACGATCTCAGATCGGTTCCAATCTACATCTGAGATATAATCAAGACAGGATAGATGCGCCGCTGCGGTGAAATCGGCCAAGGTCATGCGATCCCCCGCCAACCAACGGCGATGATCCAACAGCCATGCCATGTAATCCAGATGGAACTTGATCTGGCTTGCGCCAGTTTTGACTGCCCGCCCATCGGGATATCCCGCGCGCATCAGCTTTTTGTTCACGCGTTCATAGACGAGGTTCTTAGTCACATCATGGTGGAATTTATCATCAAACCAGAAACACAGGCGCCGCACTTCGGCGCGGGCTTTGATGTCTTCTGGGATCAGTTCTGGCTCAGGATGTTTTTCCTCGAGATATTCGCAAATGGCTTGGCTTTCACTTAGAAAGACACCGTCAATCTTGAGAACGGGCACCTTACCTGCAGGGTTGCGGCGCAGGTGATCTGGCGAGCCTTCCCAATAGCGCTCTTCCACCAACTCAACTTCGATTTTTTTCTCCGCCAAAACCAAGCGCACTTTGCGGCAAAAGGGCGATAGGGCGAAGTGGTAGAGGCGCGGCGTGTTCATTTGGGTTTTGCTCTAACTCATTGGTTGCGAAGGTTTTGCCCTGTCTGGGTGGGGAATTCAATTCGCAAAGCAATCATCACGTCCATCATTGGCGATGGTCGCCGCGCCATCGGCAATGCTCGCCGCGCGCTCCAACAGCCATGGGGAGGGGTTTGCAGCAGATCGATCCTTTGGCGCTGGCAGCACCGCTGCGAGGCGCGCGGCTTGTGCCAATGTCAAATCAGCGGCACTCACCCCAAAATAATGCTGTGCGGCAGCCTCTGCCCCGAAAATGCCCGCATTAAATTCTGCGATATTGAGATAGACCTCTAACACCCGTGATTTTGGCCAGATCAGCTCGACCACGGGGGTCAGTGCCGCTTCAAGCGCCTTGCGCCCCCAATTTCGGCCATGCCACAAAAACGCATTTTTCACAGTTTGTTGGCTGAGCGTGGATGCGCCGCGCTGTGCGCCATCTGAAATTGCGTCACGAATTGCGCTCATGTCGAAGCCCCAATGAGCACAGAAATTTGCATCCTCTGCCGCGACCACGGCCCGTTGTAAATTTGGGGAAATCTCTTCTAGCGGGCGCCATGTCTGGTCGATTGTGCCGATACGCCGCGCCTCGCTGACCATATAGGCCGTGGTTGGCACGGGAAGAAAGCGATAGGCAATGATCCACAGCAGCACTAGGGCGACTGCCGAAAACCCCACACGCCACAAAATGCGACCCACGCGCCGCGTCAGGCCACGATCCTTGTGGGATTTTTTATCTTTGCGTTTGCGGGCCAACCTGCTTGCTCTGCCAATTTATCTAGTTTTTGACAAACTACGCGGATCAGCCCGCAAGGTAAAACAGTTTTACCTTGTCCCGTCTGGCGGAAAACGCCTTAGCAGGCTTTGCAGGTCTTGATGCCAAAGATCGTATAAAGAGGGCAATTGCCCACCAAGCCCGTCAAAAGAGGCACCAGACCCACCCAACCCCAAGCGGTTTGCGGGCCAACAAATACAATGGCAATAAGAGCCACGCCTAAGATCACGCGAAGCGCGCGGTCGATCATCCCAGCATTGCGAGTCATATCTAAACTCCTTTCTCTAGCCGATGAGAGATCATCGCATACTGGCCCCTGATGGTCTGTGACCATGTCACATGTGCTGGTTTGCTTGACTTGTGCTGTGAAATCAGGCCATGCCGCTGCCATGAGCAAAGAGAATACACCAAAACCAAGCAAAGATGCCGCTGCCAAGCCTAAGCGCGCGCAGGATGTTTATACGCTTGTTGTTGAACTGGGTCGCCGCGAGAGGGATGGCCTGCCTGCCAGCGCAACGGGGGCGGGGCTGTTGTGCTATGCGTCAGGCGTGGACGAGGCCGAAGCGGTGCGCGAGACGGTTGCAGTGCTGAAAACGGCGGATATGAACCCGCTTGAGGTCACGGGCTATGGCACCTTGACCGAACGTGAGGCGCAGGGGCTTGAGATTGATGAAGAAGAGCGCGCTTTGATGATGCGGGCTTTGGAAGAAAACTCGGTCATAGTCGCGCAGATGACACCCTATTTTGCCGAGGATGATGAGACATGAGAGAGGAAGACCTTAACGCGCGTCACAAGACAAAGATGCAGAAGATTAAGGCCGCGCGCGATCGTATGATGGCGGAGAAAAAGCGCGAGAAGAAAGGTCTGGTGATTGTCCATACAGGCAATGGCAAGGGCAAAAGCTCGTCTGCTTTTGGGATGATTATGCGCTGCATCGCCCATGGGATGCCTTGCGGTGTCGTGCAATTCATCAAAGGCACATGGGTGACAGGCGAAAAGGAATTCTTGCGCAAACATTTCGCGAATGAATGCAAGTTTGTTGTGTCGGGCGAAGGATTTACGTGGGACACCCAAGACCGCGAGCGCGATATTGCAGCGGCGCGTGCGGGTTGGGAAGAAGCCAAAGCGATGATCAAAGACCCCAATATGTCATTGGTTGTTCTAGACGAGATCAATATCGCTCTGCGCTATGACTATCTTCCGATCCTAGAGGTGGTGGAGTTTTTGGTCACAGAGAAGCCAGAAATGACCCATGTTGTGTTGACGGGTCGCAATGCCAAGCCCGAATTGATTGAGATTGCCGATCTTGTGACCGAGATGACCGAGGTCAAGCATCCATTCCGTGAGCAAGGCATTGTTGCGCAAAAAGGCGTGGAGTTCTAAGGTCTTATGCCCGCTGTCATGATCCAAGGCACAGGGTCGAATGTGGGCAAATCATTGCTTGTTGCGGGGCTGTGCCGTGCTGCGCGCAAGCGCGGGATCAATGTTGCGCCGTTTAAGCCACAAAATATGTCGAACAATGCGGCTGTCTGCCCTGAAGGGGGCGAGATTGGTCGCGCACAGGCGGTGCAGGCTGAGGCCGCAGGTCTTGCGCCTCATGTTGATATGAACCCTGTTCTAATCAAACCCGAAAGCAGCACAGGCGCGCAGATTGTGGTACAAGGCGCGCGTCTGACCCGCGCCGAGGCGCAGGATTACCAAGGGTTGAAACCGCGACTCTTGGCGGCCGTGCAAGACAGTTTTGCGCGGCTGTCTGCTCAGTATGATCTTGTGATTGTCGAAGGGGCAGGCAGCGCAGCCGAGGTCAATTTGCGCAAAGGTGATATTGCCAATATGGGCTTTGCCTGTGGTGAAAATATCCCCGTGATCCTCGCAGGCGATATTGATCGTGGTGGGGTGATTGCACAGATCGTTGGAACGAAAGCCGTATTGGATGACCAAGATCGCGCTCAAATTGCGGGGTTCTTGATCAACCGCTTTCGGGGTGACCCACGCCTCTTTGATGACGGGTATCGCTATATTGCCGAGCAAACAGGATGGCGTGGGTTTGGAGTGGTGCCTTGGTTTGGGGATGCTTGGAAATTGCCCGCCGAGGATGGCGTAGATCTGGGCAAAACCCCGACCCATGATGGCGCGTTTCATGTTGCGGCCCTCGCATTTCCACGGATTTCAAATTTTGATGATCTTGATCCGATTGCCCAAGACCCCAAGCTGCGCCTCACTTGGGTTGAAGCGGGGCGTGTGATTCCAGCGGATGCTGATTTGGTCATCCTGCCCGGATCAAAAAGCACGCGGGCCGATTTGGAATTTTTGCGCACGCAGGGTTGGGATGTTGATCTGGCCGCACATCGGCGGCGCGGCGGCGCAATCTTGGGTCTATGTGGCGGCTATCAAATGCTTGGCCGCAGGATCAGCGATCCTGAGGGGCTTGATGGCGCGGTTGGGGTGACAGAGGGCTTAGGTCTGTTAGAGATTGAAACCCTGATGCGCCCCCAAAAGCGTCTGGCGCTCAGCGCGGCGCGCCATGTTCCAACGGGGGCCGCCGTTTCGGGCTATGAAATCCATATGGGCGAAACCTCAGGCCCTGATTGCACCCGTCCCTTTGCTGCTTTGGCCGGCCACAAGGATGGCGCGATAAGTGCCGATGGGCGGGTGATGGGCAGTTACCTACACGGACTTTTCCAAGAGGATGGGTTCCGCACCGCGTTCTTCGCGGGTCTTGGTGCCGAGATTAGCACGGGCGGCTATCGGGCGCAGATTGGTGCAGTCTTGGATGATTTGGCACAGCATCTGGAGACGCATTTGGATGTTGATGCCATTTTTGATCTGGCCCGCTAAGCCATCATCGCCCGCGCCTCATAGCTGCGCAGCGGCATCCGCACCAATTCGCCATAACCCGCGCCACAGCTGTCTTGCAGAGCGGGAAAGAGGTCGAACAATTCGGCGCGGATCGCATCATCAAATTCGGGCAAGACCTGTTTTCCGGGGTAAAAGCTTTCGGTCAAAAGCCCCTCGGATGTGATGTTCTGGTGGTGGTCAAACAGAATGTGAAAATATTCGACATCCCCACCTTCGCGGCGATAGATCGTGACATCATTGATCAAGTCCTTGGCCGCAACTAAGACCTCCTCCTCGCCAAACATCAATTGTGCGCGAATATCGCGGACAAGCACACGGTGTTGGGGCGATAATGCCAGCGTGCCGTGAAACCCAAGGCTGCCTTCCTCAATGACAATCGGGGCGTGATTGCCTATTGCGGGCATCTACGATGGAAACGTCATCGTGGAAGATGGCATACGCCATCCTGAGCACAGATGCGCCTGTACTGAGCGCCAGTTCCTGTGCGCTTTCCATACCCCTAGCCCATGCCCCGTGCCAAGGCATGGTAAATTCAGGCAAATCAGGCGCCCCTAAGCACCTTCATGTTCGCCTGATTTACAGCAGATTTTCCGCTTGGCTTGCCTCGGCTCATTGTTATTAGCATGATTCTATCACAAAATTATCTCTATTGTTAGTATATTCATGCGATGTACCCTGTAATTCTTCTGCATATAGTGGTTTGACCAAGATATCGGTTTTCTGTTTGTCTCTTGGCCAAGGGGCGCGTAACCCTAGCGCCTGACGCCTTTGGAGAAATCGGATATGGCCGACACCCGCCTTGATCCCGTTCTATTGACCGCAGATTTGCTGCGCTGCCCCTCTGTCACCCCAGAGGAGGGCGGCGCATTGGTGCTGTTGCAAACTGTGTTAGAGGCAGCAGGGTTTGAGTGCCACCGCGTAGATCGAAATGGCACAGCAAACCTTTTTGCGCGCTTTGGGCCCAAAGGGCATGCGCGCAGTTTTGGCTTTAACGGACATACCGATGTTGTTCCAATTGGGGCTGAAGCGGATTGGAGCCACCCGCCCTTTGACGCGGTGCGCGAGGGGGATTGGCTTTATGGGCGTGGCGCGACCGATATGAAATCGGGCGTTGCGGCCTTTGTCGTGGCTGCGGTCGATATGGTGCAAACCGCCCCGCCTGATGGCGCGATTATTCTGGCCATTACGGGCGATGAGGAAGGCCCCGCCACGGATGGAACAGCGGCGCTTTTGGAGTGGATGGAGGCTCAAGGCGAAGCAATGTCGGTTTGCCTTGTGGGCGAGCCGACCTGCCCAGAAACCTTGGGCGATATGATCAAAATTGGGCGGCGCGGGTCAATCAATGCGCAGATTACAGTGGCGGGCAAGCAAGGCCATGTCGCCTATCCGCATAAGGCGCAAAACCCAATGCCTGCCATGGCCGCGCTTGCGGATCGTCTGTCGCGCCATGTTCTGGATGAGGGGACAGCGCATTTTGACCCGTCCAACCTACAAATTACTGCGATTGAGACAGGGAACCCCGCCAGCAATGTGATCCCTGCGCGCAGTGAAATGCGGCTTAACATTCGTTTTAATGATTTGCATTCAGGCGCATCCTTGGACGCATGGTTGCAACGTGAATGCGCCGAAGTTGAGGCTGTGCATGGCGTTCAGATTGCCTGCGAAACCCGTAATTCGGGCGAGGCGTTTTTGACCGCGCCTGGTGCGTTCTCTGACCTGATCGCGGCGGCAGTGGCGCAGCACACTGGACTACAGCCTATTTTGTCGACCACAGGCGGCACATCGGATGCCCGATTTGTGCAGCGCCATTGCCCTGTGGTGGAATTTGGTCTTGTCGGCCATCGGATGCATGAGGTTGACGAGCGGGTATCTTGCCAAGATATCCAAGGCCTAACCGTGATCTATTCCGACATTTTGCGCCGCTATTTCGAAGGCTAAGGCTGGCCTCAAAAATCCCTCTCGAAAAAAGAACAAAACGTGAATATCTTTGCAATATGGGATTCGCAGAGCTTGCCGCATTGTCCAATTTTTCTTTTCTTCGGGGTGGATCGCATCCTGAAGAATATGCTGTGCGCGCAGCGGATTTGGGGCTTCATGCTTTGGCGATTGCCGATGTGAATTCGGTTTCGGGCATCGTGCGGGCGCATAGCGAATTGCGCCGTATCGCGCGTGAGATTGTGGCGCGGCGCGCGGCGGATGCTGATTTGCAGGGGCCACCGCGCCCCGCCCATATTCTCCCCGCCCCGCGCGCACCAATTTTCACCTGTCCGCGGCTTTTGCCTGCCGCGCGATTGGTTTTCCCTGATGGGCTAGAGATGATTGCCCTCGCCCGTACGCGGGAAGGTTGGGGAAATCTGTGCCGTATTCTGTCCAAGGGCCAATTGCGCGCAGAAAAAGGTCAGTGCTTGCTTGATCTAGAGGATTTGCTGTCGCATGCAGCAGGGTTGGAATTGCTTGTGCTCAGTGATCGAAACGCCCATTTCCTACTGCATCATGCAGGGGCTTGGCATAATGCGCTGCCCCAATTGGCGGCGCGGTTCGCGGGGCATATTTGGCTTGCCCTTACCCCCTATTATGACGGGCAGGACGCGTTACGTTTTGCCGCGATTGCACGGCGGGCAGAGGACTTGTCCCTGCCGCTTGTGGCCTCTGGCGCGCCGATGATGCATCACGCCCGCCGCCGCCGTTTGGTGGATGTCCTCAGCGCCATTCGCAAAGGCATTCGTTTAGTTGATCTCGGACGTCATGCGCAGGTCAATGCCGAACAGCGGTTGCGCAGCCTGTCGCAGATGCGCCGCTTGTTTCACGATTATCCCCGCGCTCTTGCGGCAACGCGCTTGATCGCGCGGCGCTGCCAGTTTCAACTGGAT
Organism: Roseobacter sp. HKCC-CH-9208; assembly: GCF_037805125.1. Classification (NCBI taxonomy): domain Bacteria; kingdom Pseudomonadati; phylum Pseudomonadota; class Alphaproteobacteria; order Rhodobacterales; family Roseobacteraceae; genus Roseobacter; species Roseobacter sp. HKCC-CH-9208. The sequence goes on along the minus strand of NZ_JBBLYK010000001.1, from coordinate 1,244,683 downwards.
CAATTGCGCTATGAATACCCATCCGAGATTTCTGATGGCGAAACCCCACAGTCCCGCCTTGAGAGATTGGCTTGGAAGGGGCTTGCATGGCGCTATCCAAGGGGCATCCCTGAGCGTGCGCAGACCCTCATGACCCATGAATTGGCGCTGATCGACAAGCTTGGTTATGCGCCCTATTTTTTGACAGTGCATGATATTGTCGCTTTCGCGCGCGGGCGTGGGATTTTGTGCCAAGGGCGCGGGTCTGCGGCTAATTCCATCACTTGTTATGCTTTGGGCGTGACCTCTGTCTCTCCTGAAATTGGCACGATGGTGTTTGAGCGATTTGTCTCAGAGGCTCGTGATGAGCCACCCGATATTGATGTTGATTTCGAGCATGAACGCCGCGAGGAGGTGATCCAATGGATCTACACCCGCTATGGTCGTCACCGTGCAGGGATTTGCGCCACAGTGATCCATTATCGCGGCAAGCGTGCCATTCGTGAAGTTGGCCGTGCGATGGGTTTGAGCGAAGATATCCTATCCGCGCTTTCAAGCCAGATTTGGGGATCATGGGGGTCAGGTGAATTGCAGGATGCCCGACTGCGCGAAATTGGTCTTGATCCTGATAACCCGCATTTGCGCTTGGTGATGGATTTGGTGGGCCAGATTATCGGCTTCCCCCGCCATCTCAGCCAGCATGTGGGGGGCTTTGTGATTACCGAAGGGCGGCTTGATGCGCTTGTGCCCATAGAAAATGCCACGATGGAGGATCGCACCATCATCGCATGGGATAAGGATGATATTGACGCCTTGGGCATTTTGAAGGTCGATGTTTTGGCCTTGGGAATGCTCAGTTGTTTGCGCAAATCCTTTGATCTTTTGCGGGGTCATTATGGACGGGATTTTGATCTGACCACCCTGCCCGCTGAGGATGGCCGCGTCTATGATATGCTGTGCAAAGCAGACAGTCTGGGTGTGTTTCAGGTGGAATCGCGCGCGCAGATGAATTTTTTGCCGCGTATGCGCCCACGTTCTTTCTATGATCTGGTGATCCAAGTGGCGATAATCCGACCTGGGCCTATTCAGGGCGATATGGTGCATCCCTTCATTCGCCGCCGCAATGGGGAGGAGGCGGTGGAGTTTCCCTCTGATGCGTTGGGCGCTGTGTTGCGCAAGACCTTGGGCGTGCCCTTGTTTCAAGAACAGGCAATGCAAATCGCAATTGTCGGGGCCAGTTTCACCCCGACCGAGGCCGATGCGCTGCGCCGTGCCTTGGCCACGTTCAAGAAAAAGGGTCATGTCTCGGAATTTCGGGCGCGGTTTTTGCGAGGCATGCAGAATAACGGCTATGACCCCGATTTCGCCGCGCGCTGTTTTGCGCAGATCGAAGGGTTCGGCGCCTATGGTTTCCCTGAAAGCCATGCCGCAAGTTTCGCGCTTTTGGTTTATGCCAGCGCATGGATCAAATGCCATTACCCTGCCGTTTTTGCCTGTGCTTTGCTGAACAGCCAGCCTATGGGGTTCTATTCGCCTGCACAGATTGTGCGTGATGCGCAGGCGCATGGGGTGGAGGTGCGACCTGTCTGCGTCAATCTCAGCGCATGGGATCACACGCTCGAACCAGATGGGATGGGCGTGCTTGCACTAAGATTGGGGCTGCGGCAGATCAGAAGCCTGTCCGAGGAGGACGCGCATTGGGTCATTGCCGCGCGTGGCAATGGCTATCTCAGCCCGCGTGATTTATGGCGTCGTGCGGGTCTGTCGCAAAAACCTTTGCGGGCCTTGGCCGAGGCAGATGCTTTTGCCGCGCTTGGGTTTGATCGCCGCGCAGCACTTTGGGAATTGCGCGGGCTTGGCCCTGCACAAGATTTGCCGCTTTTTGCCCGTGACCTTGAGGGCGAGGCGCATAACGAGGCCGCGCCAAATTTGCCACAGATAACCGAAGGTGAAGCCGTGATCGAAGACTACGCGAGCCTGCGGTTGACGTTGAAACGTCATCCCGTTGCGTTTTTGCGTGGAAAACTGAGCCCAAATTGGGTGGTGCGCTTATAGGCCGAATTTTGTGGCGTGCTCGCCCACAGATTTCATCACCCGCACCAATTCTTGGCTGATACCAGGCTCGGACAGGGCATGGCCCGCAGCCTTAATCATCTGCAAGCGACCCGAAGGCCAGCGCGCGGAAAGGCTATAGGCGGATTGGGGCGGACAAATCATGTCATAGCGCCCTTGCACGATCACGCCGTGAATATGGGCGATACGATGCATATTCTTTAAAATCTGTCCGTCTTCTTCGAGAAAGCCGCGATTGACGAAATAATGGTTCTCAAGCCGCGCGAAGGCGCGGGCGTAATCGGCGGGGCAATCGCCCCCTTGGCCATCGCTTTCGATAGAGGCCAATGCGTTTTCCCATGCGGCCCAAGCCCGCGCATAACGGGTTTCAACCATCATATCGCCTGAGAAAAGGCGGCGGTTATAGGCGGCAATTAAATCGCCACGCTCATCTTCGGGGATCAGCGAGACGAAGCGCTGCCATTGTTCTGGCCAGAATTGCCCCGCGCCGCCGCCATAAAACCAATCCAACTCGCGTTGCATCGACAAAAATACACCGCGCAGGGCCAAATAGGCCACGGATTGCGGATGGGTTTGCGCATAGATCAAGGCAAGGGTCGCACCCCAAGAGCCGCCAAATACGGCCCATTTTTCAATGCCAAGCGTGTTGCGGATGCGCTCAATATCTTCGACCAGATGCCATGTGCTGTTGCCCCGAATAGCCGCATGGGGCCGCGAGCGGCCACAGCCGCGCTGGTCAAACAGGATAATGCGCCAGACAGAAGGGTCAAAATAGCGCCGCATAGCAGGGCTGCACCCGCCGCCAGGGCCGCCATGCAACACCACAACTGCAGGGCCGTTTGGGTTTCCGCATTGCTCCATATAAATCTGGTGACCTTCGCCAACATCCAACATTCGCTGATCGAACGGGTCGATCGGCGGAAAGAGATGCTGCACTGCGCGCTTTTGGCCCGTGAACTTATCCATAAGCTTCCTATATAGGACGTAAGATCCAACCTAACAGTCCCAACCCCCTTGGCAAGGCTTTGAGCATCGAATGACGGACAAGACTGGCACAATTGACCCTGCGGAAATCGCAAAATTCGAGGCGATGGCCGCCGAATGGTGGGATCCAAACGGAAAATTCCGACCGTTGCACATGATGAACCCTGTGCGGCTTGACTATATCACGCGCCAGATCGCGGCCGAATTCGGACGGGATCTAACGGCTGAGCGACCCTTTGAGGGGCTGCGTCTCTTGGATATTGGCTGTGGGGGTGGGCTTCTATCTGAACCCATGGCACGGCTTGGCGCCGATGTGGTGGGTGCAGATGCGGCTGAGCGCAACATTCCTGTGGCACAGGTTCATGCCGAGCAATCAGGCCTGACGATTGATTATCGCCACACAAGCGCTGAGGCCCTTGCCGCAGCAGGTGAGCAATTCGATGTCGTCCTCAATATGGAAGTGGTTGAACACGTGGTCGATCCGCAGGCCTATTTGACTGCTTGCCATGATTTGCTGAAATCAGGCGGGCTGATGCTGTGCTCAACCATCAACCGCAATCCCAAAAGCTTTGCCATGGCGATTGTGGGTGCGGAATATATCATGCGTTGGCTGCCAAAAGGCACACATGAATGGTCAAAATTCATCACGCCCGATGAGCTATTCAAAATGATCGAGATTGCAGGGCTGAGGCCCGTGGATCGCAAGGGCTATGTTTTCAATCCGATTTCTTGGGGTTGGTCGATCTCGGATCGCGATTTGTCGGTGAATTACGTCACCGCATCCATTCGCCCTTAACTGCGCAGGTCGGCATCATCTTCAAGGCGCACCCGCATCTCGCGTAAAACGGGCAGGGCTGCGCGAACTTTGGCTGCACCGATGGCTTCGATCGTATCCGACAAAATCGGTGCAATCGCCTGCAACGCGGCATCGCGCGCGGAACGTCCCGCGGGGCTGATGGTCACAAATTTACGGCGCGCATCGTCCCAATCGGGACGGATATGGATATGTCCCGCCCATTCCAAACGGTTCAGCGTGTTGGTCATGGCGCCACGGGTCACGTGAAACAGCCGCGCAAGCTGAGCAGGCGTGCGTTCCTCATTGGCGCGGGCCAAGTGGTTCAGCACAGAAAAATGGCTCAGTTCCATACCTTTTGGCAGGGCTTTGGACAGGCGGTTTCGGGCCAATTGATCAGCCATGAACAATTCGCTGAACAGCGCGATAGAGAGGGGATCACTGGTGTCATTCATGGCGCGGACTAGACCCTATGCCAGCCTTTTGGTGCAAGGGAAATCGTTAAAAACACTGGAAATTTACGAAGAAAGCAATGGATCAAGCTTGCCCTGACGCTCAAGTGCCGCGAGATCATCATAACCGCCTATATGTTGGTCATTGATAAAAATCTGCGGCACAGTGTGCCGACCATGGGCGCGTGCCATCATATCTTGGCGCAGTTTTGGGTCACGGCTGACATCAGTCTCGACAAAGCTGACATCCTTGCTTGCCAAAAGGCGTTTGGCAGCATGGCAATAGCCGCAAAGTGGGCTTGTGAAGATTTCAATCTGTGCCATCTGCCTGTCTCCTATCTGCTACGCTGCTTTTGTCGCGCGGGCCATAACCAGCACATATATCGGCCCTGCGCCGCCCAAGCGCAAGGCGTGGGTTGCAGACCATAGGGTCGCGCCTGAGGTCATCACATCATCAATCAAAATGACTGCCCGTCCCCGCAACCTTTCACCATGGCGCGGGGTTAGGGCCAGCGCCTCGCCCAAATTGGCAAAACGGGCTTCCGCGCCCAACCCATCTTGGGGGGCCGTTCTGCGCAGCCTCTTCCCCAATCAATTCATCGCCACAGGTGTGACAGCAGGATTTGCCAATAAACCGGGCCTCCGCCCAGCAGGGGCCACAAAGACCAAAAGGGATTTCAACCCTGTCACCACAGCGCAGGCAATCAGGCGGAAAGGCCCATGTTTTGGCCCGATCAAGGATTTGCAAACGGGACGCGAACACTTACATAAACCCCCAAAGTTTTCAAAAAGCCTGAGACCATAGTCGTGACTGAACCCCTTCCGCCAAAATTGACCGACCCGAAGGCCTTGGCCCGTGTCCGTGCGCGTGCGCGATTGGATCGAGCGGGTTTTTTACATGACGAGGTCAAGCTTGAGCTAGAAGAAAGACTGGCAGACGTTAACAGGCGCTTTACCGCGCCCGTTTTGATCACGCCTTTTGTGGAGTATTGGGCAGATTTTATGCCCGAAGCCCCCCGCGTTCTACCCCAAGATGACTTGGGCTTGACCGAAGGGGCCCATGATCTGGTGATCCACGTGATGGCGTTGCATTGGGCCGATGATCCCGTGGGGCAACTTGTGCAAGCGGCCCGTGCGCTGAAACCCGATGGGCTGTTTCTCGGAGTGTTTTTTGGCGGCGAAAGCCTGACCGAATTGCGAGATGTTCTGCGCCAAGCCGAAAGTGCGGTGATGGGCGGCTTGTCGCCGCGCGTGGCCCCGATGGGGGATTTGCGTGATATGGGCGGGCTCTTGGAGCGTGCGGGGTTTGCCCTGCCTGTGGCTGATACATTGCGCAAAACCATCAGTTATCGGGATATTTTTCACCTGATTGGTGATTTGCGCGATATGGGGGAAACCAATGTGCTTGACGCGCGTTACCGCGCCGCCCCCCCGCGTGATTTATTCACGCTCGCCGATGAAATTTACAAAAAAACTTATCCATTCGAAGAAAATCGCATCCGATCCACTGTTGAGATCGTATTCCTTTCAGGATGGAAACCAGATGCCAGTCAACAAAAGCCGCTTCGACCTGGATCGGCGCAGGCGAGATTGGCAGACGCGCTTGGCGTGACCGAATTTGATGAAACCGCCCGACCCGTGGAAAACGGGTCGTAAAAGGGTGGCCGTTTTTTGTTGTCTGGGTTAGTCAGGCTGAAGAAAGAAGTGCGATAAAAGATGAATATGATGCAAAACGCGACCGAAGCTGCTCTGCTCCACGCACCCGCTGATCACCCAAAGGTGAAGTTCGGCAAGATTGGTGTGCTTTTGGCAAATTTGGGCACGCCAGATCATTATGATTACTGGTCAATGCGCCGCTATTTGAACGAATTCCTCTCGGATCGCCGCGTGATTGATTACAGCCCGTGGATTTGGCAACCGCTTTTGCAATTGGTGATTTTGACCAAGCGTCCGTTTTCTTCGGGGGCGGCTTATAAATCTATTTGGAATGAAGAGCAGGGCGAAAGCCCGCTGATGACCATTACCAAAGATCAGACCGCAAAGATTAAGTCTGAAATGGCGGCGCTTTATGGCGATCAGGTCGAGGTGGATTTCTGTATGCGGTATGGCAACCCATCGACCAAGTCCAAAGTGGATGAACTGGTTGCAAAAGGTTGCACGAAAATCCTGTTTTTTCCTCTTTATCCTCAATATGCGGGCGCGACTTCAGCCACAGCTTGCGACCAATTCTTTCGCGCACTGACGGATATCAAATGGCAACCGACCGTCCGCACAGTCGAGGCCTATTACGAGCATCCGCTCTATATTGAGGCCTTGGCGCAGTCGGTTGAGCGGGCCTACGCAAAGATTGAAGACCGCCCCGATGTCTTGGTGGCCTCCTATCACGGCGTCCCCAAGCGTTATTTGATGGAGGGCGATCCCTATCATTGCCAGTGCCAAAAAACCTCACGCCTGCTGAAAGAGCGTTTGGGTTGGTCTGACGGTGAGATTGTCACGACATTCCAAAGCCGTTTTGGCCCCGAAGAGTGGCTCAAGCCCTACACAGTCGAAGAAGTGGCGCGGTTGGCCGAAGCGGGCAAGAAAAAGATTGCGGTGATTGCCCCTGCATTCTCGGCCGATTGCATCGAGACTTTGGAAGAGATCAACGAAGAAATCCACGAAAGCTTTGAAGAGGCGGGCGGCGAGCAGTTTACCTATATCCCCTGCCTCAACGATGATGACGCGCATATCAAGGCATTGGTTGCTGTCGCGCAGGATCACCTCAAAGGGTGGATTGGCGGCTAAAGCCAGTCGCGCAGGATCGGAATCAAAGGGATATCTGCAGGTGGCATCGGGTAGTCGCGCAAATCTTTTGCGCGGACCCATTTCAGCGCCTGCCCTTCGCGCGATTGCGGGATACCGTCCCATTTGCGGCAGGCAAAGAGCGGCATAAGAAGATGAAATTTCTCGTAGCTGTGGCTGGCAAAGCATAACGGCGCAAGGCAGCTTTGCCACGTTTCAATGCCCAATTCCTCGTGCAATTCTCGGATCAAGGCGGCCTCGGGTGTTTCGCCCTCTTCGACCTTCCCGCCCGGAAACTCCCAAAGACCGGCCATGGATTTCCCCTCAGGCCGTTGCGCCAAAAGCACACGGCCCTCGCCATCAATCAACGCCGCTGCAGAGACAAGCACCGTTTTCATGAGCGATAATCCGCATTGATGCTGATATAGCCATGGGTCAGGTCGCAGGTCCATACTGTGGCCGCCCCCATGCCAAGGCCCATATCCACGGCGATGCGCAATTCCTGCTGTTTCATATAGGCGGCCCCTTGCTCTTCTCTGTAATCGGGGCTGACCCAGCCATTTTCGGCCACCAAAATATCACCGAACTTGATGGTCAGGCGGTCACGATCTGCGACTGCGCCAGATTTCCCGACCGCCATGACAACACGACCCCAATTTGGATCCTCGCCCGCAGCCGCGGTTTTTACGAGTGGGCTGTTGGCAATCGCGCGGGCAACACGATCTGCATCCGCGTCATTTGCCGCGCCTGTGACCTGCACTTCAATCAGTTTGGTTGCGCCTTCTCCGTCGCGCACCAATTGCAAGGCAAGGTCTTTGAGAACCGCCTCAAGGGCCACATAAAACGCCTTTGCATCTGTGCTGTCCAAATCGGCAATCTGGGGATTGCCTGCCTTGCCTGTCGCGGCCACCATCAAACTGTCCGAGGTTGAGGTGTCGCTGTCCACTGTCACCGCGTTAAAGCTGCGTTTGGTGGCTTGCGATAACATGGATTGCAGCGCGGCACGCGAAATCGCGGCATCGGTAAAGACATAGGCCAACATTGTGGCCATATCTGGCGCGATCATGCCCGAGCCTTTGGCAAAGCCCGCGATTTTCACCTCATGGCCCGAGAGGGTCAGGGTTTCTGTCGCGCCTTTGGGGAAAGTGTCGGTGGTCATAATCGCCCGCGCCGCACCATCTGCCCCGTCAGCATCCAGTTTGCCCGCCAATTCCGCCAAGATATGCGTAATTTTTTCGGGGGCGAAGGGCTCACCAATCACCCCCGTTGACGCGCTGAACACATGAGCGGCTGGAATACCCAAAACACGGCCCGCCTCGGCGGTTACCGCCTCGACCGTTTGATCGCCTGCGCGGCCTGTAAAGGCGTTGGAATTTCCAGAATTTACAACAATTCCAAAGCCTTGATCGCTGCTTTTTCCCAAAGCGGCCAACTTGCGCTCACAATCGAGGACAGGTGCGGAGCGCGTGGAGGATCGGGTAAAGACACCTGCTACTGACGCCCCTGCACAAATCTTGACCAACATGACATCGGTGCGGTTTTGATACCGCACCCCAGCCGCGCCACTGGCAAAGCGCACCCCATCAATGCGGGGCAATGCAGGAAACCCACCTTTTGGGGCGAGGGGAGAGACAGGAAGCGGGGCTTTTGCCATGATCGGGCCTATGTGAGAGGGGTTACTGTGTCAAAAGATCAATGTTGCGGATGAGGCTCATGTCAATCTCAACCTCTGGCCGCGCGATCTCGGCCGCTTCGGTCAAGTCCGCAAGATAGGCGTCAACGCGCTGACGGCGCAGTTCTTCCTCAAGATCGGCGCGCACATCTTCTAGCGCGGGGGGCGCACTGATGCGCGACTCGTTCAGTTTCACAACGTGCCAACCAAATTGGGTTTGGACAGGCGCGGAAATTTCCCCCGCCTCTAGGCCTGCTACGGCAGTTTCAAATTCTGGCACCATCATGCCCGTGCCGAACCACCCCAAAGCGCCGCCATTTGGGCCAGAGGGACCTGTTGAGAACTCTTGCGCCAAAGCAACAAAATCAGCGCCATCATTCAATTGGTCAATCAGGCTTTGCGCCTCTTCTTCGGTTGCGACCAGAATATGGCTTGCATTCCATTCCTGATCACCGCCTGCATCCGCGAAATTTGCGTCATAGAGGGCTTGGACATCCGCATCTGCGATTGTGTCAAAGGCAATCGCATCAATGGCGACACTGGCCAAAAACGCACGATCTTCGTTTTCCATGGTCAGTTTTGTGCGCGCGTCTTCCGAGCCGCGCAGCGAGTCTGCGACAACCTCCTGTTGGATCAGCTGATCCAACATTCCATTATAGAGAACCTCGTCTGGCAATTCTTGATATTGCGCGGGCAGCATCGCGCGCATTGCAATCAAATGACCCAAAGTGATGTCGGTGCCGTTGACCGTTGCCAAGACCGTGCTGGCGTCTTGCGCCGCCACTGGGGCTGCGAGGGAGAGGGAAATTGCGGCGGAGACAAGCAGGCGTTTCATAGAACAGTCCTTTTATTACGGGCGTAATCCTTCGCGCCCACGTTGACAGGCCAAAAGCGGGCGCTTATGTCCCATTGCGGTTGGGGACGTTGGCACAGCTTCCTTGATGGGTCTTCTAGACCGCCGCGCGGATGCAAACAACCCGAGCGGAGATCACATTCTTTTGGGTCTGCCATTGCGTGGATCAACTCTGACATAAGGCGTTTTGCATGCTTGGGCTTGGATCTATCGCAAAGAAGATTTTTGGCAGTTCAAATGATCGATTGGTCAAAGCTCAAAGGCCGCTTATTGCAAAGATCAACACACTTGAGCCTGAATTTGTCGCCCTCGATGATGCAGGGCTGATAGCAAAAACTGAAGAATTTCGTCAGCGCCACGCCAATGGTGAGAGCCTTGATGCGCTATTGCCCGAGGCCTTTGCCAATTGCCGCGAAGCCGCCAAGCGCGCTTTGGGTTTGCGCGCCTTTGATGTGCAGTTGATGGGCGGCATTTTCCTTCACCAAGGGAATATTGCCGAGATGAAGACAGGCGAAGGGAAAACTTTGGTTGCCACCTTTCCCGCCTATCTCAACGCTCTGAGTGGCGAAGGCGTGCATGTTGTCACTGTGAACGATTACCTTGCAAGGCGAGATGCGGAATGGATGAGCAAGGTTTTCGCCGCGCTTGGTATGACAACTGGCGTGGTTTACCCGCGCCAGCCCGAAGCCGAAAAGCGCGAGGCTTATGCCGCCGACATCACCTACGCCACCAATAACGAGCTTGGGTTCGATTATTTGCGGGACAATATGCGCGGATCGCTGCCTGAGATGGCGCAACGCGGTCACAATTTCGCGATTGTGGACGAGGTCGACTCGATCCTTATCGATGAGGCGCGCACGCCATTGATCATTTCTGGCCCATCTCAAGATCGTTCCGATCTTTATGTGGCGATTGACAAGGTGATCCCTGAGCTGACCGAAGAGCACTATACGCTGGACGAGAAAACGCGCAACGCGACCCTGACCGAGGAAGGCAATGACTTTCTTGAGCAGCGCCTTGCCGAAGCGGGCCTCTTGCCTGAGGGGCAAAGCCTCTATGACCCTGAAAGCACTTCGCTTGTGCATCACGCGACCTGCGCGTTGCGGGCGCATAAGGTGTATCTAAAAGATCGCGATTATCTGTTGCGCGGCGATGAGGTGGTCTTGGTCGATGAATTCACGGGCCGTATGATGCCGGGTAGGCGCCTGTCTGATGGTCTGCATCAGGCCATCGAAGCCAAGGAAGGCGTTGCGATCCAACCTGAGAATGTGACCTTGGCTTCGGTGACATTCCAAAATTACTTCCGCCTCTACAAAAAATTGGGTGGCATGACGGGCACAGCGGCAACCGAGGCCGAAGAATTTTTTGAAATTTACAAACTTGGCGTTGTTGAGGTTCCAACCAACCGCCCTGTGGCGCGGATTGATGACCATGATCAGGTCTATCGCACCGCCGCTGAGAAATATAACGCCATCGTAGAGTCGATTTGCGAAGCGCATGAAAATGGCCAACCTGTTTTGGTTGGCACAACATCGATTGAGAAATCCGAGATGCTGAGCGGCCTTTTGACCAAGGCAAAGTTGCCGCATAATGTTTTGAACGCGCGTCAGCATGAGCAGGAAGCGCAGATTGTGGCAGATGCGGGCAAATTGGGCGCGATCACTATTGCGACCAATATGGCGGGTCGCGGCACCGATATTAAACTGGGCGGCAATGTCGAGTTGAAGGTGATGGATGCCATCGCCGCAAATCCTGATGCTGACCCTGAAAAACTGCGCGCTGAAATTGAAGAAACCCACCAAGCCGATGAAGAGGCCGTGAAGGCCGCAGGTGGTCTGTATGTTCTGGCAACAGAGCGTCATGAAAGCCGCCGTATCGACAACCAGTTGCGCGGTCGTTCGGGTCGTCAGGGCGATCCGGGTCGTTCAGCGTTTTACCTATCGCTCGAAGATGATCTGATGCGGATTTTTGGGTCAGAACGTCTTGAAAAGATGTTGACCACGCTCGGTCTGGCAGAAGGTGAGGCAATTGTGCATCCTTGGGTCAACAAATCCTTGGAGCGCGCGCAGGCCAAGGTTGAAGGGCGCAACTTCGACATCCGCAAGCAGTTGCTGAAATTCGATGATGTGATGAATGAACAGCGCAAAGTCATCTTTGGCCAGCGCATGGATATCATGGCCTCCGATGATATTGAGGATATCGTCAAGGATATGCGCTATGAGGTGATCGCCGATATGGTCGACACTTATATGCCACCGCGATCCTATGCAGATCAGTGGGATGTTGAGGCGATGGCACAGGCCTGCCGCGAGACATTGTCACTCGATCTTCCGATCCCCGCATGGGCCGAAGAAGACGGCGTAGATCAGGACGTGGTGATTGAACGCCTTGAGGAAGCCGCCGATAAATTCATGAGCGACAAAGCCACTGCCTTTGGTGCCGAGCAGATGCGCAATATTGAAAAACAGGTATTGTTGCAGACAATCGACCAGAAATGGCGTGATCACCTATTGAAATTGGAACATTTGCGCTCAGTCGTGGCATTCCGTGGTTATGCGCAGCGCGACCCGTTGAACGAATATAAATCTGAGGCGTTCCAATTGTTCGAGGGCCTGTTAGATGGGCTTCGTCAGGAAGTGACGAAGAAACTTGGCCGCATCCAACCGCTCAGCCCCGAGCAGCAGGCAGAATTGATCCGTCAATTGCAAGCACAGGCCGCAGCGCAGCAGCAAGCCGCCTTGAAAGCCGCGGATGAGGCTGAAGCGAAAGCAAGCGGTGATGATAAAGGCTTTGATGAGACGCGTCCTGAAACATGGGGCAATCTTGGCCGCAATGATGCCTGCCCCTGTGGATCGGGAAAAAAGTTCAAGCATTGTCACGGGCGTTTGGCCTGATTTTAAATCAGACCCTCCGCGCGAAAGCTGACCTCGCCGCTTGGCGTGATGATGATATGGTCATGCAGGGTCAGACCCATCATTTTGCTCGCCTCGCCCAACTGTCGGGTCAGGGCAATATCGCCTGTGCTTGGGGTCGGGTCGCCTGACGGATGATTGTGAACCACCACCAGTGCTGAGGCGCTCATCTCAAGCGCGCGCTTGATAACTTCGCGGGGATAGAAGGGCGCGTGATCCACGGTGCCGCGGCTGTGCTGCTCATCGGCGATAAGGTGGTTTTTGCGGTCAAAGTAGAAAACCCGCACCCCCTCAACATCACGGTGCGCCATGGTTGCGCGGCAATAATCCATCACCGTATGCCATGAGCCCAAGATCGGGCGGTCATCAAGCTGTTTGCGGGTAATCGTTTCCGCCACCGCCTGCGTTAGGCGTAAATGGGCAATCGTATCTTCGGTCATATGGGTGACGGATTTCAGGCGTTGGTCACTGGCGCAAAGAACGCGTGCAAGGCTGCCATGTTGTCGTAACAGCGTGGCCGCCATCCGCGCAGACGGTGCGTTTGGCGCCGCCGCCGCCAATAGCCGTGCGAGAAGATCATGCTGTGCGGCATCAACCGCAATCCTGCGCAATTTCGGCAGGGGCACGGTGCGGTCATGGGCAAGGGTCAACTCGGGTTTTGTCATACCCGCACCATCCATCAGAATGGTTAATCAGCGATTAAACGCGTCAGCGCCACGTGGGGTGGAATTTCCCAGAGGGTGACAGGGTGAAAATTTCAAACCCATCCGCGGTCACGCCAATCGAATGTTCAAACTGTGCGGAGAGGGATTTATCCCGTGTCACAGCTGTCCATTCATCTGCCAAAACTTTGGTTTCGGGACGGCCAAGGTTCACCATGGGCTCAATGGTGAAGAACATCCCCTCTTCCAAGACGGAGCCGGTGCCCGCGCGGCCATAATGAAGAACATTGGGCGGTGCGTGAAAGACCTGACCCAACCCATGACCGCAGAAATCACGCACCACGCTCATGCGATTGGCTTCGACATAGGTTTGAATCGCATGGCCAATATCCCCAAACGTGGCCCCCGGACGCACGATTTCAATCCCTTTGAAGAGGGCGTCATGGGTCACTTGGATCAGGCGTTCTGCTTTGCGGTTCAGATTGCCTGCCACATACATGCGGCTTGTGTCGCCAAACCACCCATCCACGATGACGGTCACATCAATGTTCAGGATGTCCCCATCCTTAAGGGTTTTGGGGCTGGGGATGCCGTGGCAGACCACATGGTTCACCGAGATGCAGCTTGCGTGTTTATAACCACGATATCCGATGGTTGCAGATTTCGCGCTCGCCGCATTGACCATATCCTCAATCGCTTGATCTAAGGCTTCGGTCGTGACGCCTGGCTCTACCATGGGAGCGATGTCGTCAAGAATGCGCGCGGCCAGTGCGCCCGCTGCATTCATCCCAGCAAAGCCTGCATCATCGTGAATGCGAATTCCGTCTTTGGTCACGCGGCCTTTGAAATCGTCCAAAACATCTGCTCCTGTCATCTCGCACCAGATTACGGTTTTTGGCGCTTGAATTCTAGCCAAGCCCGCCACGCGATGACGCGTTGCGGCATGACAGGGCTTGGCCTATACCGCAGGCAGGGTGCATGACAAGTGGGGGTTCTCAAAATGGCACAACCAACCGCAGCGATGTTGGTGATCGGGGATGAAATCCTATCAGGACGCACACGCGATTCGAATATGCACCATTTGGCCAATGAATTGACCGCAAAAGGGATTACGCTGAAAGAGGTGCGCATCGTCTCTGATGATCATGCGGGTATTGTTGAGGCCCTCAATGCGCTGCGCGGGTCTTATGATCATGTGTTTACTTCGGGCGGTATTGGGCCAACTCATGACGACATCACCGCTGATGCGGTTGCAGCGGCTTTTGGCGTGCATATTGATGTGCGGGCGGATGCGCGGGCGTTGTTGCAAGCCCATTATGATGCCCGCGGGCAAGAGTTGAACGAGGCCCGCCTGCGCATGGCGCGCATTCCCGATGGCGCGGCTTTGATCGACAATCCCGTCTCCACCGCACCCGGGTTTCAGATCGAAAATGTCTATGTGATGGCGGGGGTGCCTTCGGTCTTTCAGGCGATGGTGGCTTCGGTCATGCCGCGCTTGACAGGTGGCGCGCCCTTGATCAGCCACAGCATCCGCCTAGAGATGGGCGAAGGTGATATTGCGGGGCCTTTGGGCGAAATTGCTGCCCAATTTCCCGATGTTTCAATCGGCTCTTACCCCTATCAATTGAACGGGGTGTATGGGGCAAATATCGTGCTGCGCAGTGCCGATGAGGGGATGCTTCAACGTGCTATTGCAGAGATGGCGCGCGCTTTTCCGCAGGGCGTTTGATATGGGCGCGGTCTGTTCCGACTTGCTGCCTGATGAGGGCCGTTTGTTTATGGCGTTAGATGCCACTTGGCCCGCCAAAACTTACCAAACTGATGGGCTTTTGACTTTTCGTGAGGGGGCAGGCGGCGGCAGTCGTGTATCTGCGGCCAGTTGGGACGGCCAAGATTCCCCCGATGAGGCAACGCTCAACAAGGCCGAGGCCCGCATGCAGGCTATGGGGCAGCCGCGCTTATTTATTATTCGCGAAAGCCAATCCGCTTTGGATGCCGCCCTTGGGGCGCGTGGCTATCAGCTCAAAGATCCTGTATGGTTTTACGCGATGGATCTGCGCGGGCGGGATCTGCCTGCGCTGTCTGAATGCTTTGCCCTTTGGCCGCCCTTGGCCGCGCAAGCGGCAATTTGGGCTGATGGCGGGATAGGGCCCGCGCGCTTAGACGTCATGTCGCGGGCGTGCGCCTCGAAAACCACGGTTTTTGCGCGACAGCAGGATCGCATTGCCGCGACTGGCTTTATCGCCTGCGATGGAGATATCGCCATGCTGCACGCGGTCGAAACCGCCCAATCGGCCCGCCGTCAGGGTGTGGGGCGGCGTGTTATGTGGCATATGGCGCATTGGGCGCAGGCGGAAGGGGCGAATTGGCTAACACTTGTGACGACCAAGGCCAATCAAGCGGCAAATGGGCTTTATCAATCCATGGGCTTCGAGGTGGTCAGTGCTTATCACTATCGAATTCACCCCGAAGATGCCTGAGAGATTGATCACCAATCCATTGGGCCTTTGTCTTTGAACTGATCAACCAGAAAATCAATGAAGGCGCGCAATTTGGGCTGTGTATAGCGCCCAGGTGGGTAAACTGCGTGCAAGCTTTGTATTTCGATCGGCAGATGTGGCATCGCTTCTTCCACTTCGCCTGCCCGCAGCGCCTCGTCAAAGAGGAAGCTTGGCAAAAAGGCGATACCAAAACCGCCGATTGCCGCTTTCAACAAGGCTTGCCCGCCATTGACGGTCAATGCGCCTGTGGAGCGCACAAAACGCCGCTCCCCTGATGGGGCCAAGAGTTTCCAAACATTTCCCTGCGCTTCATTCGAGAAGTGCAGCAAACGATGTTCATTGAGGTCTTCAATCCGTTCGGGATGACCATGTGCCGCGAAATAGGCAGGGGATCCAATCATGCGCATTGTGGTGTCACAGATACGGCGGGCTTTGAGTGTGCTGTCCTCCATCTCACCCATGCGAATAGCGACATCAAACCCCTCTGAAATCAGTTCTACATGACGATTCTCCAAAACCATGCTCACGGACACTTGCGGATAGGCTTTGAGGAAACCGCCAATGAGGGGCGAGAGGTGACCAGACCCAAAATCAGTGGGAACGGTCACGCCTAACAGCCCCGATGGTGCGGACTGCATGGAGGAGACCATCGCATCTGCATCGCCCGCATCATTGAGAACGCGACAGGCGCGGTCATAATAGGCCAGACCGATCTCGGTCGGGCTGACGCGGCGGGTAGTGCGATTTAATAGCCGCGCACCTAAACGGGATTCGAGCGATGAAATATGCTTGGACACGGCGGATTTCGAGATACCCATCTTGCGCGCCGCATCGGTGAAGCCACTTGGTTCACAACCATGGCGAAGGCTTCCATTTCGGTCAATCTGTCCATCTTTCGTCCTTTGGGCATTGTTCGACTTCCCTCGCAGCATCGTTTCCAAATGGGGCGCTATTGGGGAAAAGAACGGACTAAAGGCGGGAATTATGAGGGAGTGTTGAGGGCAAAAAGGCAAATTTGGGCGTAATTTCCGTGATTTGCCGTAATCCTGCCGATTTTGTTGCCGCATCGTTAACAATTGCCACAAAAAAACGGGCCGCACCTGCGACCCGTTTTGAATGTGATACCTACTTCACGATTTAGTCCCGCAGCAGCTCGTTGATACCCGTTTTAGAGCGGGTTTTCTCATCAACGCGTTTTACGATGACAGCACAGTAGAGGTTGATCCCGTTCTTTGAGGGCATAGAGCCTGCAACAACCACCGAATAAGGTGGAACCTCGCCGTAAAAGACTTCGCCTGTTTCGCGATCCACGATCTTGGTGGATTGGCCGATGAAGACGCCCATCCCTAGAACCGAGCCTTCACGCACGATCACGCCCTCGACTACCTCGGAGCGCGCGCCGATAAAGCAGTTATCTTCGATGATGGTGGGGCCTGCCTGCATTGGCTCCAAAACGCCGCCAATACCTACGCCGCCCGACAGATGGACATTCTTGCCGATCTGCGCGCAAGACCCGACCGTGGCCCATGTATCAACCATCGTGCCGCTGTCGACATAGGCGCCAAGGTTTACGAAGGACGGCATCAGAACAACGCCCGGCGCGATATAGGCAGACCGGCGCACAATACAATTTGGAACTGCACGGAAGCCTGCGGATTTCCAATCGCTGTCTGACCAGTCCTTCCACTTGCTGTCGACCTTATCCCACCAGCTGCCGCCTTGAGGGCTGCCCGATTGCATTTCCATATCCTTCAGACGGAAGCCCAAAAGAACGGCTTTCTTTGCCCATTGATTGACATGCCATGTGCCATCACCCCCGCGCTCTGCAACGCGCAAGCTGCCTTGGTCGAGGGTGCTGAGGGTTTCTTCAATTGCATCACGGGTTTCGCCAGTGGTTGCAGGCGTGATGCTGTCGCGCGCGTCCCACGCGGCTTCAATCGCCGTTTCCAGTTTCTGAATATCGGTCATACGCTTTATCCTTAGCTCGGGCTGTTTGACAGGCGCTATAGCGCCAAGGGGGGCTTTGCGCAACGCGCCGCCCTCTGGCCGCATGGTGCGAATATTGGTATGAGATAAATATGGCCAGTACAGGGGGAGACAAGCAATGAGCAGCAAGAAACATCTGATGCGGGATGCAGGTTTGGATCTGCGCGAAGCCGACCGCACGCCAGACACGCCGCAAACCCAAAGTCCCGCCTATAGGCTTGCCTTCGCAGACCCAGATTTTCTGTGTCAGGACGCGCTGCGCCCTGTGCGCCTTCAGCTTGAGCTTTTAAAGACCGAAATGGGGATGGATGCAGAAGGCATTCGGTCAACCATTGTTCTGTTTGGCGGTGCGCGCATTCCTGCGCCTGACGCCACAGACGGCAAACCCCCCGCGATTGCGGCAATGGCTCGTTATTACGAGGAGGCCCGCCGTTTTGCCTATCAAATCACCCAGCGCGGTGCGCGCGGTGAGAATGTCATTGTCACGGGCGGTGGCCCGGGCGTGATGGAGGCGGGCAATCGCGGCGCGCATGAGGCGGGCGGTGTTTCTGTTGGGCTTAATATCGTGCTGCCCCACGAGCAGGCCCCTAATGCTTATGTCACACCTGAGTTGAGCTTTAATTTTCACTATTTTGCCATTCGCAAAATGCATTTCCTGCTGCGCGCGCGTGCGCTTGCGATTTTTCCAGGCGGTTTTGGCACGATGGATGAGCTGTTCGAAAGCCTGACCTTGATCCAAACAGGGCGAATGGAGCAGGTGCCCGTGCTGCTGTTTGGCCGAGATTATTGGACGCGCCTTGTCGATTGGGACATGCTGGTCGAGATCGGCACGATTTCACCTGAGGATCTCGACCTCTTCCGCTTCGTGGAAACTGCGGAAGAGGCGTTAGACGTCATCGACACATGGCCCCTATCAGGACGGCGCGGCGGCATTCCAGGCCGTTAAGGTTTCGGGCGCTACAACTGACTGATTGCCTGACATTGCGCAGGCAAATCACCAAGCCTCAGGGCGCGGCGTGGTGCGGGATCAGGCGCATCGGGGTCAGGGGGCGGCGGGTTCAAAATATTGTTGACCCAAGCCTGCGCATCCGCGCAGCCATCCCCCACAGGAGGCGCATCTTGCGCCTCGCAATCGCTTGCGCCAAGCGGGCAGTTTAGGCGCACATGGATATGGTAGTGATGGCCAAACCACGGCCGGATTTTCCGCAGATAGCTGCGATCTCCTGTCTCATTTTCGCACATCCAGACCTTTGCGGCTGGAAAGACGAAAATGCGCGACACGCGCGGATCACTGGCGGCAAGGCGGATCAGCGTGGCGTGTTCCTCCGTCCAATTTTCATTCACGGCTGCCCCGCGTTGCGCCTGCATCGAAATAGAGGACAGGTTTTCACGCGCGGCTTGGGAGAGGTTCAGATTGCGCGCGGGCAAGAGCCAGATATCCGCATCAAGCCCCGATTGATGGCTGGCATGGCCTGACAGCATAGGCCCGCCGCGCGGCTGGCTCATATCGCCAATATATAGACCGCTCCAAGAGGTCGCAGCCGCCATTCTTGTGCTTAGGTCTTGGACGAACGTCACGGTGTCAGGGTGGGCCCAGTTGCGATTGCGCGACAGGCGCATTGCCTGCCATGTCGGCCCTGTTTCGGCCAGTTGCACGGCCCCTGCCACGCATCCGCCTGCATAGGCGCCGAACACATTTGCGGTTGTTGTGGTGGGCGTTGACAGATTGCCAAAAACAAGCCGTGCTTCGCGGCTCAGATCAGCACTTGAGAGTGTCACCTGCGGCAGATCATTGGCCACAGGCGGTGCGCTTGGGGCGCAGGCCGTAACGGCGATGAGACACAAACCTATAGAGGCGATATATTTGCGCATGGCCCGATTTCCCCTATTCATGCTGCCGCGGATCGGCATTCACCCCGCGCAACAACCATAACCCCAGTAAGAATAGCATAATCAGCGGTGTTACGCCCCAATTTTGACTGTTGGTGAGGGAGGTCATCACCGCAATGAGAAATGGGGCGAGGAAAGCTGTGGCCTTTCCTGCGAGGGCATAAAGGCCAAAATGCTCGGTTATTGCGGCAGGATCCGCTTGGCGCAGCATCATATGGCGGGATGCGCTTTGCACGATACCACCTGCCGCGCCAATGCCGATGCCGATCAGGTAGAACATCAGGCTTGGCAGGTTTGAGCTTTCGGCAAGCGCAAGACCAAATAGGCTATCGCGCCCGATAAAGGGGATGAGAAGAGATAGACCGGTTAGGCAGAGAACTGACCACCAAATGATCTGGTATGGCCCGAAACGATCATCCCATTTGCCGCCTATCCATGCCGCAACGGCCCCCGAGATGATGGCAAGAATCCCGAAAATTCCGATATCTGTGATCGACCAACCCAAGACACCCGCCGCATAAATGCCGCCAAAGGCATAAAGACCGTTCAACGCATCGCGGTAGAACATAGATGAGAGCAGATAGCGCAGCAGGCTTGGATGATGGCGCAAGGATTTCAGCGAGCGTGCAAGCTCGGGCAGTGCTTGGCGCATGGTTTGACCAAGACTTGGGCCAGAGTGCGGCTTGGGCTTGTGCGGTTCTCGCACCCAAAGAAAGAAGGGGATCATAAAGATCACATACCAAAGCGCGGTAAAGGGCCCCACGGCGCGTGTCCCTTCGCGCGCGGCGGCGTCCAGACCAAAAGCGGGTGATAGGCCAAAAAGCGTGCGCCCCGTTTCGGCGTTTTCGGAGAAAAATCCGAGCATCAGGATCATCGCCACCAATCCGCCCAGATACCCAAGGGCCCACCCTGTCCCAGAGATGCGCCCCATTTGCGCGCGTGGGGCAAGGTCAGGCATAAGCGCATTGGTGAAAATCGTGGCGCATTCCATCCCAAAAAGGCCGAGGGCAAAGAGGATCAAAACCACCCAGATTTGCATTCCATCGGGTGCAGCGAACCAACAGCCCCATGCGCCGATGACGTAAAAGGCGGAAAACACCCAAATGAATGGCAATTTGCGCCCAGTTTGATCTGCGATTTTGCCTAATATGGGCGCAGCGATGGCAATCAATAGGCCTGCCGCCCCGATGCTATAGCCCCAAAGGCTTTGGGCGCGGGCGCCATCGCCTAAGACTTGCGCGATATAGGGCGCGAAAATGAAGGTCAGAAGCAGCGTGTTATAGGGCTGACTTGCCCAGTCAAACGCCCACCATCCATAGATGCGTTTCTTACTTTCGGTCATCCTGCCCGCCATGGCCGTTCTATTATCGTTACTGTGGAGGGCTTTCTCGATTTGGCAAAGGGAATCCGAAAGAATGGTATAAAAGCAGCTTAAAAATCGGCAAAAATGCCCGATCCCTTGCGCTTAGGTTGGACAGGGCTTAGATCATTCGAACTGGGATTTCCGATGGAAGGGGCCTTTGCCGTGACTTCGCTCTTCATGATCTTGATGCTGCTGCTCAATGTGGCGACCTATATCATCATCGCCCATATTATCATGAGCTGGCTGATCAATTTCGGTGTGCTGAACATTAGGCAGCCTTTGGTCTATCAAATTTGGCAAGGTCTTTCGAACCTCCTTGAGCCGATTTATGGCCCCATTCGCCGTGTTTTACCCCAAATGGGTGGGCTAGATTTAGCACCGCTGATTGTGATCTTGGGGATCTACGCGCTTGAGATCATCCTGCGCAACAATGCCATGATGTTCATGTAGGCCTATGTCCACGCCCCGGTCCCATTTTGACGCCGTTATTGTTGGCGCGGGTGTGGTGGGCGTGGCCAGCGCGCTTTGGGCGCAGATGCGTGGGCAATCGGTGGCCTTGATTGATCCTGCTGCTGTTGGATCAGGGGCGAGTTCGGGCAATGCCTGCACTTTAGCCACCTATGCCTGCCTGCCCGTCAACGACCCGTCCGTCTTTGCAAATCTGCCCTATTATCTGTTTTCAAATGACAGCCCGCTTGCTTTGTCTTGGGGTCATGCGCTGCGCCATCCGATCTGGATGATGAAATTCTTGGCCAATTGTCGCCCTACGAAATCCCGCCAGATTGCGCAGGAATTGGCGGCGTTGTTGGCCCATGCCGATGCGGGGTTGAACCCCCTGATTGAGGCCGCCACGGCAGAGGATTTGATTATTGCAAATGGGCAATTGACAGTCTGGCGCAGCGCGACTGCCGCCGATGCAGATCGGGCGGGCCTCAAGTTTCGCCGCGACCAAGGCATTCCCTTTGAGGAATTAAGCGGGGCCGAAGCTCATGCGATGGAACCTGCCTTGGCCTTTCAACCCGCGCGTGGGGTCTATTATCCGCTCGCGCGCCATATCCGCGATCCGCTGCTTTTGACGCAAAGATTGCATCAGAAATTTACAGAATTGGGCGGGCAGACGATCGCCAAAGCGGTGACCGAACTCAGCGATGAAGGCGCGCAAGTGCGGGTGCATCTTGGGCAGGATGATGTCACCGCGGTGCGGGTTGTTCTGGCCGCAGGGGCCTATTCGGCGCAGATCAAAGGCGGCGGTGCGGAGCATCTGCCCCTGCAAACCGAACGGGGCTATCACCTGATATATAAAGATCTTGGCCATTATGCCACGCGCCCCGTGGGTTGGGTTGAGGGTGGGTTCTATACCGCCCCTATGGCGCAAGGTCTGCGTTTGGCGGGAACTGTTGAGATTGCGGCCCTGAACGCACCACAAAACCCGCGCCGTTTGGATTATATCGCGCGCAAAGGGGCCGAGTTATGGGGCGATTTGCCCGCGCCTGATGCCACATGGATGGGATGCAGGCCTACCTTGCCTGATGCCTTGCCTGTTATTGGGCCAAGCCCAAGCTCCTCAAAGATTATCCACGCCTTTGGCCACCAGCATTTGGGCCTCACTATGGCGGGTGTGACGGGACGGATTGTGGCTGATCTCCTTGAGGGGCGGCAGCCCAATTTGGCGATTGGCGGATTATCGGCGGCACGCTCTTTTCTTTGATTCATGGCCCATTAACCCCTGACCCTCATTCTGCCCTTGGCAATATGGAGGTGCAGAATGCCCATTTTGGTGGTTGGTGCAGGGTTCTCAGGGGCCACGCTTGCGCGTGAATGTGCGGAGGCGGGGCAGCGTTATCACCCGTGAATACCCGTTCGAGGCGGGGCCGAATGATACCCCATATTACCCTGTGAGCCTTGCGCGCGAGAAGGCGCAGCTTGGGCGGTATATCGCGGCGGCCTTGGGTCAACATGGCGTCAGTTTTGCGGGTCGCCTTGGCACTTATCGCCATTTAGACATGGATGTTGCCATCCGCGAGGCGCGCAGTTTAGCGCGCTCGGCAGTGGCCGCATTGCGCATGGGGCAGCGCCCCCCCGTCTTTGCGCCTGAGGTTGAAACTTGCCTCTCTGCCCAACCCATCCTAGAAACAGGGCAGGTTGGCAGAAAGGCACCGCAATGCGCGTGAATACCCAGAAAAAACCCGTGATTTTGTGCATTTTGGATGGGTGGGGCATCGGCACAGAGGCCGAAGGCAACGCGCCGTTGCAGGCCAAGACTCCAAACTTTGATCGGCTGATGTCCACCTGCCCCAATGCGACCTTGGTGACCTTCGGCCCGGATGTTGGTTTGCCAACGGGGCAAATGGGAAATTCCGAGGTGGGCCATACCAATATCGGTGCAGGGCGCGTGGTGGCTATGGATTTAGGTCAAATTGATCTGGCGATTGAGGATGGCTCCTTCGTTCGCAACCAAGCGTTGCAAGAGTTCATCGCGACTGTGAAAGCCGCGAAGGGACGCGCTCACATTGCGGGGCTTGCCTCCCCAGGTGGTGTGCATGCCCATCAGGCGCATATTTTGGCTGCTGTTCAGGCCTGTGCAGATGCAGGGCTAGAGGTGGTGATCCATGCGATTACCGATGGGCGGGACGTTGCCCCGAAATCTGCAAAAGACCAGATCGCGGGCCTTGAGGCGGGATTGCCCGACCGCGCGCGCATTGTAACTGTCACGGGGCGCTATTTTGCGATGGATCGCGACAATCGGTGGGAACGGGTCGAGACCGCCTATCGCGCAATGGTCGAAGGCAAAGGCGCAAAAGCCCCGTCCGCGCAGGCGGCGATTGATCAAGGCTATGGGGCTGAGAAAACCGATGAATTCCTGCCCGCAACAGTGATTGGTGACTATTCTGGCATGGCGGCAGGCGATGGTCTGTTCTTTGTGAATTTCCGCGCAGACCGCGCGCGAGAAATATTGGCCGCAATTTGCGCGCCTGAGTTCACAGGATTTGCGCGTGGCCCTCGCCCTGATCTCTCGGCGCGATTGGGGATGGTGAATTATTCGACCGACCATGATCGCTATATGCAGGTGGTTTTTCCTAAGCAGGAATTGAAAAACACGCTCGGCGAATGGGTTGCGGCCCATGGTTTGCGTCAATTTCGGATTGCTGAAACAGAGAAATATCCTCATGTGACCTTCTTTCTCAATGGTGGCCAAGAAAGTGCAGCTGAGGGGGAGGATCGGTTTATGCCGCTCTCGCCAAAAGTGGCGACCTATGATCTGCAACCCGAGATGAGCGCCGCCGAGGTGACCCAAAATTTGGTTGCGGCGATTAATGCGGAGTATGACCTGATCGTGGTGAATTACGCCAATCCTGACATGGTGGGGCATACGGGGGATTTGGGCGCCGCAATTGCTGCTTGCGAGGCGGTGGATCAGGGTCTTGGCGCGGCCTTGGCGGCCCTTGAGGCTAAAGGCGGCGCGGTGATCGTGACGGCGGATCATGGCAATTGCGAAACAATGATCGACCCTGTGACACGTGGCCCTCATACGGCACATACCGTCAATCTCGTGCCTGTTGTGGTGTATGGCGCGCCCGAAGGCGCAAGCCTTGCAGATGGTCGACTGGCGGATTTGGCGCCAACTGTTCTTTCCCTAATGGGCCTGCCGCAACCGCCTGAAATGACGGGGCAGTCGCTGTTGCGATGAAAGCGCGCTTTAGCCTTCTCTTGTCGGTGTTTTTGATTTGCGCGCCTGTGGCGCTGCACGCGGCGCAGTGCCTTTGCCCGTTTTTGGGGTTTTGCTCGGTGGGTTCGAGGCCCAAGATGCAGCGGGCATAAGCCGCCCTGGTTTGTTATTGGCCACGGCCCCCTGCGGCGCTTGTGACATCCCCGTGGTTTGGAACAGTGCGCTATGCGGGGCCTTTGTTGGACTATGGTAATGTGGTGATCCTTGAACCTGAGGGGAATATTTTGATGATTCTCGCGGGGCTTGGTGATCTTTATGTGACCGCGGGCACGGTGATTGCACAGGGCGCGCCCTTGGGAATGATGCCAAGCGCCGCAGGCGCGCGCGCAGATTTGATCACTGAGACACCAGATCAGACTGGCGCTGCGCTTCCAGAAACTATTTATATTGAATTGAGACAGGATGGCAGTGCGATTGATCCGCAGCCATAATTTGATTGGGAATAAGTGCGCCGCGCCAGATACGCGGTTGGAAAGGACGGATAAAGATGAAGAAACTGGTTATTGCGGGCTTAGGGGGCGCGGTTGCTGGGGTCATCTTGGCATCCCAATTTGCCGCCCCGCTCTTGGCGCAAGAGCAGGAACAGCAGCGCAGCGTTTACGAGCAGCTTGATTTGTTTGGAGATGTATTTGAGCGGATCCGCTCGAATTACGTTGAGGAGGTCGATGAATCCGCGCTGATCGAAGCGGCGATCAACGGAATGCTGATCTCGCTTGATCCGCATTCAAGCTATCTGCCGCCGCGTGATTTCGACTCGATGCAAGTGCAGACCCGTGGCGAGTTTGGTGGTCTGGGCATTGAAGTCACCCAAGAAGACGGGTTTGTGCGCGTCATCACGCCAATGGATGACACCCCTGCAATGGAAGCGGGCGTTGAGGCGGGTGATTTCATTACCCATGTGGATGGCGAGGCACTGCTTGGCCTGACATTGGAAGAAGCTGTTGATCTGATGCGTGGGCCTGTTGGTTCGGAGATAGTCATCACTGTCGTGCGAGAGGGGGTTGATGAACCCTTTGACATCTCCATCATCCGCGACCGCATCCGTCTTACCGCTGTGCGCACGCGCCTAGAGGGGAACACCGCGATTTTGCGCGTCTCGACCTTCAATGATCAAACCTACCCCAACTTGGAGGAGGGTCTGTCTGATGTCATCGCAGAGCTTGGCGGGATCGAAAATCTGAACGGTGTCGTGCTTGATTTGCGCAACAATCCTGGGGGTCTATTGACCCAAGCAATTCGTGTGTCCGATGCCTTTTTGGAACAGGGCGAAATCGTTTCCACCCGTGGTCGCAATGGCGCGGATGGGGATCGCTACAATGCAACGGCAGGCGATTTGATTGACGGATTGCCGATGGTGGTTTTGGTCAATGGCGGCTCTGCCTCAGCCTCCGAGATCGTGGCGGGTGCGTTGCAAGATCATCGCCGCGCTGTGGTCGTAGGCACAAATACATTTGGCAAAGGGTCGGTGCAATCTGTGATGCCCGTGCAGGGCGAGGGAGCCATTCGACTGACCACTGCGCTGTACTACACCCCTTCAGGCCGCTCGATTCAGGCATTAGGCGTGGCCCCTGATATTCTGGTAGAACAGCGCGACCCTGTTGAGGAGACGCTAACCGAAGATCGGTTCACCCGTTCCGAAGCCGATTTGCGCGGTGCCTTGCGCAACACCACCCTGACCGAAGATGAGCAGCGTCTTCGCGATGAGGAGCAAGCCATTGCCGAGGAAACCGCACGCCTGCGCAATCAGGATTATCAACTTGCCTATGCGATTGATATTCTGACGGGGCTAAACGCCTTGGGGCCAAACGCCCGATGAGCGCGGCGCTGTCGCCTTCTGATATCGCTGCGCTGCCCTATCGGCCCTGTGTTGGCATTGTGATGGTCAATGCCGCGGGCGGTGTTTTCGCGGGCACGCGCGCGGACATGGACAAACCTGCATGGCAAATGCCGCAGGGCGGTATTGATGCAGACGAAACCCCACGCCAAGCCGCTGCCCGCGAATTGCTTGAGGAAACTGGCATCTCAGAAGATCAAACGCGGTTTCTAAGGCAGACCGCTGATTGGTTGACCTACGATCTGCCGCCAGAAGTGATCCTCTATCGTTGGGGCGGCAAATTTCGTGGACAAAAGCAGCATTGGGTTATGGTTGAATTAACCGGCCCGGATGACGCGATTGACCTCAGCTATCAGGATGTTGAATTCTCCGATTGGCAATGGATGCGGGCGCAGGATCTTTTGGTGCAGATTGTGCCGTTCAAGCGCGACATTTATGCCGCCGTGTTTCAAGAATTTGGTTTAATCTAAGCCTAAAGGGACAAGACAAATGGCGCAATTTCAGGTTCTCGGCTCTGCTGCATCCCCCTTCGTGCGGAAGGTTCTTGTGATGGTTAAAGAGGCAGGTATGACAGATGTGGTGTTCGAAACTGTCAAAGCCTCACCCATGGGCGGGGATGCCCATCTCAATGCCGCCAATCCTTCAGGACGTATTCCTGTTCTTTTGCGCGAAGGGGATAGCCCGATTTTTGACAGCCGTGTGATCACCCGCTTTTTGGATCAGCATGCGCAAGCGGGGCTTTACCCCGAAAGCCGCCTTTGGGAGGTGCTGACCACCGAAGCGGCGGCAGATGGTATGATAGAGGCTGTGGTGGCCATGGTGTATGAAAAACGCTTCCGCCCCGAAACACATTGGTATGAGCCTTGGTATGAAGGCCAATGGGCCAAAGTAGAGCGCGCGCTTGATTATTTCGAAACCCAAGTGCCGAGTTTTGATCAGGTGCTTGATATGGGCCAAATCGCGGTTGGTGCGGGCTTGGGCTATCTTGATTTTCGCCAAGGCCAATTTGATTGGCGCGCGACACGCCCGAATTTGACCGCTTTTTTTGATCGTTTAAGCGCGCGTTCCTCTTTCAAAGACACATTCCCAGTTGGATGAGTGGTTCGCCCGAATTTAGCCTTGTGCAAACACAGGCTGATTTGGATCTGTGCTGCGAGATCCGCCGCGCTGTCTTTGTGGTCGAGCAATCTGTGCCGCTTTCAGAGGAATTTGATACGATTGACGCAAAAGCCACTCATGTTTTGGGTCGTCTGGCGGGGCGGGCTGTGGCGACAGGGCGGTTCTATCGCACAGGGCAGGCGTGGCGGATCGGACGCATCGCGGTTGTCGCAGATGCGCGGGGCGCGGGCCATGGTGCGGCACTTATGCGGTTCGTGATGGCGCATATACGCCACATCACCGCGGAACTAGATCCGCACCATATGGAATTGGACGCGCAATTGAGCGCGATTTCCTTTTATGAGCGCCTGGGATTCACCGCCACAGGCCCCGAATTTGATGATGGATCGGGTATTTTGCACCGAAAAATGTCCCTAAACTTCGGGAAATAGGCGGGCTTTGCGAAATTTTTTCGTGTGAAACCTTCATGTTTTTCGCGCAGAGGTTGAAAATTCATCACAAACCGCGACATTTCGGCCAAACTGCGCGCGTTTGTCCGCTAGACGCTTATCATTTCATTGCATAAACAGCCCGAGAAAAGCTGTGGGGGATTCCTGTGGCTTCGACTCAATTGACCCCGTTTGGTGGGTCGCTGACAAGGGAGACGCTTTCAGTGTCACACGCAGAAGACCAGTCCAGCACACGCCGCGACTTTCTGTACTATGCGACAGGCGGTGTAGGTGCTGTTGTAACCGGCGCCGCCGTCTGGCCGCTGGTCAATCAAATGAACCCTTCGGCAGACGTTCAAGCCGCATCCACGATGCGCGTTGATGTCTCGGGTGTGCAGGAAGGAACACAGTTGACCGTTCTGTTCCTCGGCAAGCCCGTTTTCATCCGCCGCCGCACGCAGGATGAGATTGAAGCGGCGCGCGCCGTTGACATGAATGACCTTGTCGATACCGATAGCCGCAACCCAAACATCGCGGCAGGATCGGATGCGCATGACGAGAACCGCAGCCTAACCACCCCTGAGGGTGAGAACACAGGCGAGTGGTTGGTTATGCAGGGCGTTTGCACCCATTTGGGCTGTGTGCCTTTGGGTGATGGCGCAGGCGAGTTCGGCGGTTGGTTCTGCCCTTGCCATGGTTCGCATTACGACACGGCCGGCCGTATCCGCAAAGGCCCCGCGCCGCAGAACCTGCACATTCCGAACGCGTCTTTCGTAGACGATACAACAATTTTGCTCGGTTAACGGAGGAAACGACCGATGTCTGGCATTCCCCACGACCATTACGAACCGAAGTCCAACGCCGAGAAGTGGTTGCATTCGCGCCTTCCCATCGTGGGCCTTCTTTATGACACATTGATGATCCCAACCCCCAAGAACCTGAATTGGATGTGGATTTGGGGCATCGTTCTTGTGTTCTGCTTGGTCATGCAGATTGTCACAGGGATCATCCTTGTGATGCATTACACTCCACATGTCGATCTCGCTTTTGCAAGCGTTGAACACATTATGCGCAACGTGAACGGGGGATGGGCGATCCGCTATATCCACCAAAACGGTGCGTCTTTGTTCTTTATCGCGGTTTATCTGCACATTTTCCGTGGTCTTTACTACGGCTCCTACAAGGCGCCACGCGAAGTCACATGGATTGTCGGTATGCTGATTTACCTGCTGATGATGGGAACAGCCTTTATGGGCTATGTTCTGCCTTGGGGTCAGATGTCCTTCTGGGGCGCGACAGTGATCACGGGCCTATTTGGCGCGATCCCCTTTGTGGGCGAAGCGATCCAGACATGGCTCTTGGGCGGGCCTGCGGTGGACAACGCCACGCTGAACCGCTTCTTGTCGCTGCATTACCTGTTGCCATTCGTGATCTTGGGTCTGGTGATCGTTCACGTTTGGGCCTTCCACACCACGGGTAACAACAACCCAACAGGTGTTGATGTGCGCCGCGCCTCTAAGAAAGAGGCCGAAGCCGATACGCTGCCATTCTGGCCCTATTTCGTGATCAAAGACCTGTTCGCCTTGGCGGTTGTTCTGGTGGCTTTCTTTGCCATCGTGGGCTTTATGCCGAACTATCTGGGTCACCCCGATAACTATATCGAGGCAAACCCAATGGTCACGCCTGCACACATCGTGCCTGAATGGTATTTCTTGCCCTTCTACGCCATCCTGCGCGCCTTTGACGGTGAAGTTTGGGTTGTGATTGCGGCGGACTTCCTGACTGGCGGGATTGTTGACGCGAAATTCTTCGGTGTTCTCGCCATGTTTGGTGCGATCATCGTGATGGCCTTGGTGCCATGGCTTGATACATCTTCGGTGCGCTCTGGCCGCTACCGCCCAATGTTTAAGCCTTGGTTCTGGGTTTTCGTGGTCAACTTCTTTGTGCTGATGTGGGCGGGTGCAATGCCTGCAGAAGGGATTTACCCCTACATCGCTTTGATCGGGTCGGCCTATTGGTTCGCCTATTTCCTCGTGATCCTGCCGCTTCTGGGGGTTCTGGAAAAGCCAACTATACCGCCTTCGACCATCGAAGAGGATTTCAACAGCCATTACGGCAACGCAAGCGTGGGCACTGGCCCCGCCTCTGCGAAAATTCCTGCTGAGTGAGAGAAAGGATAGTCTGACATGTTCAGGAAACTTGTGATCAGCACAATCGCTGCGCTGAGCCTCTCGACCGGAGCGGGATTTGCAGCAGGTGCATCGGGCCATGTCGAGAATTATGAATTCTCGTTCCAAGGACTATTCGGTCGCTATGACCAAGATCAGCTTCAGCGTGGGCTTCAGGTCTTCACGGAAGTATGCTCTGCCTGCCATGGTCTGCAATATGTGGCCTACCGTAACCTCGCCGATGAAAATGGCTTGGGATATACCCCCGAACAGGCTCGCGCCTATGCGGAACAGTTCGAGGTGTATGACCCATCGATTGATGATTGGCGCACTGCGACCCCGAATGACCACTTTCCCCAGTCGAGTTTTGAAGGTGCGCCTGATCTGAGCCTAATGGCCAAGGCACGCGCTGGTTTTCATGGACCATATGGCCTAGGTCTGAACCAGTTGTTTAACGGTATCGGCGGCCCGGAATATATTGCATCTCTTCTGACCCATTATACGGGCGAAGAGGTAGAGCAGTATGGGGCATACTTTTATGAGAACGAAACTTACCCTGGCGGCTTGATCGCCATGGCCCCTCCCTTGTGGGATGGTGCGGTTGAGTTTTCCGATGGCTCACCCAATGATATCGAAAGCATGGCTAAAGATGTGGCATCGTTCCTGACTTGGGCAGCAGAACCCCGCATGATGGAGCGTAAGCAGCTTGGCTTTACCGCTATCATCATGCTCGGCATTCTCGCTGTGATGCTTTATCTGACTAATAAGAAACTTTGGGCGCCGATCAAATCGCGCGCTAAAGCGGGCGCAGCGAAATAAGCAGCGCCCCTGAAGGGACGATAGAAACCTAAAAGCGCCTCTGATGTCAGAGGCGCTTTTTTCTTTTGGCTAAAGCCACGGCACCAAACCTGCAGGGGGTGCGGCGCGTAGGCCTGCGATTGGGTAATCTCCTGTAATCTGCCCTTCGGTCAAAAGCATCACGCGATTACACATCCGCTCGGCATCTGTAAAATCATGAGACGCTAGGATCAAGGTCAGGCCCAAATCGTGGCATAATGTGCTGATCAATTCTGCCATCTCCCGCCGCAAAGTGGGATCTAGGGCTGCAAACGGCTCGTCCATCAGCAATATTGGACGATTTTGCAAAAGTACCCGCGCAATGGCTGCACGAGATTGTTGTCCGCCTGACAGGCTTGCAGGGCGGCGCCCCTCAAACCCGCGCAAACCGACTTGCGTCAAAGCGGTGCTGATTTGCGCCTCCATCGCCGCGTTCAAGGCCAATCGCGGTGAGAGGGCCAGGCCTAGATTCTCCTGCAAAGTCAGATGGGGGAAGAGATTGCCGTCTTGAAACAGGATTGAAATTGGTCGTTTGGATGGATCGCACTGGGTGAGGTTTGCACCGCCAAACCAGATCTCTCCCACATTTGGACTGAGAAACCCTGCGATAAGGCTGATCAACGTTGATTTCCCCGCGCCTGATTGCCCCATCAAAGCCAAGCGTTCCCCCCGCTGCACGCGGAAGACGGCTTTCAATTCAAAGCCCGCTTTGCGATAGTTTAGGTTTGTGATCTCAAGCATGGTAACGGCCCCCACGGTCAAATATCCAAAACAAGCCAAGGCTTAGGATCAAGAGCAGCAATGCAGCCCCTTGGGCATCCGCCATACGATAGGCCCCCATCAGGCGCAGCATCTCTAGGGGCAAAGTGGCTTGATCAGGTGCCGCGAATAGGGCGATCACGCCCAAATCCCCCATTGATAATGCCGCACATAAACCCGCTGCAAAGCCCAATGGACGGACAAGGCGCGGCAGGATCGCGTGTCGAAATCTGTGCCAGCCGACAAGGCCCAGCGCCGTGGCAAGGCGGGCTTGGCTTGCTTCGGCCTCACGAAGGGCGGGCAGAACGGCACGCAGCACGAAGGGCAGCGCCATCAGGGCATTGACGCATATAGTGACGGGCAAGGCCCATGTTATGGGATTGGTAAGTGGGCGTAGAATCAAAAACCATCCTGTGCCGAGGGCCAAAGGTGAAATGACCAAGGCAAGCAGGCAAAGAGCCTCAAACATTGCGGCGCGGCGCAAGCGGAGCAAGGCAAAGGCGATTGGCAGCGCCATCGCAATCGACAGAGCGGTCGCAGATAACGCCATGATCAGCGAGCGCAGCGCCGCAATCCAAACGGCTGTGGGTAGTTCTGTAAGATTTGGCAGGCCAAGGATCACGATCCGCGCCAAGGGCAATGCGAGAAATACACCCGCAGCCACGATCACCAGAGTATCGACAAACGCGCGCCCCTCAGTGGGCAGGGCCAATGTGCGATCCAGCCCCGTGCCAAGTCCCGTGCCACGGGCTGACAGCCGCAGTACAAACGCGCCGAGGCCGAGGCACAGCAGGGCCTGCACGGCGGCCAAACTCGCGGCGCGCCCAAGGTCAAAATCAAATCGAAACGCTTGATAAATGGCCAATTCAATCGTGGTGGCGCGCGGGCCACCGCCCAAGATCAATGCGACTGCGAAACTTGAGCAACAGAGCAGAAAAATCACCACAAGGGCGCCCGGTGCAGTGCTACGCAAAATCGGCCATTCAATATGCCGAAAAAAAGCGCCGCCCTTAAGCCCCAAAGACTGTGCAAGGCGTATGCGTTCCTGTGGGATGGCTTGCCACTCTTGCAGGATTAAACGCGCGGCAAGGGGGAGGTTAAAAAACACATGCGCGAGAACAACGCCGTGCAGCCCGTAAATTTCAGGGAGGTCTAGGCCAATGACCTGTAAGGCGCGCGCAAGCCACCCGTTATGCCCATAGCTTGCAATCAGCCCGATCACGGCAACGATGACGGGAAGGATAAATGGGGCGCCCATCAGGCTGATGAAAATGCCCCTGCCAATAAACCTCCGCCGCGCAACAGCGCGGGCTAGTGGAATGGCAATTGCAAGGCTCAGGCTTGCGGAGAGGACTGCCTGAAGGAGCGTAAAGCGAATCGCGGCCCAGTTGGCCGCGCGTAGTTTAAACCCATCGTCCGCCGTGACGGCAATCGCCACAAGCGGGGCAAGGGTCACGGTCAGGACAAGTGCCAAAGCGCCCGTCCCGACCCAAACCAAGGCACTTAGCGGCTGAGTGCGGTTTGCCATCTGTCAATCGCTGCATCGCGAAGCGCCGCAGCCTCATCCCCTGAGAAGTGCAGCACTTTTTCAGGGGCAATCAAGGTTTCAAATCCATCGGGCAGTGCCGAAGCGGGTAAAGCCGCAGGATACATCCAGTTTGTCGTGGGGATTACGGATTGGAATTCGGGCGACAGCATGAAGGTCATAAACGCACGCGCTAAATCGGGTTGATCGCTTGCCGCAGTGATGCCTGCAATTTCAATTTGCATATAATGCCCTTCGTCAAAGGCAGCGGCAGATTTGCTTGGGTCTTCCTCAGCAATGAGGTGATAGGCGGGGGATGTTGTGTAGGAAAGCACCATATCGGCCTCACCCTCTAGGAACAGGCCGTAGGCCTCTGACCATCCTGGGGTAACCGTGACGATGTTATCCGCCAAATCCTGCCAAATCTGCGCAGCACCATCGCCATAAGCAGCCTCAATCCAATAAACGAGGCCCAAACCTGGGGTCGAACTGCGTGGGTCTTGGATCAAGATGCGCAGATCACTTGCGCCCAATTCCTCAAAACTTTGTGGGGGATTGGGCAGATCAGCATTATGGACAAAGGCGAAATAGCCCCAATCAAAGGGCAGAAATTCTGCATCATCCCAAGCGATTGGTAGGGTCAGCCCCTCAACGAAGATATCATGCGTGGCGAATAGGCCCGTATCGCGTGCGGCTGTCATCAGGTTTGTATCAAGGCCTAAGACCACATCCGCTTCGCTGCGGCTCCCCTCAAGCTTAAGCCGCGACAGCAGTGCTGCGCCATCGCCCGCACTGACGAATTGCAGATCACAGCCACAGCTTTCTTCGAAAGCAGCCTTAATCTGGGGCCCAGGCCCCCAATCAGCGACAAATGAATCATAGGTATAGACATGCAAAACAGAGTTTTCGGCCATTGCCGCCCCTGCAAAGATGCTCATACCCGCTGCTATGATGGTGTGTTTCATTTCCTCACTCCTCCATTGCGACGGGCGAAGTGAAGATGGAGCTTGGGCAAATTGCCCTCTGTTCCAAAGCCTTCCCTCCGCCGGTCCTAACCGGTTCAGGTTCAACGGGTTTACGCAGGATTGCGCATCTCAGGCCCAATAACGGGCCACCCCGAGACAAGGACTGATGTAAGCAGGTTTTCTGCGAAGGGCAAGGGTCTTGGCATTTTGCCTCAGGAAGGCTAACCCCTGTGAAGGCTAAAATTATGCAGGTCACGCCAATGTCGATGAACACATTCGGTCATCTTTTTCGGGTTACCACTTGGGGCGAAAGCCACGGGCCAGCCCTTGGCGCGACTGTTGACGGATGCCCCCCAGGTGTTGCGATAGATGCCGCAATGCTGCAGCATTGGCTTGATCGCCGCAAACCAGGTCAGAATAAATACACCACGCAACGCCGCGAACCTGACGAGGTGGAAATTCTTTCGGGCGTTTACGAGGGCCAGACGACAGGCACGCCGATACAGTTGATGATCCGCAACACGGATCAGCGGTCGAAAGATTATTCTGAAATTGCCGAAAAATTCCGTCCAGGCCATGCCGACATCACCTATTGGCAAAAATACGGTATCCGCGATCCGCGCGGGGGTGGGCGATCAAGCGCGCGAGAAACCGCTGCACGCGTGGCCGCAGGCGGGGTCGCACGCGCGGTTTTGGCCACGCTGCTGCCTGATCTGCAAATCACGGGCTTCATGGTGCAAATGGGACCACATCAGATTGACCGCACGCGGTTTGACTGGGATCAGATTGAGCAGAACCCATTTTGGACGCCTGACCCCAAGGCAGCGGCAGATTGGGCAAGCTATTTAGATGGTCTTCGCAAATCGGGCGACAGTGTCGGCGCGGTGATCGAGGTGGTCGCGCGCGGTTTGCCCGCAGGTCTTGGCGCGCCGATTTATGGCAAGCTTGATACGGATTTGGCTGCAGCGATGATGTCAATCAATGCCGTGAAAGGTGTTGAGATTGGCGAGGGCATGAACGCCGCTGCCTTGCGGGGTAGTGAAAACGCGGATGAAATCACGATGGGCGCAGATGGTCCGCAATACGCCTCTAATCACGCGGGCGGGATCTTGGGTGGAATTTCCACTGGCCAAGATGTGGTTGTGCGTTTTGCAGTGAAACCCACCTCCTCCATCCTGACACCGCGCCAAACAATCACGAAATCGGGCGAATCGGCTGAGATCATCACAAAAGGGCGGCATGATCCTTGTGTGGGTATTCGTGCCGTTCCTGTGGGTGAAGCGATGATGGCCTGTGTGGTTCTGGATCATTTGTTGCTGCATCGCGGGCAAATCGGCGCAAATCGTGGCAACATCGGCTGATCGTTTCTTAGATTAGTTTCAAATTCCGTAAAATTTTCTTGGCCTTGCCGCTTTTGAACCAAGTTTCCTTGCGATCTTGAGTGGGTAAACGAGTAAGAGGTTAACTATGCGACAGGCCAAGCGAACATGGGCACTTCCGAGATCCTTTCGGGTGGATGGAAGAACGATGATCATCGCGGTTATGGCGCTTGGCCTCCTCATTGGGATGGTTTGGCGGATCGGCCCGACCCCGATGTCTGGGCAAGCACCAATGACAGCACGGCGGGTTTGCGGGTGTTCTCGCAAGACGACCGACTGGTCTCTTTCGAAGATTTCGAGTTTAACGAAGGCGGCTTTAGTGGCCCGGCCCAATCAAATCAATCCGTGATAACGGGCGGTATTCTGGGTCCTGTTGCAGCGGGGTTGGTGATCCAAAAACCAATCCTTTTGCCACTTGGTTTTCGCAATGCTGTGCTTGAGTTAGACCTATGGCTTCTTGACGGATGGGACGGTGCAGCGGTTGAACTGAGCTTTGCCGATGCAGCCTTGCGCATTACAGGCGAGGCGCACGCCCCCGTGATCGAGATCGCGCGGCAGAGCCCAACAGGCACGCGGTTTCAATTGCTTGACGCGCATCCCAAACTCGATGGGTCAGTGCAATCGGGAGAAGAAACAACACGATTATCTTTACGCATTGCGGTCAGCAGCTATGACGCAGAGGGCGAAATCAGCCTATTTGGCAGCGATGGTACGGATAGCCCCTATCGCATCGCTATTGATAATCTGCGCGTCATTGTCAGCGATACGCCGCTTGACGGGGCCTAACTTCTTGGCGGCGTTGGGGTGACGCGGGCCAACTGCACCGCCAAAATCCCGCCTGCGATAATGGCAACCCCAATTATGTCGGCCAAAGATAATTGTTCCCCAAGGAGCGCCGCGGCAATCGCCACGCCGAAAAACGGATTCAAGAAATGAAACGTTGCGGCGCGGGTTGCCCCAATGCGAGCCACCAGCAAAAACCAAATCCATGTCGCCAAAAGACCTGGGGCTAAAGTTGTATAGGTGAAGGCCCAAAAGAGACGCTGCGACATGTCAAATTCTGGTGTTTCAAAGATTAAGGCAAAGGGCAGCAAGACAATCGAGCCAACTGCCATTTGCAAGCCAACGGTCATCATCACATTTCCGCCCGAGGCTGAAGCACTGCGCACGGCCAATGTTGCGATGGTCAGCGCCACGGCAGCTATGACGCAGAGTGCAAGGCCCATGACATCCGCCCCGCCTGTTAATCGCTGTGACATAATCAGCGCCACCCCAGTAAAGCCCGCAATTAGGCCGAAAATCCCTAGCTTTGGGAGGGTTTCGCGGAAAAACGCCCAATTCGCAGTCGCTACCAACAGCGGCATACTGGATGCGATAATGGCTGCAAGCCCCGCTTCGACCGTTTGCATGGCGATAAAATTCAGGCCCAGATAGATCGCGTTTTGGCAGGTGCCAAAAATCAAAATGCCGCGCCATTGCTTGGCTGAAAATTTCCAGTGTTGTCCGAGGGCCTTGGCAATGGCCACACCAATCAGACCCGCTAATCCAAAGCGCAGAACCAATGCGTAGAGGGGGGGCGCGGCCTCAACGATCATCCGCGCAGAGGTGAAAGCCGAAGACCATATGAGGGCGAAAATCAGCCCCATTCCAATTGCGCGAAAATCCATGTCATGCATCCTGCGGAAACCTGCTTGCGACACAGAAGCATGAAACCCGCCCAAGAAAAAGGGCCGCCCAAGAAGGCGGCCCTTAAAATTTCGAAACTGCTAAAACTTAGCCGTTTACGCTGTCCTTCAATGCCTTTGCGATTGTGACCTTCACAACTTTGTCAGCAGGCTTTTTGATCTGCTCACCCGTTGCTGGGTTGCGCACCATACGCTCGGGACGTGCGCGGCAGTATACTTTGCCAATCCCAGGAAGGGTTACTGCGCCACCGCCTGCGACTTCTTTGGTGACCACTGCGGTCACTGCATCCAAAGCGGCTGCTGCGGTTTTCTTGTCACTGCCCATTTCGTCGGCAAGCGCGGCAACAAGCTGCGTCTTTGTCATCGGTTTCTGTGCCATTTTTTATCTCCTTTACTCCCCGAACCCTTGGGCTCGCTGGTGCGAAATTACCCTAATATTGTGGAGGGACACAACAATTAGTAGACAAACTGGTGCAGAAAACATGCATCTTGACAGAAATTTATATATTTATAAGAAAGCCGTTTCCTCAAAAGACCGCAATTTTCGGCTATGAAGGCGTTCAAGCGGCATTTCGCGCAATTTTTCCATGGCGCGAATGCCGATCAACAAATGTCGCGTCACTTGGGTTTTATAGAATTCTGAGGCCGTTCCGGGCAGCTTTAATTCGCCATGCAGCGGCTTATCCGAGACACAAAGCAGCGTGCCATAAGGCACCCGAAAGCGAAATCCATTGGCGGCGATTGTTGCGCTTTCCATATCAAGTGCGATGGCGCGACTTTGGCTGAGGCGCTTTACGGGGCCAGATTGATCGCGCAATTCCCAATTGCGATTGTCGATTGTGGCGACCGTGCCTGTGCGCATGATCCGTTTCAATTCATAGCCAGACACTTGCGCAACATCTGCCACCGCATCCTCAAGGGCAATTTGAACTTCGGCCAATGCGGGGATGGGAACCCATGCGGGCAGGTCATCATCAAGAACATGATCTTCGCGCAGATAGGCATGTGCCAAGACATAATCGCCAAGCGCCTGCGTGTTGCGCAGACCTGCACAATGACCAACCATCAACCATGCATGGGGTCGCAAAACTGCAATATGGTCAGTGGCGGTTTTTGCGTTTGAAGGCCCAACCCCAATATTAACCAAACTAATACCTGCATTGTCTTTGCGGGTGAGGTGATAGCTTGGCATCTGGGGCATTTTTGCGGGATGTGTGAGCTCTGCCTCAGCCGTCATCAAAACTTGATTGCCCGGCCCAACGAGGGCGCTGTAGCCACTGTTTGGGTCGGCCAACATTGCCCGCGCATAGGCAATGAATTCGTCAACATAGAATTGGTAATTGGTGAACAGAACATGGTTCTGGAAATACACGGGATCAGTCGCTGTATAATGAGCGAGCCGTGCCAGAGAATAGTCGATCCGTTCGGCGGTAAAGGGTGCAAGCGGCCCCGATCCGTCTGGATGCTTAAAGCCAAAGGAATTGACGATCTCGTCATGGATGCCGCCCAGATTAGGCACATCAAACATATCGCGCAAGGGAAAGGTTAGCGCTGCCTCTTGCGGGACGTTGAGATTGGGATCCGTCAGCACTGCAAAATGTAGCGGAATTGGCGTAGAGGATACCCCAATCGCGACCTCAACATTATGGTTTTCAATCAGAAGGGCGATTTGCTGTGTCAGGTAATTGGCAAATAAATCGGGGCGCGTGACCGTTGTGGAATAGGTGCCCGGTTCTGCGACATGACCAAAAGAAAGGCGGGTGTCGATCTTGCCAAAACCTGTCGTGGTAATCCGTATCTCGGGATAAAAGGCGCGATAGCGGGTGT
This sequence comes from Roseobacter sp. HKCC-CH-9208, assembly GCF_037805125.1. Classification (NCBI taxonomy): domain Bacteria; kingdom Pseudomonadati; phylum Pseudomonadota; class Alphaproteobacteria; order Rhodobacterales; family Roseobacteraceae; genus Roseobacter; species Roseobacter sp. HKCC-CH-9208. The sequence goes on along the minus strand of NZ_JBBLYK010000001.1, from coordinate 1,205,529 downwards.
TCTCGCGCGGGGCGTTTAGGGCCTCGGAAAAGGCATCGTAAAGGAATTTTGTGGCCGCCTGATACAGCAGTTGCAATTCGGCGACTGCGTCTGCGGCCTTACTGAAATACTTGGGGTGAGGTGCAGCGGGGGATAGGATTTGTTCGTCTTTGGCTGATTTTCGCATCGCGCACTCCCCCTGATTTAACCTTAGCGTGTGTGTTTTAGACTGCGCATTTGTTCGTAATATTCAAGCGCCTCGGTCAGCAGCCCATGATATTCTTTGGGCAAATCAGGCAATGGCCCTTCGGGATCAGAAATCCCAGTTGAGCGATGCACAGCCCCATACCAATGCTTGGCCCAGATCCCATCTTGGGCCCGCGGCCCTGCAGGCCAAGATAACATTGCCGCGTCAAATGGAAGGTCGGCCGCTGCGCAGATCATCCGCAACATGGCCTCTGGGTTCGCGCGAATATCTGTGCTGTCGAAAATTGGGCCAGGGAGGCGTTGATAAAGCGCCCATTGTTGAGGATAGCCGATATCAAGCAAGCTCGGCATATCGCGTTTGGCGAGGTAGGAGGCAATGACGCGGGCGGGGTGACGGATCAAATGCATATTCACGCAGCCCTCAGCCCAAGTCAGGTCAAACCCATCTAACATATGGTGGGGCATATGTTTCATATACCAATGCTCTTTTCCGTCAGGCGGGCTACCTGCACAGCGCCGTGCCACGATCTTGGCATCGCTTTCATGCGCGGCAAGGATATCGGATCGCATCGGGTGGTCGAGCCCTGTCTCTGCCAAATAGGGGGCGTAGAATGGCTCGTCCCAAACCGCGCAATCGGCGCGCGCCCCAAAGGCATACATCATCGCAGTCGAAAGGTTGCGTGGCCCCGACCACATGGCAATTTTTGTCATTCTATTCTGTGCCTTGATCAATCATGTCTTTATAAAGCGAGCGGATGCGCGTGGTCAGTGGCCCCAAATCGCCTGTGCCGATGACGCGGCCGTCAATCTTGCCTACAGGGGTTTGCGCGCCGAATGTGCCCGTCAAAAATGCCTCATCTGCGCTATAGGTTTCCACCAAGGAAAAGTTTTTCTCAAAGACGGGGATGTCATTGTTGCGGCACAGGTCAATGACCTTCTGCCGTGTGATCCCATTCATGCAATAATCGCCTGTGCTTGTCCAAACCTCGCCCTTGCGAATGATGAAGAAATTGCACGCATTTGTGGTGTTCACAAAGCCATGGATGTCTAACATCAATGCCTCATCTGCTCCCGCCTTTTCCGCGGCGATGCAAGCGAGAATACAATTCAATTTGGAATGAGAGTTTAGCTTGGGGTCCTGCGTCATCGGCAAGCCGCGCAGATGTGGCACTGTGGCCAGACGAATGGGGCGCGGGATGGAGGGTTTGGAATGCTCCATGATGATAGCAACAGTCGGGCCAGAACGCGACAGGGCAGGATGTTGAAAGGGGCGCATCTTGACCCCACGCGTGACCATCAACCTGGCATGGGCATCGGTCTGCATCTCGTTGGCGCGGCGGGTGTGTTCGAGGGCCGCAATCACCGCGGCGCGGGTCATGCCGATATCAAGATCAATCGCTTTGGCAGCCTCAAACAGGCGATCCATATGATCGTCTAAAAAGGCCCATTTCCCATTATAGAGACGTAACCCCTCCCAAACGCCATCACCAAGCATAAAGCCGCTGTCATAGACGCTGACCATTGCCTCGGCGCGCGGTTTGAGCGCTCCGTTGATCCAGATCAGAATATGTTCATTGCGCGCGTCTTCTTCGCTTTGATGTGTGCGGACCATGATTTGCCTTGCCCTTGCCCTAGTCACCTTCGCGTGAGGAGACAGGATGCCGTCTTGATGTGCAATATCAATCACAGTTTAGTGCGGGCAGTTTCCACATTTTCCCAAAACAATGGGAGCCAGGCTATGACACGGACTGACAATAAATCACTGCGCAGTGGGTTTAAACTGGTCGCTTTGAGTGTCACCATTGGGCTGGCATTTGTGTTACAGATGCTTTCGCCTCAGGATCGCGGTGCGGTGATTGTGCAATCTCTGTTGAAGGGGCAAATGCCTGTCTTCGGGCACAGTGCGCCCTGTGATCTGGTGTGCAAAGGCCCGCAGATCTTGCCCGCAACAGGCGATCTGAACGCGAACGCGCCCCGTTTGCGGGATATCTGAGCGCTACGACAGCATGGCCTTATGCGCCTTGATGGTCTCATTCAGGTCTGCATAGTAGTTAAGCTTTCCCGCCTCTAGAATGAGCGCCGCATCGCAATAGTCGCGCAGTTCGGCCAGATCACGAGATGTGCTTTCCAGAAGTGCATCAAGCGCGCGCGATAAAGACGCGAGGCGATTATGCGTTGCAATCACCGCCACCAACCGACCCTTAGGCGGCATATCCCCGTCTGGCCTTGGGTGCTGGCCCGTGGGTGCAGGGCTGCCCAAATGCAACATGGGTGTCAGGCAGGTCATCGCCAATCTTGGCCTCTCGCGCAAAATCTCAATCGCGGCCAAGTTCGGATATTTTGATTAAAGAAAGGTTTCAGACGCGGTGATAAGGCGCGCCCGCAAGGATTGATGCGGAACGGTAAAGCTGTTCAGACAGCATCACCCGCACCAACATATGCGGCCAAACCATACGGCCGAAGGAAATACGCCGTGCGGCTTCGCCGCGCAGGTTTGGCTCAATACCATCTGCCCCGCCAATGATCAGAGCCAAATCGCTTGTTCCTTGATCACGCACTTGGCCAAGACCTGTGGCGAATTCTGGAGAGCTTAGGGTCTCGCCCCGCTCGTCTAGCGCCCAGATCAGCGCGGATTTTGGCAAAGCACGGCGCAGCAAGTCGCCTTCGGCTTTCATGCCCTGAGCCTTTTTATCTTCCACCTCAATGACATCGCCTAAGGTCAGGCCAAGTGCGCGGCCAGTGCGATCAAATCGCGTGAGGTAATCGGTAATCAGATCATGTTCGGGGCCTTGCCGCAGGCGGCCAACACAACAGATGGACACGCGCATGGCCGATTAGGCCTGCGCCGTGCCATTGGGCAGCCACATCTTTTCGATCTGGTAGAAATCCCGCACTTCCGGGCGGAAGACATGAACGATCACATCGCCCGTGTCGATTAAAACCCAATCACCTGCGTCTTTGCCCTCGGTTTTGGACAAAAGCCCGTAATCTTGCTTGAGGCGATCCACCAAATTGGTCGCTATAGCGGCCACTTGCCGTGTCGAACGCCCCGAAGCCACGACCATATAATCGGCCATCGAGGATTTCCCCGCCAGCTCGATCGTGATTACGTTTTCAGCTTTGTCATCGCTCAGAGAGTCAAGCACTTGGTCTAGCAAATCCTTGCTACCAATGCGGGGTGCATGCGTGTCGGCATGCGGCGCAATCTCTGCGGTGTCAGTTACCGCCATTCTCGGTCCAGTCAGGACGAAGGCCCTCCGTTTCATGGCGTCAGTCTAAGATGGGCAGCCATCTGGCGCTGACGAATAACCCAAGGATACCACTGCTTGGGGATGATCTCAATGCAAAGGATAATATGGGGTTTATACAAATGAAACGGGCCGCGATGTGCATCGCAGCCCGTAACCTCGTAGGGTGTGGTTTATTCAGCGGGCGCAAGTTCTGCGGCGCTGTTCTTCGCGAAATGTTTGCGCGCAAGGATCAGAACCAAGGCGATCATTGCGAATTGCAGGCCAAGGGCCAATGCGCTGAGCACCCAATAGGCTGCGCCAAATTTTGCGATCATGCCTGTGGCGACCAGACCTTTGTTGATCCAAAAATGACCCAAGACAGACATTGCAACGCCAGGGCAAACAAGGGCGTATGAGCCTGCAGAGGCTTCGGTGCCATTAATGAAGCGGCCGAGATAGCCCACGCTGGTCAAGGCCACGATGCCAAAGAGTGCGATCAGAACTTCAATCGACAGCATGCGTGTCAGGAAGGTAAATGTTTCACCCGCACCGCCATGGATGAAATGTCGCAGGGCAGAAAATTGGCTAAATTTGACTATATCTTGTGGAAAACTGTTTAAATTTATCCACATCGTGGGGTTCGTGATTGACTCTGCGATGGCAGCGGCGAGACAGTAACACTGGATAAGAATCACCGAAGGGTCTGCCTGTGCGGTTTTCCAGATTACGCTTGAACGGCTTTAAAAGCTTTGTTGACCCGACCGAATTGGTGATTTCGGACGGTCTTACGGGCGTGGTTGGCCCCAATGGCTGTGGCAAGTCTAATCTTCTGGAAGCGTTGCGGTGGGTCATGGGCGAGAACCGCGCCTCGGCGATGCGCGGCGGCGGTATGGAAGATGTGATTTTCGCGGGGGCGGCCACGCGGCCTGCGCGTAACTTCGCAGAAGTATCCCTTAGCATCGACAATCAAGACCGTCTCGCACCCGCAGGGTTTAACGAGGATGACACCCTTGAAGTCGTGCGCCGTATTACCCGCGATGCAGGATCTGCCTACAAGGCCAATGGCAAAGACACGCGTGCGCGCGATGTGCAGATGCTGTTTGCGGATGCCTCAACAGGCGCGCATAGCCCCGCCTTGGTGCGGCAGGGTCAGATTTCGGAGTTGATCAACGCAAAACCACGCGCAAGACGGCGGGTTCTTGAAGAGGCTGCGGGTATCTCGGGCCTCTATCAGCGCCGTCATGAGGCCGAGCTAAAGCTGAAGGGTGCAGAAACCAATCTCACCCGTGTTGATGATGTGATTGAACAACTGGCGGGGCAATTATCCTCGCTTGCTCGGCAGGCACGCCAAGCCGCGCGGTATCGCGAGATCGGGACAGAGCTGCGCCAAGCCGAAGGGATGCTGTTATATTTGCGGTGGCGAGAGGCAGATCAGGCCCGCGCACGCGCTGAGGAAACCTTGCGCTTGGCCGTGCAATCTGCGGCGCAGGCTGAGGCGGCCGCGGTCAAGGCCGCCCAAGCGCGTGAGGAGGCCGAAGCCGCCCTTCCCCCTAAACGGGAGGAGGAGGCAATTGCCGCCGCAATTTTGCAGCGGCTGACTGTAGAGCGCGAAACGCTGCAAGCCGAAGATTTCCGTGTTCGTCAAGCGATTGAAGGTTTGGAAGCACGGATTGAACAACTGACCCGTGACATTGGTCGCGAGGACAGCCTTAACACGGATGCAAGCGAAACAGTGGCCAAGCTGATGGAGGAGCGCGAAGCCCTCTTTGAGGCGCGTAAAGGCCATGATGAGGCGCTGAAGGCAGCGTCACTTGCGGCCGCTGATGCCGCTGAGGTTTTGGCCGATTGTGAAACGGGCCTCAGTCAGCTGACAGAAGACGCGGCGCGTCTTGCAGCGCGCCATCAATCCGCAGAGCGCATTGTTTCTGACGCCCGCGCGGCCCTTGAGCGGAACCGCGCCGAGGCGGAAAAGGCACGGCTTGCGGCGGCGGAAGCCGAAGCGCGCTTGGCCGAAGTGAGCCACGATGTAGACACAGCACAAACCGCTTTGGCCAGTGCGACAGAGCAAGCAAACCAAGCTGAGGCTGCATTGGCACAGGCCGAAGCAGATCGCGCCACCGCACAAAGCGAAGAGGGCGAGGCCCGCGCGGCTTTGGCTGAGGCCAATGGCACGCTCAGCACGCTTGAGTCCGAAGTGCGCGCATTGCGCCGCCTGCTTGAGCGTGAGCAGGGCGCGGCGGAGCAATTGCTGGATCATGTGAAGGTGGATGTGGGTTTTGAGGCCGCCGTTGGGGCGGCCTTAGCCGATGACCTCAAGGCCCCGATCCGCGCAGATGGTCTGGCAACACGGCTGACGGGGTGGCTTGGTCTGGATCAATATGCCAATCCCCAACCCTTGCCCCAAGGGGCGATTTGTTTGGCCGATGTCACCCGCGCGCCGCGCGTATTGGCGCGGCGTTTGTCGCAGGTCGGTATTGTCGATGCGGCAGATGGGGCGCGGTTGCAAAAGGATCTTTTGCCAGGTCAGCGCTTGGTCAGCCGCGAGGGTGATCTCTGGCGGTGGGACGGCTATAGCCTTGCATCTGAGGACAGCTCAAGCGCGGCTGCACGGCGCTTGCAGCAGGTCAATCAACTGGAAAAGTTGGACCAGGAATTGACTGCGGCCAAGGATGCCGCCGATGCCGCCCGCAGCCGTCATGACGAAATTTCAGCACGCCTCATTGCTGCAAGCGAGGCAGATAAAACTGCCCGCCAATCGCGCCGTGACGCCGATAGTGCGATGGCCGAAGCCAGCCGCTTCTTGTCGCGCGCCGAAGCAGAGCGCAATATTTTGGCGGGTCGTCTTGAGACATTGAACCAAGCCGTCAGCCGCCATGGCGAGGAAGCCGCAAGTGCCGAGCGGCAATTGGTTGAAGCTGAGGTGGGGCAAAAAGCCCTTGAAGACCTCACGACAATGCGCGCGCGGGTTGAAAGCGCGAAATCGACAGTCGAGGCTGCGCGCCTGACGATGTTGGCCAAACGCACGGCGCATGACGAGATCAAACGCGAAGGCGAAGCGCGGGAACGCCGCATTGACCAAATTGCAAGCGAAGTAGATGGGTGGCAAAAGCGTCTTGATACCGCCAAGTCCCGCATGGCAGAGTTGAACACCCGCCGCATTGAGGCCGAGGCTCAATTGCAAGATGCGAAGAACAAACCCGACCATCTTGCGGGCCAGCGCGCAGAATTGGCGCAAAAGATCAAAGATGCCGAGGCACGCAAGGCGGCTGCCGCAGATGCGTTGGGCGTTGCAGAAGGTATTGCGCGCACCGCGACATCTGCTGAGCGTGATGCCGAACGCAGCGCCTCGGATGCCCGCGAAGCCCGTGCGGCTGCCGAAGCGCGGCGCGATGGTGCGGCAGAATCCGTTGCCCATGCAGCAGAGCGCATCCATGAGGAGATGGAAGTCACCCCTGACGCGTTGTTAGAGCAATTAGAGACAGACCCGACCGATATGGCCTCGGCTGAAAAGCTTGAAGGCGATGTTATGCGCCTGCGCCGTCAGCGGGATGCGCTTGGTGCGGTTAACCTGCGGGCTGAGGAGGATGCGCGCGAAGTCCAAACCGAGCATGACACGTTGCTGTCAGAAAAGCAGGATCTTGAGGCTGCCATTTCAAAGCTGCGTTCGGGGATTGCGGCCTTGAACAAAGAAGGGCGCGAGCGTCTTTTGACAGCCTTTGATGAGGTCAACCGCAATTTCGGACAGTTGTTTAGTCACCTCTTTGGCGGTGGTGAAGCGCGGCTTGTTTTGGTCGAAAGCGATGACCCTCTGGAAGCGGGGCTTGAGATCCTGTGCCAACCGCCGGGCAAGAAACTCTCCACCTTGTCACTGTTGTCGGGGGGGGAACAAACCCTTACCGCGCTTGCGCTTATCTTCGCGGTATTCTTGGCCAATCCTGCGCCAATCTGTGTGTTGGACGAGGTGGATGCGCCTTTGGACGATGCCAACGTGACCCGTTTCTGCGATATGTTGGACGAGATGACCCGCCGCACCAAAACGCGCTTCTTGATCATCACGCACCATGCTGTGACGATGGCGCGGATGGATCGCTTGTTCGGCGTCACAATGGCCGAGCAAGGTGTCAGCCAATTGGTCAGTGTTGATCTGAAAAAGGCTGAGGCCTTGGTCGCCTAGGTGGCCAAGACCGCCAAAAGTAAGACAGCAAACACAAATGCGGCCCATGATTTCCAAAGGATCGTAACCGCGTTCGAAATATCGCTGCGGGTGGCCTCTGCCCGTCCTGCGGCGTTCAGGCTTGGGTGATCGCTGAGATGCCCATGATAACTGCGCGGGCCTGCCAATGTGATATCAAGCGCGCCTGCCATTGCGGCTTCGGGCCATCCTGCATTGGGGCTTGGGTGCTTTGAGGCGTCCTCGCGCATCACCGCCCAAGCCGCAGGTTTGCCGCAAACAGCGGCAATCAGTGCCCCGCTGAGACGGGCAGGGATGTAGTTGAGGATGTCGTCAAACTTGGCGGCAGCAAACCCAAATTCCTCATGTCGCGGGGTGCGGTGGCCAATCATGCTGTCGGCTGTGTTCACGAGTTTGTAGAGCAACACGCCAGGTAGCCCGAGGATAAGAAACCAAAAGGCAGGGGCAATCACCCCGTCTGAAAAATTTTCAGCCGCAGATTCAATCGCGGCACAGCTGATTTCGCTTTCACCCAATTCAGCCGTGTCCCGCCCTACGATATCGCTGAGCGCGCGGCGGGCTTCGGGCAGCGATAGGCCCAAAGCATCGCGCACGGCCAAGACATGGGATATGAGGCTGCGCTGTGCGATAAGGATGGCTGCAAGCAGGATTGAGATCACCTCTCCATAGGGCAACAGCGCGATTGTGGCCCCAAGTCCCAAAGCGCCAAGGGACAGAAGCGCCATAACCGTCACGCCTGCGCTGCGTGCAGCCGCGTTTTCGGTGTTGTAGCGGCGATCTGCCCAAGCAATGATCCGCCCCATCACCACGGCAGGATGGGGGATGCGCTGCCACAGCATGCGCGGTTCGCCAAACAGGGCATCAAGGCCAAGCGCCAGAACCAAGAGGGCAGCGGTTTCCGTGATCATGCCAATGCCTTTTCCAACCTTGTCCAGTCTTCGGGTGCATGGGGTAAGCCCAGTCTGATCATAGAGGTGGAATAGGGAAAGATGCGTGTCCAGATGTGATGCTGCGCAAGCTTGGATTGCAGGGCCGCAGCGTTGCCAACATGGAACAGTCGAAACAGGCTTGTGCCGCGCGGATCATTTGCACCTGCCGCCGCCATCAGCGCATCAAGCCGCGCCGCGTCTTGCGCCAATCTGCGGCGGGTATCTTCGGCCCATGCGGGATCACGCAAGGCCCGCGCCCCGATCACAAGGGCGGGGCCTGAAACAGACCATGGGCCCATGACCGCCCGCAAACGGGCAATCGTGTCGGGGGCGGCGATGACAAAGCCAAGGCGCAGACCTGCAAGGCCCCAGAATTTCCCAAAGCTTTTAAGCACAATATCGCGACTGTTTTCTGCGATTTTGGGCAGGTGGCTTGCCTCAGGCATCACATCGCAGAAACTTTCATCATAGACGCGGATTTTGTCACCGACTGGTGCAGGCGCGAGGCGACCATCGGGGTTGTTGGGGTGGACATAGATCGCAAGCGCGGCGCTGCCTTGGGATATCGTCCAACCTGCACCCTCGAAACTGGCCGCCCATTCATTATAGGTGGGCATGGTGATCTGCACGGATTTGTCCAAATCCCGAAAAATCGTGGGAAATCGCGCAATTGCCGCAGAGGCGCCATGTGTTGGCAGAATATCAAGATATGCGGGAACCGACCAAAATGCGCGCGCGGCGGCAATCAGCGCGGCCTCAGCCCCTTGATCGGGCAGGGCGCGCCATGCATCGGCAGGCAGGTCACCGATTGGATAGGGGCAGGGGTTGATCCCTGTTGAAAGATCAAGCCAATCTGCGCGCGCCCCGCCATATTGGGCAGCCGCGGCATCAATGCCGCCCCCATGGTCACGGCTATGTTGGGTTTTGGTCGTCATGCCGCCTTAGATAGGCGATTTGTCCCGCCCCGCCTAGAGGTGGTCGCGCTCATGTGGGGCGTTGAAATCCAGCACAGGGTTAATCGGCAGGATGCGTGCGGGATTAATCATATCGTGGCTGTAATGGTAATGGCGCACGATATGATTAAAATGCACCGTATCTGCCACACCTGCCCATTGATATAGCTCGCGCGTGTAGCCCCAAAGATTGGGGTAATCGATGATCCGCTTGCGGTTGCACTTGAAATGCAGGTGATAGACCAGATCAAATCGGATTAGCGTGGTAAACAGCCGCCAATCGGCCTCGGTGATGCGTGCGCCGATCAGATAGCGGTTGCGACTGAGGCCGTCATCCAACCAATCGAGCGCCTCAAAAAGCGTATGCACAGCATCATCATAGGCCGCCTGTGAGGTCGCGAACCCTGATTTGTAGACGCCGTTATTCACCTCGTCATAAATGCGCGCATTCACTTGGTCGATCTCTTGGCGCAGTTCTTCTGGGTAGAAATCCTGCGTGTCGCCTGTGATCCCGTTAAAGGCCGAATTGAACATTCGGATAATTTCCGAACTCTCATTCGAGACGATTTTCTCGCGCTCTTTGTCCCAAAGGATTGGAACTGTAACGCGGCCCGTCATGTCGGGTGTGTCTTTGAGATAGACATCACGGGCGAAAAGCAGGCCGTAGAGTGTATCCCCCGTAGCGCCTTCAAAGTCTGTGGAAAATGTCCACCCATCCCCGAGCATATCGGGGTGCACAACGCTGACGCTGATATGGTCAGTCAGACCCTTGATGGCGCGGAAGATCATGGCGCGATTGGCCCAAGGGCACGCATGTGAAACATAAAGGTGATAGCGACCCGATTCTGCCTTGAAGCCGCCTTCACCTGAGGGGCCTGCACTGCCATCTTCGGTCACCCAGTTGCGAAACGAGGCCACACTGCGCTGGAATGCGCCGCCTGATTTTTCGGTGTCATACCAAACATCTTGCCATGTGCCATCAACCAAAAGACCCATTGGTTCTGCCTCGTCTCGCTGTTTCCTGTTGCCTCAGACCTAATGCGTGTGGCCTTTTCGTCCAACCCTAGGCCATGCAGAGGCACTCTGCGTATATGCACAGAACCCATGTTGCAAATTGGCAACTAATTTGCAGGTTGGTTAACCCGATGTTGACCAAAACCAAGCATGATCCATGTTACAGTGGGAAGTGATAGGTGTGTTATGAACGATTTTTTGCCCAAAGATGTCGTAGATGGCCTGCGCCACGCGAAGATGCGCGATCTCAAGCGCCGCGCGACCCGTTCGGTTCAGATCGGGGGGGATGTTTATGCAATCCTAGAATTCACGCCCTCAGGTTTCGCGGTTGACGCGGAAACCACCCCGCATTTGCGCGGTTTGGTGGATGTTTACGAAGGCTCTCGTCACCAATGTCAGGCGTTGATTATCGCCTCAGAACAAGATGGTGATTTGATGCGCTATGAATTCAAGCGCAACACCGCCGCCTCTGATCGCGCCGCTTTGGATTTTGAAGAAGTGACGCCACAGGTTTCGGGATACTTGACCTGATTCGACTGGAATGACGCAATAAACCGCCGCTTGTGGCCTATTTTCCAAGAATTTCGTGCGAAAATTGCGTGCAGGTCGTGTGATTTTGCGAAAGAATTTCTGACGGCTTGGATTATCCTGTGACAAAGCTTCACCTCTTTGTCGGAGAGCCAAGATGATCAAGACCCCTTACCTTTTGTTTTTGGGCGATGCGCCCGACCCTTTGGCGGCCAAAGTGGCGCAAGGTATTCGTGATTGGCGTCCTGAGAACGCAATAGGCCAATTCCGCATGGAAGGGTGTCAGGCCGATATGCGCTTGCCCGATATGACTTTGGCCGAGGCGCGCGCCGCTGGTGCGGAAACCCTCGTGATTGGCGTTGCCAATCGTGGCGGGGTGATCTCGCTTGCATGGAAAAAGGTTTTGATCGCGGCCCTAGAGGAAGGGTTTGATCTGGCCTCTGGGTTGCACAATCTGTTGCGTGATGAGCCTGATTTGGTCGCCGTAGCCAAGGCGACAGGGCGCAGTCTGCATGATGTGCGGGTGCCAAATGTGCAATATCCCATCGCTAATGGCGTAAAACGCAGCGGCAAGCGTTGCCTTGCCGTTGGCACGGATTGCTCGGTTGGGAAGATGTATACGGCGCTGGCCATGGATGCCGAGATGAAGGCGCGCGGGTTGAAATCCAGTTTCCGCGCCACGGGCCAGACAGGTATTCTGATCACAGGCGAAGGCGTGCCATTGGATGCGGTCATCGCGGATTTCATGGCAGGGGCGGTGGAATGGTTGACCCCTGATGATGACCCAGATCATTGGGATATGATCGAGGGACAGGGCAGCCTGTTCCACATTTCCTATTCTGGTGTGACCATGGCTTTGGTGCATGGGGGTCAGCCCGATGCGTTGATCTTGTGCCATGAACCAACCCGCCCCCATATGCGTGGTCTGCCCGATTATGAAATGCCAAGCCTTGAGGCGCTGCGTGATCTGGCCCTGATACTTGCACGCCAGTCTAATGCAGCGGCGCAAGTGGTGGGGATCTCAATCAACACAGCGGCATTTGGCGAGGATGAAGCCTTGGCCTATCTTGCAGAGGTTGAAAAGCGGATGGGCTTGCCTGCTGTCGATCCTTTCCGCCAAGGTGCTGCACGTCTTTGTGACGCATTGGAGGCGATATGAGTTTTACCATCACGGCCACGCCCGAAACCTTTCGCTTGGCCGAGGTTTTTACGATTTCACGCGGCTCGCGCAGTGAGGCGCAGGTGGTCACAGTCCACATCAGCCGCGATGGAATCACGGGGCGGGGCGAATCTGTGCCCTATGCGCGCTATGGCGAGAGCATAGCCTCGGTCGTGGCGCAAATAGAGTATCTGCCTGCAGGGATTGATCGTAAAAGCTTGCAGGACGCATTGCCCGCAGGGGCCGCGCGAAACGCAGTCGATTGTGCGATGTGGGACTGGGAAGCAAAATCAACGGGGCGGCCCGTTTGGGATTTGGCGGGGCTTGCGACCGCGCCGCGTGCTGAGATTACAGCCTATACCCTGTCGCTTGATACGCCCGAGCGCATGGAGGCTGCGGCAGCGCGCCATCAATCCCGCCCGCTGCTTAAGATCAAATTGGGCACGCCCGATGACATGCCGCGTCTTGAGGCGGTGCGCCGTGGTGCGCCACGCGCGCGGATCATCGTGGATGCCAATGAGGGATGGACTGTGGACAGCTACAGTGATCTTGCGCCGCATCTGATCCGTCTGGGGGTCGAGATGGTGGAGCAGCCACTTCCTGTTGGTGCCGATGATCTTTTGGCCGAAATCGCTCGCCCCTTGCCAGTTTGCGCCGATGAGTCTGCCCACGATCGTGCAAGCCTGCCTGATCTGGTGGGCAAATACGATATGGTGAACATCAAATTGGATAAAACAGGCGGTTTGACGGAGGCGCTTGCGTTGCGCGATGCGGCTGCGGCAGAGGGCTATGGGATTATGGTGGGCTGCATGGTCGGCAGTTCTCTTGCTATGGCCCCTGCGCTTCTCGTGGCACAAGGCGCGGCAATTACCGATCTTGACGGGCCGCTTCTTCTGGCAGAAGACCGTGAGCACGCTTTGACATTTGACGCAGACGGGGTGCATCCTGCGCGTCCAGAATTATGGGGATGAGTTGAGATGACGCGCATCGTGTATGTAAATGGCGAATATCTGCCCGAGGATCAGGCCAAAGTTTCGGTGTTTGATCGGGGGTTTCTGTTTGCCGATGGCGTCTATGAGGTGACCAGCGTCTTGGATGGCAAACTTATTGACTTCGAAGGCCACGCAAAACGCCTTGCCCGCTCCTTGAACGAATTGGATATGCGCGCGCCCTGCGACAGTGATCGCTTGCTTGAAATTCATCGCGAACTGGTGACGCGCAATGCCTTGGTCGATGGTATGATCTATCTACAGATCACCCGCGGCGCACCCAATGATCGCGATTTTGTCTATCCTGCCCCTGAGACAGAGCCAACCGTGGTGCTGTTCACCCAGTCCAAACCAGGTTTGGCAGAAAGCCCAATGGCAAAGACAGGGATGAAGATGATCTCTATTGACGATCAGCGATGGGGGCGGCGCGATATTAAGACTGTGCAGCTCCTTTACCCTTCGATGGGCAAGATGATGGCAAAGGCGGCTGGCTGTGACGATGCGTGGATGGTGGAAGATGGTGCCGTGACAGAAGGCACGTCAAACAATGCTTATATCATCAAGGATAGCACGATCATCACCCGCAATCTTGGCACTGAAATTTTGCATGGGATCACCCGCGCAGCGGTGCTGCGTTTCGCGCGTGAAGCACAGATGAAGGTAGAAGAACGCCCCTTCACAGTCGCCGAGGCGCAAGCGGCAGATGAGGCATTTATCACCTCGGCCTCAACCTTCGTGATGCCTGTGGTTGAACTGGATGGAACGCCTATTGGCACAGGAAAACCTGGCCCTGTGGCGACACGTTTGCGCGAGATTTACCTTGAAGAAAGCCGTAAAGCGGCAATCTGAAAAGGCCAAAAAAGAAGGGCGCGAGAGATCGCGCCCTTTTCAGTTGGAGTGGATTGTACCTTAATTTGTGAGGGTAATTGATCCCGCGGTAATTTGCGTAGGCGTAATGTTTTGCAAGGTCGCCACCAATGTGCCTGGCCCACCACCAAAGGACACAAGAACATTGGTGTTCGCGCCGTCTGCCACCAATTGCAAACTCGCCCCTGTCAGATCAGCCGAAGAACCATCTGCATTGGTCAGCAGCACTTGTAGCGTTTCGTTCGCAGTGAAATCGGCCACAATCTTATATTTTTAGACATTATTAATAAAATAAAAAAATCCAATCCTTGGAAACGGATTGTTCGCAAATCAGCAATGCATTGAAATTATTTGAGTTTCGCCTTTTAGGTGAAGTCACCCTGGGCAAACCAACCGCCTGTTATCGCCCCCCCATGGGCATAAAAAAGCCATAATCTGGCACCTTGCTCGGTGGTAATGCACCAATAATCCCGCAATCCAGTGCGCCAATTGGGGTCATCAAGCCACCATTCTGGCGCGATTCTTTCAGGGCCGATATAGGATTTCACAGTGAAATTTTGTCGCCGCCATGCAAAGCGAAATGGCGGTTCTGGGCTGTTGGGGGCATCAATAAATTCGGGCTTGAATAGGGTTAAAGGGCGCGGAAGATGCGCGCGTGGCCATAGGCTCCCAAACGGGTCTGACCATGCGGCCGCAAGAGACTTCTGTGATTTTTCGGGCAGATGGCTTTCTGCCGGATGGGGTCGGGTGATTGCTTCTAGCCCAATCCTTGTGCCAATGCGCGTGATCAGATCGTCCAAGGCGCTGCGCGCCGCATGGGCGCGCGCGGAACTATCCCCGCCTTGATGTGCGATGGCATTGCGCGCCTCGGTTTGCAGCGCCTCAAGGCGGATCATATCAAAGGCTGTAGAAGGTTCTAAATCTTTGAGGCCTTGTTCCATCTGTAATTTCAACAGGCTGTAAACGGTGCGCGCATCGGTATGGCTGCGCGCAAGCCGCAAAGTGATATGACGGCGCGCTTCGGTCATTTCGGCAAGATCAAGACGTAGGCTGCGCAGATCTCGCCCTGCTTTGTCGAGCTTTTGACACAGCGCTTCGGTTAAACGCAGGATCGCTGCATGAAGATCATCACTTGTGCCAATGGGTTCGGGAAAGCTCATGCGCACCGCGAAATAGGGCGTGCTGCGCGCGGGCGAGACAGGTTCGGCAAGACTTCCCAAAGCTTGGTCAAGGCGCTGGAGCAAAAATTGGCCAAAGCGCCGTGCCAGACCTGCGCGGGGTTGCGCAAGCAGATGGTGAATCTGATGCAGGCCAAGCCGTGCCAACCCGTCTATCGTTTCGTCCCCAAGCCTCAAAGCGGCGATAGGCAAGGGCAAAACTGCCGCGCGGGTTTCTAACGGGGGTGCGATATGAATAGACGCCTCTTTGCTTTGGCGGGCAAGTGGCGCAAATTTTGGGCTCATGTCACGCCTGCGCAAAGCGGCGCGTGCCCGCGTAGCGCGCGCTTCTTGGCTGATGGCATCACCACGGGCTTGTTGCGCTCTGCCACGACCATGTCCAAAGCGGGCCAAGGCCCAAGCTGCCCCGCGCGTATCGGCAAGCCCGATTTTCGCACTTAGCCCCAATGCCGCGAGATCGGCGCAAATGGTCTCGGCCATGGCGGTTTCTCCACCAAAAAGATGGGCGCAGCCAGAAATATCCATCACCAGACCATCTGTCCCCTCCGCCGCGATCCAAGGCGAAAATTTCTCTGCCCATCGACACAGCGCCTTGTGAAAGGCTTGTTCTTGCGCGGGGTTTTGACTGCGGGTGATCAGATTTGCACATAGCGCCATAGCGGCGCTTAACGCTTGTCCACGATAAAGCCCTGCGGCTTGTGCTTTTGGGCAGAGCGAGGAGAGAACTTGCCGATTGCCCGCTTCCGCAATCACGGCAAGTGGTTGCAGGCTCGTGCCGCGATGCAGGCGCAAGATTTGCTCCGCAGCAAGATGCGGCAAATAGATCGACAAAATGCGGCGCGTTTTGGCACGGGCCATTTGGGGGGCGGGGGCGGACATTCAAAATCATCCATCAAATGTTCACATTTTGTTCTTATTTAGTCCACGCCCCAGAAAGAGTCGAGTCCCACCTATTGCAGGCGGCGTAAAAGATCGGGGCTGGCATAGCCGTCAGGTAGGAGGCCGTTGGCAATTTGATAGGCGCGGATTGCTGCCACGCTATTGGGCCCAATCCGCCCATCGACCCCGCCTGTATCAAACCCTGCCGCGGTGAGTAGTGTTTGCAATTCTGCACGCTCACTCCGCGTTAGGACGCGATCATTGCGGGGCCATGTGGCGCGAAATCCGTTTGAACGCCCCACGATCCTATCTGACAAATGACCTAGCGCGATCACATAGCTGTCAGCGGGGTTATAGCGCTCTAGGACACCAAAATTATCGTAGACCATAAGCGCCACACCATTCGCCCCTGCGGGGAGGAGTAGCGCAGAGGGCCCATGATCTGGCAAGGGTGCACCATCCGCGAGGGTGACTGCGCGGTTGCGCCAAAAACCGGCACCGCGTTTTTCCTCACGACTGGCAAGGCGATAGTCAAATCCTTGTGGCAAGCGCACCTCTAACGCCCAAGGTTGCCCGCGCCGCCATCCTGCTTCGCTCAGGAAATTGGCGGCTGAGGCCAAGGCATCGCGCGGGTCATCGCCCCAAATATCTGCGCGACCATCGCCCGTGTAATCGACCGCATAGGCCAGATAGCTGGTTGGCATGAATTGCGTATGCCCCATTGCCCCTGCCCATGACCCTGCAAAGGCGCGGGGGCTGACCGCCCCGATCTCTAGGATTTGCAAGGCGGCGAGAAGTTCGGCTTCGAAATAGGCGCGCCTGCGCCCTTCCCATGCCAGCGTGGCCAATGCGCGCAATGTGTCTGTGTTTCCACGGAAACTGCCATAGGATGTCTCGACCCCCCAAACGGCGACAACCACCTCTCCAGGAACGCCAAATTGAGATTCGATCCGCGCCAAATCTTCGTGCCACCTTTGATAATTGGCCCGCCCGCCTTCGATGCGTTGCGTGGACACGGCGCTGTCGAGATAATCCCAAATGGGGCGCACAAATTCGGATTGATTGCCATCAAGACGCACAACCTCATCTAACGGGGTCATTCGGCCAAGGGTGGCATCTACCACTGCGGGCGAAATACCTTGTGCCACGGCGCGGGATGCGAAATCTGCGCGCCATTGAGAAAAACTTTCGCGGGGTGCAGGGTTGGATTGGGTGCTGAGCGTGGCAGGTCGTGGGTAAGGCAAGGGTGAACTGCTGACCGCTAATCCCTGAGCCAAGCTTACCTCTGTGCCAAGCGATATGAAAATGGCGGCCATAGGCGCGCACCATTGCAAGGCGTTTTGCTTCACCTGCATTTTTCTTCCCCGATACAGACCAGCAACAGCCCGCTGGCGCTTGGTTTTGCCGCTCATGGACGAACCTAGCGCGCAGAATGCATTCCGCCTAGGGGCAATCGAGATTAGGATTTTCGCTTTTTCAATTTGCGCAATTTACGATTTTTGGCTTCAGCTTGGCCCGATCTGCGCCCGCCAAAGCCGCGCTTGCCGCGTTTGCCGCCCGTGTTGGGGCGGTGTTGCGTGCCGTGAATTTCTAGTAGCTCAAGACCGATGCCGCCTGTGACGGGCAAGGCCTCCGTCAGGCGCACCAAGACGCGATCCCCAATGCCTAAGGTTAAACCCGTATCCGCACCCATCAATGTCTGGGTGTCTGCATCAAAATGGAAAAACTCGCGGCCCAAACTGCGCACGGGCAATAAGCCGTCTGCGCCTGTTTCGTCCAGTTTCACGAAGGCGCCGAACCGCGCCACACCTGAAATACGACCTGTGAATTCCGCCCCCACGCGATCCTTAAGATAGGCGGCCAGATAACGGTCGGTCGTGTCTCGCTCGGCCACCATCGCGCGGCGCTCAGCTTCCGAGATTTGTTTGGCGGTGGCGTCCAGCGTTTCGATATCTTCGGCGCTTAAGCCATCCTTGCCAAAGCCGTGAGAGGAGATCAGCGCCCGATGCACGATCAAATCGGCATAACGGCGAATGGGGGATGTGAAATGGGCATAAGCCCGCAGAGCAAGGCCAAAATGGCCGAAATTTTCGGGGTGGTAATAAGCCTGCTGCATTGAGCGCAAGGTGGAAATATTGATCAGCTCATCGTGATCCGTGCCCTCGGCCTGCGCCAAAAGTGCATTGAGATGGCGGGTCATCAACACCTGACCTTTCGCCAAAACAAGCCCCGCTGTGGCGGCCGTCTCGCGCAAAGCGTCCAGCTTGTCGGGATCGGGTTCTTCGTGAACGCGGAACAAGAGCGGCGATTTTTTCGCAATCAAAGTTTCAGCTGCGGCGACATTGGCCAGAACCATGAATTCTTCAATCAGGCGATGCGCGTCTAGCCTGTCGCGGAAGGCCACGCTTTCAACCTCGCCTTCTTCGGAGAGAATGATACGCCGCTCTGGAAGATCAAGGTCAAGCGGTTGGCGGCGCACCCGCGCCGTTTTGAGTGCCTCATAAGCCGCAAAGAGGGGCGCGATGACAGGCTCCATCAAAGCCTCGCAACGCGGGGTTGGGGCGCCGTCTTGGGCGGCCTGCGCCTCTTCGTAGGACAGAGATGCGACCGAGCGCACAAGCCCGCGATGAAAGCTTTGCGCCTTTTTCTCACCCGTTGCATCAATGACCATGCGCACGGCAAGACAGGGGCGCAAAACGCCCTCATGCAAAGAACAAAGATCCCCCGACAATCGGTCAGGCAGCATCGGCACAACGCGATCTGGGAAATAGGCAGAATTGCCGCGCTTTTTTGCCTCGCGATCAAGCGCACTGCCCGCGCGCACATAATGCGCGACATCGGCAATCGCGACCCAGATGACATGACCGCCTTTGTTCTTCGGGTCAGGGTCTGCATGCGCATAGCAGGCATCATCATGGTCGCGCGCGTCTGAGGGATCGATGGTCACGAAAGGCAGATTGGTTAAATCTTCGCGACCTGATTTTGACGCTGGTTTGGCTTTGTCAGCCTCTGCGATGACCTCGTCTGGGAAATTATCGCGCAGCCCATGTTCATGGATTGCAATAAGGCTGACCGCCTTCGGCGCGCTTGGATCGCCAAGCCGTGTCACGATGCGCGCCCGCGGCAGGCCCATGCGGGACTTTGGCCCTGCAAGCTCTGCCTCGACCAACTCGCCATCTTTTGCGGATAAGGTGGCATCTGAGGCCACGCGCCATTCTTTATCTGAGCCTTTGGTGACGGGCAAAATACGCCCACCTTCCGAGGTCGTGCGGAAAATACCAATGAATTTGCGGGGATTGGTGCCGATGCGCCGAATTAGGCGCGCGAGGTAACTGTGATCTTCGCCATGAACCTCTTGCAAACGAGCAAGGATACGGTCGCCTTCACCCAAGGCAGGATCAGCCTCACGGGGAACATATAGAATTTTTGGCGCGTCCCCCTCGCCCTGCCATTCCATCGGACGGCAGAACTGATCCCCTGCGCTATCTTCGGCCAAAACCGTCAGGATGGCCACGGGTGGTAATTTATCGGGGTCGGCATAGGTTTTCTTGGCGCGGCGCAGATGGCCTTCTTCTTCAAGCTCTTTGAGAAGGCGCTTGAGATCAATGCGCGCGGCCCCTTTGATACCAAAAGCCTTCGCGATATCGCGTTTTGAACCGGCATGTGGATGATCGGAAATCCATTGCAGGATTTCGCTTTTTGATGGGATCGCGCTCATGGCACTGCCCTAGCATGGTGTGGGCCTGCCGTCATGGGGTAATCTTAAAGCGCCAAAAGATCACTGCGGGTCAGGCGAAAGCCTGAGGCAATCCAACGTGCTTCTAATTCCGCAAGGGCTTTGCCCAAGTCTGGCCCCTGCAACTTGGGCATGAGATCGGCTGCGCGAATTGGAAACTCCGCCTGTGCGCCCAATGTTGCGGCTGCCCATTCCGACAGATCAAGCGGGGTTTCAAAGAAGGCATGGCGCAGCATCAGCGCCGTGTGGGTCATTGTCTCACCATGGCGATAGCCCAATTCCGCGCCCGCCATGTTGCCCGTAGCTATCTCGCGCAAAACTGCTACATTTTGGGCCATAGATTTGGATAGACGGAGTTCCGTTTGCAGATCTTCCCCCCCAATCGCCGCAAGCCTAAGGGCGGGGTCAGGTGCAAAGCCGCGCTCGGCCTCAAAATGCAAAACTGGGCCTAAGGCGCGCAGATTTGCGCCTGTGATGCAGTGATGTAAAATTCCCGTTTGCTCCATCGCGGCCAAGGCGGGTGCGGGGTTTTGGGCGCAGAGAAGCTTGATCATTTCCGCCCCAATCCGTTCGCGGGACAACTGGTCTAGCCCATCTGCCAGTGCCGCACAGGCCGCGAGTATGTCGGGATCAAACCCTGCATCTGGCGGTGCATAATGCGCATGAAATCGGAAGAAGCGTAAAATACGAAGATAATCCTCGCGGATGCGGTGATGCGCCGACCCGATAAAACGCAACAGACCCTTGCGTAGATCGTCCAAGCCTTGGCCCGTGGGATCAGATATCGCACCGCCTGCATCAACATAGAGCGCGTTGATCGTGAAATCCCGCCGCATGGCATCCTCGGTCAGGCTTGTGCCAAAGGCTACGGTCGCGCGGCGGCCATGGGCTTCGACATCACGGCGAAAGCTGGTTACTTCATAACTTTCCCCTGATAGGATCAGGGTTACGGTGCCGTGTTCAACGCCCGTTTCCACGCATTTTACAGAGGCCCCTTGCGCCAATTCGATCACCTGCTGTGGGGTTGCATCTGTGGCGATATCAATATCCCCCACCGTGTGACCCATCAGGTGATTGCGCACCGCCCCCCCCACAACATAGGCTTGGTGGCCTGCATCGCTCAAAAGTGCCAAGGCCGCTTGCGTGGTACTATTGGAAAGCCAATCTGCGGATATGATAGGGGATTGGTTCATGTGATCCGATCCGCAAGAGATTTCAATATCCGCGCGGTCGCGCCCCAAATGTAATAGGGGCCATAGGGCACGGCATAGAATTTGCGCCACTGTCCCTGCCAGCGGCGGGCCTCGATACGGAAATTCCGCGGCTCCATCACGAAGGAAAGTGGAACGCGAAACACCTCGTCTACTTCGTTCGCTTCTGGCATTGCGGTAAAGGGCGCGGTGATTTCAGCCAAGATCGGGGTGATCAGATAGCCCGTGACTGTTTCATGCGGCAACAGATGAGACAGCACATTGACCTGTGCCGCAGGCAAACCGATTTCCTCATGCGCCTCGCGCAGGGCGGTGTGATCGAGGCTAGCATCAGTTTCGTCCTGCTTGCCGCCTGGGAAAGCAATTTGACCAGGGTGATGGGCCAAATGCGAGGCGCGTTTGGTCAATACAACCTGTGGCGTGGCCCCAAAGGCTTCGATGCCGAAAAGCACAGCGGCAGGGCGCAGTTTGCGTCCTGCAGGCAATTTGATGTCAGGGTTCAAATCATAATCGGAGGAGGGTTTGGCGGGCCGCTCAAGCGCCGCCACGACCTGATCTAGAGTGATCTTTCCCGCCGCCCCCGCCATTGGCCGTTTACGCCTCTGGCACGGGTTTTGTCGCCTCGAACCCAAGGGTTTCGGGGTCGAATTCATAATGCGCCCCGCAGAATTGGCAATCGGCCAAGACCTGCCCGTCTTCCGTGGTCATATGCGCGATATCTTTGGCCGAATAGATCGACAGGCTTTGACGCACCCGTGCCTCCGAACAGGTGCAGCCGAACCGCACTGGTAGCGGATCGAAGACGCGTGGCGATTCCTCATGGAACAAGCGCAGCAAGAGATCCGTCTGGCTGAGAGAGGGGCCAATCAGTTCAAACGTATCTACAGTATCAAGAAGGATATTGGCGCGGTTCCAATTTTCGCCCTCATCCTCGTTGAGAAGATCGGTTGCGGCCAAAAGCCCCGCTTCCCCTGATCCGCCTTCGCCGGTCACATGCGGGCTTGCTTTGGGCATATGCTGAAGCATCACGCCGCCTGCGCGCCAATTCTCTCCCTCCTGCCCTGGGGTGGAGGAGCGACCATAGCCCAACATAAACCGTGTCGGTAACTGTTCGGATTGTGCAAAATAAGCCTCGGCACAACCGCGCAAAGCATCGCCCGTCAGAGGTGTGATGCCCTGATAGGGCGCGCTGCCCGTGCCTTGATCCAAGAGAAGTGCGAAATAGCCCTTGCCCGCCTGTGGAAAGGGTGTGGCGCTGTTGTCAAATTTGTCCTTGTCGTAACTCGCATAGGCACGGATGCGGGCGGGTTTCCCCTCGCCTTCAGGGGCATAAAAATCTGTCGCGATCAAACGCAGTGGGCCATCACCGCGTAATTGCAGCGACAATTTCCAACGCAGTTTTATGGTCTGTCCGATCAAGGCGGTCAAAAGCACCATCTCGGCCACCATAGCCTCAACCCCTGACGGGTAATCATGTTGGCTAAGAATCTGATCCAGCGTCTGATCAAGGCGCACCACGCGCCCCCGAATATCGGAAGCGTCTAATTGAAATGGTAAAACCACATCATCCCAAGCGGCATCCGCGCCAACACTCATTCTCTTTCGTCCTTCGCCTAAAATTATCGCGCCTTTTTTGTCAGGGTCAGCCAAAGGCCGCGCCCCGTCAACCGCGGTCTGCTTTCATATAGGTCGTCCAAGGGCAAGACCCAAACCACGCTTTGGGCCGCAAAGCCGCCATGCGGCTGCCACAATCTGGGCAAATTTCGATGGTCATTTGCGGGTCATAACTTGGATTTGGCTCTCATTGCGGGTGGCTTGCGCAAAAACCGCCTCAGGCTGCAAACGGGGTAAGGCGCTATGAAAATTTTGATGGTTCACCAAAATTATCCCGGTCAGTATCGAGAAATATTGTCTTGGCTGATTGCACAAGGTGGGCATGAAATTGTGTTTCTAACCCAAAGACAGGGCATTGCGCCGCGCGATGGGGTCAAGATTGTCAGCTATCCAACCCATCACAGACCCTCTGACGGTGCCTATGCCCTCAGTAAATATTGGGAATAATGTTGTGGTAATGGCTATGGCGCGGCCGTTGCGATGCAGGCGATAAAGGCCGAAGGGTTCACTTTGCCCAAAGCCAAATAGCGATCAGGGGTTTGACCGAGCGGGTGTTTTCTGACAGCAGGATTGACAAGACCGCAGTTTCCGCACGGGTGATCCATGGCAGAGCAAATTCTGGTAACAGGTGGGGCGGGCTATATTGGCTCGCATGTCGTGGTCGCTTTGCATGAGGCGGGCTATACCCCCGTCATATTCGATAATTTTAACAACGCCCGCCGCGATGTGCCTGTGCGTTTGGCGCAGATTATGGGCACGGCACCAAGCGTTATTGAGGGGGACATCCGCGACAGTGCCTGCCTTGATCAGGCCTTTCAGGAACATGAATTTGGCGGGGTGATTCATTTGGCTGCCCATAAAGCGGTGGGCGAAAGCGTTGCCAAGCCATTGGCGTATTTTGATAATAACGTGGGTGGTTTTTTGAACCTCCTCGGCGCAATGGAGCGGGCAGGGTGTAAGCGCCTTGTGTTTTCGTCATCCGCCACAGTTTATGGTGAGCCTGATGAAACCCCAACGCCCGAAACTGCGCCACGCCGCGCGATGAACCCTTACGGGCGCACCAAAATCATCTGCGAAGAAATGTTGCAAGATCTGTGCGCAGCTGATCCGGAATGGGCGGTGGGTGTTTTGCGTTATTTCAACCCCGCTGGGGCGCATGGCTCGGCGCTGATTGGCGAAGACCCTGCGGATATTCCAAACAATCTGATGCCCTATATTGCCAAGGTGGCCACTGGCGCATTGGCAAAAATCTCGGTTTTTGGAAATGATTATGACACGCCCGATGGCACGGGCGTTCGGGATTATATCCATGTTGAAGATTTGGCCGAAGGCCATGTTCTGTCTTTGGCGCAGTTGCGGCAGGGGCACGGGCATTTGGTCAATCTTGGGACGGGGCGGGGGTATTCGGTCTTGGAAATGATCGCCGCCTATCAGCGCGCTACGAACCGCCAGTTGCCCTATGAGATTGTCGCGCGCCGTGAGGGGGATGTGCCAATTTATTGTGCCAAAACAGAAAAAGCCCGCGATCTGCTTGGGTTTGAAGCAAAGCGCGGGCTAGATGAGATGTGCGCTAGTTCTTGGGCTTGGATGCAGGCCCAAGAGCGCAGGAACGATTAACCTTTTAGGCGGCGATTGCGCGCGGCCAACAGTTTCAAGCGCAGCGCGTTCAGCTGGATGAAGCCCTGCGCATCTTTTTGATCATAGGCGCCCGCATCCTCTTCGAAGGTCACATGGGCCTCGGAATATAGGCTGTGATCAGACCAACGCGCCATAGTGCGTGCCGCACCCTTATAGAGTTTGACGCGCACAGTGCCAGATACATGCTCTTGGCTTTTGTCGATCAGCGCTTGAAGCATTTCGCGCTCAGGGCTGAACCAGAAGCCGTTATAGATCAGCTCTGCATAGCGCGGCATGATAGAATCTTTCAGATGGCCCGCGCCGCTATCCAAGGTGATCTGCTCGATCCCGCGATGGGCCTCAAGCAAAATCGTGCCGCCTGGTGTTTCATAAATGCCGCGCGATTTCATACCAACAAAGCGGTTTTCAACCAGATCAAGGCGGCCAATGCCGTGCTTGCCGCCCAATTCATTGAGCTTGGTCAGGATTGTGGCGGGGCTCATTGCGGTGCCATTGATTGCAACTGCATCACCGCGCTCAAACGTGATTTCCACCATTTCGGGCGTGTCAGGCGCGTCTTCAGGATGGACGCTGCGCTGATAGACGTAGTCGGGCGCTTCTTGCGCGGGATCTTCCAGAACTTTCCCCTCAGAAGAGGTGTGCAGCAGGTTTGCATCCACTGAAAATGGGGCTTCGCCGCGCTTGTCCTTGGCGATAGGAATTTGATTTTTTTCTGCAAAATCCAACAATTTTGTGCGGCTGGTCAAATCCCACAACCGCCACGGTGCGATGACTTTGATGTCTGGGTTCAGCGCGTAGGCGGCCAATTCAAAACGCACTTGGTCATTGCCCTTGCCCGTTGCCCCATGCGAGATCGCATCGGCCCCAGTGGCTTCGGCAATTTCAACCAAACGCTTTGAAATCAGCGGGCGCGCGATGGATGTGCCAAGAAGATAAAGCCCCTCGTAAAGCGCATTGGCGCGGAACATCGGGAACACGAAATCGCGCACGAATTCTTCGCGGAGGTCTTCGATGAAAATTTCGGACACGCCCAGCAATTCGGCCTTTTTGCGTGCGGGCTCCAGTTCTTCGCCTTGACCCAGATCGGCGGTAAAGGTCACGACCTCGCAGCCATATTCGCTCTGCAGCCATTTCAGGATGATGGATGTATCGAGACCACCTGAATAAGCGAGAACAACTTTCTTGGGCGCAGACATCGTTTAGCTCCGAATTTGAAAGGGATTGGCGCGCGATAACGGGTTTTGGCGAGGGACGCAAGTTGGTGCAGTATCCGCTTGGCGCATTGCGCAGGCTAGACAGGGGGCAATCTTTAAGGCAGGCCTAGGGAATGAATGATTTTAAAAATAATGCCAAAGCTGCCGAACAGGCTATGCGCGCCTTGTTTGCGCCCACGCCTTTGCAGAAAAATATTTATCTGTCAGAGCGCTATGGCGCGGATATTTGGCTCAAGCGCGAGGATCTTAGTCCTGTGCGCTCGTATAAAATTCGCGGTGCTTTTAACGCAATGCGCAAGGCCTTGGCCGTGGATGCCACACGCCGGCAATTCGTTTGCGCCAGTGCGGGCAATCACGCACAAGGCGTGGCCTATGTCTGCCAGCATTTTGGGGTTGAGGGTGTGATTTTCATGCCCGTCACTACGCCACAGCAGAAGATCGCCAAAACCCGTGCCTTTGGGGGGGCCAATGTGCGCATTGAATTGGTTGGCGATTATTTTGATGAGACATTGGCCGCAGCGCAGGGATTTTGCGCGCGCGAAGGTGCTCATTTCCTGTCACCTTTTGATGATGAAGATGTGATTGAGGGGCAGGCTTCGGTGGCTGTTGAGATGGTCGAGCAACTGGGCCACGCCCCTGATTGCTTGGTGCTGCCTGTAGGAGGCGGGGGGTTGTCAGCGGGTATGTTGTCGTATCTCGGGCGTGATCAGGCAGTGACCTTGGTTGAACCTGTGGGCGGCCCAAGTCTGACCGCAGCATTGGCCGAGGGCGCGCCAAAGACGGTCAAAATTGAAGATACGTTTGTCGATGGCGCGGCTGTTGCGCGGATTGGTGAAAAAACCTTTGCGCGGCTCAATCATATCAAGCCTGAACGCGTGCATTTGGCACCTGAAAACCGGATATGCGTGACGATTCAAGAGATGCTCAACATCGAAGGCATTGTGCTAGAACCTGCGGGGGCCTTGTCGATTGATGTTTTGCCTGAAATTGCCGATGAGATTGCGGGTAAGTCGGTGGTCTGTGTGACCTCTGGCGGAAATTTCGATTTCGAGCGATTGCCCGAAGTCAAAGAGCGCGCAATGCGCTTCTTGGGCGTCAAGAAATATTTCATCTTGCGTATGCCGCAGCGCCCCGGGGCCCTGCGCGAATTTTTGAACCTGCTTGGCCCAGATGATGATATCGCGCGATTTGAGTATTTGAAGAAATCCGCACGCAATTTCGGGTCGGTTTTAATTGGGATTGAAACAAAAGACGCCGCGCATTTTCCTGATCTAATGGCGCGGATTGAGGCGCGTGGATTTGCCTGTCGCGACATTACCAATGACGAGGTTTTAGCTGAGTTTTTGATTTGAAAAGCGCGGTCTAAATCTCGGCGCCAAGTTGGGGGATATGGTGCGCCAGCGCCGAAAGACCGGTCGAAAGCAGTCGGGTCAAACTGTCGAGATCGGCCTGTGTTGCCAGCCACTCACGATGTTCAAGTCTGTGGCAATATTCGCAAAAGCTGGTTAGGCCACGATTACTGGCCGCCCCGCGCAACGCATGAAATGCACGCGCTGCCGCCATGTTGGCTTATCGGCCATAATGGGCCAGGAGTTGCCGCACAAAATGCCGATCCCCTGACACGGCCAATAGCGTTTCAGCCTCGTCCCACGGCAGGAAAATCGCGCTATGGCCTGCCTCTGTTGGTTCCCCAATGCGGCGCCCCAGTTGGGCATAGAAGATGTGGCATTGCTTGTGTGCGTAATAGCCATAATCGGGCATAAATGTATGGCGATGAAACATCCCCAAGCGGCGAATTCCATGGATGCGATATCCCGTTTCTTCCAAAACTTCGCGATGCAAGGCTTGGATGGCGGTTTCGCCTGCGTCAATCCCGCCTCCAGGCAATTGAAATTCGGGGTCTGGATCCTCTTGGAAGGTGGCCAGAATGCCATCACCTGCATCAATAATCGCATAGGCCCCCGCGCGGGGGCGGTAATACTGGTTTGGATCTGGCCAATTGCCAAAACGGCGGTTCATTTTATCCCCCCTCAGGCGCGACTTGCTTTGAGCACGACTTTGACAGGTGTATCCCGTTCTCAAAACCCCTCAAATGCATGTCAGACCCTGTGCAAAGCTTGATTTTTTGTCTAAGTCAGACCACAGCACGCCACACCAACCAGATCAGGCAAGAGATTATGACACAGCAGGATAAATTGGCCGCGATCCGCGACACCGCCGCCCGCGTTTTGAAAATTGAGGCGGATGCGGTGATGGCTTTGGCCGCGCATTTGCCTGCCGATTTTGACGGCGCGGTTGAGGCCATGCTGGCCACGAAAGGCCGTGTGATCTTATCTGGTATCGGAAAATCGGGGCATATTGCGCGCAAGATCAGCTCAACCCTTGCTTCGACTGGCACACCTTCGACTTTTGTCCACCCTGCTGAGGCAAGCCACGGTGATTTAGGTATGATCACCCCTGAGGATTTGGTAATTTTGATCTCAAACTCAGGTGAAACGGCTGAATTGGGCGATATCGTGGCCCATGTGGCGCGGTTTTCAATCCCGATGATTGGCATATCAGGGCGCGAAGACAGCACATTGATGCGGGCGGCGCAGTATCGCTTGACCTTGCCTGCCGCGCCTGAGGCTTGTGTGATTGGGATGGCGCCGACAACCTCAACGACCCTGACACTTGCCTTGGGCGATGCATTGGCCGTTTGTGTCATGGAGCAGCGCGGTTTTCGACCCGATCAATTCCGCACCTTTCATCCCGGCGGGAAACTGGGCGCACAATTGTCAAAAGTTGCGCAATTGATGCATGAAGGGGCGGCCTTGCCCTTGGTTCAGGTGACTACCCCGATGCCTGAGACCCTGTTGGTGATGACCGAGAAAAGCTTTGGTATCGTTGGGGTCTTGGACGGCGAAGGTCGCCTTGATGGGGTGATCTCAGACGGGGATTTGCGGCGCAACATGGCGCGGCTGATGTCCTGCACGGCTGGTGATGTCGCCACCAAATCCCCCCGCGTGACCGCCCCAGATGCCCTTGCTGCCGAGGCCTTGGCGGTCATGTCTGCGCATAAAATCACAGCCCTTTTCGCGTTGGATGATGAGCAACGCCCTGTCGGTCTGTTGCACTTGCACGATTGCCTGCGGGCAGGTTTGGCTTAAACCCTTAGCGTCCTATAGCGTCATAGGTGGCAAAGCCTGCGCTTAGCGCATCTTGGCGGCTGTATATATTTCGCAAATCGGCCATGCGCGCCTGCGCCATGCCCTTGGACAAACGGGTTAAATCCAGCGCGCGGAACTCGTTCCACTCGGTCAGGATCACCAAAAGATCGGCGGCTTCCGCAGCGGTATAGGGGTCATCGCACCATGTCACATTTGGCAACAGCTGTTCCCCTTCGCGGCGGCCTTGCGGGTCGACCACACGCACGGTCGCGCCGCCGCCCACAAGAGCGGGCACAATGGTGAGCGAAGGCGCATCGCGCATATCATCGGTGTTTGGCTTAAAGGTTACGCCCAGCACGGCGATTTTCTTGCCATTGAAACTGCCATCGCACAGATCACGCAGTTTTTCGATCATGCGCAGTTTAACTGCGTCATTCACGCGGATCACTGTTTCTACAATCCGTTGGGGGGCCGCAAAATCCTGACCAATCCGCGCCAAGGCTTGGGTGTCCTTGGGGAAACAAGACCCACCATACCCTGGCCCTGCATGTAGAAACTTATTTCCAATGCGCCCATCAAGCCCCATACCTTTTGAGACTTCCTTCACATCCGCGCCGACTTTTTCGCAGAGCGCGGCGACTTCATTGATGAAGGTGATCTTGGTCGCAAGAAAGGCATTGGCCGCGTATTTGATCATTTCCGCCGATTCCAAATCGGTGGTCACGATTGGAAAATCGCGCAGATACAGGGGGCGATAAATCTCGGCCATAACCTTGGCTGCGCGCTCTGATTGCACGCCAACCACAACGCGGTCTGGCTTCATGAAATCGTCAATTGCGGCCCCTTCCCGAAGAAACTCGGGGTTTGAGGCAACATCAAACTCCGCCTTTGGATTGGCCTGTGCCACAACCTCTTGCACCTTGCGGTTGGTGCCAACAGGCACAGTCGATTTCGTCACCACCACGGCGTAGCCTGTCAGCGCGCGCCCGACTTCTTCGGCGGCGGCCATGACATAGGTGAGATCAGCATGGCCATCGCCCCGCCGCGTGGGCGTGCCAACAGCAATAAACACAGCATCTGCCCCATCCACAGCTTGCGCCAAATCCGTTGTAAAGGACAGCCGCCCCGCCTCGACATTGCGGGCCATCAAATCCTCAAGGCCAGGCTCATAAATTGGAACCTCACCCTTATTCAGTTTAGCGATTTTTTCTGGGGCTTTGTCGACACAGATCACCTCATGCCCAAAATCCGAGAAGCAGACCCCCGAAACCAAGCCAACATAGCCTGTGCCAATCATCGCAATCCGCATGGTTTAATGTCCTTTTTTGGCCAATCTTGTTCTCGTCCTAGCATCGATAATAATCGCAATACCAGTCCACAAACGCGGCAACCCCGTCTTGCACTGCGGTTTGTGGCTTGTAGCCTGTTAAGCGCATCAAAAGGCTCGCATCAGCCCATGTGGCAGGCACATCGCCTGCTTGCATATCCATGAAATTCTTTTGCGCCTCGATCCCAAGACGCGCTTCTATGGCGGCGATGAATTCCATCAAAGGCACTGATTGTGAATTTCCGATATTCACAATGCGATGGGGCGCAACAGGTGAAAGGCTATCGCCTTCAGCAATCTCAGTAGCCGCGTTGGGGCGGGTCGGGATGGCATCAATCAGACGCATAATCCCATCAACCAAATCAGTGACATAGGTAAAATCACGGGCCATCTCGCCATGGTTGTAGACATCAATTGGCTTACCTTCGAGGATCGCCTTGGTGAATTTGAACAGCGCCATATCAGGCCTGCCCCATGGGCCGTAGACCGTGAAAAACCGAAACAATGTGGTGGGGATGTCAAAGAGATGGGAATAGGAATGCGCCATCACTTCGTTGGATTTCTTGGTTGCCGCATAGAAAGACATCTGTGTGTCGCATTTTTGCGTTTCGGTATAGGGCAT
Organism: Roseobacter sp. HKCC-CH-9208; assembly: GCF_037805125.1. NCBI lineage: Bacteria > Pseudomonadati > Pseudomonadota > Alphaproteobacteria > Rhodobacterales > Roseobacteraceae > Roseobacter > Roseobacter sp. HKCC-CH-9208. The sequence goes on along the minus strand of NZ_JBBLYK010000001.1, from coordinate 1,174,914 downwards.
CGTCTCGTTCGCGCCATAGGCGGAGGAGGTCGAGGCAATCAGTAAATGTGCGGGCTTGTGATGGCGCGCGGCCTCAAGCACGCGGAAGGTTCCGATCAAATTGGCTTCGACATAGCTTTCGGGGTTGTCGATGGAATAACGCACCCCCGCTTGCGCGGCGAGGTGGATCACCGCGTCAGGATGGAAATCGGCCATGAGCCCATCCATGACACCCGCACCCTCAACCCGATCATGCACAACGTGGAAATTGGGCGACTGGTTCAGCATCGCCTCGCGGCGTTCTTTGAGGGTGACATCATAGTAATCGGTCATGGCATCTAGGCCCAGAACCTCCCACCCATCGGCCAAGAGACGCTGCGACAGGTGAAACCCGATAAAACCAGATGAACCTGTTACCAAAGCGCGCCGTGTGGCCATGTCATGTCCTCGATTGTCGTTTGGGATTCCTAACAGGGAAAGCCTTGAACCTCCAAGAGACAAATCCGCGCTTTTGGGGGCTATGTGATATTTGGCGCAAAGGCACAGGTTGCAAAATGGTCATTCACAAGCCCACTGGCTTGCATAAAGGCATAAACTGTTGTGGGGCCGCAGAATTTGAACCCTGCCTGCTTTAGGGCCTTGGACAGCGCCGCCGAGGTTGCGGTTTGTGCTGGAACATCACCAAGGGTTTGGGTGCGGTTTATCTGCGGGGTGTGATCCACAAAACCCCAGATAAATTTTGAAAAGCCAACCTCAGCCTCAAGTTTGAGATAGGCCTGTGCATTTGTAAGGGTGGCCTCAATTTTACCGCGGTGGCGAATGATGCCTTGATCTTGCATTAATCGCTCAATATCCGCTGCACCCCATTTGGCAAGTGCATGGGGATCAAACCCTGCAAAAGCAGCGCGAAAATTCTCGCGCTTTCGCAGGATCGTGATCCAACTTAGGCCTGCTTGGAACCCTTCAAGACACAAGTTTTCAAACAACCCGCGGCTGTCATAGAGGGGCCGCCCCCATTCTTGGTCGTGATAGGCGATATAGTCGGGATCGCCCAAACACCATGCGCAGCGAATTATCGTTTGATCATCCATAATCTGCCCTTTTGTTCACCTCACATTAAGAGTTGGCACGGCACATCTACAAGGCAGCAATAGGAGATGACCATGACCGTGCCGCGCAGTGATTTTGCAAATCCTGATTTGGCCAGCCCTTTCGCGGTTGCCATGACCGATATGCGGCGCGGGGCAATCGCCCTATTCGAAGGGGCTTTGAGGCGGGGGGATGTCGCCTTGGCATTTCAGCCGATTATGCGGGCCCATGGGAAAGGCCCTGCCTTTTACGAGGGGTTGGTGCGCTTATTTGATGAGGCGGGGTGGCTGATCCCCGCCCGCGATTTTATCATGGAGGTTGAGGCCACAGAACTTGGCCGCAGGCTGGATTGCGCGGCCCTTGCGATGGGGCTTGCAGCGATACGTGAAGCGCCGCATCTGCGTCTCGCGGTGAATATGTCAGCCCGCTCTATCGGCTATGCGCCATTTCATAAAATTCTGGCCGCTCATATTGCTGCCCATCTGCAAGATTTGGAACGTTTGATCCTTGAGATCACTGAGACAAGCGCGATGCAGATGCCTGAATTGGTGACGCCGTTTATGCGGGATCTGCACGCGAAGGGGGTCAGCTTTGCCTTGGATGATTTTGGGGCAGGGAATACTGCCTTGCGCTATTTGCGGGACTTCTCGTTTGATATTCTGAAGGTTGATGCGCAATTCGTGGCGCATGTCGCCGATGATCCCGACAATCAGGTTTTATGTTCTGCGATCCAATCCGTGGCACGCCATTTTGATATGCTGATTGTGGCGGAAGGGATTGAGAACCCTGCCGATGCCGATTGGCTGTCGCGGGCGGGCTTTGATGGGTTGTAAGGATATGTATATGCCGTGCCCAGTTTGGAAAAGCCGTGGCTGAATGAAACCGCCCCTATTCACCCCTCTTTTGCTGCGCCACGGCGGGTGCGCCCTGGGTCGCGTTAATCTGTCAATTGCGCAGATGTCTAGCAAGCGCGACAACATAGTCTGTTGTCGGTTGAGCGATGAAGGCCTATCACTAAAACCGGAGAAAAGAATTTCGGCCCCGCGGCCCTCTCCTCTCCGCCGCGGGGTCGGCAGGGATAGGTCAGGAAAGGACGTCTAATGACCAACGTGGTGATTGTTTCTGCTGCACGCACAGCGGTAGGTAGTTTTCTGGGATCATTCGCAAATACGCCTGCCCATGAACTTGGGCGCGTTGTGCTTGAGGCCATTGTGGCCCGTGCAGGGATTGATAAATCCGAAGTGTCCGAGACAATTTTGGGGCAAGTTTTGACAGCGGCACAAGGTCAGAACCCCGCGCGTCAGGCGCATATTAATGCAGGTTTCCCACAGGAAGCGGCCGCATGGAGCATCAATCAGGTCTGCGGTTCGGGCCTGCGTTCAGTCGCAATTGGGGCACAGCACATCATGCTGGGTGACGCTGCAATCGTTGCCGCTGGTGGTCAAGAAAATATGTCGATGAGCCCCCATGCAGCCTGCCTGCGTCAGGGCCAGAAAATGGGTGATTTGGCCTATATCGACACAATGATTCGTGATGGTTTGTGGGACGCGTTTAATGGCTATCACATGGGCCAGACCGCCGAGAATGTCGCCAATCAATGGCAAATCAGCCGCGAGGCTCAGGACGAATTTGCGGCTGCGAGCCAGAACAAGGCTGAGGCGGCGCAAAAGGCAGGTAAATTCGTGGATGAGATCACCCCTGTTACGCTGAAAACGCGTAAGGGTGAAACCGTTGTCGATAGCGATGAATATATCCGCCATGGCGCAACAGTCGAAGCGATGGCAGGCTTGCGTCCCGCATTTGCAAAGGATGGCTCTGTGACAGCGGGCAATGCCTCGGGCCTCAATGATGGCGCTGCCGCGGTGTTGTTGATGTCAGAAGAAGCAGCGCAGAAGCGCGGTCTAACCCCATTGGCGCGCATTGCCTCTTATGCCACTGCAGGTCTTGACCCTTCGATCATGGGTGTTGGCCCGATCTATGCGTCACGTAAGGCATTGGACAAAGCGGGGTGGGCTGCTGCTGATCTTGATTTGGTTGAAGCCAACGAAGCCTTTGCTGCGCAGGCCTGCGCTGTGAACAAGGATATGGGGTGGAACCCTGATATTGTGAACGTGAATGGCGGCGCGATTGCCATTGGCCACCCGATTGGTGCGTCTGGCTGTCGTATCCTGAACACGCTTTTGTTCGAAATGCAGCGCCGTGATGCGAAAAAAGGTCTGGCGACCTTGTGCATCGGCGGCGGCATGGGCGTGGCCATGTGCCTTGAACGCCCCTGAGGTAACTTATTGGGGTATTTCGCAAGGGGCGCTTTCGGGCGCCCCTTTTTGCATCCGCAAAATCATATGCGAAACAATGTTGCGCACGCAGCACATCTATCGTAGCAGCGTTACACAGATCTAGGCCTGATCGGAGGAAGATATGGCAAAAGTAGCATTAGTAACAGGTGGCAGCCGCGGCATTGGGGAGGCAATATCCAAGCGTTTAAAGGCCGAAGGCTATGAGGTTGCTGCAACCTATGCGGGCAATGATAAGAAAGCTGCGGAATTCACCAAAGCCACAGGCATCAAAACCTATAAATGGAATGTTGGCTCTTACGAAGATTCCGCTGCGGGTATCGCCAAGGTTGAGGCTGATCTGGGCCCAATTGATGTTGTTGTCGCCAATGCGGGTATCACCCGCGATGCGCCTTTCCACAAAATGACGCCCGAACAATGGCATGAGGTGATCGACACCAACCTGACGGGTGTGTTCAACACGGTTCATCCGATTTGGCCTGGAATGCGCGAACGCAAATTTGGCCGTGTCATTGTGATTTCTTCGATCAATGGCCAAAAGGGCCAGTTCGGCCAAGTGAATTATGCCGCGACCAAGGCAGGCGATTTGGGGATTGTGAAATCTCTGGCCCAAGAAGGTGCGCGCGCAGGCATTACGGCCAACGCGATTTGCCCCGGCTATATTGCAACCGAAATGGTAATGGCGATCCCTGAAGAGGTGCGCGCGAAAATCGTTGCAGGCATCCCAGCGGGTCGCTTGGGTGAACCTGACGAAATCGCCCGCTGCGTGGCCTTCCTTGCATCTGATGATGCAGGGTTCATCAACGGATCGACCATCTCCGCCAACGGGGCGCAGTTCTTCGTGTAATCACGAGGCTGATGAAAAAACCGCCCCTCACTGTGGTGGGGGGCGGTTTACTTTTGGTTCAGCCGTCTAAGCGGGCAATTTCTTCTTTGATTTTGAGCTTTTGTTTTTTCAGCTCGCGGATTTCTGATCCATCCATGCTTGGACTTCGTTGCGCTTCTTCCACGCGTTTGGAGAGGGTTTCGTGCTTCTTCTTGAGTTGCTGCAAATGTCCGTTCAGTGACATGGTCAAATCTCCTCTCGTTGATGTTCGACAGAATCAGTGCACCACGGATTTTGAGTCGTGTCACGCATTCCCTTCATAAAACTGTCATGATGCGCGGCAGTTTGCCGATGCTGGTCTTATGGCCAGTTGATCGCCGCACCTTGGCGCAGAACGGCGCGGGCGGCATCCGAATAGTCATCGCCATCCTTTTCATGGGCCGCGCCCGCATGAATGACGAAGGGCGGGCAGAGGGTGGCAGGTGTTTTCGCCAATTTTCGCGCGCGGATCACCACGCGCTTTGCGGTTTGCCCTGCGCGGGATTGCAGGGGCAAAATGGAAATCGCGCCAAATTTCTCGGCCTGAAGGGCCGCCAATATTTCTGGCAGACGTTCAGCGATGTGGATAAGGGTCAGCCATCCTTGTGGCTTTAGGCGTTTTTTTGCGCAGCTGATCCAGTCGCTTAACCCTGTTTCCTCGCGCCGTGCTGCTTCACGTCCTGCATCCTTGGCCCCTGTTCCATCCCCTGTCGCGAAAAAAGGCGGGTTGGCCATGACATGATCGAAAGTTTCGGTCAGATGCCGTGACAGGGTGGTTAGGTCTGCAACCACGACCTCTAAGGGAAGGGCGGCATTGTCGGCATTGCGCCGTGCAAGCTGCGCATAGTTTTCCTGCCGCTCAACCCCAATCATGCGTAAGTCAGCAATACGCTTTCCCAAAGCTAGGCTGGCTGTGCCAACCCCGCAGCCCAATTCCAACACGGATTGACTCGCTTGCGCCGGACAGGCTGCCGCCAAAAAGATCGGGTCTGTGGCGGCGCGATAGCCTGTGCTTGGCTGGTAGATCCGAAGCGCGCCATCCAAAAAACCATCGCAGGTCAGATCATCGTCCGAGAAAGGCACGCTCATGGGCTGACCTCTAAACCATTATCGCGCAATGCGATGTGCGCTCTGTGCAAATCCTGCCGCCGCACCATCAATCGGCGCGGCAATATGCCAATGGAGCCTTCAAGCAGGCTCATATTTACGTCAAACTCAAACACCTCTATACCCTCGCCAGATAAGATGACGGAGGCAAAGGCGATGACCGTTGGATCGTTGCTGCGTAGAACTTCATCCATCAGTTTGATTTAGGCCCCCCGATCGCGTCTGTCGAGAGAGGCTGCGGGTCACGGGAGAAAGAGAATTCATGTCGCTAGACCATGCCAGTGTAAAACCGCATGAGCGTTTGGCCGCCCATCTTGAGGCGGAAATGGGCGCTGTGGATCAGTTGATCCGTGAACGTATGGCTTCGCGGCACGCGCCACGCATTCCCGAGGTGACGGCACATTTGATTGATGCAGGCGGAAAGCGTATTCGCCCGATGCTGACTTTGGCGGCGGCCAATCTGTGCGGATACGAAGGCGAGGGCCATATTAAATTGGCCGCGACTGTAGAGTTTATTCACACGGCTACGCTCTTGCATGATGATGTGGTCGATGAAAGCAACCAGCGCCGTGGTCGTCCGACTGCGAATTTGCTTTGGGATAATAAATCTTCGGTCTTGGTCGGCGATTATCTGTTTGCGCGCGCGTTTCAGTTGATGGTTGAGCCGCAAAATTTGGATGTTTTGGAAATTCTCTCCAATGCGGCGGCAACGATTGCGGAGGGTGAGGTTCTGCAGATGACCGCCGCGATGGATATCACCACCAGCGAGGACACCTATATGCAGGTGATCCGCGGCAAGACTGCCGCCCTGTTTCAGGCGGCCACCGAGTCGGGCGCCGTTCTGGCCGGGCGCAGTGATGCAGATCGTGAGGCCCTTGCCCAATATGGCGATGCGTTGGGCGTTTCCTTCCAGATCGTTGACGACCTTTTGGATTGGGGCGGTGCTTCGGGGGCCATGGGCAAAAATACGGGCGATGATTTCCGTGAGGGGAAAATGACCCTGCCCGTTATTCGTGCGATTGCAAAGGCCGATGCAACCGAGCGTGAATTCTGGGCGCGCACAATTGGACGCGGGGATCAGGGCGAAGGGGATTTGGAACAGGCCTTTGCCATTTTGACCCGCCATGATGCACTTGAAGAAACCCGCGTTGAGGCCTTGCGGTTTGCAGATCACGCAAAGACATCTTTGGCCAGTCTTCCTGACCATCCGTTGCGCGAAATGATGCGCGACTTAGCGGATTATGTGGTTGAGCGGATCGCATAATCCTTAACGAAGAACTGCGCCCGTTATGACCCACCAGTGCGGCTTTTTTGCCGCGAGATCTGCGGCGGCTTTTTCAGCGGCAACCGCGCTGTCATAAAGGGCAAAGCAGGTGCTGCCAGAACCACTCATACGGGCCAGACGCATATCTTTGGTGCGGCGCAGTTCCGCCAAAACAGCGCCAATCTCTGGGCAAAGGGCGACGGCGGGGTCTTGTAGATCATTGCGTTGCGCGGCGATCCAAGTCCAAAAATCATCATGCCATGCCGACAGTGCGGGATTAGTCTTGGTGGTCAGCGCGGCAAATACAGATGGTGTGGCCAGTGGCAGATTGGGATTGACCAAAACCGCCCAAAGCGGCGGCAGCGTGGGCGCGGCGGTGATTTCATCGCCAATGCCGCGCATATAAACGGGCGCAATTTCGAGGCACACTGGCACATCTGCGCCCAAAGATAGGATCGCATCGCGCGGGGGCAGATCGCATCCCCATAGGTCTGCAAGCCCCTGCAAAGTGGCTGCCGCATCGGCAGACCCGCCGCCAATACCTGCGCCATGGGGCAGGTTTTTGACCAGATGGATTGCAGCACCTTGGCCCTTTATGCGCGGGAAAAGACCCGCCGCTTTCAGCACCAAATTACGCTGATCGGTGGGCACACCCTCGGCAAAAGGGCCTGAAACTGTGAGGGTAAGCTCCTCTGCCGGGCTGATTTCAAGGTAATCTGCCACCTCAACAAAGCACACAAGCGAGTCGAGTAAGTGATACCCATCCGCCCTTTGGCCCACCACATGCAAAGCCAGATTGAGCTTGGCGCGTGCGGGCCGCAGGGTCATTTCCCTTCGACCTCGCGTTGCTGAACCGCATCCAGACCGAGCTCAAGTTTCAGTCTGATCCGCTCAGCATCTTCTTCGGTCGGTTCAAAGGACAGCGCGCGTTCCCATTGGAACCGCGCTTCGCGTTGACGGCCAACCTTCCAATAGACATCGCCCAGATGATCATTGACGATCGGGTCAGTGGGCAGCAATTCGACCGCGCGTTCCATTGGCGCGACTGCCTCCTGATAGCGACCAAGACGGAAATAGACCCAAGCAAGGCTGTCTACGATATAGCCAGACTCGGGTTCTAGCGCGACCGCACGTTCGATCATCGTCAACGCCTCGTCTAGATTGCGGCGTTGTTCCACCAAAGAATAGCCCAAGTAATTCAACACGGAGGCTTGGTCAGGGCTTAGGCGCAGCGCCTTACGGAAATCTGCTTCGGCTGCATCCCATTCATCGGTTTGTTCATAGCAAATCCCGCGCGCATAAAACAGGAACCAGAAGCTTGGATCTTCTTGATCAATCAGCTCTACCGCTTGGCTATAGGCCGCTGCGGCCTCGGTGAACCGCTCGTCACGGCGCAGCAAATCGCCAAGCTGTGCATGAACGGCAAAGGGCTGTGGCTCTGCGGCAATCAGGTCTTGCAGGGCTGTGATCGCTTCATCACTGCGGCCTGTGCGGGCAAAGGCATCAGAACGGCCAATCGTTGCCTCAAGGGCTAAGGGGTGATCTGCAGGCACGGCACCATAGATCTCAACCGCCAGCTCGAACTGGCCCGTTTCCACCAACAGATCACCGCTTAAAAGCGCAGCCTCCAGATGATTGGGGTCGATGTGATAGGCCGCTCGTGCGTAAATCAGCGGCAGGGTCGGCCCGCTCTCGCGCCCTAAGGCCTCGGCCAATGTGAAGAAAACCTCCGCCAAACCTTGCTGCGGGGTGACCACAAAATCATAGCTCCGGGTTGGATTGGTCGCGATGTCATCCCGCAGGGCCGCAAGGCTGAGATCACGATTTTGGGACAAGACGCCGTCCAACATCGCCACAGCGTCATCCGCGCGGTCAAGTTGCACCAAGGTTTGCGCATAGGCCCGCAGGATGCGTGATCCTGCTGCGCCCAGATTGAATTCCACGCCCTCATAAATCTGTGCGGCACCCTCGAAATCGCCGACCGCACCACGGGCGAGGGCCAAGTGGTAATAGGCGAGATCGGCAAGGCCCTGATCCCCCGCAAGCCCATTAAAACTGTCGCTTGCGAGATCCATTTGGCCCTGTGCAAGGTAAAGCCAGCCCGCAATCAGATCATCCACCAATAGACCCGCGCCCCGCTCAGCGCGGATGCGGGTGAATGCGGCCTCAACATCGCCTCTCTGCAAAAGGTCGACCAAGATCGCCAAATCTGCCAATTCACGGCTTGGATTGTCGTCCTTGATGGTGGTTGAAATCTCGGCGGCTCGTGACCAATCCCCCAAGGCCGCATGGGAAAGGATCGCATTGATGGCCAAATCCCCGTTCGTGCGATCTAAGGCCAGCAATTGATCCAGATAATTCGCTGCAACCCGATAGTTGCTTTCGTTCAGCGCATGCCGCGCAGCGAGATAGGCCCCCGCGCTTGTGTCACGGTTCACAATCTGCGCCTCGGCCTTGTGTATTTGCCCGCCGAAAGACAGGGCAAGGATCAAGGCTGAGGCTGTCAGGTGACGCATAGGGTGGCTCCCGTTTATATGTGACTGAGATTAGGGGCTTGATCGGATGAAAACAATGGCGCGACACCCGATAAAGATGCCGCGCCCTGCTGAATTAATCCGATTTTCAATCACATATTCGGGTAATTTGGCCCATCCCCACCTTGCGGTGTGACCCAAGTGATATTTTGCGAGGGGTCTTTGATGTCGCATGTTTTGCAATGCACGCAGTTTTGGAAATTGATCACAAAGCGCGCGTCTTTACCCGCTTCCTCCACAACTTCGTAAACCCCTGCGGGGCAGTAGCGTTGTGCAGGTTCGGCATATTCGGGCAGATTAATTGAAATCGGCACGGAGGCATCCGCAAGACGCAGATGCGCGGGTTGGCTTTCTTCGTGATTGGTCATTGAGAAACTGACATTGGTCAGGCGGTCAAAGGACAAAACCCCATCTGGTTTTGGATAATCGATTGGCGAGAAATCCTTGGCTTTGCCCGTTGCGGCGGCATCGGTTTTGCCGTGACGCATTGTGCCAAAAAGATTGAAACCCGTCAGGTTCGCAACCCACATGTCCAAACCACCAAAGCTCAGGCCGCCCAAAAGGCCAAATTTTGACCAGAGCGGTTTGACGTTGCGCACGCGCTTTAGGTCTTTGCCAATCGGGCCATCGGTGAGTGCCGTGGCGTAATCGTCCAGCCTGTCACTTGAGCGGCCCGCCTTGATCGCGCTATGCGCCGCTTCGGCGGCCGCAATGCCCGAGAGCATTGCGTTATGGTTGCCCTTGATACGCGGCACGTTCACAAGGCCCACGCCACAGCCCAAAATCGCAACACCTGGCGCGACAGGGTTTGGCATAGATTGATAGCCGCCTTCGGAAATCGCGCGCGCGCCATAGGCAACACGTTTTCCACCCTTCAACAACTCAGCAATCATCGGATGATGTTTGAAGCGTTGGAATTCCATGTAGGGGTAGAGATGCGGGTTCTCATAGTTCAAATGCACCACGAAACCCACATAAACTTGATTGTTATCAAGATGATATACAAAGCTGCCGCCGCCCGCATTATTCCCAAGCGGCCAACCCATCGTATGGGTCACAGTCCCCTCGCGGTGCTTAGCGGGGTCAATTTCCCAAATCTCTTTCATCCCAAGGCCGAATTTCTGCGGTTCTTTGCCCTCGGAAAGGGCGAATTTTGAAATGACCTCTTTGGTCAGCGAGCCGCGCACGCCTTCGCCCAAGAAGACATATTTGCCGTGCAGTTCCATACCCGGTTCAAAGCCGTCTGAAGGGGTGCCATCCGCATTCAGACCAAACACGCCCGCAACGACCCCTTTAACAGACCCGTCATCCGCATAAACCAATTCAGAACAGGCCATGCCCGGGAAAATCTCAACGCCCAAGCCTTCGGCCTGCTCGGCCAACCAACGGCAGACATTGCCCATCGAAACGATGTAATTGCCGTGATTGTTCATCAAGGGTGGCATCAGCATATTGGGCAGACGAATGCCGCCCGCTTCGCCGAGTATGTAGAAATTATCTTCGCGCACAGGCACGGTAACAGGCGCACCTTTGGCTTTCCAATCAGGGATCAGCGCGTCAAGCCCTGCGGGGTCAAGCACCGCACCTGACAGAATATGCGCCCCAACCTCTGACCCTTTTTCAAGCACGACCACACTGAGATCGGGGTCAAGTTGCTTGAGACGGATCGCGGCAGATAGGCCTGATGGGCCTGCGCCAACGATGACGACATCATATTCTACGGATTCGCGTTCTATATCCGCCATGGGTCTCGTTCCTTCCGACAGTCGGGTGGTCTGGGCGTAAATTGTCAGGAACAGGTAGCGCGATCTGGGTCAGGGGGTCAATTGATACGCGACAATATATTGTCGCGTTACGACTGAATAATTTGCAAAACTTGCGCGCGTGCTATCTGCTGCGCAGAAGATGGGCAAAAGGGGAAGCCGAATGTCGAAACTGCGAATGATCTACCTAGGCTTTGCTATTTTGGGAACGATTTTGCCAATGCAATATTTCCTGCCTTGGTTGGCCGCGAATGACTGGTCGATTATGGCGATGGTGGATGCGTGGCACGCCAATGATGCTTCATCGGGTTTGGTCTGGGATTTGACCATTGCCGCTGTCACCCTGACCGTTTGGATATTGGTTGAGGGGATTGCGCGGCGCGATTGGGTGTCGCTTTTGGCAATCCCCGCTATTTACGGGATCGGGGTCAGCTGCGGCCTGCCGCTTTATTTGTTCTTGCGCTCCCGCCACGAAGTCTGAGGCTTAATCCAACGTCAGGATGGTTGATCCTGTGGTGGCCCGCGCTTCTAGCGCATCATGGGCTTTGGAAATCTCCTCAAGCGCAAATCGCTGATCAATGCGGATTGTCACGTCCCCTGCCGTGACTTTTTCGAACAACTCGCGCGCCATGGTTTGGCAGGTATCGTGATCCGCGATATGGGTGAACAATGTGGGGCGTGTGATCTTGAGCGATCCTTTGCCCGCCAATGTCGCCAGGGATACGGGCGGCACAGGGCCTGAGGCATTGCCGAAGGATATCATCATCCCCAAGGGTCGCAAGCAGTCAAGCGAGCCTTCAAATGTGGCGGCGCCTATGGAATCCATCACAACGTCAACGCCTGTCCCACCAGTGATCTCGCGGGTGCGCGCGGTGAAGTCCTCGGTGCTGTAGTTGATGCAATGGGTCGCGCCATGTGCAAGCGCCAGCGCACATTTTGCGTCAGACCCTGCAGTTCCGATCAATTCGATCCCTTCGGAACGCGCCCATTGGCAGGCAATCAAACCAACACCGCCTGCCGCCGCGTGGAACAACACCCGATCCCCGCGCTTGATCTCGGTGGTGCGGCGAAACAGGTAATGCGCGGTCAGACCTTTCAGCATCATTGCTGCGCCCTCCTCGAAGGAAATCGCATCTGGCAGAAGGCAGACTTGCGCGGCAGGCATGACGCGGGCCTCGGTATAGGCCCCGGGCGGTTGCGCCGCATAGGCCACGCGGTCGCCTTCATTGAGATGGGTTACACCTGCGCCAACCGCCTCGACAATCCCTGCGGCTTCCATACCCAAAGCATGGGGCAGCGCCATTGGATACAGGCCAGAGCGTTGATAAACATCAATGAAATTCAGCCCAACGGCTTTGTGGCGGATTTTAACCTCGCCCGCCTGTGGGTCACCCACGGGCCGTTCAACCAATTTCAAGACCTCAGATCCACCATGTGCCTCGATGATGATGGTTTTTGCCTGATCGCTCATATGCGTTTCCTTTTGGAGAAATATCGTTGCACGGAACCTAGGGCGCAGACCCCTACCTGTCCAGAGAGGGTTTGAAACCGCGCGCAAGGGTGATAAGCGCGAGGCGCACCCAAAAGATGCCGTGCGGAGGTCGGGCAATGGATCATTTTCTTTATAACAACGGCGAGCTTTATGCCGAGGATGTTGCCGTGCGCGAAATCGCCGCTCAGGTTGGCACGCCGTTCTACCTCTATTCTACCGCCACGCTGACCCGCCATTATAGTTTGTTCAAAGACGCGCTTGCAGGCTTGGACAATCTTGTTTGTTTCGCAGTGAAATCCAACTCAAACCAAGCGGTATTGCGCCATTTGGGCAATTTGGGCGCGGGTATGGATGTTGTGTCTGGTGGCGAATACGCCCGCGCACGTGCTGCAGGTGTTGATGGATCGAAAATCGTGTTTTCTGGCGTGGGTAAGACCCGCGCAGAGATGCGCACCGTTCTCGAACGTGGCATTCGGCAATTCAACGTGGAATCGGAGCCTGAATTGGCGGTTTTGTCCGAGGTCGCACAAAGCCTTGGCGTGACGGCACCGATTACCATTCGTGTTAATCCCGATGTTGATGCGAAAACGCACGAAAAGATCGCCACAGGCAAATCTGAAAATAAATTTGGTATCCCCATCGCCCGCGCCCGGGAGGTCTACGCCTATGCGGCAAGCCTGCCTGCGATAGATGTGATCGGGGTTGATGTGCATATTGGCAGCCAGCTTACCGACCTTGCCCCGTTCGAGTTGGCCTATAACAAAGTGGCCGATTTAACGCGCGCTTTACGTGCAGACGGGCATAATATTCGCCGTCTAGATTTGGGGGGTGGGTTGGGTATCCCCTATGAGCGGTCAAATTCTGCGCCGCCTTTGCCCGTTGAATACGGGGATTTGATCAAGCGCTGTGTTGGGGATTTGGGTGTTGAGGTTGAAATCGAACCTGGTCGCTTGATTTCAGGAAATGCAGGGATTTTGGTGTCCGAGGTGATCTATGTGAAATCGGGCGAGGGGCGCGATTTCTTGATCTTGGATGCGGCAATGAATGATCTGATCCGCCCTGCGATGTATGGCGCGTGGCATGACATCATCCCCGTGATTGAGGCAGAAGCCGCCGCCGAGCAGCGCCCCTATGACGTGGTTGGCCCTGTCTGCGAGACAGGCGACACATTCGCCAAAGCCCGCAATCTGCCGAAACTTGCCGCGGGGGATCTTGTGGCCTTTCGGTCGGCAGGGGCCTATGGCGCGGTTATGTCGAGCGAGTATAACACGCGGCCTCTGATCCCAGAGGTTTTGGTGAAAGACGATCAATTCAGCGTCATCCGCAAACGTCCAGAGTTTGACGAAATCATCAACCGCGATATCGTTCCTGAATGGCTATAATGCCAGAACCCGCCTGATTGGGTTGGAATCAGGCCGCAGATGATGGGGCTGATGGACGAGATCGACAAAACCGCACAGGTGATACAGCAGATCCGCTGGCCTCTGCGCCTGACATGGGCCGCCATGATCTGGGAGCGCGGCTTGGGTGCCTTTTGGCCGTTTTTGTCCCTTGTTGCGCTGTGCTATGCGGTTTGGGTTTTCGCGGGGGCGGCTCTTTTGCACCCTGCGATTTGGATTGTTTTGGCGGGCTTACTTGTCACAACGCTGTGGCGCGGGGTTGCCGCATTTCAATGGCCCCGCCGTGATGCAGCCCTTGCATGGCTTGACCACAGCCACCCTCATCGCCCGATTAGCGCATATTTGGATGAGATATCGGTCGGCCGTGGTCAAATCCGCACTGCGGCCCTGTGGGAGGCGCATTTGGCGCGGATGCAGCGTGATCTTGCGGGGCTTGAGGCGATTAAACCCGATCCACACTTGGCCCGCCGTGATCCTTATGCGCTGCGCTTAATTGCGCTGACCGCTTTGGCGATGGCGCTGATTTTTGGCAACGCCGCGCGTGAGGTGCAACCGTCTCAAGGATCAGAGATTGCTGCAGGCCCCAGTTGGGAAGCATGGGTTGAGCCGCCGCGTTACACAGGGCTGCCCACGCTTTACCTGCAGGATTTACCACATGCGGATGCAAGCGCGATTGAAGTTGTCACGGGCACGCGTCTGATTTTGCGCATATATGACAGTGCAGATGCGATGGAGGTCACCCATAGCTTTGGCGATCAGACAGGTGCTTTAGCCGATGATCTGATCATCTCGCAATCAGGGGATGTCGCGATTGGTGACGCAGCATGGCGTTTTATCGTGACCCCTGATGCGCCCCCAAGCGTCACGATATTAGGGGCGCCGCAGCTTGAGGCCCCTGATCAAACGGCGATTGCCTATCGCGCGGAAGATGATTTTGCGATTTTAGGCGGGGTGGCCACCCTATCGCTTGATCTAGAGGCTGTGACGCGGCGCTATGGGTTGAGCGTTCCGCCTGAACCCCGCGATGATTTGGTTTTTGATTTGCCGATGCCATTTTCGGGGGATCGGGCGGCTTTTTCGGAAACCTTGATCGAAGATCTCTCCAAATCCGTTTTGGCGAACTTACCCGTGACCCTCACTGTCACAGTTGAAGATGATTTGGGCCAAACGGGTCGGGCGACCTTGCAGGTGGCACGTTTGCCATCCCGAAGGTTTTTTGACCCGCTCGCGGCGAGCCTCATTGAACAGCGCCGTGACCTTTTGTGGTCGGTTGAAAATGCGCCGCGCGTGGCGCAGGTTTTGCGCGCCATCACCTATGCACCGCAGATCTATTTAGAGGATGAGGCAACCTATTTGCCCCTGCGCAGTGTCATTCGCCGTATAGAGGCGGCCCCTGCGCCCTTGGCTCGTGAAACCCGTGATGAATTGGCGGAAATCCTCTGGCAGGTGGCGGTAGATCTCGAGGAGATTGATTTAGATGATGCTTTGGCGGCCCTTCGCCAAGCGCAAGAACGCTTATCCGAGGCGATGCGGCGCGGGGCCAGTGACGAAGAGATCGCTCAGCTGATGGAAGATTTACAGCGTGCCATGGATGATTACATCCGTGAATTGGCGCAATCTGCCGAACCCAGTGACACCCCCACGGACAGCCCCGATCAAGGACAAGAGGGGATGGAGTTGTCGATGAATGATCTGTCCCAGATGATGGATCAAATTCAGGAGTTGATGGAGCAAGGGCGCATGGCCGAGGCGCAGGCGATGCTGGATGCCTTGTCACAAATGCTTGAAAATATGGAAGTGACCCAAGGGCAGGGGCAGGGTTCCGCGGGCGAACGCGCGATGGAAGATCTGCGCGACACGTTGCGTGAACAGCAGGGTTTGGCGGATGACAGTTTTCGGTCTTTCCAAGATAGTTTTGGTCAGGGCGAGCCTTCTGACCAAGATGGGGAACAATCTCTTGCCGATCGCCAAGAGGCATTGCGCGACAGCTTGCGCGAGCAGGCAGAAAACTTGCCGGGCCAAGGGCGTGAAGAAGGCCAAGCGGCGCGGGATCGCTTAGACGAGGCGGAACGCGCGATGCGTGATGCGGCGCGCGCTTTGGAAGAGGGCGATATGGCGGGTGCTTTAGATCGTCAGGCGGACGCTATGGATGCATTGCGCGAGGGTATGGATCAGTTGGGGCGCGCTTTTGCCGATGAGGGCGGCACCCCACGCGAGGATGATGCGCCGCAGATGGGTGAGGCGCAGCAAGGTGGGCAGCAGCAAGGATCTGCGCGCCCATTGACCGACCCGCTTGGGCGCGCCACGGGGGGCGAAGGGGCAGGTGTGGCAGGCGGGCCATTGTCCCGCCAAGAGGCCGCGCGGCGTGCAGAGGAATTGCTTGAGGAACTGCGCCGCCGCTCGGGTGAAACCACGCGCCCAGATCAAGAGCGTGATTATCTCAGACGTTTGATTGAGCCTTACTGAGTGAAAGAGGCGATCAAGGCTGTAATCTGTGCCTGAAGCGCAGGCAAAGTTTCGCGCAGCCAGTCTAGGATTTGGTCACGCAGTGCATCTACACCGTTGACATATTGGGTTAGATAAGGCGCGGCGGTGGGCACAGCTTCGCCCAACTGGGCGGCATTGCTGTAAACCCCTATTGCAATCATGCCCAATCCCAAGCTCAGCAATAGACCTGCATTGCGACCCTTGCGGCGTGCTGCGTCAGGTGCCGTTGCTTGGCTTGCGCTTTGCTGTTTCGGCGCGGGGCGTGGCGCAGCCTTTTGCGGCTGAAGCGAGGCGTTGATTTCCTCAATATCTGGCAACAGCGTTGCGCGATCTTTGGTTTGCGGTTCTGGAGTTCGCGGCCCTGGCGCGGCTGTATTGGTCGGCGCAGGGTCATGCAGCGCCATTTCATCCTGCCGCTTCAAACCTTCGGCTTCTTCGCGGCGCAGGCGCTCTTCGCGCTCCGCCTCTTCGCGCAGGAGTGCCCGCAAGCTTGGGTCAAGCTCACGGCGTGGGGCCTCTGGCGCGGGGCTTGCAGGTTCAGGGCTTGCAGGTGCTGCGCTCAACGGGTCAACCGCAACCGCACCTGACTGGAACCAATTGGTCGAACAATTGGAACATTGCACATCCCGCCCTTCAGCAGGGATTAGCGCGTCATCAATCTCGTAACGCGCGCCGCAATTTGGACAAGTCAGGCGCATACGGGTGGTATAATCCCTTTGAGTTCAATCTTTGCACGGGGGCCGCGTAACGCCTCTATATGGCGGTATTCTTCCCCATTTAGCAATGCTGCATGGGCAATCCAAGGCCGTGATGCGCAAGTATTTGTTGCAGTGCGATTGCAACAGAACACAGCATCGGGCATCAAAGGAAGGTGCTGGCTGTGCTTTGGGGAAATTCGTGATCGAATTACAAGATGTGTCTTATGGCTATGGATCTGATATGGTTCTGCCGCAACGGTTGCAATGGTCAGTTTGGCGGCGCAAGCAGCGCTTGCGGCCAATGTGCAGGTGATCCGCGTCTTGCGGTTGGTTGGTGCCCGTGCTGCCTATATCGTGGGGGCCTTCGTGCGAAGATTAGCCTTGCGCAGTTTGATTGGGGGCGGGTGCGGCGCTGCGCTTGGGATAGGCGCGCTGTTGGTTTTTCCAAATCAAGCAAGCGCGCAAAGCTTTATGGTGGGTCTCAGCTTTTCGGGTCTTGAGTGGCTCTTGCCCTTGATTATTCCCGTGATGATCGCTTTTGTGTCTTTCCAAGTGACCAAGGCTGCGGCCTTCCGAACTTTGCGAGGCATGCCATGATCCAATGGGTAAGATCCCTGATCTTTGTTGGTCAGATGTATCTGATGATCCCGTTTGTCGCGCTGGCCTTCGCCCCATGGGCGATTGTCTCGCGCCAAGGCGCTGTGGCAGGCGTGCGGTTTTATGCGCGTTATGTGCGGTGGACGGCGGCGCTATTGGTTGGTCTGCGCTCAGAGGTGCGGGGGGATGTGCCTCAGGGTGAGGTGATTGTGGCCTCAAAGCATCAAAGCTTTTTTGATATTATCATCCTGACCTCGGTGCTTCCGCGCCCGCGATTCATCATGAAGAAATCCCTCAAAAACGCGCCTTTTTTGGGCTGGTATGCAGCGCGGCTTGGCTGTGTTGCGGTTGACCGCGGCAAGCGGGGGCAGGCCATTCAAGCTATGGTCGATGGCGTGCTGGCGGGCATGGGCGATGAGGGGCAGTTGATCATATTCCCGCAAGGCACCCGTGTGGCCCCGCGTGTCAGTAAGCCCTATAAGGTTGGGGTGGGCGTATTGGTCGAACGCACAAAAATGCCATGTGTGCCCGCGGCGACCAATGTCGGCCTGTTCTGGCCCCGCATCGGCATTGCGCGCAAATCTGGTCTCGCGGTGGTTGAGTTTTTGCCACCGATCCCCGCAGGGCAAGATGTGCAGCAGGTGATGGCGCATCTCGAACGCGAGATCGAGGCCGCCTCAGATGCACTGATGGACGAAACGGGGCTTTAAGCCGCCAAGCCCTTCGAGCCCAAATCAAGATATTTCTTGCGCCGTGCAGAAATTAGCTTTTTGCGATCCATGCCCTTTGTTGCGGCAAGCATCGCCTCGATGGCCTGACCAACTGCCGCGATGGTTGCCGCTTTGTCGCGCTGCGCGCCGCCCATTGGTTCGGGGATGATGCGGTCGCAGACGCCCAATTTTTGCAAATCCTGTGCAGTTAGGCGCAAGGCCTCTGCGGCTTCGCGCATCCGTTCGGCGTCTTTCCAGAGGATTGAGGCGCAGCCTTCGGGGCTGATGACCGAGTAAATCGAATGTTCCAACATGGCGAGGTGATCTGCGGTGGCAAAGGCCACGGCGCCGCCTGATCCGCCTTCGCCAATAATCACGCTGATCAAAGGCACACCAATTTCGAGGCATTTCTGCGTTGACCGCGCAATGGCCTCAGATTGGCCGCGTTCCTCAGCCCCTTTTCCAGGATAGGCGCCAGGGGTGTCGACCAAAGTGACAACAGGCAGGCCAAATCGATCAGCCATATCCATCAAACGCACGGCTTTGCGATAGCCTTCGGGCCGCGCCATGCCAAAGTTATGTTCAATGCGTGATTTGGTGTCATTGCCCTTTTCGTGACCAATCACCACAATGGGGCGATCATTGAATCGTGCAATCCCCCCCATCACGGCGTGGTCATCGGCAAAGTTCCGATCCCCAGCAAGCGGGGTATATTCGGTGAACAGCGCGTTGATGTAATCGCGGCAATGTGGCCTGTCGGGGTGACGCGCAACTTGGCATTTGCGCCAAGGGGTGAGGTTTTTATAGAGATCCTTCAGGATATCTTGCGCCTTTTTATCCAGCGCTTTTGCCTCTGCCTCGACATCCATTTCAGAATTGCCACGCGCCATTGCGCGCAACTCTTCTGCCTTGCCTTCAATCTCGGCCAAGGGTTTTTCGAAATCGAGATAGTTCATCACACCTCCGCAGGGCATGGCCGCGTATGCGGCATGGGTCGTTACTGGCTTATGCCTATATGGCTAAGCCTGACCAAAGATGCAACGAACAAGCGCGCTTGATTAGCCTTGCGCAATCATCTGTGCTTGTTTGACAATCACCTCAGCCTGTTTGATCGAGGCGATATCGACCAAGCGGCCCTTATAGACAGTCGCCCCTGCACCGCTGCGCTTAGCGTCTTCCATAGCGGCCAGAATTTCCTGCGCTTCGGCCACCGCTGACTCTGACGGGGTGAACACCTCATTGGCGAGTGCGATTTGCTTGGGATGGATGGCCCATTTTCCAACCATACCCAAAGTGGCCGAGCGGCGGGCCTGCGCGCGATAGCCTTCATCATCCGAGAAATCGCCAAATGGCCCATCTACGGGCAAGACGCCATGAGTGCGGCAGGCGGCGACAATCGCGGTCTGTGCCCAATGCCATGGATCAGAATAATGCCGCGCCCCATCGTGCAGCATATAGTAATTTTCTTGCGTGCCGCCGATGCCCGTGGTCTGCATGCCCATTGAGGCCGCGAAATCCGCAGCCCCTAGGCTCATGGCGACAAGGCGGGGCGATGCCGCGGCGATTTCTTCGACATGGGCAATGCCTGCCGCAGATTCAATAATGACCTCGAAATTGATCCGCTTTTGGCGGCCTTTGGCGGCTTCAATCGCTGAAACAAGCGCATCGACCGTGTAAATATCAGCGGCATTTCCCACCTTTGGGATCATGATCTGATCCAGACGGTCAGACGCGTTTTCCAGCAGATCAACCACATCCCGATACCAATAGGGCGTATCAAGCCCGTTGATCCGCACGCTGAGGGTCTTTTTGCCCCAATCAACTGCACCGATGGCCTCGATCACATTCGCACGGGCCGCTTCTTTGTCACTGGGGGCAACGGAATCTTCGAGATCTAAGTTGATGACATCCGCTGCTGAGGCCGCCATTTTCTCAAAAAGCTTCACATTCGAGCCAGGCCCGAAAAGCTGACAACGGTTTGGGCGGGCCACAGGTTGGGGTTGGAGGCGGAAGCTCATCGGATGTTCCTTCGGCGGATGATGCGCTAGGGTCGCGCAAGGAAGTTTCGTTTTTTGTTGATCTTTGGGTATGATATTACGCGGAGTTCCGCAAGTGCTGCACTGCGGCAAAATAGAAATTTCTGGAAATTAGACCCCGTTTACCCCCGTGCCGTTGCCGCTGATCCCGATCAGGCCTATAGCGGCGAAGCAAAGATTTTGTGGAGCCACCTATGAAACAGCATCCTGCGTATGGCTTATTGCTTGCACTGACGGGCGCTTTGATCATCGCGCCTGATACGTTGCTGATGCGCTTGTCTAGTATGGGCGGGTTCGAGATGTTGGGCTGGCGCGGCACGGCGATGGGTTTGGTGCTGATTGCGGCTTGGCTGATAGCCGCGCGTGGGCGGCATCTTGTTGAAGTGTCAGCCCTTGCCACGGGTGCAGGCGCTTTGTTGGTTTTGTGTCAGGCTCTGAATGGGGCGCTTTTCAGCGTGGCCATCGCGGTGGCCCCCGTCACTGTGGTGTTGATGGGCGTTGCGACCGTCCCGATTTTCTCGGCGGTGTTGTCTCATTTGATGTTGGGCGAGCCTACGACCCGCGCCACATGGTTGACGATTGCGGCGGTTCTTTTCGGGATTGCTCTGGCGATATTCGGCAAATCCGATGCGGGCCTGCCCTTTGATTTAGCCACGCTTTGGGGCGGCTTGATGGGCCTGTCTATGGGCGGGTTTCTGGCCATGACCTTTGTTCTGATCCGCAAGCACCATCAATTGCCAATTTTACTCGGTATGGGCCTTGGGGCTTTTGTGTCGGGCATGGTGGGGTGGGCCTTTGGCGTGCCAAGCGGGGCAAGCAGCTTTGATGTGTTTTTGATTTTGGTGACAGGCGCGGTGATTTTGCCTGCCAGTTTTTTCCTGCTTACGCTGGCAAACCGATATACGGCATCGGCCAATGTCAGCCTTTTGATGCTGTTAGAAACCGTGCTTGGCCCGATCCTTGTCTGGGTTGGCGTGGGCGAGGCACCGACCCCTTTGATGATGGTTGGCGGTGCGATTGTGGTCGCCTCACTGGCAACATATTTGCTGCATATGCGCTTTGCGCGGGGGCGTGCAGCCCGCGCTGCGTGACTATTGCAAATCAGCAAAAGCCTTTTGCATCCGCGCAACCGCCTCTTCAATCTGCGCATGGGGCATGCCGAGATTAAATCGCAGGAATGGCGCGCCACCCAAGCCGAAGCTTGACCCGTAATTGGTGGCGATCCGCGCGTCCCCTTCCACACGGGCAATGGATTCTTCATGGCTCATGCCAGTTCCCGAAAAGTCGACCCATGACAAATAGGTCGCCTCTAATTTCATAGGCTTTAGGCCTGGAATTTTGGCGATGCCTGCATCAAATGTTTCAGCGTTTTTCGCAAGATAGGCGCAAAGCGCATCGACCCATTCTGCACCTTCGGGCCTATAGGCCGCCTCGGCCATTGCAAGGCCAAAGGAATTGGCCGAAATCCCCAATGCGCCCATGCGCGCGGCAAAGCGTTTGCGCAGCTCCGCATCAGGGATGATCACATTGCCCGAATGGCCACCCGCAATGTTAAAGGTTTTGGTGGTCGCGGTCATCATCACCAAACGATCCATGATCCCGTCAATTTTCGCCATTGGCGTATGGGTATGGCCGGGCATGATCAGGTCATGGTGGATTTCATCTGAAACCAAGATCAGATCATGTCTACGCGCGAAATCGGCAATTGCCTGCAATTCTTCAACAGTCCAAACCCTGCCGCCTGGATTATGGGGGGAGCAGAGGATCAACATTTTCTCGCGCCCTGTCATCGCCGCATCCCATGCGGGGATGTCGAGGTGATATTTGCCTTCAATCAGTGCAAGGGGGCATTCGACCACCTGACGATTGGCAGCGCGGATCACGCGGGCAAAGGCATGATAGACGGGCGTCATTAGAACCACGCCATCTCCCTCTTGCGTATAGGTATCCACGCAAAGGGCCGTTCCGTTGACCAAGCCATGGGTGGTGAAAATCCAGTCGGGCTCAATCTCCCAGCCGTGGCGGTTTGCCATCCACCATCCAATGGCGGCGCGATAGGCGCGTTCATCGCCGTAATAGCCGTAAATGCCATGATCGAGCATGTTTTGCAGCGCGGTTTGCACGGATTGGGGCGGGCGGAAATCCATATCTGCCACCCACATAGACAACCCATCTTCTGGGCCAATCCCATAAATTGACGACATCATATCCCATTTCATTGAATGGGTGCCTTGGCGATTGATGATTTCGTCAAAGTTCATCGGTGTTTTCCATTTTTTGGCGGCATGTGCGGCGCGTTCTTCGATATATCATATATATGGACATATGTTCCAAATAAATAAAATTTATTAGAACAAAGTCTTTATAATTTACGTATAATTAGAATATTCGTTCTGTTTTTGCCAGATTTCTCACATCAGCCTATCAGGCGCGCCTGCCCTGTGCAAATCCAAGCCGCGCTGGTTGCGCGGGGCGCAGAATTCGCTTATGCCACAGGCCATGATTTACCCAATATTAATCCATCCTGATCCTCGTCTGAAAAAGGTCGCACAAGATGTGCCCGACCTGTCGGATGAGTTGCGCGCTCTTGCAGATGATATGCTCAAGACGATGTATCACGCGCCGGGTATTGGTCTGGCTGCGCCACAAATTGGGATTGATCAGCGCGTGATCGTGATGGATTGCGTCAAAGAGGAAGGGGCAACACCCCGCCCGACCGCGATGTTCAACCCCAAGATTGTGGAATCTTCGGATGAAAAAAACATCCACGAGGAAGGCTGTTTGTCGATCCCGGATGTTTATGCTGATGTCGAGCGTCCGCGCGATGTGACAGTGGAATGGTTGGATCGCGATGGCGTTTTGCGGCGCGAGACATTTACGGGGCTATGGGCCACTTGCGTGCAGCATGAGATTGACCACCTCGATGGCGTTCTCTTTATCGATTATCTCAAGCCCTTGAAGCGGCAATTGATCACCCGAAAGATGCAAAAGCTCAAGCGCGATATCGCGCGCGATAAGGTGTAGCTTTGCGCATTGTTTTCATGGGCTCGCCCGAATTTTCTTGTGCGCCTTTGCGCGTCTTGATTGCGGCGGGGCATGAGATTGCCGCGGTCTATTGTCAGCCACCCCGTCCCGCGGGGCGCGGCAAGAAGCCCCGCGCGACCCCTGTTCAGGCTTTGGCCGAAGATCTGCACCTGCCTGTGCGCCATCCCGAAACCTTGCGCAATGCCGAGGCACAGGCCGAATTCACAGCATGGGCTGCCGATATTGCCGTGGTTGTGGCTTATGGTTTGATCTTGCCTCAGGCGGTGCTTGATGCGCCGCGCATGGGCTGTGTGAATATCCATGCTTCGCTTTTGCCGCGTTGGCGTGGCGCGGCCCCTATTCATCGTGCGATTATGGCGGGGGATGATGAGACAGGCATTTCCATTATGCAAATGGAGGCGGGGCTTGATACGGGTCCAGTTTTATTGACCCGCACCCTGTCAATCGGCGCGGAGGATACCACGGCCGCGCTGCATGATCGTCTTTCGCAGCTTGGCGCTGAGGCGATTATTGCCGCGCTTGCCGAGTTTGACAGTCTTACCCCTGTGCCGCAGCCGCATGAAGGCGTGACCTATGCCGAAAAGATCGACAAGGCCGAGGCTGCTATAGACTGGTCGAACGATGCCGCAGAGATTGACCGCCAAATTCGCGGCCTTTCACCCTTTCCTGGTGCATGGACAACGCATTCGGGGCGGCGGTTAAAATTCCTTGCCTGCCGAAGGGCGCAGGCGCGGCCCGATGGGGCTGCCGCAGGGTCGGTCATTGATGGTCTGACAATCGCGTGCGGCACGGGCGCGATCGAGATCACCGAACTGCAACCCGAGGGCAAGCCGCGCATGGCCGCTGCCGAATTCTTGCGTGGCACAGATTTGCCCCCAGGGACAATTTTGGGCTTGTGATTATTTGAAAGGGGCCATGCCCGCACGGGCCAAGGCATCGGCGCGTTCGTTTTCGGGATGGCCTGCATGGCCCTTGACCCATGTCCACGTTACCTGATGGCGCGCTGCCGCCTCATCTAAACGCCGCCAAAGGTCTTCGTTTTTGACAGGCTTTTTTGTGGCGGTGCGCCAATTATTGCGTTTCCAACTGCGCAGCCATTCGGTGATGCCGCCTTTGACATAGGCGCTATCTGTCACCACGGTAATCGTGCTTGGACGCTCCAACGCCTCAAGCGCGTTGATCGCGGCCAAAAGCTCCATTCGATTATTGGTGGTGTCTGCTTCACCACCTTTGAGCTCGCGTTCTTTGACAACGGCATCGCCAGTCTTGGCTTGCAGCAGTGCACCCCATCCACCAGGGCCAGGGTTGCCTGAACAGGCCCCATCCGTATAGGCGAACAGCTCAGGCATAGAGGACGCCCAGTGTTAGGCACAAAATGACAAGGCTGCTCAAAAGCCCGCGCAACCGCAGCCACCAGTTCGGTGCAAGGCCCGCACGCATCGCCCATGCATCAAGGGGCAAAAGCGCCAAGAAGCCCATGATCAGGATTGGCAAAGCCTGATGGGTTGGGCCAAATCCAAGGAAAAACGCGACCAATGCGGGGATCGTGGATGCCGCAAGGCCATATCCCATCATCTGCGGTGATGGCGCATGCACAGCAAAGCCCCATATGACCCCCGCCATAAAACATAGGATCACGATCCCATAATTGCGCAGCAGCATATCGGGTGCGCAATTCGGTAGAAGCCAGTCGCCAAGGGGGGCGGCGGAGGGGATCACCAAGCACAGCGCGGCATAGGCAAAGGGCAAAACCCCCGCTAAGCCTAAATATAATGCCGCCTTTGGTATGTGATCGCTGCTGCTCATATCTCAGCTTGTCCCGCATCTTTGCGCAGCGCGCAAGCGCATTTGGGCCATCCATGGCTGAGCATTCGATTGCCAGTGGCGGGCATCGCGCAGCTTTTGGAATTCTTTGAAACTTTGCACAAACCCCATTGTTCCATTGGCACCGCTGTCTCTAATCTGACCCTATCTGCCGCAAACCTATGCGGCGGCAGGATGGGTTCAAAAACGGAGAGGGCGCTCTGCGCCCAAGAAGGGGAAAGATATGTTTGCAGAATTCAAAAGCTTCATTGCCCGTGGCAATGTTATGGATATGGCTGTGGGGATTATCATCGGGGCTGCCTTCACTGCGATTGTAACGTCACTCGTGGGCGACTTGATCAATCCATTGATCGCTATATTTACGGGCGGGATTGATTTCTCGGGTTGGTTCTACGCCTTAGACGGAAATGACTATACCTCGCTTGCCGTGGCGCTCGAAGCAGGCGCGCCTGTTTTTGCGATTGGGAAATTTGTGATGGCGGTCATCAATTTCTTGATCGTAGCTTTTGTGGTTTTCATGCTGGTGCGTTTGGTCAACCGCATCAAATCGATGACAGAAGCAGAGAAGGAAGAAGCCGCTTTAGCCCCTGCAGGCCCAAGCGAATTGGACATTCTGATTGAAATCCGTGATGCTCTGGCCAAGAAGTAAGCACGAATAAAACATGCGTCCCCGTCACCATGGCGGGGCGCAAGCCGTTTTAGCGAGAGATGATATGGGTTTTGAGTTGGACATCACGGATCGCAAAATCTTGGAAGTTTTGCAAAAGAACGGCCGCATCACCAATGCGGAGCTATCCGAACAGGTGAATTTGTCCGCCTCGTCCTGTCATCGGCGGATCACGCGCTTGGAGCAGGAGGGGATCATCCGAGATTATGTCGCCTTGGTGGATCACCGCGCGATTGGTCGGATGACAACCGTCTTTGTGGAAATCAGCCTGTCAGGACAGGCAGACGAGGTTTTGCAGGCCTTCGAGCAGGCCGTGAAGCGGGTGCCAGATGTGTTGGAATGCCATCTTATGGCAGGCAGCGCGGATTATCTTCTAAAGGTGGTGGCACGCGGCAGCGAAGATTTCGCCCGCGTGCATCGCGAATATCTGGCCCGTTTGCCAGGGGTATCGAAGATGCAATCGAGCTTTGCTCTGAAAAACGTATTTTCAACCACAGCCTTGCCGATTTAGCCGAGGAAATAACCCACGCCGTATAACGTGGTCATGCCTGCAAAGACAGCCGCGATGGCGTTTTTGCGCCAGAGCCCCACGCTCAAGGCCACCATTGCCGCGCTCAATCGCGGGGCATCTAGCGCGCCACCTGTGGCTTGCGGCCATAGCACCAAGGGCGTGATCAATGCGGGCAGGATCGCCACTGGTGTATAGCGCAAATGGCGCAAGACCCATTCTGGCAGATCGCGGTTACCCAAAATTCCCAAAAAGGACAGCCGCACCAGATAGGTGCCGCAGCCAAGCGCAGCGATGATCAGCCAGACTGTGGTTTCGGAATAGGCGCTCATGTCAGCTTCGCCTTTGCACGGCTCATGCGCCGTTCCACCTCTGCGCCAACGATCATGGCGGTGATCCCTGCGACCATCAACCAAAGGTTATAGGGCATCCAATTTAGTAAGACCGCCATAACCACCGAGGTCATTGCCGCCGCGATATGCGCAAGTGTGCGCAAGGCGGGGGCTACCAATGCAAGAAAGGTGATCGGAACTGCGAAATCGAGTGCAAATTCAGGTGATATGGTTGCCCCTAAGACTGCACCTGCATAGGTCGCGCCATACCACAGGGGGCAAATCGGGGTCGCAAGTCCGAAGAAATAGACCACTTTCCATCTGACCGAGCGTTCAGGCTGTGCCTCATAGGTTTGCATGGCCATTGCATAGGTTTGGTCGACCAACATGTAGGATAACAGCGCACGCTGCCATAAAGGCGCGGCCCCTAAATGCGGGGTGATCGAGGCTGAATACATCGCCATGCGCAGATTAACAGCCAAAGCAGAGGCCAAAACCACCAAGACGGGCGCATTTTCCGTCATCAGCTGCAGCGCGGTGAATTGGGCCGAACCCGCAATGACAAGGAAAGAAAATCCCATGACTTGCGACAGGGGCAGACCCGCTTCTGTGCCAAGAACCCCAAATAACAGACCAAATGGCAGGAGCACCAATAGGAACGGAAATCCACCAATGATCCCAGAGAGATAGGCCGAGTCTGAGGGGGTTTTGCGCATCTTGCACCATTGTCGTTTCTGCTCATGCGATCTAGCCTTGATGGGCGAAGGATGCAATCTGCGCGGATGGATAAGGGCAAAGCAATGATCTGTGGCGTGATCTTGGCAGGCGGGGAAGCGCGTCGCATGGGCGGGCAGGACAAGGGACGGCTGCTGCTGCGGGGCCAAAGCCTCTATGCGCATGTTATTGACCGCGCGCGCCCGCAGGTGGATCATTTGATCCTCTCCGCCAATGGCGACCCCGCGCTTTATGCTGATCTTGGGCTTGATGTGGTTGCTGATGGCGCATTCGCCGCGATGGGGCCACTTGGCGGCGTTTTGGCAGCATTGCGCGCGGCCAAGATGCATGGGGCGCAGCGGGTGATGAGCTTTGCCTCAGACAGCCCGTTTTTTCCAAGCGATATCGTGGCGCAATTATGCGCCGCACAAGGGCATGGCACATTGGTTTTTGCTCAGGATCAAAGCGGGGGCATACATCCAACATTTGCGCTATGGGATGTGGATTTGGCCGATCCATTGGCGGCAGAATTGCGCGGGGGTGGCCGCAAAATGCGCGATGTCATGGCGCGATTGGGCGGGGTTTCCGCCCCTCTTGATGCACATGAACAGGTGTTTTTCAACATCAATACAAAGGCTGATTTGGAACAGGCCGCTGAGATGGCCTTATGAGCGCGGGACGCTTTGATCATATCGTGGTGGTCGATTGGTCGGCACGGGCTACCCCAAGCCCCAAAGCCCCCACGAAGGACGCGATTTTCATTGCCCATTCGGCGCATGGTGCAACGCCACAGGTGAGCTATTATCGCACGCGCGCCGATGCGATGGCCGCGCTTGAGCAGCTGATGACAGACACCCTTATGCGGGATGAACGCATCTTGGCGACCTTTGACTTTTCCTTCGCCTACCCTGCGGGCTTTGCAAAGCACCTGACAGGCAAGGCCGATGCGCTATCGGTTTGGCCGCTTTTTGCACAGATGGTTGAGGATGGGCCAGACAACGCGAATAATCGGTTCGATGTGGCCCGCGCGCTTAACCGCCGTTTTCCTGGGGTTGGCCCCTTTTGGTGCGTGCCAAAAACACAGGCCTGCCCTGATCTGCCCGCGCGCGACCTACGCCAAGGACATCATCTGCCAGAACGGCGCAAAGTTGAATTGGCCTATGACAAAATGCAGCCGGGGTGGAAGCTTTACACCACGGGATCTGTGGGATCTCAGGCGATCCTTGGGATCGCAAGATTGCAGTCCTTGCGCGGGCAGTTTGGGTCGGCGCTTGCCGTGGCGCCTTATGACGGGATCGAGCGGCCTATCGTGTTGGCAGAATGTTGGCCGTCTTTGATGGCGAAAGAGATCGCACATTATGCTTTAGCGGGCGAAATCCCAGATGCCGCACAGGTGCGGGTGATTGCCGCGAGTTTGGCCGCTTTGGCCCCTGATGATCTTGCAAAAATGCTTGTCGATGGTGATGCCGAGGAGGGCGGTGTTTTGGGTGCGGGGCATGAGGTGCTGTTGCGCTCTGCGATCCATGCGGCCTTGGGGCCCTAGTCAAAAATCCCAGTCACACGCCCGAGCAACATACAGGCCCGTGCGCTGCGGGTGGCACTGAGTTTGACAATATCTTCATCGGTTGCAGCCTGCTCGAACTGACAGAAAACGCGATCAAATTCGCGCAAATACTGATGCACTGCTTCGCGGAAGGTTGTGTCTTGCCGCATCCGACCAGTGGAAAGCGCGATGGAAGACCGATCTCGAATACCGCCAAGCGATGCAATCGCGCAGTCTAAAGGACATCGCGCCATTGGCGCATTGAAGAAAACCAACCGCACGGCCCACCCAAATCTGCTTGTCCCGCGTGAAGCGATGCGCAAGCGTCAATCTGGGGTGAGGCACTGCTGCGGGGATCATCACACGTAGGTCACCTTCGTGATCTCGTAATCCTTGCTGCCACCGGGCGTTTTGACCTCTACGCTATCGCCTTCATCTTTACCGATCAAAGCGCGGGCCAAGGGCGATTTGATATTGAGCAAACCTTTTTCGATATCGGCCTCAGATTCGCCGACAATCTGGTAGGTTTTTTCTTCCTCAGTATCCTCATCAATCAACACAACCGTGGCGCCGAATTTAATCGGGCCAGACAGGGTCTTGGGGTCGATGACCTGTGCAAGGCCCAAAATCCCCTCTAATTCCTTGATGCGACCTTCGATGAAGGACTGTTTTTCGCGGGCCGAGTGATATTCGGCATTTTCCGACAAATCCCCATGCTCGCGCGCCTCTGCAATCGCCTTGATGACAGAAGGGCGCTCAACACTACGCAGATGCTTCAGCTCGGCATCAAGGGCGCTATACCCTGTCGGGGTCATCGGTATTTTTTCCATTGGAACTCGGGGCCTCAAACTTAGGTCTTGGAATGGTCAATCGTCTTAAAATGAGCAGTCTGACCCCAGACGTTAGGGGCTCTTTGCCCTAGTTTCAACGGGCAAGACGCAGAACGCAACACTCGGCGCAAGAAAATGATCCAAACGCCACGCAGGCTTAGTAGGTCACCGCGTTTTCGCTTGGTGGCGCAGGCGGGCCATCTGCGCCGCAGGCGGCCAAAGTTCCACCCAAAGTCAGGGCCAATAGCCCCAGTTTAATCCATGATGCAAAAGAGCGCCCCATCACGCCAACCTTTCTTTCCATCGTGCAATTTGCAGGCGCACCTGATCGGGTGCGGTGCCGCCATAGGATTGGCGCGAGGCAACCGAGTTGTGAACCCCCAAAACATCAAACACGGCCGCAGTGATTTTGGAGTGCACTATTTGCATATCTGCAAGGCCGAGATCAGGTAAATCACAGCCCCGATCCTCGGCCATTTTGACAAGCGCACCTGTTACATGATGCGCTTCACGGAATGGCAACCCCAATTCACGCACCAACCAATCGGCGAGATCAGTTGCGGTTGAAAAACCAGATGCGGCGGCGCGCTCTAGCGCGTCCTTATTGGCGCTCATGTCACCAAGCATCCCCGCCATAGCGGCCATTGCGATCATGAGGTTATCAGCAGCATCAAAGACCTGCTCTTTGTCCTCCTGCATATCCTTGGAATAGGCCAAGGGCAGACCTTTCATGACTATCATCAAGGCCACATTCGCCCCCATGATCCGCCCGATTTTGGCGCGGATCAATTCCGCTGCATCAGGGTTTTTCTTTTGCGGCATGATGGAAGACCCTGTTGAAAACCGATCCGACAGGGTCACAAAGCGGAATTGTGCAGAAGACCAGATCACCAATTCTTCAGCCAATCGCGACAGATGCATCGCGCAAATGGAGGCCGCCCCGAGATAGTCTAGGGCGAAATCGCGATCTGAAACCGCATCCAAGGAATTCGCCATAGGCCGGTCGAAACCTAGGGCTTCTGCGGTCATGTGGCGGTCAATTGGAAAAGATGTGCCTGCAAGGGCGGCTGCACCAAGCGGGCATTCATTCATCCGCGCGCGCGCATCTTGAAAACGCGATAAATCGCGGGCGAACATCTCGACATAGGCCATCATGTGATGCCCCCACGTCACGGGCTGCGCAGTTTGAAGATGGGTAAAGCCAGGCATCACCCAATCAGCGCCCGCTTCGGCCTGCGCCAATGCCGCGCGGATCAAGGCCTGCAGCCCTTCAATGGCCGCATCCATCTGATCCCGCACCCATAGGCGAAAATCGGTCGCGACCTGATCATTGCGTGACCGCGCCGTATGAAGACGTCCTGCGGGCTCACCAATCAGGGTTTTAAGCCGCGCTTCGATATTCATGTGAATATCCTCAAGCGCGGTCGAAAATTCGAACGTGCCGCTCTCAATTTCTGACAAGATCGTGAGCAGGCCTTCCCTGATCGTCTCGGCATCTTTACTGCTGATGATGCCTTGGGCGGCGAGCATAGCAGCATGAGCGCGTGAGCCAGTGACATCTTGCGCGCTGAGCCTTTGGTCAAAGCCGATGGATGCGTTAATCGCCTCCATCAAAGCATCTGGCCCTGCGGCGAAGCGACCGCCCCACATTGCGTTTGAAGATTTCTGTGCCATGTTCTGTTGTATCCGCCGATCAAAGAAAGGATGCCGCTAGGATGCTCCCGCGCCGTATCATTGCCCTGCTCTACATTGCCTTGGGTTTCTGTGCAAATGCCGCCTTTGCGCAAGATCTTTCGCAGCTGCCCCGTGATGGGGATATGCGCGGGCTTGTGATTGCGTCTGAACCTGTGCCTGTGTCGGATTTGCCTTTTGTCGATGAGGATGAAGTTGAGGGGCGTCTGAGCGATTATCGCGGGAAATATGTGGTTCTCAATTTTTGGGCAACGTGGTGCGCGCCCTGCCGTGACGAAATGCCAAGCCTAGAGGCATTACAACGTCAGTTTGACTCAGATCAGTTTGAAGTGGTCACGCTCGCCACGGGGCGCAATTCCCCGCAGGCGATCCGCAGATTTTTTGAGGAAATTGGCGTAGAACATCTGCCGATGTATCGTGACATCAACCAACAGATTGCGCGACAAATGTCGGTGATGGGCCTGCCGATTACGCTGGTGATTGATCCCGAAGGGCGCGAGATTGCGCGGCTGATGGGGGATGCCCATTGGGACAGCCCCGAGGCATTTGCCTTTTTCGAGGCGCTTTTGGAAGAAGCAAGCTAAATGCGTCAAAGTGTGTCTTTCACGCCATTTTTGCTGGCTTCAGGTAAAGCTTAAGCGGTCTGGGGGGCAGTTCATGCGCCGCTAGCCCAGGATTTCCTCTGAAATAGCGGAAGCATTACAAAAGCACTGCGTGACAACGTAGAGGATATCCTTTACGTGTCAAAGTGCTCTAAACAATGCGAAGACCGAATTGAATGGCTACTGCTGCACTCCCTTTCTCCGTTGTGATCCCCGCAAAAAATGAAGCTAAAAACATTGCGCGGCTCATCGGAGAGATAGTGACCCATTGTGACAAGCTTGGGGAATTCGAGATCATCGTCGTTGATGATGCTTCAGACGATGGCATGGCAGAGATTTTACGTGATCAGTGTCGCGCGACTCCCCAATTGCGGTGCTTGCGTCATGATCGGTCTGGCGGACAATCGGCTGCGCTAAATAGCGGCATTGCGGTGGCAAAGGGTGATATCATTTGCACTTTGGATGGGGATGGGCAGAACCCACCCTCAGAAATTCCAAAGCTCTTGGCTGTTTTCGCGGAAGATCAATCGGGTATGTTAGGACTTGTTGCAGGGCAACGGAAGAAGCGACAGGACCGACTTTCAAAGCGCCTTGCCTCTAAATTTGCGAATAAATTACGCGGTTCCTTGTTGAAAGACGGAACGAGGGATACAGGGTGTGGCCTCAAAGCGTTTCGCCGCGATGCCTATCTTCGCCTTCCATTTTTCCGCAACATGCACCGCTATTTGCCTGCGCTCTTTCTGCGTGACAATTGGCTTATCGCCCATGTTGACGTAGACCACGCAAGCCGCTGGGGCGGTCAGTCCCATTACACAAATTTTGAACGCGCCATTGAAGGATTGGTCGATTTGCTGGGGGTGATCTGGCTGATACGGAGGCGTAAGCAGTGCAGCGTGGTCAACGACAGTTCGCAATCTCCTCAACAGGATCACTAATGGATTGGCTAATTGAAGTTTTGCGGGTCGAGACCCACGTAGAGGCCATGTGGGTTTTGTTCGGTTTTGCAGCGCAAGCCATGTTTATGGGTCGCTTCTTGGTGCAG
Organism: Roseobacter sp. HKCC-CH-9208; assembly: GCF_037805125.1. Lineage (NCBI taxonomy): Bacteria > Pseudomonadati > Pseudomonadota > Alphaproteobacteria > Rhodobacterales > Roseobacteraceae > Roseobacter > Roseobacter sp. HKCC-CH-9208. The sequence continues at coordinate 1,141,800 of NZ_JBBLYK010000001.1, read as the reverse complement.
TGGATCGCATCCGAGCGTGCAAAAGCCTCGATCATTCCAATTGCGTTTTGGTATTTTTCGCTAGTGGGTGGGATTATGCTGTTGTCCTACGCCATCCATCGTCAGGATCCTGTTTTCATTTTGGGTCAGGCTTTAGGCTTGCTGATTTATACTCGGAATTTGTGGTTCATTCACCGCAAAAAGCCATAGCCAGCGACAATTAAGATATTAGGCATCGATCAGCTGCGTGATTGGGCCACAAATAGGTTGAAAACAATATCTTCTCCATCGCCGAAATTGAATAGGTCGAGCTGTTTGATTGGGGTTAGGTTGGGCTGGGCCGCGACAAATTCTGCCAATTCAGTGTTGGCAATCGCTGCTTGAATACAGTGTCCTTCTTCAAATGCGCGGTTGAATTGCTCGGCGACATCGGCGCCTGATGCAAAATTGACGTTACGGTTTGTCAGAAAGAGCAGAGAGGCCTCCCAATACCCTGCGACCCAGAATTCGCAATTAGGTGCGAGATTTGCCTCGGCCGCGAGCGCGTTTGATGGCCATAGACGCTCCATTCGTGCGAGCGAGGGGTAGAGCGCCAATGCAATTGAAAAACTGACGGCGAAGGCGAAAATACCAATACCTTGCCACGCACGCCGCACAATCATGATCCAAAATATCGGCACGAAGATGACTGTCAAACCTGCGCCAATATAAAAATGAATTGATAATGTGCTGCGCACCATTTCTGCGCCGTAAGCAAAGGCGCCTAACACTGCGATCGGAACAAGACCAATAATTGCGGCTAGTATGCGTGCGTATTTTGACTGGGCTTGATTGGCTTCATAGTCGCGCCATGCAGCCCAGATCACGGTGATTGCGATTGCTGGGTAGGTGGGCATTACGTAATGCGGTAGCTTGGTTGATGCTAGCTCGAACCCGATCCACATAGGCACGACCCAAACAAGTGCCATTTGCATCCAAAGGCTGCGGCGTGCCCGCCAAATTGCGGGTAGAGTGGCTGCAAAAACCATTGATGCGGGGAAAAATGTTATCCAAAATAGCGCTAAATAAGTTCCGATAGGGGCGCCATGGCTTTCTTGTTCTTGGTGGATTTTCCCTAGGAAATCGCGTACGAGCGACGCATGCCAGAACTGGCCGTCACTTTGGATTGTAATTGCAATATACCATGGCAATACAAGCGCCAAAAAGAACAAGATGCCAAGACTGCTGCGCAGGTAGGAAAAGATTGCCGCACTCCGCGATTTAACCCAAATAAAAAGTAAAAGCGGCAACGTAACAGCAAATACAATTGGCCCTTTGATGAGCACAGCTGCACTAAGCGCGCCCCAAAACATGACGAAGGACAACCAGCCGATGGGCTTAGTCTCATCAAATTTAATTGTGCCGTCTCGCGCTTCCGCCTGAAATGCTGCGCGCAGCGGCACATAAATTGCCATCAGGATAGTGAAGAGTAGCATCGCATCCGTTTTGCCGATGCGCGCCTCGCCTCCCAAGACGAGGGTCGAACCCATCAAAGCAGCCGCAGCAAAAGCCCCTGAGATTGGTAATACAAGACGCGCTATTGCAAAAGTCATCAAAACTACACCAAGCGCGCCAATTTGCGAAATTGCGCGATAACTTTGAACGACTTCGGGGGCGCCTGTCAAAGATGCAAAGCCAGCTTGCAGCCAATAAATGCCCACAGGTTTGTTATAGCGTGGGCTATCGCCAAGGCGCAGATCAATTATATCCCCTGATTGAACCATCTGAGCGGAAGTTTGAACAAATCGCGCCTCGTCACGATCTAAAATGGGGAGTGAAAAAAAGCCAGGTAGAAAGGTGATCAGTGACACGCCCACAAGAACTGCGATCAATGCGGTCTGCTTGTTCAAATGTGAGTGCGCTTTCATCTCTCTAAACCCCAATCTTCCGACAACCTGGGGGGCGCTGTCACATCCCCATTGTGTGCCTGTTCTTATAGCGAAAACCAACATAAGAAACAGTCCCATATTCCATGCAGAGTGCAGCCGTTGCAAAGCCTTTGGAACTGGTGCACTGTTTGAATTTGAAACAGCGGGGCCACAGCTGCGCAAATATAACGTGAAGTCTAATGCGTCAAAAAAACAGTCCCGGCTTGATGAAAATCTTGGAAATTGCGCGCCAGTTTGTATCTTTTGCCAAGATGGCATTGCATCTTGGTTTTGGTCGCGCTTTGCGCGGGCTGGTTGTGTCTTTAGCGCTGGCAGCTGTGGTTCTGTTGTCGGCTGGTCGAATGGAAAAGACGGGCGATAATTTACAAATTGCGCTGCCGTTGATGGCTTTGGGGTGCTCCGCAGTGAACGGAAATGCCCCTGAGGCATTGGCGCGTTTTGCGGGCTTAATGACAGTTGTTCATTTGCAAAAGCGGACATTAGGTGAGTCAGAGATCAATCAGCGACCTAATGGCGGAATACAGGGGTTTCCCTCAGGACACACAGCCAGCGCAACCTTTGGGGCTTCCCGCCTCGCGCAAGAGTGTTTGAGAGGTAATCCCATTGCAAAAAGCTTTGCTGTGCTTTCTGCAGCTTTTGTTGGCGGGTCGCGTATCAGTGTTGGCGCGCATACTTATTGGCAGGTTCTAGCAGGCGCGCTGTTCGCGTTAGCATTTGATCGCTTGACGCTAGCGATGTGGCGCAGGACTATGACCTTGGTGCGTCTCAATACAAGGAATGCAATCGATAGTTTGCAGCGGATCCCTGTGCAGCGCCTTGCGCGGCTTGAATACCTCACAAGAAAGCAGATTAAGGGCCTTTGGTTCACGGCATTTGGGATTGCAGCGGCGCTGTTTACGCTGTTTCCGAGTCTTGACCTTGGTATTTCAGGCCTCTTTTATGACAGCCGTGGTGCCTTTCCAGTCGCGAACTGGCCATTAGCACAACTTGTTCGGCACATGCTGATGAATACCATGCACTTCCTTGCGCTTGCCTCTCTTTTTGCGGCTGTTTTTGCACTGGTTTTGCGATGCAATATTCTTTTTCTCAATGCGCGGGCTTGGGCGTATTGGGCGACAGTGATGATCCTCGGTCCAGGCATATTTGTTAATATGATCCTTAAAGAATATTGGGGTCGCGCCCGCCCTGCGATGGTGGAAAATTTTGGGGGATCTGGCCAATTCACCCCTGCTTTTTGGCCGACTGATCAATGCGCTAGCAATTGCTCGTTTGTTTCAGGCGAGGTTTCGGGGGCAACCGCTTTGGCGCTCTTTTTGATCCTAATCGCTTATGTAAACCGCCTGTATTTCGGCCCTAGAACCAAGACTTTCCTCTATGCGCTGGCCATTGCTGTGCCGCTGATATCTGTGTTGCAACGCGTTTCGGCTGGGGCACATTTCGCGTCTGATGCCACATTGGCCATTTTGTTCACCTCGGGTTTTGCAATCGTTTTATGGCCTTGGATGATGGGTGATGAACGACCACGCCTTTTTACAGCGGTGCAGCAACAAGCCGCCCGTCTTTATGGTTTGAAATTGTGGCGGTGATGATCTGTCCTGTTTCTTGCGCCACATTGAGGCTGACTTCAGTGAAGTCTTCGGTGCGGCCAAGATGCGGATTTTCCATCAAAATCTGATGGGTTTTGCCAATCTCGCCCGATAAATGTTGGGCGAGCGCCCGATCCCCTGCGGCGCGCAGTCGTGCCGCGCGGTCTTTGATTGTGGCGCTTTGCAATTGTGGCATCCGTGCCGCTGGCGTGCCTTGGCGCGGTGAGAACGGAAACACATGGAGCCATGTTAACCCGCACTCCTCAACCAATTTGAGGGAATTTTCGAAATGTGTTTCGGTTTCTGTCGGGAAGCCTGCGATGATATCTGCGCCAAATTTGATTTCAGGCCGCAGGCGGCGCGCCTCCTCGCAAAAGGCAATGGCATCCTCGCGTGCATGGCGGCGCTTCATGCGCTTAAGGATCAAATTATCGCCATGTTGAAGGCTCAGATGCAGATGAGGCATCAGGCGGGGTTCGTTTGCGATGGCCTCCATCAACATCGGATCAGCTTCGATGGAGTCGATAGAGGAAATCCGCAGGCGCGCCAGATCGGGAACAAGTTTCAAGATACGCATGACCAAATCGCCCAAATGGGGGGCTTGTGGGAGATCCGCCCCCCATGAGGTCAGATCAACCCCTGTGAGCACCACCTCAAAATAGCCGCGGTCGACCAAGCGTTTGATTTGATCCACCACCACACCCGCAGGCACGGAGCGTGAATTGCCGCGTCCAAATGGGATGATGCAAAAGGTGCAGCGATGATCACAGCCATTTTGAACCTGCACATAGGCGCGCGCGCGAGTGCCAAAGCCATCAATCAGATGCTCGGCTGTTTCGCGCACAGACATGATATCATCCACCATGACCTTTTCGGTTTGGCCGATGAAATCAGGGCCGCTGAGCTTGGCCCATGTTGCACGTTCCATCTTTTCGCGATTGCCAATGATGAGGTCAACTTCGTCCATTGCGGCAAATGTTTCAGGCTCGGTCTGTGCGGCGCAGCCTGTCACCACGATCCGCGCGCTTGGATTGTCGCGCTTCACCTTGCGGATTTCTTGGCGCGCTTTGCGCACGGCCTCAGCCGTTACGGCGCAGGTGTTGACGATCACTGCATCCCTGAGGCCCGCTGTAGTGGCCATATCGGTCATCGCTTCCGTCTCATAGGCATTGAGCCGACACCCAAGCGTTCGAAATTCAGGTGGCTTTGTCATGGATTTTGCAGGCAACTTATGAAATCTGCGGTCAATTCAGCGGTGAATACATGGGCCGTTGGCCCTGTCATCCAAACGCCATCCTCGCGCCACTCAATCCAAATATCACCCCCATCAAGGGTCAGTTTCACCGCACGACCTGTCAGGCCTCGCCGCGCCGCGGCAACCGCCACCGCGCAAGAGGATGATCCAGAGGCAAGGGTGATGCCCGTTCCCCGTTCCCAGACCCGCATCCTCAGATGATCTGGCCCTATGAGTGAGGCGAATTGTACATTGGTGCGCGCAGGGAACAGCGGATGATGTTCAACTTCGGGACCGCGGGCAGCCAAATCCACCGCTTCGGCATCGTCCACAAAGAAACTGCAATGGGGGTTGCCCATACCCGTCGCAACAGGATCCCCGTCTAGGGGCAGATGCAGCGTGTCCATCGCCGCGGCTAAAGGGATATCCTGCCACTCCAAAAGCGGGGGGCCCATATTCACAGCGGTCAGGCCGTGGCCGCGATCCTGCGCAATCAGAATCCCGCGTTCTGTGCGCAAGCGGATCTGATGAAGGCCATGTGCGGCAATTTCATAGGCCGCGATGCAGCGTGTCGCATTGCCACAGGTTGCAGAGAGTGACCCATCGGCATTGTAAAAGGTCAATGCTAAATCCGCCTCGTGATCGTTTTGGATCAAGGCCAACTGGTCAAACCCCACCCCACGATGACGATCTGCAAGCGCGCGCGCCAAATCAGCCGTCACGGTGACCTCGCGCTTGCGCGCGTCCATGACGACAAAATCATTGCCAAGCCCGTGCATTTTCATGAAGGGCAGGCCGATATATGTGTGCGGCTCAGACATAGATGCGCCTATAGCGCAAGCGCGCGGTGAATGGGACTCGAATCTTTGTGCCGATTAGTAGCGGTGGGTCAAACGCAGCATGACCATATCCATGCCGGGGTTGCGATCATTTAGGCCGCCGTTTGAGATATGGCTAAACGCGAATGAAAGCGCAGCAATGTCGGTGATATTGGTGCCAATCCCAAGAATGCTGCGAAAATGCATATGGCCCCCCAAATCAACGTCACCCTCTTTGAAATATCCAGGCATAAAGCTGGCCTCGATGAAATTTTGGCCACTGATCTGATATTCCGCCGAGACGCCAAACCCCACAAATCCGTTGTGATTGGTGTCTGCCAAAACCGAGCCAGCCCAACCCGCGGTGAAGCGATCACCCTCGGCTAACGCGCCTGTCCAATGATACTCGGCCACAACGCCTGTGCCGCGGTTGTTCGGATCGCGTACAAAGCCGATGACTGAGTTATCTGCAAAAGCCGCTATGGGCGCGCTGAGAGCGATGGCCCAAGCGAGCGTAGAAAGAGTGAACCGTATCATTGCCGTCCCTAAGTCTTCTCAGCTATTCCGATATATGAAAGTTATAATGACTTCAAAAGAAAAGAGCGCACCGAAGTGCGCCCTTTCCGTAGCAATTAATCCGTGAGGATTAGAATGCCATGTTGAAGCCGAGATCAGCTTGTGTTGGCGCCGCCATCTTCAACGTAGCGCAAACCTGCAGCAGCGCCGCCAGTCAAAGCGATGTCGGCAGATGCATTACGGCGCCAGTTGCAGCGTGAACTGCAGCATAAGCTATGGCTCGAAAAGAATATGGCAGGCAGTGCGTCATTGGAGCGGTGCGAGCTGAGGATAGAACGGCTTGAGAGCAGCTTAGGTAATCACTCGCCCAAAGATGCGTATAGCTGATCTCTGGCTTGCAGCCATTCTTGAGTAAATTTTCTTTCCACACGTCTAGTGGTCAGCTGACGTAATTTCATCCCAATTCTTTGCTTGTCATGTCGCCAAGGTTTCTGCTTCCCAGCAAAATGAACAATCACTGGATCAGTCATAGCTTCGTGTTGTGACGCTTGCAATGCTCGCGGGATTACACTGTTTCGTAAAGCTAAATTGCCCCATATTGAATTGTACGTGCTGTCTATGAGTTGAATGCTGTTGGAGCATATCATGTTAATATGATCTTGATCAGCCCATCGGCACTGAGCTGCCGTTTCAACATCTATAAAACCTTGTTCTAGGTTGAGACGGCGGATTGCACTAGGATCAGCTAACATCACTCCAGAATTAACGTAATGCTCAATGGTACTAAGTTTGAGCTGGGAAAGGCGCAGTGAAACTATGCTTGAGTTGCGTTTATGACCAGGTCGTAATGAGCTTAAACTTTTATACCACCAAGAAATATGTGTAGGACAAATTGCAGCCCCAATGGCTTTGCCGCCAATGTCCATTGATAGCAGACCATTTAGAGGTTTTCTTGGTAAGGTATCCCCATCTAAATACAAAACCTTATCGTTGAAACGCATGATCTCAAACAGCCTAGCTAAAGCAAAATTTGTGAAGTGCGTGCCTTTGATCTTGGGAAGTTCCTCAATAAACTCGCGAGAGTGGACACGCGAGCTAAATTTGCTTGCGAAGTTATTAACACGTTGAAAGTTCAGAGGAGTAAGTTTGTTATGGACTAGGTACACCTCTGTATTTGTTGGAGATAATTTTAAAGCTTGATAAGCCGAAACAAGTGAGCACTCAGTGAAGCCATCGTCAAAGCAATATAAGATTGGCGTGGTTGGCACAGTATTCATTATTTGTAGCACTCTGGTCCATTATTGAGGAGCTTGCTAAGCGATAAGCTCACAAAAGAAAAGAGCGCACCGAAGTGCGCTCTTTCCGAAGCAAGTAATCCGTTAGGATTAGAAGCTCATGTTGAAGCCGAGGTCAAAGACGCTCTGGTTAGCAGAGTTTTCACCCACACCACCAGCGAGGGTCAAGCCACCGCCCATGTTGTATGTGAAGCCTAAGCCCTGTGCGTCTGTGTCCGCAGCAGCACTGCCTTCGTCATTTTGGGAAGCAACTGCAACAATGGTGAATGCATCGTTCACAGCATAAGAAACCGCAATACCAGCGCCCGATGTGTCACCAGTGTTGGTGTCCGAGTCATCGTAATTGCTTACCATCGCTGCGAGCGTCAGACCAGCACCTGTGTCATATGTTACTTTACCTACGGAGATCGAGTCGGATGTGTTCGCATCTTCTGCGAAACCAACAGTTACGCCGAAGCCCGCTGCACTAAACCCAATAGTGGCACCCGTATCGTCAGATACGGTGTCGTAAGTTACGTTCAAAGTAACACCGTTCATCGAATAAGAGTACTTGATATCCGAAGTAAGACCGGTGGTGGTGTCGGAGTGAGCCAAATCTTCAGCGCCAATGCCGTCGAAGCCTGCTTCAGTGATGTCGAGGTCAGTAGCATGGCCCACGTCACCGATGGTGATGGTGCCGAAGTCGCCAGAGATGTAGACTTCGGTGTCACCTGCGTTTTCGCCGAAGGTGTTGCCGGATGTGGCGCGTGTTGTGTCGCCATCGATGTCCAACGAGGCGCCGAAAGAGATGCCATTGTCGGAGACACCAGAAGCGACGATGTTGAAGTCGATTTCAGCATGGCTGCCGGCAACAGTGCCGTCATCCTTGTAGCCCATGTTGGCGCCGCCAGTCAGGGCAATATCTGCAGATGCAACGCCTGCGGTTGCAATCAGAGCAGTGGTAGCGAAGAGAACCTTTTTCATGGTTTTTCCCTCGTATTTGGTTTCTAAGATGCACCTCAAAACGGCTAGATCCGAATTGGGTATGCCCCTATCTCTCGTACAGAGCCGCGCATTGCAACGCCGCCGTCACGGATATTTTCATCTTGAACAACTGTGATGCACAGATGCCACAGTGTGTTATTTAGGTCTAATTTTATGATAATATCAAAGTCCTTGCCGCAATGGCGGGGCTAAGTTACCAAGAGGCACGCATCGGGCGCAGTCATTTGCCCCCCGCGTTGCACGCAGTGCGCAGTATGGACGAAAGGGCAAAGTCACATGGCATTTTCGAGCTTTGGCAAAGCTATCTTGGTTGTTGCGACCGCACTGGCGCTTGCGTCTTGCGGGCGGTTGGGTGGCAGCTTGGGCGGGTCTGACGCCGCCGAAGAACAGCGCGCCGCGCTAGACGCACAAGAGCCACAGCGCGAAACCATCTGGGATTTGTTCCAAAACGTAGATGACCCGAATGTCACCGTTGAAGTCAATCGCTACATCTGGAACGCCACGCTTGAAGTGCTAGACTTCTTGCCGATTGAATCAGCCGATCCATTCTCAGGCGTGATTGATTTTGGCTATGGTACCCCGCCAGGCGGCGGCACAGCCTATCGCGCAACGGTCTATGTCAGTGACCCCGCATTAGATGCGCGTGCGCTGCGCGTTGCGTTGGCCACGCGCGGTGGCCCTGTCAGCCTCGAAACCACGCGTCAGATCGAAGATGCGATTTTGACCCGCGCCCGCCAATTGCGCATCCGCGACTCGGGCCTGTAATCACGCGGCGAATTCACGCCATCCCCCTAGACCTCTTCAAGCGGGCGGCTTAAACACGCGCCCGATTATATCCGTTTGGCCCGAAAGCCCCATGTTTCAGGAGTTCGCAATGTCGCGCTACGATCCGTCCCAGATTGAAGAGAAATGGCAGCAGGCATGGGATGCGGCCGCAATCTTTAAGGCCAAGCGCGATCCTGCGCGTGAAAAATACTATGTGCTTGAGATGTTCCCTTACCCATCGGGGCGCATCCATATCGGCCATGTGCGCAATTACACGATGGGTGATGTGATCGCACGCTTCAAATCTTCCACTGGATTTAATGTGCTGCATCCTATGGGGTGGGATGCCTTTGGGATGCCTGCCGAAAATGCCGCGATGGAAAATGGCGGCCACCCTGCCGATTGGACATATCAAAACATCGACACAATGCGCGGCCAGATGAAACCCTTGGGCCTGTCGATTGATTGGGATCGGGAATTTGCCACCTGTGATCCTGAATATTACGGACAGCAACAAGCGCTGTTTCTTGATATGCTAGAGCAGGGTTTGGTCTACCGCAAAAACGCGGTGGTGAATTGGGATCCGGTCGATATGACGGTTCTTGCCAATGAACAGGTCATCGATGGCAAAGGCTGGCGTTCGGGTGCTGACGTAGAACGGCGTGAGCTGACGCAATGGTTCTTTAAAATCTCCGACATGGCCGATGATTTGCTTGGCGCGCTGGATGGTTTAGACGATTGGCCCGAAAAAGTGCGCCTGATGCAAGCGAATTGGATCGGCAAATCCCGCGGGCTGCAATTCGGCTTTGAGCTAACCGCAGCTGCGTATGGTCACAGCACGATTGATGTTTACACCACCCGCCCTGATACGCTGATGGGGGCTAGTTTTGTAGGCATCTCCCCCGATCATCCCTTGGCCAAAGCACTCGAAGCAGAAAACGCCGAGATTGCCGCATTCTGCCAAGACTGCCGCAAGGGGGGAACAACTGCCGAAGCCTTGGAAAAAGCCGAGAAAAAGGGCCGTGATACGGGCCTGCGGGTGCGCCACCCGCTTGATCCGTCCTGGGAATTGCCCGTTTGGATCGCGAATTTCATTTTGATGGATTATGGCACGGGCGCGATTTTCGGCTGCCCCGCCCATGACCAGCGCGATTTTGAATTTGCGCGCAAGTTCGATCTGCCCATCACCCCCGTTTTTGTGGCCGAGGGCATGGAAGAAGCCCCCTTGGCTGAAGCCTTCGTGCCAACCAAAGCCGAGCGTGCGCGCTATATTCGCGGCTTTGCAGGTGAGGCCGTGCAAACAGGTGACACCGCAGTAGATGCCGCGATTGATCTCGCTGAGGCGAAGGGTTGGGGTCAAGGCGTGACCAAATTCCGTTTGCGCGATTGGGGCTTAAGCCGCCAACGCTACTGGGGTTGTCCGATCCCCGTGGTGCATTGTGCGGCTTGCGGTGTGGTGCCTGAGAAGAAAGAAAACCTGCCCATCGAATTGCCGCGCGATGTCAGTTTCGACATTCCAGGCAACCCGCTGGATCGTCACCCGACTTGGCGCGATTGCGCCTGCCCGTCCTGTGGTGCGCCTGCTCAGCGTGAAACCGACACGATGGACACATTCGTGGACAGCTCGTGGTATTACGCCCGCTTCACAGCGCCGCGCGCTGCAACGCCCACCGATGCCGCCGAGGCCGAATATTGGATGAATGTAGATCAATATATCGGCGGGATTGAGCACGCGATTTTGCACCTTCTTTATTCGCGCTTCTTCGCGCGCGCGATGCAAAAGACAGGGCATTTGCCCGCAAAATGCGCCGAGCCATTCAACGCGCTGTTCACCCAAGGCATGGTGACCCATGCGATCTATAAAACCCGTGATCAAAATGGTCGCCCCGTTTATCATTTCCCTGAAGAAGTCGAGCTGCGCGAAGGCAAAGGTTTCTTGAAGGATGGCCGCGAGGTGGAGATCATCCCTTCCGCCAAAATGTCGAAATCAAAACGCAACGTGGTCGATCCAATCGCGATTATCGCCCAATATGGCGCCGATACCGCGCGGTGGTTCGTTCTGTCTGACAGCCCGCCCGAGCGTGATGTGGAATGGACGGCTGCGGGGGCAGAAGCCGCGTTTAAACATTTGGGCCGTGTCTGGGCCTTGAGCGAAAAAATTGCGGATATGCAGAAAGATGCGGCAGGCTCAGGCGATCAAGACCTACTGCGCGCCATGCATCGCGCCATTGTTGATGTGACAAGCGGCATTGAAAGCTTTGGCTTCAATGCGGCTATCGCCAAACTTTATGCCTTTACCAACACTTTGGCGAAATCGAACGCCTCGGCCGCCGCACAGCGTGAGGCGATCCTGACCTTGGCGCAGCTCATGTCACCAATGACCCCACATTTGGCCGAAGAAATTTGGGCGCGTCAGGGCGGGTCTGGTTTGGTAGCCACTGCACCGTGGCCCAAAGCCGATGAGGCGATGTTGGTGTCCGATACCGTCACCTTGCCCATCCAGATCAACGGCAAACGCCGCTCAGAACTGACCGTTGGGAAAGACATACCGCAAGAAGAGGTTGAAAAATTGGTTCTGGCGGATGAGGCTGTGGCAAAGGCGCTTGAAGGTCGCGCGCCCCGCAAGCTGATTGTTGTGCCAGGGCGGATTGTGAATGTCGTTATTTAAGGCAATGTAACCCGATGAAGCTTTCCACCTCAGAGGCGGCGCGGTTTATCACCCGCCCTGATACAGGGGCGGCAGGTGTTCTGATCTATGGGGCAGATGCGATGCGGGTGGCGATTAAGCGCCAAGACCTGCTTGCCAATCTTTTGGGGCCAGATGCCGAAGGCGAAATGCGCCTCACCCGTATGATGGGGGCATCTTTGCGCAGTGATCCTGCTGCTCTTTTAGACGCGATTAAGGCGACAGGGTTCTTTCCAGGTCAGCGTGCCGTCTTTGTCGAAGATGCAACAGATGCCGCCGCCGCCGCAATCACAAGCGCCATAAACGCATGGGCTGCAGGTGACGCCCAAATCATTGTGGCCGCAGGGCAACTGACACCACGCTCGGCGCTGAGAAAATTGTTTGAAACCCAAAAATCGGCTTTTTGTATCGCCGTTTATGATGATCCGCCCAGTCAGGCTGAGGTCGAGGCCGAATTGAAAAAGGCGGGGCTATCTGCAATCGCGCAAGATGCCTCTCGTGACTTGGCCGCCCTCGCCCGCACGCTTGATCCTGGCGATTTCAGGCAGCTCTTGGAAAAGCTGGCCCTCTATAAACTGGGCGATGAGAGCCCTCTCTCTTCGGCGGAGATTGCCGCATTGGCGCCTGCCACGATTGATGCGGAGATTGACGAAATCTTACACGCCACTGCCGAAGGCGCCCATGCGCGTGTTGGCGCCCTGATGGCACGGCTTGGTGGTCAGGGGGTCACGGCGGTTGCACTTTGTATCGCGGCCTTGCGCCATTTTCGCACGCTGCATGTGGCTGCCTGCCATCCACAGGGGCCAGCGGCTGGGTTTTCCCCGAAAACAGGGGTCTTTGGCCCGCGCAGGGATCGCATGGTCAAACAAGCGCAGGCTTGGGGCGTTACACGCCTTGAGGATGCGGTGCAAAGCCTGATCGAGACCGATTTGACCCTCCGCTCAAGTTCACAAGCCCCGCAATTGGCGGTGATGGAGCGTAGTCTAATCCGCTTGGCCATGATGTCGCGCAACGCGCGCTAGGCTGCTGCACGCGCTGCCCAAAGGCCCGTGGCAAAACAGGCTGTCAGCAAATAGCCACCCGTGGGTGCATCCCAATCGACCATCTCGCCTATACAATAGACATTCGGCAGGGCGCGAAGCTGCAAAGTCTCGTCTAACGCAGACCATGCGACCCCGCCCGAACTAGAGATTGCGCGATCCAATCCAAACGGGCCGCTGTGGGGGATGGGCAAAGCTTTGATGCGCTCCGCCAACGCTTTCGGCTCAGTGGGCAGGGATTTGCACATTTCGAACAAAACTGCGCGCTTTGCCCCGTCTATCCCAAGGGATTTGCGCAGGATATTCGACAAACTGTCTTTGCGCCTGCCCCCTTTTTCAAGACGCGCCGCAACATCGTCCAGACTGCGGTCAGGGCAGAGGTCAAGGCTGAGCATCGCCCCCTCTCGCATCTCGCGCGAGAGGGGGTAAACCCCGCCACCCTCAATGCCTTTGGCGGAGATCACGATCTCACCTGACACAGATTTTCCGCCCGCGCGCAAGATCAAGGATTTGAGCGGATGACCAAAATGCGGGCGCATATGGTCTGACCATTTGATATGAAACCCCATATTCATTGGCTGAAACGGAACCGTTTCGACCCCGCGCGCGCTCAGATATTCAAGCCATTCGCCGCGCCCGCCTAAATTCGGCCAACTCGCGCCCCCAAGGGCCAAGAGTGTTGTGGTGGCTGTGATCTCACGCGGCCCTTCTGCTGTAGAAAAGCGAAACGCCCCGTCTGACCCCCATCCATCCCATGTGAAATTGCGCCAAATCTCCACGCCCTGCCCGCCCAAGCGCTGCAACCAGGAGCGCAGCATGGGTGAGGCTTTCATCGCCTTGGGGAACACACGCCGTGAGCTGCCTGTAAAGATCGGCTGCCCTAATGTATCGCGGGTAAAGCGTATAACTTCTTCAGGGCCAAAGGCGCGGATCATCGGTGCAAGCGGCGTCGCCGAAGGCCCATAGGCCGCAAGAAACGCCTCAAGCGGTTCGTCCATTGTGAGGTTCAACCCTGATTTTCCCGCCATGAGAAACTTACGCGCAGGGGAGGCTTTGCCCTCCATCAAAACAACCCGCCGCCCAGTATGGGCCAAATAATCGGCAGCCATCAGCGCGCTCGGCCCCGCGCCGATGATCATCACGTCCAATGTGATAGGGTCGCGTTCGCCCGTCATGCTCTGCCGTCAGGGATCATCGCCTTGATGGCGCGCAGCACCTCGGCTTTGCCTGAAATCGCGGCCTCGGCCATATGTTGTGCTTCCTGCCAAAGCGCCTCTTGTGGCACGATTTTGTCAATCAGCCCAAAGGACAGGGCCTCTTTTGAGGTAAATTTTGAGCCTGACAGCAGTAGCAATTTTGTGCGCGCAGGGCCTATGAGCGCAGTCAGACGTTTGGGGTCTGAGGGCTGCGGCAAAAACCCAAGTTTTGAGACAGGGTAAAAAAATGAGGCGCGATAAACACTAAGGCGCAGATCACAGGCTAATGCCATCCCCATAGCGCCGCCTGCCAATGTGCCATTCAGAGCCGCAATCGTCAGGCAGGGCAGCGCGGCAATCGCGCCTGACAACGCCTCCCAGAGGGGCGAGGTAGCCAAACCCGCGCGGGCCGCGTCCAAATCCGCACCTGCACAAAAGACCTTTTCGCCGGCCCCTGTAATAACCAACGCGCGCAAGTTGGGATGCGCCTGTGCCTGTTTGGCGATGTTGACCAAGGTGGCAAGCATATCTTCGGTCAGGGCATTCGCTTTGTCGGGACGATCAAGCGTCACGCGCCACAGCGGTGCTTGGCTTTGGGGCAAGCTTTCTGGGAAACTCTCTAACCTGATCATCGCAAAATTCCTTTTCGCCTCACACAAGCCCCAATTTGCTCCGCAAAGTGGGATCGCGCAGGCTGATATCTTGGCCCAGATGCCCATCCGCTTCGGATGTGGTCATCCACAAGAGCGCGCGCGCCACCCAATGGGGCGCGATATGGTCAGCCCAATCAATCTGCGACACGGGGTTCATCCCACTTGCCCGAATATCGCGTTGCATCTGCGTGGCAACAGTCCCCGGTGACAGCCCAAGCGCACGGATACCTGCATCACGATATTCCAAATCAAGGCTTTGTGTCAGCATCGCCACAGCCGCCTTTGACGCACAATAGGCACTCCACCCCTCATAGGCATTTTTCGCAGCCCCTGACGAAATATTGATGACGGTGCCTACGCCGCGCGCCACCATATCGGGCAAACAGGCCTGTGTGGTTGCAAATAACCCTGTGACATTCACCCGCATCAGATTATCCCACGCCTGCAAATCTGCCTCCCCCATGCGGGCGATGGGCGCAATCAGCGCGCCATTGTTGATCAAGATATCAATGTGGCCAAGCTCGGCTTTGATCTCGTCAAAGAGCGGGGCAATCTTGCCTATCTCACTTAAGTCACAGGGATAGGCCCGCGCCCCTTCACCGATTGAGTTTGCCACGTTTTTTAGATCCGCTCCTGAGCGCGCCAATAATGCAACTTTTGCGCCTAACTGCGCAAAGAGCGCGGCCGTTTCTGCCCCAATCCCACGGCTTGCGCCTGTGATTGCAACGGTTTTTCCCGATAGGTCGGTTTCAAAGAGATGAGACATGATCGCGGGGCTTTCTATTTCTTGGGCAGGCGGATCGGCGCTTGACCTTAAGCGCAGGGGACGAAACATTGGAACATACTGTCGGTGTCGCCGTTGGGCCTCTGAATGTCAAAGATGAATTCAAAATATATTTGGCGTCCAGCTCTATCTATGGCTTTTGTCCTGTCCTCGCTGCCTGCCTTTGCACAAAGCTTCGCGCCCGTTGACATGGCGCTTGAGACGTTCCGCGAAATCGCCGCAGATGCAGGGCATGAGTTCCGCTTTGATGCGCCACAGGTAATCGGCACACAGGTGTTGGTAGAGAACCTGCAAATTATCGAAGCGGATGATCCACATTCGACCGTAGATACAAGCATGAGAACGGCCCGCGCTTTTTTTGCCCTAAACGCGGAAGGTGATGTGGTGATCACACTGCCTGAGGCGATTGTGATCGCGCTGACCCCTACAGAACGGCCCGCGCGGGATCTGGTGGTGGATCTGCCTGCATTGCCTGAGGTGACGGTGCAAAGTGCAAACGGCATAACGCTAACGTGGGATGCAGAAGCAGAAGAATTGGCCTTTCAGGCTTTGGGCGGCGTGTTGATCCAAGCGGGTGAATTTGCCCTGCGCAGCACCACTTTTGAAGGACAATCTTTATTTTCGGAAACACCCATTGCGCATCGTTTTGGACTTGGCACAGTGCAAGGCGGAATCGGGGACGGGGCTTTGGCCCAATTCGCGCTTGAGGGGGCTGCGCTTGCCCTTGACGGCTGGGGCGAGAGAGCTTCACTTGGGTTTGAGGCGGCCAATGGACTGGTGGCCAGCAATCCGATTTCTGCTTTTGCAAAGCCGATGGGGCTGGATCAAGCAGGGCGGCTTGGCTTCGCGCTTGGGGCGGGTAATCTCAGCTACAGGGAAGCAGACGAAAGTCTTGGCGCCAGCCTCAGCACCGATAGCGTGCTTTTGGGGGCCGAATTTGGCGAAGAAATCCCCATTTTGTGGCGCATTGGGCCAAGCCGCTTGGCCGCTAATCTGCCATTATTGAACCGCGAGGGTGGGCCGTTTGCCATCACAGTGTCAGTGGCAGATGCCATGCTCGAACCCCCCGTTTGGGATTGGATAGATAGCGCAGGTCTTTTGCCCCGCGAAACTGGTGCGATTGATCTCGATCTTGCAGGTGATCTGGGGCCTGCCCCCGAAACGGGGATCCCTCTGCCTTTGTCATTGGCGCGGCTGCAAATCAACAGGGCCACCCTCACGGGTGCAGGCCTTGATTTCCGTGCGACAGGTGGGCTTGATCTAACATCTGGCGCAGGGCCATCGCGGGTGGATATCAGCGCGCGCGGGCTTTTCACCTTTCTAGAGGCGATGACCCAGTCGGGCCATCTTGATCCAAGCCAATTTGCGATGATCGCAGGCGCAATTGACCTTTTCGCCACCCGAACCGAAGGCCAAGATCAGCTTGAAAGCGCAATTGATCTGACCCAAGAGGGAAAGATCATGATTGGCGGAATGCCTTTGCAATAAAGGTTAAGGGTGCTTGCGCTGCGTCCTTGCAGCGCTTAGGTCACGCATAGCCCCTGACGGGCTGTTTTGGCCAGAAAGGATGCTTTGCGATGACAGACAGCCCTTCGAACACAGCGGCGCTGCGGGATCTGGCGGAACAGATTTTGGACATTGCCAAATCTGCGGGTGCGGATGCGGCAGATGCGATGGTGGTGCAAGGAGTCTCGCAAACGGTGAGCTTGCGCAATGGCGCGTTAGAGCAGGCAGAACGATCCGAGGGAACGGAAATGGGCCTTCGCGTCATGGTGGGCCAACGGCAGGCTTGTGTTTCGGCGGCAGATTTACGCCCAGACACGCTGCGTGACATGGCCGCGCGCGCGGTGACTATGGCGCGGCTTGCCCCCGAAGACCTAACCGTTGGCTTGGCCGATCCCGCGCAACTCAGCTCAACGCGCGATGCATCAGCTCTTGAGTTAAGCGATAACGGCGCGGCACCTATGCCCGCCGAGATGGAGGATGAAGCCCGCCGCGCCGAGGCTGCGGCCCGTGCCGTTGCCAAAGTGACCCAAATTCAGTCCTCAAATGCAGGCTACAGCCACCGCACGATCTTTCTTGCGGGCAGCAACGGGTTTGCAGGCGGCTACGCCCGCAGTGATTATGGCCTCTCCTGCGTGGCGATTTCAGGCGAAGGAACAGGCATGGAGCGGGATTACTACGGGGATGGCCGTATTTTCCGCAGTGATCTGATTAGCCCCGAAGAAATAGGGCGCGAAGCTGGGATGCGTGCGGCAGCGCGCGCAGGGGCGCGAAAGCCAAAAACAGGGAAATATCCGGTTTTCTTTGATGAACGTGTCTCCTCAACCCTCATCGGTCATATCTTGGCCGCGATCAATGGCAGCGCGATTGCACGCGGGTCGAGTTGGTTGCGCGATGCATTGGGTGAGGCGGTTTTGCCTGTTGGGTTTGATCTGCTGGAAGACCCTTTGCGCAAGCGTGCAGGCGGCTCGCGCCCCTTTGACGCCGAAGGTTTGGCGGCACAAAAGCGCGCCTTCATACAAGATGGCAAGCTGGCCTCATGGGTGCTTGATCTGGCGACTGCGCGAAAATTGGGTCTGGAAAGCACCGCCAATGCGGTGCGCGGGCTCACTAGCCCGCCTTCGCCAAGCGTTGGGAATCTCGCCTTGGTCGGGCCAGAGGTCGAACGTGAGACGCTGTTGCGTGAGATGGGAACGGGGCTATTGGTGACATCCTTGATCGGCAGTTCCATCAACCCAACCACAGGCGATTATTCGCGTGGCGCGTCAGGGTTTTGGGTTGAAAACGGCGAAATCACCTATGCGGTCAATGAATGCACCATTGCAGGAAATTTGCGCGACATGCTTGGCACGATCCGTGCAGCAAATGATGCGCGCCCGCATCTGTCGCGGGTTATCCCCTCGCTTCTGGTAGAGGAGATGACGCTTGCAGGGGCCTGAGCGGCAAGATCGCGATGACCTGACCCTATTGATAGAAGCGGCCCGTGCCGCAGGCGAGATTGCCCTGCGCTATTGGCAAAATGACCCCAAGGCGTGGGAAAAATCCGAAGGGGCAGGCCCCGTCACAGAAACGGATTTGGAAATCGACAAGATGTTGGCGCGCGATCTTCAGGCCGCGCGTCCCAGCTACGGGTGGTTGTCGGAAGAAAGCCAAGATGACCCTGCCCGTCTGGCCGCGGAGCGGGGTTTCATCGTTGATCCCATCGATGGCACCCGCGCATTTATGGATGGCTCTGGTGATTTCTCGCATGCATTGGCCGTTGTGGAAGATGGGCTCGTGCGTGCGGCGGTGGTCTATCTGCCTGCTGTCGGCAGGCTTTATGCCGCTGCGCGCGATGGGGGGGCGCTGTGCAATGAGACACCCTTGCGCATTTCAGGTCATGCCGAAGAAGCGGGCGCGCGCATTCTGACCACCAAGGTCAATTTTGAACCGCGCTATTGGCCGCATGGCGCGCCACCTGTGAGCCGCCATTTTCGATCCTCTCTCGCCTATCGTTTGGCCCTTGTGGGCGAAGGGCGCTATGATGGAATGCTGACCTTTCGCTCAACTTGGGAATGGGACAGCGCCGCAGGCAGTCTTATTGCCGCCGAGGCAGGTGCCAAGGTCTGCGACCGGGAGGGGCAGGCTTTGCGCTTTAACCGCCCCGACCCGCGAAGTGCGGGCGTTTTTGCAGGATCACGCGCCTTGGTGGATAAATTCATGGCGCGGCTTTCGGGTCAAACTGGCTTGACCGCCTGAGCCAAAACCTTAGGGTGCGCGCAGGTTTTCAAGGCTTCTTGTTAAGGAAATAATCTATGGCACAGCGTCTGCATTTGGTGTTTGGGGGCGAATTGGTCGACCCTGCCGGCACGGAGTTTCACGATGTGAACGATATTCATATCGTGGGAATTTTCCCTGATTATGACAGCGCCTATAACGCATGGAAATCTGAAGCGCAGCGCACAGTAGACAATGCGCATATGCGCTACTTCATCGCCCATTTGCATCGCCTGCGCGATGAAGAGCAGGCCAATTCCGCGCAAAGCGAGTAAGGGATTGCATCGAATGCGGTCACGCTCCTTGCTGCTTTGGCTTTATCTTCTGTTTTCGCGTCATGCTACGGGTTTGGCGGAACGGATTTTGGCAGGCCGTTTGGCGCGCGGCAAAGAGGACGCGGCGCGTATCAATGAGCGGCGCGGTATTGCCAGTCAAGCGCGGCCCGATGGGCCATTGATCTGGTTTCATGCGGCCTCTGTCGGCGAGGCGCTTTCCCTTCTTGAGCTGATCCGCCGCATCCGTGAAGAGCGCGAAGACCTCACGATTCTGGTTACGACAGGCACCGTGACATCTGCGGCTGTAATGGGGCGGCGTTTGCCTGCTGATGTAATCCATCAATTCGTGCCTTTGGATATTATAGGTTTTGTTCAATCTTTTCTGAACCATTGGCAGCCAGACCTCGCCATCTGGACAGAGTCCGAATTGTGGCCTGCCATGATCGTTGAGACGCATCGGCAAGGATGCCCGATGATGTTGCTCAATGCGCGCATCTCGCAAGGGTCAGCGCGCAATTGGCGGTGGTTGGGCGGAATGGCCCGCGCGCTGCTGTCGCGCTTTGATTTGGTGCAAGCGCAAGATGATCTGACCGCCTCTCGATTGCGGGGGTTGGGCTTGTTGCCATCTCGCATCGAAGTGACAGGCACTCTCAAGGAAGGTGCGGCGGCGCTTCCCCATGATGAGGCGCGGCGCCAAGATCTCTCGCAGCGCCTTGGCACCCGCCCCGCTTGGGTGGCGGCCTCCACCCATGCGGGCGAAGAGGACTTGGTCTTGGCCGCGCATCGGGCCGTGTTGCGGTCAAACCCGCGGGCCATTCTGTTGCTCGTGCCACGCCATCCTGAGCGCGGCGCAGATATTGCGAAACTCTTAGAAAGCGATGGCTGGGCATTTGCGCAGCGCAGCACAGGCGCTCTGCCTGATCGCGATACCCAAGTGTATCTTGCCGATAGTTTGGGCGAGTTGGGCCTTTGGTATCGGCTTGCCCCGATTTCCTTTTTGGGGGGCTCTTTGGTTGATATCGGGGGGCATAATCCATTTGAACCTGCGGGCCTTGGGTCGGCCATTCTCTATGGGCCATATGTCAGCAATTTCACCGATATTTTTGATCGCTTGCAGGCGGTCGATGCCGCGCGGCAGGTGCGCGATTCCGAAAGCCTCGCTCGTGCAGTGGATGAGTTGATGAACCCAGAACGGGCAGCCGCTATGGCCAATGCCGCATGGGAAGTATCCTCAACAGGGGCTGCGGTGACGGATCGTGCCCTAAATGCTATCCTAGAGCGGTTGGAACAACGCGAAGCGGATCAGCGCAATGCAAGCACCTAGATTTTGGTATCGCGCGCAGCCTAATGCAGTGGCCTATGCCTTGCGCCCACTGAGCGCGCTTTATGCGGCAGGCACGGCGCGCAAATTGGCAACAGGCGCTCGGGCGAAACTTGGCGTGCCTGTGGTCTGTGTTGGCAATTTGACCGCAGGCGGAACTGGGAAAACGCCCACAGTGATTGCCATTTGGGAAATCCTAGCAGGGCTTGGCGCCACCCCCCACATTCTCAGCCGTGGGTATGGTGGAACACTCACCCAAACAGCACGCGTAGACCCGACCCGTCACAGCGCAGCTGACTGTGGTGATGAACCCTTGCTTTTGTCAGCTTTTGCGCCTGTATGGGTGGGCCAAGATCGTCTGCAAAGTGCCAAATCGGCCATTGCGGCGGGGGCCGATATTTTGATCCTTGATGACGGGTTTCAAAATGCAAGTCTGGCTTATGATCTGTCCTTGATTGTGGTGGATGCCGCGCGTGGATTTGGCAATGGTCTGGTCATCCCCGCAGGCCCGCTGCGTGAGCCGATTGCAACAGGCCTTGGGCGTGCGGATTTTGTTCTATCCATTGGCGAGGCAGATCAGCAGGCGGCGTTTTCAATGCGCCATCCAGACCTTCCTTGCCCCCATCTTACGGGCCATCTGGCGCCGTTAAATATGGGGATGTCCTTCCAAGATATGCCCGTTTTGGCCTTTGCAGGGATCGGTCATCCTGAAAAGTTCTTTGCCACATTGCGCAAAATGGGTGCGCGTATATTGCGGGCTGAGGCCCTCAGCGACCACCAACCTTTAAGCGATGCCTTGATGGCGCGGATTTTGCGCGAAGCACAAAGCCTTGGGGCGCAGCCTGTCACAACCGAAAAAGATGCGGTGCGCCTGCCTGATGCGCTGCGGCGTGAGGTGTTGACGGTGCCCGTGCGCCTGCGACTAGACCAAGACCACGCTTTGCGGGATCGCCTTAGCGGGATTTTTTCGAAAAGCCCGTGATACCATCATCCTCGCCCAATTTCGGCGCGGGACGTTCAAGCGCCAAATCAGCCCCCGAAAAATGAAAAGGCGGCCGCGTGCTTGGCACGCCCTCAAGATCAAGGCGAAACCTGCGCGCCACGGCCTGCGGATCGGTGAAGGTTTCTGCAAGTGAATTGATCGGCCCCGCAGGCACAGATTTCACTTCGCAGGCCTCTAATAGGGCAGATTTGCTGAGGCTGCGTGTCTTAGGTTCAAGCGCGGCGTTTAGGCTGTCGCGGTTCTTCACACGATCTGCATTGGTGCGATATCGCGGATCCTGTCCCAACTCCGCACAGTCCAAAATCTCGCATAGTTTTTGGAATTGCCCATCATTGCCAACCGCGATGATGATCCAGCCATCCGCGCATGGAAAGGTTTGATAAGGCGCGAGATTGGGATGGGCATTGCCCATACGATTGGGGGCTTGCCCCGTTGCCAAATAATTCATTGCTTGATTGGCCATCATCGCGGTCGCGGCATCAAAAAGCGCCATATCAATATGCTGCCCTTGGCCTGTGCGCGCGCGCATATGCAACGCAGCCAAAATGGCGTTTGAGGCATAAAGACCAGTGACAATATCCGTGACGGCAACGCCAACCTTTTGGGGATGATCCTCGGGGTCGCCTGTAACAGACATCAGCCCAGACATGCCTTGGATGATGTAATCATAGCCCGCGCGATGCGCATATGGCCCATTTTGGCCGAACCCCGTGATCGAGCAATAAATCAATGCAGGGTTTTCGCGGGCCAGACTTGGGTAATCGAGGCCAAATTTGGCCAAGCCACCAAGTTTGAAATTCTCAATCAAAACATCCGCTTCGCGCGCCAAAGCAATCACGCGGTCGCGGTCTTTGGCGGATTTAAAGTCCGCGATGATGGATTTTTTGCCGCGATTGGTTCCATGAAAATAAGCCGCGCTTTCATCCCCCTCACGAGAGATAAAGGGCGGGCCCCAATGGCGCGTGTCATCACCATCGGGGCTTTCGACCTTGATCACTTCGGCGCCCAAATCTGCCAAAACCTGCCCCGCCCATGGCCCCGCCAAAATGCGGGCAAGCTCTAGAACTTTGACACCTGCAAGGGGGGTTCTGTTCATTGGTTGCGGGCAAGCGCGTCTTCGATCCGCGACGCGATGTCCTCATAGGCCATATTGCCATACAGCGTGCCGTCAATGACCAAGGCGGGGGTGCCCTCAATCGGATATTCTACGCGATTGGCTTCGTAATTATCGATCATGGCCTGCGCGGTTTCGGCATCCTGCATGCAGGCGTCCAATTCTGGATCCGTCAAACCCGCAGAAAGACCTATGCGCCGCAGATTGCCCGCGATGGTCGCAGCATCACCTTGGGTCCATTCCCGCTGCGTGCGGTAAACAATATCGGCCACGCCAAAATAGCGCATTTCGCCTGCGCAACGCGCCACCATGGCCGCCCACAAACCTGGGCGATCAAAGTAAACTTCACGATAAACCAATAGCACTTTGCCTGTTTCAATGTAATCGCGCTTTAGCTGAGGCAAAACTTGTAGGTGAAAAGTGGCGCAATGCGGACAGGTGAATGAGGCATATTCGATCAACTCGACAGGCGCATTCGGATCACCAAGAGCAAAATCCACAATCTCAGGGGCGGCGCTTGCGTCTTGAGCAATGCCAAATCTGGGAAGGGCGGATACAAAAGCCGCTGCGGATGCTGCGATCAAGGCCTGTCTGCGATCCATAATATTCTCTCTCTGTAAATTAGGATGTCTGTTTTCTTATGACGCGCTGCGCCAGACGTTCAAGAGCATCGCGCAACCCCTCATCGGTGATGTGCGCTGCTGCGGCCTTGGCCTTGGCGTTCACGATTTCTATTGCCTCTTGGGGCAATTCTGGCCGGGGGCGTGGTGCGATGAAGTCACGCGCAAGGCTCTGTCCCGCCGTTTGGGTCAAGGATATTTTGGACACAGCATTATAACCATAAGCCGCGTTTACCTTTGTTCTGATATCTTCTTTGCGCATCTCAAGAATTGGGGCATGCGCCCCGCTCGTCAAAAGCACTAAGGTGGCCCCAAACCCATCATGCCCATGCGATAGTTTTACAGGGCGCGCGATATCTGCAATCTCAGGGCCCATGATTTCCCGCCACTGGGTGATCAGCCGTGCCTCAGCGAAACCACGCCGTTCTGCGGGGCTTTTTATTTGCGCCATAACAAGCTTGGCCGCGGGTTCAAACCCACGGTTACGGCGGCTTGCCTCTTTGGGCGGGATATGATCGCTTGCTTTTCTCATCTGTGGGTCAATTTAGGGGGTATGAGACAGATTGACCAATCAAAACCGAAGACAGGGTGATAAAGCTTGCGTGACGAGATTGAAATAACGGATGACCTCTCGCGTGACTTGTTGGCGTGGTATGATGACCATGCGCGCGATATGCCGTGGCGGGTCGGGCCCGCGGCGCGCAAATCAGGGCAGCGTCCAAACCCATACCATGTGTGGTTGTCTGAGGTGATGCTACAGCAAACAACCGTGGCAGCTGTGCGTGACTACTTTACCAAGTTCATCTCTCTCTGGCCTCGGATTGAGGATCTTGCAGCAGCGGAAGATGCGGATGTCATGGCGGCTTGGGCGGGGCTTGGCTATTATGCAAGGGCGCGCAACCTGCTCAAATGCGCGCGCGTGGTTACTGATCAACACGCGGGGATATTCCCGACAACCGAAGAGGCGCTTTTGACGCTTCCCGGAATTGGCCCTTACACCGCCGCTGCGATCGCGGCGATTGCCTTTGACCGCCGCGCAGTCGTCATGGATGGCAATGTAGAGCGTGTCATGGCGCGCCTCTTCGCAGTGGAAACCCCGCTGCCCCGTGCAAAGCCTGAGTTGAAAGCCCATGCTGCCGCCCTCACCCCTGCACAGCGGACGGGGGATTACGCGCAAGCCGTCATGGATTTGGGTGCCACGATTTGCACACCACGCAGCCCCGCCTGTGGCATTTGCCCGATCATGACTCAATGCGCCGCCCACAAAGCGGGCATTGCGGCGGAATTGCCGCGAAAGGAGCCAAAACAGCCCAAACCAACGCGGGTTGGTCATATTTACTTGGCTTTTCGGCCCAATGGTGCGGTTTTGGTCGAGCAACGCCCCGAAACGGGTCTTTTGGGGGGGATGCTTGGCTTTGTCACCAGCCCTTGGGCGGGGGTAGATGATCCCGCGGCGCCGATCGTGGAGGCGCTTGCGCCTCCTATTGAGGGCGAATGGCACGACACGGGCCAAGAGGTGCGCCATACCTTTACCCATTTCCATCTGCGCCTGCGCGTGCATCTGTGCCATGCCTCTGAAAACGCGAGCCCGCAGCAAGGTTATTTCCTGTCCCGCGCCAAGTTCCGCGTTGCGGACATGCCAACAGTGATGCGCAAAGCGTTTGACCTTTGCCGCATCGGCACGCGGCCTTCACCCTGAGCCTAATTATATATTTTCATATATAATATTTCTCGCTATATACGTTTAGGATGACAGCATGAGCTGTGAGGTAGAGGCATGTTCAGGTCAAATTATTTGGCATCGCTTCGTGATGTAGCCCCGTTTTGGGTCTCGCTTCTGCTCATCCCTCTTTTGGTGCATCATATCCATGTGGCCACCCCGCGTGACCCTGCTTCTGCGCGATATAATGAGGGGTTTCACCGCTCTTTCCCCCGTGTTTTGATCCAGTCGTTCAAATCTGCATGGCGGGCCGAAGCGCAGTGCCTCGAAAAGCGCAGGCTTGCACTATGGCATAGAAGCAATCCGTTCTGGCGTTACGGGGGATTGCAGGCAGGCATGATGGGATTGGCTATGCCATTGGCGGGAAATGGGGCCTTGCTTTCTTCGCTGTGCAGGCCTTTGTTGCGGTGTTCCATTTGGAAATCACAAATTACATCGAACATTACGGCCTCACGCGGGCCTACAAAGGCGCGGGAAAATATGAACATGTCAAACCCCGCCATTCGTGGAATGCGGATCATCGGGCCACGAATTGGTTGCTGATCAACTTGCAGCGTCACTCAGACCATCATTATCGTCCAGATCGGGCCTATCCGCTGTTACAAACCTATGATCACGATGCCGCGCCGCAACTGCCTTATGGCTATCCTGTAATGGGGATTTTGGCCCTCTGCCCGCCTTTGTGGCGGCGGGTTATGAACCCCAAGGTGCGCGCTTGGCGCAAGCAACATTATCCGCAAGTCAAGGATTGGACGCCCTATTCGAAAGGGCTGCTTCAAACGGAATAAAAAACCCCCGCCCGATGGGCGAGGGTAAGGTGCGTGCCCCCGAGGCAAAAGCCACAGGCACGGGCGGTATATCGAAAGCTGTCTTGGAGGTGGCGTTACTCGCCCAACTCGGAACGCAATTGTTGACGAAGGTGATCAATCGGCACGGTTTTCCCGTCACGGCGGAAATGCCAATATGTCCACCCATTGCACGAAGGTGCGCCTTCAAGTTTCGCTCCCACTTGGTGGATCGACCCTTTGGTGTCCAAAGCGACAAGCGTACCATCGGCGCGAATTTTTGCACGATGGCGGCCATTACCGCTGTGCAATTCCTCACCAGGCCGCAGCAAGCCCCGCTCGACCAATTGACCGAAGGGAATACGCGGTTCCGATCTTTTGCTGAGGCTGGTTTCAAGTGCATCACTGTCAAAACGGCGCGTGTTGGCGATACGCTTTTCGGCGATTTCGCGATACTCTTCCTCACGCTCGATGCCGATGAAATAGCGCCCCAATTTCTTTGCAACGGCGCCCGTTGTCCCAGTGCCAAAGAAAGGATCAAGAACTACGTCGCCTGGATTTGTTGAGGCAATCAAAATGCGGTGCAGCAGCGATTCAGGCTTTTGCGTTGGATGTGCCTTTTCGCCCCGCGAGTTCTTCAAACGCTCACCGCCATTACAAATCGGCAAAAGCCAATCAGAGCGCATTTGAATCCCCTCATTTAGGGATTTGAGCGCCTCATAATTGAACGTGTATTTCGCTGCTTCAGATTTCGAAGCCCAGATCATCGTCTCATGGGCATTTGTCAAACGCTTGCCGCGGAAATTGGGCATCGGATTGGATTTGCGCCAAACAACATCATTCAGCAACCAATAGCCTTGGTTTTGCAGTTCGGCCCCCACGCGGAAAATGTTGTGATACGAGCCAATCACCCAAATCGCGCCATTCGGCTTGAGGATACGGCGCGCCGCAGCGAGCCAGGTTTGCGTGAATTCGTCATAGGCACGGAAGCTGTCGAATTGATCCCAATGATCATCCACCGCATCTACAAGCGAATTGTCGGGGCGATGCAAATCACCCTTGAGCTGAAGGTTGTAAGGCGGGTCGGCGAAAATCAGATCGACCGAACCTTCAGGAAGGCTGTTCATCACATCAATGCAATCACCAGCCAATATCTGGTTAAGCGGCAGGGCATGCGCCCCCGCGGGATTGGTTTTCGTCTTCATCACTGCCTCTGACTTTTAATCGTCACGGCGCCATTTTTTGACGCTCATCTTGAGGCCTAAGATGAGTCGAAACTGATTCGCCGTCAATTTATTTTTTGAATCAACGACTTACAAGATGACGTTGATACAAGATATTGTGGACGGGCTTGAATGAACGTCTATGGTGCGGGGTCACCCCAATATCTTGAAGGGCTTGAAGGTGGGCTTTTGAGGGGTAGCCCGCGTTTTTCTCCCAGCCGTAGCCCGCAAACTGTTGCGATAATGTCACCATCAGCCGATCCCGTGTTACCTTGGCCATGATAGAAGCCGCCGAAATCGAAACAGAACGGGCATCACCTTTGATGATTGCAGTGGCAGGGCAGGGCAAATCAGGAGGAATGGCATTGCCGTCAATCAGCGCATGATCTGGACAGCGGGAGAGACCAAGCACCGCACGGCGCATGGCCAAAAAAGTGGCGTTGCGAATATTCAGCTCATCAATCTCGGCAACGCTCGCCTCTGCGATACTGACCTCGGCCCGCGCGGCGATCTCATCGAACAGTGCCTCGCGCCGCTTTTGGCTGAGCGTTTTGGAATCATGCAAACCTTCGGGAATATCGCTTCGGTTTAGGATAACTGCTGCGGCCATAACAGGCCCCGCCAACGGGCCGCGCCCCACCTCATCCACGCCCGCAACAAGGCCGCCGATCTGCGTCTCAAAGCTGAAATCTGGCGCGAGATTGGGTTTGGTCATAGTCGCGAGATTACGGATTACCATCCTCGCGCGCAATCTCGGATGGATTGGGCCCTACCCCATAGCGCGCAGCAAGGCTCCAGACATGGGCGGGAACCATATTCTTCATCTTGGCAGGATGACTGCGGCGCAAATGTAAGATGGTTTCAATCGCCTTCATCTCGACCCGCGCGCGGGCAAATTCCAAGCCACGCGGCCCAAGACGAGGCTGCAGATAGGCCACCAATGGCCGCAGCCAGTTGGGCATCCGCCGCAGGGGCAAACCGCCCGCCGCGCGCTCCGTATTGGCCAAAAAGCCTTTGACCGCGCTTGTGCGATCCCCCTTATCGGTCAAGGACGACAGGCAGAGCCGATCTTTGATGCCATCAAGCATCTCTGCGCCACGGGCATTGCGCACCAAGATCCATTGCGCCCCATCGCCGCCCATATAGCCCACCGTGATATCGGCCAAGCGGTTCGTGTAATCGACACAGGTCTTGCAGGTCATTGGAAAGAAATCCGCTGGCAATTGCGAGATTGGCAATTTCAAAAAAGGCACGAAACGGGGCGGGCGCCCATCTGAAAAGCGTAGCTCGACAGAGTAATCCGCGCGAAACTCAAGATAACTGACGCTATTTGGCTTGGCATCAAGCAGCGCAAGGAAATCATGAAACCGCGCGGTTGTGGTGTTGTCCGAACAGGGCGTGCCAATGACATAAAGCCGCTCGAACCCATACTCGGCCTCAAGCGCACGCAGGGCATAGGTCTGACAGGGGATGCCGATAAAGGCCAAGCGCGTGATCCCGCGCGCCTTTGCGAGTTCTAACAAGGCCACGCTTGGGGCAAAGCCCATGCGCATCCCGCGGCAGGCGGATAAGTCGTCTGGTTCGGTGACCAACACAGGCACAGGGCGCCACTGATCGTTTGGGTCAGGCGCCACTGTGATGACTGCCTCAATCGCCCCCGCCCGTAATAAGGTTTCCGCGAGCGCCGTGGTAATGCCCGTCCACTGCGCGCCTTCGGCCACAGGGGTCAGCCTTGCGCGATACATCGCTTCGGTCACACCAAAAAACGCTTCTTCATGACGCGCAGGGTCACTGATACGCCCATGAATGCGGGTTTCGGCGTGTGGATAATCTGGGGCGATAAACTGACAGGCCCGCCCGCAGGCGCGATCATCAGACATGCGACTGACCCCGCAATCGGTGCAAAGCCCCGCACGCGGCCCTTTACCAAGTTTAGGCGCGAGTGTTCCCCGCTGCGCATCCAACATGATCTTGGTCAACTTTCCTATGGTCCAAGATCAATGATCAGGCGCGACAGCCAGACTGTCAATCAAAATAGACAGATTGCATGGTGACCCCGACAGGACTCGAACCTGTAACCTATCCCTTAGGAGGGGATTGCTCTATCCAGTTGAGCCACGGGGCCATATCTGCTTTTTTGCTGGAATTTGCTATGGCGCGCAAGTCGATCCAAAAAACCGAACGCTTGGCAAATAGGGATGGTTCGGCGTATCAATAGGAACCAGACGACCGAAGACAGGATACCAGACGTGCGCGGACGCAATCCCTTTGATGGCAAACCCCAGATGACCTTGCGCGATGTGGCTGAGGCAGCGGGGGTTTCGGAAATGACCGTCAGCCGCGTCTTGCGCAATCGGGGGGATGTCTCTGAGCGCACGCGCAGCAAGGTTTTTGAAGCTGCCCGCGCCTTGGGATATGTGCCCAATAAAATCGCGGGCGCTTTGGCATCGAACCGCGTCAATCTGGTTGGCGTGGTGATCCCATCTCTATCCAACATGGTCTTCCCTGATGTCCTTACAGGCATTGGTGAGGGTCTGCATGAAACGGATTTGCAGCCCGTTGTTGGCACCTCAAATTATGATTTAGGGCAGGAAGAAAAAGTCATTTTCGAAATGCTGTCATGGCGGCCCTCTGGTCTGATCGTAGCGGGGTTGGAACATACAGATGCCGCGCGGAAGATGATGGAGAATGCGGGGATTCCTGTTGTCGAGGTGATGGACATTGACGGCCCAAGTGTGGCGGCCCGCGTAGGCATCTCACATGTGGCGGCAGGTCGCGCCATGGCCGAAGAAATCCTTGCCCGTGGCTATCGCAAAATTGGGTATCTGGGTTCTAGCTCTTTGCGCGATTTTCGGTCGCAAAAGCGACAGCAGGGCTTTGAGGATGCGCTGAAGGAGGCGGGTCTCTCCTTGGTGGATAAGATTTTTTATGCAGGCCCCTCGGGTTTTGGCACAGGCCGCGCGATGACCGAAGATTTTCTAAGCCGCAGCCCTGATCTTGATTTCCTCTATTATAATACGGATTTGAACGCGGCGGGCGGCCTGCTTTATCTGTTGGAAAAGGGATATGATATTCCCAATCAAATTGGCATTGCGGGGTTCAATTCCTTTGCCATTTTGGACGGGCTGCCCTTGCGCATCGCCACCATGGACAGCCGCCGCGCAGATATTGGACGTGAGGCGGCCAAAATCATTGCAGGGCGCGCGCTTTCGGGGGCCGATATCGGATTGTCGCCAGAATTCTTGGCGGGTGACACCGTGCGTCAGCGCGGCTGACCCGCCTCAGCATTCAGGCAGATTGACGGCCAAGCCCCCAAGCGAAGTTTCTTTATATTTCAGGTTCATATCATGGCCCGTTTGCCGCATGGCTTCGATACAATTATCAAGCGGCATGAAATGGGTGCCATCGCCCCGCAGCGCCAATGAAGCGGCCGATACAGCCTTGATCGCACCGAGGCCGTTGCGTTCGATGCAGGGCACCTGAACCAATCCTGCCACGGGGTCACAGGTCATGCCTAAGTGATGTTCAAGCGCGATTTCAGCAGCGTTTTCAATCTGTTCGTTGGTGCCGCCAAGTGCCGCGCAAAGCCCCGCTGCGGCCATGGCTGCGGCTGATCCGACCTCGCCCTGACAGCCAACTTCGGCCCCAGAGATCGAGGCATTATGCTTGATCAACCCGCCAATTGCCGCCGCGACCATCAAGAAATCCAACCCGCCCTTTTCGGTCGCGCCGATGCAATGGGTTAGATAATAATGCAAAACTGCTGGAACCACGCCTGCCGCCCCATTGGTGGGGGCGGTAACCACTCGGCCCCCTGCCGCGTTTTCTTCGTTCACGGCCATTGCATAGACCGAAAGCCAATCGTTGATTGTATGGGGTTGGGTGATGTTGCGCCCCGCCTCGGCCTGTAACTGATCATGGATCGCCTTTGCCCGGCGCTTGACCCGCAAACCGCCGGGCAATTCACCCTCCATCCGCAAGCCGCGCTCAATGCAGGACAGCATCGAATCTCGGATTGCCTCAAGGCGCTTTTGCACCTCGGCGCGCGGCGCGCCGTGGCATTCATTCTCCCATTTCATCTGCGCAATAGATTTCTGCGCCTTTGCCCCCATAATCAACATTTCTTCAGCTGTGCCAAAGGGATAGGGGTATCCTGCATCCGCCTTTTGGGCGGCGAGTGAATTCTTGTGGGCGGCTTTGGCCGCTTGTAATTCTTTCGCGGTCATTACGAAACCGCCACCGATGGAGTAAAAGACTTCCTCCATATAGAGCGCCCCGTTGGCGTCATAAGCGCGGAGGATCATACCATTGGCATGCCCCACGAGGGCGGGGCCATAGTCAAAGATGATATCTTCCTCTGGGTTGAGGCGCAGTTGCGGCAGCCCGTCAGGGGTAACATGCCCTGCTGATTTGATCGCTGCAATGGCGCTATCCGCCTGGTCTGGGTCAAGTTTATCGGGGCGAAACCCAGCAAGGCCCAAAATTACAGCGCGGTCAGTGGCGTGACCTTTGCCAGTAAAGGCAAGCGATCCGTGCAAATGACATGACAAGGCCGCCACCTCGCCGGCGCCGGGCTCTCGAGTGCCATGGCGCAGGCGGTCGAGAAATTGCGCGGCGGCATTCATTGGCCCAATCGTATGGGAGGAGGAGGGGCCAATCCCAATTTTGAAAATATCAAAAACTGACAGAAACATAATGCAATTGCCCCGATCTGCGCTGCGCCTTGGGTCAAGATATGCGATTTTTTCTGATTTCTATGGTGATAAATCCGACTCGTTTCTCACGCTGCGCGACCAATCGCTAAGGCTTGTGATCAGAAATCATGCCCTGCCCGCTCATAGCGCTGCGATGGGGACGCAAGCCTATGAGCGCATCCGCTTTGTCAGAGGCCCAGCCTCTAGCAAGGCACTGGGCTGCACCTACAGTTTTTGTTTGGAGGCATCAACTTTAAACGGATTGAGAGTGACCAGGCGGGAAATACGCCGGCCAACACATCAATTTTCGTGAGCTAAACTGCGTACATTAATGCCGCTGACTGTCTGGGTTGGGGGTAGCAGATACGCGTCATATCTGGCTATTGGTGAGCCCGGGAGGATTCGAACCTCCGACCAATTGATTAAAAGTCAACTGCTCTACCACTGAGCTACGGGCCCGCCTGAGGCCCGCGTAATATAAACGAGACTGCGCCCCGTCAAGCCAAAAACCTGAATAATTGTCACTATAATAATCAGCCTACAATTTCTATGCTATTGCGCGGGCGGTTTTGTTCAAATTGGTGTATACTGCGTCTACTGCAATACAGCAGATTTCGGTCTGACATTCAGCTTCTAATCCTCACGGATTATCTGCTAGGGAAAGAGCGGGCTTTGGCCCGCTCTTTTTCATTTGGTGACGGGTGAGGGTAAAATGGCGCTTGAGGATATTCAGGCAGATGTTGTGCGAATTTTGACCGAAGCGGGGCGCGCGCCTGATGCGGCAAAACTAATCGCTGTCTCCAAAGTGCAGCCAAACGCGCGGGTTGAGGCGGTGCTACAAGCGGGCCATCGCAGTTTCGGTGAAAACCGCGTGCAAGAAGCGCAAGGCAAATGGCCCGATTTCAAAGCCAAATTTGAGGGGGTGGATTTGCAACTGATTGGCCCATTGCAAAGCAATAAGGTGCGCCCCGCTATGGAGCTGTTTGACGCGATCCACACAGTCGACCGCGAAAAACTGGCGCGCCGCATCGCCGATATGGCCCAAGAATTGGGCCGCTGTCCCGATCTTTTCATTCAGGTCAACACAGGCGCCGAGCCGCAAAAGGCGGGCATTCTACCTGCCGATGCAGATGCCTTTATCCAAACTGCGCGCGCGATGGATTTGCCGCTGAAAGGTTTGATGTGCATCCCGCCCGTGGACGAGGAACCAAGCCTGCATTTCGCCCTTTTGGGCAAGATTGCTGCGCGCAACGGGCTTTCGGAATTGTCGATGGGGATGAGCGCGGATTATGAAACAGCGCTGCGACTAGGGGCCACGCATATTCGTGTGGGCTCTGCCATATTTGGCGCGCGTGTCGCCCCTCACGGATAGCTTTTCGCGTCCCGCATGATCAAACGTGTTTCGTAGGAAATGCGCGCAGTGATCCATCGCAAATCTGCACGGGAGAACGCAATACATCCTTCGGTCGGATAGCCCGCGCGCCGCCATTGGTGGATGAAAATCGCAGAGCCACGCCCGCGTTCCGCATAGGGCCAGTTCCAATCGGTGATCAGCACCAAATCATAAAGTGGGTCTGCGCGCCGCAGTTTCTCGTGGCTGTGCGCGTAGGGCGCAGGCACCATGAGGTTATAGTCTTCATCGCGCGGATCATCTGACCACAGATCACGCGGCCCAATTTTGAGGGCCCAATCACAAGGGCGCGCCATGCGATCTGCGCGATAGAGGCAGCCAACGATGCGGTGAATGCCGACTGGGGTGGCCCCATCGCCTTCGCGCTTGCTGCGGCTCATCCCGCCGCGCCCGATGCTGCAGGGAAAACGCCGCCCCATAAACTGCGCACCCTGATGGGTGATCACAAGGTCTTCGGGGCGGGGCAGGGTCACAGCAAATGTCCTGATTTCGCGGCCTTGGTCGCCAAATAATGCGCGTTATGCGCGTTTTGGCCGACATGGAGCGCCACGCGTTCTGTGACCTCTATGCCTGATTGGCGCATCATCTCAACTTTTCGAGGGTTGTTGGTCATAAGGCGCACCGAGGCAAAACCCAATTTTTGCAGCAACTCTGCCCCAAGGCGAAAATCGCGCTCATCATCTTCAAACCCAAGACGATGGTTGGCTTCGACTGTGTCGAATCCTTGATCCTGAAGGCTATAGGCGCGCATTTTATTGGCCAGACCAATCCCGCGCCCCTCTTGATTGAGGTAGAGAAGGATACCTGCGCCGTCTTGGCCCATTTGCGCCAATGCTGCGTGAAGTTGGGGGCCGCAGTCACATTTGAGACTGCCCAACACATCGCCCGTAAAGCAGGCAGAGTGTAGACGCGCTAAGACGGGTTTGTCCCGATCTGGGCGACCAATTTCAATGGCGTAATGCTCGGCGCTGCCATCATCGGGGCGAAACACATGGAGGCGCCCCGCCTCCGAGGCAACCATCGGCAGACGCGCGGCGGCTACGGCGTGAAAGGGTTGGCTTTCTGCCAATTGTGACCGCGCCACCGAGAATGGCAGAACGGTCAGCCCATGTTCCCGCGCAATCGCCACGGCATCATCCCGAAACACGCAAAGCATCGCGGGCAAAAGCTGTGCCGACTTGGCGAAATGAATGGCGGTGCGCGCGTCATCCGCCGAGCCGTGCTCTGGCCCTTGCAGGCTTTGGAACGGGCCTTTCATCGGGCGATCCAAATCATCCTTCGGGTCGGCCAGTGCCTTTAGGATGCGGCTGCCTGCATCTTTGGGCAATGCGATACGCGCGATGTCGCCCTCATAAAGTGGCAGATTCAAGGTGCGCGCCCGCCAATCGGACAGCACGATAAAGGGCGCGCCAAGCGCGCGGAAATCTTCTACCCGATCCGTGCTTGCTGTCTCTGAGGCCAATGCGATCAACCCCCTTGCGCCATCGCTAAACACCACAGGCAAGCCTGCGCGCAAATCAGCGCGGGCGCGGGCGGCGATTTCGGTGGCGGTTGGCGCAAGGCTCATCTTGTCCGTCCTGATCTTATGGTCTGGGCATTAGCTTTAGCCCCGATTGTCAGAATTTGAAACAATTGGCCACAGAACAACACAGAGCCGTGAGGATATTTTTCACACCCTTTTCAAATAGGGTATATCACACCCATGTGAGACAGGCACAATTTTGCCTTTGGAGGGCTGACATGGCGAACCTGAAAAAAATCCTACTTGTCGATGATGACGAAGATATTCGCGAGGCGTTGTCAGAACAGCTCGTGATGACTGAGGATTTCGATGTGTTCGAGGCGGGCACGGGCGCGCAAGCGATGGAAAAGGCCAAGCAGGAAATTTACGATCTGGTGATCTTGGATGTGGGCCTGCCCGATACGGATGGCCGCGATTTGTGCCGCTTGATGCGCAAGCAAGGGATCAAATGCCCGATCATCATGCTCACAGGGCATGATAGCGATGCTGATACGATCTTGGGCCTCGATGCGGGCGCAAATGATTATGTCACCAAGCCGTTCAAGTTTTCGGTGTTGCAAGCGCGCATTCGCGCGCAACTGCGCCAACACGAACAATCTGAAGATGCGATTTTCCAACTTGGGCCATATACCTTTAAGCCCGCGATGAAGCTCTTGGAGACGGAAGATAAAAAGAAAATCCGCCTCACGGAGAAAGAAACGAATATCCTGAAATTTCTCTATCGCGCACAAGAGGGGGTTGTGGCCCGTGATGTGCTGCTGCACGAGGTTTGGGGGTATAATGCGGGGGTCACCACGCATACGTTGGAAACCCATATCTACCGCTTGCGTCAAAAGATTGAACCCGATCCCAGCAATGTGCAGCTTTTGGTCACTGAAGGTGGAGGTTATCGATTGGTTGCCTAACTTGGCATCAGATTTGCACCTGTGATGTCGCACGGGGAACCTTGCGGGATTGCCCAAGCCCCCGCGCGCGCCCCGTGGTTTCTCCCTGTTGGACAGGCCCCTGCATAAGCGGGGGCCTTTTTCAGTTGCCTTCGCATTGCACCATGCCCCTCAAGCCCTTAGGAGGGGGACAGGTTTCATCAAAGGGCATGGCAAAATGGCGTTCACACTTGCAACATGGAACATCAACTCGGTGCGGTTGCGTGAAGAATTGGTGCTGAAACTGCTGCGTGAAGAAGCGCCAGATGTTTTGTGCTTGCAAGAATGCAAAAGCCCCGTTGAAAAAATCCCTACCGAAGGCTTTGCGGCGCTGGGCTACACCCACATGGTCGCACGTGGTCAAAAAGGATATAATGGCGTAGCAATCCTGTCCAAGCTGCCGCTTGAAGAGGCGGGCGCGCGGGATTGGGCTGGGCTTGGTCATGCCCGCCATGTGGCGGCGCGCCTCCCCAATGGGATGGTTATCCATAATTTCTACATTCCCGCAGGGGGCGATATTGCCGATCGGGAGGTCAACGAAAAATTTGGCCAAAAGCTCGATTTTCTGACGGAGATGCGCGATGCCTTTCGTGCGGATGCCCCGCAAAAATCTATCCTTGTGGGCGACTTGAATATTGCGCCGCGTGAGGACGATGTTTGGAGCCACAAACAGCTGTTAAAGGTGGTCAGCCACACGCCAATTGAGGTGGATCATCTGGCCCAAGTGCAAGAGGCGGGGAATTGGGTGGATGTCACCCGCAAGGATATACCCGAGGGGTTGCTCTATAGTTGGTGGTCGTATCGCGCTCGTGATTGGGACGAGGCGGATAAAGGCCGCCGTTTGGATCACATCTGGGCCACCGCAGATATTGCCAATGCCGCGCATTCAAGCCGTATCCTGCGCGCCGCTCGCGGGTGGGAGCAGCCATCGGATCACGCCCCTGTTTTTGCGACAATTGATCTCTGACCCCTTGGAGAATGAGCCCGAAGCGCGCATATAGAAGGCGCGCGCAGATCTCATCAGTGACGGAGAAATAAATGTTGGAATTTGGTCAAGCACAGCCCGCCGGCGCGGATGTCATCAAAGATGTCACCGATCAGACCTTTATGGCCGATGTCGTTGAGGCCAGCCGCGAAGTTCCTGTCATCGTAGATTTCTGGGCGCCATGGTGCGGCCCTTGCAAGACGCTTGGGCCACAGCTTGAGGCGGCGGTGCAGGCCAAAAAGGGCGCGGTGCGCATGGCCAAGGTCAATGTTGATGAGAATCAGATGATCGCGGGCCAATTGCAGGTGCAGTCTATTCCTACCGTTTACGCGTTTTGGCAGGGCCAACCCGTGGACGGGTTCCAAGGGGCGCTTTCGCAAGGGGACGTGCAGCGCTTCGTTGAAAAAATCGCCGCCCTCGCAGGCGATGGTGGCTTGGGCGAGGCGCTTGAGGCCGCCGAAGAAATGCTGGCCCAAGGGGCCGTTGCCGATGCGGCGCAGACCTTTGCGGCGATTTTGGGCGAAGAACCTGAAAATGCAGCCGCCATGGGTGGCTTGGCGCGCGCTCATATCGCGATGGGCGATTTGGACACGGCGGAGGCCTTTCTGAACAACGCCGCCGCCGCAATCGCCGCCGCGCCCGAGATTGAGGCCGCACGCGCGCAGATTGCTCTGGCGCGCCAAGCCGATGAGGCAGGGCCCTTGGCCGAGTTGCAATCCGCCGTGGCGGCCAACCCTGATGATCTGCAAGCGCGGTTTGATTATTCAAAGGCGCTCTATGCGGCAGGGCAGGCGGAGGCGGCGATTGAAGAATTGCTTGATCTCTTCCGCCGTGATCGCGAATGGAATGACGGCGCTGCCAAGGCGCAGCTCTTTACAATCTTCGATGCGCTTAAGCCCACGGATCCTTTGGTGCAAAAGGGCCGCAGAAGATTGTCATCGATGATATTTGCCTGATCGCATTTGGCCGCTATTTCATAATTCATGATCCATCACAGCGACCTGCCTGATACGATACCGCTCTTTCCACTTCCCGGCGCGTTGCTGCTGCCGCGGGCGCGATTGCCTTTGCACATTTTTGAGCCACGCTATTTGGCCATGCTGCAAGATTGCATGCGCACTCCCGATAGATTGATTGGTATGATCCAACCGCTTGAGGTGCCCAAAGGCAGTGCTAAGCGGTTGCACAGCATAGGCTGTGCAGGCCGTCTGACCCAATTCTCGGAAACCGAGGATGGGCGGTATATGATCACGCTGACGGGAATTTCGCGCTTTCGCCTGCAACGCGAACAGTCAGGCTTTACCCCTTATCTCAAGGGTGATATCGATTGGGCAGGCTTTGAGAATGATTTGGGCAAGGTCGAGCAGGATCAGGGCTTTGATCGTCCTGTCTTTATGGATTTGTTGGAGCGCTATTTCGTGGCCATGTCACTGTCGACCGATTGGGACAGTATGAAAGATGCCGAAGACGAATTGCTGATCAATTCGCTGTCAATGCTATGCCCCTTTGATCCAGAAGAAAAGCAAGCCTTGCTTGAGGCGCCCTCCCTGTCTACGCGGCGCGAGACGCTTGTAACTTTGATCGAATTTGCCTTGCGGGGTGGATCATCCGATGAGGCCATGCAATGAGCGCAGACAGCCCCGTGTTTGACAGACATATGCTTGAGGCATTGGTGTGCCCTTTGACCAAGGGGAGCCTGCGCTATGATGCAGAGCGTCAAGAATTGATCTCTGAAAAAGCAAAATTGGCCTTTCCGATTAAGGAAGGCATTCCAATCATGCTAGAAAACGAAGCCCGCGAGATTGGGGGTTAAAGCGCCTCGCCCTGCAAGAGGCGTGGCAAATCCCCCGTTAGACCTGCCGCCTGCCGCATGAACCCACGCCGTAATGCGGGCGTTGCACTGACAAGGCCCATGCCGATATCGCGGATCAGCCGAAGGGCAGGGTTGTCATTTGAGAACAGGCGATTGACTGTGTCCATCCCAAGCGCAAGCGCGGTGGTGTCGAAGCGCCGCCATTGCTGATACCGCTCCAACACCAGTTCCGAGGCGATATCTTCGCCATGCAGTCGTGCCTCGTGGAGCACTTCGGTCAATGCGCCAATGTCCCGAAAGCCAAGGTTCAGCCCTTGACCTGCGATAGGATGCACGCCATGCGCCGCATCGCCAACAAGGGCAAGGCGCGGGGCAATGAACTGCTCGGCCAAGGTGAGCTTCAGCGGATAGCTAAACCGCACGCCCGCCAATTCGATCTCACCCAGAAAGTCACCGAATGCGGGGCGCAATGCCTTGAGAAACTCAGCGTCATTTGCGCGCGAAATTTGGGCAGCGTGGGCCGTTTTTTCGCTCCAGACAATAGAACAACGATTGTCCGGCAAAGGTAGGATCGCCAAAGGCCCCGATGGCATGAAGAACTGATGTGCAATGCCGTTATGGGGCAATTCATGTTTGACGGCACAGACAAGGGCGGTTTGCCCATAATCCCAACCTTGGCGGCGAATGCCTGCGCGTGCCGCCACACCTGACGCGCGACCATCCGCGCCAATCAAAATTCGCCCCTGCAAACGCTGACCATCGGCCAATGTGACCTCGGCCACAGCCCCATCGTTGGTTTGATCCACGACCATGCTGTCGCTGAGATGCGTGATCTTATCATTGGCCTCCATCGCCGCGATCAGCGCGCGGCGGAGGTAGCGGTCTTCAAGCATATAGCCCATGGGGCCTTCTTCCATCTCTGCCGCTTGGAAATGTAGGAAGTGTGGCGCTGCCCCGCGCCCTGCATGA
Organism: Roseobacter sp. HKCC-CH-9208; assembly: GCF_037805125.1. NCBI lineage: Bacteria > Pseudomonadati > Pseudomonadota > Alphaproteobacteria > Rhodobacterales > Roseobacteraceae > Roseobacter > Roseobacter sp. HKCC-CH-9208. The sequence goes on along the minus strand of NZ_JBBLYK010000001.1, from coordinate 1,102,199 downwards.
CCGTCTGAGGCTTTGATTTCAGAAATGGCCTGCGCCTGTTTTGCGACAGCGTCCCACAACCCCAAAGCCGCCAACATTTTTTGCGAGGCACGGGCCAAAGCATAGGCGCGGCCATCGAACGTATCCGCTTCGCGCTTAGGGCGGGAATTTGCGTCAATCACGATGCTTCGAACCCCTGACTGCGCGAGCGCAAGCGCAAGGGTCGGCCCGTTCAGCCCGCCACCTACAATCAAAATATCCGTGTCATATGTCATGCAGTTTATGATGGGCTAATTTATGGAATTGTCCACGCGGCATAGCGTCATTACTCTGCCCATGCGAGACAAAAGCGGCAAAGGGATGAAGATGCGCGAATGGTTGACACGCACGGCAAGTGAACAAGGGCGCGCGATTGGCGAAGGTGCGGTGGATCCAGTGGGTCTGACCGAAACCTATTTGAGCGCGATAAAAACGCATTCCGCAGGCGCGCGTATTTATGCCCGCCTAACCGAGGCCCGCGCCCTAGCCGAGGCCGAAGCAGCCCGATCTCGGGCGCGCAACGGAGTGCGGCGGGGCATTCTGGATGGGGTGCCTGTCTCGTGGAAAGATCTATTTGATAGCGCCAATGTCGCGACTGAGGCCAGTTCGCGCTTGCTTGCGGGGCGCGTTCCAACACGAGATGCCGATGTTTTGGCCCGCGCCACGCAGGCGGGGGGTGTATGTTTAGGCAAAACCCATATGTCAGAATTGGCGTTTTCTGGCCTTGGGTTGAACCCGATGTTTGGCGAAGGGCTTGATCCCTTGCCTGCAACGCCGCCCAACATCAATGACCCAGACACCGTGCCGGGTGGCTCAAGTTCTGGTGCCGCCGCTTCGGTGGCCTTTGGGTTGGCTGCGGTTGCCATTGGGTCTGACACGGGTGGTTCTGTGCGGGTGCCTGCTGCGTTCAACGATTTGGTTGGTTTGAAAACAAGCCATGGACGCCTGTCCAATCGTGGGGTTGTTCCGCTTTGCGCGAAATTCGACACAGTTGGCCCGCTTGCGCGCTCTGTCGAAGATTGCGCGGAGGTGTTCGCCGTTCTGGCGGGCGCGCGCGCCGTTGACCTCAAGAACGCAAGCCTTGCAGGGCGGCGGCTTTTGGTGATGTACCCATATGCAGAGGATGTGCGCGATGAGCCCGCCGCAGGGTTTGCACGCGCGCTTGAAGCCTTTGCTGCGGCGGGGGCGCAGATTGTGCGGCATAAATCGGCGGCACTTGACGCGGCGATGGCGCTTTCGCCCATTCTTTTTGCCGCTGAGGCCTATGCGACTTGGCGCGAAATGATTGAGGCCAATCCTGAAAAGATGTTTGGCCCCATATTGCAACGCTTCCGTGGCGGCGCGGATGTTTTGGTGAGTGATTATATCGCAGCTTGGCAAAAGCTTGAGGCTTTGCGCGAAGATTTCCATCGTGAGACGGCGGGGTATGACGCGGTGATTGTGCCCACTGTCGCGATTTTGCCGCCCATTATCGCGCGGTTGATGGTGGATGAGGAGTATTATGTCACCGAAAATCTACTGGCTTTGCGCAATACGCGAATTGGCAATTTGATGGGGTCTTGCGGCCTTACATTGCCCACTGGGGTGCCTTCTACGGGGGTAATGCTGCTCTGCCCCGCAGGTCAGGAAGAACGGCTTCTGCGTCTTGGGGCGGCGGCAGAGGCAGCATTGCAAGCTTGATCCTTTTTCTGGACGTTTGCGTCATAAGAGGTTAATTTGACTGTCAAAGGGGCGAAAACAGACCCCGATATTTGAGGCAGTCATGGTGTTTCCCGAGCGGTTTTCGAACCTGCCAGAATACGCGTTTCCGCGTTTGCGGAAATTGCTTGACGTCCATCAGGCGGGCGGCGATCCGATTAACATGTCTATCGGTGAGCCGCGTCATCCGTTCCCTGAGTTCATCGGACGCGCAATTTCTGAGGCGCTTGAGGGTTTTGGCCGTTACCCCCCCAATGAGGGGGGCGAAGATTTGCGCGCGGCGATTGTGGCTTGGATCGCGCGCCGCTACGGTGTTCACCTTAACGCAGACCAGCATATCCTCGCCCTGAACGGCACGCGTGAGGGGTTGTTCAATGCGGCTCTTGCGCTTGGGGTTGAGGAAAAGGCGAGGCAAAAACCCGCTGTTTTGATGCCAAACCCGTTTTATCAGGTTTATGCCGTGGCAAGCCTCGCGATTAATGCAGAGCCAATCTATGTGCCTGCAACCGCGGAAACGGGTGATTTGCCTGATTATGTCGCGCTGCCTGCGGCCCTTCTTGATCGCGTGACCATTGCCTATCTTTGTTCGCCTGCAAACCCGCAAGGTGCGGTTGCCACTGAGGCCTATTGGCGTGATCTGATTGCCTTGGCCGAGAGACATGATTTCCGAATTTTCGCGGATGAATGTTACAGCGAGATTTATCGCAACACCCCCCCTGTGGGTGCTTTGCAGGTGGCCCATGACATGGGTGCAGACCCTGATCGGGTTGTGGTGTTTCATTCGTTGTCGAAACGCTCAAACCTTCCAGGGTTACGGTCGGGCTTTGCCGCATCGGGTTCTGGCAATATCGCAGCGATGAAGCAGTTGAAGAATTACACAGGCGCCCCTTTGCCTTTGCCCCTGCAAGCGGCCGCTGCCCTTGCATGGCGCGATGAGGCCCATGTGGAAGAAAACCGCGCCATCTATCGCCGCAAATACCAAATGGCCGATGAGATTTTTGGCAATGTCGCAGGATATCAGCCGCTTGAGGCGGGGTTTTTCCTTTGGCTGCCTGTTGAGAATGATGAGGCCGCAGCCTTGAAACTGTGGCGCGAGGCGGGCGTGCGCTGCTTGCCTGGATCGTATTTGTCGCGCGCTGTTGCGGGTCAGGCCATAGGCCAAGACCGCCTGCGCGTGGCTTTGGTAGCAGAAGAACAGGAATTACAGCGCGGGCTTTTGCGCCTGCATGGCTGTTTGTATCAGTGAGGTGAAGAATGGCGTATCAAACCAGACAACGTGACCCCCTTCTGGACGCCCCGATGCAAGAGGCATTGGAACGGCGTGGCAAGGAACTGCTTGGCCTTATGTTGGTGCTTGCAGGGATTGCGGTCGGGGCCATGTTGGTCAGCTATACGCCAAATGACCCAAATTGGATGGTCGCCACGGACACGCCGCCACAAAACCTGCTTGGCCGCTTTGGAGCATCCATGTCTGCAATTTTGATCATGATTGTTGGCTATGCATCCTATTTGATGGCAGCGGGTTTGGTTGTTTGGGGTCTGCGCTTGACCCTGCACAAAGGCGAAGAGCGCGCGCTGTCGCGTTTGATTATGCTGCCATTTGCGATTGCTGCCTGTTCTGTGTTCATGGTCAGCTTCCCACCTAGTTCAGGATGGCAGCACAGCTTTAGCTTGGGCGGGCTGTTTGGCGACACTGTGATGGGGGTTTTGGTCAATATCCTGCCCGTTTCGATGACTATGTCTATCGCCGTTTTGGGTATCGCTATGGGTGCGGCAAGCCTTGGTTTGTCAGGCTATGCGCTTGGGGTGACGCGCTCTGAATTGCGCCTCTTTACCCGTGGTGGATTGATTGCGCTTTTCCACGCCAGCAATGGCGCTTCGGGAATGGCGGCAGGTATCGGTCGCGGCGTCAGCCAAATGAGTGGCCAAATCGGCGGGCGCATGCGCGCGCCAAGTCCGCGCAGCGCGGCGCAGTATTCCTCCAATGATCTGTTGGTGGATGACGATGATGCGCTGCAGGTGCCATTTTCGACCCCTCAAATCGCAGCGCCCGAAGCCCCTGCGCAACAAGGATTGTTTGACCGCGTGCCCATTTTGCGCGCCATTCGCGGTCGCGAAGATCGCACCGCAGATGTGGCGCAGCAACCGCCCCTTGTGACCGATGAGAATGCGCGCCTGCGCGAAAAAATCTCAAACGCGGTGCGCAATCGTGCGACCTCTGCGCAGCCTGAGGCGTTGCGGGTCACCGATGGCATTCCCAATCCTGCCAAGCGCGTGGCGCCACCATTGACCGCACAAAGCCCCTCGCAAATTGCAGGCGAGATTTATCGTGAGGTTCCTCTGCCTTCTACCTCTGCGCGTGTGGCGGATCCACAGATTGCGCAAGACTTTGACCCTTATGCCGATGAGGATGACAGCGACAATATTTTTGCCGATGGTTTTGACGATGATGAAAGCTTCAGCGTGTCGCCGCAAGATGAGGACTATTCGCCTGTTGCTTCGCATCCTGCCCGCACCGGGGCAGAAGCGCGGCGCGTGGTGCAGCACAGCCCCAAAAAGGCCGCCGCGCCCTCTCGTCAGGCTATTGCTGATGCGCAGCCCTCCTTGCCCTTAGAAGCGCGCGAGATGGAATATGAATTCCCGCCACTCTCTTTGTTGTCTAGCCCGACCACCATTGAACGCTTTCACTTGTCCGATGAGGCCCTCGAAGAAAACGCACGGATGTTGGAAAACGTGTTGGATGATTACGGCGTGAAAGGTGAGATTGTCAGCGTCCGCCCCGGCCCAGTTGTCACGATGTATGAGTTGGAGCCCGCACCAGGCCTAAAGGCCAGCCGCGTGATCGGTCTGGCTGATGATATTGCCCGCTCAATGTCGGCGCTCTCTGCGCGCGTCTCAACCGTTCCAGGTCGCTCTGTGATCGGGATCGAATTGCCCAATTCGCACCGCGAAAAAGTGGTGTTGCGCGAAATCTTGTCGAGCCGTGATTTTGGGGATGGCAATCACAAGCTGCCTTTGGCTTTGGGTAAGGAAATCGGCGGCGAACCTGTTGTGGCCAATCTGGCCAAGATGCCGCATTTGCTGATTGCGGGCACCACAGGCTCGGGGAAATCGGTGGCGATTAACACCATGATCCTCTCGCTGCTGTATAAACTGCGCCCTGAAGAATGTCGCATGATCATGATTGACCCCAAGATGTTGGAATTGTCGGTTTATGACGGCATCCCGCATCTTCTCAGCCCCGTTGTGACTGACCCCAAGAAGGCGGTTGTCGCTTTGAAATGGGTCGTGGGTGAGATGGAAGAGCGTTATCGCAAAATGTCGAAAATGGGGGTGCGCAATATCGAAGGCTATAATGGCCGCGTGCGCGATGCTCTGTCCAAAGGCGAAATGTTCAAGCGCACTGTCCAAACTGGCTTTGACGAGGATACCGGTGAGCCCATCTTCGAAACCGAAGAGTTCAAGCCCGAGGTTATGCCGTTCATTGTCGTGATCGTGGACGAAATGGCCGATTTGATGATGGTTGCAGGCAAAGAGATCGAAGCTTGCATTCAACGCCTTGCGCAAATGGCGCGGGCAAGCGGCATTCATTTGATAATGGCCACACAACGCCCTTCGGTGGATGTGATTACAGGCACGATCAAAGCCAATTTCCCTACGCGTATTTCCTTCCATGTGACCTCAAAAATCGACAGCCGCACCATTTTGGGCGAGATGGGCGCAGAGCAGCTTTTGGGTATGGGCGATATGCTTTACATGGCGGGGGGTTCCAAAATCACCCGGGTTCATGGCCCCTTTGTCAGTGACGAAGAGGTTGAGGAAATCGTGCGTCATCTTAAATCCTTTGGCCCTCCCGCCTATGCCGCCAGCGTTTTGGATGGCCCTGATGAGGACAAGGAAAGCGATATTGATCTGGTGCTTGGCCTTGGCGGCAATACGGATGGCGAAGATGCGCTGTATGATCAGGCTGTGGCCGTGGTGGTGCGCGATCGGAAATGCTCGACCTCCTACATCCAACGCAAGCTTGGAATTGGCTATAACAAGGCCGCACGCTTGGTCGAACAGATGGAGGAGGCTGGTCTTGTCTCAACCGCCAATCATGTCGGCAAGCGTGAGATTTTAGTGCCTGAACAGGGCTGAGCCCTCGCTGAAATGTGACGTGTCATTGGGGGTGCTTTCGCGCTATGGATGGGGCATGAAAAAACCATTTGCGACCATGGCCGTTTTGGCCGCGTTCTTTGCCCTGCCCGCGGCGGCGGCCCCGATTTCCTTGGCAGATTTGTCGGCTTATTTTGCAGGCATTCGCACAGCGGAAGCACCATTCACGCAGTATAACGCCGATGGCACCGAGGTGACGGGACGTCTCTTCATGCACCGCCCGGGGCGGGCGCGATTTGAGTATGATAATAGCGATGTTCTGGTCGTTGTGGGCGGCGGGCAAGTTGCAATTTTTGAAGACCTGACCGATGCGCAGCCCTTGCAATATCCGTTAAGCGTCACCCCGCTTGATTTGATTTTAGGTCGCAATGTGTCTCTCGCGACTTCGGATTTGGTGGTTGATCATCGAGAAGCCGAAGATGGCACCACCCGTGTGGTGGCCCGTGATCAAGACCGCCCAGAGGCGGGGGAATTGATGCTGGTCTTTGCGGATGCGCCTGTGCGCCTTGTGCAATGGATGACCCGCAATGAATATGGCGAGACTGTTGTGGTCGCGCTAGGTGATTTCATCTTTGGGCAGGATTATGCGAATTTTCTGTTCAGCCCGACCTTTGAGGCGGAACAGCGCAGCCGCTAGCCTTGGGTCGCGGTGCAGCTTGCCAATTGCCGATCATAGAGCGCGGCGCGTGCTTCAACACGATCTGCCACGCGCATAAGCCATGCTTTGTTGCGATAGGTGCCGCGTGAATAACCACGATGACCTTCATGATAGGCCAAATATTGGTTGCGCGCATCCGTCAGAGCGATGCCGTTTCGTTCGCGCGAGCGGTTCATATACCACCCCATGAAATCGGTCGCATCGGAGATATCGGTGCGTCTGGCAAACCGCCGACCTGTGTCATCGCGGTATTCATCCCATGTTCCATCAAGGGCTTGGCTGTAGCCGAACGCTGAGCTTTGCCGCCCTGCGGGGATGACCCCAAGCGCATAGCGGCGCGGGGTTCGTGCGTTGCTGACGAAACTACTTTCATGGTAGATCGTGGCCATCTGAACCGCGACAGGGACGCCCCAATTGGCCTCGGTGGCCTGCATGGCGCTTAGATAATATGGGCGTTCTTCGATGATTGCGCAGGCATTATCCACATTGCGTGGCGGGGTGGCTGATCCCACGCAGGCGCCGAGCGCCAACACCAGCGGAAGCAACGCAAAGCGGTTCATATGCCTGATCCTTTATTGGACTGCTCTCTTTTTATGACGAAATCATACGCTAGTTGCGCCGAAATGAAAATAAATTCCCGCATGATCCGCATCCTTTGTTTCAACAATCTGTTTCGCCTGATCTGCATTGCGGGTCATGGACAAACAAGGGCGACAGGATTACGTTGCGCGTTGGATCATAGGGGGTCTAGATGCTCAAACGGCACGCTAAATTCAATCTTGGGCAGGTCGTGCGCCACAAGAAGCACCCGTTTCGCGGGGTGATCTTTGATATCGACACCCAGTTTTCGAATACTGAGGAATGGTATAACTCTATCCCCGAAGATAAGCGGCCCATCAAGGAGCAGCCATTTTACCACCTTCTGGCGGAAAATGATCATAGCTACTACGTGGCCTATGTTTCCGAACAAAACCTTGAGATTGACGATACGGGCGAACCCGTGGATCACCCCGATCTGCCCGAATTGTTCGGTGAGTTTCAGAACGGGGCCTATCCTTTGGATTACCAGCTGAATTGATCTCAATACCCCAAGGCAAGACCGTCTTTACGGGGATCCGAACCTGCGATCAAAAGCCCTGAGCTTGCGTCAATTTTAATGGCTTGCGCGCCGCCAATGGCCCGATAGGGGTCGATCAGCTCATGGCCCAATTTGCGTAAATCATCGGCCACATGCGGGCTATATCCCCGCTCAAGCTGCAATTTGCCCTGATCCGCAAAGCTGCGCGCACCATCAATCGCAGTTTGAACATCCATCCCATAGTCGATGATATTGGTGATCAGACGCGCGTGGCCCGTGGCCTGATATGCGCCGCCCATGACCCCGAAGGGCATCAAACTTTGGTCAGGGTAGCGTAAGAAGGCGGGAATAATGGTATGCAAGGGACGCTTGGCGCCCATGGCCTCATTCGGGTGCCCCTCTTGTAGTGAGAAGCCCGCGCCGCGGTTTTGAAACAAAATACCAAACTTATCAGAAGCATAGCCCGAGCCAAAGGAATGGAAGATCGAATAGATCATTGAGACGGCCATGCGGTTTTTATCAACCACGCTGAGATATACCGTATCCTTATGCACTGCGCCCGAGGCCTGATGTGGGTCAGCCATCGCGCGCGTGGGATCAATCAAGTCTGCCAAGGCCTGTGCGGTTTGATCTGACAGCATATGATCCAAACGGGTCAGGTGATCAGGATCAGAGATAAAACGATTGCGTGCATCATAGGCCAGTTTGGTTGCTTCGGCCTCGATATGGGCGCGGGCCGCACCGAAAGGATCCATCGCGCCGAGGTCAAACTGGGAAAGGATATTGGCCAACAACAGCGCGGTTGCACCCTGACCATTGGGTGGCAATTCAATCAAGTCATGATCACGATAGCGGGTCGAGATTGGGGTGACGTAATCGCAGGCTGTGGCTGCGAAATCTTCTAGGCTGTGGCTGCCGCCAAGGGCACGCAGGGAGTTAACCAAATCCTCGGCCACTTCGCCTTCGTAGAACCCTGCACGACCTTCGCGCGCGATGCGGCGCAGCACCTCAGCCTGCCCCTTGGCCGTGAACAGCGCGCCAATTTGGGGCGGTTGGTCGTTCCACATATACATGTCGCGGGCCCGACCGCGGAGCGTATCGCGTGCCTCGTCCCAATCGAAAGCCACGCGCGGTGCAACGGGAATGCCATGTTCAGCGTAGAAGATCGAAGGGGCGAGGATGTCTTCAAGCGGCAATGTCCCGTGATCTTGGTGAAGGCGGCAAAACCCATCAACGGCCCCTGGCACGGTGACGGCATTGATATTGTCGAGCGGAATAGAGCGATGCCCTGCCGCACGCAGCGCTGCTGCGTCCAACGCCTTTGGCGCACGGCCCGATGCATTCAGGCCAATAATATCCTTCTGCCCCTCATAGGACACCATGGCGAATAAATCGCCGCCAAGCCCTGTTGATTGTGGCTCACAGAGCCCCAAGAGGATCGCTGTGGCAATGGCCGCATCCATAGCATTGCCGCCCTGTTCCAAGATTTGCACGCCCGTTTTGGCGGCGAGCGGGTGCGAGGTTGCAACCGCCCCTTGGGTGGTAATCAAGGCTGAGCGCCCTTGCTTCTGGAAATCACGCATCATTGTCCCTGCTCCTGCCGAAAGGATTTTAGCAAAACTAGCGGGAATGGGGGGCGCTGCAAGTGGTCAAGAACCCCGATGATGCGTAACAAGTGGGGGCGATAAAAACGCACCATCGGGGGAAGCATAAGCGCTACCCTGCTTTAATGGCTGCGAATTTGGCCGCGGCTATGATCAGACCAAGGTGATTTTGTGGCAGTGTTGGCTAAATTTAGACAAGCCCACAGGCCAATTGCGGGCTTTGTTCCAATTCAGCCGCAATGGTTAGGAAAAGATGATTTTCTAAATCGCGCCGTTCATATTGGACGTCTTGCGCAATCGCGCGGATCAGGCCCCAGCCAAATCCACCTTCGGGCAGGTCATCAAAGGCGAAGCTGTCAGGGTCGCGGAATCCACCAAGAGGGGGTGTCAGGTTCGGCATCGCGTGCCCTTTATCGGTGATATGACACTGCACCTCTGCGCCCCGACAGGAAATCGCCGTTAAAATGCGTCCGTCATCGGCCCCTGCATAAGCGTGTTCGCAAATATTGTTCAGCGCTTCCGCCAAGACCAACTCACCGTTTAGGCATTGGCCTTCATCAAGGTCGCATTCGCGCAGATAGGTGCAAATCTGTGCCAATGTTTGCCGCACCGACTGGGGATGGCTTGTCAAACTCCACATCATATCGTAGCGCCCCCGCATGCTTGAATATCTATCCCTGTTGTCATGCGCTATGGTTCAGCGCTGCGGTCTTATTTGGGTGAATTGCAAAGACTTTATCCATCGCCGTCAGGCGCAACACCTTATCGACCAATGGGGAGAGGCTTGTCAGTTCAAGTTGCCGATCCTGCCCAAGGGATTTGCGCATGGCAACAAGCGTGCCCAGACCGCTGGAATCTAGGAAGGTCACATCTTCCATATCTAAAATGACCCGCGCACCTTCGGTTTTTGCGGTGGCTTGTCGACAGGCATCACGGAAGGCCAAGGCAGCGGCAGCATCCACCCGACTGGCGCAAACCTTTACGATCAACCCGTTAGGGATGGGTTCAATATCCAGACGCACATCCATTTCATCACCTATGGAGAGGGTAACACAACCAAAAGGCTAGTCCGAATTCCTTGCTGAAAGGTTACCAAGCGCAGCTTTCTTCGCCGCCCAGGATGGCCTATATCGAGGCGAAGCATTAAGAGGCCCCCGATGGATTATCCGACCCTAGCCGCAACGATTGACAGCCTGACCCATGGTGAAACTGAACAAATCGCCCTGATGGCCACCATCGCCTGTGAGGTGTATCACGCCGATGCGCGGTTTGATTGGGTTGGGTTCTACCGCGTCACAGCGCCCGAAACTCTTAAAATTGGCCCCTATCAGGGGGGGCATGGGTGCTTGGTGATCCCGTTCTCGCGCGGGGTCTGCGGGGCCTGCGCGCGCAGTCGCGTCCCGCAATTGGTGGCAGATGTGAACGCGTTTCCAGATCACATTGCGTGTTCAAGCAGCACCTTGTCCGAACTGGTCTTGCCCGTTTTTGATGCCGAGGGCGCGTTAATCGCGGTTTTTGACATCGACAGCGATCAGGCGGATGCCTTTACCGAAACGGATGTGCAGGAATTAACCAAAATTCTCGCCGATGTTTTCGCGCGGAGTTGATCTACTTATCGGGAAGCGGTGGCATTGGGTCAGGGGCGATTTCCTCGAAATCGAAATTATCAAGCTTGATCGCCCGTTTGCCCGCGCGTTCTGCGGCGATTGAAATATCATCAATATCTTTGCGCGCCTGCCCGAAATGGGTGTTCAACTTATTCACCCGCTCGAACACCAGTTCCACGTCACGATGCAACAGGCCCAGTTGCTTGCGGATCGCGCCTGCTTGCTCGCGCATCCGTGCATCTTTGAGAACCGCCCGCATCGTGTTGAGCGTGGCCATGCAAGTGGTGGGGGATACAATCCAGACCCGTGCCGCGAACCCTTCGCGGACAATCTCAGGAAAATTGGCGTGCAATTCGGCATAAACCGCTTCGGATGGCAGGAACATCAGCGCGCCATCGGCAGTTTCACCCTCAAGAATGTAGCGCTCAGAAATTGCCTTGATATGGCCGCGCACAGATGTGCGAAAGGCGCGGGCGGCGTCTTGGGTTTCTTGTGCGGTCTTTGCTGCGCGCAATGCCTCATAGGCCTCTAGCGGGAATTTGCTGTCGATCACAATCGGGCCGGGGGGTTTAGGCAGATGAATCAAGCAATCGGCGCGCTTTCCGTTTGAGAGGGTCGCTTGGAACGCATAGCTGTCACTGGGCAGCGCCTTTGAGACAATATCATTGAGCTGGATCTCGCCAAATGCGCCGCGCGTTTGCTTGTTCGAAAGAATGTCCTGAAGGCCCAAAACATCGCCTGACAGTTTCTCAATCTTGGCCTGCGCCCGATCGATTTGTTCGAGCTTCTGCTGCAATTCCCCAAGACTGCGGGCGGTGCGCGTTGATGTGCCGTGCAGCGTCTCACTCATGCCCTTTTGCACTTCCTCAAGGCGGCGCTCCATGGCTTGCAACATCTGTGCTTGGGTCTTGGATTGCAGATCAACCACCTGCGCAAGTCCGCCCGATAGTTGCTGTTGCCCATCGGAAAGAGATTGCACCCGTGCTTCAAGACCGCCAAGGTTGCGGGCCAAGGGTTCCATCATTGCAGCCGATCGATTGGCCGCTTTCACCCCTACAAGGATCACCCAAAAAAGGGCGATGAGGATCACCCCTCCAATGAGTGCGCCAAGGATTATTGGATTGGACAGATCAAGTTGCATCACTCACCTGCGACCAAAAAGTTTTTCAATATCGCTCAAGGCAAGTTCCACATATGTGGGGCGGCCATGATTGCATTGACCGGAATGCGGGGTGGCCTCCATTTCGCGCAAAAGCGCGTTCATTTCTTCCACGCGCATTGCACGCCCCGAACGGATGGATCCGTGACAGGCCACGCGTGACAAGATCGCCTCAATCCGAGCCTGCACCATTTGGCTTTCGCCCATATCGGCAATCTCGTCCAAAATATCGCGCAGCAGTGCCTCGCTGTTGACCGCACCCAGAATGGCAGGGGTTTCGCGCACGGCAAGTGCGCCTTCGCCAAAGGGCTCAATGATCAGACCAAATTGTGCAAGACTGTCAGCGTGATCCAAAAGAATGGCGGCATCAGGCCCAAGGGTCACGATATCAGGGATCAGCAAAGCCTGCCGCGCCACGCCGTTGGTGGCCATCTGTTTTTTCAGCCGCTCATAAACCAAGCGTTCATGGGCGGCGTGTTGATCCACGATCACAAGGCCCGTGGCGGTTTGAGCGATGATGTAATTTTCATGCAGTTGCGCCGCGGCCGCCCCCAAAGGATGGCTCTTTTCGGCAAAAGAGGGCGCAGGATCAGGATCTGCTACGCGGTGGGATGGGGCGTCAAATCGGGGGGCTGTTTCAGCGAGGCCAACCTGTTCAGGCGCTTGAAACGCATAGGCGCTGCGATAGGTGCTGGGCCGCGTTTGTGGTGCCGAGTAGCCACCTTGATAGAGCTGCTGCGGCGCGCCACCCTCGGGACGCATGGCGCCCAAGGTTTCTGCGGCCACTGTGCTTGATGCGCGATGGCCCGCCTCGGCCAAGGCATGGCGCAAACTCGAGACAATCAACCCCCGCACGACACCCGCTTCACGGAACCGCACCTCCGCCTTTGCAGGATGCACATTCACATCCACCCGTTCAGGCGGGCATTCGATGAAGAGAGCCGCAGCAGGGTGGCGATCGCGGCTGAGGAAATCGGCATAAGCCCCACGCAGCGCCCCGATCAAAAGCTTGTCGCGCACTGGGCGACCATTGACGAAAAGATATTGGGCCACCGCAGAGCCGCGAGAATAGGTTGGCAGGGCTGCTAGACCGATGAGGTGGATTTCCTCGCGCGATGCGTCAATCTGAAGGGTGTTATCCACAAAATCGCGGCCCATTACTTGGCCCAATCGACTGGAAAGCGCATCAAAGAGATCCCCTATTTCGGGATCAACGGAAAACAGAGTGCGGCGGCCATCGCTGCAATCAATCAATTGGAACCCAACGCTGGGCTCGGCCATGGCGAGGCGTTTGATCACATCGGTGATTGCTTGGGTTTCGGCGCGTTCGGTTTTGAGGAATTTCAGTCGCGCGGGGGTTGCGAAAAACAGATCGCGCAACTCTACCACCGTGCCAAGTGACATGGAGGCGGGTTTGATCCGCTCTTGCCGTCCACCCGAGACAGAGATCTCATGACCATCCTCACCAGCTGCGCGGCTGGTGATGGTCAGGCGGCCAACCGCGCCCAAACTGGGCAGCGCCTCGCCACGAAAGCCGAAACTTTGAATATTCAACAGGTCTGAGCCGTCAATCTTAGATGTCGCATGGCGAGAGAGGGCCATGGGCAAATCTTCAGGCCCCATGCCGCAGCCATCATCACTAACGCGGATCAAGGTTTTGCCGCCATGTGCGATTTCTACTGTGATCCGCCGTGCCCCTGCATCGATCGCGTTTTCCACCAATTCCTTGACCGCGGAGGCGGGCCGCTCCACGACTTCGCCTGCCGCGATTCGGTTGATTGCCGCTTCATCAAGCTGGCGGATCACCGGGCGCGCTACGGCTTCATTGGCATTTATGTTGTGGTCAGGCTTTCCCATGCCACTATCAGTAGCACGCGCCTGCACGATTCGGAAATGGAACGCGTCAGGGGGCGGTGTTCAGTCCTTCGGGTTGCCCCACAACCACGGTTAGCATTTTATAAACATCCAAAAGCCGTTTTGCGACACGGGCGATGTCCTCAGATGTGACCGCCTCAACGAAGGCATTGCGGTTCGCGATATAGTCAATCGGCATCCCGCTTTGCTGCATCCCTGCCATGATCCCTGCAATGGATCCATTTCCGTCAAAGCGAAGGGGATAGGCCCCCGTCATATAGCGTTTGGCGCGCAGTAATTCCTCGTCAGTTACGCCATTTTCTGCGACATCGCGCAGGATTTGATCGACCAGTTCTAATGCTTGGCCAACGGTGGCGTTTGATGAGGAGAATTGTCCAAGCCACATGGGCTGCCAATCGGCTGTCGAGAGGCTTGTGCCAACCCCATAGGTCAACCCACGCTTCACGCGCAGTTCTTCCATCAGCCGCGCGCGGAACCCTCCCCCAATGATTTCATTCAACACGAAGGCAGGGAAAAAATCGGGGTCATCCATCGCAATCCCCTCCATCCCAAAAAGGATCACGGATTGCGGGCTTGGATAGTCAATCACGGCTTGGCGTGTGTTTGGTGAAAACCCTGCCATGCTCGGCAAAGCAGGCCCTGTCTGTGGCAGCCCCTCAAGAAGGCGGTCAATGAGATCGCCCAATTCCTCGGCAGTGATGTCGCCCGATGCGCCAACGGACACCCGTGATGTGACCAAAGCATTGCGATGGGCCGTGATCAGATCATCGCGAGTCAAGGACGCAATGCTGTCTGGGGTGCCTTCTTCGGCGGAAGCATAAGGGTGGTCGCCAAAGGCCAAGGCATTAAATGTCTGGCCTGCAATTGCATTTGGGTCTTGCGCTTGGCTTGCGAGTATTGACTGAATTTGCCCCCGCACCCGTTCAATGGCATCGGCATCAAAGCGAGGATTGCTTAACGCCTCGTGCAAAAGTGCTGCCGCCGCATCGCGATTTTCCGTCAGCATGCGTCCGCTGATGGCCACAGTATCGCGATAGGATGAAAATGAAAATTCTGCGGCCAAGCCCTGCACAGCCTCGGCAAAGCCCTGTGCCGTGAGATCACCTGCGCCTTCCTCAAGCAGGCCTGTCATCATATAGGTCGCCCCGCGTTTGCC
This sequence comes from Roseobacter sp. HKCC-CH-9208, assembly GCF_037805125.1. Lineage (NCBI taxonomy): Bacteria > Pseudomonadati > Pseudomonadota > Alphaproteobacteria > Rhodobacterales > Roseobacteraceae > Roseobacter > Roseobacter sp. HKCC-CH-9208. The sequence continues at coordinate 1,087,188 of NZ_JBBLYK010000001.1, read as the reverse complement.
AGGTTCATCCAAATTCGTGCCGCCCTCAAAGCGAATATCAAGCGCCACAAAGGGGATTGAATGATCTTCAACCAACCATGCGCTATGGCCATTGGGGCTGAGGACGGGCTGAATTTGAATTTCCGCACGCAGCGGTGTGACGAGGGAGATAACAGCAAAAAGTGTGGCAGAGATATGGTTGACGAAATGCATGATCAATTCTCCGCCGCCTGTGCTTGGGTCAAATAGCCAGTCACGCGTGGCGCATCTGCAAACAGTGCCCGCGCCGCATCCATAACATTGTCCATCGTGGTGGCCGCAATCACATCTGGCCAGTTTTGGACATCTTCCACTTCAAGCCCTGAGGTCAGGGCCATCCCGTAAAGCCGCGCAAGCCCCGAAGCATTATCGCGCGCATAGATATCCGAGGCCTCATATAGAAGTTTGATCCGTTCAAACTGGTTTGGATCAATCCCGCGCTCTAGAAACTCTGCAATGACGTGATCCAGATCGGCTTCCGCCTCTGCAAGGGTGACGCCCGCGCTTGGCATATTGATCAAGGTGAATTGCGTGTCGTCAAGGCTGAGGCCCGAGTAATAGGCAGTCGCAAAGACCGAGCGCTGTGTGTCGAATTGCAAGGCGCGCCCCAAGACGGAGGTAGAAGGGGCACCCCCCAAGATTTCAGCCAACAGGCTGAGGGCTGCGGCGTCTTCTTGCGCGCCATGGTCGCGCTCGGGCGCGCGATAGCTGCGCATCACATAAGGCTGCGCGACACGTTCATCGGCAAATTCAAATCGTTGATCTTGTGGAAGGGCGGTGTCTTCGACCCGTGCGCGGGCGGGCAATTCTGCAGAAGCGAGCGCGCCGTAATGGGTTTGCGCCAGTCTGCGCACCTCCTCAGGGGTCACATCACCTGCCACAACAAGGATGGCGTTATTTGGGGCGTAATAGGTTTCGTAAAAGGCCAACGCATCTTCGCGGCTGAGCGTCTCCATTTCCGTCCGCCACCCGATGACCGGAATGCCGTAAGGGTGGCTTGGATAGGCCAATTGGCGGAATTCTTCGTTAAACAGCGCGCCTGGATTGCTATCTGTGCGCTGTGCGCGTTCTTCTAATATCACGCTGCGCTCTGTCTCTACCTCATCAGGGTTGAGGCGCAGATTGGCCATGCGGTCGGCCTCAAGCTCCATCATCAAGGGCAAGCGGTCAGCGGCCACGCGTTGGAAATAGGCCGTATAATCCCACGAGGTGAACGCGTTATCATCGCCGCCATTTTCTTCGACAATGCGCGAAAACTCTCCGCTTTCGCGGGTTTCTGTTTCTTTGAACATCAAATGTTCAAGGAAATGCGCGATGCCTGATTTGCCTTCAGGTTCATCTGCCGCACCGGTGCGATACCAGACCATATGCACAACGGCGGGGCTGCGGTGATCTTCGATCACAACCACATCCATGCCATTGTCCAAGGTAAAGCTCGTCACATCGCCAGAGGTTTGCGCGTAGCCTGTGCCGATTGGCAGCAATGCAAGCCCCACTAAAGCCGCAATGATCCTGCGCATAACTCCTCCTAGGTTGGCCTATGTGCAAAAACAGATAGGCCGCCGCTGCACAGGGTTCAATCAGCCGCGCGCAAGGGCGCGGTCACAAAGTGATGATCAATGCGGGCTTACTGCGGCTGCGGCTCGGGGGGTGCGGCGGGGGTGCGAATGCCCGCACGGCGCAGACGCTCAAGTTCGGCATAACGATCCAAGGAGATCGGGCGATAGGCGCGGTAATAGACATTCACGCCAAAGACCCGCTCCAAGAGCCGCCCATCATTGTCACGGCGGAAGGCCAAATCTTCCGCAGCCAATTGGTCGCGGATGCCCTCTTCAATACCAAAGCGTGTCGCGTGGGCCAAAAGGCTGTTGGTTACACCACCGCCGCGCGCTGCATTTCCGCCAAGCGCGGCAATCGCATCTGACTCAGGGGTTGGGTCGGTGCGGTTTGTGCCACCGGGTGTTGGTTCAGGCAGCGCCGCCAAATCCGTTGGGATTTCAATGGGGCGTGTTGGCAAAATGGCAAATTCATCTGGGCCAGATTGATTGGCGCGCAAATTCATCAAAGATGGGTCGCCCTGTGAACAGGCGGCAAGGCCCATCAGGGCGCAAAAGGTCAGGAGAATATGCGGTTTGCGGCTCATAAAATCCTCCATGGCACAAAGCACCACGTCATGCCAAGGTTTCTCTCATACCTTGGGCTTTTCGTCATTCGAAAACAAGAGCAACCCGAACACACCCGCAAATATACCGATATCTGCGATATTAAACGTATAGGGGTTATTGATCCCGCAGCAGGACATGTTCAGGAAATCCACAACCGCCCCGTGATATAGGCGGTCAAACGCATTTCCCAAAGCCCCACCTGCCACTGAGCCCGCCGCAATCGCACTGAGTTTGCTCTGGCTGTTGCGGCCCAGCAGGATCATCCACGCGGAAACCGCAAGCGCCAAAGCAATCAAACCATAACGCAGAAGGTCGGGGCTGTTGGCGAAGAGGCCAAAATTTATCCCGCGGTTCCAACCCATGATGAAATTCAGATAGGGCGGCATGACCGAGACCTGTCCGACACGATCTAGATCAAGCACCAAAAGCATGATCCATTTGCTGGCCTGATCAAGGATGATCCAAAACAGTGCGGCAATAAGTGTTAAACGGGTCATCATGCCCCCCTTAGTGACGGAAATGGCGCATTCCTGTAAAGACCATCGCAAGGCCTGCCTCATCGGCGGCAGCGATCACCTCGTCATCGCGCATGGAGCCGCCCGGTTGGATTACCGCCGTGGCCCCTGCCTCTGCAGCCGAAAGCAGACCATCGGGGAAGGGGAAGAAAGCGTCAGAGGCCAAAACTGAACCAATCGCAGGGCTTTGCGCAAGACCAAGGATGTCGGCCATATCCTGCGCCTTGCGCGCGGCAATGCGCGAACTGTCGACACGGCTCATCTGGCCTGCGCCGATGCCAACAGTGGCGCCGTCGTTGACATAGACAATCGCGTTCGATTTGACGTGCTTGGCCACTTTCCATGCGAACAGCAAATCAGTGAGCTGCGCATCGGATGGTTTGAGTTTGGTCACGACTTTCAAATTGCTCAGATCAATTTGGCCATTGTCTTTATCTTGCACCAGATACCCGCCTGAAACTTGGCGGATGGTCATCGCGGCTGCTTTTGGGTCTGCAAGCGCATCTGTGGTCAAGAGGCGTAGATTTTTCTTTGCGGCGAAAATGGCGCGCGCTTCCTCATCTGCACCGGGGGCAATGACAACCTCGGTGAAGATCTTTGTGATTTCCTCTGCGGTCGCACCATCAAGCGGTTGGTTGAAGGCGATAATCCCCCCAAAGGCCGATGTGCGATCGCAGTCAAAGGCCCGCAAATAGGCCTCGGTCAGGCTTGCGCCGCGGGCAACGCCACAGGGATTGGCATGTTTGATAATCGCACAGGCAGGGCCGCCATCGGGCAAGAACTCGCTGACCAATTCAAAGGCTGCGTCTGTGTCGTTGATGTTATTGTAGGACAGCTCTTTGCCTTGGTGCTGTTTCGCGGTGGCAACGCCCGCGCGGCCTGTTCCATCGGTATAAAAGGCCGCCGCTTGATGTGGGTTTTCGCCGTAACGCAACGACTGCACCAAGCGCCCTGCCACAGCATGGCGGCGCGGTGCGGGATCCCCCAAAGCATCTGCCATCCAAGTTGAGACAGCCGCATCATAGGCGGCGGTGCGAGCATAGGCGGTCTGCGCCAAAGTTTGGCGGAAGCGCAGCGTGGTTTGGCCGCCTTGCGCATCCAACTCGGCCAGAAGGGCAGTATAATCTTCGGGATCGGTCACAACGCTGACAAAACCGTGGTTCTTTGCGGCAGCGCGGATCATCGCGGGCCCGCCGATGTCGATATTCTCAACGCAGTCTTCGTAGCTTGCCCCTTTGGCGACAGTCGCCTCGAACGGGTAGAGATTGACCACCAATAGATCGATCGGCGCGATGTTATGCTCGGCCATGGCGGCTTGGTGATCAGGATTGTCACGCAAAGCTAGCAAGCCGCCATGCACCATCGGGTGCAGGGTTTTGACGCGGCCATCCATCATTTCAGGAAATTTTGTAACCTCGGAAACATCACGCACCGCAAGACCTGCCTCGCGCAGGGCTTTGGCTGTGCCACCTGTCGACAAAAGATCAACCCCCCGTGCGGCCAAGGCCGTGGCAAACTCAATCAGACCTGTCTTGTCAGAAACAGAGATCAGGGCGCGGGAGAGGGGGGCGAGATCGGTCATGGGGTTTCCTTGGCATTTGCATCAATCACGGGGTCGCATGATGCCCCCGTGCTATTGGGCGCGCAGAAAACACCATCCGATGGCGCCCCCATAATCTGCCAGCGTGGAAAAGAGAACCACCTGTTTTGTCGCGCGCGGATTTCGATGGTCGGGGTCAAAGTAAACCGAAGGGCGCAAATCCGCGATGCTGAGCCTCAAATGAACACGGCCCGCAGCCTGATGAGGTTGCGACACGGATAGGGCAGGCACCGATTGCGATCCCCTGATCGGGAGCGGGAGTGATGTCATTATGCGTATAATTCAAGCAGCTGGCCAAGCGGTCTGTCTTGTGTAGCGGCTTGAACCTGCGCTGTCACCGCTTTTGCAAAAGCGCCATGTAAAATCCGTCTATTCCGCCACGATCTTGCCAGTAATGCGGTAAGATACGCAGACCGCCTTCGGCACTGATCCATGCGGGATCAACCCCAAGCGCCTTGGGAGCAAGTGGCAAGACGGCGAGATTAGCGTGTCGTTTCAGCGCGGCTTTGATTTGGTTTTCACCCTCATTGGGCAAGAGCGAGCAGGTGCAAAACACCATGCGCCCGCCTGTGTCTAAAAGCGATATAGCGTGATCAAGCATTTGCATTTGCAGCTTCGTCAGCGCTTCCACTTCACGGGCAGATTTAACGAAGGGCAGGTCAGGGTGACGTCTTATGGTGCCAGTGGCCGAGCAGGGCGCATCAAGCACGATGATAGGCCAAGGGCCGCTTTCGAATTCTAACGCATCAGCCGTCACCATATCCGCCGACAGGCCCGTGCGGCGCAGATTGACGCGCACGCGGCCCATACGGTGTTTTGACAAATCAAGTGCGGTGACCTTCGCCCCTGCTGCTGCAAGCTGCATGGTCTTGCCGCCAGGTGCTGCGCACAGATCAAGCACAGGTTGCCCTGACACATCGCCCAAGAGCTTCACAGGAAGGGCGGCGGCGGCATCTTGCACCCAAAACGCACCCGCCTCATAGCCGCCAAGCGTGGATATTTGGGTTTGGCGCGGCAATCGGATGCTGCCCGTGGGCAAGGGTTCACCTGCCTCGAAGGGGGTGCTTTGGTCGCGTAAGGTGATGTCAATTGGCGCACCTGCCTCATGCGCGGCTTCAATCGCGCGGGTTGCGGTTTCGCCCCATGCCCCCCCAACCGCTTTGCGCAACCAAACGGGCAAGGTTTGTGGGGCTAGTTGCGCCCATCTTGCGCGCCCTTCTTGATCGACCTTACGCAGGACAGCGTTGATCAAACCAGCCGCGCCGCCTGTTGCGCGGCCTTGTTTGGCGATGGCAACAGCCGCGTTGACCACGCCATAGGCTTCGGCTTCATCAAGCAACAATTCCGCAACCCCAAGACGCAAAATATTTTGGGCCAATGGGTGTGGGCGGCGCTCGAGATAGGCTGACAGCAAGGTGTCAATGCGGCCTGTGTGGCGCAGCACCGCTTGCGCCAAACGCTCGGCGCGGGCGCGATCCTCGGGGGCAAGACCGCGCGGTTGGTCGAGATGAGCAACCATCTGGCGGTCAAGATAAACCGCGCGCAAAATGGCCAATGCGGCCTTGCGGGGGCCTAAACCTTGGGTATCTTGGCGACCCTCTTCGCGTGTCCGCGCCATTTTCTATCCTTGTCTCTGGGTTTCGCTGCCGTATATCACGGGGGAGACAGAGATCAATCGCGCAGCCCTTTTGCTGTGCTATGAGGCCGCTATGAGTGAGACTAAGACGGACAAGCGCGACCTGCCCCCCGCTGCACAGCGGGCTTTGGCTGAGGCGGAAGCCCGCCGCGCTGAGGCGGAAGCGGTAAAATTGCCCAAGGAGCTTGGGGGGCGCGATGGCCCCGAACCCGTGCGCTATGGCGATTGGGAGAAAAAAGGCATCGCCATTGATTTTTGACGCGGGCCCTGCCGCCTAGCGCAGTGTCAGGTCAGCATAGATGCCCGCACCCTCATCAGCCGTAAATCGCAGGGTTCCCTCCCGCTCTTCCACCAATTGGCAATTATAGTCTAATGGCTTTGCGCCAAAGCTGAGATTGCGGCAGAAATAGCCATTTTGCCACGCCCAATCCCCCGTAACAGGGCGTCCAAAGGCGCGGCCCGTGATGTCGCCATCAGGCTCAACGGTTAAACGAATGCCAAAACGGGTGAGCTCGCGCCCTTCGATCAAAGAAACGAACCTTGCGCGATCCGTCACGGGCGTAAAGCCTTCTGCCGCTGCGGCATCCGCCAGAATCAAGACACTAAGCATTGAGCCGAGCGCCAATCTGTTCAGCATAATCTGCTCCGTAACCAACATATACTGCTGTGTTACGAAAGATAGAGCGGCTTAGATCACAGTCCAAGCACATCCAGCATAGAAAATTCACCTGGGCCTTGGTCTTGTGCCCAAATAGCGGCCTTGAGGGCGCCGCGCGCGAAAATGGCGCGATCCGTTGCAATATGGCGCAGGACAAGACGTTCCCCTGCGGCCGCAAAGATCACATCATGCTCGCCAACAATGTCGCCGCCTCGAATGGCGGAAAAGCCAATTGCGCCCGCCTCCCGCGCGCCCGTGATCCCGTCACGGCCTGCATCGCGGACATCTGCTAGGGAAACCCCGCGCCCCTCTGCGGCGGCTTCGCCGAGCATAATGGCCGTGCCAGAAGGGGCATCAACCTTGCGGTTGTGATGCGCCTCCACGATTTCAATGTCAAAATCCTCATCCAATGCAGCGGCCACCTGTTTGGTGATCTGCACAAGCAGGTTGACCCCAAGGCTCATATTGCCTGCGCGCACGATAGTGGCATGGCGGGCGGCGGCTTTGAGTTTTGCAAGCGCTGCATCATCCATGCCCGTTGTCCCAATGACATGGGCCACTCGGGCTTGGGCCGCCAAAACGGAATGCGCCACCGTGGCTTCAGGAGATGTGAAGTCGATGATCGCTTTGGCTTTGGGCAAAATTTCAAGAAGGTCGTCCATGACCGGCACACCCATCTCGCCGCGCCCCATCGCTGCGCCCAAATCCTGACCGATCCATGCATGGCCTGCGCGTTCGGTGACGCCGACCAAATGGGTGGCGGGGTTGGCCTCTACGGTTTCGATCAACATCCGCCCCATGCGGCCTGATGCGCCTGTAATGATGATCCCGATTGACTCGCTCATGCCATCCTCCTGTGTTCCATTCCCTCTACCCCAAGCGATGCAAATCGGAAAGCCCGCGCTTGCGAGACGGGCCATGATCGCCTAGATGCGAGAAAGACTTAGGAGAGTGCGGATGGCAAAGAACAAGTTCCATGATGGGCCAGGCCCGTCACAGCGCCAGTTGCGCGTGGGCGAATTGATCCGCCGCACTCTGTCCGATGTGCTGAACCGCGGCGAAGTGCATGATGCAGAGCTTAATCGCCTCTCAATCACAGTGGGCGAAGTGCGCGCGACCCCAGACCTCAAAGTGGCGCATGTTTACGTGATGCCGTTGGGCGGTGGTCAGCGCGAGGAAGCCCTGACAGCGCTGCGGCGCAACACGGGCGAATTACGCCGCGCCATCAGTCGTGAGATGACGCTGAAATATGCACCTGACCTGCGGTTTTTGATTGATGAAACCTTTGATCGCATGGACGAGACGCGCCGTATGCTTGCCGATGAAAAAGTGCGCCGCGATGTCGAGGCCCCAGATCGCGATGACGGGGAAGATTAAATCACTGCTTTTGGGCGCCTTATGTGCGCTGGGCGGAGGCGGGCCTGCAGTCCTATGGGCGGATCAGGCGCCTGTATCTTGCGCGGATTTTCGCTTTGAGGAAACGCCCTTTACCGCTTGTGAAATTGATCTGACCCGCGCTCAGATGCGGCTCTTTCTACGCGATGGTGCGGGCGAGATTTTTGGTTCCTTTCTAAATGTGGCAGACAGCTTACCTGAAAATCAGGTTTTGGCCTTTGCGATGAATGGCGGGATGTATCACCCTGATCGCCGACCTGTCGGTCTTTATGTTGAGCAAGGCCAAGAGGAGATGCGGATCATCACATCTGATGGGCCAGGTAATTTTGGCCTTCTGCCAAATGGCGTGTTCTGCCTAAATGCAGGGAAGGCCGCGGTGATTGAGGCGCGCAACTTTGAAGCCGCGCCACCCGTTTGCGAATATGCGACACAATCTGGCCCGATGTTGGTGATTGATGGTGCGTTGCATCCCGCCTTTTTGCCCGACAGCACATCTCGATATATTCGCAACGGCGTTGGCGTTCGGATGGAGGGGACATCTGTCGTGGCAGTGATTTCTGATGCGCCTGTCACATTCCACCAATTTGCCCGCGTGTTTCGGGATCATTTCGCCATCAACAACGCGCTGTTTTTGGACGGAAACGTATCCCGCTTCTATGCGCCGCAATTGGGGCGCGCGGATTTCGGTTTGCCCTTTGGGCCGATCTTAGGGGCTGTGGTTGACGCGCAAACAGGCCTAGAGTAACGCGACCCCTCTTGGATTTTGGAAGGATCACGCATGGCACGGCGCAAACGGGGACGCGACATCTCAGGCTGGTTGATTGTCGATAAACCTGCGGGGGTGAGTTCCAACTTTGTGGTGAACAAAGTGAAATGGGCGTTGGATGCGAATAAAGCGGGCCATGCAGGCACGCTTGATCCTGAGGCGACAGGTCTTTTGGCGGTGGCGCTTGGCGAAGCAACCAAGACAGTGCCTTACATCACCGATGCCCTCAAAGCCTATGAGTTTGAAGTCACCTTTGGCACTGCGACCAATACTGATGATGTCGAGGGCGAGGTGATCGCGCGCTCTGACCTGAGGCCGAGTGATGACGATATTCGTGCGAGCCTAGCCGCGTTTCGGGGGCATATCACGCAAATTCCGCCGCAATATTCAGCTGTGAAAATAGATGGCCAGCGCGCCTATGCCTTGGCGCGGGCGGGCGAAGATTTGGAACTATCCGCGCGACCGCTTTACGTTGAGACGCTTGATCTGGTTTCGCGCAAAAACCCTGGGTCTGCGGTCTTAGAGATGGTCTGCGGCAAGGGTGGTTATGTGCGCGCGATTGCGCGAGATTTGGGTGCCGCATTGGGCTGTTACGGCCATGTTGCGTGGTTGCGCCGTCTGTGGTCGGGGCCTTTTGACTTGGACGATGCTGTGAGCTTGGAACAGGTTGAATTGGCCGCAAAAACCACGGCGCTTGATGCGGCTCTCTTGCCACTCGAACATGCGTTGGACGGGTTGCCACATTTGCGCGCAACCTCAGAAGGCGCGCAGCGCCTGCGGGTTGGAAACCCTGGGCAGGTGATGGATGCTGCACCCAATTATGGTGATCAAGCATGGGCCAGTTTTGAGGGGCGGCCTGTTGCCATTGGGCGGTATATGGGGGGCGAGCTGCATCCAAGCCGCGTGTTCAACCTGTGATCCGCCGCGCGTTCCAAAAGGGTGATGCCGCGTCAGAGGCGGTCTATTCCGATTGCGAGGCCTATCGCTATAGCCTCACGCGCATTTGGGAAGGCGCAGGCCAGCGCGTGGGGTTTGTGATGCTGAACCCCTCCACCGCGACCGAGACGCAAAACGACCCCACAGTCGAGCGCTGCGAACGGCGTGCGCGCGCGCTTGGGTTTGGCAGCTTCACAGTGGTGAATATTTTCGCATGGCGCGACACAGACCCCCGCGCGATGCGTGCCGCCGCTGATCCGATTGGGCCTGCCAATGATGATGCCATTTTAGGATGTGCAACTGCGGCGCATCAGATCATCTGTGCGTGGGGGGCGCATGGTGCGTTTTTGGGGCGGGGGGCGCAGGTGGCGGCATTGCTGCGCCAAGTTGAAAAACCGCTTTACCATTTGGGATTGTCGAAGGAAGGTCATCCCAAACACCCGCTCTATATTCCCTATTCGACCACGCCAATTTTGTGGAATTGATCTTGGAGGCACCGATGGACAGCGCGACTTCAGGTTTTGTGAAAGAACAAATCAAAACCAACGGGATCACGCTTTCAGTGCATCACGGCGGTCATGGTGCGCCCTTGATTTTGCTGCATGGCTATCCTCAAAACCATATGTGCTGGTCAAAAGTCGCGCCCGATTTGGCCCGCGATTTTCATGTGATCATCCCTGATTTGCGCGGCTATGGTGAGAGTGAAGTTGTCGCCGCCGATGAAGAACATCGCATGTACTCCAAGCGTGAGATGGCCTTGGATGTGGCGGGAGTGATGGATCATTTCCGCATCGAAAAGGCCCATATTGCGGGGCATGATCGCGGCGCACGCGTGGCCTATCGCTTTGCTTTGGATCATCCTGATAGGCTTGAGCGTTTGGCGATTTTGGAAATCGTTCCGACCGTTGATTTTTGGGCGGCATGGGATGCGGAATTGGCGATGAAGGCCTATCACTGGACGTTCCTTGCGCAGCCCGCCCCTTTGCCCGAGCGGATGATCGCGACAGATGGGCCGGCCTATATGGATTGGACATTGGCCTCATGGACATATGCCAAAGATCTAAGCGCCTTTTCTGACGCGGCTTTGGCCGCCTATCGCGCCCAAGCGGCTGATCCTGCGCGCATTGCAGCAATGTGCAACGATTACCGCGCGGGCGCATTTTTTGATCGCGGATTGGATGCAGAAGATCGGGCGGCGGGTCGGATGATCACGGCGCCCCTCTGCTTTCTCTGGGCTGAGGCAGGCTTTCCCGCGCGCACGGGTGATCCTTTGGGGATCTGGCGGGCATGGGCGGAAAACGTGACGGGGCAGGCCGTGGCCAATACAGGCCATTTCATGCCCGAAGAACAGCCTGAGGCGGTTTTGGCCGCCTTACGGGCGCATTTTCTTTAGGACGTGCCTCCAATTGCGCGCGGATGGATATTGTCGGGATTTAGGCCCGTCTTCTGACTCATCCAATTGAAGATCAAACATACCTGCAGCGGCATAGCCCGCTGCGATCAAACTGATCAAACCCGTAAGCGCAAGCATCACCCACTCCCGCACATTATGCGATACCCTCAAACGATCACCGGATTTGCGTGAAGTGACGCGAACCTTGCCCTAATGGCAAAATCTGATGCTATGGCAGCAGCAGATGCGTGATGCCAAGCGCCGATGAACGGCGCATGGCGAGGCTGAAAGATGCCATAAATCGCCGAGGTTTGGATAAAAATTTGCGCTCAAGGTTAACAGACCTGTGCGGCACAGATCAAAAAAGCCTTTTCATTTTCGCGATTCCCCCCTATGTGGCCGCAATCCACGGTGCTAGCGCCGTGGGGAAATGGCCTTGCTGGACGACATCCCGGCCTGTGCTGCAACCCTCTAACGTAAAGGAGAGCCCGATGTCGATTACTGCTGAAGAAAAGAACCGTTTGGTCAAAGAATTTGCCACCAAAAAGGGCGACACTGGTTCCCCCGAGGTGCAGATCGCGATCCTGACATCGCGCATTACTACGCTGACTGAGCATTTTAAAACTCACGCCAAAGACAACCATTCGCGCCGTGGCTTGCTTAAGCTTGTTGCTCAGCGCCGTAAGTTGCTGGATTATGTGCGTGGGAAAGACGAAGCGCGTTACCAGTCGCTCCTCGAGCGTTTGGGCATCCGCCGCTAATCTTTGCCTTTATCAGTTTGAAGCGCCCGCTGATCCCGTCAGCGGGCGTTTTTCATTTGGTCATTGGATATTTCAGGCGCGATTTCTGTCTATGCTTTTCATATCGCACAATCTGCGCTATGTGGCGCGCATCTGAGACGTGACGCAACGACCCCGGCGCATGGGATGATGAAGGGGGTCGGCGGCAATGGGGCCGCCAATGAAACGGAAGACCCGAGAAGGCTTGGGAGTGCTTCCACACAGGAAATGATGATGTTCAACGAAGTGAAAAAATCGATTCAATGGGGCGAGGAAACCCTCACCCTAGAAACGGGCAAGGTTGCCCGTCAGGCAGATGGCACAGTGATCGCAACGCTTGGGGAAACCAGCGTTATGGCAAATGTGACCTTCGCCAAAGAAGCTAAGCCAGGTCAGGATTTCTTTCCGCTGACTGTGCATTACCAAGAGAAATACTACGCCGCAGGCAAGGTGCCTGGTGGCTTTTTCAAGCGCGAAGCGCGTCCTACCGAAAAAGAGACGCTGACCGCGCGCTTGATCGACCGACCCATTCGCCCTTTGTTTGTTTCGGGCTTCAAGCACGAAGTTCTCGTGATGTGTACGGTTCTCAGCCATGATTTGGTGAATGATCCCGACATCGTTGCGATGATCGCCGCGTCTGCAGCGTTGACGATTTCGGGCGTGCCTTTCATGGGGCCGATTGCAGGCTGCCGTGTGGGCTTTGAGGATGGGGAATACATCCTGAACCCGACTGTTGACGATATGCAGGGTCTGCGCAACAACCCCGACCAGCGTTTGGATCTGGTTGTGGCGGGCACCAAAGACGCCGTGATGATGGTTGAATCCGAGGCCTATGAGCTGACCGAGGATGAAATGCTCGGCGCGGTCACATTTGCCCATGAGCAAATGCAGCCCGTGCTTGATCTGATTATTGATCTGGCAGAAGTTGCGGCGAATGAGCCGTTTGATTTCACCCCACCTGATTACAGCGCGCTGTATGAAAAGGTGAAATCCTTGGGTGAAGCGCAGATGCGTGACGCCTATGCGATCCTTGATAAACAAGACCGCGTTGCCGCTGTATCCGCCGCAAAAGAAGCGATCAAAGCGCAGCTTTCCGAAGAAGAATTGGCAGATGAAAACCTTGGTTCGGCACTGAAGAAGCTGGAATCTTCGGTTCTGCGTGGTTCGGTTGTGAAAGACGGCAAGCGGATTGATGGCCGCGCCTTGGATGCGGTTCGTTCGATTGTCAGCGAAACGGGTCTTCTGCCCCGCACGCATGGCTCGGCGCTATTCACCCGTGGTGAAACTCAGGCCTTGGTTGTGACCACGCTTGGCACAGGCGATGATGAGCAATTCATTGATGCGCTGCATGGCAATTTCAAAGAAAACTTCCTGCTGCATTACAACTTCCCCCCCTATTCGGTGGGCGAGGTTGGGCGTGTTGGCTCACCTGGTCGCCGTGAAATCGGCCATGGTAAGTTGGCTTGGCGTGCGTTGCAGGCGGTTCTGCCTGCGCCAACCGATTTCCCCTACACGATCCGCGTGGTCTCTGAGATCACAGAGTCGAACGGGTCTTCCTCAATGGCTTCGGTCTGTGGTGGTTCCCTGTCAATGATGGATGCAGGCGTGCCGCTGAAAGCCCCTGTTGCGGGTGTGGCCATGGGTCTGGTCTTGGAAGACGATGGCTCCTACGCTGTTTTGACCGATATCCTTGGTGATGAAGATCACCTTGGCGACATGGATTTCAAAGTGGCAGGCACTGAAGCGGGGATTACCTCGCTGCAGATGGACATCAAGGTTGCAGGGATCACCCCTGAAATCATGAAAAAGGCGCTTGCGCAGGCGAAAGCAGGGCGGATGCATATCCTTGGCGAAATGGCCAAGGCATTGTCTTCGGCCAATGCGTTCTCGGCACATGCCCCACGCATTGAGACCATGCAAATCCCAACCGACAAGATCCGCGAAGTGATCGGGTCTGGCGGTAAAGTGATCCGCGAGATCGTGGAAACCTCAGGCGCCAAGGTTGATATCAATGATGATGGCATCATCAAGATCGCAAGTGCGAACCAAGACGCCATCAAAGCGGCCTATGATATGATCTATTCCATCGTGGCTGAGCCTGAAGAAGGCAAGGTATACAAAGGAAAAGTTGTCAAAATCGTTGATTTCGGTGCTTTCGTGAATTTCTTCGGCAAGCGCGATGGCCTCGTTCATGTCAGCCAGATCGAAAACCGCCGTCTGAACCATCCAAGCGATGTTCTTCAGGAGGGCCAAGAGGTCTGGGTAAAGCTCTTGGGCTTTGACGACCGCGGCAAAGTGCGTTTGGCCATGAAAATGGTTGACCAAGAGACTGGCGAAGAACGCAGCGAAGAAGAGGCATCGGCGGAGTAAGCCCCGCTTGAGACTAAGAGAACCCCCGCAGCCTTGGTTGCGGGGGTTTTTACCAAGGCGTCACTGACGCAAATGTTAACCGCCCCGCTGCGTGATGTTCTTGTGTCACTGGGGGCAGTTGCGGCATATTTCGGCCAGTAAATTGGCCCCATAATGATGGATTTTGCTATGGATCGCAGACATTTCCTTGCAGGCAGCGCCGCTTTTCTCGCGACCCCCGCCGTGGCACAAGATGCCGTAGGCTTTGACGAGACGATTGAGCGCCCCGAACCACAAGGCCCAAACCCGTGGGGGTTACATCCCCGGCTGATGCCGACACGGATTGTGCATAAGGCTGGCATGGTGCCAGGTCATGTGCATGTCGACCCGATTGCAAAATATCTATACCACATTCTCGATGATGGCACGGCTATGCGCTACGGCGTGGCTGTTGGCCGTTCGGGCCTACAAGCGCCTGGGCAATATACGATCCGCCGCAAGGTTGAATGGCCCAGTTGGCAACCGACAGCCGCGATGATTGCGCGCGAACCAGACCTTTATGCAGAATTTGCAAGCGGTGTCCCTGGTGGGCCAGAAAACCCATTGGGTGCACGCGCGCTTTATCTTTATGACGGGGATCGCGACACCTATTTGCGCATTCATGGCACGCCACAGCCTTGGTCAATCGGCACCAGCGCGTCATCGGGTTGTGTGCGTATGGTCAACGCGCATGTCATCGAGCTTTATGAAAAATTGCCAATTGGCACGGTCGTGCATCTGCACAGACCGAATTACGCCATCACAGGCAACGGCACTGCCGCGTAAAATAAAAGCCCCCAAATGTTGGGGGCTTTTTTCTGATTAGCTTGGCTGTTTCGTGGTGCGTAGGTAAGGCAATTTCACATCAATCTCGCCAAACTTTTCACGCGCTTGATCGTCATTGAGCGAGAGCGCCACAATCACATCTTGGCCATTTTGCCAATTTGCAGGTGTCGCAATTGGCTGCCCGAAGGTGGCTTGCAACGCATCCAGAGCGCGCAAAACTTCCGCAAAATTGCGCCCAACCGACATGGGGTAGGTCATGATCAATTGCACCTTCTTGTCAGGCGAAATGATGAAGACCGAGCGCACGCTTGCACTATCTGCGGCGGTGCGACCATCGGGCAGGTAGGCCTCGGCTGGCAGCATATCAAAGGCTTTGGACACGGTCAGATCAAGGTCTGCAATGATTGGAAATTCGACCTTGGCGGAAGCAAAGCTTTCAATGTCTGATTTCCATTTGCCATGCTCTTCCACGCTGTCCACGGAAAGGCCAATAACTTTGGTGCCGCGCTTGGCCCATTCTGCGCCAAGCTGCGAGACTGCGCCGAATTCCGTGGTGCAGACGGGTGTGAAATCTTTGGGGTGGGAGAATAAAATGGCCCATTGATCGCCAATCCAATCATGGAATTTAAAGGTGCCGTGATCGGTGGTCAGTTCAAGATTGGGGACAATGTCAGTGATACGTAGGCCCATGGGGGAGGTTCCTTTTTTTGCCGATACCCCCTTGATATAGGAAAGCTACCTCGCGCCTTACGAACCAATTTTAGAATTATTCTAATTTTGGCATGACAAAGCGCCGCAGTTCCTAGAACGGGTTTTTCGCACGAAAGGTCATGCCACGCCCGCCATCAGGGTGGCGCAGGCGCAGGGTTTCTGCGTGCAGCATGAGGCGCGGAAAGTCGCGTGCAGGCCCTTTAGCATAGAACGGATCGCCCAAAATTGGATGTCCCAATTCCCGCATATGGACGCGCAATTGGTGCGAGCGGCCCGTTTGGGGGAGCAGCCGCATCCTGGTGCTTGTCTCGTCATGACGCAAGACCTTCCATTCCGTCACGGCCGCGCGACCCGTCTCGTGGCAGACCTTTTGCAAGGGGCGGTTTGGCCAATCCACAATCAGGGGCAGATCAATCACGCCCTCTTTGCCGTCAACTTGGCCCCAGACCAAGGCGAGGTAGGATTTCTTCATCATCCGCTTTTCAAATTGCAGCCCCAAATGGCGCTGCGCGGCGGGGGTGCGCGCGAAGACAATCACGCCTGAGGTATCCATATCCAGCCGATGCACCAACAGGGCCTCAGGAAAGGCGGCTTGCAGGCGGGTGATCAGGCAATCCTTCAGATGTTCCCCCTTGCCTGGAACAGATAAAAGACCTGCGGGCTTATTGACGACCAGCAGTTCATGATCCTCATGGATCAATTCAAGAGGCGTGTTTGGGGGGCTGTAGACGAATTCGGTCATGGGAGGCTTAGGGATGATCGCGCGTGATCAAACGCCATGCTGACCAAATCGCGCTGCCCAAGAAAAACCCACCCGCAATGATGCCAATCTCCGCCATTGCGGGGCCAGATGGCAGGCCACGATACGCGACAGCACCGCCAAGCGCGGCCACACCCACCAAGGAAAAGCAGAAGCGAAACCAAAGCTCGGCACGATCTGGCCCGAATTTGCGCTTTTTGCTCATGAGTTTGGCCCCTCTATCACACATCCATCGTAACCGATGATGGTTTCGCCTGAAAACGCATCTGCACAGGCCGCGCGCCAGTGATCGGCGGTAATCTCAGGGTCATCTGCGGGCACAAGGTGGTGCAGGGCCAGACGCGGCACGCCAGCAGCTTGTGCAATTTTGGCAGCATCGCGGGCCTCTGTATGGGCGCGCACAATATGCGCTTTGAGTTTTGCGCCATCGCCCGTGGTGCGGGCGACCAAGCGATCCACCCCTGCCTCAAGCATGGCTTCGTGGATCAAGAGATCACATCCGCGGGCGAAATCGGCCAAAGGCGGGAAATACGCGGTATCGGCCGAAAAACAGACTGACCAGTCAGGGCTGTTAAAGCGTAGCGCAAAGCAATCAAGAATGGGGGGGTGATCAACCCGCAACGCGCGCACCACTAGGCCATTTTGCAGATTTGCCACGATGCCCTCATCATATTCGGTGATCGTCACCAACCCGCGCAAATCGGGGCGGCCCTCATCATCAATGCGTAGATCAATGTCGAAAGCGAGAGACGCAAGGAACCCCTCCCATACTGCGCCAATGCCTTTGGGGCCGTAAACATGGACAGGGGTGGCAAGGCCAGATGTCCAAGCGGTGTGGATCAATCCACCCAGTTCCAAAATATGGTCTGAATGAAGATGGGTGATGAAAATCAGATCAAGAGATTTGAGCGAAAGCCCTGTCTGCACAAGCCCCTTGGACACGCCAAGTCCGCAATCTACAACACAGCTGCGCCCTGCAATCTCCACTAAGCTAGAGGTGGGCATTGGGCCATTGGGGCGAATTGCAGGCCCGCCTTTTACACCCATAAGCACGACTTTGTTGGACATGAGAGCGCCCTTTCGCCTGTTCACGCCCCTGCCTAGCCAAGCAGGGCGTGAATGGAAAGCCGCCAGTTGATCAGATGCGCAGGAATGTTTGCGCGATACGCGGCAAGAGGCCTTCAAATTTCAGGCGCGCATCGGTGGCAATCAGACAGATGCAATCTTCGCCCGCCTCAGCCACGGGGGTGTGGTTCATGGTTTCATCGCCAATTTCGATGTCACCACGCCCGAAACGGTCGGTTTCATCACGATAGGCCCCTTGAAGCACCAAGGTCATTTCGGTTCCGCGATGTGTGTGGCGGGGCATCGCTTGGCCCGCTGGAATGAACAAAAGCCGCGCGGTGGCATCCTTGCCTTCGCTGATAATCGCTTGCTTGCAGCCCATCCCAATCGGGCGCCATTTCACATCTGCCAGATCGCACCCAATCATATCGCGCAGCGGGGCAGGGAAAATGCCATCTTCTGGCCGAGTTTGATTTTGCGGGCTGGCCGCCTCTGATGCGGCGTTTTCATTTATACGGCTCAGGGTTTTGGAAAGGCTGTCCTTTGCAAGGGGGGCCTCGTCCATCTCGTCTAGGACGCAGCCGCCAACCGCATCAAAGGCATGCAGCCTTGCGCGGGCGTCATCACTGAGCGAGACATGAGTGGCAACAACAAGGTCGAAAGCCGCAGGCAAACTGCCTGCTGCGTAGCCGATCAAAAAGTCGTCACTGATATGATGTTTTACTTCGGTCATTTGGTCGCTTGGCTCATGTTATGACGCAATCTCTCTAGCGCCAACCTAATTCGCGATTTGATCGTGCCAAGGGGCAGGCCTGTTTCTGTTGCAATCTCGCCATGGCTGAGATCCCCAAAATAGGCTTTTTCGATCAAAACTCTTTGTTTCTGAGGTAGTCTTTTGAGGGCTTCGGCCAGTTTGCGGCTCTCTTGTTGGAGGGCAAGAACATCTTCTTGGTCGGGTTCTGCCTCTGGCCCCCATGGTAAATCTTCTGGCTCTGGTCGTGCATATTTGCGCAACAGGTCAATCTTGCGGTTCCGCGCAATGGTGAAAATCCATGTCGCGACCGAGGCCCGCGCGGGATCAAACAGATGTGCTTTGCGCCACAAAGTGGCCATCACATCCTGCATACATTCTTCCGCGAGCGCCTCATCCGCGCCTGACTTGATCAAAAAGGCTTTCACGCGCGGGGCGAAATGCCGAAACAAAGCAGCAAAGGCCGCTTGATCACGATTTTGCGCAATCGCCATCACTTCGGCGATCCATTCGCAGGACTGCGCCTTGAGGGGGGGAGGGGTCAGCGGTGTTGACATCAGCGGCGCCGCATCAGCGGGGGCTGACTCATGCCGACCTTGCGCGCAATGTGCATCGCGAGGGTTACCTGCCGTCAAATTATGAACATCAAGGTCGAGCATATCACGGTTACGCGCAGGTTACAGGGTTGGATCAAAAAATTATCGTGAGGGCCGTCCGCCCTTCGAACTTTGGCGCACACTTAGAAAAAATTGAGGCAATTTTTAATCCAAGGCGCGACAGGGGGCGTAAACTTGGCTAGACAGAGAAAAAACACTAACAAGGGAAATATCCGTGCCATTTGAAACACCTCCCGCCCCCCCTCACACTTTGGCCGTCATCGGGGGAGGGATCTCAGGGATGGGGGCCGCCTATTACCTTGCGCCAAATGCCAATGTAACCTTGTTTGAAGCGGAGAACCGCCTTGGGGGGCATGCGCGCACTGTGGTTGCAGGCCGCCACTGCGATCAGCCTGTTGATACGGGGTTCATCGTATTCAACTACGTCAACTATCCCAATTTGGTGCGTCTGTTCGAAGAGCTGCAGGTTCCTGTTGTCGGGAGTGACATGAGTTTTGCGGCCTCAATCGGGGGCGGGGCGATTGAATATGGCCTGCATTCGCTCAAGGCCCTATTCGCGCAACGCAAAAACCTTATGCGGCCGCAATATCTGCGCATGTTGGCTGACATCATGCGCTTTAACGCGCAGGCGGCCAGTTTGGCCAATGACAGCTCGCAAACCTTGGGCGAGTTCATGGATGAGTTGGGTATGGGCGCGTGGTTTCGCGATTACTACCTGACCCCAATTTCTGGCGCGATTTGGTCGACCCCAAAAGAGGAGATCATGGATTTCCCCGCCCAGGCCCTTGTGCGGTTTTTCCAGAACCACAACTTGCTGCAAGCGTCAGGCCAACATCAATGGTGGACCGTGCACGGCGGCTCTATTGAATATGTCACGCGGCTTGAGCGCGCGTTGAGCGAGCGTGGGGTGACCATCGTCACCAATGCAGGCGTGGACAAGGTCAAGCGCGTGGCGGGCGGTGTTGAGATCCGCCGTGATGGCCAATGGCAGCGCTTTGACGATGTGGTCTTTGCAACACATTCTGATGACAGTTTGGCGCTCTTGGCGGACCCAACCGCGCAAGAACAAGCCGCCCTTGGTGCAGTCCGCTATCAGCCCAATGAAATGGTGTTGCACGCAGATCGCCGCGCGATGCCATTGCGCGAAGTCACATGGGCAAGTTGGAATTACACCGAGCGCGCAGGCTATAGCGGTGGCCCAATTGATCTGACCTATTGGATGAACCGCCTGCAACCCATCCCAAAATCTGACCCGCTGTTTGTGACATTGAACAGCCGTGGAGAGATTGCAGATGATTTGATCTATGACACAGCAACCTTCCGTCATCCCGTTTATGATTTGGCCGCATTAGCCGCACAAGGCACAGTGCGGGCCATGAATGGCACTGGAAACACTTGGTTCTGCGGGGCGTGGATGAAAAATGGGTTCCACGAGGATGGGTTGGCCAGTGCGATTGATGTGGTCAATGCCATGGCCGAACGGGATCGCATGGTTGCGGCGGCCTGACGGGAGAAAGCAGTGTCATCATCGGTGGATTATATCGCAGGCGAAACATTTCATGGCCGCAGGGGCGCTGTGGAAAATGCGTTTCGATATTCCATTGATTACGTGATGCTTGATGCAGAGGTGGATGATCTGATTGCCCCCGCATTGTTTGGCCGCAACAAGGGAAATCTTGCAGCCCTACGGGATCTTGACCACGGCGGTGCGCCCAAAAACGGAGCGGGGGCCAGTTGGGCACGCGCTGTTTTGGCCGCGCATGGATTGGCCGAGCAGACCCAAGGCAAGCTGATGCTTTTGGCGCAGCCGCGTCTCTTGGGCCATGTGTTCAACCCTGTCAGTTTTTGGTTGGCCTATGATACCCAAGCGCGCTTGCGCGTTGTCATTGCCGAAGTGTCTAATACTTTCGGTGATCGGCATTCCTATCTTTGCCATCGCGAAGATCTCGAGGAAATCACCCGTCACGATATTTTGCGGGCAAAAAAGATGTTCCACGTCTCGCCCTTCCAAGAAATTGAGGGCGCTTATGAATTCCGCTTTGATATTCGTGCGGATCGGGTAGGGATTTTCATTGATTACGCCACAGGCAATGAGGGGCTTTATGCCACGCTGACCGGCGCGCGCCGTCCGTTGCGCAATGGCGATATCTTGCGCGCCTTATGGCGGCGGCCTTTTGGGTCGCGCAGGGTTTTGGGCCTGATCCATTGGCAGGCGCTGAAATTATGGATCAAGGGCGCGCCCTATCGTCCGCGCCCTGAGCCGCCCGAACGCGAGGTGTCTTGATGGCTAAGCGCAGCGCGCCCTTGGCGGGCTACGCAGTTTTTGCCGCCATGCTGTCGAGCGCGGGCCTGCCCATTTATATCCATGCCCCGAAATTCTATGTCGATGAATATGGCTTGGGCCTTGCGGCGCTCGGGGGCATCCTTTTCGGCTTGCGGTTATTTGATGTGGTGCAAGACCCTGCTTTGGGATGGTTGGCACGCACCACCCGCGCCTATCGGAGGGGCATGGTGGCGGGGGCTGTGACGATTCTTGCTGCCTCCATGTATGGCCTCTTTGCCATTGCGCCGCCGATTGCCCCCGTGTGGTGGTTTGCGCTGACCTTAATCGGATTGTTCTCGTCTTTCTCCTTCCTCACGATCTGCTTTTACGCCGAGGGTGTGCAAACCGCCGAACGGCTTGGAACAGATGGTCATTTGCGCCTTGCCACATGGCGCGAAACGGGGGGGTTGTTGGGGGTATGCTTGGCGTCAGTTGCCCCAATTGCATTGGCAAGCTTCTTGCCCAACCCGTTTACAGGTTTTGCGATTGGCTTTGTGGGTCTTTGCGCCCTTGCCTATGTGTTGATGCGCCCTGACTGGGGGCAGGGGGCGGCGACACCGCCAACCGCCTTTGGCACAATCTTGCGCGATCAGACGGCGCGGCGTTTGTTGGGCATTGCTTTGATCAATGCCGCCCCAGTCGCGGTGACCTCCACCCTTTTCCTGTTCTACGTTGAAGGGGTGTTGCAGGCCCTTGGATGGGAGGGGCCGCTTTTGTTGCTGTTCTTTCTCGCTGCCGCCCTGTCCGCGCCATTTTGGACACGGGCCGCCACGCGCTTTGGGGCCAAGCCTGTATTGCTGTTTGGCATGGCTTTGTCGATTTTGGCCTTCGCCTTCACCCTCGCTTTGGGGGCGGGCGATGTGGTCGCTTTTGCTTTGATCTGTTTGGCTTCGGGAATGGCGCTTGGGGCAGATTTGACGATCCTGCCTGCCATTTTCTCGCATCATTTGTCCAAAATCGCACCCGAGGCGGGCGCAGCCTTCGGATTGTGGTCCTTCGCGACCAAATTCACCTTGGCCTTCGCCGCCGTCACCCTATTGCCCCTGTTGGAGGCCGCAGGGTTTGAGGCGGGCGCGGCCAATCCCGAAGCGGCATTGTCGCGCTTGGTGTTGCTCTATGCGGCGGTTCCATGCGCGCTCAAGCTGCTTGCGATCACGATTCTGAGTATCACACCTTTGCCACAAGAACGCGCGCGCTAGGTTTACTTTCGCGAGAGAGATGGGGTTTTTATGCGAGATTTTGCAGGAAAGACATATTGGCTTGTCGGCGCATCCGAAGGGTTGGGTGCAGCCTTGGCTGAGAAATTATCTGGCGCAGGCGCGGAGGTGATCTTATCCGCCCGATCTGAGGCGCGGCTTAACGAGGTTGCGACACGCCTAAACGGCCCATCTCGGGTTGTGCCCATGGATGTCAGTGATGCGCAAAGCGTGGCCAAAGCCGCTCGGGATGTCGGCGATATAGATGGGATGGTCTATCTTGCAGGCGTTTATTGGCCGATGCATGCCAGTGCTTGGGATAGTGACCAAGTCTTGGCGATGATGGATATCAATGTCATGGGTGCGGCGCGCGTCTTGGGCCATGTCGTGCCGCAATTCGTGGCAAAGGATGCAGGTCATATCGTCATCACGGGCAGTCTGTCGGGCTTTCGTGGCCTCCCTTCGGCCACGGGCTATGGCCCATCGAAGGCAGCGGTGATGCATATGGCGGAATCCCTGCGTGTGGATATGCGGCGCAGCAATGTCGCGGTGCAACTGGTCAACCCTGGTTTCATCCGCACGAGGCTGACCGATAAGAACAATTTTGCCATGCCGTTCATCATGGATCCCGCCCCTGCGGCAGATATTTTCTTGCGCCATATGCGGCGCAAGAAATTCAGTTGCAGTTTTCCATGGGGCTTTGGGGCGTTTTTCAGGGTCAGTCAGTTCTTCCCCGATTGGCTCTACTACCGCATTTTCTAGGCGAGATGGTCCACCACAGACAGGCTTTGGGCAAGGGTTCCCACAACCTCCATCCAGTCGCGGACAAGCCCGATATCATGCGGCGCAGCGGACACGCCCGCAGGCACGGCCCCTGTGATTGCCGCTTTGACGGCCAGTGCGACAGGGGTTGAGACAAGCCGCGCCATCGCTGTGCCGCGCGCATCGCCCCATGCATCCATCACATAGGTTTTGTGCCACCGCGCAGTCCCCGCGACCTCCGCCTTGAGAGAGACGCATAAAACAACGCGGTCTGGCTCATCGGCCTCATAGGAATTTTCGCGCCAGAATTGGTCAGACATCACGCGCAGCCGCGCATCGCCCGCCGCCCCCTCGAGGGTTTCGATTTCGCGGAACACGGGCGCCCATGCCTCAGACCACCCAGCAAGACGCAAAGTGCCGCGCACAAACCGCTGCACATTCCAATCGGCTTCAAACCCGTATTCGGCCATAAAAGGCAGACTGTCGCGGTTTGGATAGACCTCAAATTCCTCTGGCGTTTCAAGGGGTGCGGTGTAGTGCGAAATCGCATCCCAAGGCCGCGAGACGTTTAATTCTTTGCCATTGGCAATGGAACGCGAAGGCGACCGCAGTGCTTTGAGAACGCCAAGCGGCGACCAGCTGAATTTGTAGCGAAACGAGTTCGCGATTTTGGGAATTCCACCGCAGTAAGAGATGAAATCATGGGCATTTTTCGGGTCAAAAGCAGCACTGTTGCGATAGTCATGCATGAGGGCATGAGCCATCAAATGGTCGATGCCCGGGTCAAGGCCCACCTCATTGACAACGCAAACCCCAGCCTTGCGTGCCGCCTCATCCAATGCGCGCATCTCAGGTGCGATATAGGAGGAGGAGACAAAATGTGCCCCTGCCGCAATCGCCATTGTGGCAAGCGGCACATGCATATCGGCAGGCAGCATTGAGATAACCACATCGCCCTTTTTTGTGGCTTCGGTGAGGGCTGCCATATCAAACGCGCGGATGTCTTTTGCGATATCCCCCACAGCTGCCTTGGCTTTGTCGACACTGCGGTTCCACACGACCACATCGCCTTCGGTTTCAATCAGATGGCGCAGGCCTGGAATGGAGGACAGACCTGTTCCACACCAATGAATTGTCATGATCTAAACTCCCTTAAACTTGTGCGATATGGTGGTCAAAGCGGGCCTTGGCGCGGCCCCACACGCCTTGGGTCAAATCCCCCAACCCGTGCAAAGATGGCAAAAGCTGCGCGGCGTAATCTTCCGAACTTTCTAGCGGCAAGAGAGAGGGCAGATTGTCAATCGCCATGACATCTAATGGTGGCACATCATGCACCCGCAACGCAGGTTCCCCCCATGTGGTGACATGATCATAGACCTTGATTGGCGAGAAATCGGAACTTGGATCGCAGGCAATATCCCCAATCACGCGCAACGCGCGCGGGGCCTCTTTGGCGCTTCGCGGCACAAATACGGGCACAGAAGGATCCGCGAGAATGCAGTTGAGAAACATTTCATGATCCAGAATTTCTGGGAATGGCCCGCCTGAGCCCGTTTCTGCGATGTCCCAAGCAGTCACTGGAATGCCAAGTGCCGCGCAAAGATCGCGCGCGCCTGTCCCGACCCGCCCCAAGGCGCCGATGATGATGGCGCGGGGCAGATCAATGGCTGTCATCTCACGCTGCAATTCGGCAATCAAAGCGTCTTTGTTGGGATAGCCTTGGATCGGCCCCATGAGTTTGGGTTGTGCAATAAGCGCCTTAAGCGACAACGCCGCGCCCGCGAACCCCGCCCAATATCCAAAGGCGGCTACACGGCGGCCATTTTCATCGACCAGATATTCCAAATCGTAAAGCGTGCCGCCGCCCGCCTTGAATCGTTTCAACAACCTTTGTCCTGCAGGCTGTCCCTTATAGGCATGTCCGAACATGATGTGGCGATGGTGCAGGGGGTGATCGGTTTCTGGCAATTCTTTGAGGCCAAAGATGATCGC
Source organism: Roseobacter sp. HKCC-CH-9208 (assembly GCF_037805125.1). Lineage (NCBI taxonomy): Bacteria > Pseudomonadati > Pseudomonadota > Alphaproteobacteria > Rhodobacterales > Roseobacteraceae > Roseobacter > Roseobacter sp. HKCC-CH-9208. The sequence continues at coordinate 1,061,976 of NZ_JBBLYK010000001.1, read as the reverse complement.
ATCCTGGGGTGCATCTGCCCATGAGGCAAAGGGTGCGGTTGCACAGCCTGCCTTGATATACCCCTCAACAGGGATCACGCGCGCAGGGCTTTTTTCAACCGTAATTTTCATGCCTTTGGCGATCAGTGCGGCAGCGCCTTCTGGGGTTAGTCCCACCCGCTCCTCGCTTTCGCGTTCTTCTGCGCGCAGCCAGATATGTGTCATGCCCTCTTCCTTCCAAATGCGGGTCTGTCTTTAGGCGAGCCAGCATTTTGCGACAACCGCGCTTTTGGCACAAAAGCGCATATGCGCGGGCGAGTTGCAAGACGGCGCAGCATCGTATCTGCGGCGCTCTTGTTGTGTTTTTTATGCCTCTTTGTGGGGAATTGTGAGGCCTTTTGGTGTGCCGTGTCGCAGAAAACTTGCCCAATTTTGGCGCGGGCCGCAGATTTGCGACAAGAGGGGTTTCTTGGGATTTTATGAAAAATGAAGATGCGGCACATAGTGATGCTTGGGGCTTTTGGCCTTTGTCCGATCATGGCCACGGCCCAACCTGCGGGCGAGATGGAGGCGGCGCGCGAGATATTGTTAGAACTGCAAAGCCGATCTTTCGCAGAGAATCGTGAATATTGCGGCTATATTGGCCTGATGCCCGATGGCACCTATATGGCGACCGAGGTGACACGGGGGACATCGGATTCCTTTTTGTCGCGTGGGGATGAAAGCCGCTTTGTTGAAGTTACGGCATCCTTCCACACCCATGCAGGCTATGATCCTGATGCCGATAGTGAGGTGCCGTCCGTTGAGGATCTCGCGGGCGACATAGACGAAGGCGTCAATGGATATGTCGCCACACCGGGGGGGCGGCTATGGTTCAATGACGGGGGGGATTGGGTTGCCTATCTGATCTGTGGGCCGAATTGCATGGGCCAAGATCCGCGTTATCGTGAGGATGTCTCGGATCAAATCCAAGACAGCTATAGTTTGGACGAATTAGAAGATCGCCAATCTGGTTGGTAGGCCCAAAGAAAAAAGCCGCCCCAAAAGAGGGCGGCGTTTTTCATTGGATCATAAGCTCTTGCGCTTGGATCAGCCCTGACGGGCTTTGAAGCGGCGCTGCGTCTTGTTGATCACATAGACGCGGCCCTTGCGGCGCACGACGCGGCAATCGCGGTGACGCTGCTTGAGCGAACGGAGCGAATTCTTGACCTTCATGGGTCTTCTCCTTCTCGCGGCGCGGCGGTGCGCCTTTGTTCGTTTGGCACGGGATTGTGCCGATGGTGGGCGGTACTGGGATCGAACCAGTGACCCCTACGATGTCAACGTAGTGCTCTACCGCTGAGCTAACCGCCCGATGTCGTTACGGATCGCACCGCTTTTTCCACGCGGCCTTAAGGTAAAGCCAAATGAAACAGAAAAACGGACGTCACGAGCCAAGCCCGTTCCGCAGTAGCGCGGTCTTTAAAAGGAATCGCGGGGCGGTTCAAGGGCTTTTGGTATTTTCCAGAACTGGGCTATATCCAACACATGAGAAACGCACAAAATAGCAGTCCCGCCTATGATTTGACCTTGCCAGAGGTGCATCTGGCCCCTGTTGTTGTGGCTTCACCGCATTCTGGTGATGTCTATCCCGCAGAGTTTCTGGGCGCGATTGATATTGACCCTCACCAAATCCGCAGTTCCGAAGATGCGTTTGTGCATCTATTGGCAGAACGCACTGCTGAATTTGGGGTTCCGTTTTTAAAGGCTCGATTCCCGCGTGCCTATGTTGATCTCAATCGCAATGCGGATGAATTGGATCCCGCTGTCATATTTGGGGTGGCGCGGGGGGCGGCATCGCCACGCATTGCGGCAGGGCTTGGGGTGATTCCGCGCGTGGTGGCCAATGGGTGCAGCATTTATCGCGGTAAGATCACCCGCGCTGAGGCTGAGGCGCGTCTGGCCCGTGTTTGGCATCCCTATCACGCCTGTCTGAGTGATTTGATGGATGCGGCGCGCGCGCAATTCGGCCGCGCTATTTTGCTGGATATGCATTCCATGCCCCATGACGCCTTAGGCGCCGCTTTGGTGGGTAGCAAAAGTAAGCGCCCCGATCTCATTCTAGGGGATCGGTTTGGTGGTGCCGCAGATCGTGAGATTGTTGACCTTGTCCACACCGCCTTTGAAGAGCAAGGGTTCACTGTGGCGCGCAACACGCCCTTTGCAGGGGCGTATATCGCCCAAGCCTATGGCAAGCCGAACCGCGGGCTTCATGCTGTGCAAATCGAAATTGACCGTGCTCTTTATATGGATGAGGCTGTGATTGCCCAAAATGGTGGGTTCGAAGATACCCGTATGCGGGTCACAGCGGCTTTGGCGAAGGTCATTGAGGCCTTTAAGGAAACTGACGCGCAGCCCCTCGCCGCTGAGTGATCACCGCAGCGCGCGGCCCTTTACGATCGCTTGATCGCCAAATTTTTTACGAATTTCATCCGAGGCGCGTTCCGCTTGGAGGCGTTTGGCCTCTTGTGGGTCAAGCAGATTGCCTGCGCGATCCCCCTGAGCTTCGGGGATCAAATCCCCCAGCCCCAAACCGATCAGTCGAAAGGGCGCAAATTTCAGATTAGCCGCAAGCAATTGCGCGGCTTGCGCATAAATGCGGTCTGCCATTTTCGTAGCATCAGGCAGAGCGGTCTGGCGGGTCAGCGTTTTGAAATCGTGAGTTTTCAATTTCAATACCACAACACGCCCTGCAAGCCCCTGCGCCTTTGCGCGTGCCGATAGCTTTTCTGCCAGACGCCAGATATGTCCATCGAGCAAATCAGGATCACGAAGATCATTGGGAAAGGTGGTTTCGTTTGAGATTGATTTCACCTCGCGCGTGGCCGAGATTTTGCGGTTGTCCCGTCCGAAAGACAAATCATGCAGCCGCGCGCCCCATGCGCCGAAACGCGCGACCAATTCATCTTTGGGCCAACGCCGCAGATCACCGATTTTGTGAATGCCCGCCGCCTGCAAATTCGCCTGTGCGGCTGCGCCAATTCCCCATAGCATCGACACGGGCTTTTGAGTCAGGAAATCCTGTGTTTCCGCTTGGCCAATCACCGCAAAGCCCTGTGGCTTGTCGAGGTCAGAGGCGATTTTGGCCAGAAATTTATTATGGCTGAGGCCAATCGACCCTGTCAGTCCCAATTCGGTTTTCATTCGTTTGACCAAGCGCGCTAACATCACAGCGGGCGGGTGACCATGCAATTTGCCTGTGCCCGAGAGATCCAAAAAGGCCTCGTCAAGCGATAACGGCTCAATCGCGGGGGTCAGTTCGTTCATCAATGCGCGAATTTCGCGCGAGACTGCCGCGTAATGCGACATCCGCCCGCGCAGCACCACCGCGTCAGGGCAAAGTTTAAGAGCCTGAAACATCGGCATGGCAGAGCGCACGCCACGGATGCGGGCAATATAACAGGCAGTCGAGACGACACCACGCCGCCCGCCTCCGATGATTAGGGGTTTATCTGCTAAATCGGGATTGTCCCGTTTTTCCACCGAAGCGTAAAATGCGTCACAATCCATATGCGCAATGGATAGATTGAACAGTTCAGGATGGGAGATCACATTTGGCCGCCCGCAGTCGGGGCAGCGGCTGCCTGCCTCAAACTCGCTCAGACAATCGCGGCAGAGGGCGGGCATGGGCGGCGCCCTTAGCCAATCTCTGCCAACACGGCGCGGGCGGCTGCAGCGGGGTCGGCGGCTTGCCAGATTGGGCGCCCCACCACGATGTGATCGGCACCATCCGCGATGGCTTGGGCTGGTGTGGCAACGCGCTTTTGATCGCCAAGCGCGCTGCCTGCGGGGCGCACACCTGGGGTGACGATGAGGCGTCCTGCGGCCTCGGGCAGGGCGCGGATCATTGCGGCCTCCTGTGGTGAGGCGATAACCCCATCTGCCCCCGCTTCAAAGGCACGCGCAGCGCGGGTTGTGACCAGATCGGGAATGTCGCCTGCGGTGATCAGGCTTGCGTCTAAATCCGCGCGATCCAATGAGGTGAGGATGGTCACAGCCAGAATCTTGGTCTTGTGTCCAGAAGCCCCTTCTTTTGCCGCGCGCACGACATGGGGATCACCATGCACAGTCAGAAAATCGAGGTCGAATTGCGCAAGCCCGCGCACCGCCGCTTCGACTGTTACGCCGATATCGAATAGCTTCATGTCAAGGAAGATGCGCTTGCCGTGTTCGTCTTTCAGCTCTTGCGCCAAGGCAAGCCCGCCGCCCGTCAGCATCCCCAAGCCGATTTTGTAAAAGCTGACTGCATTGCCGAGCTTGGCGGCCAACTCTAAACCCGCCACCGCATGGGGCACATCAAGGGCAACAATCAAGCGGTCAGATGCAGCGGTCATTGGACGTCCTTATTCATGGGTTGGGGTCGCGTCCCGTGGTAGCGATGGTTGGCCCGTGGGTCAATTGCCCGACCAAGGCAGCATTGACGCGCCCTTCGGCAACCTGCATTCTCAAACTAGCTAAACTGGATGTAACGTCAGATCATGAGTTTGTCGATTGAAGTGTCGCGTGACGAGGCAAAGCCCGAACAGGGCCCTGCGCGTGTGGGGTGGTTTTTGACCGAAGAAAAAGGGGCAGTGCTTTTTGAGGCGCCTGAACGCGTGGCCGCTCGTGGGGCCAACCGTGCGCATGCAAAATCAGCAACGCGCTGCCCTGCGGTGGTGCAGATGGAAAGCCGCTACTTTATGGTGCGCTGTCCCTATGATCTGCATTTAGGATTTGGGCGTGACAAAGACGGGAAGGCCGTGTTGATCAATCGCGCAGGCACAAGCAGCACAATCCGTGGCAATAAGATTGCCCAAGTGGTGACCTTGGTGTCCGAGGCGGAATGGCGCTATGCTGATCGCCCGAGCATTCAGCTTGCTCTTCCCTACTGCTTCATTGCGGATGAGCCGATCTATCTGACCCAACTGGCCGCGTTTGCCCACTACCGCACAGACCCCCTTCCAGGCACGATTTTTGGGGGGCGGTTTCCGCTGCATATTTGGCCGCGTCCGCTGATGTGGGCGTTCGAATGGCACCAAACGGAGAAAGATTTGGTGCTGAGGCGGGGGGAGCCTTTATTTTATGTCCAGTTTGAAACCCATGACCCCGCCCGTGCAGTGCAATTGGTTGAGGCGGCCCGCACAGCCGAATTGATGGGGTATATGAATGAGCGGTCCGCAGTGACAAATTACGTCAACCAAACATTCTCGCTCTTTGAGGCGGCGGAGCGATTGAGGCCCGCAAAACTTTTGTCAGAACGCATTCGCGATTGAGCCTTAACCCTTGAACAAAGCGCGCTGACCTCCCAAGTTTAAAGAGAAGGCCCGAAAGATGCATCATGCCGCAAAGCGGGTGGTGCGAGACGGGTGCTTAGATGAAGGAGACAGACGATGAACTTTGAAAAGTTCACAGACCGTGCGCGCGGGTTCATTCAGGCCGCTCAAACAGTGGCGCAGCGCGAAGATCACCAAAAATTGGCACCAGAGCATATGCTGAAAGCCTTGCTTGACGATGAGCAGGGTATGGCAGGCAATCTGATCACTAAGGCCGGGGGCGATGCGCGCGAAGTGCGCGCCGCTAATGATGCCGCCATGGCCAAATTACCCAAAGTCACAGGGGATGCGGGGCAGGTCTATATAGACAGCCAAACCTTAAAGGTTTTGGACGAAGCCGAAAAGCTTGCCACCAAAGCGGGCGATAGTTTCGTGCCTGTTGAGCGGATTTTGACCGCGTTGGCCCTTGTGAAATCGCCAGCGAAATCTGCGCTTGAGGCGGGCGGGGTCAATGCTCAATCCCTGAACGCTGCGATCAATGACATCCGTCAGGGTCGCACGGCTGATACCGCCTCGGCTGAAGATGGCTATCAGGCTCTCAAGAAATATGCGCGGGATCTGACGCAAGCCGCGCGGGACGGGAAGATTGACCCGATCATCGGGCGCGATGAGGAAATCCGCCGCGCGATGCAGGTTCTCAGCCGCCGCACTAAGAATAACCCCGTTCTGATTGGAGAGCCGGGTGTCGGGAAAACCGCGATTGCCGAAGGCCTTGCCTTGCGCATCATCAATGGTGACGTTCCCGAAAGCCTGCGCGACAAGCGTTTGATGGCTTTGGATATGGGGGCGCTGATCGCAGGCGCAAAATATCGCGGCGAATTCGAGGAACGGCTGAAGGCGATTTTGAAAGAAATCGAGGCTGCATCTGGTGAAATCATCCTCTTTATTGACGAGATGCACGTTTTGGTGGGGGCGGGCAAATCTGATGGCGCCATGGATGCGGCCAACCTGATCAAGCCTGCGCTCGCCCGTGGCGAACTTCATTGCGTGGGTGCAACCACGCTTGATGAATATCGCAAATATGTCGAGAAAGATGCCGCGCTTGCGCGGCGGTTCCAACCTTTGATGGTCGAAGAACCCGGGGTGGAAGATACAATCTCTATCCTGCGCGGGATCAAGGAGAAGTATGAACTTCACCACGGGGTGCGGATCTCAGATGCGGCGCTTGTGTCCGCGGCGACCTTGTCGAACCGCTATATCACGGATCGATTCTTGCCCGATAAGGCGATTGACCTTGTTGATGAGGCAGCAAGCCGTCTGCGGATGGAGGTCGACAGTAAGCCCGAAGAATTAGACGCGCTTGATCGTCAAATCCTGCAAATGCAGATCGAAGCTGAGGCGCTCAAGAAAGAAGAAGACAGCGCTAGCCGTGAACGGTTGGAAAAGCTTGAGAAAGAATTGGCCAATTTGCAGGAGCAATCTGCGCAAATGACGGCGCAGTGGCAGGGCGAGCGCGACAAGCTTGATGCAGCGCGCAAGCTGAAAGAGGCGCTTGATCAGGCGCGGGCTGAATTAGATCAGGCCAAACGGCGGGGCGATTTGGGTCGTGCAGGTGAATTGTCCTATGGGGTGATCCCTGATCTCGATCGGCAATTGGCCGAGGCTGAGAATGCCGAAGAAGATGTCATGGTCGAAGAGGCTGTGCGCCCCGAGCAAATTGCCGCCGTGGTTGAGCGTTGGACGGGGATCCCCATGTCCAAAATGTTGGAAGGGGAGCGGGAAAAGCTTTTGCGGATGGAGGAGGAGCTTGGCCGCCGCGTCATCGGCCAGCGCGAGGCGGTTTCTGCCGTCAGTCGTGCGGTGCGCCGCGCGCGCGCAGGGCTTCAGGATGAAAATCGCCCGCTTGGGTCATTCCTATTCCTTGGGCCAACGGGTGTAGGGAAAACCGAATTGACCAAAGCCTTGGCTGAATATCTCTTTGACGATGATCAGGCCATGGTGCGGATTGATATGTCCGAATTCATGGAGAAACACGCGGTTGCCCGTTTGATCGGCGCGCCTCCGGGCTATGTCGGATATGACGAAGGCGGTGTTCTGACCGAAGCCGTGCGGCGCAGACCTTATCAGGTGATCCTCTTTGATGAGGTCGAAAAAGCACATCCCGAGGTGTTCAATGTCCTGTTGCAGGTCTTGGATGACGGTATCCTGACTGACGGCCAAGGGCGGCGCGTTGATTTCAAACAAACCTTGATTGTGTTGACGTCAAATTTGGGGGCGCAAGCGCTCAGTCAGTTGCCAGATGGTGGGGACATTGCAGGCGCCAAGCGCGATGTGATGGATGCGGTGCGGGCACATTTCCGCCCCGAGTTCTTAAACCGCCTAGACGATATGATTGTGTTTGATCGCTTGGGCCGCGCAGATATGGGTGGGATTGTTGAAATCCAGCTTGGGCTTTTGGCGAAACGCCTCGCTGCGCGTAAAATCACCGTTGATCTGGATTATGCGGCCAAGGATTGGTTGGCCTCCGAAGGATATGATCCTGTCTTTGGAGCGCGGCCCTTGAAGCGGGTCATCCAACGTAGCCTGCAAGACCCGTTGGCAGAGATGATCTTGGCCGGTGAGGTCAAGGATGGCGCGCGGGTTGGTGTCAGTGCAGGCGCGGATGGGCTGATCATCGGTGACAGGGTGGCGGCCACAAATCGCCCCAAACCTGATGATGCCGTGGTGCATTAAGATCGAAAAAGGCCCCGCATCTTGCGGGGCCTTCTTTATGCGCAATCCGTGCTGCGGATTACATTGGAGGCATGATCACCTTGTCGATGACGTGGATCACGCCGTTTGACGCTTCGATATCGGCGGTAACAACATTGGCGTCATTGACCATCACACCATTATCGAGGTCGATGGTGATATCAGCGCCCTGAACGGTTGCGGCAGTCATGTCATCAGAAAGATCCCCAGACATCACCGCGCCTGCGATCACGTGATAGGTCAGGATTGCGACAAGCTGATCGCGGTTTTCTGGCAAGAGCAGGGTTTCAACTGTGCCTTCGGGCAGGGCGGCAAACGCCTCGTCCGTTGGTGCGAAAACGGTGAGAGGGCCTTCGCCTTTCAGCGTCTCAACCAGACCCGCGGCTTCGGCAGCAGCCAGAAGCGTGGCAAAGCTGCCTGCGGCTGCGGCCGTGTCTACGATATCCTTCGAGTGACCCATCGCAAAAGCCGAAGTGGCAAAAGCTGCGGTTGTGGCAAGTGCAAGTGCAGTGCGTTTGAACATGGTTAGCCTCGTAATCAATGTGGGGTTAAAATTCAGCTTGCCGTCTCGCTAAGAAATATATGTAAAAATAGAGATAAAAATAGTGCAGATGTGAATGCGCGTGACTTGACGCGCGGCGTATCGCGCCTAAGCGCGGCGCATTTTGATCTTCCAATAAATTTGATGTGATTGCGTGTGAGCCTATGTGAATGAAATTGCGATCACGCGTTGCAAACAGTTTCGTGAGATCGTGCAACAAGGCTTGGGAAATGGCGCATCTGCGGCCATGTTCCTCGCAAAACGTGACGACAGAAAGGGTAAGTTGATGGCAAGACGTTGGACAAATGATCTGAGCATTGCAGATGCCACGCCTTATGCGGCCTATATCAACCGCCGCCAAATCATGGCAGGTGCGGCAGGTTTGATTGGTGCAACCGCCCTTGGCCTTGGTCGGGCAAACGCGCAGGAGCTTGTCCCGAATTCTTGGGAAGAGATTACTTCTTATAACAATTACTACGAATTCGGCACAGGCAAAGAGGATCCCGCTAATAATGCAGGCAGCCTAACAACATCGCCTTGGACGATTGAGGTGGATGGGTTGGTCGACAACCCTGGAATCTATGATCTGGCCGAGTTGATTGATGGTCTTGAGGTTGAGGAACGTATCTATCGCTTTCGCTGTGTCGAGGCGTGGTCGATGGTCATTCCATGGAATGGGATCGAACTTGCGGATATTCTGACACGGGTCGGTGTTCAGGAGGGCGCAAATCATGTGGCGTTTGAAACTGTCATGCGACCAGACGAGATGCCTGGCCTGCGCTACCCTGTTTTGGATTGGCCGTATCGCGAGGGTTTGCGCCTAGACGAGGCAATGCATCCGCTGACGATTATGGCCACGGGCATTTATGGCCGCCCTATCCCCAATCAGAACGGCGCGCCGATCCGTTTGGTGG